>JAWVCW010000019.1:0-66101 GCA_033857955.1 Gaiellaceae bacterium | reverse complement strand
GCTTCGGCAGCAGGTAGCCCTCGTTGCGGTCGCCGGGGCTGCGGTAGAAGGCGCAGAAGTCGCAGTCGGTGACGCAGATGTTCGTGTAGTTCAGGTTCCGGTCGACGATGAACGTGATCCGGTCGGGGTCGACCTTGCGGTTGCGCAGCTCGTCGGCGACTCGCCCGACCGCGACGAGCTCACGCGAGCGAAGGAGTGCGACGGCGTCGTCGTCGGAGATGCGTTCCCCGTCGAGCGCCTTGGCGAGGATCTCCTCGACCGTCCGGGTCTCGAGCAAGGTCAAGCCTCTACCGCCTGGCCGCGAGTGACGAAGCGGAGCTCGGGAACGCTCTCGAGCTCGCCCACGTCACGCGCCATCTCGAGGAAGGTGTAGAACCCCGCCCGCTCGCGTGGCCCGAACGAATAGCGGAGCTTCTCGAAGTAGCGCGCGAGATAGCCGGCGGGGTAGCCGTAGCGCTCGCTTGCCTCGTGGGCGAGCACGTCGGGCTCGGCGCGCGCGAGTCGCACGCTCGCCACGAGCGAGTGCTCGAGCTCCGCAACGCCCTCCGCGACGGGCTCGGGTGCGGCCCAGACGGCAAAGACCATCGGCAGTCCCGTTCGTTCGAGCCACAGCCTTCCCAGGTCGTAGTGCGGAGTCGGGTCCTCGAACGCGCTCTTCAGCGCCGCGTCGCCGATCAGGAGCTTCGCGTCGGCCTCCTGCTCGAGCGGAACGTGCACGGCGTTGGGGAGCAGCACCTTCGCGAGCACGACCGAGGTCGCGCTCTCCGGTGTGACCGCGATCGAGCGGATCGATGGGAACGCGACCCGCGACACGATCTGGATCGAGTCGACCGCCCCCTCCGAGGAGACGCACATCCGTGGCAGGATCCGCAGCGATGACGCATGGCGCGCGTACTCGATCGACGAGATCGGGGCGAGGTCGAGCTGCCCGTCGAGCAGCAACCTGTTCAGCTCGGTCGGGACGCCCTGCACCTCCTCCACCTCGGCGTTCAGCCGGTGGAAGACCGGGGCCATGTTCACGTACGAGATCCGGCCCAGTCTCACCACCGGCGAATCTCCTGATAGAGCGTGTCGCGCTGCACCGGCGTCCGGCCGGCGTCGCGCACGAAGCGGACGAGCTCCTCGATCTTCTGCTCCGTCTCCGTGACCGCGCCGGCGGCGTGGAAGATCTGCTCCCGCACCACGGTTCCCTGCACGTCGTTGGCGCCGAAGTGGAGCGCGACGGCCGCGAGCGGCATGCCCATCATGATCCAGTAGGCCTTGATGTTCGCGACGTTGTCGAGCAGCAGCCGCGAGACGGCGAGCATCTTCAGGTCGTCGGAACCGGTCGTGTGCCGCCAGCCGCGCCGCTCGAAGACGGTGTTCTCCGGGTGGAAGGCAAGCGGGATGAAGGCGAGGAAGCCACCGGTCTCGTCCTGCTGCGCCCGCAGCCGCAGGAAGTGGTCGACCCGCTCCGCGTAGGTCTCGACGTGGCCGTAGAGCATCGTGCAGTGCGTGGGGATCCCCAGCCGATGCGCAGCATCGTGCGTGCGGAACCAGTGGTCGGGATGCTCCTTCCCGGGCGCGATCAGCTTGCGTACGCGGTCTGCGAACACCTCCGCGCCGCCGCCGGGAAGCGAGCCGAGCCCGGCTGCCTGTAGCTCCCGCAGCACCTCCTCGTGCGTGAGCCCCGAGAGCACCGTCATGTGGTGGATCTCGGACGCCGTGTACATCTTCAGGTGCACGTCCGGCAGCGCCTGCTTCAGCGAGCGCACGGTGTCGACGTAGAACTCGAAGTCGACGTGCGGGTTCTCGCCGTTGACCATGTGGATCTCGGTGAAGCCGGTCAGCTCGCGCTGGCGCACTGCGTCCTCGACCAGCTCCGAGGTGGAGATCGTGTAGGCGTGCTCCTGCTTCTGGGTGGCGGCGAAGGCGCAGAACTTGCACTTCACCCGGCAGACGTTCGTCTGGTTCAAGTAGAGGTTCTGGACGAAGTAGACCTCGTCCGTTCCGCCACGGAGACGACGGGCCCGGTCGGCGAGCTCTCCGAGACCCAGTAGGTCGTCGGTCTCGAGCAGTGCCAGGCCGTCCTCGAAGTCCAGCCGCTCGCCGGCCTCGACCTTCTCCCGGATCGGTTCGAGCGTGGATGGTCTGGCCAGCGTTGCCACGATTTTCTCCTAGTTCCTCCGGTCGACGACCGCGTCCGCTAGCGACTCGAGCTCTTCCCGATGGAGCCCCCCGTTCAGGCTCTCACGCGCCTGCCTAGCGTAGTCGAGGGCCACTTCCCTGGAGCGCTCGAGCGCGCCGGTCGCGGCGACGCGGAGCAGCGCGCCCTCGATCGGACCGCCGGCGAGCGCGGCTCTCACCGCGTCGTCCTCGCGCGCTGCCAGCAGCAGCGGCAGGGTCGGCGTCCCCTCGCGCAGGTCGGTGCCCGCGACCTTGCCGGTCTCGATCGTGTCGCCCGCGCAGTCGAGAATGTCGTCCGCGATCTGGAACGCGATGCCGAGATTGAGGCCGAAGCGGCCGAGGGTGCCCCCGGAGCCGAGCGAGCAGGCGGCTTCGAACAGCTTCCCGGTCTTCAGCGCGCAGCGCTCGAGATAGGCGTCCACCGGCGTGTCGGGATCGTTGCGCTGGCGACGCTGCATCGCCTCGCCGCGGGCCAGGCAGAGCGACGCGTCGGCGAGGACGGCGACCTCTCTGACGTCCCCTTCGGCGGCGAGCTCGGCGAAGGCGCGCGCGAAGAGATAGTCGCCCGTCGCCCGGGCTGCGTCGGCGCCGTGCGCAGCCCACACGGCCGTCTTGCCGCGGCGCACGGCCGCACCGTCGATCAGGTCGTCGTGTACGAGCGTGGCCAGGTGGACGAGCTCGACCGCGACCCCGGCGGCCACGGGAGGCGGGCCGTCGGGCGGCGCGCAGAGAAAGGCGAGCAGGGGCCGCAACCGCTTGCCGCCGGCAGCGAGAGCGTCCGCGGCGACCTGGGCGGCCCGGCCTCCGTACGAGGCGACGGCCGCCGCGAGGCGCGCCTCGACCTGCTCCAGGTACGAGTCGAGCCCCGGCAGGCGGCGGACGTCCTCCAAGGTGGTCATCGGGCAGTCCCCGCGTGGAGGGCGACGATGCCGCCGCCGAGCCGGCGGAACGTGACGTCGCCAAAGCCCGCGCGCACCATCATCCCGGCCAGCTCCTCGGGGCCGGGGAAGCGGCGGACGCTCGCTGGGAGGTACGTGTAGGCCTTGCCACCTGGAAGGATCTTGCCCGCCAGCGGGATCAGCACGTCGAACCAGAGCCGGTAGAAGAGCCGGAGCGGCCCGCGCGGCTTCGTGATCTCGAGGATTCCGACCCGGCCACCCGGACGCAGGACCCGTCGCAGCTCGGCCAGGCCCTGCTCGAGGTCGGCGACGTTGCGCACGCCGAAGCCGACCGTTGCGGCGTCGAACGACCCGTCCTCGAACGGCAGCTCCAGCAGGTCGCCCTGGATCCACTCGATCTCGGGGTCCTTGCGCCGGGCGCGCTCGAGCATCGGGCCGGAGAAGTCCAGCCCGACCACCTCGGCGCCGGCGTTCCGCGCCGCGATCGCAAGATCGCCGGTGCCACAGCAGGCATCGAGGACGCGGTCGCGCGGGGACACGACCGCACGCACCGTCAGACGGCGCCAGCGCTGGTCGAGCCCGGCCGTCATCACGCGGTTCATCAGGTCGTAGACCGGGGCGATCCGGTCGAACATCGAGCGGACGCCCTCTGCGGGCAGCGTGCCGGACTCGTGTGTCACGACTGGCCCCAGCGGGCGACGAGCGTGTTCTCCAGCCCGAGCTGGTCGAGGATCCGCGCGACCACGAAGTCGACGAGATCGTCGATCGTCGCGGCGCCGTGGTAGAAGCCCGGCGCCGCGAACAGGATCGTCGCGCCCGCCTGCTGGAGCGTGGCGAGTCCGTTCAGGTGGATGAACGAGAGCGGCGTTTCGCGCGGCACGAGCACGAGCTTGCGGCCTTCCTTGAGCGCCACCGACGCGGCGCGGTGGATCAGGTTCGCCATCGCACCGGCGGCGAGCGTTCCCACAGTCGACATCGAGCAGGGGCAGACGACGTAGGCATCCACCTTCGCCGAGCCGGAGGCGTACGGGCTCTTGTAGTCGCTGATGCCGTAGACCGTGACGCCCGCGGCGCCGGCGGTGAAGCGCTCGAGCACGTCGTCGCGCGGGAGGCTCGCGTCGCCGTACAGCTCGGTCGCGAGCACCTCGATCCCCGCGGCCGAGGCCGCTAGACCCACCTCGCAGCCCGACTCGGCGAGGGCACGCAGCAGCCTCGCGGCGTACGGAGCGCCGGACGCGCCCGTCACGCCGAGGAAGACACGCACGGTCCTAGCCCTTCGGGCCTTTGGAGGCGTCCAGGAACGTCGCGATCTTGTGCAGGTTGTCCTGGCCGAGGCCCGCGAACGGCTGCATGACGGTGTTTCCGAACTGCGCCGGGTTCGTCACGTAGCGCTGGAAGTAGTCGACGCCCTTGTTCGTCGCGCCGATGTCGCTCAGGTCCGGAGCGCCGAGGTTGGACGAGCCGGTGCCGAGGTAGGTGTGGCACTGGAGGCAGCCTGCGACCGCGAAGAGCTTGGCGCCCTCGACCGCCACCTGGTTCCCCGCGAAGCCCTCCCTCTCCGCCCAGCTGGGCACAGCCGCCAGCGTCTCGGAACCGAGGGACTCTTTCGCCGTCGCCCCCTTGTAGGTCAGCGTGCCCATCGCCAGCACGACGACGATCGCCGAGACGACTGCGACCGGGCGCCGCGAGAGCCGGCGCTCGCGCCGCACGTCGATGAACGGCAGCGCGATCATGATCCCGAGCAGGATGTTCGGCACGCCGACCGTCCCGAGCACGACCGTGTCGGGCCACTTGAAGACCCGCAACAGGTAGAAGAGGAAGTAGAAGTACCAGTCGGGCCGCGGCACGAAGTTGGTCGTGCCGGGGTCGGCCTCCTCCGTGTAGTACGGGCCGAGCCAGCCGGGGTCCTTCGACCCGTCCGCGGTGAAGTACCAGACGCACGCGAGCCCGACGATCACGGCCACGACGACCAGGCTCATCACCGTGTCGTGGAACATCGCGTGCGGGAAGAACGGCTTTCCGGTCCGTTCGACGTCCTCCTTGTAGCGCTTGTGCTGCGCGCGCCGCTCCTCGATCCGGCGGCTAGCCATGGTGCCCCTCCACGTGATGCGGCCGCGTTCCTGGTGTGTGATGAGCAAGCCAGGCTAGGACGCAGGGAGCGCCACTAGCCGAAGCTCTTGGCGGGACTGAGGACGACGCATGGCGCCGCTCATCGCGGGCCAGCGACGTGGAGGGCATTGCCGGGAGGGGCACTAGGCCGAGCCTCCGCGCCGGCCGGGCCGGACGAGGCCCTCACGTCCGCCGCTCTCGACGATCTCGTCAGGGCGCTCGCGGCCTGCCGCATCATCGGACCACGGCGGCGAGGTGACACCGAGGCGGATCACGAGGTACAGGTGGAGGCCGATCAGCGCAAAGATCGCGCCGGGGATCGCGAGCATGTGCAGGGAGTAGAACTTGCTGAGTGTGTCCGACCCGATCTCGGCTCCGCCGGCCAGGAATTGCGCGAGGAAGGGGCCGATCACCGGCATCGTCCCGTTCAGGTTGATGCCGACGACGGTCGCCCAGTACGCCGTCTGGTCCCACGGCAGCAGGTAGCCCGTGAAGCCCTCGAGCATTCCCAGCGCGAGCAGGAGCACGCCGATGATCCAGTTCAGCTCGCGCGGGTACTTGTACGAGCCGAACAGGAAGACCCGCGCCATGTGGAGGAACATCAGGATGATGAAGACGCTGGCGCCCCAGCGGTGCATGCCGCGGACGAGCCAGCCGAGCGTGAGGTCGTTCGTGATGTGCTGGATCGAGGAATACGCCGAAGCCGGGTCCGGCTTGTAGTACATCGCGAGGATCACACCCGTGATCGCCTGGACGAGGAACGCGGTCAGCGTCGCGGAGCCCAGCGTGTGGAACCAGCCCGTGTCCCGCGGCACCTTCCGGAAGAGGAAGTACTTGACGCCGCCGACGAGCCCCGACCGCTCCTCGAGCCAGTCGAGCGGATACAGCGCCGCCGACTCGAGCTGCGCGCGGCGCGCGGATTTCTTCCGTGCCGGTGCGACGGCCATCTAGCGCGGCACCTCCAGCGGGTACAGCCACGCCTCGACGCCGTCGACGTGGACGCCCGGCGGCATGCGGCCGTACCTCTTGATCCGGGCGCGCGCGCCCGAGCCCTCGACGTCGGCGACGCTGAAGAAGGTGCCGATGTGGAGCTTGCCGTTGATGATCGAGAACTCCGCGCGGTCGAGCGCCCGGACGGGTGGGCCTGCGGTGCGGTTGCCCTCGGTGTCGTACTGGCCGCCGTGGCACGGGCAACCGAAGCCGGCCGGAAGCATCGGTGTCAGATCGACGTCGCCGAACGTCTTCTTCTGGTCGTCGTAGATGGGCCCGTTGGGCTGCACCGGGCAGCCGAGGTGCGCGCAGCGTGAATAGAGGACGGTGAAGCTCGGCACGCCCTCGAGCCGGCCGTTGTTGCGGATGAACATCGTCCGCCGGCTCACTTCGCCGATCGACGGGTCCTCCAGGAAGGTCGCGATCACGAACTCGCCCTCGGGAAACGCGTCGATCGGGCCGAGCTCGACGTTCGGCTCGTGCTGGTTCGTGAACGACGGCAGGACGGCGAAGCCGAGCACAGGCAGCGTGATCACGCCGCCGATGACGCCGCCGAGGCCGAGTGTCGCCGCGGAGAGGAACGTGCTGCGCGGATAGGTCGCGTCCTCCTCGTCGCTCACGTCGGCGCGCGGCGCGAGGGTCGCCGTCGCCGGACGAGTCTCGGGCTCGACGGCAGGCGCCGGCGTGCGCACGGGCCGCGTCACATCGCGGATCCAGAGGAAGCCGAAGACAAGCGCGATCGCCGCGCCGACGACGGCGGCAATGGGGCTGACGACGAGGCCGGTCAGGACAACGGCGATGCCGACCGCAAAGCCGATCGGCCAAAGACTCGGCGGTGGCGTGTGCGGCGTCTCGTTGTCGTGCAAGCTCAAGTCAGATTCCCCACGTGATTCAACCGGCAGGCGCTCTTGCCTGTCAACGACGTATCAGCTGCCGCAACCCGCGACGAGAGCCATTCTCTACGAGTTCGCCGCCATCGTGCGCCGGTATCCCGTACTCCTCCCACCGGCGATCGACGAGTTCCCTGATCTCGTCGCTCATCGCGATCTCCTCCGGCCACTCGCGCGTTCCCTCAGCCGGCCCCTTCGCGGTCGCATCGATCCCGATCTTGCCGCCGACGAACTGGAGCGTCGGCGCATGGTCGAGATGGTCGAGAGGGCCCTCGGCGATGACGACGTCCCGCTTGGGGTCGACGTTCGCGCCGACGTAGAAGAAGACCTCGTTGTAGTCGTGGACGTTCACGTGCGCGTCGACCACGACGACCGCCTTCGAGAGGCTGAGCATGCCGAGGCCCCAGATCGCGTGCATCACCTTGTGCGCATGGCCCGGGAACGACTTGCGGATCGAGACGATCACGCAGTTGTGGAAGGCGCCTGCGACGGGCAGGTCGTAATCGACGATCTCCGGCACCGTCAGCTTGATCGCGGGTAGGAAGATCCGCTCTGTCGCCTTGCCGAGCCAGGCGTCCTCCTGCACCGGCTTGCCGACGACGATCGACGGATAGACCGCGTCACGCCGCATCGTGATCGCGGAAAGACGGAAGACGGGGAATGGCTCCGCCGGCGTGTAATAGCCCGTGTGGTCGCCGAACGGCCCTTCCAGGCCGACCTCGCCCTTCTCGATCGTGCCCTCCAGGACGATCTCCGCGTTCGCCGGCACCTCGAGGTCGACCGTCTTCGCCTTGACCAGCTCGACCGGCTCGCCGCGGAGGAAGCCGGCGAGCATGAACTCGTCGATGTGCTTCGGGAGCGGCGCGCTCGCCGAGTACGCGGTGACCGGATCGAGGCCCAGAGCGACGGCGACCGGAATCGAGCCGTCGGTGGCGAGATAGTCGGCGCGCCCGTCCTTGTGGATCTGCCAGTGCATATAGGTCGAGCGCGAGTCGATCTTCTGCATCCGGTACATGCCGACGTTGCGGACACCCGTGTGCGGGTCCTTCGTGATCACCGCGGGAAGCGTGATGAAGGGCGCCGGGTCGCCCGGCCAGCAGCGCTGGATCGGGAGCACGTCGAGGTTCACGTCGTCGCCGGTGAGCACGATCTCCTGGCTGGCACCGCGCGAGACGGTCTTCGGGAGCGAGTCGGCGATCGACTTCAGCTTCTTCAGGCCGCGCACCTTGTCGACGAGCCCCTGCGGCGGCTGCATCTCGAGCACGTCCTCGAGCTTCTCGGCGACGTCGTCGAGCCGCTCGACCCCGAAGGCCATGCACATCCGGCGCTCGGTGCCGAACTGGTTGATCAGGAGCGGATGCTTCGACCCCTTCGGCCGCTCGAAGAGGAGCGCGGGGCCGCCGGCCTTCACCGTGCGGTCGACGATCTCCGTGATCTCGAGGTCCGGATCGACCTCTGCCGAGACGCGGACGAGCTCGCCCTCGTCCTCGAGCAGGCGAATCCACTCGCGCAGGTCGCCGGGAGGGGCCATCGCCCGCAGTCTACGGACGGCTCAGTGGCCGCGGCGCCGGTGGCGGAGCGCGCGCGAGGTCTCGCCGATCGCGATCACCGCGACGAAGACGAGACCCGTGATGAGCATGCCGAGGATCACGTTCTTTCCTTCCTCGGCGGCGTTGGCGAGTAGCCAGGCGGTCACGGCGCGACTCTAACCACTACGAGGCATAGCCGCGCAACTTGTCGGCGCGCTCGACGCGCTCGACCGCGATCGCGAACGCGGCGAGGCGCAGCGGGATTCCGTCCGCGGTCGCGCGGCCGTAGACGTTCGCCCAGGCGGCCGCCATCCGCTTGTGCAGCTCGGCGTTCACCTGCTCCTCATCCCAGCGGAACTGCTGGATGTTCTGCACCCACTCGAAGTAGGAGACGGTGACGCCGCCCGCGTTCGCGAGGATGTCCGGGATTACGATCACCCCGGCGGCGTGGAGGATCTCGTCGGCCGAGGGCGTGACCGGATGGTTCGCCGCCTCGGCGACGACCTTCGCCTTGACGCGGCTCGCGTTGCCGGTGTGGATCACGCGGTCGAGCGCCGCAGGCACCAGCACGTCGACCCCGAGCTCGAGCAGCTCCTCGTTCGTGATCGACTCGGTTCCGGGCGCATCGACGACCGAGCCGTGCTCGCCTACGTGCTCGAAGAGGGCACCGACGTCCAGTCCTTCGGCACGATGAACGCCGCCGCGGACGTCGGACACCGCGACGATGCGACAGCCGAGCTCCGGCGCGAGGCGCGCGAACCAGGAACCGACGTTGCCGAAGCCCTGCACGGCGACCGTGGCGCCCTCGAGGTCGATCCCGTAGTCGCGTGCCGCCTCGGCAAGGCAGTAGACGACGCCGCGTCCGGTTGCGGCGTCACGGCCGTACGAGCCGCCGAGCTCGATCGGCTTTCCCGTGACGATCGCGGGCGTGTAGCCGTAGCGCGCCGAGTAGGCATCCATCATCCAGGCCATCGTCTGCGCGTCGGTGTTCACGTCCGGCGCGGGCACGTCGCGGTTGACGCCGAGCAGATAGCTGATCGTGTTCGTGAACCGGCGCGTCAGCCGCTGGCGCTCGCCCTCGCTCATCGCGCGCGCGTCGCACTGCACTCCGCCCTTGGCGCCGCCGAACGGCACGTCGATCACGGCTGTCTTCCACGTCATCAGCGCCGCGAGCGCTCGCACCTCGTCGATGTCCGCATCGGGGTGGTAGCGGATCCCGCCCTTGTAGGGCCCGCGCGCTGCGTTGTGCTGGACGCGGTAGCCCGTGTAGACCTCGAGCCGCCCATCGTCCATTCGCACCGGCACCTGCACCGTCAGCTCGCGGTAGGAGGTGCGCAGGATCTCACGCATCTCGTCGCCCAGCCCGACGTGGTCGGCAGCCCGGTCGAAGAACAGCGTGACGGCCTGGTACGGGTTCGTCTCGGTGCTGCCCGCCTGCACGGCACGCGGATCGGCGACCGGAGCACTCGTATCGACGGTCACGAGGGGATTCTCACCCCGCGCCGTCCTTCGATCAAGTCAGTCGCGTCGCGTGCAGAGCAAGGGCGTGCTCGACAGAGGTCCAGTCCGGCTCGCCACCCAGCCGGCGCACCGCGTCCACCCAGGCCTCACCGTCGCCGGGCGCGGCCTCCGCGCGAAGATGCGCGCAGGTCGAGATCAGCTCGGCGAGCGTCGCCACGGCGTCGAGGTCGCCGGTGGCCGCGATCCGGACGAGGCCGTGCGCGTAGAGGTAGTCGCCGAGCAGGAGCGCGACGTCGCCCTCCGCCGCCGAGAAGAGGCGCGGTCGCCCGTAGTGGACGAGATAGCCCTCGTAGATCGTCTCGAGCCCGAGTGCGAAGCGCTCAGGCGTCAGCGGGCCGAAGACGCCTTCGCGCTCCGGCTCGGCGCGCAGTTGCTCCCCCCAGAGCGGGCTCTCGGCCGCCGCCTCCGCGGCGATCGCGTCGAAAAGGTCAGTTGAGGTAGTCCCGCCGGCCAAGTCAGCGAGCCCCTGACGGCAGCAAAGCCGCGCCATGCGGCTTCCTCAGTCGCGCCCATACCGACCGGTATGGGCGCTCCCTGCGTCCTTGCCTGGCTTGCCTTTCGCTCGTCAGGAGGCCACTGCCTCGACCGGCGCAACTACCGGAAGAAGTCGCCAACGGCCTCGACGGTGCGATCGATGTCCTCGTCGGAGTGCGCGAGCGAGACGAACAGGCACTCGAACTGCGACGGCGCCACGTAGATTCCGTGCTCGAGCAGGTGGCGAAACAGGGCGCCGTAGCGCTCGGTGTCGCTCGTCTTCGCATCCTCGAAGTTCTTGATCTCCTGGTCTGCGAGGAACAGCGTCGCCATCGCTCCGACCCGCTGCACGCGGCCGAACGGGGCGAGCCCGGCCTCGAGCCGCGCGCCCTTCCGCTCCAGCTCCTCGTAGACGAAGGGCTCCCGCAGCCGGCGCAGCACCGAGATCCCGGCTGCGGTCGCCAGCGGATTCCCGGAGAGCGTCCCCGCCTGGTAGACGTCGCCCGCGGGCGCGAGCCGCTCCATCACGTCCGCCCGGCCGCCGAACGCCGCCGCGGGAAGGCCGCCGCCGACGATCTTCCCGAGAATGGTCAGGTCGGGAACAACGCCGAAGCGCTCCTGCGCGCCGCCGCGCGCGACGCGGAAGCCCGTGATCACCTCGTCGAAGATCAGCAGGGCGCCCGAGGCGTCAGAGAGAGAGCGCAGGGCCTCGAGGAAGCCCGGCGCGGGCGGTACGACCCCCATGTTCCCCGCCACCGGCTCGACGATGATCGCCGCGAGGCCCTCGCCGTAGCGCTCGACCGCAGCCGCCGTCGCGTCGAGGTCGTTGTAGGTCGTCACGACGGTGTCGCCCGTCGTGCCCGTCGGGACGCCGGGACTGGACGGAATCCCGAGCGTGGCGAGGCCCGAGCCGGCACTCGCCAGCAGCCCGTCCGAGTGGCCGTGGTAGCAGCCGGCGAACTTGATGATCCGGTCGCGTCTGGTGAAGCCGCGCGCGAGCCGGACCGCGCTCATCGCCGCCTCGGTCCCGGAGGAGACGAGCCGTACCTTCTCGACCGACGGCACCGCATCGGCGATCTCCGCCGCCAGCTCCACCTCGGCCTCGGTCGGCGCGCCGAAGGTCGTCCCGCGCTGCGCGGCCTCGACGATCGCGGCGAGCGTCTCCTCGTCGGCGTGACCGAAGACGAGCGGCCCCCAGCTCATCACCCAGTCGACGTAGCGGTTTCCCTCGACGTCCTCGATCGCCGAGCCGCTGCCGCTGCGCATGAAGATCGGCTCGTCGAGACCGACCGACCGCATCGCCCGGACCGGCGAGTTGACGCCGCCGGGGATCAGCCTCTCGGCGCGACGCGCGAGATCCGAGCGCTGTCTCAAAGCCACGTCGCGAGCTCCTTCGTCCAGTAGGAGAAGACGAGGTCCGCGCCGGCGCGCTTGATCGCGGTCAGCGACTCGAGTGCCGCCGGACGCTCGTCGAGGTGACCGGACGCGCCCGCCGCCTTGACCATCGCGTACTCGCCCGAGACGTTGTACGCCGCGACCGGGCAGTCGAAGCGCTCACGGACGGCGCGGATCACGTCGAGGTACGGCAGTGCCGGCTTCACCATCAGCACATCGGCACCCTCGGCGAGGTCGAGCTCGCACTCGCGCAGCGCCTCGCGCACGTTCGCGGGATCCATCTGGTAGCCGCGGCGGTCGCCGAAGGACGGCGCCGACTCGGCGACGTCGCGGAAGGGGCCATAGAAGGCGGAGGCGTACTTCGCGGCGTAGGCCACGATCGGCGTCTCGGGGAGCACCTCGCGGATGGCGCCGACACGTCCGTCCATCATGTCGCTCGGCGCGACCGCGTCCGCGCCGGCCTCCACGTGGCTGACCGCCGTGCGCGCGAGCAGCTCGAGTGTCTCGTCGTTCGCGACCTCGCCGTCCCGGATCACGCCGCAGTGGCCATGCGCGGTGTACTCGCACAGGCAGACGTCGGTGACGAGCACGAGCTCCGGATACTCCGAGCGGAGCGCCCGCAGCGCACGCTGCACGATCCCGTCGACGTCCCAGGCGCCGGAGCCTTCGTCGTCCTTCTCGTCGGGGACGCCGAAGAGGAGAACGGCCTTGCCGCCCAGGCCGACGAGCTCGCCCGCCTCGGCGACCAGATCCTGGACCGAGTACCGGCTCATCCCGGGCAGCTCCTCGTTCAGGACCGTCGAGGGCCCCGCGAAGTAGGGCATCACGAAGTCGTCGAGGTCGAGCCGCGTCTCGCGCACCAGCGAACGCAGTGCATCGGTGCGCCGCAACCGGCGCAGGCGCGTGGCGGGGAATGCGCTCATCCCCACAATCTACGCGGCGGCGTGGGGGGTTCGCCGCCGCGGTTCTACCGGGCGCTACGCGTTCGGGAGCAAGAGCCGCGTCTGCACGGACGCAAACGGGGAGTTGCGAAGCTTCCGCTTCAGTTGAGCCGCAGTCATTCTCGTTCCGCCTTTCGGCCGCAGGAACCAGTCGCGCACAGCTTCGTCGTCACCGGCCGCGAGTCCATCACCCCAAGGGGGCATTCCGTCGTTCCGTCCAGGCTCGACCGTATGGTGGAACGCCAATGACAGTCGCCGGCGACGAGCGTGCCGAGTGGATCGATTGGGAAGGGTCGGCTATGGTGCCGCCCATGGCTTCGGCCCGAAACCGCCAGACGGTGCGGCCGCGTGCGCCCAGAGAGCTCCAGCGCATGCGAGCGCGCCGGCGAAGACCGGAGCGTCATGCCACTCGTCTTGTCGTGACGATTCTTCTTTCGGCGGTCCTCCTGCTGACCCTGCTGCTGACCGCGTTCGGCACCTGGAGCGCAAATCCGGTCGCGACCAGGCCGCTCGCGGAGGCGAACGTGCTGCCGGGCGGACAGCCGCTGCCCCAGATCGTGGCAACCGTCGGCACGGTGCAGGTGCAGCTGCCGGTAGCCCAGACGGCCGTGACGGCAATCGGCTACCACCAGGCCGGCAACGGCTCGCTGGCGCTCGACCCAGTCGGACGGCAGGGCAACGCCGGCCTGTTCGCACGCATCTGGCACCGCCTCGCAGGGGCGAAGCAGAACCGGCTCGTCTGGTACCAGCTGCAAGGGGACCGCGGTCCCGGCACATCCGCGCTCGCCGTCGGCGCGGCGCCCGGCACCGACGTCTACGCGCCGGTGGACGGGACGGTCGTCGGCATCACCGACTTCGTGCTCTCGAACCGGACGTATGGCGCCCGGATCGATGTCCGGCCGCATGCCGCGCCTTCTGTCGTCGTCTCGCTCACGCACCTGCGCGCCGACCCGGCGCTGACGGTCGGCTCCGCGGTCACGAAGGCCCGCTCCAAGATGGGCGTCGTCGTCGACTTGACCGCCGTCGAGCGCCAGGCACTCGCCCGCTACACGCAGGATGCGGGCAACAACGTGTCGCTATCGGTGCATCCTGCGGCCGTTCTGTCAGTTCGCTGAAGATTCTTTTCATCGGCGACGTGGTGGGCGCGCCCGGCCGGCGGGCCGTCGAGGAGCGACTTCCTGCGCTGCGGCAGGAGCTCGGGGCCTCGTTCTGCATCGTCAACGGCGAGAACCTCGCGGACGGAGTCGGGATCACGCCCAAGCTCGCCGCCCGCGTCCTCGCCGCAGGTGCCGACGTGATCACGCTCGGCAACCACACCTGGAGGCGCTCCGAGATCAACGCCTACCTCGAGAGCTCGGAGCGGGTGATCCGGCCCGCAAACTTCTCGAAGTTCGCACCCGGCCGCGGGCTGACGGTCGCCGCTGCCGAGGACGGCACGCCGGTGGCGGTGATCAACGTGATGGGCTCGCTCTTCCTCTCGCCGGCAGTCGCGATGTTCGAGGTGATCGACGAGCTCGTCGAGGAGGCGCGGGCACAGGCACCGGTGATCTTCGTCGACCTCCATGCCGAGGCGACGAGCGAGAAGGTCGCGCTGGCGCGCTGGCTGGACGGCCGGGTCACCGCCGTCGTCGGCACGCACACCCATGTACAGACCTCCGACGCACGCGTTCAGCCCGGCGGCACGGCGGCGATGACCGACGCCGGCATGACGGGGCCGCACGACTCGGTGATCGGCGTCAAGGCCGATCAGGCCATCTACCGGATGCGCACGGGCATGCCGGTGCGCTTCGAGACTGCCGAGGGCGGCGTCAAGATCGAAGGAGCGCTGATCGACTGCGACGAGTCGGGACGGGCTACGGCGATCGAGCCGGTTCGCGTCGCGTATCCCTAGGGCCTCTAACGTGATGAGGCCTCGTCGCCGGGGTGTGCTGGGTTGTGCGAAGCAAGGACGCAGGGAGCGTCGATATGCGGGCATATCGACGCGACTGAGGACACGGCATCGCCCCGCCCGGCGTGCCCCGGCGACTCAGCGCTTCATTGCGTTGGAGGTTCTCAGCAACACGACGAGCAGTCCCACGAGCACGAGGTCGCGCGCGAGGACGAGCAGCGACGGCACCGGATCGAGCTCGCGGACGAGATCCCAGTAGCGCGACGGGAACCAGAGTTGCGTCAGGACGAGCGCTCCGGCGAACAGCATCGACGCCCGGAGACCGCGTAGGCCCGCGACGAGCGGCACGACGGGTACGAGCCAGATCAGGAACTGCGGCGAGAGCACCTTCCCAAGCGAGACGAAGGCGATGAGAGCCGCCGCGCTCCAGCGGACGAGCTCCTCGGCCGTCTCGGGCCGCCGCAGCCAGATCCAGACGAGCACGCCTGTCTGAAGCACGCCGAGCAGCACCGCGGTGACTCCGGTTCCGGTCGCAGACAGGTTCTGCGAGCCGGCCCCCGAGCGCATGACGACATCGACTCCGAGCAGATGGTGTGCAGCGAGGTAGAGCGCCGAGCCGAGACTCTCGATCTGGAGCGGCCGCGAGAGCTGGCGGCCGATGCTGTGCGCGACACCGCCCGGCGCGAGCACGAGGAACGGGAGGAAGACGAGCGCCACCACAGCCGCGAGCACCCCGACGCAGATGAGCGCCTCGCGCCGGCCCTGCCGGCGCCAGACGTAGGCCACCGCGAGGGGAACGAGGACGGCCGGATAGAGCTTCACGGCGACCGCCGCCCCGAGCACTCCGAAGCCGACGCGGCCGCGTCCGTGGACGAGGGCAGCGAGTGCGCCGGCGACGAGTGCCGCCGGCCAGAGATCGAAGCGGGTGAGCACGACCGACCCGAGCAGAAGCGGGAAGCAGGCGGCGAGGGCGAGCGTCGCCACGGTGCGGGGCCGCGTGGCCCTCAATCCCGAGAGTGCCACCCCGGTGAGCAGCACCATCGCCACCCCGCAGCCGGCCATCAGCCACTCGAAGGCGTTCCGAAAGCCTTCCTCGTCGTCGCTCACGAGCGCCGGCAGCGCAAACACGGGCAGCGCCCCGGGCGGGTACTCGGGGCGGATGTCGCGGTACGGCACCGCCCCGTCCTCGATCGCATTGCCGTACTTCTCGTAGACCGGGATGTCGACGATCTCGCCGTCGTCGTACCACGCTGTGTGCAGCACACCCCACGACGCGAGGAAGAGCGCCGCCGCGGCGAGCGCCGCGAGCTCAGTGAACCGTCGCGGCGCGATCACGTCGATAGAGGACGGCGAAGGCGACGAAGGGAAAGAACCACGGGATGTAGAGATAGAACCAGTGCGTCAGCACGAGCTCGAATCCGATCAGCACCGCGGCGGTGAGCGCGGCGAGTTGCAGGATCGACTTCCGGCGCGGCACGAACGCGACCAGCACCGCGCCCGCGACCAGGAGCACCTCCAGCACCTGCTGGACGACATGAAGGTCGGGGACACCGGCCGCGTGGTACTGCCCCCAGCCCCAGAGCGAGAACGGCGACTCGCGATCGAGCTGGAAGCCGACGGTGCGCTCGACGAAGACGCGCGCCGCGTGCACCGGGTTGGGTTCGAGCAGGAGGATCAGGAAGGCGGCGACCGTAGCTCCCACGAAGCCGAGCGCGAACCGCTTCGCCGGGACCCGCAACCCGTTCGGATACGACAGCCAGAGCGGCGCGAGCAGCAGGGCGGCGAACTTCGTCCAGCCGGCGAGCGCCACGGCCGCCCCACGCGTCCAGGCGGACGACGCGAGCCAGAAGCCCCAGATCAGGAAGGCCGGCATGATCGCGTCGTTCGTGTTCGAGTTGGAGACGTAGAGCGTGAACGGGTTCGCAGCCCACGCGAACGCGAGCGTGGCCGCAAGGTGCGGGCCGCCGTACCGCCGCCCCACGAGCGCGAGCCCGAGGATGCAGAGCGCGTCGAAGAGGAGCGAGGTCGCGTGCGCCGCCCAGAGCTCGTCCCACTTCCCAGTCCAGCCGAAGACCGCATACCCGGGCAGGTAGGCGAGGTAGGAGACGGGGCCGTACGTGTCGCCGCGCGGATTGGACGCCTCGCAGCGGCCGTTCGTCTGGATCCGCTCGCGGATCTCGCCCTCCGCGTCGGCGACACCACACGGCTCCTGACTCTCCTGCAACGGCATATGCCCGTAGGGCATCTCGCCGTTTGCGATCCGCTGCGCGCCGACGACCCCTGCGAAGCCGACGTCGATCACGCTTCGTTGCGCCTCCACGTTCAACCCGACCCGGAACCCGCCGAGGAAGACCGCGGCGCCGGCGAGCAGCCAGACCGGCCAGACCGGAGGCCGAGCGCGCGGCGGCCGGTCTCGGCCCGCGATCCAGATGCACCGGCCGAGGAGGTAGACGAGCGGCGGGTAGACGAGCGGTGCGCTCCAGAAGATCTCACCGTCGTTGAAGAGCCGAAGCGAGATCGAAAACGAGAGCAGCGCGAGCAGGTCGAGGTTTCGCAGCGAACGGAGAGTGCGCAAGTCCGCGAGCCCGATCACGAAAAGAGCGCAGAAAGCAAGCCAGAGCCACATCCCGTTGATCGTCTTGCCGCCGAAAGCGCCGGCACCGCCGCGCGCCATCGTCCAGGCGACCTGCGGGCCCGTCCATGCCTCGACCACGGCTCCCGAGTTGTCGTTCACCTTGCCGAGCACGATCTGACCGGCGTCACCCGACCAGGCCTTCACGATCCACTCGTCGGTCGCGGCCCGGTACTCGGCGTCGGTCTGCGGGTGCGGCGGATAGCGGTCGAGCCACGCTGCGACCTTCGGGAAGCGGAGCAGGATGTCCGTGGCCTGCTTCCCGGTCAGGCGGTGAGCCCCGGCAGCCGGCACGAACGGCGCCTGGATCAGACGGCCGTCCCCGTCGTACACCGGCTCGCTGGGTGCGGTCGCCGCTCGCGCAGGCGCGGCGAGCGCGAGCGCGACGAGGAACGCGACCACCAGCCGGCGTCCTGCCGCGGCGCCCGCGGCGCGCATGCCGGTGGAACAGTAGGGAGATACGGGCCGTCGGCTGGAGCGCCGCGAGGCGCCGGCGGAGGCCGGCTCCGCCGGCCGGGAGGCGGCGCCGCCCAGGCCGTCGGCTAGTGCTTTCGGAACGACCAGAGCTTGTTCCCCACGAAGTTGAGCGGGGTGACGAGCACGATCGCGAGCGCCTGGGCGGGCAGCTCGCCGGCGCCGAAGCGGACGAGGCCGTAGAGCAGCACGAGGTTCGCCGCGAGCGCGATCGTCGAGACGACGAGGAAGCGCAGACCCTGGTAGGCCACATGCCCGCGCTGGCCCCGAAACGTCCAGACGCGATTCCACGTGTAGTTGTTCGTCACCGCAACCAGGAACGAACCGGTGGCAGCAAGCAGGTAGTGCAGACCGGCGCCGCGCAGGAGGAGGGCGTACACAGCCAGGTTGACGAGGTAACCGCTCGCCCCGACCCCGCAGAACTTGCCGAGCTGGAGCCAGTTGTGCCGTCGGCCGAGCGCACGCCGTGCGCGCTCGATCGTGCCTCGGTCAGCGAAAGCGGAGGAGCGCTGCATCGACGCGGGCGAGCGTAGCAGCGAAGGTCTACCAGGCCGGATGCTCGGTGAACCCGGCCTCGCCGACGAGCGGCACGAACCGGCACGGGACCGACGTCCTCTCCTCGCGCCCGCTCGACCCTCGAGTCACGATCTCGAGGCGCTGGTCGCGGCGGCTCCCGACCGGTACCACGACGCGCCCGGCCGGTGCGAGCTGGTCGTAGAGCGCCTCGGGTACGGCGGGAGCCGCGGCGGCGACCGCGATCCCGTCGAACGGAGCCCGCTCGGGCACACCGAGAGTGCCGTCGCCGACCCGCACCTCGACCCGCTCGTAGCCGGCATCCGCGAGCGTCCGGCGAGCTCGCTCAGCGAGCGCAGGGACCCGCTCGATCGTGACCACCTCGGCTGCGAGCTCGGCCAGCACCGCGGCCTGATAGCCCGAGCCTGTACCGACATCGAGGACGCGCTCTTCGCCGTCGAGGTCGAGCGCGGCACAGATCGAAGCGACCATGAAGGGCTGCGAGATCGTCTGCCCGTGACCGATCGGGAGCGCGCGGTCGTCGTAGGCCCGTCCCCGCAGCTCGCCGGGGACGAACAGCTCGCGCTGGACGCGGCCGATCGCCTCCAGCACGCGCGCGTCGCCGATCCCCCGCCGCCGCAGGAGTGCTGCCAGATCCCGGCTCGACCTCACGTCCGGACGAGCGGGTGTACGTACGCCGGAGCCGCAACGCCGAAGTGGTCGAGCACCGCCGGCATCACCTCCACGATCGAGCCCGGCTGCGTATCGAGCCCGACCGTCAGCATCGGCACCTCGGAGTCGCCGGTGATGAGCGAGCCGTGCGAGCCTCCGCCGGCGTGGTGGCGGCCGCCGAGGTCGGCGAACTCCCACCCTGCGGCTGCCGAGACGATCAGCTCGCCCGCGTTCGGGTTTGCGAGCGCGGCCCACGCCCGCTCACGCCCCTGCGGATGATCGAGGATCGCCGCGTCGCCACTCGAGCCGGATGGGGTGAAGCGGAGCTCCTCGCCTTCCCGGCGCGCGACGGCGTCTTCTCCCTCGCGCCAGAGGACGACGTCGACGGCGTCGTTCCCGTCGAGCCGCCGGGCCAACACGGCAGGATCGTCATCGCTGTACACCATGCCCGCGCGGTTCGAGGCGGTCACGAGGGCATCGGGGAAGACGTCCTGCAGTCGGGCAACCTCGCTCACCGGCGTCTGGCCATGGTCGGCACAGACGATGACGGCGTACCGCTCGAGGAACTCGTCGGGCCCGCCTGCGGCCTCGATCAGCGAGCCGACGGCCTCGTCGCAGCGGGCGAGCGCGGCGTGCGCCGCGTCGGGCCCCTGCGCGTGCGAGGCGTAGTCGTAGTCCGAGAGGTAGTAGACGAGGAAGTCGAAGCCATCCCGCGTCACGAGCCAGCGGCCGACCGCGACGGCGTAGGCGTCGATCGACCCACGCGGCCTGTTGCGCACCGAGAGCGGCGCACCGGTCGTGTCCGACTCGAAGAGGTTGTAGAAGAAGAAGCGCTTCGGGCCCCGGGCCGGGCGGGTCAGGAAGGGAACCGTCGGACGGTGCTCGTGCCGGCCGCGGTAGCAGGTGATGTTCACGGCCGCAGCAGTCAGCCCCGCGTCCTCCAGTGCTTCGTAGACCGTCACCGCGTTCTTGCCGAGGTGGCTGTCGTTGAGCCCGTAGATCGTGTCGATCAGCGACTGCTTCGTTCCCGCGGCCCGCACGGCACCGAACGACGAGCCGTACTCGACGAGCCGCTGCTCACCCCGGTGATACCAGACCAGGTGCGGAATCTCGTGCACATCCGGATGCGCTCCCGTCGCGAGCGCCGAGAGGCAGACCGGAGTCAGCGACGGGAAGGTCGAGATCGCGCGGCCGTAGCGGCCGTGCTCGGCGAGCAGCGCGAGCGAGGGAGCTGCCCTGCGCTCGAGCGTGTCCTCGAGCATCGACGGCGTCAGGCCGTCGATGACAACGAGGATCAGCTTCTTCGCGATGCTCAATCCCTGGCGAGGGAGCGCAGGCCGGCATAGCGCTCCGCCTGGGTGCGGCGGAGCCGCACGGCGAGAATCGGCAGCGCCAGTGCCTCGAGGTATCCGGCGGCGGGCACGAAGGCGAGCCCGGCCAGCCCGGCCGCGACTGCTGCGACGATCAGCGCCAGGCCGCCCCGCGTTCCTCCGCGCCGGAGCGCGCCCGCGACGACGATCGCCGCGGCGGCCCCGCCGACGAGCCCTCCGATCGCCCCGCCGCCGATCTCGGTCCAGTCCTCGATCAGCGCACCGGCGACGGCACCGGACACGGCCGCCAGGACGACCGCCGCGATGCGGCCGAGCGGTGTCGAGGAGAGGAGGCCTGCGAAGAGCACGCCGAGCGCGGTGCCGAGCCCGAGCGCGAGGCCGATCGTGTACCAGTCGCCCATCGCGGCTCAGTGTAGTTTCGACGCAGTGTTTTCTGGACATACAACAGAGGACCTGTACGACCCGCACCGCTCAGGAGGGAATCAGTGACAGAGCTCGATCGGCCTTTGCTCGTGTTCTTCTGGTCCGAGCGCTCGGGACCCGCGCGCAGGATGGAGAGCCTGCTCGCCCATCTCGAACGCAAGGAACGCCAGCGCCTCCGCGTCCGTCGCATAGACGTCGACGCGAACCCGGAGCTCGCCGAGCGCTTCAAGGTCGACATCGTGCCCACTCTCGTGCTGGTCAAGGACAAGAAGGCGGTCTCGCGACTGGACGGCCGCACGAGCGCTCCGCGGATCGAGGCCATGCTCGAGCCGCACCTCCCGCGCGAGCTCGCGGTCGCCTAAAACCGACCGCGCGTTCTCCGCGTAAGTCGAGGATGACGGCCCCAATCGGGGCCGTCCAATGACGACCGGAGAAATGGAGGTCGGGTATGGGGAAGCTTGCACTCAGAGGAATGGTGCTCGTGGTCGTGATCGCGGTGCTCGGGGTGGGCTCGTATGCCGTCGCCGGCGGCGGTTCCAGGCACTTCACTGCGACACCGATGATCGGGTACGACGAAAACCCGGACATCTCGACAGTTGCGAGTGGCTCGTTCCAGGCGAAGCTCTCGAATGACGGGACGTCGCTCCACTACAAGCTCAGCTACTCCGGGCTCGAAGGGACCGTGACGCAGTCCCACATCCACTTCGGGAAGCGCGCCGTCAACGGCGGCATCTCGATCTGGTTGTGCCAGACGGCGACCAACGTGTCCCCCACGGCCGGCACCCCCACCTGCCCGCAGTCGGGCACGGTCGAGGGCGACATCGACATGACGGACGTGATCGGACCCACCGGACAGGGCATCGAAGTGGGCAATCTCGCCGAGATCCTCGCCGCGATGCGTGCCGGGCACGCGTATGCCAACGTCCACTCCAGCAAGTGGCCCGGCGGCGAGATCCGCGCGCAGATCAACGACCGGCACGGTGACGACGGTCACGGCGACAACAACAAGGGGGACGACAACTAGGAGGGGAGGCCGGACTCGAGGCGGGCGATCACGTCCAGCGTGAACGCCGCCGCCCGCGCCCCGTCGACGACGCGGTGGTCGAACGTGACCGAGACGTTGCCGATGTGGCGTACGACGATCTCTCCGTCGACGACGACGGGGCGCGGGGCGATCCGGTGCACTCCGAGGATGCCGACCTCGGGGTGGTTGACGAGCGGCGTCACGAGGAGGCCGCCGAGCTTGCCGGCGCTAGTGACGGTGAACGTGCCGCCGCGGAGCTCCTCCGGCTTCAGCGTTCCGGCGCGGGCGGCGTCAGCGAGCCACGCCACCTCGGCGCCGAGCTCGTCCAGGGAGGCTGTGTCGCAGCCACGCACCACCGGGACGACGAGCCCCTGGTCGGTCTGCACGGCGACCCCGATGTTGTAGCGCTCGAGATAGACGATCTCGTCCCCCTCGAGGCGGGCGTTCAGCTCCGGGAACTGCCGCAGCGAGGCCGCGGTCGCTTTCAGCACCAGCGGGAGCAGGTGCTTGAGGTCGACGTCGGTGAAGTCGCACTCCTCGACGAACGTGACCGCGGGCACCTCGCGATGCGCCTTCGTCAGGTGCTCGACGATCTGCCGCCGCACCCCGCGCACCGGCTCTCGCCTCCCCTCGGAAACTTTGTGTTCCTGTAACACTAAGTCCTGTTCGACCACATTCTCAGTGCCGGCGCCGGCGCCGCGCACGTCACTCTCGGTGATGCGCCCGTTCGGGCCTGTGCCGCTCAACGAAGCCAGATCCACCCCCAGCTCCTGCGCGATGCGGCGAACGATCGGCGTCGCCTGGACTCGACTTTGTGTTACAGGAACACTAAGTCCCCTCGGCGCCAGTTCCTTCTGCTCGGCAGGCGTGGCGGCCGGAGCGGGCGCCGCCGGCTCCGAGACGCCGCCGCCGATCACGACGAGAACGGTTCCGACCGGCACGACCTCGCCCTCGGCGACCAGGATCCTCGTGACCGTGCCCGCGGCCGGCGAGGGGATCTCGACCGTCGTCTTGTCGGTCGCGATCTCGACGAGCGGGTCGTCCTCGGCGAGCTCCTGTCCTTCGGTGACGAGCCAGCGGGCGACCTCGCCCTCGGTGAGGCCCTCGCCGAGGTCGGGCAGCTTGAACTCGTACGCCATCGGCGCGCCAGCCTACCGGGGCAGTCCGAGCCAGGCGTCGGCAGGGGCGAGCAGCACGCGGAGACCGCCGTCGACCCGCCACAGCGAGACAGCCTGCTCGTCGCCGGCGAGCTCCGGCGCGATCGCCGCGGGCACGTAACCCACCTGCAGCGTGCGGCCCGCATTCCAGATCCCGATTGCGTTCGGGTCATGCTCGTTCTCTGGCTCGCGGACGAGCTCGAGCCGCCGGCCGGGGTCGAACGAGGAATCCTCGAGCGATTCGGGCCGGAAGGTGACACCTGCTGCCGCGATGACTCGAATACGAGGGTCCTCCCAGCGAACGGGCTCGCCGGTCGCGGCGTCGCGCAGGTGATAGCCGCGCTCGGCCCGTTCGAGCCAGAGCCGCAGCCGCTCGCTCACAGAAATGCGTCGTCGCGGAGGACCGCGTGCACGCCGAGTACCTGGTTCACCACCTGCGTCACGCGCAGGTCGACGGCGACCGACGCCAGGCCGAGTGCATCCGCCCGGGAGAGGCCTTGCTCGCGCTCCATCAGGTCGAGCATCCCGTCGACGGCTATCCGCGCGGCCAGACCGAGATGCTGGTCGAAGCCGAAGGTGAGCCATGCGTTGTCCGTCCGGGCGATCGGCCACTCGAGCGGCAGGTCGTCGCGCACGTCGAGCGTCAGGGTCGCATCGACGGGGCACTCGATCGCCGTGCCCGAGACCTCGCCGTCGCCCTGAGCCGCGTGGCCGTCGCCGGCGGAGAAGAGCGCCCCGTCGACCGGGATCGGCAGGAAGAGCGTCGCGCCGGCGACGAGCTCCTTGCAGTCGATGTTGCCCCCGCAGCGTCGCGGCGGGATCGTCGAATGCACGCCGGGCTCGTCGGGCGGCATCCCGAGGACTCCGAGGAACGGCGCGAGGCGCACCTCCCGATCGGCCCAGCGTCCGACGCCGTTCGCCAGCTCCCAGTCCATCCGGTGCGGCGGCTGCGTGAAGGTGGCGCCCCACGGACCCGGGGTGACGTCGTCGATCAGCACGACAAGCGTCTGCCCGGCGCGAGCGCCCCGCACCTCGATCGGGCCGGCGAGCGCATGACCCGTGTCGAGCTCCGCGTTTCGCGACTCGAACGGCTCGTCCCGGCCGGCACGCCATCCTGCGTTCGGCACCGAGATCCGCACCGAGTCCCCAGGGTCGATGGCCAGCACCGGCGCGAGGTCGCGCGAGAAGTAGCCGTGCAGGTACGCGCGGTCGAGCCGAAGCTCGTGGACGGCCACTAGAAGTCGAGCAGTCGGCGCGCTGCGTCGACCACACGAGCGACGGAGGGCATGTACGCATCCTCGATCGTCCAGTACGGATACGGGACGTCGTAGCCGGTCACCCGGAGAACCGGCGCCTGCAGGTCGAGCAGCGCCTTCTCGGCGAGGATCGCCGCAAGCTCGGCCGCGTAGCCGCAGGTGCGCGGCGCTTCCTGGACGAGGACGACGCGACCGGTCCTCGCAGCCGACGCGAGCAATGCCCCCTCGTCGAGCGGCTTGAGCGAGCGCAGGTCGAGCACCTCGACCGAGGCGTCGAGTGCGTCGGCCGCGCGCTCGCAGACCGGCACCATCGCGCCGTAGGCAACGAGCGTCAGGTCGCTCCCCTCGCGCGCGAGCCGCGCCTTCCCGAGCTGGACGACGTGCTCGCCGTCCGGCACCTCGCCGCGCTCGGTCCGGTAGACGAGCTTCGGCTCGAGAATCACGACCGGGTCGGGATCGCGGATCGCGGCAGCGAGCAGCCCCTTCGCGTCCGCAGGCGTAGACGGAATCGCGACCTTGATCCCGGGCGTGTGGACGTAGTAGGTCTCGGGCGAGTCGTCGTGCAGCTCGGGCGCACGGACACCGCCGCCGTACGGCATCCGGATCGTGATCGGAAACGTCATCTTCCCGCCGGTGCGCCACCGGTAGCGGCCGACATGCGTGATCAGCTGGTCGAGGCAGGGATATGAGAACGCGTCGTACTGCATCTCGCAGACCGGCCGGAAGCCGGCCATGCAGAGCCCGACGGCCGAGCCCAGGATGCCGGCCTCCGCGAGTGGCGTGTCGACGCAACGATCGGCGCCGAAGCGGTCACGAAGTCCGGCGGTCGCTCGGAAGACGCCGCCGGAGCGGCCGACGTCCTCGCCCAGCACGAGCACGTCGGGATCGCGGTCCATCTCGACGTGGAGCGCGTCGTTCACCGCCTCGACGAGGTACTTGTCAGCCATCGAGGACCCTCCGCAGCTCGGCGAGGTCGTGATCGAACGAGGCAGGTGGGTCGGCGAAGGCATGCTCGAAGATCAATCCGATGTCTGGTGGCGGCTCGGCTTCGGCGGCAGCGATCCCGGCGCGCAGCGCGGCGGTGGCCTCTGCCTTGATCTCCTGCTCGAGCTCGCTGCCGAGCACGCCGAGGCGGCGGAGGTAACCCTCGTAGCGACCGACGCACTCGTTCGCGCGTTCCTCTTCGACTCGCTCGAGGTCGATGTACGCCTTCGCGTCGTCCGCGGTCGCATGTGGCGCGACGCGGTACGTGACGGCCTCGATAAAGGTCGGCCCCTGGCCCGCTCGCCCGCGCGAGACGGCGTCCCGGGTCGCCTCGTACACCGCGAGCACGTCGCCGCCGTCGACGCGCGTTCCCGGGATCCCGTAGCCGACAGCCTTGTCGACCAGCGCCTCGGCACGCGTCTGGGCGGACAACGGCGTCGAGATCGCCCACTGGTTGTTGTTGCAGAGGAGCACGAGTGGCGCCCGCATGACAGCGGCGAAGTTGGCGCCCTCGTGGAACGCGCCCTCGGACGTCGCCCCGTCGCCGAAGAAGGTCAGGGCGCAAGCAGTCTCGCCGCGCAGCCGCTTTCCCCAGGCCAGACCCGCGGCGTGAGGCACCTGTGTCGCGATCGGGACGCAGATCGAGGCGAGGTTGTAGTCGGCCGGGTTCCACCAGCCGGCCGGATGCCCGCGCCACCAGGAGAGGATCGTCGCCGGCGGCATCCCCCGCAGGAGCCCGATCGCCGACTCGCGATAGCTCGGGAAGATCCAATCGTCGTCTTCGAGCGCGTGGACGGCGCCGGCCTGCATCGCCTCGTGCCCCCAGTAGATCGCGTAGGTGCCGATACGCCCCTGGCTGTGGTAGACGACCGACCGTTCGTCGTAGGTGCGCAGCAGCACCATCGACCGGTAGAGATCGAGCAGATCCTGCTCTCCGAGCCCCTCGACCTCTCCGTCGGGTACCGAGTCGCCGTCGCCGATCACACGGCGGAGGTCGCGCTCCGCGGGGACGGTGCTCGCCATCGCCGCGCTGACTGTACCTCAGGTCGAGCGGCCCACAGAGCGGGATTGGACGAGCACCGCGACGGCGTCCCGCTCTGCCTCGAACACCACCTCGGTGACGTCGCCGACGTCCTCTCCGTCGAGCTGCAGCGGCATCGGCTCGTCGCAGCGCATCTCGATCCGGTCCTCGTCGTGCAGGAGCAGGACGGGGATTCCCGTGCGCCCGGTGAGGAGGTACCGAACTACGCCTGGGAGGTGCCGCGCCCTGAACGAGCGCGGGGCGATGAGGTCCAGGCCCCCGTCGATCTGCGCGCCGCGCGGCAGCCGAAGCGGAAGCCGGCCCACGTAGCTGTAGGGATCCGTATTGGCGACGAGCGCGAACGCGGCGCGCCCGTGCCCTTGGATGTCGAGCACCGGCTCGAAGCGCAGGCGGCGCTCGGCGAGTGTCTTCACGGCCGTCCAGGCGAAGACGAGATCGCCCGGCCGGCGGCCGCTCTCGTCGCGGCCGCGTGCGTCCATCCTCCGCACGAGCTCGGCATCGAGCCCGATCCCGGCGGCGAAGCCGAAGCGGCGCCCGTTCGCGCGGCCGAGCGAGATCCGGCGAGTGTTGCCCGCCGCGAGCCTGAGCGCCGCGGCAACGGGGTCGCGCGGGAGCCCCAGCGCGCGAGGCAGGACGCTCGTCCCGCCGCCGGGCACGAAGCCGAGCGGGACGCGCCCATCGCTCCCGTTCAGCGCCTCGTTGAAGCCACCGTCCCCCGAGAAGACGTAGATCCGGTCAACCCCGGTCATCGACGCTACGAGCTCGGTCGCGTGACCGGCCCGTTCGGTGCGGAGCACGTCGGCAACACCCAGGGTGCGAGCGATGTCCGCGGTCAGCGCCTCCGTGACTCGGCTCGCCCGGGGGTTGACGATCAGAACACTGTCCACGCGGCGAGCGTATGTGTCCGAAAGGCGCTACGCCTGCTGTTCGCGGCGGCGAGCCGCGTACCACAGCTCGAACCGGCCGTGAGGCGAGTCGAGGTAGCTCGCGAGCTGATCGTCGAGCTCCGCCACCTCATCGCGAAGCTGGAAGAGCTGGTAGTTCGCCCAGCGCTCCTCGTCACACGTGTGAGGCGCTTGCACCTCCAGCGCGACCGACTCGCCGCATTCTGGGCAAGGCATGTGCCGCGGGTGGGGTAGCGAAGGAAACATCTCCAGGAAACGTCCCTTCCTCATCGGCAGATACGCCCAGGCGCAAGAGGGGTCGCGCCAGGCGACCCCTTCGCGCTTCGCTCGTCAGGCCGTAGCCAGGGCCGGCACGACGCCGAGCTGCTGCAGCATCCCGAGCGTGTCCCAGTTCGTCCAGCTTTCGGCGATGCGGCCGTTCACGATCCGGTCGATCGTGATCCCGGTCACGGTCGCTTGCTTGCCGGTAGCGGGCATGCCCATCAGCTCGCCCCCGTGCGTCCCCCTGGCGCTCCAACGCGTCGCAACGCGATCGTCGTCGGCGATCTGGTCCTCGATCGTGAGGCGCAGATCGGGGAACGCCGTGCGGTATCCCTCGATGCTTGCTTTGGCGGCATCCGGGCCGATCAACGGCTCAGGGGCCGCGGAGTCGTGGTTGACGAAGTCGGCGGTGACCAACTCGTCGACGACGGCCATGTTGCCGGCGTTGAACGCCTCGTCCAGGAGACGGCGGGACAACGCCTTGTTGCTCTCAGCAGACATTCGGGCTCCTTCCTTCGATGTCCGCCCGTAACGCGCCGACCCTACGCCTGGACTGGCGGCGAATCAAGCGACGCGTAGCCGCGGATCCCGTCGACCAGGATCGCCGCGAACGAGTCCGCGATCGCATCCGTGTCGCGGCCGGGCGTCAGCCAGGTGTACGCCCAGTTGGCGGCGGAGAGCACGAGCAGCGCCGCGGCGCTCTCGTCGAGGTCCGTGCGGAGCTCGCCGTGCTCACGGCCGTCGCGGAAGAGACCGCGCAGCCGCTCCTCGTAGCGGCGCCGCTCGGCGACGATCTGCTCGCGTCGCTCGCCTTCGAGATAACGCCACTCGCGGATGAACACCGTCGCCAGGTCGAGCTGCTCGGCCACGACACGCAGGTGCGCCCGCAGCGCCAGGCGGATCCGCTCGCTCGCGCCTGCCTCTTCGGGGAGCGCATCGAGGCCGGCGTGGAACGCGGTGGCCCCCTCGCGCATCGTCTCGTAGAGCAGCTCCTGCTTCGACTCGGTCAGCGAGTAGAGCGACCCTTTCTGCACGCCCATCGCCTGGGCGAGGTCGCCCATCGACGTGCCGTGATAGCCCTTCTGCGCGAAGAGGCGGGCAGCCTGTCGGGTGAGCTCGTTCCGGCGGGTGGGGATACACTCCATGCTAACGACCGTTCGGCAGGGAGGCGAGACCGTGGAACGACGTGAGCAGGAGTTTCTCGAGTACGTCCAGGGCGGAGGGCTCGTCGAGACCGAGGATTGGATGCCGGACGAGTACCGGGCCCGGCTGATCAAGTTCATCGAGATGCACGGCAATTCGGAACTGATGGGCGTCCTCCCCGAGCGCGACTGGATCCTGCGCGCGCCGACGCTGCAGCGGAAGCTCGCGCTGACCGCGAAGATCCAGGACGAGGTCGGGCACTGCCAGCTGATCTACCGCGTCGTCGAGGACCTGGGCAAGCCGCGTGCGCAGTGTCTCGACGATCTGATCTCCGGCAAGTCGAAGTTCCACAACGTCTTCCACTACCCGACGAAGAGCTGGGGCGACGTCGGCGTGATCGCCTGGCTCGTCGATGCGGCCGCGATCATCAGCCAGAAGGCACTGCTCAAGTGCTCGTACGCGCCCTACGCGCGGGTCATGAAGAAGGTGTGCTGGGAGGAGTCCTTCCACATCCTCCACGGCCGCGACACGGTGCTCGCGATGGTCACGGGCACGGCCGAGCAGCGGGAACTCGTGCAGGAAGCGCTCAACCGCTGGTGGGAGCCGCTGATGCACTTCCACGGCACGCCGATCCCCGCCGAGGAGGACCCGATGGTGATCTGGCGGATCAAGAGCCAGGGGAACGAGGACGCGCGCCAGCAGTTCCTCGACGGCTACGTGCCGCAGATCCTCGAACTCGGCCTCGAGCTCCCCGACCCGAAGTTGCGGAAGAACGGCAAGGGCGTCTGGGAGTACACGGAGCCGGACTGGGACAAGCTGCTGGCCGTGGTCACCGGCCACGGGCCCGCGTCGCAGGAACGGCTTGCGTTCCGTGCGACCTCGCGCGCCGAGGTCGACTGGGTCTCGAAGGCGATCCTGGCGGAGGCCGCGTGACGAAGTCGCGCGGCCAGGAGGGTGTCCCGCGTGCTGGGGGCTCGTGGGGGAAACCGGGTTCCCCCCACGAGCCCGAGCCGAAGGCGAGGGAGGCGGCTTGATCTACGAGGTGTTCCGGCAGGAAAGGAAGGGTCAGCCGTTCGTGCATGGGGGGTCGTTCCACGCTCCCAACCCGGAGTTCGCGGACGCGTACGCGCGGGAGTTCTACGCGCGGCGCGGCGAGTCGGTCGCGCTGTGGGTCGTGCCGCGCGAGGCGATCGTGGAGATCGACGAGTTCCCGGACGAGTTCGACCTCAAGTACCGCCGCGTGGACGGCTACTCGATCAAGGGGCGGCTGAAGGAAGCGCGTGAGCGCGCCGGCACCGCAGCCGCGGCGGAATGACCTTGTGTTTCTGAAACACAAGCTCCTGGCCGACCGCATGCCCGAGCCGAATTCGAGCCGTCAGACGTACCTTGTGTTTCTGAAACACAAAGTCTTCTCGGTCGGTGCGCGGTGAGCGCTCGCACCGCTGTCCTGCTCGAGCTCGCCGACGACGAGCTGATCCTCGGCTGGCGGAACTCCGAGTGGACGGGAATCGCGCCGTTCCTCGAGGAGGACGTCGCCTTCTCGTCGATCGCGCAGAACGAGATCGGCCACGCGCGGGCGCTGTACGAGCTCGCCGCTCGCGATCTGGATACCGACGCCGATGCGCTCGCCTTCGACCGTGCGCCCGAGGAGTACCGCTGCGCGCCGCTGATTCAGCTGCGCCTCGTCCCCGACTGGGCGCGGACGATTACCCGGCACGTGCTCTACGAGACCGCCGACGCGATCCGGATCGAGCGGCTGAAGAAGCACGAGGACGCAGAGCTCGCCGGGATCGCGGCAAAGATCGAGCGCGAGGAGGTCTACCACCGGCTGCACGCCGAGATGTGGCTCGAGCGGCTGCGCGACGAACAGCGCTACCGCGCGGCCGCCGACGAGCTCTGGCCCTATGCGCTGGGCGTCCTCGAGCCGGAGCTGCGACCGGCGCTCGCAGAGCGGGTGGGCCGCCCGGAGGTCACGGCGGTCGAGCGGTCGGCGCCCGGCGCGGAGTTCGCGGAGCTCTGGAACGAGATGACGATGGTGCGGCGCTCGGCTCCGGTCGGTGCCCAGTGGTGACCGAAGCCGCCGTCTGGGACGCGCTCGGCGAGATCCCGGATCCGGAGATTCCGGTCATCTCGCTCGTGGACCTGGGCGTCGTCAAGGACGTGGCGGTCGAGGGAAAGCACGTGCGCATCGGATTCACGCCGACGTTCATGGGATGCCCCGCGCTCGACGCGATGCGCACGCAGATGGAGGCGGCCGTGACCGCGCTCGGCGGCGAGCCGCAGGTGGACGTCCTGCTCGACGACTCGTGGTCGACCGACAGGATCACTCCCGCCGGCCGGGAGAAGCTGCGCGAGGCCGGCTTCGCCCCGCCGCCCCCGCGCGCGACGAGCGCCCCGACGCTGCTTCAGCTGCAGAAGGCGGTACATCGCTGCCCATACTGCAACTCGACGGAGACGCGGCTGGAGAACATCTTCGGCCCCACCCCGTGCCGCTCGCTGCGCTACTGCACGAGCTGCAAGCAACCGTTCGAGCAGTTCAAGACGATCTAGTAGATCGGGAGGGGCACCGGCCGCGTCGGCGGCGGGAACGCCTCGTCCAGCGCCTCGAGGTCGTCGCGGTCGAGCTCGAGGTCGAGCGCACCGCGGTTCTCGCGCACGTGCTCGCGGATCGACGCCTTCGGGATCGCGCAGACGTCCTCCTGGCGCAGCACCCAGGCAAGCGCGACCTGCGCCGTCGCGACACCGTGCTTCTCCGCGATTGCGACCACGATGTCGTTCGCCACCAGGCTGCCGCGGTCGATCGGGGCGTAGGCCATCACGGGCAGCCCCCAGTCGCGGCACCACGGGAGCAGCTCGAACTCGATCTCGCGGTGCGCGAGGTTGTAGAGCACCTGATCGGTCTCGACCTTCTCGCCGCCGGCAAGGCTCACGACGGCTGCGAGGTCGACGGCGTCGAAGTTGCTGACTCCCCAATGCCGGATCTTCCCGGCCTCGACGAGAGCCTCGCACGCGCGCACCCAGTCCTCGACCGGCGCCGCCGCGCGCCAGTGGAGCAGGTAGAGGTCGAGCCGGTCGGTGCGCAGGCGCTTCAAGCTCTTATCGCACGCCTCCTTGACCGAGTGGCTGGTGACGCGGGATGGCGACGCCTTTCCGACGAGGAAGACCTCGTCGCGACGGCCCTCGATCGCCTCGCCCACGAGCTCCTCGGCGGCACCGTCTCCGTAGATCTCGGCCGTGTCGATCAGCGTCAGGCCGAGGTCGAGCCCGAGTCGCAGTGCCGCGAGCTCCTCGGCGCGGCTCCCTGGGTCCTCGCCGATCTCCCACGTCCCCTGCCCGAGCACGGGGATCCGCTCCCCCGAGGGGAGCGGTAGCGAACGGATGCTGACCATGGCCACAGTCCTCCCTCTGTGCATGACCGCCACGCGCCGCACGAAACGTCGGCTAGCTCAGGGCTTCCAGCCGATCGTCCACGATCCGCTCGCGAGGACATCGAACTCGTGGATACCGACGCTCATGTAACGCTTCCCTCGCTTGCCTTGCGACTTGATCGAGAGCGTGAACGCGCCGCTGTCGATCTGGAAGACCGCGCCGCTGTTCGTCCAGATGAGATTCGTGCCGCGACGGGTGGTGAACGGCGGTAGTTCACGGCTGCCGTTGCCGCGGAAGCCGACAAGTCCGCCACCGAGAGGCTGTGGGCGCTCGACTCCGGGAACGATCCGGATCGTCCAGCCGGCGTACGCGTTCACCTCGAGCCGGTGGGTTCCGACGTTGAGAAGCGTCGCGCCGCTACGACCGGCCGAGTTGACCGCGCCGCCCAGCGCATCCGTGGAGAAGATCTGGAAGAGCGGGCCGTTGCTCGTCCAACGAAGCGTCGAGGGCACCGAAACCGTGATTGGTGGCAGCAGCCTGTCACCGCTTCCGGCGAAAGCCGGACCCACAGTCGCACCTGATGGCGCCTGCGGTGTTGCGCCTGCGGATCCCAGTCCGACGGTCGCGAAGACAGCGATGAGAATTGCGGTGAACCGAATCATGAGAACCCCCCGGGCAACTACGGCAGGAGTCGTGCCGACTCATGCTCGTTGCAACGGGCTCAACCGTCTATCACCCACAAGGGCACAATGCTCGAGTGGCGATCGCAGGCACAGGCACGGCGAACCAACCGCCTCCGCTCGAGGACTACAACCTGTTCCATGCCGACGCGGCGCTCGCGGAAGGCTTGAGGCGCGAGCGCGGCGGCGCTTGGGAGGAAGAGGTGGCGGCCTTCGGGGACGTTCTCGGCGGCGCGCCGCTCGAGTGGGGACGGCTCGCGAACGAGCACGCGCCGAAGCTCCTGACGCATGACCGGTACGGCCGGCGGATCGACGCGATCGAGTTCCATCCGGCGTGGCACTGCCTGCTCCGCCTCGGTCTCGAGGCCCGCGTCCAGTCGCTCCCGTGGATCGACGACCGGCCCGGCGCGCACGTCGCCAGGGCGGCGCTCTTCATGCTGCTCGGGCAGGTCGAGTCAGGCGTCGGCTGCCCGCTCTCGATGACCTTCGCCGCAGTGCCGGCGCTACGAGCGCAGCCCGAGCTCGCTGAAGAGTGGATCCCGCGCCTGACGAGCGGCGACGCGCTCTGCGGCATGGCGATGACCGAGCGCCAGGGCGGCTCCGACGTGCGGGCGAACGAGACGACCGCACGCCGCGATGGAGACGGCTGGGCCCTCGACGGCCACAAGTGGTTCTGCTCGGCGCCGATGTCGGACGCCTTCCTCGTGCTGGCGCAGGCGCCCGCCGGGCTCTCCTGCTTTCTCGTCGGGCGGCCGCAGGCGGGCTTCCGGATCGAGCGGCTGAAAGACAAGCTCGGCAACCGCTCGAACGCTTCGGCCGAGATCGCCCTCGACGGTGCCGCAGCCCGGCTCGTCGGCGCCGAGGGTCGCGGCCTGCACACGATCCTCGAGATGGTCAACCACACTCGGCTCGACTGCGTGCTCGGCTCGACGGCGCTGATGCGCCGCGCGGTCGCCGAGGCCACGCACCACGCCGCGCATCGATCCGCCTTCGGCCGCCTGCTCGCCGAGCAGCCGCTGATGAGGAACGTGCTCGCAGATCTCTGCGTCGAGTCGGAGGCTGCGACGATCACGGCGCTCCGGCTCGCCCGCGCATTCGACGAGGCGGACGTCCCGTTCCGGCGCCTCGCCACCGCCGTCGCCAAGTTCTGGATCTGCAAGCGCACGCCTCCGCTCGTCGCCGAGGCGCTCGAGTGCCTCGGCGGCAACGGCTTCGTCGAGGAGTCGCAGCTGCCGCGGCTCTTCCGCGAGAGCCCGCTCAACTCGATCTGGGAAGGGTCCGGCAACGTCAACGCGCTGGACGTCCTGCGGGCGCTCGCCCGCGAGCCCGAAACCGCAGACGCCTTCCTCGCCGAAGTGAGACTCGCTGCAGGCGCAGACGATCGACTCGACGCGGCGATCGTGCGGCTCGAGCGCGAGCTGGCGGATCCGGACGAGGAAGGCGCGCGCAGGCTGCTGGAGTTGCTCGCGGTCTCGTTGCAGGGCTCTCTGCTCGTCCGCCACGGCGCGCCGGAGGTCGCCGACGCGTTCTGCGCGTCGCGGCTCGACCGGCCGGGAGGCGTCTTCGGGACGCTCCCGTCTTCGCTCGACTTCGGAGCGATCGTCGAGCGCCACCGGCCGCGTCTCTGAGAGTCGCCCGGCCTTCATCCGGGTAGGATCCGGGCGTGGCCGTCGAGATCCACTACTGCCCCGTCTGAGGTGGCTACGACGAACGGGCTGCGAGTCTCGCGGCCGTGCTGAACGCCAACGGCATCCCCACCTCCGTCGCGGCAGGGCAGAAGAACCAGTTCGACGTGCTCGCCGACGGTGAGCTCGTGTTCTCGAAGCAGCGGCAGGGCCGCTTCCCGGAGGAAGACGAGATTCTCACCCTCGTGAGATGAGCGCCGAGCTCGACGTCGAGCAACTCCAGACCACGAAGAGCGAGAAGCTGCTCGCTCTCGTGCTCGCAGGCTTCCTCCTGATCGGAGGCATCTGGGCCTACCAGGAGATCGACGACCGCGTTCGGGCGGCGATGCCGCTGCGGGGGCCATCGGCGACCGAGCTGCAGTCGATCCGCAGTCTCGACCGGGCACAGCAGCGCCGCTTCCGGGCAGAGGTGGCGGTGCGCCGGACACGGGACGAGCTCGAGCTGCGGCGCGAGGCGTATCGCACTGCGCTCGACGCCGGCGACCCCGCCGGCGCGCTTCGCGCGCGGTATCGCATCGCCGGGGCAGCGTTCGACCGGGCGCGGGCCGACAAGGAGGCGGCGACACGCGCCGAAGTCGCCGCCCGGCCGGCCGCGACCGCCGCGCAGGACCGCCTGAATCGTGACGTCGACAAACGGCACGACCGGCAGGAGCTGGTGATCTTCCTCCTGCGGGCCGCCGCATCGGCCCTCTTCGTCCTTACCGGGTACCTGCTGCTCACGAGGCTGCGCGACAAGGGCTCCCGCTGGTTCCCGCTCTCGCTCTCGGTCGTCCTGTTCGCGACCGTCTTCGCCTTCGTGGTCGCGATCGACTACCTGACCGACTACTTCGACCCGTTCGACGCCGGCATCTTGCTCCTCGCAGTGATCGGCGCAGCCGCGACGATCGTCGCCTTCTGGCTGCTCCAGCGCTATCTCGCGCGGCGGCTTCCCTTACGGCGGGTCCGCCACCGGCAGTGCCCGTACTGCGGATTCCCCGTGGAGGACAGCGAGCGGTGCGAGGGCTGCGGCCGCGAGGTGCAGGCGCCCTGCGCCCACTGCGCCGCGCCCAGGCGGATCGGCGCGCCGTTCTGCGGCGCGTGCGGGCAGGCCTAGCTGCCGCTGAAGCGCGGCGCTCGCTTCTCGAGGAACGCGGTCACGCCTTCAACGAAGTCGGCGGTTCCGGTCGCCTCCTGCTGCAGCTCGGCTTCCAGCTCGAGCTGCTCGTCGAGAGACGCTGTGTACGCGTGGTCGAACAACCGCTTCGTCAGCCCGACGCCGCGGGTCGGAAGGTCTGCGTACATCCCCGCGAGCTGGGCGACGCGCGCCGTGAGCTGCTCGGCATCGACGACCTCCGAGATGAGCCCCCAGGCGTGCGCCTCGGACGCCGTCAGCTTCCTGTTGGAGGTCATCCACTCGAAGGCGCGGGCAAAGCCGAGCAGGCGGTGGATGAACCACGAGCCGCCGGAGTCGGGAACGAGCCCGATCCCGATGAAGCCGGGGACGAACGTCGCCACGTCGGCGGCGATCCGGATGTCGCAGGCAGCGGCGAGCGACAGCCCGGCGCCGGCGCACGGCCCGTTCACGGCCGCGATCACCGGCTTCTCGAGTCCGCGGATCAGGCGGATGTTCGGATGGTAGGTCTGCTCGAGCCGCTCGCGGATCGAACCGGAGACCTCCCGGAACTCCTTCAGGTCCTGCCCGGCGCAGAAGCCGCGGCCTGCGCCCGTGATCACGACCGCCCGGATTTCAGGGTCCGCAGCCTCTTCCAGAGCCGCTCGAAGCGCCGCGTGTAGGGCGGCGTTGAACGCGTTGAAGACCTCCGGCCGGTTCAGGGTGATCGTGAGTACCGCACCCTCCCGAGACGTCAGCACCTCGCTCATGCGCCGACCCTAACCCTTGCGGTCGAGGAAGCGCCTGATCGCATCCTGCGCCTCGTCGCCGTGCATCGACAGCGCCAGCCAGTCGCGGGCGTGGCCCACCGTCTCGTGCCACGAGATGTCGCGCCACCAGTTCAGCTGCTGCTTCGCATAACGCGTCGTCTCGGGCAGCTTGCCGGCGAGCTTCTCGACGAGCTCGTCCACTTTCGCGTCGAGCTCGGCGGCCGGGACAGCCCAGTTGACGAGTCCCCACTCGGCGGCCTGCGCCGCGGGCACCTCGTCGCAGAGCAGGATCATCTCTCGCGCCCGGCGGTCGCCGATCATGATCGGCAGCCACTGGGTCGCGCCGCCCGCAGGCACCGAGCCGTGCTCGAGCCCGACGTGGCGGATGAAGGCGTCGTCGACCATCACCGCGAGGTCGCACGCCATCTGGAGCTCGTTGCCGCCGCCGACGGCGATCCCGTTAACGCGGGCAAGTGTCGGCTTGCCGATCTCGCGCAGCCGGTTGTGCATGTCCATGAACGCCCCGAACCACTTCCAGTACTCCTTCGAGTTCCCGAGCAGGTCCTCGCCCCAGGCGCGAAGGTCGGCCCCCACGCAGAAGGCCCGGCCCGTGCCGGTGACGACGACGACGCGGATCTCGTCGTCCCAGGAGGCGTCCTCGAAGGCCCGCGCCAGCTCGCGCAGCATCCGGAAGTCGAAGGCGTTCAAGACCTCCGGCCGGTTGAGGGTCACCGTCGCCCGCGGCGGCGTCTTCTCGTAGACGATCCGCTCGAACCCGAGCTCGTCCGGCGGCAGCGGACGGGGCGAGTCGGGCTCAGCCAACGTCTGCGAAAAGGACGTGGAACGGGACGCCCATCTCCATCGCGTCCTTGCCTGTCGCCGCGAACTCGGGCGTGCGAGCCGCCTCCTTGAACGCGTCGCGGGACTCGAACTCCCATTCGGCGTAGTAGGCGTACTTCGGCTCACCCATCGGCGAGCCGAACACACGGCCGTGCCGGAACGTCCCGCCGGGGACCTGCCGGCACAGCTCGGCATGCTGCTCGTAGCGGTCGGGGTCGGGCTCGGACTCGTAGAGGACGAAGGCTCGGACCATCGGTCGGCGGCTCCTTTGAACTCGAAGTGGCCGGAGCGTATAGCTTCGTCCGGCATGGGAGGAGGGACCGCCGCCGCCGCATCGCTCGCCCTCGTGGCCGGCCTCGCGGGCTCGATCCAGGTCGCCGTGATGGGCCGCTTCGGCGAGCGGATCGGCTCCTTCGAGGCACTTGCCGCCAACCTGCTCTTCTCGACGCTCGTCGCGATCGTCATCCTCGTCGTCCTGCGGCAGAGCCTGGCCGGCTTCGGGGACGCGTTGCGCTCACCGTGGTGGTACTGGATCGGCGGGGGCGGTATGGGGGTGGTCGTCGTGCTCACGATCACCGTCGTCACGCCGCGGCTCGGGGCGGCGGCGACGATCGGCCTGCTGATCGCGGGCCAGCTTGCCATGGGCGTCGTGATCGACCGGTACGGGCTCTTCGGCGTCGAACAGGTCGCGCTCAGCCGGCCGCGCGTCCTCGGTGTGCTCCTGCTCGCCGTCGGCGCCGTGCTGGCGCTCCGGCGCTAGCAGGGTTTACGGGGCGTCGCCGGCGACCGGCAGACAGACCCTGAAGCGGGCCCCGCAGCACCGACCGGACTGAGCCGCCGGATGCCGACGAATCAGACGCCTGAGATGTCGTCCGGGCGCACAGGCACGCGAGCTAGCTCGCGCCCGGTCGCGGCACGGAGGGCGGAGACGACCGCGGCGGTCGAGACGACCGTCGGCGGCTCCCCGACACCCTTGACGCCGTATGGGGCGTCGGGCTCCGGATCCTCGATCAACACGATCGCGACCGGCGGCATGTCGAGCGTGGTGGGAATCAGATAATCCGTGAAGCTCGCGTTCGTGATCAACCCGTCACGGGTGCGGATCTCCTCCATCAACGCGAGTCCGAGACCCTGCGCAATGCCGCCCTCGATCTGCCCTTCGACTGCGAGCGGGTTGATTGCCCTGCCGACATCCTGCGCGGTGCCGATCCAGACGATCCGCGAGAGGCCGAGGTCGACGTCGACTTCCGCGACGACGCGCATCGCCGCCACCGCGAAGGACACGTGGGCACGGTCGCCGGTGATCTGGCCGGTCTGCGGATCGAGCGGCGTCGTGTGCAGGTGGCGGTAAATGCGCTCGACGTCCACGTCGGTGGCTCCGCCTTCAACTGCAGTGCGCTTCTGCTCCTCCAGCGCGGCCCTGCAGGCGTCGCGCACGGCGCCCGCCGCCATCCAGGTCATGCGCGAGGCCGAGGCAGAGCCGGCGGAGGCGACACTCGACGTCCCGGGCGGCGCGAGTGTGACGTCGTCGGTGCCGAGTTCGGTACGCGCGACCTGCAGGATCACATCGGTGACGCCCTGCCCGACCTCGGCCGCGGCGCAGTGGACCTCTGCAGATCCGTCTGCCCGCAGGATCACCCGCGCGGCCGCGAAGTCGTCGAAGCCCTCGGAGTAGCAGATGTTCTTGTAGCCGACTGCGAAGCCGACGCCGCGGCGCACGCCCTCGCCGCGTGTCGTGTTCCCGGCCCCTCCGGGAAGCCGGATCGCAGCGCGCGGCAACGCCAGGGGCTTGGGCACGGGCAATGCCGCGGCCTGGCGGATCACCTCCGCCACCGGCAGCGAGCCCTCGATCGGCTGTCCGGTCGGGAGCACGTCGCCGGGAGCCAGTGCGTTGAGGAGCCGCAGCTCGACGGGGTCGATCGCTAGCTCGGCCGCGAGCTTGTCCATCTGCGCCTCGGAGGCGAAGCACGTCTGGACTGCCCCGAAGCCGCGCATGGCGCCGCAGGGGGGGTTGTTCGTGTAGACGCAGGTCGACTCGATCAGCGCGTTTGCGACCCGGTAGGGACCGACCGCGAACGCGGCGGCATTCGACGTCACCGCGGTCGAGCTCGACGCGTAGGCTCCTCCGTCGAGCAGGATCCTCATCCGCACGTTCACGAGCTCCCCCGCCCGCGTCGCGCGATGCTCGCACCAGATGCGAGCCGGGTGGCGGTGCACATGGCCGAAGAACGACTCCTCGCGGTTGTAGACGATCTTCACCGGGCGCTTCGTGTGCAGTGCGAGCATCGCGCCGTGGATCTGCATCGAGAGGTCCTCGCGACCGCCGAAGGCACCGCCGACGCCGGCGAGGTGGATGCGCACCAGGTCGGGCGCGAGACCGAGGCACGGCGCGACCTGGTCGCGATCGACGTGCAGCCACTGCGTCGCGACATAGATATCGATGCCGCCCTCGCCGTCCGGGACCGCGAGCCCCGACTCGGGCCCCAGAAAGGCCTGATCCTGGATGCCGATGTCGTAGACGCCGCTCACGGCAACGTCGCCCTCGGCATCCGGATCGCCATGGCTGATGACCATGTGGCGGACGACGTTCGGCCGCTTGTCGTCGCGGTAGCCGTGCGCCATCGTCGGCCGGTCGGGGTGGAGCGGGGGCTGCTCGGTCGCGAGCTCCATGTCGGTCACCGCCTCGAGCACCTCGTACTCGACGCGGACCGCGGCGGCTGCACGGCGCGCCTGCTCGGGCTCCTCGGCGGCGACGAGCGCGACCGGCTCGCCGTAGTAGCGGACGCGGTCGGCGGCGAGCACCGGCTGGTCCGCGAACTCGAGGCCGTACGTCTTCTGGCCCGGTACGTCGGCGTGCGTGAGCACAGCGTGCACGCCGGCCATCCGCACCGCCTGCGAGATGTCGAGCTCGACGATCCTGGCATGCGCGTGCGGGCTCCGGACCGTGACCCCCCAGAGCATCCCGGCCGAGTTCAGGTCGCTCGAGTAGGCGAACTCTCCGGTTACCTTCGGCGTCGCGTCGTGGCGCGTCCCTCGGTCACCGACGCGTGCGCGCCGCAGCTGTGCCTGTTGCTGCTCCGTGGTCGTCATGCGCGGGCGGCGAGGCGGACGGCGTCGAAGATCTTGGCGTAGCCGGTACAGCGGCAGAGGTTCCCCGAGAGCTCCTCGCGGATCACGTCGTCGCTGGGATCAGGGACGCGCGCGAGTAGGGCCGCCGTCGCGACGACGAGCCCGGGGGTGCAGAAACCGCACTGGACGGCGCCCGCGTCGACGAACGCCTGCTGCACGCGGTGCAGTCCTTCCTCGGAGCGCAACCCTTCAACCGTCGTCACCTGATGGCCGTCCGCCTGTGCCGCGAGGACGAGGCAGGCGCAGACGAGCTCCCCGTCGAGGAGCACGGAGCACGAGCCGCATTCGCCTTGCTCACATGCATTCTTCGAGCCGGGCAGGCTGAGCGCGTCGCGCAGCGTCGTCAACAGGCTTTCGCCCGCCCAGACGTCCGCCTCGCGCGCTTCCCCGTTGACGGTCAATCGGATCTTCATACGAGCACCCGATCCAGCGCCCGCTTCGTGAGCACACGCAGTGCGTGGCGGCGGTAGGCGGCCGTGCCTCGGACGTCGTCGATCGGACTCGCGGCAGCCGCAACGAGCTCGGGGAAGTCCGCACGCGTATCGAGCGGCGCGGTCACGAGCGCCGGGATCGGCCCCGCGGAACCGTAGGCGGCTCGGAGCTCGCCGCGCTCGCGGTCGGCCAGGACCGCGAGGGAGCAGACGGCGATCACCATCGCGTTCCTCGGCCCGACCTTCATGAACGTCTGCGGCTGCCCGCTCGGGTCGATGCGCACCGCGAGCACGAGCTCGTCGTCTGCGAGCGCGTTCCGCTTCGGGCCGAGGAAGAACTCGGTGAGCGGCAGGGCGCGCACGCCGCGGACGCTGCCGATCTCGACGGTCGCGCCCTCCACCAGGAGCGGCGGGTGCGCGTCGCCGGCAGGCGAGGCGGTGCCGAGATTGCCTCCGATCGTGCCGCGGTTGCGAATCTGCGGCGAGCCGACGGTGCGAGAAGCCTCCGCGAGCGCAGGGAGGAGCTCGGCGAGCTCCCGCTGCATCGCCTCGGTGTAGGTCAAGCCCGCAGCGAGGCGGAGAGAGCCGTTCTCCCGCGTCCAGCCCTTCAGCTCCTCGACCTCGGCCAGATTGAGGATCGTCTCGGGCCGCGTTCGATCGAAGTTCAGCTCGACGAGTAGGTCGGTGCCGCCCGCGATCGGGCGTGCGTCGGGCCGCTCCGACTTCAGCCGAAGCGCCTCGTCGAGCGTGCGCGGGGTGATGACCTCCACGCTCGCAAAGATACGGTACGCGGGCATGAAGTCCCTGCTCGCCGACGCGCACGTTCTCACCGTGGACGACGCAGGAACCGAGCACGCTGACGGCTGGATCCTGATCGAGGACGGCCTCGTGATCGAAGTCGGGACGGGCGAGCCGCCCGACGCGGAGGAGCGCACAAACCTCGGCGGCGCGGTCGTCACGCCCGGCCTCGTCAACACGCACCACCACCTCTACCAGACGCTCACGCGCGCCCGGGCCCAGCAGGCGACGCTCTTCGAATGGCTCGTGGAGCTCTACCCGACCTGGGCCAGGATCGACGCTGACGCGGAATACGCGGCGGCGCGGACCGGGATCGCGGAGCTGATGCTCTCGGGCTGCACGACCGTCTTCGACCATCACTACGTCTTCCCGCGCGGCCGCGAGTGGCTTGTCGAGGCGGAGGTGCAGGCCGCACGCGAGCTCGGCTGCCGGATCGTCGCCTCGCGCGGCTCGATGGACCTCGGGGTCTCCGACGGAGGGCTGCCCCCCGACGAGCTGGTTGAGGAGATCGACGCGGTGCTCGCCGACACGGAGCGCCTCGCGAGTCAGCTGCACGAGAGTGGCCCGGGCGCGCACGTCCAGATCGCCGTCGCACCCTGCTCGCCCTTCTCGGTCACCGGCCGGCTGATGACCGAGTCCGCGGAGCTCGCGCGACGGCTGGGCCTGCCGCTGCACACCCACCTCGCGGAGACGATGGACGAGGAGGCGTACTGCCAGGAGCTGCACGGTTGCACCCCGGTCGAGTACCTCGACAGCCTCGGCTGGCTGGACGACGACGTCTGGTGCGCGCATTGCGTCCACCTCTCGGAGGCCGAGATCGGGCGCTTCGCCGAGACGGGTACCGGCGTCGCCCACTGCCCGACGTCGAACCTCCGGCTCGGCGCGGGCGTCGCCCCGGTGCGGGCGATGACCGACGCCGGCGTTCGGGTCGGGCTCGGGGTCGACGGCTCGGCTTCGAACGAGCGGAGTCATCTCTTCAACGAGGTCAAGCAGGCGCTCCTCGTTGCGCGCGGGCGTGGCGGACCGCGGGCGATGACGGCGCGCGAGGCGCTCCGGCTGGGGACCCGCGGCGGCGCCGAGGTGCTCGGGCGCGACGACATCGGCTCGATCGAGCCGGGGAAGTGCGCAGACCTCGCCGTGTGGGCGACGGACGGGCTCGAGTTGGGCGGCGCCGCGGATCCCGTGGCCGGCCTCGTCTTCGCCGGCCCGCACCGCGTCGACCGGCTCTACGTCGGCGGCGAGCTCGTCGTCCGCGGCGGTGCGCTCGTGCGTGCAGACGAGGGCGAGATCGCGAGCGCGCACCGCGTGCAGGCGAGTAGATTCGCTCAGTGACCTCGCTGTCGACCCACGTGCTCGACACCGGAACCGGACGACCCGCCGGCGGTGTGCTGATCGTCCTCTACCGCGGGGACATGTTCCTGGCCGAGACACGCACCGACGACGACGGCCGGGCACGGCTCGCGGACAACCTCGACCCGGGCACGTACAGGCTCGTCTTCCACCCGCCCTCACCGTTCTTCAAGCGCGTCGAGCTCGAGGTCGACCTGGGCGAGGGCCACTATCACGTCCCGCTCCTCGTGGCGCCCTACTCGTGCGCGAGCTACCGAGGCAGCTGAGCACCGCCGAGCTGACGCCGCTCTTCTCCGGGCGGACGCAACTCGTCGAGGAGCTGGCCGCACGCGAGGACCCACTCGCGGTCGCCGAGGACGTGGCGCTCGCGCTGCCCGAGGCCGATCAGGCCGCCGCGCTCGCGACCCATCCGCGGATCGGCGAGCCCTCCGAGGAACAGCGGGGGGCCGAGCCGGACGTGCTGGAGGAGCTCGCGCGCCTGAACGAGGCCTACGAGCAACGCTTCGGGTTCGCGTTCGTGGTCTTCGTGAACGGGCGCACGCGCGCCGAGCTCCTGCCCGTGCTGCGCGAGCGGCTCGAGCGCGAGCGCGCCGAGGAGCTCGAGACGGGATTGCGCGAGCTGTGCGCGATCGCGAGGAACCGGTGGACGCGGACTACCTGAGAGAGCTCGCGGACCTCGTGCTGCGCATGCTGCACGTGGTCGCGGGGATCGCGTGGATCGGAGCCTCGTTCTACTTCATCCGGCTCGATCTCGGGCTGCGGCCGCCTGCCGACCCAGAGGCTGCGGCGAACGGCGTTGCGGGCGAGTACTGGGGCGTGCACGGGGGCGGCTTCTACCACTCGCAGAAGTACAAGATCGCACCGCCGAAGCTGCCCGAGCAGCTCCACTGGTTCAAGTGGGAGGCGTACACGACGTGGCTCTCCGGCTTCGCGCTCCTCGTCGTCCTCTACTGGCTGGATGCGGACAAGCGGCTCGTCGATCCGGCAGTCGCCGACCTCAGCGCCTGGCAGGCGGTTGCGATCTCGGCCGGCGGGCTCGCGCTCGCCTGGGTCGGGTACGACGCCGCGTGCCGTCTGCTCGAGTCGGACCATCTCGTGGCGGTCGCGGTGGCCGTGCTCGTGACCCTCGCGGCCTACGCGGCGGGACAGCTGTTCGCTGCGCGGGCGTCGTTTCTCCAGGTCGGCGCGATGCTCGGAACGATCATGGCGGCGAACGTCTTCTTCGTGATCATCCCGGCGCACCGGGAGCTCGTCCGGGCGAAGCAGCAGGGGCGCGAGCCGGATCCGGAGCCGGGCCTCAGAGCCAAGCAGCGGTCGGTCCACAACAACTACCTGACGCTGCCCGTCGTCTTCACGATGCTCGCGGGCCACTTCCCGCTCGCGTTCGGCGCCGGACATGCGTGGCTCGTGCTGCTCGCGATCTTCGCGCTCGTCGCGGCGATCCGGCACTTCTTCAACCTCTGGCACGTCGGCCGGCGGGAGTGGTGGATTCTCGGCGCGGCCGCTGCCGGAGCGTTCGCACTCGCGTTCGCGCTCGCCCCCGAGGACGCGCCGGTCGGGAACGTCCCCGCCGATGCTGCCGCGCGAAGCATTGTCAGCGAGCGTTGCGCCACCTGTCACTCGGGCGTCTCGGCGCCGCTCGGCGTCCGGCTCGAGAGCCTTGCGCAGATGAAGCAGTATGCCGGCCAGATCGAGGTGATGGTCTCGTCGCGGGCGATGCCGCCCGGCAACGTCACGGGGCTCACGGACTCCGAGCGCGAGCAGCTCGTCACCTGGGCTGCGGCCCACGGGTAGGGTCACGCCGTGCTCGAGATCACCGCAGCCGGGATGCGCTTCGTCGCGCGCTGGGAGGACGAGCTGGCACCGAAGACGATCGCGGCCTTCAAGGCGATGCTGCCGCTCGACGACCGGATCATCCACTGCCGCTGGAGCGGCGAGTCGAACTGGATCCCGTGGGGCGACCGCGACCTCGGCATCGGGCCTGAGAACGCGACGAGCTACCCGCATCCGGGCGAGCTCGCGCTGTACCCGGGCGGCCAGAGCGAGACCGAGCTGCTCTTCCCGTACGGCTACTGCTCCTTCGCGAGCAAGGCGGGACACCTGTGGGCGAACCACTTCGCCACCCTCGTCGAGGGCCAGGAGCAGCTGAAGGAACTCGGACGGCTGACGCTCTGGGAGGGTGCGCAGCCGATCTCGTTTAGAGCGGACTAGCTGCTCTCAGCACCCGCGACGCGAGCCACTCATCCGCGAAACGTCGGCTCGGCGCGGATCTCGAAGTCCTCACGAAAGGTTCCTTCCATCCACGCCAACTGGAGAAGAGGTACGAGATCCTCCTCCGCGACGATCGACGCGTACTGACCCCACCACCACTTCCCATTGCGGGCGACGATGTAATAGCCAAAGCGATGGGCGACGTCCCCCTCGCTGAACCCCACGGCGCTTCCGTAGAAGCGCTCACCGACAATCTCAACCAGTCGTTGACGGCCTATCAACTGAATCTTCTTCGGATGCTTTGTCTCCTGTCGTAGCGTCACCGCTTCCCACTCCCAGATTCAGCCAACCTTCGCGGCCAATGTCTTTCATCTTGGTACGCCTACCCGGTAACCGCACCTTTCTGCCTTTCGATGAACGCATGGGCACTGGGCGTCACAACTGTGTTCACTTGCACCGCAGCTTTCCTCTCAGGAGAGTCCACGTTCTAGCCACTTGCGGCGGCCAACGTACCGAGCGTGCCGGTCAGGGCGGCGAGCGCGCGCGCGATGTCCTCCGGAGAGCTGAGCTCGTCCGGGTTGTGGCTGATGCCGCCGTTCAGGCTGCGGACGAAGAGCATCCCAGACGGCACGCCGGCCGACGCGAGGATGCCGGCGTCGTGCCCGGCGCCCGACGGAAGCTCGAGCACCGGCAGGCGGAGCGCCTCCACCTCGGCTCGCAACGCACCGCGGATCTCCTCCGCCATCGGCGAGGGCTCGGTCCGCACCGGTTCCTCGATCTCGAGCGCGGCGGCAAGGCGGTCGAGCCGGTCGGCGTCGGGAGCGCGGGCATCGACGCTGACGACGACGCGGCCAGGGATCACGTTCGTGCCGCCCGGCTCCACGGTGACCTGGCCGACGGTGGCCACGGCACCCTCGATTCCGCGTGCGACCTCTCGCGCGTGGAGAACGAACTCGGCCGCCTGGACAAGGGCGTCCTCCCGTACATCCATCGGCGTCGTCCCCGCGTGACCGGCCGTGCCGGTGAACGTGCGGGTGCCGCGGACGTAGCCGACGATCGCCGTGACGACTCCGAGCGGCGCGTCGGCGCGAAGCAGCGTCGGCCCCTGCTCGATGTGCAGCTCGACGTACGCGTCAGGCAGGGCGGTACAGCCACGGCTGCCGGCGCAGCCTCGTTCCTCGTCCCGAAAGACCACGACTCCAAGTCCCGGCAGGCCGAGCGCCTCGACCGCCTCGAGCCCCGCGACGACGCCGAGCGTTCCATCGAACCGTCCGGCACCGGGGACCGTGTCGAGATGTGAGCCGGTCCAGACCTGACGGCTGCCGCCCGGATTCCGCCCGATCAGGTTGCCGGCGGTGTCGACCTCGACCTCGAGCCCTGCGTCGCAGAACCAGCCCGCGGCGAGCTCGTGGGCACGATCCTCCTCGGCCGAGTAGCCGACCCGGTCGCCGATCGCGGCCAGCTGCTCGAGACGCTCGAGGACTCTCACGCGCGCAACTCTATGCCCGTCGGGTCTGGGGTTCGTCGAACCGCTGGAGGAGCAGACGGCCCGCAAGCGGGAACAGCGCCGCCACCGCAAACGCCGCCTGCCAGGAGGTCCACGAGACGAGGGCCGCGAACGCGACCGGAGCGCCGACGCCGCTGGCCGCCAGGACGGTCTGCTGGAGGCCGATCGCGGCACCACTCCGGCGTCCGCCGAGCTCGGCTGCGATCGTGAACGAGAGGCCGTTCCAGGCCATCGAGACGGCTGTCGCGATCACGACGGCGACAGCTGCGAGCCAGCCGGCTGCGCTCGCCGTGACGACGACGAGCGCGATCGAGACGGCCATCGTCGTCCCGACGATCCGCAGCGGCCGCACCCGCGAGCCCACGACGTCGGACCAGCGCCCAACGGCTATGCGTAGCGCCGCAGCGGCAACCTGCGAGACGGCGAGCGCGGCCGCCGCCGCGCCGGTGGAGAAGCCCCTGTCGTCGTGGAGGAAGAGGACGAGGAAGCCCATCATCACGACCTGCGCCACGACGTACACGCCGCTGACGGCGCAGACGAGCAGGAGCCGACGGTCGCGGAGCGTGGCCTCGATGTCGGCCGATTCGTGGAGCTCGGCGTCGGGTCGCGACCGCAGCACGACGGCGCCCACGATCGCGCCTGCGAGGACGAATCCCGAGAGGAAGAGAAATCCCGCGCGGGTACTGTCGAGCAGCGGGAGGACGATCGCCACGACGAAGCCGCCGAACGGCACGGCGGTCTGTCGAACGCCGAGCGCCAGCCCACGCTCGTGCGCCCCGAACCACTGCATCACCGCCCGCCCGCTGCCCGACTGCACGCTCCCGCCCGCGACGCCGGCGAGCGTGAGCATCGCGACGAGGGTGCCGAAGTCCGGAGCGAACGCCGCCCCCGCGAGGAAGCCCGAGCAGGCGAGGAGGCCTACGGCCAGTGTCACGCGCTCGCCGAACCGGTCCGCGGCGTATCCCCACGGCAGCATCGAGAACGTGAGCCCGATCCACTCCGCCGAGAGGACGACGCCGATCTCGGTCAGGCTCAGGTCGTAGCGCTCGCGGAGGGCCGGCGCGAGCACGGCGACCGCGAACGAGATCGTCGAGAAGCCCGCCTGCGCGGCAGCGCCGGCGGCCAGAACCGCCCACCGGTAGCGCGGAGCGGTGCGGTCGAGCCGCTCTACAGCCCGAAGGGGTTGATCGGCCTTGAGCCGGTGTTCACGGTGACGCTCTTCGTCTCCAGGTAGAGGTCGAGCGTCTCGACTCCGAGCTCCCGCCCGAAGCCGGATTGCTTGTAGCCGCCGAACGGCAGGCCGGGAAAGGCCGTGTACGGCACGTTGATCCCGACGGTGCCGGCCTTGATCCGGCTCGCGAGCCGGTGTCCCTTCGCCGGATCCCCCGTCCAGACAGACGCCATCAGCCCGTACTTGACGTCGTTGGCGATCCGGATCGCGTCCTTCTCGTCCTCGAACGGGATGATCGTGACCACCGGGCCGAAGACCTCCTCCTGAGCGATTGCCATCGCGTTGTCCACTCCGGCAACAACGGTCGGGGGATAGAACGCGTGCTCCCCCGGCTCGCCGCCGAGCACCACCTCGGCGCCCTCACCCCGAGCGCCCTCGACGAACGAGTGCACGCGCTCCTGGTGCGCCTGCGAGATCAGCGAGCCCATCTGCGTCTCGGCGTCGAGCGGGTCGCCCATCTTCAGCTGACCTGCCTTCTCCGTGAACGCGCTCACGAAGTCGTCGTAGAGCGTCTTCTCGACGAGAACGCGCGAACGGGCCTCGCAGCTCTGACCGGCCGAGTAGTAGATCGACCAGACCGCGCTCGGGATCGCCGAGTCGAGGTCGGCGTCCGCGAAGACGATGTTCGGGCTCTTGCCGCCGAGCTCCAACGTCAGCCGCTTGATCGGCTCCGAGCAGAGCCGCATGATCTCGCCGCCGGTCTTGGTCGAGCCCGTGAAGGCGACCTTGTCCACCCCTGGATGGCGGACGAGGTAGGCGCCGGTCGTCGGGCCGTCGCCCGGGACGATGTTGACCGCTCCAGCCGGGAAGCCGACCTCGGCCGCGAGCTCCGCCAGCCGAAGCGCCGTCGCGGGCGTCTGCGGGTCGGGCTTGAGAACAACAGCGCACCCGGCCGCGAGCGCCGGCGCGAGCTTCCAGGTGGTCATCAGCAGCGGGTAGTTCCACGGGACGATCTGGCCCGCGACGCCTACCGGCTCCTTCAGCGTGTACGAGAGAATCGAACCGCCGATCGGATTCGAGCGGCCGGCGATCGTCGCGATCGCCGAGGCGTAGAAGCGGAAGTGCTCCACCGCCCCGAAGAGCTCCGCCTTCGTCGAGGAGATCGCCTTGCCGACGTTGCGCGACTCGAGCTCCGTGAGCTCCTTACGGTTGGCGGCGAGGGCGTCCGCGAGCGCGTGCAGGAGACGGGAGCGCTCGTTGGCGGGCGTCTTGCCCCAGTCGCCGGCGAGCGAGGCGCGTGCCGCCTCGACCGCACGGTCGATCTCTCCTTCGCCGGCCAGCTGCGCGGTGCCGAACGGATCGCCGGACGCCGGCTCGACGAGGTCGCGGGACGACGAGCCCTCCACGATCTCGCCGTTGATGAACAGCCCGTACTCACGCGTCGCAACGGCCACGGCAGGATCCTAGTCGCGCGACCGCTCGAACAGCGCCGCCTGCCCCTGGCCGACGCCGACGCACATCGTGGCCACGCCGTAGCGGCCGCCGCGCCGCCGGAGCTCGTGCAGCAACGTGACGACGAGACGAGCGCCGCTCATCCCGAGCGGATGGCCGATGGCAATCGCGCCGCCGTTCACATTCACCTTCTCCTCGTCGAGCCCGAGCTCGCGGACGACCGCGAGGCTCTGCGAGGCGAACGCCTCGTTCAGCTCGACCAGGTCGAGGTCGCCGACCCCGATCCCGGCTCGCTCGAGCAGCTTGCGCACGGCCGGCACAGGTCCGATCCCCATCACCCGCGGGTCGACGCCGGCCACCGCGCTTGCGACGAAGGCGCCGAGGGGTTCGACTGCGAGCAAGCGCGCCTTCTCCTCGGAGGCGATCACGAGCGCCGCGGCGCCGTCGTTCAGCCCGCTCGAGTTGCCCGCCGTGACAGTCCCATCCTTGCGGAAGACGGGCTTCAGGCCCGCGAGCTTCTCGGCGCTCGTCTCCGGCCGCGGGTGCTCGTCGCGCTCGAGCCCGCACGCAGGGACGAGCTCGTCCGAGAAGTCCGCCGCCGCCCAACGCTGCTGGGAGCGGAGGGCGAACGCGTCCTGGTCCTCGCGGGAGACGGCCCAGCGCTCGGCGACGTTCTCGCCCGTCTCGCCCATCGTCTCGAGCGGGAACTTCGCCTCCAGGGCCGGATTCGGAAAGCGCCAGCCGAGGGTCGAGTCGTACATCGTCCGATCCCCACGCGGATAGGCGGCGTCCGGCTTCGCGGTCACGAGCGGCGCGCGGCTCATCGACTCGACTCCGCCCGCCACGAAGAGGTCGCCGTCGCCGGCGGCGATCGCGTGGCAGGCGCCGAGGACGGCCGAGAGACCCGAGGCGCAAAGCCGGTTCACCGTGACGCCCGCGACCGAGTCGGGGAGCCCTGCAAGGAGCGCCGCCATCCGGGCTACGTTGCGGTTGTCCTCGCCCGCCTGGTTCGCGCAGCCCAGATAGACGTCCTCGATCTCCGCCGCGTCGACGCCCGCGCGCTCGACCGCCGCCGCGACGGCGATCGCCGCAAGGTCGTCGGGCCGGACGCCCGCGAGGCCTCCCCCGTACCGCCCGACCGGCGTCCGCACCGCGGAGATGACGACCGCCCGGCTCACGGGCCCACCCGGCGCGGCCGCGAAACGAGCTCGCCGACGCAGTTCGGGCAGACGCTCTCGAGCTCTGCCGAGCAGCCGGGACAGAACGTGCACTCGTAGCTGCAGATGAACGCCTCGGCGCCCTGCGGCAGCGCCGCCGCGCAACGCTCGCAGCTCTCGCGCATCTCCAGGGGCATCTAGGAAACGTAGTCGAGCCGAACGGGCTCGGGAAACGCCCCGATCGCATCGCCGCGGCGGAGCAGCTCCGCGACCGCTTTCCGGCCCTCGTCGCCGTAGTCGCAGGTCAGCTCGTTGACGTACATCTCGACGAAACGGTCCGCCGTCTTCACGTCGATGCCGCGACCGAATCGCATCGCGTAGCGCATCGCCTCCTCCCGGTTCGCGAGCCCGGCCTGGATCGAGTCCAGCAGGACCGCGGAGAGGTCGGGCAACCGGTCGCCGAGGTCGCGGCGGGCCACGTTGACGCCGAGCGGCAGCGGCAGGCCGGTCTCGAGCAGCCACCACTCGCCGAGGTCGAGCACCTTGTGCAAGCCCGTTTCCTCGTAGGTGAGCTGACCCTCGTGGATGACGAGACCAGCGTCGGCGCGGCCCGACGAGATCTCGTCCAGGATGCGATCGAACGCGAGCTCGCGGTGCTCGAACTCGCCGAGCGCGAGCCTGAGCGCCAGGAACGCGGTCGTCATCCGGCCGGGGACGACGATCTCGGCGGCGCGCAACTGGTCGAAGGTGAGCGGCTCGCGCGCGACGAGGATCGGACCGTAGCCGGAGCCGATGCTCGCGCCGTGCGGCAGCAGCGCATACCGGTCCTGCACGAAGGGGTACGCGTGAAGCGAGATCGCGGTCACCTCGAGCCGGCCCTCGAGCGCCCACTCGTTCAGCGACTGGATGTCCTGCAGCACCTGCTCGAAGCTGAAGCCACGCGTGTCGACCGCGCCGGCGGCGATCGCCCAGAACATGAAGGCGTCGTCGGGATCCGGGCTATGGCCGAGCTTGATCACCATTCCGCGAGGCTAGCACCGTCGGGCTCGGCGCCTCCTACACTGCCAAGCCTCCTAGACTGGGAGGGTGACCAAGGTCGATCTGAGCGATGCGATCCAGGACTACCTGAAGGAAATCTACAAGCTCGGCACCGAGAGCGAGCGCGTCTCCACCTCCAGCCTCGCCCGGCGCCAGCAGGTGTCGCCCGCCTCGGCGAGCGCGATGGTCAAGAAGCTGGCGGCGCTTGGGCTGGCGGAGCACACGCCCTATCGCGGGGTGACGCTCACCCACGCCGGCGAGCAGGTAGCGCTCGAGGTGATCCGGCACCACCGGCTGCTCGAGCTCTACCTCGCGGAGACACTCGGGATCGCCGTCGACGACGTGCACCAGGAGGCAGCCCGTCTGGAGCACGCGCTCTCCGAGGAGCTCGAGGCGCGGATCGACAAGGCGCTCGGCTTCCCCACTCACGACCCGCACGGGGACCCGATCCCGAACGCGAAGCTCGAATGGCCGAAGGAGCCGGCCAAGCCTTCCTAGCTGGCTAGCGCCTTCCGAAGAAGAACCTCTCTAGGACGGGAAGGATCTCCTTGCGGGTGAACGGCTTCACGCTCTCGGTCGAGCCGTCGTCCTCGAGCACGCGCGCGTCGTCCTCGAGCGCACCGTTCGCCGCTTCGAGCGCGTCGACGAGCTCGTACCCCTCGAAGAGATAGTCGTCCCGGCGGGGCTCGTCGCTCCGCCGGTGCTGCTGGTTGACCGCACGTCCCACGGCCCAGAGCCCGGCTTCCTTGCGCTCGACCCAGATCACGATCGTCTCCTCGCGTCCTGCGTCGTCGACGCCGCGGAGCAACCGCTCCGCGCAGCGACCCTCGGACGGGTTGCGGCGCATGAAAGGAGGATACAATCGCCGCGATGGCGTTCCGGAACCTCTTCTCGTTCCTCTTCCAACGCTCGTCGGCCGAGGAACGCGTCGCCGCCTATGTGATCCGCGAGCACGATCGGGGCCGCAACCTGGCCGAGATCCTGGAGGATCGGTACGTGCAGAACCGCCTCAGCCCGCAGCAACGCGCACGCCTGCTCGACCGGCCAGAGGTGATCAAGGCGATCGGCAACGACACGATTGCCGACGCCCGCCAGGCGATCGAGGCCTAGACCTCCCGGCCGACGCCGCGGTCGCGGGCCCGCTCGAGCACCTCGACCCCGATCGCCACGTCCCAGACCGCAAGCCCGTTCGACTTGAAGAGGATGATGTCCGAGTCCGACTGGCGGCCGGGAAGCTCGCCCGCGACGACCTCGTGCAGCTCGTGCACCTCGAGCCAGTCGACGACGCCGCTCGCGACAGGGTCGATCAGGTCTCCCGACTCGAGCTGCGCCTGCTCGCGCGAGTCGCAGCAGATGAACGTCGCACGCTCGAGCACGACGTTGTCGAGCTCCCTGGCCCGTGGATCGTTGGCGCCGACCGCGCACACGAGCGCTCCCTCGCGAAGCCACTCGCCACGGAGAACGGGGTCGCGGGAGGTCGTGGCCGTGACCACGATGTCCTGCTCCCCCGCATCCCGGTGGCTCTCGCCGGGCTCCGCGCCCGTCGTCGAGCAGAAGGCGCGCAGCTTCTCGGGCGTGCGGCAGTACGCGACAACGCGCTCGATCGTCGGCACGGCGGCCCGGATCGCCGCGACCTGGCTCTCGGCCTGCCACCCGCAGCCGATCACGCCCAGGGTGCGAGCCCCGCTCCGCGCGAGGTGCTTGGCGGCAACGCCGCTCGCAGCGCCGGTGCGGCGCTGGCCCAGCGCATCCGCTTCGATCACCGCCGCGAGCTCCCCGCCCGACCCGGCGAAGAGGCAGACGACGAAGGTCGCCTTGCCGCCGACGGCGGTGTAGGCCTTCAGCCCGGCGTAGCCCAGCTCGCGGTCGACCGCGGACATCACGGCAAAGGCGCCATCGTCGAGCGCGAGCCGCCGGCGCGGCACGTTCTGGACCGAGCCCGCTGCCATGCGCAGGAAGCATGCCTCGATCACCGGCACCGCTTCGCCCGCCGCGATCAGGCCCTCGACGTCGCTCTCGGAGAGATAGAGGGGCAAGGCCGAGAGTCTACGAGGCGACCGCGTCCGGCTAGCGGGGCTTTGCCCCGTCGCGGACGACGACGCCGCGGCGATCGGCGCGGAGCACGTCCTTCCAGGGGATCACGTCACGAGTCCGCAGCCGTGCTGCCGAGGTCGGCGCGCCCAGACCGAGTCGCTCGAGCAGGCCGAGCCGCCCGACGACGAGCCCTGTGACCTTCAGCGTCCGGGGTGTGAGCTCCGCACGCACGTCGTGCACTCGGCCGAGGCTCCCACCCGACTCGGTGTGGACCGAGAGCCCGAGCAACTCGGAGAGCCTCACAGCGAGGACCCCGGCAGCTTCTCGATCCACCGACGCACGCGATCGTCCCCGCGGCCGAGTCGCAGCTCCCGCGCGGTCTTGCGAAGGTGCACGCCCGACTCGATCTCGGCCACCTCTTCCCACGGAATGCGCACGAGGTCGCCGCGGACGACGCTCGCGGCCAGGCGGCCGAAGAAGCCTCGCCCCCGCCAGGCGGCGGGGCCCGTGAGGATCGCGACGACGCGCGGCTCGCCCTCCCGGACTCCCTCGAGCTCGAGATCGTCGGCGTTCCCGCAACGTCTGCCCTCGCTGTCGATCAGTTGGTGATCCAGCACGCCCAGGCCCAGATCGATCTCGGTGCTCATCCCTGACCCATGTTCGAGAGGACGAGCAGCGGAATCGCCGCGACTGCGATCACGAGCACCACGACGAGGTAGAAGACACCGAGGATGTTGGCCACGACGCCGTTTGCGTAGTTCCCCATGTAGGCGCGGTCGTTCGCCACGAGCAGAATCGGGATGTAGGTGAGGGGCAGCGCGACGACCGAGAAGATCACCGACAGCTCGGTGACCATGATCGGGTCGACGCCGGTGACGACGATCAGGAAGGCCAACACGATCATCACCATCCAGGCCAGCGTGAAGCGCGGCGCGCCGGCATTGTGGCGGTACTTGCCCCACTCCCACCCGAAGAACTGCGCGACACTGTAGGCGCCGGCGAACGCGGAGTCGATCGCGGCGCCGGACACCGCGAAGAGGATGCCGACGAGCGCGAGAATCAGGCCGGCCTGGCCGAGCGGCGCCTCCGCGACGAGCGCGGCCGTCCCGAGCAGCTCGGCGTTGATGCCTTGCGGCAGAAGCAACGCCCCTGCCGAGATCATCAGCGCGAAGGAGAGCAGGCCGCCGAGCGAGTAGCCGATCACCGCATTGGCCCGGTTGAGCCCGAGATCCTTCGGCCCCCACTGCTCCTCGATCGCCCCCGACGAGTAGAAGTAGACCTCGTACGGGATCATCGCCGCCCCGGCCAGGCCGACGAGGAAGTAGGCGTACACCCAGCCGTTGCCGCTTCCCGTCGACGGCACGAAGCCGTGGGCGACCGCGCCCCAGTCCGGATGGAGCTTGAACGCCGCGACCACGAAGACGAGCAGAGCGAGTCCGCAGTAGCCGAAGATTCGCTCGATCCACTGGAACGGCATCAGCCAGAGCACGAGCGCGAGCACCAGGACGGCGAGGACGAGGAGTGCCCGGTAGGAGAGGCCCGAGAGGAGCTGGAGCGCGATCGCGACGCCGCCGATCTCCGCCGCGAGCGTCATGAGATTGACGAGCTCGCCGGCGAGAAGCGCGACGAAGCCGACGCCGAAGCCGAGCCGCTCCCGGACCGCGTCGAAGACAGCGGTCTTGGACACCGCGCCGACCCGGCCGCACATCTCGGCGTAGGTGATGATCCCGCCGACTCCGAGCACGACTGCCCACAGAAGCTGGTAACCGAAGGTCGCGCCCGCCGCAACGTTGAACACGATGTCGCCGATGTCGACGAAGCCGCCGATTGCGGCCAGGATGCCAAGCGCAATGCCGAAGACGTTCTTCATCCGGCGAGCTCGTCTGCCGCCTTCGCCGCGTCCTCGAGGCGGCTTTCGAGCCGTCCCGCGTTCGTGCGGTCGCCCGGGTGCTCGGCCAGGTTCGCGAGCGCCGCGTCCACCGAGTCAGAGGTGTGCGCGAGCCGGTCGTCCTCGATCGCCGGCCGAAGCTGGCCGAGCAGCTTCCGCAGCGCCTTTGCGTGCTCGCGGGTGAACGTGTCGAGCGAGCCTTCACTCGCCTCGTGGGCAAGCAGCGCCCCCTCGGCTGCGACGGAGTGAACCTCCTCGGCCTGCTTCGAAAGCTGTTGCGGAACGCCGCAGCCGCAGATCAGGAGGAGCGCGGCGGCGAGAAGGAAGGCGCGATGCACGTCACGTCTTTGTCCTCTTCAGCGAAGAAGCATGCACGTCACGGAATGGGCGCGCTCATGTCGTTTTGGATCTCCGCCTGGCTCAGAGCCCGGCTGTAGATCCGAACCTCGTCGATGATGCCGTCGAGGCGATCCACGTCCCCGCCGAACTGCCCGAGGGAGAGAGGAGCCGCATTCCCCGTGGGCGTCACCAGCTGCGACGACGAGACGCTGAGCACCCCGTCGACGTAGAGCCGGGCCGTCGTCCCGTCCCACGTGCAAGCGACGTGGTAGTACTGGTTCGTCGTCGGCGCGCTCGGCGACTGGAGCGTGAGCGACGACGTGCCGTTGCCAAGGATGCAGTTCCAGCGGTTCGCGTTGCTGAGCTCGATCGCGTAGTTGTGGCTCGGATCGGTGTTTGCACTGCCCTTCGCGACCACGCCCTGCCAGTGGCCGAGGGTGTCGAGCTTCACCCAGGCCTCGACCGTTCCCGTGCGCCCGAGATCGAGCGACGCGCTGCCCGCGACCCGGACGTAGTCGTTCACGCCGTCGAAGTTGATCGCGCCGCCGTACTTCCCGCCCGTGATCCAGGCCGGCCCGTTCACGAGCGCTCCGCCGTTTCCACTCCCCGAAGCGTCGGCAGTGGACGTCCCGACTCCCTCGCCGAAGCGATAGGCGGCGACGAGGCCGGTCGTCGGAGGCGGCGTTCCCGCCGCGGTCGTCGCGCTCGCCGAAGCGGAGCTTGCGGAAGTGTTCCCAGCCGCATCGAAGGCCGCGACGGAGTAGGTGTAGGTGGTCTGCGGCGCCAGACCCGTGTCGCTGAACGTCGTCGCCGTCATCGTGGCAATCACGCTGCCGCTGCGGGTGACGCGATATCCGGCGACACCGACGTTGTCCGTGGCGGCGCTCCAGGAAAGGTTGATCTGCGACGACGAGGCCGCTACCGCGGTGAGCTGCGCCGGGGCGGTGGGGGCCGTCGTGTCGTTGCTCACGGACACCGTCACGTTCGACGCCGTCTGGCTGTTGCCGGCCGCATCGCGCGCAACTGCCGAGATGCTGTGCGAACCATTCGCGGCGGTGCGCGTGTCCCACTGGATGGAGTACGGCGCAACCGTGTCCTCCACACCGAGGTTCGAGCCGTCGACCGTGAACTGGACGCCCGCCACGCCCACGTTGTCGGTCGCATCGGCACTGACCGACACGGTGCCGGAGAGCACGGTGCCCGCCGACGGCGTCGTCACGGCGACAGTCGGCTTGGTGCTGTCCGTGGACTGCGCGGAGATCGCCCCGTTCATGTCGCCCTGAACCTGGGCCTGGGTCCGAGCCTGACTCGAGACTCGCACTTCGTCGACGAGACCGTTTGTCCGGTCGGCGTTGCCGCCGTACTGGCCGATGGACAGTGGCGCGGCATTTCCCAGTGGTGTGAATGTCTGGACGGCCGTCGCGCTGAGAACGCCGTTGACATACAGCTGCAGCTGCGTCCCGGTCCAGACGCAGGCCAGGTGATACAGCGTGCCGGAAGCCAGAGTGGCCGACGATTGAACGAGGTTCGACGACGCCCCGTTGCCGATCCCGCACTCGACCCGGTTGCCGGAGTTGACCTCCAGCGCATAGTTGTGCGCGGCCGGAGAGTTCGCGCTTCCCTTTGCCAGGATCCCGTGCCAGCGGTTGACAGCACCGAGGCTCACCCAGGCCTGCACCGTGCCGGTCGCGCCGAGGTCCAGCGAGGCGGAGTCGGGAGCCGAGACGAACGACGTCGACCCGTTGAACTGGAGCCCGCCGCCGTATTTGCCCGCGACCCACGCCGCCCCCGACACCGTGCCGTGGTTGGCGTTGCCGGAGAGGTCGGCCGTCGTTCCGCCGGTTCCCTCGCTGAACGGGTAGAGCCCGACCGTCGCGCCGCCCGACGGCGGCGGAGTCGGAGGCTGACCGGCGTTGGCGACGATGAGAGCGGTAGCGCTCTTCCACAACCCGAGCAGGTGGCCGGGCTGCGCGGTGAGGGTCGCCGTGACCGTTTCGTCCGATTCGCCAAGACTGTCCGCCAGGGGCCTCAGCGCGATCGCCACCGAGTCGGCTCCAGCTGGAATCCTCGCCGTGCCCGAGAGCGCTTCGTAGTCGGATCCGGGCGTCGCGGTGCCGCTGACCGTGTACGGGACATCGAGCGGCTGCGACGTGTCGCCGGTGCGGACAACGGTGAACGACCCTGCATCCCCTGCCTCGGTCATCCGCGTGTCGGACGGAAGGATCTTCACCGCAGGGAGGAGAGAGGCGGGGAAGAGCCGGAACGACAGGAGCTGGTTCTGTGCCGCGGTTGCCGTGAGCGCGCCGGCCGAGACAGCCGCGTTTCCCCGATCGGTCTCGATGTGCGTCACCGCCTTCGCGCGCGCGATCGGCTCGCTCAAGGCGAGCGAGAACGACTTCGGGGCCGCCGTGAGGTTCCACAGACGCGCGATCACACCCTCACCGATCCCCTCCTCGGCAGGCTTCAGCGACCAGAGCAGGACGGTCGGATCGGAGACGGTGAGGTACGAGTAGGAGTTCTGCGGATACGCGGTGCCGCCGGTGACCGTCCCGCCGACGAGTGGATTCTGGTGCTCGAGTGCGAAACGCATCGCGCGTGGCTGGTCGTAGGCGCCGTGCGACTGGAGCGCGAAGCGCTGCAGGAGGTACGAGTCGCCGGCCTGATTCACGATCGGGTTGGCCGGACGAAGCGATCCTCCGGCCAGCACGGAGAGCTGCGGCGTCGCGGTATCCAGCGTCGTCACGCTGCTGTTGCCGATCCGCATGAAGTACGCATCTGCGTTGGAGAGGGTTACTCCCGTTCCGTCGCTCCCGGTCATGTCCGCAAAGTGGTTGAGCGTCAGGTAGTCGTAGCGCGCGTTCGTCGCGGAGTACGCGCCGCCCTGCGCAGTGAGCTTTGCCAGGAGGACGGCGCCGACCTCCTCGTGGCGCACCTCCGGATTCGCTTCGTTGACGCTGAAGCGCCACTCTCTCGTGCCTCCGAAGTTCTGGGTGATCTCGTTCTGGATCGCCACACGGTCCGACCCGCGCGTCAGCGTGATCCGGGTCGTGTGAGAGAGAGGTGACGCGCTCGTCGCGCGCAGGGTCACGGAGACAGGCCCCGCGTTCTCGACGGCGAGCGACCCGGTCGCCGAGCCGAGGTCGTTGAGTCCGAACCCGCCGGCCGTCCCTGCGAACTCGCGGTTGCCGATCCGCTTGTCGACGAAGCTCGTGACCGCACCACGCGGGGAGACCGTGAGTCGGTAGTACTCGTTCTCCATCGCGCCGGTGCCCGCGCTCGCGGTCGGACTGTTCGAAAACGTCTGGCCCGCACCCGGTTGGATCTCGAAGACCTTGTAGCCGACCGAGGGGACGTCCGGCGCCTGAACACGGAGAGATTGGCTTGCGCCCGCGCCTACGACCTGCGAGGGAATCTCCAGGCCGGTCGTGAGATCGAGCACGTGCACCGGCAGTGCGCCTGTGTACGGGATATCGGCCACGTCGGTTCTCTTCCAGCTCAACGAGTTGAACAGGAAGAACCTCGGATTCGTGCCGGTCTTCTGAATGAGTGTTCCCAGCGCTCTCGACGCGTCGGTCGTGAGCGTGTTGGCGTAGGACTCGATCTCGGCTGCGACCTGTCGCTGCCAGGCGATCCGGACGGCGCCGGCGACACCCGGCCCGCCGTTCTCGAAGTCGTGCTCGAAGTAGAGGCCGAGATCCAAGAACGCTCGGTCACGAGCGACGTCGCGGCCCTCGAGAAACGACGGATCGCGCAGGGCGACGAGTGTCGAGAGGGCCTCTGCGGAGCGGAGCGCCTCGAGCGAGCGCTTGACTCGCGCAGAGACCTCGGCCATCGACGCCGGCGAGAGATCCCACTCGTTGCCGAAGCTCGCCGAGACTGCGGGGATCACCGCTCCGTACAGCGCATCGAACTCCCTGAAGAAGTCGGTCGAGTCCGAGACGATGCAGGTCCGGTTGGGATCCGTATTTGCCTTGCACATCTGCTGGACCAGCAGATTCGTCGTCGTGAAGTCGTCCCAGCCCTGCCCGAAGACGCCGATCGTGTTGTAGGGGTAGCGCGTCGCGAAACCTGCGTCGCTCGTGACGTAGCTCAGGGCCTCCGTAGGACGGCGCGCCTCGGCGTAGCCGCCGAGACTCTCGTTGCCGGGGCCGTGGAGTGAGTTCCACTTCATGAGGATGCGCGAGCCGTCCGGCCCGACCCAGTTGTAGATCTCCTTGGCGCGGCTCCCGAGGTTCGGGACGAGGCTCGGGCAGTCGCAAACTCCCTTCCAGGAGTACTCTGCGCCGGCTCCGGCCCAGAGCGCGCCGAGGCCATAGGCCATTCCCGCGTTCTCCATCGCGATCGCGAGCGGAAAGTCGAGCCCGTGCCGACGCTCCAACTGCCCCGGGTAGTACATGGAGCGAATGACCGCCTCGGCCGGAACGCCGCCGTAGGTGATCACGAGCGGATTCAGCGGGGCCGAGATGTGTCCGTCCTTCAGCGCGTCGACCAGGCGCTGAAAGTCAGCCACGTTCTTGTTCTTCGCGTACTCCTTGATCCACAGGCTTCCGTCGGCGGAGAACCGACTCTGGAGGTTCGAGGGCTCACCCTTCGTCGCGTCGGCCTGGTTCAGGTAGTAGTCGAGCATCTGCGTGAAGGCGACCGAGTACTGATCGGCGGTCGCCGTCCAGAAATAGTCCGTGTGGTCGTCCGGCGCCATGAACACGCGCTTGTGGTCCGCCAGCGCGCTGCCTGGAAACGCGATCGCCGAGGCGATGATGATCAGAAAGAATTTCGCCGCGCGCACTGAGGCTCTTAACCGACGAGACGACGGCTGAGATACGGCGCGTGTCGCGAACCGGCTCCGCCGGCCGAGAGCCACCCGGTCGGTAGGCAGGCCCAAGGCTCGCGGCTCCTGGCGCGTGGCTGAGCGTGCGCGGCCGGAGGGGATAGTGCGTGAGCACAGACCCGGAGAGCCGCGTGCGCTCAGACGCGCGAGGGTGGCGGAGGCCGGCTCCGCCGGCCGGGAGCCACCCGGCCAGAGCCGCGAGTGCGCCCGGCAAGATTCGAACTTGCGACCTCTGCCTCCGCAGGGCAGCGCTCTATCCCCTGAGCTACGGGCGCTCGAGGAGGGTCAGTGTAGCTGGGTGGCCGTGGACTGGCCTGTCTCCAGCACGGCGTCCTCGGGCACTTCGCGGCGAACGTAGGCGAGCGCGATCGCGCCGTCGCCGGTCGGCGCAGCGCTCGTGATCCGGCCGACACTCTTGCCCTCGTACGACAACTCGGACTCGGGCGCAGGCAGCTCGGCGAGCGTCAGCACCCGCAGTCCGCGGTTGGCGTGACCGCGATAGTGCAGCCGCGCGATCGGCTCCTGTCCGGGGTAGCAGCCCTTGGTGAAGCTGACGGCGCGGTCGGTCAGGCCCGCTTCGGCGGGCAGGACCCGGTCGTCGATTTCCTTCCCCCACGCCGCCGTGCCCGCCTGGATGCGGAGCAACTCCAGGTTCTCAGCGGAGACGGTCGGCTCGAGCGCGGCGTCGAGCACCTCCGCCGCGGGCTCGCCGTAGTCGGCGGTCGGGATCCCCTCGCCGCCGAAGACGACGTGTGACGTGTGCTCCTCGGACTCGATCTCGGCCTTCGCCGCGAAGCGGAAGCGGAGCAGTTCGGTGCGAACGCGGTCACCGAGCTCAGGCTCGGTCAGCAGGAGAAAGTCCTGATGACCGCGCCGCAGCACGACGAGCGGCGCGATCACACGCGCCTTCGCAGTCAGCAGCAGCGCCTGGCAGGACTCCCCGGGACCGAGCGCGGACACGTCGTTCGAGACCATCCGGTCGAGGTACTCCTCTGCGGCGGGACCCGAGACGCGGACGAAGGAGCGGGGACGCAATGCGGCACGCATGTCGATGGTTACTGTAGAGACGATGTTTCGCTCCAAGGCGGAAAAGAAGGTGATCGAGGCGGGCTACGACCCCGCCCGGCTCCCGCCCGGCCAGTACCTGACCGAGAAATGGCCTGTCCTCCATGCGGGCTCCGTGCCCTCGACCGACCTCGCGACCTGGACACTCGAGGTTTCCGGCGAGGTCGAGAATCCCGTGACGCTCTCCTGGGACGAGCTGAGCGCGCTGTCGAGGACCGAGCACACGCAGGATGTCCACTGCGTCACACGCTGGTCGAAGTTCGACATGACCTTCGACGGGATCCACTGGCGCGAGCTCGAGGCGCTCGTGCGGCCGAAGCCGAGTGCCCGCTTTGCCATCGCCCACGCCGAGCAAGGCTTCACGGCGAACGTGCCGATCTCCTTCCTCCGCGACGAGCGCGCCCTCCTCGCGACGCACGCGAACGGCGAGCCGCTCGAGCCGGAGCACGGCTGGCCGCTCCGGCTCGTGATCCCGGGCAAGTACTTCTGGAAGAGCGCCAAGTGGCTGCGGGGAATCGAGCTCTCGGCGACCGACAAGCCTGGCTTCTGGGAACGCTACGGCTACCACAACGATGCCGACCCGTTCAAGGAGCAGCGCTACGCGTTCTAGCTTGCGGCGCGCCTCGGAAGCGTCTCGCGCGCCGCGTCGAGCGCCAGTGTGAGATCGCCGCGCGGGTCCTCCGAGACGTGGCCGTGACCCGGCAGGAGCAGGCGCACGGGGAGTCCGAGGAGGCGCTGGAGGCTCGCCATGTGGTCGCCGCGACTGCCGCTTTCGAACACGTCGGTCAGCGTGCCGCGCGCGAAGGCCGTGTCCCCGGTGAACAGCAAGCCGTGCGACTCCTCGTACAGGCAGATCGACCCCGACGTGTGTCCCGGCGTGTGGAGGACACGGAGCGCGAACCCGCCGGCGTGCACGAGGCTCCGATCGTAGAGCTCGAGCTCGGGCTCCCTCGACGCGCGCGCATGCGTGGCGCGACGGTCGCCGTGGCGCAGCTTTGCCGCCGCGAGCGGGTGGGCGGCAAGCAGCGCGTTCGGGAAGGCCCGAGCACCCCCGGCGTGGTCGGCGTGCTCGTGGGTGAGCAGCACGAGCGCCACCTCGTCGGGGAGGATGCCGAGCGCTCGCAGGCCGTCGTGCACGGCCGGTCCCGAGTCCGGCAGGCCCGCGTCCACGAGCGCGGGCCGCTCGCCCAGAAGGACGTAGACGTGCGCTGCCGGCTTCGGCAGCTGGATCCGCGCCACGCCCTGATCGACGATCTCGATCAAATGCCGGCTCCCTCCCGCGCGGTCTGATGCTGATCGACCCAGCCCCTGAGCCGGCTCCGGACGGTGGTGGCGGCGGCGGCGATGTCTGCCGCAGGATCGTCGGAGATCGGCCCATGGCCCGGCAGCAGCAGTCGCGCCCGGAGTGAGGCGAGCCGCTCGAGGCTCTCGAGGTGCTCGCCGCTCGAGCCGTTCTGCGTGACTACCGACAGCGTCCCTCGCGCAAGGACGGTGTCTCCGGTGACGATCAGGGCTCGCGACCGCTCGTAGAGACAGATCGAGCCGGACGTGTGACCGGGCATGTGCAGGACGTCGAAGGAGAAGCCGCCGATCCGGATCGCGCCCCCGTCGGACAGCTCGATGTCCGGTGCGCGCGCGACACGGAGCTTCGTCAGCGGCTCCTCGCCGTGGCGCAGCTTCGCGGCGGCGAGCGAATGCGCGACGAGTAGCGCCTCCGGGAACGCTGCCGCCCCGCCGGCATGCCCGGCGTGCTCGTGGGTGAGGACGACGAGCGAGATTCGCTCGCGCTTGATCTCGAGCTGGCGCAGCGCCGCAAGGAGGTCACGCTGGGAATCCTCGGAGCCGCAATCGACGAGCGCAATGCGCGTGCCCAGGAACAGGTAGGCGTTCGACACCCGGCCAGGCAGCACGATTCGCAGCACACCCGGATCGACCACCTCGACTCGGGCGCTCATGTCCGGACCCTCGCGACGTGCTCAGGCGCGTCGGCCGGCGCCCTCACGCTGCGCTCGCCAAGCGCCCCGAGAATGCCGACTGCGACGCGCAGCAGCGCCCGCACGCGCTCCACTTCGGCGTCGACGAAGGGGAAAGCATCGTGGCGGACGAGCGTCAGCGCGAGGAAAGGCGGCACGCCGGCCGGCACGATGAGGACGCGGCCCATGCCAAGCGCGACGGAGTAGGCGGCAGGGGCCCACGGCTCCTGCGGCGAGGCGGTCTCCGCCCGGGAGCGGGAGAGCGCGGAACGGGCGAGGCAGGGCTGGTCCTCGCGGATCGGCGGCAGCGACTCCGCGGTGGCGGCAACGGGCCGGAGCCAGCCGTGGCCGGCGTCGCGTAGCAGCACGCCGCCGTCGGCGGCGACAAGCTCGAGCGCACCGACGAGCAGGGCGTGCCGCGCCGCTCCGAGGCTGGCCGCACCACTGACGGCCAGGAGCGCGTCCGCCATCGCAAGCCCTGGATCGGGCAGCTCCGCATGCTCGCGCAGCCCGAGGATCTCGACGTCCCCTCTGAGCTCCTCGAGCGCGAGATCGAGGTTACCGCCGAAGACCAGCAGGTCGTCGACGGCCGTGCCATCGCCGCCTGCGACGACCTCGACGCGGAGGATGTTGACGTCGTGGGCAGCGAAGCGGCTCGCGACGAGCGCCAGGCGGCCGGGCTTGTCGGGCAGCGCCAGCCGGACGAGCTGCGGCTCCTCGCGTTCGATCGTGTCCTCGAGCATGTGAGCGCGTCTCCTTTTCGGCGAGCGTCCCCACGACACGGGTACGAGCCCAACGAAAGGGGACGAGCGCAAGCCGCGGAGACGCGGCTGTGCGTCCTCCGCCGGCCTCTTCACCGGCGGACAGTTCGAGGCTAGCACACCCTTCGGTGCGGGAGGGAGTCGCGAATCACTCGAACGAGTGACTACAACGGAGGCAACGGACGCCCGATATCTGGGCTACCCACCTCCCCCAGTTTCATCCCCTCGAAGACCGCGGCCCCCTCCGCGGTCTTCACTTTCTTGTGGGGGCGCAACCAGGATCGGAATCCGCGGAAGCGGATCCCGATCCGCGCCAAGACCCCTGAAGCTGCGTACAACGTCGCCGGGGCTCGCTCAGCGATCGTCAGTCGACCCTTTCCACGGAGAACGATGAAGGGCCGGCGCGGTGCCGGCCCTTCGTTTCAAGCAGAAGCCCAAGGGCTTCTCTACATCATTCCGCCCATGCCGCCCATGTCGGGCATGCCGCCGCCGCCGACACCGGCCTTCTCGGGCGCCTCGGCCACGATGGCCTCGGTCGTGAGGATGTTCTTGCCGATCGACGCAGCGTTCTGCAGCGCCGAGCGGGTGACCATCGTCGGGTCGATGATCCCGGCCTTGACCAGGTCCTCGACCTCGCCCGTGTCGACGTTCAGGCCCTGGCCCTTGGCGGCCGAGCGAACCTGGTTGACGACGACCGAGCCCTCGAGCCCGGCGTTGTAGGCGAGCTGGCGAAGCGGCTCCTCGAGCGCGCGCGCGATGATCGCGGCGCCCGTCTTCTCGTCACCCTCGAAGGTGTCGAGCTTGATCGCCGCGGCCGCCTGCAGGAGCGCGACGCCGCCGCCCGGAACGATGCCCTCCTCGAGGGCGGCCCGGGTGGCCTGCAGCGCGTCCTCGACGCGGTGCTTCTTCTCCTTCATCTCCGTCTCGGTGGCAGCGCCGACCTTGACGACGGCGACGCCGCCGGCCAGCTTGGCGAGCCGCTCCTGGAGCTTCTCGCGGTCGAAGTCGGAGTCGGTGTTCTCGATCTCCGCCTTCAGCTGCTTGATCCGAGCCTTGATCCCGTCGGGATCGCCGGCACCGTCGATGATCGTGGTCGTGTCCTTCGTGATCACGACGCGGCGAGCACGGCCGAGCTGAGTGAGCTTCGTGTTCTCGAGCTTGAGGCCCATCTCCTCGGTGATCACCTCGGCGCCGGAGAGGATCGCGATGTCCTCGAGCATGCGCTTGCGGCGGTCACCGAAGCCCGGCGCCTTGACGGCGACGGCCGTGAACGTGCCGCGCAGCTTGTTGACGACGATCGTCGCGAGCGCCTCGCCCTCGACGTCCTCCGACACGATCAGCAGCGGCCTGCCGGCCTGGATGACCTGCTCGAGAATCGGCAGAAGATCCTTGACGGAGCTGATCTTCTGGTTCGCGACCAGGATGAACGGATCGTCGAGCACGGCTTCCATGCGCTCGGCATCCGTGACCATGTACGGCGAGAGGTAGCCCTTGTCGAACTGCATGCCCTCGGTGAACTCGAGCTCGAGGCCGAACGTCTGGCCCTCCTCGACGTTCACGACGCCGTCCTTGCCGACCTTCTCGATCGCGTCTGCGATCACGTCGCCGATCTCGCGCTCGCGCGCCGAGATCGTGGCGACCCGGGCGATGTCCTCCTTGCCCGAGACCTCCTTCGACTGCTTCTTCAGATCCTCGACGACGGCCTCGACGGCCGCCTCGATGCCGCGCTTGATCCCCATCGGGTTGGCGCCCGCGGCGACGTTCTTCAGGCCTTCGCGCACGATCGCCTGGGCGAGCACGGTTGCGGTCGTGGTGCCGTCGCCGGCGACGTCGTTCGTCGCGGTGGCGACCTCACGCACGAGCTGTGCGCCCTGGTTCTCGAATGCGTCCTCGACCTCGATCTCGCGGGCGATGGT
>JAWVCW010000018.1:0-80729 GCA_033857955.1 Gaiellaceae bacterium | reverse complement strand
TCCCGCAGATCCCCGCAATCAGCCCAAGGGTCTGTGGACCGGCCCGCAACCGATCGCGACCACCGACGATCGCTGAGTGAGCCCCGATCCAGACCCACGCAGCTTCAGGGGTCTCGGCGCGAAACGGGATCTGCTCCCGCAGATCCCGTTTCAAGAATGCGCCATGAAAAAATTCAGAGAGCCGGTGGCGCTTTCGTCCACCGAACCCGCTGACTTTCCGCTTTCGCGTACGGCCCTCGAGCTCGGCATCGACCTAATCGCGCTCCGTGCTCCCTGCACGCAGGAACCTAACCGGGTCGTCCGATCCGGGCAAGGCCGAGAGGAGCGCCTTTTCTGCAAATTGCGACAAGTTTTCGTTGCCACGTCCGAGACCTGCCCGCGGTCGTAGGATGCCGGCGTGAGCCGGTTGACCCTCTGGATCTCCGCCGGTGCCTGCCTCTTCGTCGCGGTGGTGCTGACGCTCCTGGGGATCGGGGATCGGGCCGAGGCGCTGCCCAACTGGCAGGCGCTCGTGCTCGGCCTCGTCCAGGGCGTGACGGAGTTGCTGCCGATCTCCTCGTCGGGCCACCTGATCCTCGTGCCGTGGCTCGGCGACTGGCAGTACCTGAAGGAGCACGATGTCTTCAACCAGACGTTCGACGTGGCGTTGCACCTGGGCACCCTCGTAGCGGTCGTCGGCTACTTCTGGCGCGACATCGTGACGCTGGCCGGCGCTTGGGTCCGGACGCTGCGGACGCGCCGGCTCGAGACGGGGGAGGAGCGGATCGCCTGGTTCGTGTTCGTGGCGACGATTCCGGCCGCTGCGATCGGCCTGGTCGGCGAGGACGCGATCGCTTCGAACCTGGGCGAGCCGTGGCAGATAGCGATCTTGCTGGCCGTCTTCGCGCTCGTCCTCTGGTACGCCGACCGGCAGCCGGAGCGGCGGTCGATGAGCGATCTGGGACTGAAAGCCGCGGTCGGGATGGGCTTCGCGCAGAGCCTGGCGCTGATGCCGGGCGTCTCGCGCTCTGGGATCACGATCTCCGCCGGCCGCCTGCTCGGGCTCGACCGCGACTCGGCCGCGCGCTTCTCGTTCCTGCTGCTCGTTCCGACGGTGCTCGGGGCGGTCCTGCTGAAGGGCGTGAAGGACGTCCTGCTGGGCGATCTCCCCGCGGGGTGGACGGGGCCGTTCGTCGTCGGCACTCTCGCCGCAGCCGGAAGCGGGCTGATCGTGATCTCCGCGCTTCTCGGCTACGTGCGCCGGCATGACTACTCGATCTTCGTCTGGTACCGGTTGCTCGCTGCCGCGATCGTGCTGCTCTTGATCGCGACAGGCGTCCGCTCCGCCGGCTTCTGAGGCTGGGGAGGCACCCAGGGCTGTTTGCCGTCGCCGGTGCCCTGGCGAGGGCAGACTGCCGAATCTGTCTCGACTTGACATAACGCCGGTTCTCGTGCATTGGCTCGGTCGCAAGGAACCAGCGGTGACGTCGGTCATACTTGAGCGATCATGGGCTCTCCGGATATCGATCGCTCGCTCGAGAAGATCGCCGCAGAAACATCCGTCTCCCGGCTGCTGAACGTGACCTGCAGCGAGCTCGCCGATCTGCTCGACGCCTCGCGCTGCTCGATCTCGCGGATCATCGGCGACCTGCTCGTCGAGCTGAGCGATTACCTGCGCTCGGGCGTCGAGCCGACCCTGGAGTTGTTCCTCGTCTCCGACTACCCGCTCACGCAGGACGTGATCGACAGCGGTGAGCCTCGCATCGTGCAGCGCAGCGACCCGTCGGCCGACCCGGCGGAGACCGCTCTGCTCGAGCGCCTCGGTTTCGACTCGTTGCTGATGCTGCCGCTCCGCTCGCGTGGCCAGAACTGGGGTCTCGTGGAGATCTACGCGGACGATCGCGACTTCCAGCCGGCCGAGATCGAGCTTGCGATCACGACGGTGGACAGGGTCGGTGAGCTGCTCGCGGCGCTCGAGAGCGGCGCGGCACGCAACTAAAGGGCGGCCGGGACTGGACACGCGGGTTTGGGAGCGAGAAGCTCACGGGTACAAGCGAGATTCCCCTCCATGACCACTGTCGACATCGAACACCTGCTCACAAACGACGAGCTCCAGCAGCTGCTGGACGCCGCCGAGCAGGCCGGGTCGCTGAAGGCCACCGAGCTGGCCGAGGTCGTCGAGACGCTCGAGCTGGACGCGCTCGAGCAGGACGCGCTCTACCGCGAGCTCGACCGGCGCGGGATCGAGGTCGTTGAGGAGGCGCAGCCCGAGGAGCCGGCACCCGCGCCCGCTCCGGTCTCGATGCCGCAGGAGACGACCACCGACGCGCTGCAGCTCTTCCTGCGCGAGGCGGGCAGGCACCAGCTGCTGACGGCGCCGCAGGAGGTGGAGCTCGCGAAAAAGATCGAGCTCGGCGACCTGCAGGCCAAGCAGCACATGATCCAGTCCAACCTCCGCCTGGTCGTCTCGATCGCCAAGAACTATCGCAACCAGGGGCTGCCGTTCCTGGATCTGATCCAGGAGGGCACGCTCGGGTTGATCCGCGCGGTCGAGAAGTTCGACTGGCGCCGCGGCTTCAAGTTCTCGACCTACGCCACCTGGTGGATCCGGCAGGCCGTGGCGCGCGCACTCGCCGACAAGGCCCGCACGATCCGCATGCCGGTCCACATCGTCGAGCGCCTGCAGAAGATGAACCGCGCAGAGCGGACGCTCTGGACGCAGCTCGGCCGCGAGCCGACGCTCGAGGAAATCGCCGAAGAGGCCTCCCTCCCGCTCCAGCAGGCGATCGAGGTACGCGCGGCCGCCCGGGCCTCGACAAGCCTCGATCAGCCTGTCGGCGAGGCCGAGGACGCCGTGTTCGGCGACTTCGTGGCCGGCGACGGACCGCTGCCCGAGGAGCAGGTGGAGCTCTCGCTCCGCAGCCAGGCGCTGACGGAGGCCCTCCGTGCGCTCACGGACCGCGAGCGCCAGGTCGTCGTGCTCCGCTACGGACTCACGGATGCCGAGCCGAAGACGCTCGAGGAGATCGGCCGGCGGCTCGGGCTGACGCGCGAGCGCGTGCGGCAGATCGAGCTCGACTCGCTCAAACGGCTCGCCTCGCTCCGCGAGATGGAGTCCGTCGGGCAGCTTCTGTAGAAGACCCGCAGGCCATCTACCCGAAGACGATCGAGCCGACGATCTCCGACGCCTCGTGGATCGTCGCGCGCGAGGCCGGGATGATGCAGGGCGACGCCTCCCTGATCCGTGCGCTTCCGATTTCGGCCTCGCGAAGCGGCACGAGAGCATCCCGCAGCGAAGTGGGGTCACTCGGCCTGTTCACGGCGCCGATCGTGAGATGGGCGAGGAACGTCTCCGTCTGAACGCCGGCCGGCGCCCGGCGATCGGCAGCTCGTTCCAGGAGCCGCTCTCGACGAGTGTCGTTGCGAGATGCCTCGGCCCTTCGCGTTCGACCTCGACAACGACCGCTGAGTGGAGGCAATTGATGCGCCGGGACCGCGAAGGAGTCGATGCTGATCCACGCGGGCCGCGCACGCCCGACGGCAACCTCGATCTCGCCCGGGGTGGGACGGCGCGGTGCGAGAGCCACGCCTCCGATCCAGGTGTGCAGGAAGTGGCGTGGCTGCGGCGTGACCCACTCGACCTGCGAAACGCCTGCCGGGCCACTTCCACAGCGGACGCGCACGCGTCGTCGGCCAGGCGGAGCAACCAGCCTAAGAGATAGCTCGGTTCCTCAGGGAACTGAGCGAAGAAGCGCGCCGGGTCTTCCTGGCGGCGGAGGCAGAAGTTCCACGCCTCCTCGAAGCTCGTGCACAGCCGACTCATCGGCCGAGCCTGGCCCGCCCGCGTTCGCGTCGAGGAATCGAGCCTGTGCTAGCTGCGAAGGTAGAACTCGAGTCCGGGTGCGACCATGCGCAGCTCGCGCAGTGCGCGCGACTCGAGCTGACGGACGCGCTCGCGGGTGATGCCGAGGCCGGCGCCGACCTCTTCCAGCGTCTGCGGGACTGCACCGTCCAGGCCGAAACGCTGGGCGAGCACGTGGCGCATGCGCGGATTCAGGCGGTCGAGCGCTGCGGAGAGCTCGCTCGCGCGGAGCCGGTCGGACGTCTCGGCGTCGGGCCCGGCGGTCTTCGTGTCCTCGACCATGTCGCCGTAGAGGCTCTCGCCGTCGCCGACGGGCGTCTCGAGGCTGACCGGGTCCTGCACGAGCTCGAGCAGCTCCTGGACGCGCTCCGGCGTGAAGCCCGCCTCGACAGCGATCTCGACTTCGTTGGGGTCGCGGTTCAGCTTCTGGGCGAGCGTGCGTCGGGCGCGTGTGACCCTGCGCACCTGCTCGGCGACGTGCACGGGCAGGCGGATCGTCCGGCCCTGCTCGGCGAGCGCCCGCGTGACCGACTGGCGGATCCACCAGGTGGCGTAGGTCGAGAGCTTGAAGCCCATCTTGTAGTCGAACTTCTCGACAGCGCGGATGAGGCCGAGATTCCCCTCCTGAATCAGGTCGAGGAGCGGCACGCCGACCTTCGTGTAGTTGCGCGTGATCGACATCACGAGCCGGAGGTTGCACTCGATCAGCTTCCGTTTCGCGGCCTCGTCGCCTTCGTCCTTGAGGCGGGCGAGCTCACGCTCCTCGGCCGGTGTGAGCAGGCGGCCGTCGCCGATCTGGCGCACGTAGAGCTTCAGGGGATCCTGCGTCGCCTCTGCAACGGCAGCAGGGGCTTCCTCATCCGCCTCCGCGGCGTCTTCAGCGTCCTCAGCTTCCTCGTCAGCGTCCTTGGGCTCGTCGAGCGCAGGCAGAAGCTCGAGATGCGGTTCAGGTGCTGTCTCGAAGACCGGCTCGGCGGGGTTCGGCTCCATGCGCACCGATATCGGTCGTCGGGCGCCGCAGCTTGAGGAATCCGTCACGTGGGGTCGAAGACGCCCCTAACTTCCTGCCCACAAGCGCCGTCTACCCTCCTCAAGTGGGGAGCGGCGCCAGCCGATGACCCGGAGTAGAATTCAGCAGATATGTGTGGAATTGCCGGATACAGCCTCAGCCCTGAATCGAGCGTCAATCGGACGCTCGCTGCACAGGCGCTCCTGGCCGGGATCGCCGAGCGCGGCGCCGACGCCGTCGGGTATGCGTACCGCGGCCCCAGTGGCGGACCCAGCGCAGCCGTGACGGTGCACAAGCGTCGCTCGGGCGCGAGTGAGCTCCTCGACGAGCTGCACGTCCCCGCCGCGTCGACACAGGTGCTCGTGCACGTGCGCGACTACACCAAGGGGCATCCGACGATCGAGGCGAACAACCACCCCATCCGGCATGGCTCCGTCGTCGGCATCCACAACGGGATCATCGTCAACGACGAGCAAATCTTCGCGCACTACGGCTTCGAGCGCGCCGAGCCGGACATGACAGTCGACTCGGAGGCAATCTTCGCGCTCGCCGAGCACGCCGCCGGCAGCCCGGAGGCGCTCGAGGAGCTGCACGGCGCGATGGCGACCGCCTGGCTCGACGAGCGGAACGCCTCCACCCTCTTCGTCGCCCGCGCCGTCGGCCGGCCTCTCTGGCTCGGCACCGCCGGCAAGGAGCTCTTCTTCGCGTCCACCCGCACCGCGCTCGACCTGCTCGAGCAGACCCTCCGGCTGAGCCTGCGCAAGCGCGAGATGGACGAGGGGACGCTGCTCCGGATCGAGGACGGGCGCGTGACGGGCACCGACCGCTTCCAGCCCGACCGCTCCTACGTCGAGGAGACGATTCTCCCGTCCGTTCGCGCCCCGCACGAGGGCGCTTTCTGCCTTCAGCGCCTCGCGGCGATCACCCTCGCGACCGGCTAACCGGCCCAGCTCTTACGTGAGCGTGCCGTCGGGCGCCACGTCGTCGCCTTCGTCGCGCAGCCGCTCGCGAACGAGGTACTGGAACGCCGCCCACGCCGGTTGGACGTCGATCATCCGGTAGATCTGCCACTCGGTCAGGAGCGCTTGGTCGGCACGGCGAGCGTCGGCCCAGTCGGCCATCTTCGGCAGGCGTCCGAGCGTCCGGGCGAGCCCTGCACCCTGCACGACGGCGCGCTCCAGCCGCTCCTCGCCGACCGGCACGTCGAAGCCGGCCTCACGCAGAGCCTGGGCGAGCGAGCCGAACGTATGCCAGAGCAGCGACTTCGAGGGCATGGCGCCCTTGCGGGCATCGATGTCGCGCGCGGTCGGCGTGCGCCCGAGCTCCTCGCCGAGCGCGCTCAGGCGGCCGAGTAGCTCCTCGCGGGTCGCGAACCGGCGCGGGACGAGTCCCGCCTGCCGCTTGGCGGCATTCCAGCTGCCGAAATGCTCGATCACCGTCTGCGGATGCACGGTCGTTTCCGTGTCCGCCGCAAACTCCCTCATCGTCGGCGAGCGCCCGAGCCGTTCGGCACTCGCCGTCAGCTGTCCGAGGATCTCCTCGTCCGTGTAGCGCTTGCGGATGCCTGCCTGGAACGCTGCAAGTGCTGCCGGATCGATGCCTGCCACCGCAGGGTGGCGGCGCGATCGTCCCATGCAAGCAGTCTATAGCATTTTCGCCAACTTGCAAGACGACTAGAACGGACGTGCCCCGCCCGTCGGCAGGGCCCCCGCACGTCCGTTTCTGGGGAGGGGAGCTAGGAGACCGCGGCCAGCTTGGGACGCTGCGACGCGTCGGCGGAAAACTCGTCGAGCGGCAGGATCCGCTCGAGTGCCGAGACACAGCGCGGGCAGAACTGCGAGGTCGCTGCTCGGCGAAGCTCGATGAGCGCCTCGTCGAGGGGCCTGGCGGCCCGATAGATGCGAGTGGTCAGCATCGAGTCGAGCGCGTCGGCGACGTGGATAATGCGTGCGCCGAGAGGGATCTCCTCGCCCTGCAAGCGGTCGGGATACCCGGTGCCGTCGAAGCGCTCGTGATGGTGTCGGATCGCCGGCACGGCGTCGCCGAGGAAGCCGAGCCTGTCGATGATGCGCGCGCCCTCGTCGGCGTGACGCTGCATCAGCGCCCACTCCTCCTCGGTCAGGCTCGCCGGCTTCAGCAGGATCGAGTCCGGAATCGCCAGCTTGCCGATGTCGTGGAAGAGCGCTGCGTGGCCGAGCAGGTCGAGCTCGACGTGCGAGAGCCCGAGCTCACGACCGATGGCGAGCGCCAGCTGCTGGACGCGGCGCGAGTGGCCCGCCGTGTAGGCATCACGCGCATCCACCGTTGCGGAGAGGCTCTCCATCGCCGCGGTCGAGCGCTCCTTCAGCAGCCGGTTCGCCTGCTCGAGCGACACATTCTGGGTATGGATCGTCTCGGCCGCCTGGCGAAGCTTCTGGGCGCTGCGACGGGTGTGCGAGAGGTACGCCTCTTGCGTCTTGCGCATCAGGAGGAGCGGCACCGCGAACACGGCGAGCGCATAGAGGCCGGCCGCCGCGTAGCCGATCGCGATCACCCCGCCGATGAAGCCGTACACGAGGTAGTGCGGCGCGAGCCACAGGAATCGCTCGTGCCAGACGCGCCAGACGTTCTCGCGCCCTTCGAGCGCGAGAGCGACCGAGAGCAGACCGGTGTTGACCGCGAAGTACGCCGCACCGGCGGCGAGGCCCGCGGCGACGGTGACGAACTCGCCCAAGCCGCCGTCGAAGCCGAGCGTGAAGACCGATGCCGCCACGAGCGAGGAGAGCGTCAGCGTGCCCGCATTGAAGAGCACCTTGTGGATCGGTCCACGATCCGCACTCCACTGGACCGCGCAGATGGCGACCGCAACCGCGAGGGCGCCTCGCGGGCCGAAGAGCGCCGCGCTTGCGAGCGCACCGACGGCGCTGACGGAGATCGAGCCGTCGTCGAGCTCGAGCGCAAGCGCTTCTCCCACGCCGACGAGCGCGATCACTGCGAGCAGGCCGATGAAGTCCGTCGAGTTGCCGAACACGGCGCCCAAGGCGCCTGCGGCGACGCCCGCGAGCGTCACGAGGCCGACCAGGAGTCCCAGGCGGGTCGACAGCTGGAGGAAGCGCGGTCCGCTCGTCGTGTGGGCCGTATGGCGGCGCTCGAGCTCCGGCATCGCCTCCGGAACGCGGGCGAGCGGCTCGCGGTGGCCCCCCTCCTCAGGAACCGTCACGAGGGGAACGCTGCGGTCGGTCGGCATCAGTAGGGGCTCGGAGCTCGCGCCGAGGACGCGGTTGCGCCCCTGCAGCTTGGCGCGGTACACCGCGAGGTCGGCCTGGTGGATGAGCGCGTTCGGATCCTGTGCGTCCTTCGGGTAGCCGGCGACACCGATCGAGACGGTCGCGCGGATCGGCTCGCTCGAGGTTTCGACGTCGAACAGCCGCGCGGCGATCGCGCGCCGGATCCGCTCTGCGATCTCGAGCGCCTGGTCCGGGGGCGTCTCCGGCAGGAGAATCGAGAACTCTTCGCCGCCGAAGCGTGCAGGCACGTCGTAGTGCCGCAACTCGGCCCGAAAGACCTCTGCGATGCCCTTCAGCACTGCGTCACCCGCGAGATGGCCGTACGTGTTGTTGATCTCGCGCAGGAGGTCGAGGTCGGCCATGATCAACGAGAGCGGCCGCTCGAAGCGCTGGGCGCGACCGAGCTCCTCCGTCAGCGCCGAGGCGAAGTAGCGCGCGTTGAAGAGGCCGGTCTTGGGGTCGACGCGCGCCTCCGCCTGGAGCTGCGGCACCGAGAGCGCACGGTGGATCAGCAGCAGCGGGGCGATCGCGAAGGGGACGAGCCACGGGTTCGCCGTCCAGAACGCAGCGAGCACGACTCCGAGCGCTGCGAAGACGAACTCGGTCGACACCGTCTGGTACGAGAAGATTTCCCGCATCGGGTGCCCGTTGACGAAGCGGATCATCGGGGCGAGTAGCGAGGAGTTGAGCGCGACGAGCACGACCGAGGCGGCCGTGCCGGCCAGCGCGAAGCGAACGTCGTCGCTCGAGATCAGCCCGTCGGCGCCAATGATCACGTGTGCGCTCCCCCACGCCGCCATCGTCGCGATCGTGAACACGCAGAGGTTGGTCGCCTGGACGTACCAGGTGCCACGACTCCGCAGCCATTCCGGCACGTGCTGAATCAGCGGGACGAGCGCGACCAGCCCCGGCGGGAGAAGGAGGACCGCGGCGATCAGAAAGACTCCGGTCGTGTGGTACGACTTGTTCCCCGGCGTGCGCACGACGAAGAACTGCGCGAGCGCGACGCTGGTGGCCAGGATTGCGAACTCGACCCAGCTGCCGGTGTGCCGGTCGATCTGGCTGAGGAACGGCGCGGCGACCGCGACGGCGCCACCTACGACGCAAAGAAAGTAGAAGAGCGCCCTCGGCGGGAGCTGGCTGCGCGCTTCGCTCGGCGCACCGCCGCGCTGGATCGCGTCTTCGAGAGGGATTGCGCTCATTGTGCCGCTCCGCAAGTGCCTTTCACTGCTGCTGGTCTCCTTCGGTGCCGCAGAACCAAAAGCCTTGTCGTGGCCATCTCGAAAGGTATTCCGACTCTCGCGTAGGGGCATCCCCCGGTCGGGGTACCCCCGTTCGAGTTCCCTCGAAAGGGTGAGACGCGGTGAAAGCGACAAGGGGCCGGCCGCACGGGCCGGCCCCTTGTCGAGGTGTTACGGAAGCACCGTCGTAACGGGTGCCGGGACCGGCGCCGCCTTGACCGGAGCCGCAACCGGCGTGACAGGAGCCACAACCGGCGTGACAGGAGCCACGACCGGGGTCACCAGCGCAGCGAGCGGCGTCTGCAGGTCGGGGAGCGGAGCGAGGTCCGGATCCTGTGCCGCCGCGAGCTCCTGCGCCGGCGTCAGGGGGACGCCCGAGCCATCCGGGGTACCCGTGTCGCTACCCGCGTCCTCCCAGGAGACATCGCTCCAGGAGACGTCTGTCCAGGACACGTCCGTCCAGGAGACATCGCTCCAGGAGACCGCATCCCAGGACACATCGCTCCAGGAGACATCCGTCCAGGAGACCGCGTCCCACGAGACGTTCGCTTTGACCGCGTCCGTCCAGCTGACCGCGTCGAAGACCGTCTGCCCCGTGGCCGCATCCGTCTTCAGGAAGCGGTTCAACGCTGCATTCGGGTTCGACGTCTTGGTCGCGTTCAGGACCGCCCGCACCGCGTTGACCTGGCCGACGCCGCACGAGAACTTCTCGGCTTGTGGCACCGCCCTGGCCCGCCGCAGCACGGCGCCCTTGACCTGGTCCGGAGTCATGTCCGGGTTCCGAGCGAGGATCTGAGCCGCGATACCCGAGATCACGGGCGCCGCGAACGACGTCCCCGAGAGCTCGATGTAGCCGGGGGTCTTGATCTTCGTCGGCCGCTCTTTCGCGATGCTGGAGTCCATCGGGATCGGGCCGACCATCAGGCGTCCGGGAGCGCAGATCTCAGGCTTCCAGAAACCGTCCGGCGTCCGGCCGTATGCCGACCACGGAGCACGATCGTCGTCGTTCACCTTCGCGGTGCCGCCGATGTCGATCGCCCCGACGGTGATCACGAACGGGTTGTTGCCGGGAGCGAAGAGCACGCCGCTCGGGGCCCCGTCCTTGCCGTAGTTGCCCGCCGCCGCGACCACGACCACGCCTGCATGCCACAGCTTCGAGACGGCCTTGTTCAGCGGGTCGTCGTAGAAGTGGGCCATGCCGCCGCCGTGGAGCGAGTAGTTCACGACGCCGATGTCGTACTTGACATGATTCTGGAAGATCCACTCGGACGCCGCGATCACGTCACTCGTCCGGCCGGAGCCAGAGTCGTCCATGACGTCGAGCGAGATGAGCGGAGCGTTCGGTGCGACGCCCGCAGCGTCCTTCGCCGACCCGGCCGCGATGCCGGCAACGAAGCTGCCGTGACCACGACCGTCGAGCGCGCCGTTCGGCTTGCCCGAGGTGACGAAGTTGATCTGCGGGATGCCGCGCCCCGCGAAGTCGGGCAGGGACGTATCGATCCCCGAGTCGACCACCGCGATGGCAGGCATGTCGCGCACCGTGCGCGTCCAGAGCTCACTGACTCCGGACTCGTGCGCCCAGAGCTGCTTGGACGTGTACTTCAGGTAGTTGTTCGTCACCGCCGGAACCGTCGGAAGCGCGGGAGCAAGATCCTGTTGCTGCACCATGACGTCTTCCGTGATCGTCAGCCCGCTGCTGCGAGCAAGCCGCTCGAGCCGCCGTCCGGAGATCTCCAGCGAGACGCCGTTGATGAAGTCGAAGCGGTCGTCGAGCTTGCCGCGTGCAGCGTTGCGAAGAGCCCTCAGCTCGTCACGCTTGGCATGCCAACGGTCACGCTCGGCCGAGGCCTTTGCGCGGTCCGTCTTCGACTTGTTCTTTGCCGAGTACGCCTTGTCGGCCGACTGCTCGTTGTCCTGCGCGAGCTTCTCGTCGTTTTGAAGCTGCTGGTCGTCGGTCTTCTCGACGTTCTGGAACGCAGACTCCGCCGCCCCGGCGCTCGTCACGCTCTGGACGATGACGCGGAACATCTGCTTCGGATTCGCCTGTGCCCGCTCGAGCAGACCCTGCTCCACGACGGTCGCGTTGACCGAGCGTGCTGCCTGAGGAGCGGTGCCCCTCGCCGATGCGGCTCCCGCTGCCAACGACAGCACGAGAACGCCGACGAGCGTGACGACGCCACCCCGACCACCCTTGCCCCAGAGGGCGTTGGACCGGAACTCGCCGCCGCGGTTGCCAGATCCCCAAAGGGCGCTCTGACGAACGTCACCGCAGTTGCCGCCTGTTTTTCTTGCCATCTTTCTCCTTGTCCGCGCGAGGCGCGGGCCGCATGAACCTGGACAGCGAGACCGGAAACACCACAGGCCGGCCCAACTGCTGTAACCGCGTTGACCGTATGCGCGTTTTCGGGGTGGTTCGTCACCCTTTCGGGTTACGCCGGGCAAAGTTCACTCGATCGAGTGATCAGCCGCTACGCTCGCCCGCGAATGAGCACGCGCCTCGCCGTCGAAACCCTCGCCGCCCGCGTCGCCGGCAAGCTCTCTCGCCTCGCCGGCACGGGCGGCGGCACGACGCTGCCGGGCAAGCTGCTCTGGAAGCTCGACCCGGGCGCGATCGACGCGCTTGCGGCGCGGCTGCCGGACGGCGCCGCGGTCGTCTCGGCGACCAACGGGAAGACGACGACGACCGCGATGGCCGCCGAGATCCTCGAGCCGAAGCGGCGCCTTGCCTGGAACCGCTCAGGCGCGAATCTTGCCTCCGGCGTCGCCTCGACGCTCCTGACGCAGCGCGACGCGGAGCTCGGCCTGCTCGAAGTGGACGAGGGCGCGCTGCCCGAGATCGTGCGGCGCGTCCGGCCGCGCGCGGTGCTTCTCGGCAATCTGTTCCGTGACCAGCTGGACCGCTACGGCGAGCTCGAGCACATCGCCGAAAACTGGCGCACAGCGACCGCGGAGCTGCCATTGGAGACGGTGCTCGTGGTGAACGGCGACGATCCGCAGGTCGGCGATCTCGGCCGCGACCGCGCAGGCACGATCGCCTTCGGCATCGACGATCCAGCGCATGCCCGCCCGGCACTCCAGCATGCGGCGGACTCGCGCTACTGCGTGCGCTGCGGCCGGCCCTACGAGTTCGCCGCCGCCTACGTCGGTCATCTGGGCGACTACCATTGCCCAGCATGCGGTCATAACCGGCCCCCGCTTCAGGTACGGGCGCGTGCGATCGAGCTCGACGGCCTGGAGGGTGTCTCGTTCGAGCTCGAGACGCCGGCAGGGTCGACCCGCGTCCGGCTGCCGCTCCCGGGCCTCTACAACGTCTACAACGCGCTGGGGGCCGCCGCGCTTGCACAGGCCCTGGGCGCACCCCTCGACGAGATCCGGGCGGGCCTCGAGCGCTTCGGCGCAGCGTTCGGCCGCTTCGAACGAATCGCCGCCGGCGACAAGACGATCCTCGTGCTCCTGATCAAGAATCCTGCGGGTGCGAACGAGGTCGTCCACACGCTGGAGCAAGGTGGCGCTCCGGCGCTCCTGCTCGTCGCACTGAACGACGCGATCGCGGACGGAAAGGACGTGTCGTGGATCTGGGACGTGGACTTCGAGCCGCTGCTCGTCCACGCGGACCATCTGATCGCCTCCGGCGACCGCGCGGCCGAGCTCGGCGTTCGTTGCGTCTACGGCGGCCTCGACGAGAGCGCCCTCGAGGTCGAGCCCGATCTCGCGCGGGCCCTCGACCGCGGGCTGACGCTGACGCCGCCGGGTGGCGAACTCGTCGTCCTCCCCACCTACACCGCGATGCTCGCGCTGCGGCGGATTCTCACCGAGCGGGGTCACGCAAAGCCCTACTGGGAGCGCTCGTGAAGATCCGGATCGGCCACCTCTATCCCGACTATCTGAACATCTACGCAGACCGAGGCAACATCGCGGTCTTCGCGCGGCGTGCGGGGCTCCGGGGACACGAGCTCGACGTGACCGCGATCTCGGTCGGCGACGAGGTCCGGCCGGGCGCCCACGATCTGCTGTACATCGGCGGCGGCCAGGATCGCGAGCAGGCCTTGATTGCGCCGGACCTGGTCGAGAAGAGCTCCGCGATCGAGGAGGCGGTCAACGAGGGAGCAGCCCTACTCGCGGTGTGCGGTGGCTACCAGCTCCTCGGACGCGGCTATCTCGACCGGCACGGCGAGTCGCTTCGCGGTGTGGGGTTGTTCCCACACGACACCGTCGCAGGAGAGCGCCGGATGATCGGCGACGTCCTGCTCGAGTGCGAGCTCGAGCCCGGGGTGCGACGGACGATCGCAGGCTTCGAGAACCACGCCGGCCGGACGCGCCTCGACGAGGGTGCCGAGCCACTCGGCCGCGTGATCGCAGGGTTCGGAAACGACGGCGAGTCGGGGTACGAGGGCGTCCGGGTCGGCCGGGCGATCGGGACATACCTCCACGGCCCGCTGCTCCCCCGCAACCCGTGGCTGGCGGACTGGCTGCTCTCGCAAGCGCTCGCGCACGCGACCGGCGGAGAGCCGCCGGAGTTGGCGCCCCTCCCCGACCGCCTGGAGGCGGAGGCGCATGCGGTCTCGGCGGAACGTGCACGCCGTCGCGGCGGACGGTTCTAGATCGTGACCCAGGCGGTCGCCGCCACGTCGCTCGGACGGCCGAGCGGATCGGCCGACCAGAGCGCATAGCAATAGCGTCCCGGCTGAGGCAGCCGCTCGGCGATCACGGTCTGCTCCCCGATCCCGACGCTCCAGGCGTAGCGCTTCGCGCCGGCGAACTCCGTGGGGCAGGCGCTCCGGGAGCGTGCGAGCGCCCAGCCACCCTCGTACCGCGTCAGCGCAGCGAGGAACGGGGGCAGCAGCGGCAGTGCGGGCCGCACGAACCGCAGACCGACGACCCCGTCGCCCCGGCGCTCGGCCGAGAGGCTCGCCGGTTCGCGGATCGGCGTGTAGGCGGAGCACGAGCCCCGGCTCGCGGTGCTCGTCCGGCCACCGTAGAGCTTCACGGCGCCGTTGACATCGTCCGGTTCGACGAGCCCACAGCGCCAGGTCCAGTATTCATGCTGCGAGCAGTGTTGAGCACCTCGCCAGGTCCCAACCCCGTTCATCAGCGCACAGCCACGCTCCTCGTGCCCGAGCCCGAGTACGTGGCCCAGTTCGTGCGCGACGGCGTGTGCGCTCGAATAGCTGTTGCAGATGCGGGAGCTCTCGTCGATGCGGGGCAACCACATCGTCGCGTTCGGCACGTATCCGACCGTGGCCTCGGCGTGGCCGACGCAGCGGTTGTGGGAGTAGTGCTTGATCACGAGCTGCGCGGACGCGAGCGAGCTCGGGACGAACTGGACGCGGGCGCCGCTGTGGTTCCAGACGTACACGGCGCGGGCCACCGGCCAGGCCTGGTCGGGGGCAGCGTTGTAGTAGCGAATCGTCCCGCCCGGCCACGGCTTCCCCTCGATCATGTAGCCCTGCGACACCGGAGCGGCAACGCACGCCAGCAGGGCGGCGACAGCCGCGACGATCAGCCGGAGGGAGCCCACCTCTCTTCTATCGGTTCTCCCTCCAGGTTCTTGAACGCGCCCAGGATCGCAGCCGCCGACCGCTCGACGTCCGCCGCCGTCGTCCGGAAGCTCGAGACCGAGATCCGCATCGCCGCTTTGCCCTGCCAGTCCGTCGCACCGAGCCAGCAGGTGCCGTCGGCCTGCACGCGTCGGACCACCCCTCGGGTTTTGTCGTCGTCGTCGCCGAAGCGGACGAGGACCTGGTTGAGGACGATCTCGTTCAGGATCTCGACCCCCTCGTGCGAGCCGAGCTCGTCGGCAAAGGCGCGCGCGTGATCGCAGCAGCGATCGACCAGATCCGCAACGCCGTTGCTGCCGAGCGCGCGCAGGGCCGCCCAGACGGCGAATCCGCGCGCACGGCGAGACGACTCGGGCACCCAGTCGGACGGGCTGCGGCCGCCGCCGCGCTGGAGATAGCTCGCGGAGACAGCCATAGCCTCCGCCTGCGCATCGGGATGCCGGCAGAAGACGACTCCCGAGTCGTACGGAACGTTGAGCCACTTGTGCGCGTCTGTCGCCCAGGAGTCTGCGCGCTCGACCCCGTCGACGAGGTGCCTGAGACGCGGGCTGGCGGCGGCCCACAGGCCGAAGGCGCCGTCGACGTGCAGCCACGCCCCTGCCGTCTCGCATGCGTCTGCGATCTCCCCGAGCGGGTCGAAAGCTCCGGTGTTGACGTTCCCCGCCTGCGCGCACACGATCGTGGGCCCGGCCGCGTCCCGGAGGGCGTCGCTGAGAGCGTCCGCCCGCATCCGGCCCTGACCGTCCGCGGCCACGATCTCGAGGGCGGCGGTCCCGAGTCCGAGCAGGCGCAGTGACCGGTCGACCGTCACGTGCCGCTCGCCCCCGACGAGGACGCGAATCCGCGGCGCTCCGTTCAGGCCGTCCCGCGCGACATCCCAGCCGGCGTGTGCGAGCACGTGCTGACGCGCTGCGGCGAGAGCGGTCGTATTCGCACCCTGGGCGCCCGTGACGAAGCCGCTCGAGACGCCCTCCGGGAGCCCCAGGAGCTCCGTCAGCCACTCGGCGGCAACTTCCTCCACAGCGGCGGCGGCTGGCGAGGTGACCACGGAGAAGCCGTTCTGATCCCACAGAGTCGCCAGCCAGTCGGCGGCGACGGACGCCGGCAGCGCGCTACCGATCACGAAGCCGAAGTAACGACCGGTCTGAGTGCCCACGACGCCCGGCTCGGCTCCGGCGATCAGCTCGGCCAGGAGTTGCGCGTCCGCGGTTCCCTCCTCGGGCAAAGGGCCACCCAGAGCCTCCACCAACTCCTCGACCGAAGCCTCGGCCCTCACGGGCCGATCGTCCAGCGTGCCGAGGAACTGTGCCGCGTAGTCAGCCGTCAGGCCGAGCAGCTCCTTCACGGGATCCACAGCGCCCCGAGGTACACCGCCGGGTCGCCGGGGCGCCGGCGCTGAAGGAAGCGCTGGATCGGCGGGTGCAGCACGATCCCATCGAGCTCATCGAAGGTGAACAGGCGATGTCCGCGAACGGCCTCGTCGGTGGACACGACCGCTTCCAGTGACCCGCTGACCTCCCCCGCGAAGATGATGTGAACGACGTGCTTCGTCGTCAGCGAGAGACCGGGCGCGATCGAGTCGACGATTGCGATCGGCCCCTCGAGCGGTGGCGCGGCGATCCCGACCTCCTCGGCGATCTCGCGGTCGAGCGCGTCCATCAGCGTCTCACCCGAGTGAACGCCGCCGCCCGGGAGCAGCCAGACGTCGCGCCCGCGCTTGTCGTGCCGGCAGAGCAGGATGCCGTCGCCCCAGCGCAGGAGCGCCGAGACGCGGATCCTGGGCTCCGCCCCCATCATCCCGACGAGCCCAACCCGGCGGTGCCGCGTTCGCTGATCGAGAGCTCGTCCAGCTCGAGCAGCCGCACGCCCGCCGCCTCGACGAGCACGAGCTGCGCGATCCTCATTCCGGGCTCGACGACGAACGGCTCGCGCTCGTCGGTGTTGAGCATGATCACCTTCACCTCGCCGCGGTACCCCGCATCGATCAACCCGGGCGAGTTGACGATCGTGATTCCGTGCTTCGCGGCGAGGCCGGAGCGGGGCAGCACGAGACCGGCCCACCCCTCGGGCACCGCGACTGCGAGACCGGTCCCGACTACGCCTCGCTCTCCGGGACCGAGCTCGAGCCGCTCGCAGGCGGCCAGGTCGAGCCCCGCGTCACCCTCGTAAGCCTGCGAGGGAAGGATGGCGTCCTCGCGCAGACGCGCGACCGGAAGGTCGATCACACGCGTTCCGCCGCCGAGCCTTCGTGCGCGTCCGCGACGAGATAGCGGGCAAAACGTCGCACCTCGCGCTGCGGCAGGCGCGCACGGATCAGCACACCGTGCTCCAGGTCCTCGCGCTCGTGGATCGGCGCCCCGAGCGCGTAGAGCTCGGCGAGCTTGCCGCCATCCTCGTAGGGCAGCAGCAGCCGGACGTCCTCGTACCTGTCGGCGAATCGATCGGCGATCCTCGCGCGGAGATCGTCGACTCCCTCGCCCGTCACCGCCGAGATCTGAACGGCACCGGGAAAGCCATTCGCCAGCCGCTTGCGCCCGAGCGGATCGACGCGGTCGATCTTGTTCAGGACGAGCTCGAGCGGCACCTCGTCGGCGCCGATCTCGTGGAGGACCGTATCGACCGAGGCGATCATCTCCTCGAGCCGGTCGTCGGTCTCCGACGCATCGACGACGTGCAGGATGAGATCCGCAACGAGCGTCTCCTCCAGCGTCGAGGCGAAGCCCTCGACGAGCTGCGTCGGCAGCCGGCGGATGAAACCGACGGTGTCGGTGACGAGGTACCGCTTGCCGTCGTGCTCGAATGCACGCGTCGTCGGATCGAGCGTCTCGAAGAGGCGGTTCTCGACGCTCACCTCGGAGCCGGTGAGAGCGTTCAGCAGCGTCGACTTGCCGACGTTCGTGTAGCCCGCCAGCGCGACCGTCGGCGTGCCGCTCTGCGCACGCTCCTTTCGCCGCACGGTGCGTTGCTTGCCGAGGTCGCGGAGGCGGCGGCGCAGGAGCGAGATCTTTCGGCGCGCGATCCGCCGGTCGGTCTCGAGCTGGGACTCGCCGGGCCCTCGCGTTCCGACGCCGGCCCCGAGTGCGCCGGAACCGCCGCCGAGGCGCTCCAGGTGCTGCCACATGCCCCGCATCCGCGGCAGGTTGTACTCGAGCTGGGCGAGCTCGACCTGCAGCTTCCCCTCGGCACTCGTGGCGTGCTGGGCGAAGATGTCCAGGATCAGTTGCGTCCGGTCGACCACGCGCGCGGTGAGCGCATTCTCGAGCGCCTTCTGCTGCGACGGTTCGAGCTCGTCGTCGACGAGCAGGACCTCGGCCCTGGTGTCCTCGTAGGCCCGCTTCAGCTCCGCGAGCTTTCCTTTCCCCACGTACGTGCGCGGATCGGGGTTCGCACGCTGCTGGACGATCTCGCCGATCGGCTCGACGCCCGCCGTGCGCGCCAGCTCGCGCAGCTCGCCGAGCTCCTGTTCGGCGTCGGCGGACTTCGGGAGGACGGCCAGCACGAGCCCGCGTTCGGGCTCGATGCCCGAACTCGTTTGCTGGCGCGTCGTCATCCCGGGGATTGTGCCACGCTTGCCGACGATGTCCGCCCTCGCCGACCGGCTCGCTGCCCGCGCGCTCGAGCTCGTGAACATCCCGTCCGAGAGCCGCAACGAGGCGGAGATCGCCGCACACGTCCGTTCCCTCGTCCCGGCCTCCTTCGAGCCGGAGTACGAAGGCGAGGACGCGTTCGTCTGGGCTCGTCCGCGGGCCGCCGGACGCCCCCTCGTCGTGCTCGCCGGCCACTACGACACGGTGCCGGCACAGGCGAACGTCCCCGGCCGGATCGAGAACGGCGCCGTGGTCGGGCTCGGAGCGAGCGACATGAAGGGCGGCCTGGCAGTGATGCTCGAGCTCGCACGGGAACTCGACGAGCGCGCGATCGAGCCGGCGGTCGACATCGCGCTGCTCGCGTTCGGCAAGGAGGAGCTGCCGGCCGAGCACAGCCCGCTGCCCGACCTCTTCGACCGGTCGCGGCTCGTGCACGAGGCGGAGCTGGCGATCCTGCTCGAGCCCACCGACAACACGATCCAGGCCGGCTGCCTCGGCAACATGAACGCCCGGATCGTCTTTCACGGGGTCAGCGGCCACTCGGCGAGACCGTGGACGGCCGAGAACGCGATCGACAAGGCCCTCGACGGGCTCCGCGCCTATGCCCAGATCGAACCGAGGCCGGTCGAGATCGGCGGGCTCACCTTCACCGAGGTCGCAAGCATCACCCAGATCGAGGGCGGGATCGCGAGCAACGTCATCCCCGACCGGGTGGTAGCGAACGTCAACTTCCGCTACGCCCCGGACCGCGCCCCCTCGAGCGCCGACGCCTATCTCCGCAGCCTGCTCCCGGAGGGCGCGACGTACGAGCACGCAGGCGACTCTCCCCCGGCCCGCGTCGTCACCGACTCTGCCCTCGTGCACCGCCTGCGCACAGCGGGAGACCTCGCGCTCGAGCCGAAGCAGGCCTGGACGAACGTCGCCGACTTCACGTCGCGCGGGATCGACGCCGTCAACTTCGGCCCCGGCGCGACCCGCTACGCCCATCGCCGCGACGAGCAGGTCGAGATCGCCGCGCTCGAGCGATCGTTCGAGTCGCTCTGGGCCTTCGTCACGGGTACCGTCTGACCGTGCCTGTCTCCCCCATTCTCGAGCGCCAGACCACGTATCCCTTCGTACGCCTGAACGAGGCCGCGCGGCGCGTCGAGGAGCGCGGGATCGAGGTGATCGACTTTGGCATGGGCGACCCGCAGGAGCCGACCGACCCGCTGATCCGCGAGGCGCTCGTGGCCGGCCTGCGCGAGCGGATGGGCTACCCGGCAGCCGTCGGACTGCCCGAGTTGCGCGAGGCGATCGTCGCCTGGGCCGCTCGCCGCTTCGCCGTCGAGCTCGATCCCGACACCGAGGTGATCCCCACGCTCGGCAGCAAGGAGGCGATCTTCAGCTTCGCGCTCGCCGTCGTCGACGCAGACGGGACGCGCGACACGGTTGCGTACACCGACCCGGGCTACCCGGTGTACGAGCGCGGCGCGCTCTTTGCGCACGCGCGACCGCTGGCGCTGCCACTGCGTGAGGAGAACGGCTTCCTCCCCGACCTCGAGGCGATCGACGGCGAGACCTGGGCCCGGCTCGCGGTCTTCTGGGTCAACTACCCGAACAACCCGACGTGCGCGACGGCGCCGCTCGCCTTCTACGAGCGGCTTGCCGGCCTGGCCCGGGAACATGGATTCGTCCTCGCCTCCGACGAGGCGTACACCGAGCTCTGGTTCGGCGAGCCGCCTGCCTCAGCTCTTCAGGTCGAGGACCGGACGAACGTCATCGTCTTCAACACGCTCTCGAAGCGGAGCTCGATGACGGGGTATCGCAGCGGCTTCGCAGCGGGCGACCGGGAGCTGATCGGCGCCCTCAAGGCGTTCCGGCCGACGGTCGGAACCGCACCGCAGGAGTTCGTGCAGCGCGCGTCGGTGGTCGCCTGGGGGGACGAGGAGCACGTCGAGCAGACGCGCGAGCGCTACGGCCGCAAGCGTACGCTTCTGCTCGACCTCTTCGAGCGCAAAGGGATCCGGGTCGCGGGCAGCGAGGCGACGATGTACCTCTGGCTCGTTGTGCCTGCCGGCGAGACATCCGCGGGGTTCGCGGAGCGCCTGCTCGAGCACGGTGTCCTCGTCGCGCCCGGCTCGTATCTCGGGCCCGCCGGCGAGGGCTACTTCCGCGTGGCGCTCGTGCCCTCGGAGACCGAGTGCGGACGTGCCGTCGCGATCCTGGAAGAGGTGCTGTGACCCCCGAGCTCGCCGAGGAGATCGTCGCGGGGCTCGACAGCGGCGAGCGGCGCGTCGCGAGCAAGGTCGGCGACGAGTGGGTCGTCGACGTCGAGGCGAAGCAGGCGATCCTCGAGTACTTCCGGCTGCGCAAGGTCGAGCCGATCACGGTCGGACCGTTCTCGTTCCAGGACAAGATTCCGCTGAAGCAGCATGCCCCCGGCGTCCGGATCGTCCCGCCCGGGGTCGCGCGCTACGGCTCGTTCCTCTCGGAAGGCGTCGTGCTCATGCCCGGCTACGTGAACATCGGCGCCTGGGTCGGGCCGCGCACAATGGTCGACACCTGGGCGACGGTGGGCTCCTGTGCCCAGATCGGTGCCGACGTGCACCTCGCGGGCGGTGTCGGCATCGGCGGCGTGCTCGAGCCGCCGAACGCGACCCCCGTGATCGTCGAGGACGGCGCGTTCCTCGGCTCCCGCTGCATCGTCACCGAGGGCGTGCGCATCGGCGCCGGGGCAATTCTCGCGGCGAACGTCTCACTGACCGCGAGCGTGCCGATCATCGACGTCACGGGCTCCGAGCCGGTCGAGCACCGCGGCGCCGTTCCGCCACGCGCGGTTGTCGTTCCGGGTACGCGGCCGAAGGACTTCCCCGCCGGTACCTACCAGATCGACTGTGCGCTGATCATCGGCTGGCGCCAGGAATCCCACGACGAGCGCCTGAGCCTGAACGCCGTTCTGCGAGAGTTCGAGCTCGCGGTCTAGAGCCTTACGTCGCCGTCGCAGATCTCCTCTGCGGGGCCGACGAGCGTGATCCGGTTCTGCTCGTCCAGCTCGACGCGCAGCTCACCGCCGGGCATGCGCACGGTCACCGGGCTCTCACACCAGCCGTTCGTGACCGCAGCGGCGGCAGCAGCGACCGCGCTCGACCCCGATGCACTCGTCTCCCCCGCTCCGCGCTCCCACACGAGCACCGTCAGCTGGTTCACCCCGTCCACGCGGATCAGCTGAACGTTCGTCCGGTTGGGGAAGCGCTCGTTCACCTCCAGCTGCGGGCCGAGGCGAAGCAACTCCTCGCGCTCCGGGTTACCACGTACGACCGCGTGCGGGTTGCCGACGGACACCGCGGTCAGCTCGACCCGCTCCTCACCGAGCTCGACCGTCTCGATCTCCCCCACCTCCACGTCCCCGACGCCCATCGCGATAGTTCCGTCGTCGCGAACGGCCGCGGGGTACGAGCGTCCGGAGACCGCGATCGTCACCTGAGGCGCGCCTGCCCGCCGTCCGAGCCACGCGGCGGCGATGCGGCTGCCGTTGCCCGAGAACTCGGCCACGGAGCCGTCGGGGTTCCAGATCACGATCTCGGCCTGCGCGCCCTCGACCGCGACGACCTCGAGCACGCCGTCGGAGCCGATTCCGTACCGCACGTCGCAGAGCCTGCGCGCAAGCTCGGAGTCGAGCGGCCGACCGCCATCTCCCCGCTCGACGAGCAGGTAGCTGTTACCGAGCGCGTGCCATTTCGAGAATCGCATCCGCCACCTCTCCCACCGGCCGGTCCGCGTCGATCATGACGATGCCGGGGATGCGGCGCATCCACAGGCGGGGCCGCTCCGGCTTAGACCGCAATCCTCGGTAGGGCTTCTCAGTGGCGTCCCTGATTGGTCTCTTCGGTCGAAGCCGGCGCGTCAGGACGAGATCCGAGGCGCACACAGAGCGCGCAGAACAGGACGAGCTCCCCAACGCCATCCCTGAAGTAGCGCCAGCCGTTTTCCAATGTGCCGCCCACGCGACCTGGTCGACCGCAATTGGCGCACGCGACATCGATCTCACTCTGAGCCATGGATACAAGCGTAGGCGCCAACTCTGGCTTGACGGTATGCCCCATCGGGGGTTGACGCCGTCACTTCATTTGCGCTCGAGCGTCGCGCGAGGAGAGGCGGCTGCTGGTCGCTCACGTTTCCAGGAAGCGGCTCGAGAATGAGGTGTCCGTCATCGATCGCCCGCGATTTCGAGAATCGTATCCGCCACCTCTCCCACCGGCCGGTCCGCGTCGATCATGACGATGCCCGGGATCCTGCGCATCCACTTGCGCTGGTAGGCCGCGAAACGCTGCGTTGCGCGTTCGAGCTCGGCGATCGCCTCGGACCGGGGAAGCTCGCGCACGGCGTGCACGCCGATCACCTGCGGAACGACGTTGCCGGCGGCCCGCACCTCCGCCTCCACCCCCTGTTCGAACATTGCCGCCGCGCGCGAGTTGATCCGTGTCGCGAGCGTCTCGCGCGGGACGGCGAGGCCGGCGACGAGGGTCGGAAGGCGCAGCGCCGCGGTCCAGAGGCGCGGCCGCTCCGGCGTCAGCGTTGCGCCGGCCTGCCAGAGCTCGAGGGCCCGCACCACGCGCTTGCGGTCGTTCGGGTGCACCTGGCCGGCGGCTCGGGGATCGCGGGCTTGGAGGAGACCGTGTGCGACCTCGGGGCCGCGCCTATCGTAGAGCCGCTCCCAGTGCGCTCGCGCGCCGGCCGGCACGTCCGGCGGCAGCCGGACATCGGTCAGCGCCGCCTGGAACCAGAGGCCGGAGCCGCCGACGACGACGGCTGTTCGGCCTGCCGCGACGATCTCGTCGATCGCCTGGTGCGCCAGCTTCTGAAACTCGCCGACTGTGCCCTGGCGATCCAGCGGCCAGATGCCGACGAGCCGCGCGCGGGCGTCCTGGTTCGTGAGGATCGGAAGCCCCCGGTAGACCTGCATCGAGTCGGCGGACACGAGCTCCGCCGGGATCCGCTCGGCGATCGCCTCCGCAACAGCACTCTTGCCCGATGCGGTCGGGCCGAAGATCGCGAGGACGCTGACTCTAGGTGCTGGCGAGCGACTTCCAGCCGAGCTCGGCATCGTGGGGCGTTCCCTCATGGGCTGCCGTCACGGGCACGTCCTCCTCGGGGTGTGCGGCTCGGTGCTCCTTGAACCAGGCGACCGACCGGGCGATACCTTCGTCCAGCGACACCTGGGGGTCGTAGCCGAGCAATCCGCGCGCTTTCCTCAGGTCGGCGACGTAGTGAGTCACCTCGCCGAGCAGCGACGGAGCTATCGCCATCTGCGGCTCGGCACCGAGCTCCGCCGCAATTCGTTCCGCGGCGTAGACGAGCGTATTGCCCTGACCATAGGCGAGGTTGATCGTCTGGTTGACGACGCGGCCCTCGGCGAGTGCCTCGATTCCGCTCACGATCCCGTCCACGCAGTCATCGATGAACGTGAAGTCGAGAGTCTTTTCACGGCCTCCGTACACCGTGATCGGCTCACCGCGCGAGATCGCATGCGTGAACAGCGGCAACACGCGAACCATGCGCTGCAGATCGTTGTCGAAGCGGCCGTAGACGTTGGAGAAACGGAAGACGAGATACGGCAGTCCATAGCAGCGCGCATAGGAGTAGACGAACGCCTCGCCGCTGATCTTCGACGCCGAGTAGGTGCTCTCGGTGTACGCGAAGTCGGCAACCTGCTCCCCGTACTCCTCGAAGCGGTGGACGTCGCCGTACACCTCGCGGCTGGAAGAGAACACGATCGGCAGCTGCATCTGCCGTGCGTACTCGAGCACGTTGAACGTCATCATCACGTTCTCCAGTGCGCGGTGCGGCTGCTGGACGAGCTGGTGCACCTTTGCGTGTGCGGCGAGGTGCACGACGAGGTCCACCTCCGGGTACTCGACGCCGTTGATCCCGCCCGGAAAAGGGGCGTAGTGCCCCGCGAGGTCCTGGAGCAGGTAGCGGAACTCGTCCGTCCACGAGTTCTGCCGCTTGTCCACGCCGAAGACCTCGTGTCCGTCGGCCTGTAGCCGCAACGCGAGATTCGTCCCGATCTGACCGGAAGACCCCGTGATCAGAACGCGCGTCAAGCGGCCACCGCCGCGCGTTGCGCGCCACGCAACGTGGTCGAGGTGGAGCCCGCGATCAGGACGTCGACGAGCTCGCCCGGAACGCCGTCGCCGGTGAAGTTGACCATCGTGTTCCCGCGCGTCCGCCCCCGCAGCAGGCTCGCATCGGTTCGGCTCCGGCCCTCCACGAGCACCTCCTCCGTCGTTCCGACCCGCTCCGCGTTCCGCTCGGACGCGATCCGCTGCACGACGTCCACGAGCCGCTCGAGCCGCTCGTGCTTCACCTGATCCGGCACCTGATCCGGGAGCTGTGCCGCCTCGGTTCGGTGCCGTGGCGAGTAGATGAAGGTGAAGGCGCTGTCGTACCGCACCTGCTCGACGAGCTCGATCGTCCGCTCGAAGTCCTCCTCCGTCTCGCCCGGGAAGCCGACGATGACGTCCGTGCCCAGTGCGAGACCGGGGATCGCGTCTCGAAGCCTGGCGACGAGTGCGAGATAGCGCTCCGCGTCGTAGGTGCGGCGCATGGCCTTCAGGATCCGGCTCGAGCCGGACTGGAGCGGCAGGTGGATGTGCTCGCAGACCGCGTCGCACTCGACCATCGCAGCGATCACGGGGTCGCGGAAGTCCTTCGGGTGCGGGCTCGTGAAGCGAATCCGGTCGATTCCGTCCACCGCGTCGCAGGCGCGCAGGAGCTCGCCGAACTCGGTCTCGAGCTCGGGGCGCAGGTCACGGCCCCAGGAGTTGACGTTCTGCCCGAGCAGCGTCACCTCCCGCACACCGTCGGCGGCGAGCCGGGTGACCTCGGCGACGATCTCGCCCGGCCGCCGGCTCTGCTCCCGGCCCCGGACGGCAGGGACGATGCAGTACGCGCACTTCGAGTTGCAGCCCATCGAGACCTGCACCCACGCGCTGAACGCGCGCTCGCGATGCATCGGCAGGTCACCGGCGAAGTGATCGTGGGTGCCGAAGCGGCCGCGTGGCGCCTCTCCCCCGGCTCCCAGCCACTCGCCGAGGTGGGGAATCGAGCCGGGGCCGAACGCGACGTCCACCTGCGGGTAGAGCTCGAAGATCCGCTCGCGCTGCGCCTCTGCGTAGCACCCGCCGACTGCGACGACGAGCTCCGGATTCTCACGCTTCCGCGCACCCGCGTCGCCCAGGTAGGCGGCGAGCTTCGTGTCGGGCTTCTCGCGGATCGTGCACGTGTTGAACACGAGTACGTCGGCATGCTCCTGAGACGGTGCCTCGCCGAGTCCGAGGGACTCGAGCATCCCCTTGATCCGCTCGGAGTCGTGCGCGTTCATCTGGCAGCCGAACGTGGTGACGTGGTAGCGCCGCATCGGTCGGTCAGTCTAGCCAGGCGCCAAGTTACAAAGTGTTACTTGGCCACCTCGATCGCGCGGCTCTCGCGGATCACGATCACCTTCACCTGGCCGGGGTACTCGAGCTGGTCCTCGATCTCGCGGGCGATCTCGTGTGAGAGGAGGACCGCGGCGTCGTCGTCGACCTCGGTCGGCTCGACCATCACCCGGATCTCGCGGCCGGCCTGAAGCGCATACGCGTTTGCCACGCCGGGTTTCGCCTTCGCGATGTCCTCGAGCGCGCCCAGCCGCTTGATGTAGTGCTCGAGGCTCTCGCCGCGGGCGCCGGGACGAGACGCGGAGATGGCGTCGGCCGCGATCAGGAGCACGGCCTCGACGGTCTGGGGCTGCACCTCGTAGTGGTGCGCCTCGATCGCGTGCACCACGCCCTGGCTCTCGCCGTAGCGCTTCGCGAGCTGCGCCGAGATGATCGCGTGCGAGCCCTCGACCTCGTGGGTCATCGCCTTCCCGATGTCGTGCAGCAGCGCGGCCCGCTTCGCGGTCTTCACGCTCGCGCCGAGCTCGCTCGCCATGATCCCGGCCAGGTGCACGACCTCGAGTGTGTGCTTGAGGACGTGCTGCCCGTAGCTCGTCCGGTAGCGCAGCTTGCCGATGATCTTCACCAGCTCTTCGTGGAACTCGCCGCAGCGCGCCTCGAAGACCGCCTGCTCCCCTGCCTGGCGGACGTGATCCTCGAGCTCGGCCTTCGAGAGGTAGTACATCTCCTCGATCCGTGCCGGATGGATTCGCCCATCCTCGATCAGCTTCTCGAGCGTCGTGCGCGCCACCTCGCGCCGCAGGCCGTCGAAGGAGGAGAGGACGACCGCCTGAGGTGTGTCGTCGATGATGAAGTCGACGCCCGTCAGGTGCTCGAGCGCCCGGATGTTGCGTCCCTCGCGTCCGATGATCCGGCCCTTCATGTCATCGGACGGCAGCTGGACGACGGTGACCGTGGTCTCGGCGGTGTGACTTGCAGCGACGCGCTGGAGCGCGTCTGCAATGAGCGCCCGGGCACGTCGCCTCGACTCTGTGCGCGCCTCCTCCTCCTGCTGGCGGACGCTGCGTGCGAGCTCGTGACGGATCAGATCTTGAGAACGCTCGAGCAGGTGGTGCTTCGCCTCTGCGACTGTCAGCCCCGCGGCCTTCTCGAGCTGCACGAGCGCTTCGTCCTTGGCCCCCTTCAGGTCGTCCTGGAGCTGCTTGACATGCGTCTCCCGGTCGGCCAGCCCTTGCTCTCGGCGTTCGACCTCCGTTGACCTGCGCGCGAGCTCGTGCTCGGCACCCGTCATCCGCTCCTCGACTCTCGCGGCTTCGGCACGCCGCTCCTGCACCTCGTTCTCGACCTCACCCCGGAGCTTGACGGCCAGCTCCCGCGCCTCGATCTGCGCCTCCCGGCGGATCGTCTCGGCTTCCCGCTCGGCGACGTGCACGCGCGAGCCGCTCCGGAACATCAGCAACGCCGCAGCGAGGCCGGAACCGAGAGCGAGTCCGATGAGCGCCGCGAGCGTCGTGAGCATGGCGTCCTGCCTCCAGGGGGAGAAGGTCGATTGACCGGGGCAGGCCTCGAAAAGCCGGCCTCGGTGCTCACATCCGGCGCACGGCCTGCAGCGGCCGATTCCGGACCTCGGGCGCGTCAGATCAAGCTGAAGCCGGCGGCTCCTCCTGGGCGCCGGGCAGATGCAATGGTCGAAAGAGGACGAGTCAAGGTTTCAGTAGTTTTCGGAAAAGCACGCGCTTGCAGGTAAAACGTCGAATGGAAGCACCTCCAATCCTATCGCTTCTCAGTCCTCCTGCGCAACGACCCCCTGTAGAGCGTCCTCCCCGAATCCTCTCGCAACGAGGTAACGGGCAGTCTTGACGCCGGGGCCGCGCCGCTCGACGATCCGCGTGGCCCGCTCACGTTCCGGCTCGATCCCGGCGAGCGCCGCTTCGACGAGCTCTGCCGCGACCCCCCGCCGTTCGAGATCGTCGCGGATCAGGGCGTCGCCCGATCCGCGTTCAGCGAGCCGCTCCGCCCTGGTGAGGGCGAAGCGCTCGTCGTCCACGTAGCCGATCCGTTCGAGCGTCTCGAGCGCCTCCACGCGTGCGGCCTCGTCGACGCCACGCTGGGCGAGACGCGCATCGAGCTCCGCGGCGGTGCGATCGTGGAAGCGGAGCGCACGCAGCGCCGTCTCGACGGCGTCCGGCCGCTCCGCCATCCGCTTCCTACCCCCGGCCTAGGCCGCGGAGGCGGCTTCCTCGACCTCCTCGACGCCCTCCGCTTCCTCGAGCTCGTCGACGACCGGCGTCACCTGCTCCGCGCCGGCGACGGTCGGCAGCAATCGTGCCGACACCGCCTGCTCCGGCCCGGCCTGGACCTGGATGTCTGCGAGGATCTGCTGCACGAGGTCCGGGTGCTCGCGCAGGAACGCAGCTGCGTTCTGGCGCCCCTGCCCGAGCCGCTCGTCGCCGTAGCTGAAGTACGAGCCCGACTTCTGCACGATCTTCCGCTCGATCCCGACGTCGAGGACGGTGCTCTCCCAGGAGATGCCCGTGCCGTAGATGATGTCGAACTCGGCCTGCTTGAACGGCGGCGCGACCTTGTTCTTGACCACCTTGACCCGAACGCGGTTGCCGTAGGCCTCTGCCCCGTCCTTGAGCGTCTCGATCCGGCGGATGTCGAGCCGCACGGAGGCATAGAACTTGAGCGCACGACCGCCCGGCGTGGTCTCGGGGCTCCCGAACATGACGCCGATCTTCTCGCGGAGCTGGTTCGTGAAGAGGCAAATCGTGTCGGTGCGGTTGAGCGTGCCGGCGAGCTTCCGCAGCGCCTGGCTCATCAGCCGCGCCTGGAGACCCATATGGCTGTCGCCCATCTCACCTTCGATCTCCGCCTTCGGCGTCAGCGCCGCGACCGAGTCGACCGCAACGACGTCGAGCGCACCGGACCGCACGAGCAACTCGGTGATCTCGAGCGCCTGCTCACCCGTGTCCGGTTGGGAGACCAGCAGGTCGTCGACGTTGACTCCGATCTTGCGTGCGTACTGCGGGTCCATCGAGTGCTCTGCATCGATGAAGGCGCAGATGCCGCCGCGCCGCTGCGCCTCGGCGATCACGTGGTAGACGAGCGTCGTCTTGCCCGAGCTCTCCGGCCCGAAGAGCTCGATCACGCGCCCGCGCGGCAGGCCGCCGATGCCGAGGGCGACGTCGAGCGAGAGCGAGCCTGTCGAGATCGCGCCGATCTGCACCTGGGCCTGGTCGCTCATCTTCATGACCGAGCCTTTTCCGAACGCACGCTCGATCTGCCCGAGGGCGACGTCGAGAGCTTCTTCACGGTTCATCTGCTCATCCTCCTGCTGTTCAGCGATTCAGTGGAAACGATTCGAGCACCTCGTAGACCGCCCCGGACGGGTGCAGACGGGATAGGAAAGCAGCCGCACCGGACGGAGCGAACGCCCCGAGCTCCGGCAGGGGCGGCTGGAGCCGCGGCCGCTCGCGAAAGCGGAGCACGGTGACGTGCGGCAGCCAGGCACGGCGCTCGGGCCGGTAGACGTCGAGCGCGGCAAGCGCGTCGTGGAGCCTGCGTGCCAGCAGCGCAGCGTTGCCGGTACGGTCCCCGAGCTCGAGCATGCCGACGCTACGCGTCTCGCGGTAGCGCACGACCTCGAACACCGGCGCCGCAGTGGCTCGAGCAGCCTCGGCGAGGACGCCGAGGATTGCTTCGAGGTCCCGGGCGGGTCGGGAGCCGAGAAACGCGACGTGACGTGCAGGTTCTCCCGGGGAACGAGGCGCCCGTGGACGGAGCGAGCAAGCTCACGGCCCTGCCACTCCATGAGCCTCGTGACGACGTGGTCGGGGAGCTGGAGGGCGAGGAAGAGGCGGAGCCGCTCATCCCCTCCAACGCTACCCGCCGAGCTCACACGGAATCGTCACCATTCTGTTCCAACAGTCGCCGCACGAGATGCAGGGCGGCGATGACCGAGCGCCGCCTGATCGAGTCGCGGTCACCGGGAAAGCTGAAGGACGACCCGCGGCTGCCACCGGGCGTTTCGGCGTGGAGATAGACGAGCCCGACGGGCTTCTCCTCGGTCCCCCCACCCGGGCCGGCGACGCCGGTGACCGCGACCGCCACCTCGACGCCGAAGCGCTCCCGGGCTCCGTGCGCCATAGCCTCCGCGACCTCCGCGGAGACCGCACCATGCTCTTCGATCAGCTCCGCGGGAACCCCGAGCTGATCGATCTTGACCTCGTTCGAATAGGAGACGATCCCACCCACGATCACGTCGCTGGAGCCTGGGATCGCGGTCAGTGCCGCCGCGACGAGGCCACCGGTGCAGGACTCGGCCGTCGCCAGCGTCCAGCCGCGCTCGCGACCACGGTCGAGCACGATCTCCTCGACCGTGCGGCCGTCGCTCGAGTAGAGGAACGTGCCAAGGCGTTCCGTGAGCGCCGACTCGAGCTCGAGCAGCCGGTCCTCGGCGCTCGGGTCCGCGACCAGGTCGACGTGGATCTCGAAGTTGCGTGCGCAGATCGTCACCTCGAGCCCATCGCCGTCGCCGCCGGCTTCCTGGAACGCCTGCGCGACCTGCGACTCGCCGGGCCCGAAGAACCTGAGCGTCTTCCGGAGCGGCGGCCTGCCGCGGTCCAGGACCCGGCGGACGGCTTCCGTCTCGAGTGCCTTCGGCCACAGCCGCTGTAGCTCGGGCGGCGGCCCCGGGAGCACGACGACCGGCGTCCCGTTCGCGTCGATGACGAGACCCGGCGCTGTGCCCGCCAGCCCGAGGACGTCCGCGCCCTCCGGCACCGTCGCCTGCTTCGTCACGCCCTGCGCGAAGTCCGCATAGGGCCGCTTCATCCGCTCCGCAGCCATCCGCGAGACGCCCTCGATCTGGGCCTCGAGCTCCTGGTCGACGTGGAGCGCCCGGCCGGCCACCTTGGCGACGACTTCCACGGTGCGATCGTCGTGCGTCGGCCCGAGGCCACCCGAGCACGCCACGAGATCAGCCGAACCGACCGCGTCGCGCACGGCGACCTCGAGGTCGACGGGGTTGTCCCCGACGATCTGGATCCGGGTGGGCTCGACCCCGAGCGCCAACAGCGACCGCGCGAGGAAGGGCCCATTGAGATCTGTCCGCTCGCCCCGCACGAGCTCGCTGCCCGTGACGACGATCACCGCCCGTGGCCGGGCTCCCGCCTGGCTCAACGCGAGTCGGCGGCGAAGATCTTCTTCGCGGTCACGAAGACGCCCTGCGCCTTGACGGCCGGGGCAAGCTTCACGCGGTTGCCGTTCAGCTTCACGAGCACGTTCCGCGGCGTCTCCAGCTGTAGCCAGAGCACCTTGCCGTCGAAGCGCTGGCGCTGGCCCTTCTCGAGCGTGCCCTGGTAGAGGACCTTCCCGATCACGCTGCTCGACTTGACGATCATGTACGAGTCGCCGCGGGTCGCGCGCAGCTCGAGCCGCGCCGAGCCGGACACCTGCGGCACGGCCGCCGGGGTGGTCTGCGACGTCGTATTCAGGCCGCGGACGGGCGGGCTCGGCGCGTTGCCGAAGCGCCACGCCACGATCACGAGCGCGGTGACGACGCCGATCGCAATCAATCCGAGCAGGACGATGTTCGACTCCCGTCGATCCGCCCGCCTGGCTCGGGCCGCGGGGACGCGCCGCGGCGAGCGGACGGGACCATCCTCCTCGCCGACGACGAAGCGGGAGTTGTATTCGTCGACGTAGAGCTGCCCGTCGAGTCCGAGATACTCCGCGTACGAGCGGAGAAAGCCCTTGATGTAGGTGTGCGAAGGGAGCAGCTCGAAGCGCTCGTCCTCCAGCGCACGCAGGTACTTGCCGCGGATCTTCGTACCGTGCTCAGCGTCCGTGAACTCGATGTGACGGCGCAGGCGCGCCTCACGGAGGCTGTTGCCGATCTCGAACATTCGCCGCATGGTAGCGGGCGTGTCTGCGAGCGCCTAGTCCGCGACGAGAGAGAGCACCGCGTAGATCCCGACCGAGCCTGCCGCGGTCAGCGCGAGCAGGAATCCGAGCAGGCCGAGAAGACGGCCGAGACGAGCCGTCCGGGTCCCTTTCGGGTGGCCGAGCGTCGGCGCGAGGCGCGACCTCGCTCGGCGCGCGAGCGCGAAGGCGAGGAGGCCGAGGAGCGCCGCCACCGGTATCGCGGCCGCGGCGTGCAGGAGCTCGTACGTCTTCGACCACCGTGTGGCGAGGATCGCGGCAGGCAGGACGGCGACCGAGAGCAGGCCGATGAAGACGGACAGGCGCGCGCTACCGGGGCGCGGCGGTCCGCCGTTACTGTTTCTTGTAGGGACGGCCAACTGCTGCCGGCGGGATCGAGCGGCCGATCACTCCGGCGACCGCGATCAGTGTGAGCACGTACGGGAGCGCCTGGAACAGGACGGCCGCCGACTCTGAGTAGGCCGGGAGCCGCTGGGCGAGCGCGCTCGAGAAGCCGAAGAGAAGCGCTGCGGCCGCCGCTCCCCACGGTCGCCAGTTGCCGAAGATGACCGCGGCGAGCGCGATGTACCCCCGTCCCGCTGTCATGTTCTGGTTGAACGAGTTCACAAACCCGATCGAGAGATAAGCGCCGCCGAGCGCGGCGAGAACGCCGGAGAGCACGACCGCCGCGTAGCGGATCTTGTAGACGGAGATCCCGACCGTGTCCGCGGCGCGCGGGTGCTCCCCGACGGCGCGGATGCGAAGCCCGATCGGCGTCTTGAACATCACGACCCACGTGGCGACGATTGTCAGTGCGGCAAGCCAGATCATCAGGTTGAGCTGACCGAAGATGGGCCCGACGAAGTACCAGTCCTTCAGGAAGCCGAGGTGGACGTCCGGGATGTCGGAGACGTCCGGCGGCGTCCCCTCGCCGCTGTAGATGTCGATGAAGAGATAGCCCGTGATCCCCATCGCGAGGAAGTTGATCGCAAAGCCGCCCACGATCTGGTCCGCGCGCAGATGGATCGCGAAGAAGGCGTGAATGAGCGCAAAGCCCGCTCCCGCCAGCGCAGCGCACAGGAGCCCGAGGGCCCAGTGATTGAGCTTGTCGGCGCCGAGGATGCCGAAGAACGCGCCCGAGAGCATCATTCCCTCGAGGCCGATGTTGACGACGCCGCTCCGCTCGGAGAAGAGGCCGCCCATCGCCGCGAACGCGAGCGGGGTTGCATAGCGGAGCATCGCGGCCGTCAGCGCCGACCAGACGACGACCTGGTCGAGGTGCCCGACGCTCGACCGCGTCGCCAGGTAGCCGAGCGCGATCCCGAGGACACCGATCACGACCGCCCCCCAGGCCAGCCGACGCACACCGCGGCTGAGCGCTCCGATGCCGAGGCCGATCCCGACGACGCCGATCAGGATCGGCAGGATCGGATGACGGATCGCGAGCGGCGGCAGCGCGACCCAGAACGCCAGCACGCCGACGAGGATCCCGACCCACGCGATCGCGCGGGCGCCACGCGGCAGCTTTGCGAGCAGCCGCTCGATCATGCCGGAGTCTCCACGGCTCTACGCCGCCGTCGCTTCCGTAGGCCGAGCAGCGAGAGGATCAACACATCTGCGCCGACGAAGAGCACGACGAGACCCTGGATCAGGAGTGTCAGGTTCGAGGCCAGCTCGGGCTTGAAGATCTCCGGATCGAGGTTGCGCGTGGAGGTCCCGGTGATGAGCGCAGCGAACAGGAGCCCCGACAGCGCAACGCCGAACGCCGTGTTTCTACCGAGCAGCGCGACGGCGATCCCCGTGAAGCCGATCGACGACAGGAGCACGTCGTTGGTGTTGATCCTGAACTGCCAGCCGACGATGTCGATCGCGCCCGCGAGGCCCGCGAACGTGCCCGAGATCGCCATCGCCAGGAAGTAGTTCTTCGCGACGGAGATGCCGCCGTAGCGCGCCGCCTCGGGGTTGTAGCCCACCGCGCGCACCTCGTAGCCGAGCGTCGTGCGGTTGAGCGTGATCCAGTAGACGACGAGCGCGGCGATGGCGACGAAGAAGCCGACGTGGAGGCCCTGCAGGAGCGGGTCGCCCCAGAAGACCTTCAGCTTCGACTCGTCGAGGATGTCGTTCGAGACGGGCACGAACTCCTGCGTGTCGTTCTGCAGGGGCCCGCCCAGCCCGAACAGGAAGACGCCGACCCAGATCGCCACCCAGTTGAGCATGATCGTCGAGATCACCTCGTGGGCGCCGACGAGCGCCTTGAGCAGGCCGGCGATGCCGGCCCAGGCCGCTCCGGCGAGTGCCCCGGCGACGATCGCAGCGACGATGTGAATGAGGCCCGGCAGCTGGGGAAGCGAGGAGCCGACCCAGACGGCCATGATCGAGCCGACGAGGTACTGCCCCTGCCCGCCGATGTTGAACAGCCCGCAGCGGAAGGCGAACGCGACCGCGAGGCCGGTGAACACGAGCGGCACCCAGAAGATCAGCGTCTGCTGGAGGTTGAGCGCGGCGAGCGACTCGAAGTCGTTCGTGTTCCACGGGAACCAGATGTGCGAATCGGTGAACGGAACCCGCAGCTGGTACGAGCCGACCTCGAAGAACCAGTTGAAGCCCGCTCCTTCGAAGATCGCCTTGTAGGTGGTCAGCGGGTTCTTGCCGGTCGTCGCGAGCACGACGAGTCCGCCGATCAGGAACGCGAGGATTGTCGTCAGCAGCGGCACGACCGCGCCGCCCGCCCGCTGCGCCAGCGCGAGTCGGGAGGCGAAGCTCGCGGAGTCGCCGCTCTCCGGGGGCTTCGGCGGGCCGAGGTCCGGCGGGGGTCCGAACGGGGAAGGATCCGGGCCGCTCACGCTGCCGCCTTCTTGCCGCCGCCGATCATCGCGACGCCGAGCTCCTCTTCGGTGACGCCCGGTGCGAACTCGCCGACGATCTCGCCTTCGAAGATCACGAGGATCCGGTCGGAGAGCGACAGGATCTCCTCGAGCTCGAGCGAGACGAGCAGGATGGCACGGCCCTCGTCCCGCTCGCCGACGAGGCGGCGGTGGACGAACTCGATCGCGCCGACGTCGAGGCCGCGCGTCGGCTGTGCCGCGATCAGCACCTTCGGGTTGCGATCGATCTCGCGCGCGAGCACGACCTTCTGCTGGTTGCCGCCTGAGAGGCCGCCAGCGAGTGTCTGCGGGCCGCCGCCGCGCACGTCGAACTCCTGCAGCAACGTGCGGGCCTTCTCCGCGAGGCGCTTCGGATAGAGCCAGCCGAAGTGTGAGGCGGGCTGATGGTCGTAGTCGTGGAGCGCGATGTTCTCGGCGAGCGAGAAGTCGAGCACGAGCCCGCGCCGCTGCCGGTCCTCCGGGATGTGGCCGAGCCCCGCGTCGAGGGAGTCACGGACGCCCTTGTCGGTGGCGTCCTCGTCCCCGATCACGACCCGCCCAGCCTTCACCTTGCGGAGGCCGGCGATCGCGTCGATCAGCTCCGTCTGGCCGTTGCCGTCGACGCCGGCGATCCCGACGATCTCGCCCCCGCGCACCTCGAACGAGACGTCCCGGACCTTCACGAGCCCGCGGTCGTCCTCGACCGTGAGCCCCTCGACCCGGAGCAGCGGCGCGGCGGGCTCCGCCGGGCCCTTTTCGACCCGCAGCAGCACCTCGCGGCCGACCATCAGGCGCGCGAGGCCCTCCTCGGTCGCCCCCGCCGCGGGCAGGGTCTCGATCTTCTTGCCACGGCGCAGCACCGTGATCCGGTCGGCGATCTCGGTCACCTCGTTCAGCTTGTGGCTGATGAAGATGATCGACTTCCCCTGCTCGGTGAGGCTCCGCACGATCGCGAACAGCTCCTGCGCCTCTTGCGGGGTCAGCACCGCCGTCGGCTCGTCGAGCACGAGGATGTCCGCTCCCCGGTAGAGCGCCTTCAGGATCTCGACCCGCTGCTGCTGGCCGACGGTGATGTCCCGGACGGTCGCGCGCGGGTCGACGGCAAGCCCGAAGCGGTTCGAGATGTCCTGCACGCGCCGCTCGGCAGCCGCGTAGTCGAGCAGGACGCCGTTGTGCACCGGCTCGGTCGCGAGCACGATGTTCTCGGCGACCGTCATCACCGGGATCAGCATGAAGTGCTGGTGGACCATGCCCACCCCGCCCTCGATCGCGGCCCTCGGCGACCCGAGCTCGGCCGGCTTGCCGTTGATCAGGATCTCGCCCTCGTCCGGCCGATAGAGGCCGTAGAGGACGTTCATCAGCGTCGACTTGCCCGCGCCGTTCTCGCCCAGGAGTGCGTGCACCTCGCCCTTGCGCAGGTCGAAGTCGACGTTGTCGTTCGCGACGATGCCGGGGAAGCGCTTCGTGATGCCGCGAAGCTCGAGAACGGGCCGCTCGTCCATCCGCGCGATTCTATGGCCCGCGGACGGGCGCGCCTAGCCGAACCGCCGGACCCACACTGTCGGGTGGATGACGAACCAGCGGCGCCCGACCGGCTCGCGCTTCTGGCAGGCCGCGACGGCGAGGACGGACTTGCGCGAGAACCAGACGCACCTCCACCAGAGTTCCGAGGTGCCCGTTTGCGGCGGACGGTCGATCGTTGCTCGGACCAGGTGAGCGACTGGTTGCGGGCGAACCGGCAGTCGACGTTGGCCCGCCGGATCGCCCAGCCGTAGGTCTGCTGGGCGCCCTGAGGTCGTCCAGAACACGAGGGCAGCTGCTCGGCGGCAGGCTGGACGCAGGCACCGCGACGGCCCAGTTTGCCCCAGACGACCTCGAATCTCGCTTTGTACTGCGGAGGCCCTGTGCCGCCGTTTTCCCGAGTCGCTGCCCGCAGTCTTCCTCTGCCCGGAGAGGAGTCAAAGAGCGATCGCGGCGCTAACCGCCGACCATCTCGGGGATGTTCTTGATCTTCCCGGCCGCGATCTCGGCCTGGACGCGGTTCACCTCTGCGACGAGGTCGGCCGGAACGTCGGAGGCGATCTTGCCGAGCCCGACCCCGCCCGAGGCGACGTCGAAGACACTGTTCTTGCCGCCCGAGAACGTTCCGTCCTGCACGGCTTGCACCGTCTGAAAGACGGCAACGTCGACCTTCTTCAGAGCGCTCGTGAGGATGTAGTCGCCGAGATACGACTGATCGGCGTCGACGCCGATCCCGCGCGCGTTCTTTTCCTTCGCGGCCGACAGCGCTCCGAGCCCGCATTGCCCCGCGACCTGGAAGATGACGTGCGCTCCCCGTGCAATCTCGTCGAGCGCGGCCTCCTTGCACTTCGCCTGGTCGACGAAGTCCTGCGAGTAGGAGTTCAGCGTCGTGATCCCGGGGCTCGCCTTCTCGGCGCCTGCCTGGTAGCCCGCGATGTAGCGGTCGACCGGCGGGATCTTCAGCCCGCCGACCGAGCCGATCACTTGCTGCGAGCCCGCCTCCTGCTTGGCGACGAGGCCCGCGAGGTAGCCGACGAGGTAGCCGGCCTCCTGCTCCTTGAAGAGGAGCCCGCGAACGTTCCTGGGCTTCGACTTCAGTGCCTCCTGCGCGAAGTCGATGATCGCGAAGTTCGTGTCGGGAAACTCCTTCGCGACGGTGTTGACGGCATCCGCCATCAGGAAGCCGACGGCGATCACGAGGTCGAACTTTCGCTTCGCCAGGCTGGACAGGTTCGGGACGTAGTCGGCGTTCGTGCGCGAGACGACGACGCGTCCCTCCACCCCGAGCTCGCTCCGGGCCCGCTCGAGCCCCTGGTTCGCGAGGAAGTTGAACGAGCGATCGTCCAGACCCCCGATGTCTGTCACGAGCCCGACCTTGATCGACGGCCCCGCCGAGGCCTCGGTGGTGGCGCCGACGGTCCCGGTGGCCGTCGTCCCGCTCGTCGACGCGTTGTTGCTGCTGCCGCAGCCCGTGAGCGCGAGCAGCGCCAGCAGCAGCCAGAGAGCGTGAATGCGGCGGCTCATGCGAAAAGTCATACCGGAAGGGGCGGGATCGAAACCCGCCCCTTCCGGCGCATGCGACTCCCTAGCCCGTGATCGGGGGCGGGGACTGCGCGGTGACCTTGATCTTCCCGGAGACGATCTGCTTCCGGACCGACTCGATGGCCTTCTTCCACGAGGGCTGCGCCCGCGAGGAGATCTTGCCGTAGCCGACCCCGTCGTTCGCGACGGTGAAGATGGCGTTGAAGTTCGTCTTGAACTTCGCACCCTGCTGCTGAGCAGCCTCGATCGTCTTGAACACGGCCACGTTGACCTTCTTCGTGGCGCTCGTCAGGACGTGCGGGCCGAGGTAGCCCTGATCGGCGTCGACGCCGATCCCGAACACCTTCTTCTCCTTCGCAGCCGACAGGACGCCGAGGCCGCACTGGCCCGCGACCTGGAAGACCACGGTCGCGCCGTTGGCGATGTGGTTGAGCGCAGCCTCCTTGCACTTCGCCTGATCGACGAAGTCCTGCGAGTAGCTGTGCTCGACCTTCACGGCCGGGTACGCCTTCTTCGCACCGACGTAGTAGCCGGCGATGAACCGGTCGACCGGCGGGATCTTCAGCCCGCCGACCGCTGCGATCACGCCCGAGCCGTTCGGCACGTTCTTGGCCTGCAGCCCTGCGAGATAGCCGACGAGGTAGCCGGCCTCCTGCTCCTTGAAGAGCAGCCCGCGCACGTTCGTCGGCTTGCCCTTCAGCTCCTTCGCGACGCCCGAGTTGTCGATGATCGCGAACTTCGTCTTCGGGAAGCGCTTGGCGACGACGGCCGTCGCCTCACCCATGAGGAACCCGACCGAGATGACGAGGTTGTAGCCGCCGCGGGCCGCGCGCTGGAGATTCGGCACGTAGTCGGCGTTCGACTTCGAGATGAACACCCGGCCCTCGATCTTGAGATCCTTCTTGGCCTGGTCCAGCCCCTTGTTTGCCAGGAAGTTGAACGAGCGGTCGTCGAGACCGCCGATGTCGGTCACGAGTGCGACCTTGAACGTCGCAGGCGCGGCCGTCACGTCAGACCTCGCGGACCCTGTGCCGGCGCCGATCGCCAGCGTCAGGACCGCAATGAGCGCTGCCGCCACGAGCGGCATAAACATGCGTCCTTTCACATACCCTCCTTAGAAGTCACATCCACCGCCAAGCTTGGACGCTTGATTAGACCCTAAGTTGGGCAAAAAGGGAAGTCTTTACGAAGCGGCTGAGACGAACCGTTCGAGCTCGTTCTCGTCCACGAGCACCCGTCGCGGCTTCGACCCCTCGTAGCCGGAGATGATTCCCCGCCGCTCGAGCATGTCGACCAGCCGCCCAGCCCGGGTGTACCCCACCCGCAGGCGGCGCTGCAGCAGCGAGACGGACGCCGTCTGCGTCTGGACGACGATCTCGATCGCCTTGTCGAGCAGCGGATCCTCGTCCGGGTCGAACTCGCCGTCGTGGTCGCCGTCGTCGCCGACTGCGCCCTCCGGCGCCTCGAGCAGCGTCTCGTCGAGCTCCTGCTCGCGCTGGTGACGGCACTGCTCGACGACGAGGTTGACCTCGTCCTCGGAGACGTATGCGCCCTGGACGCGCTGCAGGCGCGAGGTGCCGAGCGGCTTGAAGAGCATGTCGCCCTGCCCGAGCAGGCTCTCGGCGCCGGCGGTGTCGAGGATCACCCGCGAGTCCGTCTGGCTCGAGACCGCGAACGCGATCCGGCTCGGCACGTTCGCCTTGATCATGCCGGTGATCACGTCGACCGACGGGCGCTGGGTCGCGAGGACGAGGTGGATGCCGACGGCGCGGGACTTCTGCGCGAGCCGGATGACGGCATCCTCGACTGCCTGAGGGCTGATCATCATCAGGTCGGCGAGCTCGTCGATCACCACCAGGAGGTACGGCAGCGGATCCTCGCCGCGGGCGCGGAAGGCGCGGTTTGCCTCGGGCAGGTTGCGGGCGCGCACGATCGAGAGACGCTCGTAGCGGCGTTCCATCTCGGCGACGACGTTGGTGAGGACCGCGCTCGCCTCCTTCGGGCTCGAGACGACCGGCGTCAGCAGGTGCGGGATCGACTCGTAGTAGTTGAGCTCGATCCGCTTCGGGTCGATCAGGATCATCCGCACCTCGTCGGGCGTCGAGCGGAGCAGGATCGAGGTCAGGATCGTGTTGATGCAGCCCGACTTACCGGAGCCGGTCGTGCCTGCGATCAGGATGTGCGGCATTCGCGCGAGGTCGGCCCAGACGGCGTTGCCGGAGATGTCCTTGCCGAGCCAGACCGCGAGCGGGCTCGCGGTCGCCGGCAGGTCCTCGTAGATGTCTCCGAGGGTGACGATCTTCGGGCTCAGGTTCGGGACCTCGACGCCGACGGCCTGCTTGCCGGGGATCGGCGCGAGGATCCGAATCTCGGTCGTCGCGAGCGCGTACGAGAGATCGTCCTTCAGCGCGGCGACCTTCGACACCTTCGTCCCGGGAGCGAGCTGGAGCTCGTACCGCGTCACGCGTGGGCCGGCGATCTGGCCCACGATCGTCGCCTCGACGCCGAAGTGCGCGAGCGCCTGGACGAGTGTGTCGGCCGTGCGCTGGTCGGCGCCGCTGACGCCCTTCGCGACAGCGGGTGACGTCCTCAGCACGGCGCGGTCGGGCAAGACGTACGCCCCCTCGGGGCGCGGCACATCGAAGAGCGTCGTCTGCTCGTCGGTCTCCCCTTCGGGATCGAGCAGGAGCGGCGACTGCTCGGAGAGCCCCTCTGAGATGACGTCCGGATAGTCGTGGACGACGTCGACCGGCGGCTCGTGCATGGGCGCGAGAACACGATTGTGCTCTTCTGCCGGCAGGTGGGGACGCGCCGGGCGCTCGAGCGAGCGGCGAGCGGCGCCGTGCACACGCCGCATTGCATGACCGGAGCGGCGCAGGAGAACGCCGTAGGACGCGCCCGAGAGCAGGAGCCCGCCGGCGAGGAGCGCAGTCACCCCGACGAGCAGCGAGCCGGTGCCGCCCAGGAGCTTCGCGAACCCGCCCCCCAGCAGGTTGCCGACGAAGCCGCCGTGGCCGGAGCCGAGCGTCGTCATCAGCCCGACGAACGCGACGCCGAGGCCGACGCGGAACGGCGTGAAGCTGACGAGCGCGCTGCGGAAGAGCATCAGTCCGCCCACCGCAACGAACGCGACCGGGGCCGCGTACGCCGCGCCACCGAGGAAGTCGCGCAGCCCTTGCTCGACCTTCTCGCCGGCGATCCCGCCGGCGAAGCCGAGGTAGAGCAGCGAGCCGAGGAAGAGGCCGAGCGCGGCGAGCCCGAGGCCGATCAGCTCGGGATGCTGGTGCGCCGCTCGCGTCCGCGACTTCTTCGTCCGCTTCTTGACGCGCGATGGCGTGCGCGGCCGCAGGGGCCGCTTCTTCTTGCGGGCAGGCATGCTGACGCCGTTCGACGTTCGCGAGGTGACCCCTGCCGGGTAGCCCCTACTGGCCGGGGAGCCGCACGTTCGCCGTCCCGGTCGAGACCCGCGGCGAGAGACCCGCCGGCCACGTGCGCAGGTCGACGGCGCCACCGGGCTTTGCCGGGAAGGTCGCGAACGCCTGGAAGCTGCTCTGCCAGAGCCGCACCGTCTTCCCGCGCTCCGAAGCCGGGAGGACGAGCCGGAAGCGGCCCTTTGCGTCGGGCCACTGCGCCGCCACGGGCTTGACGACGCGCCCGCCCGCGGAGGCGCCGACCAGGAGCCCCTGGTAGACGGCGCCCTCGTACGACGCCGAGGAGGGCAGCGGCAGGACGCCGCCGACGCGGGCCGGGAGCTGGACGTCCATCCGCGCGCTCCGGAGCCGCTTGAACTTGACCGTCGGCACGAGGCCCGACGAGTAGGAGACCGAGCCGAGGGCGACCTGGACCGAGAACTGGACCGGATCTTCCTGGCTCTTGTCGGACGCGGCGAAGAACGATGTGTAGTTCCCGTCCGCGTCCGAGGGCTCGGAGAACGTCCAGAAGTCGCGGTCGACGGTTCGCGTGACGACGGTCGCGCCTGCGACCGGCTTGCCGTCCGCGCCGGTGATCCGACCGGAGAGCCGATAGGTGAAGAGGCTGACACCGGCGGGCGCGAAGCCGCCGCGCGTCGCGATCCGGCCGGTGATGACGACGTTACCGCCCTTGCCGGGGCTCGCCTTCAGGTCGTCGACGCGATAGGCGACGGTGAAGCCGCCGGTCGCGGCGGTGGCCGCCGCGCGCTCGGCGGCGGTGAGCGCGCGGCCGCCGGCGCGGGCCTGTGAGAGGTCGACCACCTTGACGACGTGGCGGCGCACGACCGTGACGTCGATCGCGGCGGTGAAGCGCCCGTCCGCGCCCGTTGCCCGCGGCAGCACGTAGCGGTCGACCGAGATCCGGGCGCCCGAGACCGGCCTGCCGCCGACGAGGAGGCGCCCGCCGGCAGCTTCGGTGTTGTTGCCGGACGGAAGCCAGGCGCGCACAGCGATCGGGCCGCCGGTCGAAAGCCGCGCGCCCTTCGCGGCCGCGCCCGGAGCGCGCACGGCCTCCGGCGCGGTCGGCGTCGAGACGACGCTCGGCTCGGTCGCTGCCGCGAACGCCGCACGCGTCAGCGCGGCGGGCGGCTTCGACTCCTGCTGGCTCCCCCCGATCGCAAAGACCTGGAGCTCGGCCGCGACGCCGCCGTTCGACGAGGTCGGCGTGCCGCCGACCGTGATCGCGAGGTACTCCTTGCCGCCGTTCAGATAGAGCGTCGGCCCGGACGCGATCGGGGCGCCGGTCTGGAACTTCCAGAGCACCTTCCCGTTCTTGACGTCGAACGCGCGCAGGACGCCGTCGCCGCCGCCGGCGAACCCGAGCCCGCTCGCGGTCGTCGTCACCCCGCCCCGCTCGGGCTCCGGCGTCTGGAACTTCCAGACGCGCCGGCCGGTCGAGACGTCGATCGCGCTGATCGAGCCGTGGTCGTGCCAGCTCGCGAGGCCGGCGCCGAAGTTTCCGTTCTGGAGCCCGAGAAAGACATCGCCCTGGATCAGCTTCCGCTTCTTCTGCGTCGGGGTGAGCTTGTCCTGGATGAGGACGGCGGCGGTCTCGGCGGCGGCGTTGAAGACGTAGTTCGTGGCCGGATCGTACGAGGCCGGCGAGTAGTTCACGCCGCCGAGCGCGGAGGGGAAGATCGTCACGGGCTCGCCGGGCCGAAGCGGCGGGTGCTCGACGCGGTCGATCACCTTCACGCGCTCGTGCAGCGCCTGGCCGGTGCGGGCGTCGAACGCAAACCAGACGCCCTCCTTGGTCGCGACCGAGACGATCCGCCGCGTCTTCCCTCCGACCTTGCCGTCGTAGACGAGCGGTGGCTGCGCGACGTCGTAGTTCCACTGGTCGTTCGCGACGAGCTGCTGCCACCAGCGTTGCGTCCCCGTGTTCAGGTCGACCGCGATCAGCGAGTTCGCACGCGGGTTCGGGCCGGGATGGAGGTCGTGGTAGAAGTTCGGCGTCCCGGAGCCGGTGCCGAAGTAGACCGTGCTCGTGCGGGCATCGATCGTGACCGGCGTCCAGACGACGCCGCCACCGACGATCCGGCTCAGCCGGCGCCACTGCTGCTGCTCGGGTGGGATCGTCCAGTACGGGTTGGGCCAGGCGGGCGTCAGGTCGGTGTTGAACGCCATCACGTAGCCACGGACGCCGTACTCCGAGCCGGCGGCGCCCATCACGACCTTTCCGCCCGCGCAGATCGGCGCGCTCGTCTGCGAGTAGCCGTAGTTCGCGGAGGCGTTCGGGACGAACTGGCTGATCGCGATCTTCCCGACGACCTCTCCGTCGCTCGGCCGAAGGGCGACGAGCTGCATGTCGAGCGTCGTCATGAAGAGCTTGCCGCCGCAGTAGGCGAGGCCGCGGTTCGCGGCGACTCCGAAGTTGACGAAGAGACCGCTGTTGCGGGGCCGGTACTCCCACTTGACCTTCCCGGTTGCGCCGTCGATCGCGAACGCGAAGTTGTTGTTCGTGGTCACGTAGACCGTCCCGTCGATCGCAAGCGGGAACGACTGCTGCCCGCGACGAACGTCGGGATCGACGCGGCGCAGGTCGACGGTGAAGACGCGGCCCATACGCGCGACGTTGCCCGCGTCGACCTGGGTCAGCGGCGAGTGCCGGTTGTTGTCCGGAGTCCGGCCGAAGCCCGTCCAGTCCCCCGTGGCGTCCGCTGCGACGGCGCCGCCTCCGCCGCAGAGGACGACGGCGAGGACGAGCACCGCTCGGAACACCTGTCTCATGCCCCAGCCATCGTACGACTGCCCCGCGAGGCAGGCAAGCGCGCGGGCCCGAGCACGAGCCAGAGGACGAGAGCGAGGCCGGCGAGCGCCGCGTACGGGGCGAGCTCGACCGTGCTGCGGCCGCCGCCGGCGAGCGCGCGAACCGGCCCGTCGCCGACCGCGGCTCTCAGCAGCTCACGCGCTCGTCCGGGCTCGTTCTCCCGGGCGACGGGCCCGAGCCGGGAGGCGAGGGCCGGTGCGGAGTCGTCCGGCCGGTACTGCGGCTCTGCGCGTCCGTTGCGGAAGATCCGCTCGGCCGGATCCCAGAGCTGGACGACCACGAGCCGGCAGCCGCGACCCGCTCCTGCAAAAGGAGAGCTCTCGCCGTCGGTCAGGACAACGCAGACGCGGCGTTCGAGCCCGGACGGGAAGAAACCCTGCGTGCCGAGCGAGGCGAGGGCGTCGAAGCTCGTGGCGACGCGGGCGACCTGCTGCGGGGGCGGCGACTCGATCTTGACCGCATCCCGCAGCGTCGAGGCGAACACGCGCGCGTCGACGGTCGGGAAGAGGTACGGCAGCACCCGGTCGGTCAGCCCGGCAAGGCCGGCCGGCACCTGCGGGATCGCAGCGCGCAACTCGCGCGCCGCGCGCCGCGCGCGGTCGAGCCGGGTCGCGCCCTTGGGGCCCGAGGAGGCGAGCATCGAGCGGGAGACGTCGAGGACGAAGAGCGCCTGCACGTCGGTCCGCGCCTCGCGGCGGTCGTCGCGGCGGAGCGCAGGCTGCGCGGCCGCGAGCCCGAAGGCGCAGCAGGCGGCGGCCAGGAGCAGCGCACGGCCGAGACCGAGTCGGCGAGCCGGGAGCCCGACCGCGGTCGCGGCGCGCGCCGCACGCGTCCGGGCGAGCGCGAGCGCGGCGAGTGGCAGCACCGCCGCGAAGCAGGCGAGCGCGCCGAGTGGGGTCAGAAAGGTCAACTCAGTAGCCCCGTCCCGGCAGGCCCGCACCCGCGCCGCGCCGCCCGCCGCCTCGAGGGCCCGAGCCCTGCCCCGCTCCCGTGCGCGCGCCGACGGCCCGCATCCGTCGCACGACGAGCTCGAGGTCGAACTTGGCCGCGACGTTGCCGTTGTCGAGCCTGACGGCGGTCTCGAAGAAGCCCCGGCCGACCTCGTCGGGCGTCTCGCCGGCCGCCGACCTGCCGCCTCCCGCTGCGAGGACGCCCAGGAGCACGTCCGCTTGCGCCGCCGCCTCGCGATCCTCGCCGATCGCAACGTCGGTGAGAAGCGCCTGCCCCCGCGAGCGAAGGCGCGCCCTCGTCAGGCCGTTGTCGAAGCCACGGCCGGCCTCGGCCGCGACCCCGTAGGCCGCAACGGCGGCGCGAAGGCGGGAGTCGGCGTCTCCGCTCCGTGCGCGGACCGTCAACCCGAGCACGAGGAGTGCGACGGCCGCCGCGAACGCGAAGGCCGCGAGCCGAAGCCGGAACGGTCTCACGCGCGCTCCAGGCGCGTGAGCAGGAGCTCGCGGAGCGCGAGCGCGACGGCCGCGGCGAGCACTGCCAGGAACAGCGAGCGCCGTACCTGCGACCCCTTCCCCGCCCCGTGGCCGGGCAGGGCCGCCTGTGAGAGGTCGGCCGGCCGGCGGAGCAGGCGCTCCATGTCGCGCTCGTCCCTCGCGGAGGGGTTGAGCCCGACAACCCGGACCGGGATGCCCAGGCGGCGGAACGAGAGCGCCGTGCTGGTCAGGCGCTCGCGGTCGCCGACGTCGTCATCGAGGTCGCTGACGAGCAGCACGGCGGGCCGTCCGAGCCGCTGCTGCTGGATCGTGTCGAGCGCGAGCTGGAGCCCGGTCGAGATCTTCGTCCCGGCGCTGAACGTCTGCGTCCATGGATTCCTCGGCGCCACGATCGCGCCGGTCGCCTCCGCCGGGAGGTCGAACCTCCGCGCAAACGGGCGCAACTCGGCGGCCGGCGTGCCCGGCGGGAGAGCGAGGTAGGCCGTGTCCGAGAAGACGATCAGCCCGTAGCGGCCGCCCGAGGCGGCAAGCCGGTCGAGCGTTCCGCCGATCCGGGCGTACGTGTCGGAGGAGATGCTCGCGGAGAGGTCGAGGACGACCAGGCCGTCGGAGCCGGCAGGCAACAGGACCGGCGGCGCCGACCCGCCGCGGCCGAGCATGACGACCGCGGCCGCCGCCGCCACCGCGGCGAGGCCCAGAAGGACGCGCAGTGCCAGCGTGCGTCGCGTCGCGGGGGCGATCCCATCGAGCTCGCCGAACGGGATCGTCGTCACCGCGCGACCTCGTCCGCGATCGCACGAGTCGCGTCAGGCTCCGGCTCGGGCCGCGCCCAGGCGAGCCGGGTTGCCCGTTCGGCCGGCGGCAGCTCGCCGAGCGTCGACGCGAGATGATCGAGCGCGCGCCTGCGGTCGCCCGGCGTGCGGGCTGCCGACTCCCGGACGAGGCGCAGCGCGCGGAGCAGCCTGTCGACAGGCGCCTCGTCGCGCCGTCGCCCGAGCTCACCGGCGACGAGCGCAGCCGCCAGGAGCACGAGGAGCGCCGCGGCGGCGAACACGACTCCCGCGAGGCGGCCGGTTCCGGCCGGGGCTGGTAGCTCCGTGGGAGCCCGATAGGGCGGTTTCGCAGCGGCAACCTGCTCGCGGGTCACGCGCGGGAGGACGCGGACCGTGACACCGCCGATGGAGACGGTCCGACCCGCGCACGCGTCGGAGAGGCAAGCCAGGCGACCGTCGGCGAGCCGGTCGAACGGGCCCGGATCGGCCGTCTGGAGGCTGAACGCGTCACCGAAGAGCACCTCGCGGTCGGCGGCCGCTGCGGGCCCCGCGAGGATGAACGCCGCCAGCACGAAGGCGACCAGCCTCATGCGGCCCGCCGCCGTAGCGCCTGCCTGCGGGCCGCCCAGACCGCGAGCGGCGGGACCCCGTCCTCGGTGCCGACGACGACCGGGTCGAAGCCGAGGTGGCGAAACGTCCGCAGGCACCGGTCGAGGCGCTGCTCGTGCTGGAGTGCACGATCGCGCACCTCGCGGCGCGTGAACCGCGTCGGCGCGACCGCCCCCGTCGCCGGATCGGCGAACGGCACGACGACGCCACGCACGTCCGGGAAGCTCTGCTCCCAGGTCGGATCCTGGACGACGACCGGCACGACGTCCCAGCGGAGAGCGCGCAGCCGCACCCACTCCGCCGGCCGGATCGGCGCCAGATAGTCCGAGAGGACGAACACGAAGCTGCCCGGCGGGAGGACGTGACCGTGGCGGAGCAGCGTCTGGAGCCCCAGCTCGAGCGCATGTGGAGGAGCTGTGAACGGTGCTTCGCCGAGGCGAGCGCGGATGTCCGCAATGCGGCGCCGGCCCGCAGGCGGCAGCCAGAAGGCGTGCCCAGCGGGTGCCGCGTGGTCGAGATAGGCCACCTCACCGAGCGCCTCGACGGCGCTCGCCGCGATCGCCTCGCCCGCCGAGCGCACGGCCGCAGCCTTGTCGAGCCATGGCGTCTCCGGTCCGAAGAGGCCGAGCGACGCCCGCCGGTCGACGAGGATCGTCGCCCGCGGCGCCTCCTGGGCGAGGTACTCGCGGACGACGAACTCATCGGTCCCGCGGGCAGCCGAGAGCCGCGCGGAGGCGGCCCAGTCGATCCACGCGACGTGGTCGCCGGGCCGGTAGGGCCGCGAGCCCACGACCTCGTCGCCCTGGCCGCGGCGAAGGCTCCGCTGCCGCCCGAAAGAGACGCCGACGAACCGCCGTCGCGGGACGAGCGGAAAGGTCCGCACCGCCGTCACCAAGCTAGTGCCTCCCGAAGCGGTCCTCGTCCCAGTCCGGCTGCGGCCTCGGGGCGCGGGCGAGGCAGGCGTCCCAGATCACATGGCCGAGCTGCTTCCGGTCGAGGGACTCGGCGTCGACCGCGAAGTCGACCCCGAGCACGAGCCGGTGGCCGACGACGGGCTCGAAGAGCCGCTCCACGTCGGCCGGTACGACGTAGCTCCGGCCGGCGAAGAGCGCCCAGGCCCGCACTGCCCGTTCGAGCGAGAGGCTGGCGCGCACGGACGCGCCGACCTCGACCTGCTCGAGCTCGCGTGTGGCCCGGACGAGCTCGACGGCCCAGCGCTTCAGCAGCGGATCGATGTAGACCTCCTCGACCGCTGCGACGAGGTCGGCGAGATCCTCGATGGCGACGACCGGCCTCAGCCGGGTGAGCGGGTGCCCGTGCAGTTGGTTGTCGAGGATCTCGAGCTCCTGCTCGACCGTCGGGTACCCGAGCGAGGTACGGAGAAAGAAGCGGTCGAGCTGCGCTTCCGGCAGGGGAAACGTGCCCTCTTGCTCGATCGAGTTCTCGGTGGCGATCAGGAAAAAGGGACTGGGCAGCGGCCGGCTCTCCCCGTCGACAGTGACCTGACGCTCGGCCATCCCTTCGAGCAGCGCCGACTGGGCCTTCGGCAGCGCGCGGTTGATCTCGTCGACGAGGAGGACGTTCGCGAAGATCGGGCCCGGGCGGAACTCGAACCGCCGATCCTGCGGGTCCCAGACCGAGAGGCCCGTGACGTCGGTGGGCTGCAGGTCCGGCGTGCACTGGATCCGGGACACTGTTGCGCCCTCGACGGAGCCCGCAAGCGCCCGCGCGAGGACGGTCTTGGCCGTCCCGGGCACGTCCTCGAGGAGCACATGGCCTTCGCAGGCGAGCGAGGCGAGCACCAGGGAGACCTCCTCGTGCTTGCCGTGCACGACCGTCTCGATGTTGTCGAGCAGCCTGCGCGTGAGCTCGGTCGCTCTGCCGAGCGCGCCCGATTCCGCCGCGTCCCGCTCAACGCTCGTCATGTCGGCCATCGTAGACCAGCCCTCCGGGAAGGCCACCCGAGGGCGGCCTTCCCGGAGGACGTGGTCAAGGTGTGACGGACAGGCTTCCCACCATGCCGCGGTCGACATGGAACGGGACGTCACAGACGTAGTTGTAGTTCTGCGGCGGCAGGCCGACCGTCCATGTTTCGGTCTGGCCGGGCCCGATGATCGCGCCAGCCTTCACACCCGGGAGGGCGAAGTTGTGCACTTCGCTCCCGTTGTTCGTGATCACGAACGTCACCTGGCCCGACGGGAGGGACTTCTGGGAGAGGTTGAACCCGTACTCGAACATGCCGACGGTGACGGTCGTGTTCCCGCTACCGACCGTGCCGGTAGGCGGCGGTGTCGTCGTCGTGGTCGGCGGCTTCGTCGTCGTCCCCGGCGGCGGCACGACAGGAGCCGTGGCGACCGCGAACTTCCCCTTCATCCCTGCCTTGGCGTGACCGAAGAGCGTGCAGAGGAAGGCGTACTGGCCCTTCTTCGCGAACTTCACGGTCAGCTTCTGGGACTTGCCGGGAGCAAGCGTGCGGGTCTTCTTGCCGCCGATCTTGAAGTCGTGCGAGATCTTGCCCTTGTTCACGACGGTGAAGATCACCGTCCCCGTGGGGACGCGTCGCTTCGAGAAGACGTACTTGAACTCGGACGCCTTCACGGTGATGCGCGAGATCGCGTCCGGCGCCTTTGTGCTCGCCCCGCCGGCCGGCAGGAACACTCCTGCGAGCACTCCTACGAGCGCGAGCGTCGTCAGCCCGGTGACCCCTGCGACTCGCCTGATCTTGATTCTCCTCATGTGGAAATCCTTCCCCCGTGGTGGACGTGGTCGAAGCGTAGCTCAGCCCACCGCGAACACGCCTTTCATGCCGGCCGCCGCGTGCCCAGGGATGGTGCACAGGTAGGGACGCTTGCTCTTCGTTGCGATTGTCACCTTCAGCGTTGCAGTCTTCCCCGGCCCGATCTTCGCGGTCCTCTTGCCCGCGATCTTGAAGTCGTGCGGGAGCTTGCCCTTGTTGACGAGCGTGAAGACGATCGTGCCCTTCGGTGCGGCCTTCCTCGAGAGCACGTACTTGAACTCGGACGCCGTCACCTTCACCTTCGTCGTGGTGACGTCGGACGAGGCCCTACTCCCCGGTGCCACGATCCCCGCGACAAGGGCCGCCGCCACCAGCACAGCCATCACGAGCCCCCCTATGAAGCGTCTCATCGGTCTTCGTCTCCTCGGTTGACGTTGTTTCGGGGGCGCCGGCGCAAGACCGGCGCCCCCACGAGTGGTTACGGCAGCATGAACGTGTAGATGCTGTCGCCCCGCAGACGGGCCGGATTCGTCAGACCGAGCGGCCGCGACACATCGTTGTGGCTCTGGCCGCCGACCGCCACCGACACGTACTGCTTGCCGCCCACCGCATACGTGACGGGTGCCGCGGCGACCGGCGAGTCCATGGGCGGTGACGCCCACAGCGAGGCTCCGGTCTTCGTGTCGATCGCTTCGAGCCAGCCCTTGCCGTCCTGGCCGTTCCCCGTTCCGAGATGGCCGACGAACGTGAGTCCGCCTGCGGTGTTCATCGAACCGCTGTAGCACGGCGCGGGCCAGTGCTGGTGGAATGTCAGCTTGCCGGTTGCGACGTTGAGCGCGGAGAAGTTGCCGGTGTTGGATGTCGACGTGTCCCCGACACCGAGCCGGCCGGCGCCGATGCCGCCGAACGATCCCTTGACCTGCGACGCAGACGGGATCTGCTCGAAGGCAGTCGCCCGGTCAGTGACGCCGCACGTGATGAACGTGTTGTTCTCCGGGCTGTACGAGCTGGCCGGCCAGTCCATCATCTCGAACGGCTGGACCACGTACTGCGTCGTGTCGTACGGGTCGTACACGCACCCGATCTTGAACGGCTTGCCGTCCGGCGCCGTCGCCGTCGCGTACGGGACGTACGCGTTGGTCTGGCTGATGTTGCCGTCGGTGCAGGGCCGCCGGTCCTTGTCCAGCTTGTTGAAGAGCACGTTGTCCGCCATCGGAATCGGCTGGGTCGGCCACGTGTTCACGTCGAGCGACGTGCTCTGCGGGACCTTCACCTCCGGGATCGGCAGGAGCGGTTTGCCCGTCTGCCGGTCGATGATGAACGTCATCCCGTACTTGTTGACGTAGGCGACGCCCGGACGCGAGACCATCTGCCCCTTGATCTTGTACTTCGACGTGAACATGACGCCGTTGTTCGGCAGGTCCGCGTCCCACAGATCGTGGTGGGTGGTCTGGTAGTACCACTTGAGCTGACCCGTGTTCAGGTCGAGCGCGACGATCGAGTCCGTGTAGAGGTTCGAGCCGGGCCCGCGGGAGTTCCACGGCACCGGATTCCCGGTCCCGAAGATGGCGAGGCCGAGCTTCGAGTCGATCAGCGGTGACTCCCACATCGAGCCGCCGCCGTAGTGCACGTTGGAGAAGCCCTTCGCCACAGCCGCGCTGCTGGGCGACCACGTCTTGTAGCCGGGCTGTCCGGGTCCAGGAATCACGCTCCACGACCAGAGCCGGCCGCCGCTCGCGGCGGAGAAGGCCTGCATCGTGGCGCTGGCGCCGCCGTTGTCGCCGGCTGCGTCGCCGACCAGGACCTTTCCTTCGGCGTAGATCGGCGCTGATGCGGTCTTGCCACCTGTCCGCCAAGGCGTCACTTCGATCTGCCAGACCACGCCGCCGAGCATCTGGTCGAGTGCGTACATCTTGCCGTCGGCGAGCGACGCGAAGACCTTGCCCTCACCGATCGCGACGCCGGGCCTGCGACCACCCGTACCGATGTTGAAGCCTGCGTCGTACGTGGGCGTCCACTTCCAGAGCGTCTTGCCGGTGGCGCCGTCGAGCGCGAAGACCTCGCCCTTCGGTGCCTGGAAGTAGTAGGCGCCGTCGGCGACGACTGCGTTTGCCTCCAGGGAGCCGCACGCCGCGTCCTTCGTGGCGCACGTTCCGAGGTTGATCTTCCACGCCTGCTTGAGCGTGCTGACGTTCGTCTTGTTGATCTGTGTCAGCGACGAGTACCGGTGACCTTTCGAGTTGCCCATGTGCATCAGCCAGTTGTCCCCGGCAGGGGCACCCAACTGGGCGGCCGTGTACACCGGCGATGGAGTGATGACGACCTTGGCCGAGGCGGATCCCGCTCCAGCCACGATCACTCCCAAACAGAACATCAGTGAAATCAAACCGAAACGGCGCATCAGCGACCCTCCTGCCCTTGATCCAACTGGGCGACGACTCTTAACGAGATGGTGACATGACTGACTATCTCATTCCGCTCGGATGGCTGCAAGCGGCTTGAACAACCCAGCCGATTCCAGTCAAAGAGAAACGAGTCCAGCCAAGGAGATCAGGGCAGGCCGAACGCGACCAGCTCCGGCACGTCCCCGTTCGGCTGCCGGACTCCTGCGCCGAGGAGGAGGAGGTCGCCCACGACCGCGGGACACGCGTTGATGCCGGCTCGCATCTGCGCCTGCCAGAGGATCCTCCCGTCGCCGGTAGCGAGCGCGTACACCATCCCGTCGAAGGTCGACGTGAAGACCACGTCGTTCGAGACCGTCGCGCAGCCGAAGTCCGGCGAGGGCAGCTGCCGCTCCCACAGGGTGCGTCCCGTGGCTGCATCGAGGGCGACGAGCCGGCCCCTCCCTTGCGAGGGATCGAGGCTCGTCAGCTCTTGGCGGTCGACGGCGCTGCCCCATCCGCACAGGTCGACGACCGGGACGAACAGGCGGCCGTCCGCAAAGGCCATCGGCGTCTCGACGCCTCCGAGCAGGCCGGGGCACACGGTCACTCGCTGCCGCGGCAGCGGCCCGGTGTCATTTCGGTGCACGCCGACCGTCGCTTCCCAGACCCGCTCGCGCGTGCCGCGGTCCCAGGCAATCACACGGCCGGCCTTGCCGGCGCCGATCACGAGCTCCCCCGCGACTACGGGCGTCGCCTGGAAGTCGTAGTCGCGGACATCGTGCGGCGTGACCTGGTCGTACCAGAGCAGCTGGCCGGTCTCGGCGTGCAGAACCAGCAGCGAGTCTGTCCAGAGCGCGGGACCGGGGAACGCGCCGCCGTTCGGACGCGTCCGTGTCCCGCCCCAGGGCGCAGGGTTCGAGTTGCCGCCGTAGAGCCGGCCCTCGCCGTCGATGGAGACCGGAAACCAGAGCCCGCCACCGCCTGCCTCGAGCGGATACCGCCACGCGTCGCGGATCGTGACGAACTTCCAGCGGACCGCACCGGTGCCCGCGTCCAGGGCATAGATCGCGCCGCGTCCGCCCGGCGCGAAGCCGATCGTGCTCAGGAAGACGAGACCGTCCCGGACGACCGGCGCGACGTCCACGAACTGCTCGGTCGGACCCGTCAGGTGGCGCCGCCAGAGCTCGCGGCCGCTTTCCCGGTCGAGCGCGAACGCATCGGAGTCGGTGGCCCCGTAGACCTGCTCCCCGTCGAGCGCGAGCCCGTTCGGCCCCTCGTTCGGGGCGCGGTAGCGGTGCGCCCAGAGCAGCTCCCCGGTGGGGCGATCGAGCGCGTAGACGTTGCTCTGGAGGTCCTGGACGTAGACGGTGGCGCCGTCCACCACCGGAGTCGAGGCGTGGATGCCCGAGTAGGTCGGGGCGGCTGTCAATCCGTATCGCCACCGAACTTCGAGCCGGGCGACGTTGCCGGCATCGATGGCCGATCCGGCTGCAGCCCGCGTGCCGGCGAGATCCCGGTTCGGTAGGCGCCACACAGCGTCGGCGTCGCGACCGCCGCACCCGGCGAGGAGGCTCGCGCTGACGAGAAAAGCTAGAAGGCCCTGATACGCTGCGAGTCGTGAAGTCACCAGCGTCCTTGAAGTCGCGCCACTTCGCGCTTGCTGCCATCCTGGCGGTGGCACTGGTACCCGCGGCAGAGAGCGCGGTTCAGCCCCGAACGACGGCGCCGCCGCCGGTCGCGAACATCAAGATCACGATTACGGATTCCGGGATCCACATGAGCCCGAAGATCGCCCAGCGCGGCACCATCGGCCGCTTCATCCTGGTTAACGTCGGCAAGAAGCCACACACCTTCGTGCTCGGTCACGAACGGCGCGGAACGGGGACACAGACAGGATTCAGCAAGGCGCTCAAGCCCCACCAACAGAGCGTGCTCATCCTCTTTCTCGACTTTCGCGGTCCGATTCCGTACAGCGGCGTCCTTCCGGCCGACCGGAACAAGCCTCGCATGAAGGGGATCTTCAGAGTCATCTGATAGCAGGTGGTTGCCGGGAAACGGTCAGCGAGGCTGCCACGCCGGAGGCGAATCGCCGGCTGCGAGATGAGGCTTCGATGCGATCGTCCTCGTCGCGCCGGTGCCGACGGTCCGCAGCGTCAGCGCTCCCTGGTGCACATAGGCCAGGGTCTTTCCGTCCGGCGACCAACCCGCCGCGCCGGTGTCGTTGACAATGCGCCGCGCGCGATGGGGCGCGGCAACGCGCGCCGTGTAGAGGGCGTACTGGGGACACGGGCCTTCGCCGCAGTCTTCAGGGCCCGTGCTGAGGCGCGGGCCGAGGTACGCGATCGTCCGGGCATCGGGCGAGACCGTCGCGGTCTGCGTGGTCTGCAGGTCGAGCGTCAGGCCGAAGTACCTCTGGATCCTCCCGGTATGAGAATCGACCTGGATGAGGTCCGCGGCGGAGGGAATGAGGATGGACTTGCCGTTCGGAATCCACGTCGGCCTGCCCGCCGGCGGCGCCTGCGGCAGGCGCCGCTGGCCGGCTCCGGCCGTCGACATGACGTAGAGGCGCCAAGCTGCCCGGAACGGCCGCAGGAACGCGATCCGCCTGCCGTCCGGGGACCAGACCGGATAGATGTCACGGGCACCGGATGTCAGCCTCCTCAGGCCCGTCCCGTCGAGGTTCATGCGGAAGATCCCGGAGCCCAGGCGCGCGAAGAGGATCCGCGTCCCGTCGGGCGAGAACGCCGGCTCGGTCGCCGGCTTGTTTCCCTTCGTGATCTGCTGGACACCGCCGCCGTTCGTCCGCACGCGCATCAGCTGGATCGGACCCGTTGCGCCGTTCGGGTGCGCGGAGAACACGATCCAGCGCGGTGGCGTCGGCGCGCCGAGCGCAGCCTGCGCGACGACGACCGCGAGCGCGAGGGCGAAAACTGCTGCACTGAGGATCGACCAACGGCGTACGGCCATTGCTCCAAGCAATACCACATTGCGTTGCCGCCCATGCGCTCCCTGTCACCGCCCGAAGACGCTCCACGCGAGCAGCACGACGCCGCCGACTGCGATGGCGATGCCGGCGAGCACTCCGTTCAGGGCCGCGACGAGACCCGCCGCGAGCGCTGCAGCACCGGTCGCGGCCGTGACAACCCTCGCGAGCCCGGGCGGCATCAGCCGTGCGTGGCGATGCGCTCGAGCAGGAGGTCGAAGAAGGCGTCGGCGTCGATCTCCAGCCCGACCTGCGCGTTCGGCTCGCGGTCGGTGCGCCGCCAGCGGTCGGCGACGGTCCGCCCGCGACACAGCTCCGACCCCGTCTCCACCTCGACGTTCAGAAACTCCGTACCGACGATTCCGGGCCGGATCACATGCGCCATGGCGACCGCGTCGTGGATCGGCGCACCGTCCCAGCCGTAGGTCCGCGCGTGGTACTGCTTGAAGAACTCGACCAGGTCGGCGACGAACGCTCCGACGCGGCCGGCCCGCCTGAAACGCTCGCCCCACTCCGGCGTCAGGAGCGCCCCGTGCGTCACGTCGAGGCCGATCATCGTCACGTCGAGCCCCGAGTGAAAGACGCGCTGCGCGGCCTCCGGATCGGCCCAGATGTTGAACTCCGCCGCGGGCGTCATGTTCCCCTCGCAGACGGCGCCGCCCATCAGCACGATTCGGGCCGGTCGCAGGCCCCGGTCGAGTGCGAGCGCGACGTTCGTGAGCGGCCCGACAGGGACGAGCACTGTCTCCGGGGTCGTGCGCTCCAGGAGGAAGTCGACGGCGTGCTGCTCGATGGGCTCCGAAGCCGGCTGCGGCAACTCGGGCCCGTCCAACCCGCTTTCGCCGTGGACGTGGGCGGCGACCTGGGGCTCCCGCTCGAGCGGGCGGTCTGCACCCATGGCAAGAGGCACGTCCTCCCTCCCGACGAGAGCGAGTACCCGAAGCGCGTTGTCCGTCGTCTTGTCGAGCGTCTGGTTGCCGTGCACGGTCGTGACGCCGACGAGGTCGATCTCCGGGCTCGCGAGCGCGAGCAGCAGCGCGATGGCGTCGTCGTGCCCGGGATCGCAATCGATGATGACGGGCGTCGTCATCAGCCGAGTACATACCAGGCGAGGCCGCCAATCAGAAGAACCCACCCGACCGGCCCGACCACGAGCGGCAGGAGCGGGCGAGAGTCCTCTTGGGCCGGCCCATCCGTCATCCCCGTGACGCGCGCTTTCCAGCGAAGACGGAGAGGAAGGTCGATTGCAAGCAGTAGGGCTCCGGCGATCAAGAGCACAATCGCGCCCGCAGGCGCGTCTCTGAAGAAGTCGATCACGACGCGAGTATCTCGTCTACCTCCGCCGCAGTCGGCAGGGACGGTTGCGCGCCGAAGCGCGAGGCCGCCAGCGCGCCGGCGGCGCAGGCGCGGCGCAGCGCCTCTTCGTGCTCGCGACCCTCGAGCAGCGAGACGAGCAGACAGGCCGTGAAGGCGTCGCCGGCAGCGGTGCCGTCGACCGCCTCGACACGCGGCGGCTCGGCCCGCGCGATCTCCTCGCCGTCCTCCAGCAGCACCGCACCCTCTGCGCCGAGCGTCAGCGCGACGAGGCCGTCGCGGCGCTTCAGCACCTCGAGCTCGTAGCGGTTGACGACGGTCAGGTCGGCGTCGACGTCGATCGGCCGGGCCGGCGCGGCATTCAGGCAGAAGAGCCCCGTCGCCTGCTCCCAGGCGTCGATCACCGCCGCGTCCGGGAGCTCGAGCTGGGTCAGAACCGCGTCGCTTGCGGGGAGCTCGAGCTTGCGCACCTCGGCGTTTGCTCCGGGCGCGACCGCGATCTGGTTCTCTCCCTCGGCGTCGACGAGGATCACAGCGACTCCAGTGGGCGCGGCGACACGAACGGCGTCGACCGTCAGCCGCTCCTCCTGCGGCAGTGCCTCGGCGGCGAAGAGGTCGTCGCCGACCGAGCACACGAGCGTCACGTCGGCTCCGAGCCGGGCGCACGCCACCGCCTGGTTCGCGCCCTTGCCGCCGGGCACGCGCCGAAAGACGGCGTCCGTGACGGTCTCCCCCGGCCGCGGCAGCCGCTCCACCTGCGCGACGAGGTCGAGGTTGACCGAGCCCACGACGGTGATCGATGGGCGGCTCATGCGAGCTTGTGTTTCAGAAACACAAGCATTCTCCGCGGAGCCATGCGGTTGACGAGGAGCTTGTGTTACAGGAACACAAAGTCAGGCGGCGAGGGCCCGCAGGTCGTTCACGGTCGATCCGAGCAGGGTGTCGCGAAGGTCGAAGAGGCCGGCCCAGAGCGAGGACGCGTCCGGCGGGGCGTCGAGCCTCGCCGCGTCGGAGAGCCCCTGCAGGGCGCGGACGAGCACGGCGAGCTCCAGATACGCGGCGGCGACTCGGGTCGGACTGGCGTGGACGCCTGCGCGCATGAGTACCGCCTTCCACTCGACGAGCTCACCGGCGCCGGGCCCCATGTACCACGAGCGGCCCTCGGCCTGGTCGGCCTCGAGCTCGAGCAGGTAGCGGCCGAGCGGGGCTTCGAGCCCGGCGAGCGCCGTCTCGACGCGGTCGGCGGCGTGCCGGAGCGCGGCCTCGCGCCCGCCTGCGGTCGCCGGCTGCGCCTCTCCCCTCCCCCAGCGCTCGAGCAGCCGGCAGAACGCCAACGCAGCCGCCTCGCACGCGCGGAGCTGCGCGATCAGTCGCCGCGCAGTCAGCTCACTCGCAGCGTGGCCGACGAGGACGTCGGGCCAACCTGTTCCCGCTCCGGCCCCGGCAAAGCCGGCACCTCCGCTCCTGGGCAGCTCCGTCAAGCCTACGCTGCCTAGACCTCGATGACCACGGGGAGAATCATCGGCCGCCGGCGCGTTCTGTCGTAGATCATTTGCCCGACAGCGTCGTGCAGGTGCTCCTGCAGCAGCTTGATCTCGGTGATGTCGTCGGCCGCCAGGTCCTCGAGCACCCGGCCGGCTTCGTCCCGAAGGTCGTCGATCAGGTCCTCGGAGTCGCCGAAGCCGCGCGCGATCAGCTCGGGCGGCGCGGTCGAGCCGCCGTTCGTGCTCGCGAGAGTCGTGACGATGATCAGCACGCCGTCCTCGGAGAGCCGGCGGCGGTCACGCAGGGCCACGTCCCGCACGTCTCCGACGCCGAGGCCGTCCACGAACGTGACGCCGGCTTCGATCCGATCGACGATCCGAGGCGTCTTGCCGGGCTCGAGCTCGACGACCGAGCCGTTCTCGGCGATGATGATCGCCTCGGCGGGGACACCGGACTCCAGCGACAGCTGGCCGTGGGCCGCGAGCATCCGGTACTCGCCGTGAACGGGCATCACGGCACGTGGACGCAGCAGCGAGAGCATCGTGCGCATCTCCTCCGAGCACGCGTGGCCCGAGACGTGCACCGGCGCGATCTCCTGGTGCAGCACCTCGGCGCCCATTTTCGCGAGCCGGTTGATCGAATCGTGAACGCGCAATTCGTTGCCCGGAACCGGCTTCGCCGAGAGGATCACGGTGTCGCCGCGCTCGATCGAGACCGACGGGTGGTCGTTGTAGGCGATGCGCGTGAGCGCGGACATCGGCTCGCCCTGGCTGCCGGTGCAGAGGATCATCACCTGGCCGGGGGGCAGCGCCATCGCTTCCTGCGGCTTGATCAGGATGTGCTCCGGCACGTCGAGATAGCCGAGGGTGCGGGCGATGTTGAGGTTCTTCCGCATCGACCGCCCGACGATCGCGACCTTCCGGCCGACCTGGATCGCGACGTCGATCGCCTGCTGCATCCGGTGGACGTTCGACGCGAACGAGACGACGAGGATCCGGCCCTTGCGCAGCGGGATCAGCGTGCGAAACGCTTCGCCGACGAGCCGCTCCGACCCTGTCATCCCGGGGCGCTCGGCGTTCGTCGAGTCGCCGAGCATCAGGTCGACGCCCAGGTTGCCGAGCTCGGCCAGGCGGCCGACGTCGGTCTTGAGGCCGTCGACGGGAGTGTGGTCGAGCTTCCAGTCGCCCGTGTGCACGACGCGGCCGGCGTCCGTCTCGAGGACGACCGCGACGCAGTCGGGGATCGAGTGCGCGACGCGGACGAAGTCGAGCGTGAACGAACCGACCTGGATCTTCTTCCCGGTCTCAGCCTCCTCCAGCCGGGTCGAGGCGGAAAGGCCGTGCTCGTCGAGCTTCGACTTGATCAGGCCTAGCGTCAGCTTCGTCGCGATCACCTTGTCGCAGTCGACCTCGCGGAGCAGATAGGGCAGCCCGCCCACGTGGTCCTCGTGCCCGTGCGTGAGGACGACCGCGTTGACGCGGCGGTCGCGCAGGTAGCCGATGTCCGGCAGGACGAGGTCGACGCCGAGATGCTCGTCGCGTGGGAACGCGAGGCCCGCATCGACGACGACGATCTCGTCGCCGTGCTCGTACACGGTCATGTTCTTGCCGACCTCGCCGAGGCCGCCCAGTGGGATGATCCGCAGGCTCACGCGCGGAGTGTACGCGCGGGGTGACCGTCGTAGTTAGGCGACGGCGGGCTGGAGCAGGCCGAGCCGCGCGAGACAGTCGCGAACGCGGTCGCGCTCGTCGTGGGTTGCCTCGACGAGCGGCAGCCGGTGGCCGCCGACCTCGTGCCCGAGCAGGTTCAACGCAGCCTTGATCGCAATCGGGTTGCCGACGACGCGCAGGAGCTCGATCGAGGGAAGCAGCTCCCGGTCGAGATTCCGTGCCGCCTCGTGCTCGCCCGACTTCCAGAGCCTGATCAGCTCCTTCACCTGCGGCCCGACGACGTGCGCGTGCACGCTGACGCCGCCGACGGCGCCGAGCTCGAGGAAGGGGAGGATCAGGTGGTCGTCGCCGGCGTAGAGATCGAGGCCGGTCTCGACGATGTGCCGAGCCTGCGCGAGATCGTCGTTCGCCTGCTTGACCGCGTGGATGTTTCCGGTCTCCGCGAGCCGAGAGATCGTCTCCGGCTCGATGTTGACGACGACACGACTTGGGATGTTGTAGACGACGATCGGCCGGTCGGTCGCGGCGGCCACCGCCTCGAAGTGCGCCACGATCCCGCGCTGCGGCGGCTTCGAGTAGTACGGCGTCACGATCAGGAAGGCGTCGACGCCGAGCTCGTGCGCCCGTTCCGTCAGGTGAACCGAGTGACGCGTGTCGTACGTGCCGGTGCCCGCGACGACAGTCGCCCGGTCCCCCACTTCGTCGAGGGCGGCGGCGTAGAGCTCGAAGCGCTCGTCGTCGGAGAGTGTCGGGCTCTCGCCCGTCGTGCCGGTGACGACGAGGCCGTCGGAGCCGCTGTCCACGAGGTGGCGCGCAAGCGCGCGGAAGCTCTCCAGGTCGACCGAGCCGTCGCGCCTGAACGGGGTCACCATCGCGGTCAGCAGCTCGCCGAGCACGTCTGGATCCTACATTCGCGCCGCGCGCTCGAAAACCTGGCGGAGAGCATCGGCGAGGAAGACGAACGTGATCCGCTCGAACTCGGGCTCGAACGAGCGGGCGGCCTCGATCGCCACCGGCGCCGCCAGCTCCGGTGGATAGCCGTAGATCCCGCACGAGATCGCAGGGAAGGCGACGGTGCGTGCCCCGAGGTCGCGCGCGACCTCCAGCGAGCGCCGGTGCGCCGACGCGAGCAGCGCCGGCTCGCCGGCCTTGCCGCCCTGCCAGACGGGTCCCACCGTGTGGATCACCCAGCGAGAAGGCAACAGCCCGGCCGTCGTTGCCTTCGCGTCACCGGTGTCGCAGCCGCCGAGGAGACGGCACTCGGCGAGTATCTCCGGCCCGCCCGCACGGTGGATCGCCCCGTCGACGCCGCCGCCGCCGAGGAGCGAGCTATTTGCCGCGTTGACGATGGCGTCCACCCGCTGCTCCGTGAGATCGCCGACGAGGAACTCGATCACGAACCCGATCTTGACAAAAGTGCCTCAACAGACCAGAGTCGCGCGGCGCGGCCCACGCATACGACTCGGGCGGAGTCGCCCGTGACCACTGCGGCGGTCAGCAGGCTGACGGTCGAGCGTGAGCTGGGCCGCGCGGTACTAGCTAGAGGAGCTCGTCGAGCCCGACCGTCAGGCTCGGCGGCAGAGTGTGCAGCTTCTCCAGCGCGAGCAGGACGCCCGGCACGAACGCTTCGCGGGAGGTCGTGTCGTGCCGGATCGTCAGCGTCTGCCCCGGGCCGCCGAAGATCACCTCCTGGTGCGCGACGAGGCCGGGCAGGCGCACCGAGTGGATCGGTGTTTCGCCCGGCAAGCGCTCGGCGGTCGCCTTCGCCGTGCCCGAGGGTGCGTCCAGCTTCGTCTCGTGGTGCAGCTCGACGATCTCGGCGTGCGGCATGACCTTCCCGGCCTCCTCGGCAAGCCGCATCATCAGCACCGCTCCGAGCGCGAAGTTGGGCGCATAGAAGACCGGCAGGTCATGCTCGGTTGCGAGCGCAGCCACTCGCTCCAGGTCGAAGCCTGACGTCCCCACGACCACCGGCACGCCGTTCTCGAGGCAGGCGCGGACATTCTCCTCCACGGCCTCCGGGCGTGTGAAGTCGACGGCCGCGTCGGCCTCCTCGCTCGAGTCGACGAGCTCGTGGCCCGCCTCCTGCAGCGCCGGCGCGAGCACGGAGCCGACCCTCCCGTGCCGGCCCAACAGAAAGACCTTCATGCGGCTTTGCGCCCGACGAGTGCCGGGTTGACCCGCTGCACGGCCGCCTTGAAGCGCGCCTCGCTCGGCCCGATCCCGGCTGCCGAGAGGCGGTCGAGCCGGAGCAGGTCGCCGGCGACACCGGCCACGTCCTCGCTCGTCACCGCTTCGACGCGTTCCACGATCTCATCCAGCTGGAGCAGCTCGGAACCGGTGATCAGCGACTTGCCGAGGCGGCTCATGCGGTTCGACGTCGACTCCATCGAGAGCAGCATCCGCCCCTTCAGGTTCTCCTTGGCGCGCTCGAGCTCGCCTGGTCGCACGTTGCCGGCCGACACGTCGCCGAGCTCCCGCGCCACGATCTCGAGGCACTCCACGAGATTCTCCTCCCGCGTGCCGACGTAGAGCCCGATCTGGCCGGAGTCCGAGTACTGCGAAGCAAAGCTGTAGACCGAGTACGCCATGCCCCGCTTCTCGCGGATCTCCTGGAAGAGGCGCGACGACGCCGAGCCGCCGAGGATCGAGTCGAGCAGGGACGCCGCGAAGCGGCGGTCGTCGAGTCGCGAGATCCCTGGTGCGCCGAGGCAGACGTGATACTGCTCCGTCGTCTTGCGCTGAAAGCGGTAGCCCGGCGCCGGAGTGCGCGCGAACGGCTTGCGCGCGCGCCGCGCGGGGGTCTGCGTCTTCGGGATCCGAGCCGCGAGCAGCTCGAGTACCCGCTCGTGCTTCACGTTTCCCGCCGCCGCAACGACGATGTTGTCGTGGGCGTACACCGTCCGGTGGTACGCCGCCAGCGCGCGTGCCGACACGGACGAAATCACCTCGGCGCGGCCGATCACGGGCCGCCCGAGCGGATGAGCGCCGAAGACCGCCTCCGCCACGATGTCGTGCACCAGGTCCTGCGGATTGTCGTCCACCATCGCGATCTCCTCGAGCACGACCTCGCGCTCGGCGTCGACCTCGGCGAACGCCGGGTCGTAGACCATGCCGACGATCACGTCGAGCGCCGGCTCGAGCCGGTCGTCGGGGACGCGCGCGTAGACGAGCGTCGTCTCCCGCGAGGTGGCGGCGTTCAGCTCGCCGCCGAGCCCGTCGAAGATCTCGGCGATCTCCTGAGCCGTGTGCGTGCCGGTGCCCTTGAAGAGCAGGTGCTCGATGAAGTGAGAGACCCCGGCGCGCGAGTCGGTCTCGTCCCGCGAGCCCGTGCCGATCCAGAAGCCGAGCGAGACCGAGCGGACACTCGGGACGTACTCGGAGATGACGCGCTCCCCGGTGGGGAGCGTCGAGAGGTCGTATTCCTGCACCGCCTGATCGTACTGGCGGCCAAAGACGAGGGGGCGGCTCGCGCCGCCCCCTCGGGTCACTGCCTAGTCGCGGCGCGGGCCGCGGTCGCGTCCACCGCGACCGCGATCGCCGTCGCGGCGCGGGCGCTCCTCCTCCGGAGGCCGCGGCGGGGCGCTCTTCGCCCGCTCGATCAGCTCCTCCGGCTCGACGAGCCGTCCGTCCTCGTGCTTGTGGACGAGCTTGAGGCCGATCCGGCCGCGTGCCTTGTCCACCTCCTGCACGAGCACGTCGACCACGTCGCCGCGGGCCATGACGTCCTCGATGTGCGCCACGCGGCCCGGGCCCACGTTCGAGACGTGGAGCAGGCCGTCGGTGCCCTTCTTCAGCTCGACGAACGCGCCGAACTGGGTCGTCTTCACGACCTTGCCGGTGAAGGTGTCCCCCACCTCGGGCTCCTTGGTCAGCGCCGCGATCGCGGAGATCGCCGCGTCGGCCTTGGTGCCCTCGGTCGCGTAGACGAGGATCGTGCCGTCCTCCTCGATGTCGATCTGCACGTCGTACTCCGACTCGAGCGAGCGGATCGTCTCGCCGCCCTTGCCGATCACCATCCCGATGAAGTCCGGGTTGATCTGGATCGAGGAGATCCGCGGCGCATGCGGAGCAAGCTCCGTCCGTGCCTCGGGCAACGCCTCCAGCATCCGGTCGAGGATGAATTCGCGCGCCCGCTTCGCCTGCTCGAGCGCACCGCTCATGATCTCCTGCGTGACGCCGGTGATCTTGATGTCCATCTGGAGCGCGGTGATCCCATCCCGTGTGCCGGCGACCTTGAAGTCCATGTCGCCCAGGTGGTCCTCGGCGCCCTGGATGTCGGTGAGGATGACGTAGTCGTCACCCTCCTTGACGAGGCCCATGGCGATGCCGGAGACCGGCGCCTTGATCGGCACGCCCGCATCCATCAGGGCGAGCGTCGAGCCGCACACCGAGCCCATCGAGGACGAGCCGTTCGACTCCAGCGTCTCGGAGACGATCCGGATCGTGTACGGGAAGTCCTCGGCCGGCGGAATGACCGCCTCGAGCGCCCTCTGCGCCAGCGCACCGTGGCCGATGTCCCGCCTCTTCGGGCCTCGCATGAAGCCCGTCTCCCCGACCGAGTAGGGCGGGAAGTTGTAGTGGTGCATGAAGCGGCGGTCGGTTTCGAGCGAGAGGTCGTCGATCCGCTGGCCCTCCTTCGCAGTGCCGAGCGTCAGCAGTGAAAGCACCTGCGTCTGCCCACGCTGGAAGAGGCCCGAGCCGTGCGCGCGCGGGCTGACCGTCACCTCGCACTCGATCGGCCGGATCTCGTCCGCGGCGCGGCCGTCCGGGCGCCGCTTGTCGATCGCGATCTTCTTGCGCACGAGGTCCTTGTAGATCGCCTCGGCGGCCTTCTTGACATAGCTCTTCGTGACCGAGTCCTTGACCACCGGCGCGTCTCCGTCGACGGTTGCCGGGCCTACCGGGTACGGCAGCTGGACGGTCTCGATGATCCGGTCGAAGAGCAGATGGCGCTTCGCCGACTTCAGCTCCTTCGAGTCTTGCTCTGCGTCGGTGAGGGCGCGCAGGTCGTTCTCGAACTGCTCCCGCACGGGGCCCTCGACGGCTGCAAGCCGCTGCTTCTCGAGCAGTGCCGCGAGGCTGGAGCGGACCTGCATGCGCCGGTTGATGTCCTCTTCGGCCGAGTCCATCGTCAGCTCAGGGGCCAGCTGGTCCTCGAGCTCCTCGATCACCGCCGCTCCCTCGCGCAGGCCCTTCGCCTGGATGCTCTCCCAGATCGTGTGGCCGTGAGAGGTCTCGAGCTCGGCGGTCAGCTCGGGGTCGAGCCACTTCACCTTGCCGACCTGGCGGCGCAGGTCCTCCTGCGCTTCGCAGAGCTTGCGGATCTCCTGGTGCGCAAGGTCGAGCGCCTCGAGGAGGACGTCCTCGGGCACCTCCTCGGCGCCTGCCTCGACCATGGTGAGGCCGTCCTTCGTGCCGACGACGATCAGGTCGAGGGACGATTGCTCGAAGTTCTCCTCGTGCGTCGGGTTGAGGACGAACTCGCCGTCGATGCGACCGACGCGCACTGCCCCGACCGGCCCGAAGAACGGGAGCGGCGAGATCATCAGGGCGGCCGACGCCCCGTTGATGCAGAGGATGTCGTGCGGTGTGACGAGGTCGGCGGAGAGAACGGTGCAGATCACCTGAACCTCGTTGCGGAAGCCCTTCGGCCACAGCGGCCGGATCGGGCGGTCGATCATCCGGGCGGTCAGGGTCGCGCGCTCGGTGGCGCGCCCTTCGCGCTTGAAGAAGCCGCCCGGAATCTTCCCGGCGGCGTAGGCACGCTCCTCGACGTCGATCGTGAGCGGGAAGAAGTCCGCTCCTTCGCGTGCCTCGGGCCGGCCGACGGCCGTCGCGAGCACCATCGTGTCGCCCGAGCGCATGGCGACGGCGCCGTCAGCCTGCTTCGCGAGCTTGCCGGTCTCGAACGTGATCTCTTTTCCGCCGATCTCGACGGAGACTGAGGCGACCTGCCCCATTACGGTACTCATTCCATTTCCTCCACTCTGCTTGGTGGAGAGTGGAAGTTTGGGTCAGCCCCAACGCCTGGGGCTCGCTCAAGCTTCCACTCTCCTCGATTGCTGGCGCCCGAGGCTCTATCGCCTCAAGCCCAGCTCCTTGATGAGGGCGCGATAGCCCTCGAGGTCGTGCTTTTGCATGTAGGTCAGGAACCGACGACGCCGGCCGACGAGCTTCAACAGGCCGCGCCGCGAGTAGTGGTCCTTCGCGTGCGTCCGCAGGTGCTCGGTGAGGTCGTTGATCCGCCTCGTCAGCATCGCAATCTGCACCTCCGGGGAGCCCGTGTCCGCCTCGTTGCGGCCGTGCTTCCCGATCAGCTCCTGCTTGACTTCCTTGGTGAGGGCCATGCGGCCTCCTTTGTCTGGGTTCTCCGGAGTCCCCGCGCGGCGTGAAGGAAAGCACGCTCGGCCGAGAGCTCGGTCGCGACTAGGGTAGCAATCCCCGCTTCCAAGCGGTGTCGCAGCAGATACGGCAGGCGGCTCAGGCGCCGCAGGCGGGCCCGGTCACGAGGAGCGCCCGCGCGAGCCGCTCCGTCGTCCCGTTCGGCCGGCGCAGCCCGACCGTGTGCGCCCCCGGCGGCAGGCAGCGGAGCTCGATCGACACGCTCGTGCTCCCGAGCAACCGCGAGCTGCCGACAGGCCGACCGTCGACGAGGACGGCGACGCCGGGACGAAGCGCCTGCGCGTGCACCGTCACGGTCGTCGTTTCTCGCGCCGGGATCGACGAGGGGAACACCGCGAGCCCGGTCGCCGGCGCCCCGAGCGCCACCATCGCCGGCGTGACCGTGACCTCGAAGCTCGCCTGCGCGCGCCCGCCGCGGCGACCGACCGCGCGGACGACGAGGACATGCTTGCCGGTACGCGCTTCGGTGGGCAACCACTCCAGCGCGCCGCCGGTCGCCCGGACGCCCTTCGGGCCGCGCACGAGAACGAGGCGAACCGGCCCTTTCAGACCGATCGGGCGCGGCGAGAATCCCCACGCGACTCCTGCTTGAGCGGGCCCGGGTGTCCCGACGAGCCCGCGCGCCGCTGCAGCCCGTAGCGGGAGCGTGGCCGGGCGCGACTCCGCACTGCGGCGGCCGGCGGCGTCCGCCGCCTGGACGGTGAGGAGGAAGGCGCGTCCGCGCGGAAGCGACATCGTCACCCGCCGGCGGGACCCCGAGACACGCGCCTCGGCCAGCGGAGCCGCTCCTGCGAGCTGCGGTCTCGCGCGGACGATGTAGGTCGCCGCGCGGGGGCCGGAGCCGCGCCACGAGACGGAGACCAGCGTCTGCTTGCCCCGGCGGAGGGTCGGTCGACCGGGCACGGCCGGTGCGGCGTCGTCTGAGACCGTTAGCTCGCCGGGCCACGAACGCGTCGCGATCGGAATCCCGTCGAGGTTCAAGGTGGCGAAGACGGTGTAGCTCCCCGCCGAAAGGTCACCCGGCCTCCAGGTGAAGCGGCCACTCGGCGCACCGCCCTCGACGAGCTTCCGGAGCGGCGCCGACGACTCTGCGTCCGCTGCCCACACGTCGACCGTGGCGTCTGGGCCGCTGGCGTGCCACGAGAGGAGGATTCCTGTCCCCGTCCCTGCTCGCGCTGGGAGAGCTCCGGTGAGCTCCAGCCCCGGCTCGCTGCCGATCGGGGCGACGTTGACCGACGCGACGCGGGAGCCGCCCAGCTCGTCGATGTCCCAGCGCCCGGCCGGAGGCGTCGCCACCAGGAAGACGAGCTCACGACGCGCGGTCGACGTCGACACGAGCGCTCCCTCGTCGGGCTGCGACGCTCGGGTGAGGACGAGACGGCGGCCGCCGACGAGCGGGCTCGAGATCCGTACGTCCGGAACGCCGTCGACGCCGATGACCCGAATTGCCGCTCCGGACCAGCCGGTCGGGATCGCGAAGGGCGCCGCGTTCGCGGCCGCCGTGCGCCGGAGCGCGCTCGATTGGACCGTCTCGTAGTTGCCGATGTTCTCGAAGAACCGGAAACCGCTCGTCCACTTGTACGCGGCCGAGAACCACGTCGAAGTGCAGCCGCCGCCGAGCCACTTGGGCGCGCAGGCCCTGAAGGTCACCTGGGCCGCCGCCGCCTCGTCCGAGACGAGTCCGTCCACTCCGCCGACTTTCTTGCCGGGGAAGAGCGGTGAGCTGTCGGGGATGCGGAGGTCGACACTGCCGCGGGCCGTGAAATGCGGTGGGTCGATCCCGAGGAAGAAGCTGCTCCGCAGGAAACCGGGATGGACGGCGATGAATTCACCCTCGATCGTGAAGCGATTCGGCGGATCGATCGTGATCTTTGCCTCGCCGATGTCGATCCCCCGCCGGGCGTACTCCAGGTACGGCGTGGCACCTGCGGCCCAGGCCGGCACGGGGAAGCTCGGCGGCAGCGTCGGCGCGAAGAAGGCGCGGCCGCGGATCGTGAGGACTCCGCCGATCGTCCACTTCAGCTTGCCGACTCCGATGATCTTCTGCAGCGCCGCCCCGACGATCTCTCCCTCGATCCTGGGCGGGTCGGGGCAGGCGACGACCGCGGGGATGCAGGCTGCCAGCGCAGCCGACCCTGGGCCGCTGCCCGCGTTCGGCGGGGTGTAGTCGATCGCGTCGAGGTCGTAGCCTCCCAGGCGCAGGTACTTGATCTTGAACATGCTCGCCTCGGGCGCGCCCGGCACCGCGCCCCACTCGCAGCCGAGGCAGTTGAATCGCGCGGCGAGACGGGAGAGCTTGCCGTCGCGGAGCGTCGTCTCCATGGTCAGCAGCTTGACGAGGAACGGCGAGAAGTCGGCCGAGCCGTACCACTCCTCCACGACGGCTCCCGTGCGCGAGCCGGACTCTCGGTACCCCACGACGACGTTGCGGAAAGCCCACTGACTTCCGGGCAGGCCGACGTGATCGGCCTTGAGCACACTGGCCCGGACCGAGCGGCGGCCGTTCGGAAGCACCTGGGCGGTCAACTCGCCCGAGAGCCCGAGCAGGCCGCCTGCAATCGGCTCCAGCGGCCCGCTCACGAGCGCGCCGCCGCCGACGATGGTCGGGACGAGATAGAGCCGCGTGTCGTCGTCGTCCAGCTTCCAGCCCGAGAAGCGAGGACGGATGTCGTCCACTCCCCGGACCCGCGCCAGCTGCGAGAGGCCCGTCTTCGGATCGGTGACCGGCTCGGTCTCGACGAGGAACGTGCCCGCCGCGACGTCGCGGGTACCGAGCCGGAGGACGCCGCGTCCGCCTCCTTCGATCCCGATCGTGCCCGCGTTCCGGTCGAGCACCAGCGTGAGCGGCGTGTCGGTGCCCGGTCCGACGATCCGCCCTCCGCTGCCGAAGCTGACGGCTCCGCGAGCGCGCAGGCGGGATGCGAACCCCGGTGTGGGCTCGATGCACGTGGCGAGCACGGTCACCGTGCCCAGCGTGAACGTCGGGGCGCAACCGACGACCTGGGCGATGAGCGCGCGCTGGTTCCCGAGCGCGGGATCCGGTGCATCGGACGAGATCGAGACGGTGATCGTCCCGGTGACGTCCGTCTCGGCCCGCACGACGAGCTCGAGGAGGCGGCGCTCGCCCGGGTCCAGCGTCTTCAGCGGACACAGAAGGCCGATGCACGGCGTCGAGACCAGCTCGACTCCCGCCGGCAGCGAGACGGTGACGACCGCTCCCGGCGCCGGGCCGGGGCCGTTGTTCACGGCCTCGATCGAGATCGTGAATGAAACGCCCCGAAACGCGGGTTGAGCCGAGCTCTGCGCCGTGACGCCGACGTCGGCAGGCGCGAGCCCTCCTCCGCCGGTGGCCGGCGTCGTGGTGGTGGTCGCAGTGGTCGTCGTGGTCGTCGGGGTGCCGGTGTAGGTGAAGTCGTCGGCACCCGTGTTCGAGCTCGTGCCGGCGGGTGTGGTCACGGCGACGTCCACGGTGGCGGCGGCGTGCGCCGGCGTGACGGCTGTGATCTGCGTTGCCGAGTCGACGCTGAAGCTCGCCGCCGGGTCGCCGTCGAACGTGACGGCGGTGGCGCCCGTGAACGCGCTGCCGGTGATGGTGACGCTCGTTCCGCCCGCGTCGGTCCCGGAGGACGGCGAGAGACCCGCGATCACCGGAAGGACGGAGCTCGCCGCAACGCCCCAGTCCGGGTCGCGGTCGCTCGTCTCGGTCGGAACGGGGCCGGCGGTGAGCTGGGTCTGATCCGTTCCGTCGGGACGCACCGTGTAGAGGAGGTCATCGAGGCGGAAGACGATCAACGTCCCGTCCGGCGACCATGCGGGCTCGGCGTCGAATTCCGGGTTCGCCGTCACGCTCCTCTGGTCGGTTCCGTCGGCGTCCATGACGAAGATGTCCGTCTGGTCCGGGCCAGGGTCGGGCTGGTGCGCCCAGACGATCCGCGTCCCGTCAGGAGACCAGTTGGGGTGGGTGTCGTTCAGCCCGTCGCTGTCGGTCAGCCGGGTCTCGTCCGAGCCGTCGGCGTTCATCACGTAGAGCTCGGCCCGGAACAGCAGCTGGTCGTCACGCGACGAAGCGAACACGATCTTCGTGCCGTCGGGAGACCACGCCGGGTGGAAGTCGGAGACGACGAAGAACGGCGGGTAGTCGGTGAGCTGAAGTTCGTCTGTGCCGTCCACGCGGATCGAGAAGAGCTCGTTCTCGCGCTGGAATGCGAGTCTCGTGCCGTCCGGGGACCAGGCAGGGTAGGACTCGAAGCTCCCCGGCGAGTCGGTCACGTTGATCTCGTCCGAGCCGTCGGCGTCGATCACGAAGAGGTCGCCGTCGCGGGCGAACGCGAGCTTCGTCCCGTCGGCCGACCACGCCGGGCTGCTCTCGAAACCGGGCGTCGCCGTCAGCTGGACGCGGTCGCTGCCGTCGGGGTCGATCGCGAAGAGCTCGGCGGGCTCTCCGGTCCCGGCGTCCCGGTCGCTGGCGTAGACGATCTTCCCGTTTGCTCCCGGGAAGGCTGCGCCGGCCGACCGGACGCCGCCCGCGAGCGTGAGGACGACGACGGCGGCAAACATGCCGCCGACAAGGAAAGAACGCCGCAGTCGCCACTCGCCCATTCGTAGCCCTCGGCACGAGCGTACGGCAGCGTGCGGGCGGTTTCAAGAACCCGCCTGCGGCTAGCCTCCGCGGATGCTCCCAGCCGGAGTCGCCGCAGGCCATCCCGCCACCGTCGCGGCGGGGATCGAGATCCTCGAGGACGGCGGCTCCGCGGCGGACGCCGCAGTTGCGGCTTGTCTCGCCTCATGCGTCGCGGAGACGGTGATGACCGGCCTCCTCGGCGGCGGCCACGCAATCCACTGGGACGGGAGCGAGGCGTGGAACCTTGACTGCTTCGTCGACGTACCTTCGAAGACGGGCGCGCCGCCGATCGAGCTGAAGGTGCCGTTCGGCGAGGAGCTCGTCCACTACGCGGTGGGCCCGGGCACCTGCGCCGTGCCGGGGCTTCCCGGTGGCCTCGACGCGCTCTGGCGCCGGTTCGGCCGGCTGCCGTGGCCGCGCCTCGTCGAGCCCGCGCTGCGGCTCGCGCGGAGCGGCGTGACGATGCCTCCCGCTCACGCGGCGTGCCTCGCGATGCTGGCGCCCGTCTTCACCATGAGCGCCGACGGAGCGCGCATCTACGCACCGGAGGGGCATCCGCTGGCCACCGGCGACGTCCTCTCCCAGCCGGGTCTGGCGACTGCACTCGAACTCGTTGCCTTCGAGGGCGGGGCCGGCGTCTATCGGGGCTCACTCGCCGAGGCCCTGCTCGGAACCGAAGGGATCGGTGTGTGCCGCGACGATCTTGAGCGCTACGAGGCCCGCTGGGCAGCGCCCGCCGCGCTTTCGTACGCCGGGACACGCTTCCTGACCCGCACGGGACTCTCAGGCGTGCCGGAGTCGCTCGCCAGGCTGCAGCCGCTGCGCGGTCTCGAGGAGAAGGAGCGCGTACACGCGCTGCTCGCCGCCCTGCACGGCCCCGCCGTCGAGGGGCACACGACGAACCTCGTCACGGCGGATTCCGATGGGGGCGCCTGCGTCCTCACCTCGAGCCTGGGTCTCGGAACCGGCGATTTCCTCGCCGGGCTCGACCTGCACCTGAACAGCATGCTCGGAGAAGTCGACCTCGTCCGGGCACCGCTCGCCCCGGGCAAGAGGATGGAGAGCATGATGGCGCCGAGCCTGGCCGTCGGCAGCGACGGGCTCCTGCTCGCTATCGGCGCGGCGGGCGGAACGCGACTCCGAACTGCGCTCATCGGGGTCGCCGCAGGGATTCTGGATGAGGGGCTTCAGCCGGTCGAGGCGGTCGCCCGGCCTCGATTCCACCGTGCGGGAACGGTCCTCAACGCCGAGCCCGGCGTCGACGAGCAGGCGCTCAGCGAGCTCGAGCGCTCGGGGCTTCAGGTACGTCGCTGGCCGTCGCACCATCACTACTTCGGTGGCGTGAGCCTGTTGTCGCCGGCCGGGGTTGCCGGCGATCCGCGCCGGAGCGGTCACGCGGTGACGCTCACGTAGTAGCTACGTGAGCAGCAGCTTCTCGACACGCCTGCTCGCGATCCAGGTGCCGACCAGGCCGAGCGCCGTCAGGTAGGCGACGTTGCCCAGCTGAGCGGTACCGACCGTGCCCGTCGTCAGCGAGCGCAGGAGGTCGACACCGTGGTACAGCGGCGTCGCCTTGATCACGACCTCGAGCGAGTCCGGGTAGGTCGAGAGCGGGAAGAACGTGGCGGAGAAGAGGAACATCGGCAGGATCGCGAGGTTGAGGATGTCGAAGTCCTGCCAGCTGCGCATGTAGGTGACCGCAGCGACACCGGCCCCCGCGAAGGCGAAGCCGACGAACACGGTTGCCGGGAGCGCGAGCAGCGCCCACCACGAGTGCACGAGGCCGAGCGCAACGATCACGGTGAAGAAGCCGATCGCGTAGAGCAGGCCACGGAAGAGCGCCCACACTGCCTCGCCGGCAGCGATGTCCTTCGGCCCGAGCGGCGTCGAGAGGATCGCGTCGTAGAGCTTCTGGTACTTGAGCTTCCAGAAGACGTTGGTTGCGTCGTAGAACGCCCCGTTCATCGCCGACGCCGCCAGCAGGCCGGGCGCGACGAAGGTCGCGTAGTCGATCGGGGTGCCGTCGATGACGACATCGCCCACGTAGCCGCCGAGCCCGAATCCGAGCGAGAGCAGGTAGAAGAGCGGCTCGAAGAACCCCGAGACGATGATCGGCCACATCCGCCGGTAGCTCATCAAGTTGCGCTCGAAGAGCAGGACGCCGCGGCCGCCGGGGCGGGCGAGCGCCCGTGCGACCAGGGCGGTCACTTGAAGAGCCTCCGCCGGTAGGCGCGGCGCGCCAGCACGAGGCCACCGATCGTCCACGCGAGCAGATAGGCCACGTGGCCGAGCGCCGGCAGCAATTCGATCGTGCCGAGCATCAGTCCTCGGCAGAGCTCGACGCCGTGCCAGATCGGCGTCACGTACGCCACGAGCTCGAGTGCGAGCGGCATCTGCGAGACCGGGAAGAACGTCCCGGAGAACAGGAACATCGGCACGATCACGAAACGGAAGATCGGCGGGAAGCTCGAGTCGGACTCGGTCGTCGCCGAGTACGCGGCCATCGGCATCGAGAAGGCCGTCCCGATCAGGACCGCGACCGGGATCGCGAGCAGGCCGAGCCACGAGTTGACGGCGCCGAACGCCGCAACGACGATCAGGTACGCAGCGCTTGCAGTGAGGACGCGCGTGACGACGAACAGCTGGTGGCCGATCAGCACGTCCCGCTCGGTCAGCGGCGTCGCCGTCATCGCGTAGTAGGTCCGCGTCCACTTGATCGCGCCCATCACGGGCCAGCTCGACTCCGTCGCCGCCGTCTGCATCGCGGCCGCGGCGAGCAGGCCGGGCGCGATGAAATCGATGTATGGGACGCCGGCCGGCGCGTTCGACGAGCGGTCGACGATCGTGCCGAGCCCGACACCGAGCGCCGCCAGGTAGAGCAGGGGGTTGACGAGGCTCGTTCCGATCGTCCCCCGCCAGACGCGCTTGTACTGCGCGAGCCAGTGCTCGTACGCGCGGAGCGGCTGGACGAAGCCCTCCATCAGTCGATCAGCGTGCGGCCGGTCAGGTGCAGGAAGACATCCTCGAGCGTGCTGCGGCGCACGAGCGTCGAGTGTGGCGGCAGCCCGCGCTCCGAAATCGCCGCCGCCGTAGCGTCGCCGTCGTTCGTGTAGACGAGGATCCGGTCCGGGAGCTCCTCGACCCGCTCGCCGACGCCTGCCAGCGCACCGCTCTCCGCTCGTTCTGCTTCGAAGCGCACCTCGACGACCTCACGCGTTGAGTACTTCTCGATCAGCTGGCGCGGCGAGCCCTCCGCCACGATCCGACCGTGATCCATCACGACCAGGCGGTCGCAGAGCTGCTCCGCCTCGTCCATGTAGTGCGTCGTCAGCACGAGCGTCACGCCGCGCTGCTTCAAGCGGAACAGCCGGTCCCAGACCACGTGGCGCGCTTGCGGGTCGAGCCCGGTCGTCGGCTCGTCGAGCAGCAGCAACTCGGGGTCGTTGACGAGCGAGCGCGCAATCGTCAGACGCCGCTTCATGCCGCCCGACAGTGGCTCAACCTTGTCTCCGGCCCGTTCCGTGAGCTGGACGAAGTCGAGCAGCTCGTCGATCTTGGGCCTCAGCTCGCGGCGTGAGAGCCCGAAGTAGCGCCCGTAGATGAGCACGTTCTCGCGCACCGTCAGCTCCGTGTCGAGCGTGTCTTGCTGCGGCACGACTCCCAGCCGGGCCCGGATCCGGGCGCCGTCCGCGTCGGGGTCGAGACCGAGGATGCGCAGCGTCCCGCCGCTCACCGGCGAGACGCAGCCGATCATCCGCATCGTCGAGCTCTTGCCGGCGCCGTTCGGCCCGAGGAAGCCGAACGCCTCGCCGCGCCGGACGTCGAGGTCGATCCCGTCGACCGCGACGAGCTCGCCGAAGCGCTTCAGAAGCCCGCGCGCGTGGATCATGACGCCGTTGTCACTCACGGCGTTCACGCTACCTATGCCGGGCGGACCGCTTTCCTCGTCGCGTCGACGTCGCTGGCGATCTGGTCGATGAGCTCCTGTTCGCTTCCGAAGACCTGCTCGTCGCGGAGCCGCTCCCACAGCTCGACCACGAGCCGCCGGCCGTAGAGGTCGCCCTCGAAATCGAGGAGATGCGGCTCGATCCGCCGCTCCTCGCCCCCGTAGTGCGGGTTCGTCCCGATCGAGACCGCAGCCCGATGGTCGAGTGCCGCGCCGGCGTAGATCCCGTACCGAGACACGAGCAGGCCAGGATCGACCGCGAGGTTGGCGGTCGGATACCCGAGCGTGCCGCCCCGCTGGTCGCCGCTGACGACGATCCCGTCCAGCTCCGGTGGCCGGCCGAGCAGGCGCGCGGCCTCACTCACCTCGCCCGCGTGCAGGCGGCGCCGGATCTCGGTCGACGAGACACCCTCCAGCTGCGGCACGGGCCGCACCGCGAGGCCGAGTCGCTCGAGCAACTCGAGGTCGCCGCGCCGTCTGCGGCCGAAGCGGAAGTCCTCGCCCGCGACGACGACGGCAGCGCCGGCGAGATGCTCGGATGCGAACTCCTCCGGCTCCTGTTGGGCGACGTCGAGCGTGAAGTCGAGCACCGTCGTCTCGGCGACACCGAGCTCGGCGAGCAGCTCGAGCCGCCGCTCGAGGCTCGAGATCAGCTCGACGAAGTTGCCGAGCACCACCCGCGGATGGGGATGGAAGGTCAGCACCCGCACCGGCAGCCCGGTCGCTATGGCCTCTTCGATCACCCGGCGGTGCCCCAGGTGCACCCCATCGAACGTCCCGATTGCCACTGCGACCGTCACGGCAGCAGCGCCAGTGCCTGCTCGGGCGGGATCACACGCTCCTCGTCGGCGTTCTCCACGTGGAACGGGCCGATCTCGAGCCGGCGCAGCGTCACGCAGTGGCCCCCGAGCGCCTCGGCGATCGCCCGGACATAGGTCCCCGAGCTGACGCGAAGGTCTAAGCGGACGACGCCGTCTGTATACGCGATGACGTCGAGCGCGTCGACGCGCGAACGCCGCAACGGCATCTCCACCCGGACGCCGCGGCGGTGCAGCTTGTAGGCGCGCTCACCGCCGATCTTGACCGCGGACGCGGCCGGGATCGGCAGCTCGATCTCGCCACGGAGGGGCGCGAGCCGATACTCCAGCTCGTCCGGCGACGGCGCCTCGAGCGACTCGACGACCTCCCCTTCCGGGTCGCCCGTCGTCGTACGGGACGTCAGGTCGACATCCGTGAGATAGCGCTTGTCCAGACCGACGAACGATCCCGCCAATTTTGTCGAGCGGCCGGAAAGCAAAAGCAACAATCCAGTCGCGAAAGGGTCAAGAGTTCCCGCGTGACCCATCTTCGTCCCGGTGCGCGCCCGGACACGCGCCACGATCGCGAACGACGAGGGCCCTGCCGGCTTGTCGACGAGGATGATCCCGCTCGGCTCGAGGCCCTTCGGCGGCATCAGCCGGCGGAGGCAGCGGCGGCAGCGGCTACGAACTGGCGCCGGAGGAAGTCCGTGATCTCCTCGACCGAGGCGTCGCTCGAGAAACCGGCTGCCTGGCGGTGGCCGCCGCCGCCCGAGGCGTGCGCGATCGCGGACACGTCGATCTCGTCGTGCGAAGCCCGCAACGAGATCCGCCGCGCCGGGCTGCCGCCGCGAGGCGGCTCGCGGATGAGCGCGGCCATGTCCGCGCCCTCGACCGCGCGCAGGAAGTCGATGATCCCCTCGGAGTACGGCTCGACGGCACCGACCTCGGCGAAGTCGTCGCGAAGGAGATACGAGACCACGAGGCCACCTCCCTCGTACACCTGGGCCCGCTCGAGCGCACGCGCGAGCAGCTTCAGCTTTGCGAACTGGACGCTCTCGTAGACCCCCTGGAAGACCTTGTGCACGTCGGCCCCGGCCTCGACGAGCTCCGCGGCGACTCGTAGGGCCTTCGGCGTCGTATTCGCGTATTGGAAGCGCCCGGTGTCGGTCACGAGCGCGGTGTAGAGCGGCTCGGCGAGCTCCGGTGTCAGCTCGACGCCGAGCTCGCCGAAGACGGTGCGCAGCAACTCCCCGGTCGAGGATGCGTCCGCGTCGACGAGATTCACGTCGCCGAAGCGCGAGTTGTCGTGGTGGTGGTCGATGTTGACCGCGAACGGAGTCTGGTGGAGCACGGCCGGATCGGCGCCGAGCCGGCTCTCGTTTGCGCAGTCGACCGCGACGAGCGCCCGCTCCCCCGTGTCGGCGGGAAGCTCCCGCTGCAGGTCGCCGAGCGCGAGGAAGCGGTACTCGCCGGGGAGCGGCGCCGGCCCGGCGAGGAACATGACGCTGTCCTTGCCGAGCGACCGCAACGCCAGGTGGGTGGCGAGGAGCGACCCGAGCGCGTCGCCGTCTGGATTCTCGTGCGTCGTCACGAGAAACCGGTCGCGGCCGCGGATCGCCTCGACGACCGCCCCGAGGTCAGCTGCCGTCGTCGTCTGTTTCGGGGGCGAGCTCATCGATGAGTTTGGACAGCCGGACGCCGTGCTCGACCGCGTGATCGTATTCGAACGAGAGCTGCGGGGTCCGCTTCATCCGAAGCTCGCGCGAGAGCCGGGCCTGGAGGACGCCGTGGGCGGCGACGAGCCCGGTCATGCTCGCGCTCCGCTTCTTGTCGTTGCCGAGCACGCTCACGTAGACGACCGCCTGCCGCAGGTCCGGCGACGTCTTGACGCCGGTGACGGTCACGAACCCGATCCGCGGGTCCTTCAGCTCGAGCAAGGCCTCGGAAAGAACCTGACGGAGCGACTCGTTGACTCTGCGCATCCGCTCGGGCATGCACCTACGGTACCGAGCTACTGATCGATGCTGACGAGCTCTCGGTCGACGGCTCCGAGCTCCCACTCACGCGAGGCCAGGTAGCGCTCCGCGTCGGCGAGGAGCTTCTCGGCTTCGCCGTGCTCGCGCGTCACGACGGCAGCGGTGATCCGGGCCCGCTGCCAGACCTCGTGGTGGTCGACCTCCGCGACCGACGCTCCGAAACGGTTTCGCAGCTGATCCTTCGCCGAGCGGAGGAGCATGCGCTTCTCCTTCAGGGAGTGCGCCTCGGGGAAATGGAGCTCCGCCGAGAGGATCCCGATCCAGCCGCGCGCCACAGCCGTATTGAACCCTCAATCGACTGCTGGGGCTGCCGATCACCCCGGAGAGATGACGAACGTGATTCGATTCGTGCTGGTCCTGCTCGCCTTTGTCGCCGCCGTTTCCGGCGTCGTCTGGACGACGGCGTCGAGCGAGCGGCAGGCCGCCAAGCGAGATGCGCACGAGCGCCAGACCGCGGACGCCATGCTGTCGGCGTTCCTGGCACGCGAGAGCGCGCTCCGCGGCTATGCCGAATCGGGCCGTGTGAGCTTCCTCGAGTCCTTCCAGCACGCCACCGCCTCGCTCGGAGATGCGTTCGACCGAGCCCGCGCGGGCGTGGACGGGGGCGACGCGGAAGAAGCTGCCGCGATCGACGAGCAGGCGCGGCTCGCCGACCGCTGGGCGGTCGTCGCGAACGACGTCATCACCCGGATTCGCGGCGGAAAACAGGATACGGCGGAGTCGACGCTGATCCGCAACGACCTCACCATCCGCTTCCAGCGCGCCACCACGGACCTGCTCAACTCGATCGAGGCCGAGAGCGCGGCGGCCTATCGGCGGTCGATCGAGCGCGCCGTCCTGCTGATCGTGCTCCTGGGCGCCGTCTTCGCTGGCGCGGGGGGTCTCTTGCTCTACCGCCTGCGCCGGAGCGACGAGCTCCGGCGGGACACGGAATCCGCGTTCCACGCCTCGCAGCGAGAGTTCACGGAGACGCTTCAGGTGACCGAGAACGAAGCCGAGGCGCACGCACTCGTCAAGCGACACCTCGAGCGCTCGCTGACCGACGCGCGAATCGTCGTGCTGAACCGGAACAACAGCCAGAACAGGCTCGAGGCCGCGACTCCCGTCGACCCCGCCGGTGCGCTCGGCCGCAAGCTGATCGACTCCTCGCCGAAGTCGTGCCTCGCCGTCCGCCTCGCCCGTACCCACGAGCAGACTCAGGGCGACGAGCCCCTACTCGCCTGCGCGCTCTGCGCTGACGAGCAGCGCACGACCTGCGTTCCCTCCCTCGTCGGCGGCGAGGTGATCGGTTCCGTCCTCGTCGCGCACGACGATCCCCTCACGCCCCGGGACCGTGACCGGATCCACGAGTCCGTGGGCCAGGCCGCTCCGGTGCTCGCGAACCTCCGTAACCTCGCCATCGCCGAGATCCGCGCAGCCACCGACGCGCTCACGGGGCTTCCGAACGCCCGGGCGTTGCGGGACAATCTCGTCCGCATGATCGCCCAGGCCAGCCGTTCCGGCCTGCACCTGTCCGCGATCCTCTGCGACCTCGACCACTTCAAGGAGATCAACGACGTCTACGGGCACGAGAAGGGCGACGAAGCGCTGGCAGCCGCAAGCGCCGTCCTCAGAGGCGCCCTCCGCGAGAGCGACCTCGCGGGGCGGTACGGCGGCGAAGAGTTCCTGATCCTGCTGCCCGACACCCCGCTCGAGGGCGCGATGATGCTCGCGGAGAAGCTGCGGACCGGGATCGAACTCGTCGACGTGCCCGGCGTCGACCGGAAGATCACCGCGAGCTTCGGCGTCGCTTCCTTCCCGGCGGACGCCCCGGACGGCACGGCGCTCGTGCGCACCGCCGACCGCGCGCTCTACGCCGCCAAGGCCAGCGGCCGCAACTGCGTCGTCGGCTCGACCGAGATGCTGGCCGGGACGACGGCGGCCTAGGCTAGGAAGCCGGCGGCGCGCCGGCGGGCTCGTCGAGCGAGGTGCGCTCGACCTGACGCGTCTCGTAGGCCTCGAGGAGGTCGCCTTCCTTGACGTCGTTGAAGTCGTTGAGCAGGATGCCGCACTCGAAGCCCTCCGCGACCTCCCGTGCGTCCTCCTTGAAGCGCTTGAGCTGCGAGATGGTGGTGTCGTAGATCACGGTTCCGTCGCGCACGACCCGCACCTGCGAGTTCCGCCGCACGACGCCCGAGGTGACCATGCAGCCGGCGATCGTGCCCAGCCGGGAAACCTTGAAGAGCGCGCGGACCTCGGCCTCGCCGATGATCTCCTCGGTCTGGACGGCCGAGAGCATGCCGACGAGCGCCTGCTCGATGTCCTCGGTGAGCTGGTAGATGACGCGGTAGGTGCGGATGTCGACGCCCTCGCGCTCGGCGAGCTGCCTCGCCTCGGCGTTCGGACGGACGTTGAAGCCGACGACGAGCGCGTTCGAGGTCGCGGCAAGCATGATGTCGCCCTCGGTGATCGGGCCGACGCCCTGGTGGATCACGTTCACGCGCACCTCGGGATGCTCGATCTTCGCGAGCTCGGAGACCGCCGCCTCGACCGAGCCGCCGACGTCGCCCTTGAGGATCAGGTTCAGATCCTGGACGGCCCCCTCCTGCAGCTGGGAGAAGAGCGACTCGAGCGAGACGCCGCCCTTCGAGCGCTGCGCGAGCTGCTCGGTGCGGAGCCGCTGGCCGCGGCGCTGTGCCAGCTGGCGCGCCTCGCGCTCGTTCTCGACGACGCGCGCGAGCTCGCCCGCGGGCGGCGGTACGTCGAAGCCCAGGATCTCGACCGGCGTGCCGGGGCGCGCTTCCGCGACCTTCTCGCCGCGGTAGTCGTGGAGCGCGCGCACCTTGCCGTGCGCGTCGCCGGCCACGATCGCGTCGCCGACACGCAGGGTGCCGCGGTGCACGAGCATCGTCGCGACCGGGCCGCGTCCGATGTCGAGGCGCGATTCGATGATCGGGCCGGACGCCTCGGTGTTCGGATTGGCACGCAGGTCGAGCTCGTGGTCGGCGACGAGCAGGATCTTCTCGAGCAGCTCGTCGAGCCCGGTCTGCGCCTTCGCGGAGACCTCGGCGAACTGCGTCGTGCCGCCCCACTCCTCCGGCTGCAGGCCTTCCTGCGCCAGCTCCGCCTTCACGCGATCGACGTTCGAGTCCGGCAGGTCGATCTTGTTGATCGCGACGACGATCGGAACGTCGGCCGCCCGTGCGTGCGCGATCGACTCCTTCGTCTGCGGCATGACGCCGTCGTCGGCCGCGACGACGAGCACGGCGATGTCGGTGACCTTCGCGCCGCGGGCACGCATTGCGGTGAACGCCTCGTGGCCCGGCGTGTCGAGGAACGTGACCTTGCGGTCGCCGATCTTCACCTGGTAGGCGCCGATGTGCTGCGTGATGCCGCCGGCCTCGCCGGACGCGACGCGCGCGGTGCGGATCTTGTCGAGCAGCGACGTCTTGCCGTGGTCGACGTGACCCATCACGGTGACGACTGGCGCCCGCGCTTCTTCCGGCGCGGACGACGCCTCCTGCTCGACG
>JAWVCW010000017.1:0-36485 GCA_033857955.1 Gaiellaceae bacterium | reverse complement strand
CGCCGCGCTGCCGGAGTTCAAGATCGCCGGCTCACGCGTCTTCGGCGCGACCGATTGCGTGCTGCCGTCGCTCGAGGTTGCAGGTCCAGGCGGTCACTGGGTCGAAGTCTCTCGCGCGATCTGCCCTGGAGAGCCGAGCGACGACACGAAGCGCATGCTCGACGCGTACGAGGAGTACTACGCAGCGGCGCCCGCCGCGCTCACACCGGGGCGCACTGCGCACGATGCGCACCGTGCGGTCTCGAAGGGCTTCCTCGATCGAGGCTTCCACCTCGGCCACGTCACCGGCCATTCGATCGGTATGACCATGATCGAGTTCCCCAAGATCGGCGAGGGCGTCGAGATCGAGCTCGCGGCCGGCATGGTGCTCTCGATGCACCCGCACGCCATCTCTGCGGACGGGCAGGCGTGCCTCTACATGCAGGACACCTGGCTCGTCACCGCGGACGGAGGCGTGCCGCTCGCGGGCCTGCCCATGAAGATCTTCGACGGCACCGAGTCGCGGCCGGCTCGCTAGGGTCCGCGCATGGCTGACGCCGAGCCCGACGAGTTCGCGCCGATCCTGCCCGGCCCCGCGCCGAGCGACTACGAGCGCTACCTCCGAACCGACGAGCTGCTCGCGCTCCAGAAGGGCCCGGACGAGTGGGTGCACCGCGATGAGTTGCTGTTCCAGACCGTGCACCAGTCGTCGGAGCTCTGGCTGAAGCTGGCCTGGAACGACCTCGAGGCGGCGACCGAGCACCTGAGTGGCGGCGAGATCCCGCCGGCCCTGCGCCTGCTCCGCCGCAGCACGCTGTGCCTGCGGTACGCCACGGAGCAGCTCGACATGCTCGAGCAGATGTCGCCCTGGGAGTACCAGGAGATCCGCAAGGTGCTCGGCCACGGAAGCGGCTTCGACTCGCCGGGCTGGCGCGAGATCCGCCGGGTCACGCCGCCCCTCGGGCAGGCCTTCCACGCGCTCCGCGAGCAGGCCGGTCTCTCGCTGGCCGACGTGTACGTGCAGGGTCGGGAGCACGAGGAGCTGTACCAGCTCGCCGAGGCGATCATCGAGTGGGACGAGCGGATCAACTTCTGGCGGATCCGCCACTACAAGGTCGTGGCGCGCGTGATCGGCGACTCCGTAGTCGGCACTCAGGGAACGCCCGTCGAGGTGCTCGGCCGCCTCGTGCACCACGTTTTCTTCCCGGAGCTCTGGCGCGTGCGCAACGAGCTCACTGCCCTTTCGAAGGAGGAGTGATGTTCCACGAGCTGAAGGCCAAGCAGAGCGTCATGTGGGGCAACGGGCCCTACGAGCGGATCACCGATCTGCTGACCGAGTCGCAGGAGGGTCTCGTCGCCGCCTTGGAACCGCAGGCCGGCGAGAAGTGGCTCGACGTGGCAACGGGGACCGGAGCAGTCGCCCGGATGGCGGCGCGCGCGGGCGCCGAGGTGACCGGAGTCGATCTCGCGCCGGACCTGATCGAGACCGCGCGCGACCAGACGCAGGCTAAGGGCCTGTCGGTCCGGTTCGACGTCGGCGACGCCGAGGCGCTTCCGTACGAGGACGCGTCGTTCGACGTCGTCGTCTCGACGTTCGGCGTCATGTTCGCTCCCGATCACGCCGCCGTGGCTCGAGAGCTCGCGCGCGTGACCCGGCCGGGAGGCCGGCTCGGCCTGGCGAACTGGACCGAGGACAGCGGCATCGGCGACATCTTCCGCGTGATGAAGCCGTTTCAGGCCGCGCCGCCGCCGCAGGGCGTCGGCAATCCGTTCGCCTGGGGCGACGCGGGCCACATTCGTGAGCTGCTCGGCGACGACTTCGACCTCCAGCTCGAGGTACTCGACACCGAGCATCGGCCCTCCTCCGGCGAAGAGGCCTGGGAGGTCTTTTCGACGTCGTACGGGCCGACGAAGACGCTCGCCGAGTCACTCGACGAGACCCGGCGCGAGGAGCTGCACCGCTCCTGGGTCGAGCTCTACGAACGGTCGCGCGTCGGGGACGAAATCGTCCACCACCGCAACTACCTCCGCGTCATCGGCACCCGCCTCTAGATGGCGGACGTCTCGCTGCGCGACGAGGCCGTCGAGCTGCTCCAGCAGTTGCTGCGGCTGAACACGGTCAACCCGCCCGGCAACGAGACGATCGCGGCGGAGCTGCTGCGGGACTACCTCGAGGCGAGCGGGGTCGATGTCGAGCTCTACGCGCGCACGCCCGAGCGCGCCAACCTCGTCGCCCGGATCAAGGGTGGCGACGGGCCGTCGCTCTGCTTCCTCTCGCACACGGACACCGTCGTCGCCGATCCGGACGAATGGTCGCGCGACCCCTGGTCCGGCGACCTCGCCGACGACCACGTCTGGGGCCGCGGAGCTCTCGACATGAAAAACCAGGTAGCGGCGAGCGCCGTGGCGATCGCGTCGCTCGCGCGCGAGGGCTTCAAGCCGCCCGGAGACCTCGTGTTCGTCGCAGCCGCAGACGAGGAGGTGGGGAAGAACTTCGGGCTCCAGTGGCTTTGCGAGGAGCATCCGGAGGCGGTTCGCGTGGACTACGCGATCAACGAGGGCGGCGGCGAGCGCATCGAGCTCGGCGGCCGCCCGTTCTACCTCTGTGCGACAGCGGAGAAGATGACCTCGCCCTTCCGTGTCGTCGTGCACGGCCGGAGCGGCCATGCCTCGATGCCCGGAATCGCGGACAACGCGCTCGTCAAGACGGCGCCGCTGATCGAGAGGCTCGCCGCCTACCGGCCGGAGCCCTCGATCGGCCCCGAGGTGGCGCGCTTCCTCGACGCCGTGCTCGGTGAGCAGCCCGCGCCCGCCGACGTGCTCGCTCGTCTCGCCGAAGTCGACCAGCTCGCCGCCGAGACGATCGAGCCCTTGCTCTCCTTCACCCTCTCGCCGACGATGATCGAGGCCTCCGAGCGGCGGAATGTCATCCCAGGGACATGTGAGCTCGTCGTCGACCGCCGCCTCCTTCCCGGGCAGACGCCCGAAGACGTCGAGCCGCTCATGCGCCAGATCCTGGGAGACGGCGAGTACGAGCTCGAGACGATCGAGCGGTGGGGCGGAACTCGCTCCGCCCTCGACACGCCGCTCTGGACAGCGATTTCGGAGTGGGTGAGCCAGGCCGAGCCGGGAGCCAAGCTCGCGCCGCTGTGCTGTGCCGGTTTCACGGACTCGCACTGGCTGCGCGAGGCGTTCGGAACGGTGGCGTACGGCTTCTTCCCGCTGCGGACGATGGAGGTCGAACTGGCCTCTCGGCTGATCCACTCGGCTGACGAGCGGACGCACGTCGACGACCTGGGGCTCGGCGTCGAGTTCCTGCGCGCCGCCGCCCGCTCGCTGGGATAGACGTGCTCGAGCTGCGCTCGCCGGACGGTGCGTTCGAGCTGATCGAGGGCTATCTGCGAGAGCACGGCTTCTTCGCCCCCGGCGGCGAGCACCTGGAAGCCGACCTCTACCTCGGCTACGGCCTCTCCGAGACACTCCGCCGCACGAAGACGCCGACGCCCCCAGAGCCGCCCCCCCTGCCCCTCGCGGCCGTGTCCGTCCGGGACCCGACGGGGGCTGACCCCGGACATGTCCGTTCGGTCCCGCTGTCGCTGCCCCCACGCGCGGAGCCTCGCGGGCGGGCGGGCGGCCACCCGTCCGCTCGGGACATGACGGGGTCTGACCCCGGACGCGTCAGGATTGGACAGTGGCGGCGGAGCTGGACCGACGCGGAGTACGCGGACGCCGTGGAGGCCGTGCGCCACGCGATCGGACGCGGCGACCTCTACCAGGTGAACCTCGTACAGCACCTCTCGGCGCCGTTGTCCGGCGGTCACGGCGGACTGGAGACGCTGCTGGCCGGGTTCGAGCCTCGAACCATGGCCGGCGACGGCTGGGCAATCGTCTCCGCCTCGCCGGAGCTCTTCCTCGCGCGCCGCGGCCGGCGAGTCTGGACCTGCCCGATCAAGGGAACGCGGCCGCTCGGCGAGCACGTCGAGGGCGAGAAGGACTCGGCCGAGCACGTGATGATCGTCGACCTCGAGCGCAACGACCTCTCCCGGGTTTGCGAGCCGGGCTCCGTGCGCTGGCCGGAGCTGATGGCTGAACGCGAGCTGGCCGGAGTGACGCATCTCGTCTCGACGGTCGAGGGTACGCTCCGCAACGGCGTCGGCCTGGCCGAGCTGCTCGCCGCGACCTTCCCCGGCGGCTCCGTGACAGGCGCGCCCAAGATCGCGGCGCTCGACCTGATTGCCGCTCTCGAGCCGGTCGGGCGAGGCGCTTCGATGGGTGCCCTGGGAACCGTGTACGGCAACGGCGACCTCGACCTTGCGCTGACGATCCGCACCTTCGCGGTCACGGAAGCACGCATTCATCTCTGGGTCGGCGGCGGCATCGTCTGGGACTCCGAGCCCGAGGCCGAGATCGAGGAGTCGTGGACGAAGGCACGGCCGCTACTCGCGGCGCTCGGCGCACCCGTCGAGGCGGGTGCACGGTGACGCTGCTCTCGGTCGCGGTGAACGGCCGCGGCGTCGTCGATCCCAACGAGCCGGTGCTGCGCGCGGACGACGAGGCGCTGCTGCGAGGCCGGGCGGCGTTCGAGACGATCCGGGTGTATCAGGGAAAGCCGTTCAAGCTGACCGAGCACCTGGAGCGGCTCGCGGCGTCATCCGAGCGGATCGGGCTGCCGGCGGTGAACAGGCTCGAGCTGGAGGAGCTCGCACGTCAGGCGCTCGAGGCCGCCGGCGCGCCCGACTCGATCCTGCGCCTCGTCTGGACGCCCACGCCGGCCGCGCTCGCCCTCGTCAGCGAGCTCGGCGACCACTACGACGGCTTACGAGCGCGTGGCCAGAGGCTGATCTCGCTCCGCGGCATCCGGGCGGAAGAGCCGTGGATGCTGCCGGGCGTCAAGTCGACGAGCTACGCGGTGAACATGGCGGCGGAGTCCGAGGCGCGTCGCCGTGGCGCCGACGACGCAGTCTTCGTCGACGCCTCGGGGATCGTGCTGGAGGGCCCGACGACGAACGTCTGGTGGCGGCGCGAGCGCGCACTGTTCACGCCCTCGCTCGACCTCGGCATCCTCGCGGGGGTCACGCGGGCGACCGTGATCGAGCTCGCCGGCGAGGCGGGCTACCGGATCGAGGAGGGCGTCTACCGCCTGCTCGAGCTCCGGAACGCCGACGAGGCGTTCACGTCCTCGTCCGTGCGAGAGGTGATGCCCGTCACCGAGCTCGACGGCAGCCCGATCGGGCGAGGCCCTGCCGCCGACGAGCTGCAAGCCGCTCTCAGACGGGCAGCTGGGGCTACGCTGGAGGCATGAGCACGATTCGCCTCGGCGGTATGGCGCTCGCGAATGGCGTGCTCGTGCACGGGCCGACCGCGTGGGCGTGCGCCATCCGCACCGAGTCAGGCGAGATCAAGATCGCATCGGCGCGCAAGCGCCTGCTCGCCCCCCGGATCCAGCAGCCTTTCGTTCGCGGCCCGCTGCGGCTCGCGGAATCGTTCGCCATGATCCCGGAGCTCCGCCGCAAGCTGCCCGAGGCGCGCCTCCCGTTCGAGCGACCCGCAGTGCTCACGGCGACGATCGCGAGCGCCCTGAGCGTTCAGGCCTTGCGGCGATCGAACCGTCTTGGCGCCGTGGCGCGGGAGCTCGTCTCGGGAGTGCTGGCGCTCGCCCCGGCCGTCTTTGCGCTCCGCGGTGGCGAGCTCGCTGCCTACCACGGAGCCGAGCACGTCTCGATCGGGACGTACGAGCATGGCGAAAAGCGCGCAAAGGAGCACGAGCGCTGCGGCTCGCATCTGATCGGCCCACTGCTCGTCGCCTCCGCCGCCGGCAATCTCCTGGCTGCGCGCGCGCCCGCCCGCCTGCGCGGTCCCGCCCGAGCCGCCGGCTCGCTCGGAGCAGTCGGCACGGCCGTCGAAGTCTTCGGCTGGATGACGCGCCACCCGGGCCACCCATTCGCGAAGGCGCTCGCGTTCCCCGGCCATGAGCTGCAGCACCGGATTGCGACCGCCGAGCCGTCGCCCGAGCAGCTCGAGGTCGCCGAAGCCGCACTGGCGGCATGTCTGGAGCTCGAGCATGGCGACAGAGCCGCGCACTAGACCCGGCCGCCTGCCGCCGGAGATCTTCGACCTCCCGGTCGAGAAGATGCGCGAGGGCTATTACACGGACGCGTACTTCAACCACACGCGCGAGACGCTCCTCCAGGACGGTCGCCGGCCGCGCGTGGTGATGCAGGTGTTCCAGCGCAACCAGGCGATGCTCGGCGGTACCGACGAGGCGATCGCGGTGCTCAAGCTGTGCTCGGACGACTGGGACTCGCTCACCGTGCATGCGCTCCACGACGGAGACCGGATCGACCCGTGGGAAACGGTGATGACGATCGAGGGCGACTACACGGTCTTCGCCCACCTGGAGACCGTCTACCTCGGCGTCCTGACCCGGCGGACGCTGATCACGACGAACACTGCCCGCGTGGTGGAGGCGGCGAACGGCAAGCCGATCATCTTCATGCCCGCGCGGCACGACCATCACCGCGTCCAGACGGGCGACGGCTACGCGGCCTACGTCGCCGGCGCGATGATCGGCGCCGAGATCGGCGTCACTTCCGATGCCCAGGCCTCGTGGTGGGGCGGCCGCGGCGTCGGCACCGTGCCGCACGCGCTGATCGCGTCCTACGGCGGCAACACGGTCCTCGCGGCAACGAAGTTCGCCGAGTGGGCGAGCGAGGACATGAACATCGTCGTCCTCGTCGACTTCGAGAACGACTCGGTGCGGACCACGCTCGAGGTGGCGCGGGCACTCGGCCCCCGGCTCTGGGGCGTCAGGCTCGACACCTCGGCCCAGTTGGTCGACCGCTCGCTCTGGGGTGAGATGGGCGACTTCGACCCGCGCGGCGTCAATGAGCGCCTCGTGCGCAAGGTACGGGCCGCCCTGGACTCCGATGGCTTCGAGCGCGTTCGCATCGTCGCCTCCGGCGGCTTCACCGTGGACAAGATCGAGGCGTTCGAGCGGAAGGGCGTCCCGGTCGACGCCTACGGGGTCGGCTCGTCGCTGATCCGCGGCCAGAACGACTTCACCGCCGACATCGTCCTGACCGACGGCCGGCCCTCGGCGAAGGTCGGCCGCCGCTACCGCCCGAACCCGCGGCTCGAGCTCGTTACTTAGCCTTCGACGGCACGAGGGGCGGCGTCGCGATGTCGGGCACGATCACCGGCGGCCCGAGCGCCGGGCGCGATACGACTCTCGTGCCCGGATCGAAGTAGCGAATCGGGAACGAGTTGAAGAGGGCGGTGCCGTTCTGGTCGAAGAGCACCCTGCGCGACGTGTCGTCAGGCCCCGAGAGGACGCTGATCGGCGCTCCGTTCTCGCCGAAGAGGAGGACGTCGAAGAGAAGCTCTCCCTCCCGCGTGTATGGGTAAAGGTTGTGCACCGGCAGCCCGTCGTACGCCAGGCCGGCCACCGGCTCGGCGTAGACGAACGTCTCCACGTAGCCGGTGCGGTTCATCAGCTGGTCGAGCGAGAGGACGGCAACGGGCACGGCCGCCAGCGCAAGAGCGACGTTCAGCGTGAGCGAGAGCCGCCGGTGGGAATCACGCTTGCGCCCACGGAGGCCGATCCAGACGGAAACCGCCGCCGCGACGAGGAAGCTCACGATGGTCGCGTCCATCGAGATCGGATTGGCCGTGTCCGCCCCGATCGGCCAGCCCCAGCCCCCCACGATCGCGAGCAGAGAGATGGCGACGTACGCACGCGCGAGCCACCAGATCGGCGCCAGGTCCCGCGCCGTCGCGATCAGCGACGCGGCGCGCTCCGAGGCCAGCCAGGTTCGAAGCGAGTCGAGGAACGAGGGCTGAGAGGCAGCCGGCGTCTCGGGGGCCAGGCCGGCAGCCTCGCGGAGCTCGGTCGCGAATTCCTGCGGCGAGAGCTTCGGAGGCTCGCCCGACTCGAGCAGTGAGGCCTCGACGTCCGCGACGAGGTCGTCGCGCTCCTCGGCCGGCAGGTCGGAGAGCCGGGAACGGACGGCGTCCAGGTACGCCGCGACGTCCGGCCGTTCGAGCGTCGTTCCGTTCACGCGATCACCTCCAGTTCGGTTTCGAGCAGGGTCGAGAAGGCGCGGTTGAAGTCGGCCCAGGTGTCACGCGCGTCGCGGAGCTGCTCGCGGCCGCGGTCCGTGATCCCGTAGTAGCGCCGGTGCGGGCCCTCGTCGGACGGCATCACGTAGGAGGTCAGCGCGCCGCCCTTGTAGAGGCGACGCAGCGTCCCGTAGACGGACGCGTCGCCCACATCCTGCAGCCCAACCGCCCGCAGGCGGCGGAGCACGTCGTAGCCGTACCCGTCCTGCTCGGCGACGACCGCGAGCACCGCCGCATCGAGCGTCCCGCGTAGGAGCTGACTTCGATCCACGCGTCGGATACTACTGCGCGAAGCGCAGTAGTGCAAGTCGCGCGCTAGCGAGCGGCAAGCGCCTCACCGACGACGCCCGGCCAGTCGGCCATCGGCGTCGCGGAGCGGACGATGTGCGCGCCCGCCGCGGCGAAGCGGGCGAAGGCCTCGTCGCCGCGCGCCGTGAAGTCCACTGCGCCGGGAACGACCACCGGCGAGGTGCAGTCCTCGAGGAGGTAGACCTTCTCCTCGAGGCCGCGCTCCTGCACGTTGGGATCGCTGAGGAGATCCTCGATCGTCCAGGCGACGCAATGGCTCTTCGCCTGGCCCGCTATCACGACGGCGTCGTACTGCAGCAGCCGCTCGATCAGCGGCTGGTTCCGTCTCCCGAGCGGCTCACCCTCGAGGTCGAACTCGACCTCGGGCCCGAGCATCGAGTAGTGCTCGGTGAGCGGGTTGTCACCCTTCGGCTGGAAATCGAGCGGCGCGTAACGGGCGATGGAGTGGAAGAAGAGCGCCTCCTCGACCGCCGAGACGAGCGCGTACCCGACCCCGCCCAGCATGGCGTGAAAGGGCCAGACGGTGAGGCTGTACTTGCCGCCCTCCTCCAGCGTCCGCGTGTAGTAGCTCAGGTGGTCGTCCGCGTAGTCCGGATCGAGGCCGAGGCCCTCGGCGGCCGGTGGGCTGATGCGCCAGCGGCCGGCTTCGACGTCCTCGGCCGTCACGGTCGTGAACGGCTGGGGGTGCCGGCCGTCCGCGTCGACGAGCAGGACCGGGTGGAAGATCTGCAGCGCCTGGTGCGTGTCGAGCGTCGGCACGATCTGCGTCAGCTGGTGAAGATTGCGGTAGACGAACTCGCACAGCCGGCGCGAGTCATCCAGCGCACCCGTGCCCGACGGACCTGCCACGAAGAGCTCGAAGCCCGGCGTGCAAAAGGTGTTCTGGACGTCGACGACGACGAGGGCGACACGAAACCGGTCGTCGGCGGTGGGCTGTAGGCCTTGCTGCTCACGCCAGCGCGCAGCATCCTCGAACCGTGCTGCATAGTCGACGCGCCAGACTTCGGCCACGCGGTCTGGGTGCCAATGCGGGGGAAGCGGGAGCGGTTCGGCCACGGAAGTAGTGTAGGAACGTGACTCCGCAGCTCGTCGAGAAGGCGCTGGCCGAGGCCGCCCGCACCGGCTTCACCCGCTCGTGCAGCCCCGAGACCGGCCGGCTGCTGCAGGTGCTGGCCGGTGCCCGCGGCCTCGAGCGGGTCGCAGAGATCGGCACCGGCAGCGGGGTCGGCTCCGCCTGGATCCTCTCGGCTCTCGACCCGAACGTCGCGTTCTTCACCGTCGAGCTCGACGAGAGCCGCGCGGCGGCCGCGACCGACCTGCTCGCCGACGATCCGGCCGCGAACGTGCTCAGCGGCGACTGGCGGGATGTGCTGGCCGACGAGGCGCCGTTCGACCTTCTCTTCGCAGATGGGGGCAGGGCGAAGTACCACGAGGAGCTCCTCGGACTGCTTGCGCCGGGCGGAATGCTCGTGCTGGACGACCTGACGCCCGGGTATTCCGACCCCGACCCGGTCCGGGAGCTCTGGCTCGCGCACCCGCGGCTGGTCGCAGTCGAGCTGCACGTTTCCTCGCGCGAAGCGGTCGTCGTCGGCACACTTCAGCCTCGCTGAGGTTCTGCCGATAGGAGGCTGGATGCCGGACGTGGGGAGATTCTTCGATCAGTTGCCCAACTATGCGCTGACGTGGCTACCCCTCGTCTTCTTCGGGCTGATCATCTACCTCCTCTGGCGGACGCTGCAGTACATGCCGCGCGTCAAGCCGCCGAAGCTCGAGGCGAGCGCCGGCTCCTCCGTCAACTGGGAGGACGTCGCAGGCGTCGACGAGGCGAAGGCCGAGCTGCGGGAGGTCGTCGACTTCCTCCGCTACCCCAAGCGCTTCCAGCAGCTGGGCGCCCGGGTGCCGAAAGGGATCCTGCTCTACGGTCCGCCCGGCACCGGCAAGACACTGCTCGCCAAGGCGGTCGCAAGGGAGTCCGGCGCCAAGTTCTATTCGCAGAGCGCATCTGCCTTCGTCGAGATGTTCGCCGGCCTCGGCGCCGCTCGCATCCGCAAGCTCTTCGACGAGGCGCGCAAGAACGCGCCTGCGATCGTCTTCATCGACGAGCTCGACGCGGTCGGCACGGCCCGCGCGGGCGGCGGCTTCAACCGCGAGCACGACCAGACCTTGAACCAGCTGCTCGTCGAGCTGGACGGCTTCGACGAGTCGGCCCAGGTGATCGTGATGGGCGCTTCTAACCGCCTGCAGGATCTCGACCCCGCGCTTCTCCGTCCCGGCCGCTTCGACCGGCAGGTGGTCGTTGCGCCGCCCGACCTCGCCGGCCGCGAGGAGATCCTGCGCGTGCACACGCGCGGCAAGCCGCTCGCCGAGGGCGTCGACCTCACCACGGTTGCGCGCCACACCTCGGGCCTCACAGGCGCAGACCTCGCGAACCTCTGCAACGAGGCCGCGATCTTCGCCGGCCGCCAGCAGCGCATGACGATCCTCCCGGAGGACTTCGAAGGCGCGATGGAGCGGGTCGTCGCCGGTCTCCAGCAGCGGCGCGTGGTCACCGAGAAGGAGAAGCGGATCCTCGCCTTCCACGAGGCCGGTCATGCGCTCCTCGCACATCTGATGGGTGACCTGCTCCCGATCCAGAAGGTGACGATCATCGGGCGCGGAGACGCACTCGGCTACGCGTACTACCTGCCGCTCGAGGAGCGCTACCTGCACACCAAGGAAGAGTTCCTGGACGTGATGAAGGTGGCCCTCGCCGGCCGCGCCGCCGAGCAGATCGTCTTCGGCCGCGTCACGAACGGCGCGTCGAACGACCTCGAGAAGGTGACCGAGATCGCACGCGCGATGGTCTTCGAGTACGGCATGTCCGAGGCCTCGCCGTCCCGGACGATGCGCGCCGACAACTACGCCCTCTCCGAGGAGACGAAGCGACTGCGCGATTCGGAGCAGGCGCGCCTGACCGATCACGCATACGAGGAGGCGCAGCGCCTGCTCGTCAAGCATCGCGCGTCGCTCGACCGGCTCGCGGCACAGCTGCTCGAGCGCGAGACGCTGAACCGCGAAGAGCTGCAGGAGCTCCTCGGCGAGATCGGCCCGGAGTCGCGTTCGTCCGAGACGATCGGCACCGTGCGCGCGCTGCCCGCGGCAGAGAGCTGACCCTCCAGTAGCATCGAGCCGTGGTCGCCCGCGGCATCCATCATCTCGGCGTCGCCGTTCACGACTTGGACGACGCGCTCGACACCTACGAACGACTCTTCGGCGCCGAGCTCGAGCATCGCGCCCGCGTCGAGGACCAGGGCGTCGAGGCGGCCGCGGTGCTCGTGGGCTCGGGACGGGTCGAGCTGCTTGCGCCGCTCGGGGAGGAGACTCCGGTCGGCAGGTTCCTCGCGGACCGCGGCCCCGGGATGCACCACGTCGCCTACGAGGTCGACGACGTTCGCGCCGAGCTCGGGCGGCTCTCGGCCGAGGGCGCCGAGTTGATCGACGAGGAGCCGCGGCCGGGGCTCTTCGGGCTTCAGGTCGCATTCGTCCATCCCGACGCCGTGTTCGGCGTCCTCACAGAGGTGGTGTCCGTTGGCTGAACCCGACTCCGTCCGCGTCGAGCTTGCCTTCGACGGCGGGCCAGGCCTCTCTGCACTCGTGACGATCCAGGGAGCCGACGAGCTGGAGCGCGCACTCGCGACCGAGGCGGGCGGCACGCTCATGCTCGACTCGAACGACGGCCGGTTCACGATCGTCCTGGCGCGGGTCGTCTACATGAAGCGCTACGCAACCCAGTCCCGCGTCGGATTCGGGATCTAGGCTGCGGGGCAACCTTCTTAGGGATGACCGAGACCACGCAGAAGGGGCCTTCGGGCGCCGAGATCCGGAAGCTCGTCGAGCGAGGTCAGCAAGGCGAGCGCGCCGCGCTCGAGGAGCTGTACCTGATCCACTTCGACCGGATCTACAGCTACCTGCACATGACGGTCGGGAACCGGCACGACGCCGAGGATCTGACCACCCAGACGTTCCTGCGCATGCTCGAGTCGATCGGCAAGTTCCGCTTCCAGTCCGCGCCGTTCTCGGCCTGGCTCTTTCGGATCGCGCACAACCTCTCGATGGACCACTTCCGCGCGAACCGGCGCTGGCAGCCGGAGGAGGAGGTGCCGGAGCAGCTCGACTCGGCCGAGCGCTCCGCCGAGGACGAGGCGCTCCAGTCAATTGGACGCCAGTCGATGCTCATGCTGATCGACTCGCTCTCGCAGGAGCAGCAGCAGGTGCTGACGCTGAAGTTCGTCTTCAACTTCTCGAACGCCGAGGCGGCGACGATCCTCGACAAGACCGAGGGCGCCGTGAAGTCGCTCCAGCATCGAGCGCTCGTCTCGCTCCAGAAGCAGATCGCCGGCGCAGCTCCCGACGAGGAGGAGTAGTTGGCATTGGAGGTCGGGATCGTCGGCCTGCCGGGGGCGGGCAAGACGACGCTGTTCACCGCGCTGACGCGGACGGGCGGCGCCGGCTTCGGGAAGGAGAACGTCGGCATGGCATCGATCGCCGACGATCGGCTCGACAAGCTCGCGCAGCTCGTCGGCGCGCGCAAGATCACGCCGGCGACGATCAGGGTCGTCGACGTTCCGGGCACCGGCCCGCAGCTCCTCGGCGGCCTGCGCCAGGTCGACGCCATCGTCGCGGTCGCCGACGGGCACTCGCCCGGCGCCGTTCCGTCAAACGACCTCGAGACGCTCGAGCTCGAGCTCCTGGTCGCCGACCGCGACCACGTCGAGCGGCGGCTGGAGCGGGTCGAGAAGCAGGCGAAGTCCGGCGACGCGTCGCTCCGCAAGGAGGTCGAGCAGCTGCAGGCGCTCCTCGCGTACCTCGAGGCCGGCAACTCGCTGCGCGACTACGAGGGCGAGCTGCCCGCGGAGCTCGAGCCGCTGACCACGAAGCCGCTGCTCGCGGTCGTGAACGGGCCGGGCGGGATCGACCTGAAGCTGGAGGCCGAGCTCGCGGAGATGTCCGACGAGGAGGCGGCCGAGTTCCGTGACGGACCCTCGGCACTCGACGAGGTCGTGCGGCGCCTGCGCGATGCGCTCGACCTGATCACGTTCTTCACCGCCGGAGACAAGGAAACCCGCGCTTGGACCCTGCGACGCGGCCAGACCGCGCTCGAGGCGGCCGCGTCGATCCACTCGGACATCGCGCGAGGCTTCATCCGCAGCGAGACGATCTCGACCGGCGATCTGTTGGAGGCGGGCTCGCACGCCGAGGCCGCGAGGCGCGGCACGCAGCGGCTCGAGGGCAAGACGTACGAGGTCCAGGATGGCGACGTCCTGAACATCCGCTTCAACGTCTAACGCAGCCGGTCTACGAGGTCGTCGCTCGAGCTGCGCGTCATCGCCGCTAGCGCGTCGCGCAGCTCGTCGAAGCTCATCGGCTCGTGCGTCCGGCGCGCTGCCCGAATCGGGTCCTGGGCGACGTGCCGCTTCCGTACGCCGTGAGGACTCAGCCCGAGATCGGCGCCGAGCTCGCGCCAGCGATAACCACGGCGGCGTGCCTCGATCACGAGCGCCCGCTCGAGCGCGTCGAGCGCTGCCCGCACCGCCACAAGCTCACGCAACCCGATCCGAACGGGGTCACTCTCTCGCCTGACTGCACCCACGCTCTGATCGTGCCCGGTGCGGCAGCCGGGCGAAAGTGTCGGTTCCGGCCAACCCTCGCAGCGTGACCTCCGTCAACCGGGTCAGACCCCGGTGACTTGCGTCACCGTGCCGGCGTTCACGCGGGTCTGACCCGGTTGACCGCGGTCACGTGCTTAGCCCGCGGTGATCATCGCAGCGCCGACGAGGGCGCCAACGACGCCGAGCCTCTGCGTCCTGGCCACACGCTCGTGCAGGACGATCGCCGCGAGCGCGACGGTCACGACCGGATAGAGCGCCGCGAGCACGCCGACGATGCTGAGGTAGCCCCGGGTCGTCGCCAGCGAGAACAGCATGTTCGCGCCGACGTCGCAGAGTCCCGCGACCGCGAGCGCCGGGAGTGAGGCCCGGCCGGGACGCAGGGATGCTCCGGCGACGAGCGCCGCCACGAGTGCGATCAGCAGCGAGGCTCCACGAGCTGTCGCGACCGCATAGGGGACACTCTCGTCGGCGGCGCGGTCCGCGAAGACGAAGTAGAAGCCGAACCCGAGCGCCGCCAGGAGCGCCAGCCCGATTCCGTCGGCACGGCCGCCGCCTCGGTCCGCCGGCTCGCGCGACGCGACCGCGACTCCCGTGAGCGCCACGAGGATGCCGGCGACCTGAAGGGCGCTCGGCCGCTCGCCGGACGCGACGCCGACCGTGAACGGGATCACGGCGGCGACCGCGGAGATGGGCGCGACGATTCCCATTGCGCCGATCGCCATGCCGCGGTAGAGCGCCGCGATGCCGAGGCAGCCGCTCGCTCCAGCCGCAGCGGCCAGCGCCGCAGCGGACCAGCCGGGGAAGCTGTCGCCCGACGCGCCGACCCAGACCAGCGCAGCAGCCAGCCCGGCGACCTGCGACAGCACGAGCACCGTCAGGACGTGCAGCGTCCTCGACTTCAGGCCGCCGATGAAGTCGCCGAGCCCCCACGAGAGGCTCGCGCCCAGAGCCAGCGCGATTGCGAGCAATCAGTCTCCGACTGGCCGAGTCGCCGCGACGGCGTCGAGCTGGTTCGCGTGGTAGAGCACCGCCGCCTCGGCCGTGCGCGCAGCGTTGCGATCGTGGTGCGACCCAACGGCGTGCAGAAGCTCGGCGAGCGCGTCCCGGTCGAGCCCGGCCGCGCGTTCCTCGATCAGCCGCATTCCCAGGTGGACATGGCCGAGGAGGCGTCCCTCGTCGGTTGCGCGGAACGAGGGCCCGCGGCCGAGCTCTCGCACCCTGCCGACATCGTGCAGGAGCGCGGCCGCGAGCAGCAGGTCGGAGCGCAGGCGCGGGTGGAGCTGGGCGGTCTCGCGCGCGAGCGTCGCGACGCCGACGGTGTGCTCGAGCAGGCCGCCCGCGTAGGAGTGGTGTGTCTCGGCGGCCGGAAGGTCGCGCATCGCCTTCCGGATCTCGGCGTCACCGAGGAGCTTCCCCACGAGCGCGGCGAGCCCGGGATGCGACACCTCGCCGGCGAGGAACTCGAGGAAGCCGTCGAGCTCGTCCGCGTCTCGGCGCATCCGCGGGGAGAGTCCGGCCGGATCGGTATCCGTCGCCTCGACCGAGCGGATCTCGAGCTGCAGCCGGTTCTCGAAGCTCTCCACGCGCCCGAGCACGCGCACGGCATCGCCTTCGGCAAAGCGGCCGTCGAGCAACTCGACGTCGTTCCAGATCCGGCCCTCGATTCTTCCTGTGGAGTCGACGAGCTCGAGCACGAGGTACGGCGCGCCCTTTCGCGTCGTGCGCCGCTGCTTGCGCGCGACGGCGTAGACGCCTTCGACCGTCCGGTCGGCGGTCAGCTCCGCGATGGTGCTCATGAAGCTGAGTCTAGGGCGTTGCTAGGCTCGCCCGATGGCCGTCGTCAAGCCCTTTCGCGCGCTGCGCTACGACGAGGCCACGGCCGGGCCGCTCGAGGACCTCGTCGCGCCTCCCTACGACGTCGTCTCGCCGGAGCAGCGCGAGGAGCTGCGCGCCCGCAGCCCCTACAACGTCGTCCGCCTGACGCTGCCGGACTTCGAGGAGGAGGCGGCACGCGAGCTGGACGAGTGGCGCTCGAGCGGCGTTCTCGTCGAGGAGCCCCCGGCCGTCTGGGCGCTCGAGCAGGACTACGTCGGCCCTGACGGCGTCGCCCGCAGGCGCTTCGGGATCGTCGGCTCGCTCAAGGTCGAGCCGTACGCAACCGGGACGGTGCTGCCGCACGAGCGCACACACAGCGGCCCGAAGGAGGGCCGGCTGCGGCTCCTCCGCGCGACGCACGTGCAGCTCGAGCCGATCTTCCTGCTCTACGACGGTCCCGCCCCGGTGGGGCGGCCCGATCGGGAGCCGGACCTCGAGGTCGAGGGCGCCAAGCTCTGGCGGATCGACGATCCGACCGTCGTCCGTTCGTTCGACGACAAGCAGCTCCTGATCGCCGACGGCCACCACCGCTACGAGACAGCGGTCGCATTCAGCGAGGAGGAGGGCACGCCGGCCAGCGCGCAGATGCTCGTGGTGCTCGTCTCGACGGACGACCCCGGGCTCGAGATCTTCCCGACCCACCGCCTCTTCGCAGAGCCCAAGCACCTCGAGAGCGAGACGAACGGCGGCGCCGAGGTGACCGAGGTGACGCGCGACGGCTCCCGGGTCGTCCACGGCCCCGAGGGGATCCTCGACGTCCAGTTCGTCGACACCCTGGGTCACGAAGGGATCTCGTACACCGCCGACCCGGAGGAGGCCGAGCGACGCGTCCGCGACGGCGAGGCGGCCGTCGCGTATCTGCTGCGGCCGACCCGCATCGAGGACGTGTTCGACTACGCGCGGCGTGGCGAGGTGCTGCCCCAGAAGACGACGTACTTCTTCCCCAAGCTGATCAGCGGCTTGCTGCTCCACCCGCTGTGACGCCGTGGCTCGAGATCTGCCGCGAGGCGGTCGGCGACATCAAGGCCGTGCTCACGGAGCTGCCGACACGTGTCGAGCGAGAGCCCGTGCTGGCCCAGGGAGAGGGCGGCGACGACACGACGGCCATCGACGCTGCGGCCGAGACCGCGGTCGTCCACCGGCTCGAGACGCTCGACGAGGACTTCACGCTCGTCTCGGAGGAGCTCGGCGAGCGCGTGTTCGGCACCGGGACGCCGTGGCGTGTCGTCTGCGACCCCATCGACGGCTCGCTGAACGCGAAGCGCGACATCCCCTTCTTCTCACTCTCGATCGCGGTCGCGGACGGCGACACCATGGGTGACGTGGCGTTCGGCTACGTCTACGACTTCGGCACGGGCGAGGAGTGGACCGCCGAGCGCGACCGCGGCGCCTTCCTGGACGGCGCCCGCCTCGGCGCCGTACGGCCGAAGGACACGATCGAGATCCTGTCGTTCGAGGCGACCACGACCGCCGAGGTCGCGGACAAGGCCGCGTCGATGGTCGGCAGCGCCCACCGCCTACGGATCATGGGCTCGCTCGCGCTCTCGCTCTGCCACCTCGCCGCGGGCCGCGTCGACGCCGTCTGCTCGCTCAAGCCCGCGCGCTCTGTCGACATCGCCGCCGGTCAGCTGCTCGTGCGCGAGTGCGGCCTTGCAATCGACCTGTTCGAAGACCCGCCGTTCGAGGCGGCGCCACTGGATCTCGTGGGACGTTCACGGGTCGTCGCCGCGGGAACCACTGAGCTGTGCCGGACGCTGGAGGCCGCACTTACCGCATAGGCTGCTCGGGCTGGAACTACGACAGCTGGCGGCACGGCGTCTTCTATCCCGAGCGCTGCCCCGCCCGGAAGTGGCTCGACTACTACGCGCGACACTTCGACACGGTCGAGGTGAACGCGACGTTCTACCGTCTGCCGACGGTGAAGGCCGTGCAGGGCTGGGTCGATCAGACGCCGGACAACTTCGTCTTCGCGATCAAGATGAGCCGGTACGTCACGCACGTGAAGCGGCTTCGCGACCTGGCTCCGAGCATGGAGCTCTTCTACTCGCGCCTCGAGCCACTCGTTCGCTCGCCGAAGCTCGGTCCGGTCCTCTGGCAGCTGCCGCCGACCTTTCACCGCGACGACGAGCGGCTCGCCAATGCGCTCGCACAGCTGCCGCCCGGCCGCCACAGCTTCGAGTTCCGGCACGAGAGCTGGTTCGTCCCGAGGTGATGGGTCTCCTGCGAGAGCACGGCGTCGCCCTGGTGATCGGCGACCGGCCGGAGGTGCACAGCTTCCAGACGCACGAGCTGACCACCGATTGGACGTTCGTCCGCTTCCACGCGGGCGCGCGCGGCGCGCGCGGCAACTACTCCGACTCCGAGCTGCGTGAATGGGCGCAACGGCTACGCTCCTGGAGCACCCGAGAGGCGTTTGTGTACTTCAACAACGACTGGGAGGGATTCGCGCCCAGGAACGCTCGCCGGTTGCGCGAACTTCTGGAAGACGATCCCCCCGACTAAACTCCCTACTTCAATCGCCCACCGCCTCTCCCACACGGTGGCCGACCGAGGACTACAACCCACGCCCGACACCGCCGCCGCGACGATTCTCGTCTGTGACGATGATCCAAGCCTGCGCGAGCTCGTCCGCGCAGTGCTGGGACCGCGTTACCGCTTCATCGAGGCCGCGGACGGGACGGAGGCGCTCGTCGCGCTCCGGGAGCTCGAGCCGGACCTGATCGTCCTCGACGTGATGCTCCCGGGCCTGAGCGGGATCGAGGTGCTCGAGACGATCCGGAACGACGAGACGCTGAAGGACATCTTCGTCGTCGTGATCACTGCGTGGAGTCACGCCGAGCTCGACGCGCGGGTCGCAGGCGCCGACCGCTTCGTCTCGAAGCCGTTCGACCCCGACGACCTGAGCGCGGCAGTCGAGGAGCTGCTCGGATGACGCTCGCCCGGCGGATGTGGCTCGCGAGCGTCTTCCTCGCTTTCATCGTCGTCGCCGCTTTCGTGGCGCTGATCGTCGCAATCTCCGCGCAGCGGGAGGCAACCGCGCGCGAAGCCCGCTCCCGCGACGTGACGGCGGCGTCGTTGCGGCTCGAGAAGCTCGTCGTCGACATGGAAACCGGCATCCGGGGCTTGACGTTGACGAAGGAGAAAGCCTTTCTCCAGCCGTACACGCTCGCGCGGCGCGCGCTGCCCTCGCGCCTCGCCGCACTCCAGTCGCTCGTCGTCGACGAGCCGGCCCAGAAGCGGCGGGCCCAGGCGCTCGAGGCGGCGATCCGTGACTACGTCGACAACTTCACGGTTCCGCTCGTGGCGATCGTGAAGGAGACGCCTGAGATCGGCAGTGACCCGCTCGTGGCCGAGCAGGGGAAGCAGTACACGGACGGGATCCAGGGCCAGTTCAATCGTTTCCTCAGCGCCGAGGAGAAGCTCGCCGCGGACGCAGCCGGCGACGCCGAGAAACGGTCCAGTCTTGCCGTGATCGTCGGCGCGATCGGGATCGGAGCTTCGGCAGCGCTGATCATCCTCTTCGGCGTCTTCCTCGCGCGGTCGATCGGCCGCCCCGTCCGGGCTGTTGCCTCGGGCGCCACCCGGCTCGCCGGCGGCGAGTGGTCGCTGCGTCTTCCGCCGCAGGGAGTCGGGGAGATCGGCGAGCTCACCGAGGCGTTCAACGAGATGGCGGAGCGGATCGAGCAGAACCACGCGGAGCTCGAGGCGCAGAACGAGGAGCTCCGTGAGAGCGAGCGCATGAAGACCGAGCTGGTCAGCATCGTCTCGCACGAGCTGCGGACGCCGCTCGCGAGCGTGCTCGGCTTCACCGCACTGCTCCTCAAGCGCGAGTTCGACCCGCCCATCCGCAGGCACTACCTGGGGATCGTCGACGCGCAAGCGCGCCGGCTGGCCGCGCTGCTCGAGGACTTCCTCGACGTCCAGCGGATCGAGCACGAGGGCCTGGAGCTGGCGACCGAGCGCGTCGATCTCGCGGCACTCCTCGACCAGCAGGCGGAGCTGTACGCGGAACAGAGCCCGAAGCACAGCGTCGAGGTCGCGCTCGAGGAGCGCCCTCTGGCTGTGCGAGGCGACCCCGACCGGCTTGCGCAGGTCGTCGGCAATCTGCTCTCGAACGCGATCAAGTATTCGCCGGACGGCGGCACGGTCGAGCTCACAGCCCAGCGGAGCGGCACGGGCGTGCGTGTGATCGTCCGCGACGAGGGGCTCGGGATCCCCGAGGACCAGCAGGAGCGGATCTTCACCAAGTTCTTCCGCGGCGACGCCGGTGCGACGGGAATCACCGGCACCGGCCTCGGGCTCGCGGTCTCCCGGCAGATCGTCGAAGCGCACGGCGGCAGCATCGGCTTCGACAGCGACCCTGAGACGGGATCCACATTCTGGGTCGAGCTGCCAGAGGAACCTAGGGAGGGAACCGCGAACAACTCCAGGGAGGTGCCCAGATGAAAACCAAAGCCGGGTTGCTGCTCGCAGGCATCCTCGTGGGCATCCTCATCGTGAGCCCGTGGGAAGCAGGCTCGAAGGCCGCGACCGGGCCTGCCACGATCCGGATCACGAACAAGGAGATCAGCGTGGTTCGCGTCGACGTCGGCGCGAAGGGCAAGTCGCCGGGGGACATGGAGATCATCCGTCAGCTCCTCTACAACCAGCGCGTGACGACACGGTCGATCGGCCGTTCCGAGCTCGTTTGCACCTTCATGGACTACCGGCGCTCGCGCGTCTGCCGCGGCACGTTCTTCCTGCCGAAGGGAAAGCTGGTCGTCGGCGGATCGCTCCTGTACCGGCAGTTCTACGAGCTCGCCATCCTGGGGGGCACAGGCCTCTACGACAATGCCCGGGGCTCGCTCGTCGTCACGCGGACGGACGTTCGCCCGGTTCGCGACCTCGTCGTGTTCCGGCTCGTCGGCTGAGAGGCATCTCCCGCGCTAAGCTCCCCGCATGACCCCAGACCGCGACGCGATCCTCCGCGCGCTCGAGCACGTGATCGACCCGGAGCTGCACAAGCCGGTCACCGAGCTCGACATGGTTCGCGAGCTGCAGATCGACGGAGGAGCGGTATCCGTGACGATCGCGCTCACCGTTGCAGGCTGTCCGCTCCGCAACTCCTTCCAGGAGCAAGTCGCGGAGCACGTCGGCGGCGTTCCGGGCGTCGAGCGCGTCGAGCTCCGGTTCGGCGTGATGACGCCCGACGAGAAGGCTGCGCTGACGACCAAGCTACGGGGCGGCCGCCCCGAGAAGTCGATCTCGCTCGACCCTCGAACGCGTGTGATCGCCGTCGCGAGCGGCAAGGGCGGCGTCGGCAAGTCGTCGCTGACCGTCAACCTTGCAGCAGCGCTCGACGGGCACGGACAGCGCGTCGGCGTGATCGATGCAGACGTCTACGGCCACTCGATCCCGCACATGCTTGGCATCCATCAGCGCCCGATCGTCGTCGACAAGATGATCGTGCCTCCGGTCCGAGGTCGGCTGAAGTTGATCTCGATCGGCAACTTCCTCGACGACAACGCTCCGGTGATGTGGCGCGGGCCGATGCTCCACCGCGCGCTCGAGCAGTTCCTCTCGGACGTCCACTGGGGCGAGCTCGACACCGTCGTCATCGACATGCCACCCGGCACCGGCGACATGGCGATCTCGCTCGGCCAGCTGCTCCCGCGCGCCGAAGTGCTCGTCGTGACGACGCCACAGCCGCTCGCGCAGGAGGTGGCCGCGCGCGCCGCGATGATGGCCCAGAAGACCGGCCAGAAGCTGCTCGGTGTCGTCGAGAACATGAGCGGCGACGCCTTCGGGAGCGGCGGCGGCGGCAAGCTCGCCGACGACCTCGGCGTGCCGCTGCTCGGAACGGTGCCGCTCGACACCGCGCTGCGAGAGGCCGGCGATATGGGAGTGCCCGTCGTCGAAGCCGACCCGGAGTCGGAGTCCGCCCGCGCAATCGTCGCGATCGCCGAGGTCGTTCTCGCCTCCCGCCCGGCCGCGATCCGCAAGCCACTGACGCTTCTGTCCTAGAACCGCGAGGGGCGCCCGCAGGCGCCCCTCGCAGTCATTCGTCTCTCCGTGAGCTAGTGGCGCTCGCGGACCTTCTCGAGCGTCCACACACCGGCAATCTGGACGCAGGACATCTCGACCTGGTCGTGCTGTGCGATCCCCTTCACGTCGTCCGCACTCTTGACCGTGCAAGTCTGGTTCGTGGAACCGTCCTTCGGCTTGACCGTGATGGCGGTCGCGCTGACCGAGTCCACCTCGCCGCGGACGAACAGGCGCACACTGGGCTTCGTCGGCTTGTCCGACTTGCAGCCGACGTGCTTCGCGAGCACAGCGGCGTTCGCGCCGGTGCCCGTCCCAAGCGTGCCGTCAGTCAGGCCGGCGGTCTTCGAGAACGAGCCCGCCAGGCTGCCGAAGACCACGCCATCGCGGTGACCCGCCGAGCCGCGGAGCCAGCCGTCGAGCTTGCCGTCGACGTTGATCGCGGTGAAGCTCGCCCGCGTGCGGTTGTCGGCCGCGTGCACCTTCACCCAGCCATCGACCCAGCCGAGCTTCTTCGTGGTGTTGTACGTGCTCTTCACGAACACGTCGACCGCGCCGTTGAGATCGGTCGTCGTGCTCGTCGCCGTGCCGGAGTAGCGGCCGGTCGTGATCTCGATCGTCTGACCGTCACAGGTGACGGTGCGTGTCTCGACGTTCGCCGCTGTGGGGGCGGACAGGGTCGCACTGACCTGGCTGACGTCGCCGGTCTTGAGGTGCGCCACGGCTGCGCCTGCCGCCACGAGGGCGCTGAGCGCCGTTGCGATCAGGATGAGTCGTTTCATGTCGTGCGGCTCCTTTGGTGGACTGCACAGTCAAAGACGCCCGAGCCGCAGATTTCCAGCGGCGCAGCCGGTAAGGAATCCGTGAGGATTTCGTGAGGGAGCGGCATGGGTAGTGCCTCAGTTTGAAATCCCAGAGTGGGTGCCGACCGCCCGCCGTGCAATGCTTAAGCGCCGATCCATGGAAACGGCAAGTCCCCCTTTCTTCACCCAGAAGGTTAAGGGGGACTCGGCAAACCGACGGAGCGCGGATCTCTTAGCGGGGTGATGCGCTCCGTCTTTTTGTTCCTGTGATTCTCTCTCGATCCGTTCGGTACTACAAGTCTAGGCTTCTGCATGCAATTTGCATGTTGACCGTGTCAGGAACGCTATCTTGATGGCCGGATGGACAAGCCAACAACCGCTAGAATCCCGCCATTCATGCGTCGAGAGCTGGATCAGCTCCGCGCCGATTTGCATGCTGCTGGCATGAAAATCTCGCACAAGGACGACATTCCAAACGCGCTGATCCTGGCGGCGCGACGTTCGCCTATCGAGGCTGTCGCAGCCGTGATCCAGTCGTACTGGACCCGCGAGGCAGCAGAAGAAGGACCCGCAGAGTCTTAGGCGGCGCGCTTCTTGTATGCGCCGCGCTTGATCGGCGTAGCTTCTGCCGCCTCCAGCAGGCCGATGATGTCGTCGACCTTCCAGACGCGATCCGTGACCCCGGCCGCGACGGCAGGAGTGGTCTTGAGCGTCAGATGCTTGCGGCAGAAGTTGTAGTGGAAGAAGTGGAGGCTGACTGCCGCAGCGTGGTTCTCAAGCTTCTTGGAGAAAGCGTTGGTGAGCCGCGTGTAGCGCCGGACGCTCATGCGCGTGGTCAGGTTCAGCCGCTCGACGTAGCTGGTCGAAATGTGTGCCAGGTCGGGCTCGCCGATCAGCGCCATGGGCGTCGATTCGATGACAACGGCCGGCGAGTAGCGGCGCTCAGGCTTACGGCTGTCGTCGCGGCCGTAGACCTTGATCAGCTGCGCGTAATCCACGTCCTGCCCGAATGTCTCCTTGACCGCATCCAGGTAGACCACGTACCCGTCCGTCGTCAGCTGGACGCGGTTGGAGAGTCGCCGCTGCAGGTCGTCCATAAAGGCGACGGCCGTGCGGTAATCGCGGGGACCGATCCTGTAGGACGGAACAAGCTTGGTGTCGGCGTCGAGCGCAACCCACGTCCACACGTCGCCAGCCTCGCCGCGCTTTCCCTCTGGAACGTTCCTCTGCTTGGAGTAGACGAAGCTCCAAATCTCATCGACCTGCAGCCGCTGACACGTCAGGTTCTGCATCAGCTGGTCTTGGTTGACCGAGCAGACGGTGCCGAGATCGACCATGAGCTTCGTGACCGTGTTGAGGCTCGCGCCTGTCATGCGGGACGTTGCACGGAGCGAGTTTCCCTCAACGAGAGAGGCCACCACTGCGCGGCGCCTGTCTGCGGACATTCGATTCATACTGAACATTATGCGTGACCGCTTACGCATTGTCAAGCGCTGCGAGCAGGGCTCGACCGCCCGGTCTTGCGAGGAATCTGCGGCGCCGCTACTGGGCCCAGCGAGCCCGTGCTGCACGGCGGGCGGCTTCGCTGCGCTCTTCGGCAGACAGCTTTGCTGCGCGAGCCTTTCCGCCTTTGAGACCGCCTTTGCGCCCCAATGCCACAGCTGCCGGATCCTTCTCAGCGGTCGTACCAAGGGGCTCATCGTCGCCTACGGCTTCAGCCACGATCTGGGCGGCTAGCTCGTTCACATCGCGCGGGCGCTTGCTAGAGCGGTCAGGCATAGCCGAAAGGATACACGCAGCGAGCCCGGAACAAAACCTAGACCAATTTCCGGGAGACACCGTCCGACCGCAGCAGTAACTTACGTGGACGTACCCATCCACGTTACGCGTGCGTTACATAGTACACGAAAGGGGCATACCGTCCCGCCACCTACTGCCGATGTGCTACAAAACACCACTGTCGCAGTCGTCGAACCAACAACCTGCGGCGAAGAAAGGAAGTGGCCTACATTGCCCGAGACCAGCATCCACGCGCAGCAGCAGGCACATCGCAAGGCGGTCAAGACGACTTACGCTGAACTCGTCGCGACCCTCGTGGAAGCGTTCGGTCGTACGCTCGTTGCGTTCATCGGCGGGGTTGATCCAAAGACCGTTGATCGCTGGGCGGAAGGGACGAATCCGCGTCCCGAGGGAGAGCGCCGCGTTCGTACCGCATTCCAGGTGTACCAGCTCCTGCTGTCTCGCGAAAGCGAGCACACTGTTCGGGCGTGGTTCATCGGACTAAATCCACAGCTCGATGACATTTCGCCAGCGCAAGCGCTTCGCGACGACCAGACAAAAGAAGTCCTGGTTGCTGCCAAGTCGTTTACGCTAGGTGGGTGACAACAGGAGGCAACGTTGATGAGGTCCAGGTTCCGTCAGAGGGGATATGGCGTGTCGCGCGGGGTCCTGACCCCTACGAAACGCGGCCCCCTCTAACGGGACCGGAACTCGATAGTCCGAAGGCGGGAAATCGTTTCGACAGTCCTCTCGGAAGCTACAGAGTTCTCTACTTTTGCACGCAACTCCATGGCTGCTTCGGAGAAGTACTCGCCCGCTTTCGTCCCGACGCGGAACTGATTGCCCTACTGAAGGACGAGTGGAGCGAGCTTGGCTTCTTCCCGGCGGGCGAACTCAACGCTGATTGGCGCAGATCGCGCCTCGCGATACGGGCGGAGCCGACTGACGACCAGGCCATCTTCCTGGACATCGAAGCGATCCGTACGCGCGAATACTTGATGGGGCCGCTTGCGGCGATCATCGCCCATTATGGAGGGGACGATCTCGACGTAGCCACAGTCCGGAGCGGCGACCGTCGTATCACACGGTGGATTTCCTTTTGGGCCTACTCGCAGCTCAACGTTGATGGCGCTCCACGCTATGCCGGCATCCGATACCTGTCTCGCCTAAATAGCGACTGGGAATGCTGGGCGGTGTTCGATCACGTTCCCACCACAGAGCTTGAGCGACGCGCGATTCCCGAAACCATGCCGGAGATGAAAGAGATCGCCAAGGTGTTCAAGCTGCGCATCTTCTAGGTCGCCATCGTTTAGAGCCGATTTCAAACTGAGGCACTACCGCGGCATGTAGCCGGCCCGGCTGAGGTGCGGCCACCAAACTGAGGCGCCAGGGATGGGCGCGTACACTCGAAGTGTGACCGCCGCTGCCTTCTTCGACCTCGACCGGACGCTCCTGCGCCGTTCGAGCGCGCTCGCGCTCGCCGGCTCCTTCCGGGAGCACGGCGTGATCGGGCGCGGCCAGCTCGCGAAGGCGGCCGCGTGGCAGCTGCTCTTCGCCGCACGCGGAGCAGGCGCCGAGACCGTCCGCAAGGCCGCTGAGGACGGGTTGATGATCCTCAAGGGCTTCCGGGTCGACGACTTGCGCAGCCTCGTCTCGGGCGCGATGGAGCCGATCCTGAAGCCCCTCGTCTACCAGGAGCCGCTCAACCTCGTCCAACGCCACCGCGAGCGAGGCGAGCCCGTCTACATCGTCTCCGCCACGCTGCAAGAGATCGTCGAGGAGCTTGCGCACGAGCTCGCCTTCGACGGCGCGATCGGCTCGACCTGCGAGATCGAGGACGGTGTCTACACCGGACGATCGTTGCGCGGCGCCCACGGCGAGGGGAAGGCAGCGGCGATCCACGAGCTCGCCGAGCAGGAGGGCTTCGACCTCGCCGCGTCGACGGCGTACTCCGACAGCCACACCGACCTCCCGTTCCTCGAGGCGGTCGGCAACCCGGTCGTCGTCAACCCCGACCGGGAGCTGCGGCGGATCGCGGAGGACCGGGGCTGGCCGATGCTCGAGTTCACCGAGCTGGCCTACCCCTCCGTGGCGCGGCTGCGGCCGGCGCTGCTGGGGATCCCGCTCGTGCTCGGTGCGGGCGCCGCCGTCTGGGCCGCCCGCCGACGTGCGGCCTGAAGAGCGCATCGCCGCCCTGGGCTTCTCGGAGGCGGACACCGCGACCCTCGCAGCCCACTTCCTCGACGCCGAGTCACGCGGCAAGCTCGGACACGGCCTCTCGCGGATCGACTGGCTCGAGACGCTTCCCGACCTGAACCCGGACGCCCGCCCGCAGCGTCTGCACACGGAGGAGGGCTACGAACGCTGGGACGGAAACGGCGCGCTCGGCTACCTGACACTGGCGGCCGTCTGCGACGCGCAACTCGCGAAGCCGCCGGCGTACGCGCGTGTCGTCGTCGCCTCGAACTGCTTCCCGACCGGGGCGCTCGGCTGGTACGCGCGGCGACTGGCGGAAGGCGGTCTCGTTGCGGCTCTGACCGCGACGTCCCCGGCCCGGCTCGCCCACCCGGACGGCGGCGAGCCGCTCGCGGGCACCAATCCGCTCGCGATCGCAATCCCGAGCTCGGACGGCAAGCCGCTCGTCACGGACGTCTCGATGGGCGCGGTGACGTACGGCGACGTCCTGCGCGGCGCCGCCAGGCCGGAAGAGCTCGTTCCCTTCGGCGGCGAGCAGGCGCACAAGGCCTTCGCGCTCGCCCTCGGCCTCGACCTGCTCGTCGGCGCACTGGCGGGCGAGGGCTACGGCGCCGTGCTCGTCGTGGCCCGCCCGGGAGCGGATCCGGTCCCCGCGCTCCGCGAGCGCGCGGCCGGGCTACGACTCCCCGGCGACGCGTAGAGCCTCTGAGGTGATGAAACGTCGGCTCAGGGCTTCATTGCGTCAGAGGCTCTCAACGGCTCCAGGTCCTCGTCCTCGTCCGCCCACGTCTCCAGCTTCGGGTCGAGCTCGAGCGCGCGCTCGAGGAACGTCCGCGCCTCGTCCAGACGGCCCAGTCGCGCGTGGATGCACGCGAGGTGGTAGTAGAGCGGCGGGTGATCGGGCTTCGCGGCGAGACCAGCCCGGAGCTCGGCGATCGCGGCCTCGGGATCGTCGTCGACGAGCCCGTACGCGGTGAAGAAGTACTCCCACCCTGAGACCTCGTGCAAGCCGGGCTTACCGCCGATCGCAAGCACCGTCGTACCCGGCTCCTCGGCCCGCGCGTACCGCTTCACCTTCGGGTCGCGGAGGAAGACGACCGAGCCGGCGGGCACGTCCTTCTCCTCGCCGTCGAGCACGAATGTCGCCCTGCCGCTGACGACGACGTAGAGCTCCTCGTGCCCGAGCTTCTCCTCCGTGTGCTCCTCGACGACGTCCTGCCCGGCCTCGTCCGCGGTATAGGCGTTGATCCCGAAGGCAGTGATGCCGAAGTGCTTGCGCAGCGGCGTCCAGCGCAGCGTGCCGACGGCCTTCACCGACTCGATCCCCGTCAAGCTCGCGATCTCGTATCCGCTCACTCGCTTCTCCTCAGCTCGGTCAGCACCACCGGGTCGATCTCGCTGTCGCCGTCCACGCGCTCCTCGAGGTTGGCAGCCCCGGCCCAGTCCTCGAGGCGCTCATAGCCCAGCCTTTGCAGGCGTTCCTGGATCTCGGCACGAAGCTCGGCGTCCACCGTCAGCCACTCCGAGCGCGGTGTCTTCCCGAACAGCTGCTCGTGCAGGCCGTAGAGCCGGCGGAGCTCCTCGATCGGCGCCTCGTGATCGTCGACGCGTAGGTCGACGAGGATGTCGGAGAGCCCGGCGTAGCCGCCGTCCCGCTGCACGACGAGAAGCGCAGCGGATTGCTGCCCGCGGCTGTCTCCACCAGCAGCCTGCGCGGCCGCGAGGCTCGCGAGCAGTCGCTCGGCCAGGGAGCCCGCGGTGCCCTCGAACGTCTCCGCCAGCGCGTCGACCGTCTCGCCGGAAACGAGGATATTCCCCTGGGCAGCGTAGCCAGAGCCGGTCCGGCCGCCGGCCCACTCGTGGCAGGCGGAGCCTGTGAACGTCGCTCCGCGGCCGGCGGCGTCGACGATGCCGAGCTGGCGCTGATCGCGGCCCTCATCGGCCTCGGTCAGGCGCTTGACGACCTCCTCGGCCGAGAGCCCCTGCCGCAGCAGCGCGAGGCCGTCAGGCCCGTAGCGCGGGTTGGCGTACGACTGCGTCGCGACCGCGCCCGCACCCGGCTCAGCCCAGGGCACGACCGACCCGACGGCGAGGAACTTCGACTGCACGGCGACGCCCCACTGGCCCCGTTCAAGGTCACAAGCCACGATCGAGTACGTCGAGATCGGCTTAGCCGTAGGTCAGCTCCGTGAGATCGAGAGCCAGTAGCTCTGCGCTGGGAACGAGCACCGACGCGACCTCGGGCCGCGCGAGCGCCGCCTTCACCGCCTCAGGCGTGGATGCCCGGACGACGACGGGTCGCCCCTGAGCGTGAGCCTCGCGGAGGCTTGCGTCGTTCTCGACGTCGTCGAGGACAAGCGCCCCCTCGAGCTCGAGCGAGCCTTCCAGCACCAGCTCGGGCACCCGCCGGCCTGTGTTGCCGAACCAGCGCTCCCTCACAGCTCGACCGACCCGCCTGGCTCGGGCGCGAGGATCTCGACTCCCGGGGCCAGCTCGCGCAGCCTCTCGGGCGTGCCGGTGAGGATCGGGAACGTGCCGTAATGGGACGGGACGCAGCGCTTCACACCGAGCAACTCGAGCGCCACGGCGGCCTCGCGTGGACCCATCGTGAAGTGGTCGCCGATCGGGAGGACCGCGACATCCGGCTCGTAGATCCGGCTGATCAACTGCATGTCCCCGAAGACGTTCGTGTCGCCGGCGAAATAGATCGTGGTGCCGTCCTCGAGCTTGAAGACGAGGCCGCAGGACTCACCGAGGTACGTGCCGTCATCCGCGCTGGAGGAGTGGTTCCCGTCGGTGAGGGTGACTTCGAGCCCCTCGATGTGCACGGTGCCGCCCTTGTTCGGCGCGTGGGCCATGTTCATCTCGACGCCTTGGCCGGCCAGCCAGCCGCGCAGCTCGACCTGCGCGACGACGGGACAGCCGAACTTCTGCGCGAGCGCGACCGTGTCGCCGACGTGGTCGGAGTGGCCGTGCGTGAGGAAGATCGCGTCGATCCGCTCGGGCTCCTTCTCGGCGTCCGGGCAGCTCGGGTTCCCGTTCAGGAACGGATCAACGTAGATGCGCTTGTCGCCCGGGGTGTCGACGCGGAACGCCGCATGCCCGAGCCAGGTGAGTGTGGTAGTCATGCTGGCAATCTAAAGGACCGTCCGGTTCGGCGGCGAACATCGGCGCATGACCACGCGCCTTGCCTCCATCTCGCTCGTCGTCGTCGCCGCTCTCGCAGATGCGGCCGGCCGCCACTCGCTCGCCTACTACGCACTCGTCGTCGCCGTCCCGCTCGTCGCGCTCGCGGCTCTCTCCGCGCTCGGCGACGTGCTCGACGGGACGTCGGCCGAGCCGCACGACCGGCGCATCGCCGCCCTGACGGCGCTCGCGCTGCCCTTCGTGCTCCTCGGTGCCGCCGTGCGGGCGCCGCTGCTCGCCGACGGGCCCCCGCCGGCGATCGGAGTCACCGCCGTCGTCTGCTGTCTCGCGGTCTTTGCGGTGCAGGCAATGCTCACGGCGACATCGGTCGTGCCGCGGGCGCTCCTCCGCGCGGCCTTCCGCACCAAGTAACACGTTGTTCGTGGGCTAGAAGGGGAGGCTGGACGCGGCGTCGCGCGCCAGGTCGATCAGCGGCTGCACGAAGAAGAAGGAGCCGATCGTGACTCCGACCGAGAGGAAGACGGCGCCGTGCAGCAGCGGATCGCGTGGCGGCGAGCCACCCGCGACGACCGGACGCGACTCGAGCGCCGGCCGCATGTAGAGCGCGCGGACGACGGCCAGGTAGTAGTAGAGCGAGATCGCCGTCGCGATCACGCCCGCGACGATCAGCCACCACAAGCCCGCCTCGTACGCGGCCGAGAAGACGTAGAACTTGCCGACGAGCCCTCCGGTCAGCGGCATGCCCATGAAACCGAGCATGAAGACCCACATCGCGGCGCCGAGGAACGGCCGCTCCCAGCCGAGCCCGCCGAGGTTGTCCAGCGTCACAGGCACCCCGAGCTCGCGCTCTCGCGCCGCAACGACGGCAAACGAGCCGATCGACATCGCCCCGTACGGGATCAGGTAGTACAGGAGCGCCCTCCCACCGAGCTCGCTGTTCGCGGCGATCGCGATCAGCATGAAGCCTGCGTGGGAGACGGACGAGTACGCCAGCAGCCGCTTCACGTTCCTCTGTACGAGCGCCGCCAGGTTCCCGACCGCGAGGGAGGCGCAGGCGAGCACCGCGATTGCAATCGTCCAGAGGTGCTCCTGCTCGGGGAAGCCGACGACGAGGATCCGGAGCGCGAGGACGAGTGCCGCCACCTTGGTCGCCGCGGCCATGAACGCCGTCACCGAGGTCGGTGCGCCCTCGTAGACATCCGGTGTCCACATGTGGAACGGCGCCGCCGACGCCTTGAAGCCGAGTCCGGCGATCAGCATCGCGAGTCCGGCGAGAAGAAGGTAGTCGTCATTGGCGTTCCCGTGTGCAATCGCGCTGAAGCCGAGCTCGCCGGTAGAGCCGTAGACGAGCGCGGAGCCGAAGAGGAGGATCGCCGAGCCGAAGCCGCCGACGATCAGGTACTTGAGCCCCGCTTCGAGCGAGGTCTCGCGGTGCGTGTCGAGCGCGCAGAGGACGTAGAGGGAGATCGAGAACCACTCGAGCCCGAGGAACAGCGTCATCAGGTTCCCTGCGGTTACGAAGAAAGCCATGCCGCCGCCTGCCGCTGCCAGGAGGGCGTAGTACTCGCCGACGTGATCGCGGCGGTTCTCGCCCCACGAGACGAGGACAGTCAACGCGCCTGCACCCGCGATCACGATCGCGGCGAGCGCGCCCAGCCTGTCCCGCGTGAACGACTCTGCGATCAGCGACCTGCCCTGGGCGCTCTGGTCGAAGACGATCGCGGCGAAGACTCCGGCCGTCACGAAGCCGGCGAAGGCGGCGAACGCCGTGAAGCCGCGACGCATCCACCAGGGGACGAGCACGCTGCCGAGCAGCGCGACACCGGACGCGCCGAGCAGCGCGAGGGTCGGCGAGAGCGCGAGCCAGTCGATCTTCGGAGTTGGGATCACTTCGATGCCTCCTGCCCGATGCCCACGAGCGGGATGGAGTGCTGTGAGATCGCCGCCGGCCAGGCGGAGAGGACGAGCAGCAGCGCGACGAGCGGTAGTAGCAGCGACAACTCGAACGGGCGGAGATCGGGCGCGTCGTCGCGCACGTCGACGCCACGCGACTGGTGCAGCACCGCCGAGATCAGGCGCAGCATGTACATCGCCGCGAGCACGATCGCTCCCGCCCCGACCGCGGCCCAGCCCCAGCCGACGCCGTACACCCCAGCGAGGATCAGGAACTCGCCTGCGAACGCGACCGAGCCGGGCACGGCGAGCGCGATGATCCCGGTCGTCATCAAGACGGTCGCGAGCGCCGGCCTGCCGCGCGCCATCCCGCCCAACCGCGCAAAGACGCTCGTACCGGTGCGTGTCTCGACCATCCCGGCGAGCAGGAAGAGCGTGGCCGAGACGAGGCCGTGCGCGACGGACTGGACGATTGCGCCGTTCTGGCCCAGCTCGTTCAGCGAGAAGAGGCCGAGCACGATCAGGCCCATCTGCGCCATCGACGAGTAGGCGGTGACGGAGCGAATGTCAGGCGCGCGGAAGGCAAGCAGCGACCCGTAGACGAGGCCGATCGCCGCGAGCGCGAGAATCGTCACCTGGAAGTCGTCGACCGGCTCCGGGAACTTCGCGATCACGATCCGCAGGAGGCCGTACACCGCCGCCTTGGAGACCACACCGGAGAGAATCGCGGCGACCTCCGGTGGCGACTCGCGGTAGGCGTCGACGAGCCAGCCGTGGAAGGGGAAGATCGGCGCCTTGACGGCGAAGGCAACGAGGAAGCCGAGGAAGACCCAGTCGTTGGCCGACGTGCCGGACTCGACGAGCGAGAACGTCCCCTGCGAGAGCCCGAAGACGACGATCGAGGCGAGCATCAGCAGCGAGCCGGCCATCGTGTAGATGACGAACGCCGCGGTCGCGCGCACGCGCGCCGGCCCACCCCAGACGCCGATCAGGACGTAGGTCGGGATCAGCATCGCCTCGAAGAAGACGTAGAAGAGCAGCAGATCCTGGGCGGTGAAGACGCCGACGATCGAGCCCGTCAAGAACAGAAGCAGGCCGTGGTAGGCGCGGCCGCGCTCGCGGTCGACCCACAGCGCGTAGCCGATCGCAGCCGCGCAGACGACCACCGTGAGACCGGCGAGCCAGAGCGAGAAGCCGTAGAAGCCGACGTGGTAGGAGACGCCGAGGTCGCTGAACCAGCTTTGCCGGTCCTGCAGCTGGAGCCCCTGGTCGAAGTCGAAGCCGCCGACCGCGACCGCCCAGAGGACGATCTCGGTGAGCGCCACGAGCAGGGCGAGCACCCCGGCCACGCGTCCCGGGAGCGGCAGCAGCCAGACGACGAGCGCCGCGACGAGAGGCAGCATGATCAGAGCGGTGGTCACTGGACGGTGATGAAGACGACGACGAGGACGGCCACGGCGGCGGCGATCGCGAGCGCGTAGCTACGGAGGTAGCCCGTCTGGGCCTCGCCGACCGCGCCTGCAGCCTCACGCGCACCGAGCGCAACACCAGAGATCGACCCTCCGATCAGCGGTTTCTCGATCCCGCTGCGGAAGAGGCCGGAGACGAAGACGGCGGGCCGGTAGAAGATCGCGTCGTAGAGCTCGTCGAACCAGAGCTTGTGCTCGAGCGTCCGCTGGACGGCGGGCAGCCGTGGCACCGCCCACTTGCGCGAGCCGTAAAGCATCCACGCCACGGCGATCCCGACCGCGCCGAGTCCGACTGCGAGCGCGCTCGCGACGTAGTCCTGCGTCACGGTCGGCTCCACGAGCGCCAGGTGCTCGCGCCCGACCGCGATCGGGTCGAGCCATTCACCGAACGGATGCCACACGCCGGCGATCTGCACCCAGCCGCCGATGACCGCGAGGACGGCGAGCACCGCGACCGGGACCGTCATCGTCCACGGACCCTCGCCGTGCGCAGGCCCGTGGTCGTGCTCGCGCACGAGCTGCGACGGCTCGCCGAGGAAGACGATGAAGAGGAGCCGGAAGGTGTAGATTCCCGTCAGCAGCGCTCCGACAAGGCCCGCGGCGAAGAGCAGCTGCCCATAGCCGCCGGAGGCCAGCGCCGAGGCCAGGATCGAGTCCTTCGAGAAGAAGCCCGAGAGCGGCGGGATGCCGACGAGCGCAAGCGAGCCGACCAGGAACGCGATGTACGTCCTCGGCATGGTCCGGCGCAGGCCGCCCATCTTCCGGATGTCCTGCTCGTTCGCGAGGTGGTGGATGACGAGCCCTGCCGCCATGAAGAGCAGCGCCTTGAAGAAGGCGTGCGTCATCAGGTGGAACATCCCACTCCCGTACGCGCCGAGCCCGGCGCCGAGGAACATGTAGCCGATCTGCGACATCGTCGAATACGCGATCACGCGCTTGATGTCGGTCTGCACGAGCGCGACCAGACCGGCGGCGAGGAGCGTGATCGCCCCGAGCCCGGCGGCAAGGTCCGAGATCGAGGGCGCGAGCTCGAAGATCGGGTGTGCGCGCACGATCAGGTACACGCCGGCGGTGACCATCGTGGCGGCGTGGATCAGGGCGGAGACCGGAGTCGGGCCCTCCATCGCATCGGGAAGCCAGGTGTGGAGCGGAATCTGCGCCGATTTCGCAACCGCACCGCCGAGAAGGCCGAGCGCAACGAGGTTGACGAGCGTCTGCGACATGCTCCCCGCTCCCTCGAACGCCTTCGCGAAGTCGAGCGTCCCCGTGTGCCAGATGAGCGCAAAGAACGCCAGCGCCATCGTCGCGTCGCCGAACGCGTTCATCACGAACGCCTTCTTCGCAGCCGCCACCGCCTGCGGCCGCTCGTGCCAGAAGCCGATCAGGAGGTAGGAGGCGAGACCGACGAGCCCCCAGCCGCCGAGCAGGAGGAGGAAGTTCCCCGCCTGCACGAGCATCAGCATCGAGAAGACGAAGAGCGACATGTAGGCGAAGTAGCGGCGCTCCTCGGGATCGCCGTCCATGTAGCCGATCGAGTAGAGGACGATCAGGCCGCCGACGCCGGAGACGATCAGCATCATCGTCACCGAGAGCGGGTCGACGAGCAGCGAGAGGCCCGCGTTGAACTTCCCGGCCGCCAACCAGGTCCAGGCGGTGGTGACGACCTGGCGCTCCTCGTGGTCGCGGCCGAGCAGCCCGACGAACGAGACGACGGCGCCGCCGAAGGCGACGAACACGGAGATCGTCGAGATCCAGGCGGCTGTGAGCCGCGAGATCGACCGGCCGAGGATTGTGATCACGACCGCACCCGCGAGCGGCGCCCAGAGGCAGGTCCAGGCGGCCGGGATCATCCGCGCAGCGCCCGCAGCCGGTCGACGTCGAGATCGAGATGCTTGCGCGCGATCGCGACGATCAGGCCGAGCCCGACGACGACCTCGGAGGCGGCGACGGCCATCACGGCGAGCGCGAAGATCTGGCCGTCATGGTTGCCGTGCAGGCGCGCAAACGAGATCAGCGCGAGGTTGCCGGCGTTGAGCATGATCTCGAGTGAGAGGAGCACGATCAGCGGGCTGCGGCGCAGGAGCACCCCGGCGGTGCCGATCGAGAACAGGATCGCCGCGACGATGAGGTACCACGCGATGTCAGGCCCCAGCACTCGCCACCTCCTCCTCGTCCTCGGCGCGAGAGCGCGACCCGAGCACGACGCCCCCGACCGCGGCAATCAGGAGCACGATCGAGGTGATCTCGAACGCGAGCAGGTGATCGGTCAGGAAAAGGCGCCCGATCTCGCCGGGGCTGCCGAACGAGCGGTCGACCGAAGCCTCGTCCGCGAGCCCGTCGCCCGCCTTCAGCCCGATGACGACGACGATCTCCACGAGCAGGGCAGCCGCGGCAACGATCGCCCCGAGCGAGACCCACGACGGGCCGCCGGACAACGGACCCTCGTCCGAGCGGTCGCCGAGGTAGGCGATCACGAACAGGAACATCACCATCACCGCGCCCGCATAGACGAGAACCTGCGCGGCGGCGAGGAACTCGGCCGAGGCGAGCAGGAAGAGGACGGCGAGCGAGCCGAGGTTCCCGATCAGCGCGAGCGCGGAGAAGAAGGGATTGGTGAAGGAGATCACCGCGAGGCCGGAGCCGAGGCAGGCGGCCGCAGCCAGGACCCAGATCACCCAGACGAGGAAGTTGCCCATCTAGCTACGGGATCGGTACGCCGGGATCGGGGTGTCGTACAGGTCGCGGTCGGCGACCGGGGTCTTCTTCATCGGCTCGGCGAGGAGGATGTCCTTCGTGTAGATCAGGTCGTCGCGCGAGTACTCCGAGATCTCGTACTCGTTGCCGAGCGTGATCGCATCGAACGGGCAGGCGAGCTCGCAGTAGCCGCAGAAGATGCAGCGGCTCATGTTGATCTCGTAGATGCGTGCGTAGCGCTCGCCGGGAGAGACGCGGTTGTCGGCGGTGTTCTCGTCGGCGACCACGCGGATGCAGTCGGCCGGGCATGCGGCGGCGCAGAGCGAGCAGCCGACGCACTTCTCGAGCCCGTTCTCGTGCAGGTGCAGGCGATGCCGGCCGCGGAAGCGCGGGTAGACGGGGCGCTTGTACTCCGGGTACTGCAGCGTGATCGGCTTCATGAAGCTCTGCTTGCAGGTGACGCCGAAGCCTTTGAGTGTGCTCGCCGGTTGCATCAGAACGCCACCACGAGAACCGCTGTCACGACGGCGTTGATCGTCGCCGCCGGCAGCAGG
>JAWVCW010000016.1:0-86358 GCA_033857955.1 Gaiellaceae bacterium | reverse complement strand
TGATCGGCGTGGCCGTGTGGTCACGGACGAAGAAGCGTTCGTTCGGCGTCGTGTAACCGAGGCCGGGAACCGCGTCCCAGCGCATCTCGGCGTTCGTTCCGAAGTTCACGAACCACCCCGGCGGCAGCGGCTTCACGATCGGGGAATCCGCTCGTGTGGCTGCGCGCGCGGCGCCCACGGGTGCGACCCGCGACAGACCGGCGACGAGGGGCAGGGCCGCACCCAGCTTCAGCAACTTGGCGCGGGTCAATCCGGGCGAACGCTCCCATTGCTCCGCCCGCGTCTCGGGGTACAGCTCTTCGTCCGCCGGCATCGAACACTCCTTCAAGGTGCGATTTGCATGAGTAGTTTTGCTTATGGTAGATATAAGTATATCTTCTCTACGAACAAAGTTGACAAAGACATGAATCGCATCCACGTTCTCGACACTTCAGCCGCCCACGTCCGCCCGTCCGGGGAGCTGGTCGTGGCGATCGGACCGGCAGCGGCGACGCTGCGGGCGAAGGGCGTTCCGGTCGTCGAGGTCAAGTCGTCCCTTGCTGCCGCGCTCTACGTGCGGGACTCGCGCCCGGCAATGCTGCGCGTTTCGCTCGCGGATCCACTCGGGTTCTTCGACGTCCTCCTCGAGCGCCGCGCGACGCAGCAGAGCCTGGTGGCGTGACCGGCGCCGAACCGCCCAGGATCGACGTGCACCGGCACGTCTGGCCGGCCGAGTTCGTTGCGGCGCTCTCGGCCCGGCGAACACCGCCTCTGCTCAACGGGGACAGGCTCGTGACGGCGGAGGGCGTCTTCGGGTTCGAGCGCGACGCGTATTCAGCCGACCGGTGCCTTGCCGATCTCGATGCGAACGCCATCGACCTCGCCGTCGTCTCGCTCCAGCCGACGCTCGGGGTCGACCGGCTCCAGGCGCGCGAAGCCGCCGGGCTTCACGCGCTCTGGGGCGCCGGTGTCCAGGATCTCATCCTGCGCTCCGGGGGACGCCTGTCGGCTTTCTCGGCCGGCTGGGTGCAGGACGGTTTCGCGGGGTTGTGCGTGTCCGCGGACACCGTCCGCGATCGTCCGCGCATCGACCGGATCGCGACGGCGCTCTCGGAGCGCGGGCAGGCGCTCTTCGTGCACCCCGGGCCGGGAGCACCGCCCCGGGCCGCGCCCGCGTGGTGGGCGCCCGCCGTGGACTACACGGCGCAGATGCAAGCCGCGTACGCGGCCTGGCTCGACTACGGCGCCGAACGGTGGCCCTCGCTGCCGGTCGTGTTCGCGATCCTGGCCGGGGGCGCGCCGTTCCAGCTCGAGCGCTTTCAGTCGCGCGGCCTCGAGAACTCGCGCATCACTGCCGGCAACGTGTACTTCGACACGGCGTCGTACGGCCGGCGCTCGCTCGAGTTCTGCCTCGCCACATTCGGCATCACGCGCCTCGTCTACGGAAGCGACGGCCCCGTGATCGACGCCGAGCCGACGCTCTCCGCCATCCACGCTCTCGGAAAGGCCACCGCTGATGCGATCTGCCGCGTCAACCCCTCCGCGATCCTTGCCGCCTGATCCGTTGGAGTGGATCAGCAGCCGAGTCCCCGCCGGACGCGACCTCGCGCGCGCCGAGCTGCGGGAGTTCGCGAAAACGATCGGCGCCGCCGCACCCGTTTGGGAGGCTCACGTGCGGCACGACCCGGAACGCCGGCACCACGTCCAGCTGCACCGGGATCCGCACGTCGACGTCTGGCTGATCTGCTGGACGAACGACCAAGACACTGGCTTCCACGACCACGACGTGTCCTCCGGAGCCGTCTACGTCTGCAGCGGCGATCTCGCGGAGGACCGCTTCGAGCTGGCCGACGGCGTGCTGCGCAGGGTCACGGTCGACCGGCCGCGCGGCAGCGCTTTCGACTTCGACTCTTCCCATGTCCATTGCGTCCGCCACGCCGGCGGCGAGAAGCCGGCCGTCTCGATTCATGTCTACTCGCCGGCGCTGTGGAGGATGGGCTACTACGAGTTCGGCGAGGGCGGCCTGCTGCAGCGGATCTCGGTCAGCTACGCCGAGGAGATTGCGGCGTAGCCGACCTCGTATGAGCGTCGCACTGAACAGTTGGTCGGAGCTCGGGCCCGAGGTGGTCCGGCCCGGGGCGTACGGCTCCCCGGCGTCGTCCGAGCTACGCGACCACGTCAACCTCGACTACGCCGCGACGACGCCTGCGCTCGCGGCCGCGGTCGACAGAGTCCTCCGCGTCGTCCCGACCTACGGCAGCGTCCATCGCGGCGGCGGCGGCATCCGGAGCCGCCTGACGACAGCGGCCTACGAGGGCGCTCGCGCCGCCGTCGCCCGCTTCCTCGACTGCTCGGACGAGTACGACGTCGTCTTCGTCCGCAACACCACAGAGGCGATCAACATCGTCGCGGCGATGCTGCCGGACGACGCGCGCGTCCTCTGCTCGCCGCTCGAGCACCACGCGAACCTGCTGCCCTGGCGCGAGCGCACCGTCGAGCACCTTCCGTTCACACGCACCCGCGAGGACCTGGTCGAGAGCTGCACGTCGACGCTCGGCAAGAACCGCTTCGACGTCCTCGCGATCTCGGGCGCGTCGAACGTCACGGGTGAGATCCAGCTCCTCGACGAGCTGATCGCCGTCGCGCGGAGGGCTGGCACCCAGGTCCTCGTCGACGCGGCACAGCTTGCGCCGCACCGGCGGATCAGCGTCCGCGAGCTCGGTGTCGACTACCTCGCGATCTCGGGGCACAAGCTCTATGCACCGTTCGGAGCCGGCGCGCTCGTCGTGCGACGCGGCTCGCTTCCGGACCGGCCGCCCTTGCTCCGGGGCGGCGGCGCCGTTCGGGCCGTCTCGCTGGACGGCGTCGCGTGGGCCGAGCTCCCGCACCGCCTCGAAGCCGGCACGCCGAACGTGCTCGGCGCCGTCGCTCTCGGCGCCGCATGCGACGAGCTCGGCGCGTGGGGCCTCGATCGCCTCGAGAGTCAGGAGCGCCGGCTCGCCGAGCGTCTCTGGCGAGGGCTCGAAGGAATCGACGGCGTCGGCGTCCTGCGGCTCTGGCCCGATGAAGCCGACCGCATCGGAGTCGCCGCCTTCCGCCTTGCGGGGCACGACTCTCGCATCGTCGCCGAGGAGCTCGCGCGTGGTTACGGGATCTCGGTGCGTAGCGGGTTGTTCTGCGCGCATCCACTCGTCTCGCACCTGCTCGGCACCGATCCGGCGCGCCTGCGAGCTGCCGTGCACGGCGACGACGTCGAGCTCCCAGGAGCGCTCAGGGCCAGCATCGGGATCGGTATTACCGCGGCGCAGATCGACCGCCTTCTCGACGCACTGGCCGCGATCGCGGGGCGCCCGCACGGTTCGGCGTGACGGCACCCGCCGACGTTCGTGCCGGCTCGCGGATCGCGTCGGACTGGCCGTTGTTCGGACTGCGGATCTCGACCGAGCGGCTCGAGCTGCGTCCGCCGAACGATGATGAGATCGCCGAACTCGCCCGAGTCGCGCGCCTCGGCATCCACGGGGACGACGTGATGCCGTTCGCAAACGGCTGGACCGACTACCCCGAACGGGAATTCGGCCGCCGCTTCGCGCAGTACTTCTGGTCGCAGCGCGCGGGCTGGCGTGTCGACAGCTGGGCGTTGCCGTTCGCAGTCTTCGTCGCCGGCGAGCCGGCCGGCGTCCAGCAGGTCACCGCCAACGCGTTCCCGGTCCTCCGCACGGTCGGGACGGGGTCCTGGCTCGCTCGGGTGCACCAGCGCCGCGGCATCGGCAGCGAGATGCGCGCCGCCGTACTCCACTTCGCATTCGAGGCGCTCGACGCCGATGTCGCGATCACCGGCGCCTACAGCTACAACGCCGGCTCGATCGCGGTTTCGCGGAAGCTCGGGTACGAGCCGAACGGCACGCGGCGCGACATCGTCTGCGGCGCACCGGCCGATGCGCTGCTGTTTCGGCTCTGCCGGGAGCGGTGGCTCGCGACGGCCCGGCCTAAGGTCAGCGTCGAAGGGTTCGAAGCCTGTGTCGATCTCTTCTGTCTCGATGGGGAAGGAGCCCTGGGCCGCTGACGTGCGGTCCGTCGCGGGGCGGCTCTGACCGACAGAGCTGCCCCGCGAAGCCCCAGGTTCTCGCCCCGGCCGCCGTCAGGGCGCGAACCTCGTGCGCGTCCCCCCGGTCCGCGCAATGAGCATCTGCCGTGGCCTCGCGAGTGGCGCCGGGCCGCCGGTACCACCCGCGAGAACACGCTCCCGGAGACTACGACACGCCGCGGGCTGCTCGCGCCGGGGAAAACCCTAGGCTTGGTGGCATGCTGATCGGCCGCGAAATGGAGTCCGAGCAGCTCGCGACCGGACTTGCGTCTGCGCGCGCCGGCACGGGGGCGGCGTTCGTGCTCGTCGGCGAGCCGGGCATCGGCAAGACGACGCTCCTGCGTGGCCTCGTCGCGCAGGCCGGCGAGATGACGGTCCTCGAGACGGTCGGGGTGGAGTCCGAAGCCGATCTGCCGTACGCGGCGCTCATCGACGTGCTTACGCCGATTCTGCACCGCCTCGACGCCCTGCCGGAGGCACAGGCTGTCGCCCTGTCCACCGCGCTTGCGCTCGGTCCTTCCGGCGTGGCCGACCGGTTTGCCGTCGGGGTCGCCACACTCGGTCTGCTGGCTGCCGCGGCCGAGGACTGTCCGACGTTGATCGTGGTCGACGACCTCCAATGGGTCGACTCGGCCTCCCGCGATGCCCTCTTGTTCGCATCGAGGCGGTTCGCCGGGATCCCGGCGATTCTCGCCGCCGCGCAGCGCGCCGGAGGCCCGCCGATGGCAGGTCTGCAGGTGTTGCGAGTTGGCCCGCTCGACCGCGAAGCGTCGACGCAGGTGCTTGCCGAGAATGAGGGACGCATCGCGCCGGAGGTGCTGGCGAGGATCCTCGATGCGGCTCTCGGAAACCCGCTCGCCCTCGTCGAGCTGCCCCACCTGTTGACGGCCGGCCAGCTTGCCGGGACCGAGGCGCTCGGCAACCCGATCCCGACGGCCAATGGCCTCGAGCGCGCGTTCGCCGCGCGGCTTGTGCCCCTCTCATCAGCGGGCCGCCTCGCAGCCGTCGTGGCGGCGGTCGATAGCTCGGGCACGGCGGGAATCGTGCTCGGTGCTCTGAGCGCGCTTGGTCTCAGCGAGCGGGATCTCGGCGAGGTCGAGTCGCTGGGATTGCTGCGCATCGAAGCGAACCGGCTCGAGTTCCGTCACCCACTCGTTCGTTCGGCCGCCTACCACGGGTCAAGCCCGGCCGAAAGGCGGGACGTCCACACTGCGCTGGCTGACGTCGACCCGGATCCGGATCGTTGCGCGTGGCACCGGGCGGCCGCGACGCTCGGCCCCGACGACGCCATCGCGGACGAGCTCGACCGCGCGGGGGCACGAGCCCTGGCAAGAGGGGCTTTCGGCGCGGGTGCAACCGCGCTGGAACGCGCGGCCTCGCTTACGGCCTCCCACGCCGACCGCGGCGCCAGGCTCCTGCGCGCTGCAAATGCGATGGACGCAGCGGGAAGCTTCGTGCGGAGCCAGGCCCTCGCGCACGAGGCAGCGCTCCTGATCGACGATCCGCGCCTCCATGCCGAACTCGTGATCCTCCTCGGCCGTCTGCGGATGGCTGCCGGGGACGTCGAGGCAGGGCACGCGATGCTCGTGGACGAGGCGGAGCACGTCAGCGAGCTCGATCCGGCGCTCGGCGCCGCGCTGCTCAGCTTCGCCGCGAACCTCCCGTTCTTCCGGCTCGAGGGCCCGGCTGCCGTCGAGCTGACCGAGCGCGCGTGGAGGCTGGGGGCCGCAACGAGGGCGCGAACGGCGGCCGAGCGGAACGCCCGTGCGCTCGCCAAGACGATGGCCGGCGACCCGGACGGCCCGGCGCTTCTCGTCGAGCTCGCCCAGGAGGCCGGCAAGGACGTGGCGACCGGTCACCAGATGGGCGCGGCTGTCGGCTGGCCCCTGGTGTGGGTCGAGGAGTACGGCGCCGCCCGCACGCTCCTCACCTGGGCGGTCGAGGTGCAACGGTCCGGCGGCTCTCTCCGCCACCTGCCCCAATCCCTCATCGAGCTGGCCGAGCTCGACTTTCGCGTCGGTCGCTGGGTCCCTGCGCTTGCCGGCGCGTACGAGGCGATGGCGCTGTTCGGAGAGACGGGGCAGCGGACCGAGCTGGGCTTCGCGGAGGCGACCACCGCCCGCATGGAGGCCGCCATCGGCCGCGAGGAGGACTGTCGCCGGCGTGCCCAGGCGGGCTTTGCCGCCGACGCTGCGTCGGGCCTGCTGCTCGGGAGCGCCCTGGCGGCCTCCGCGCTCGGTCTGCTCGAGCTCGGCCGCGGCGATCCGGAGGCCGCGATCGTCGCGCTCGAGCCGCTCGAGCGAATCGTGCGCGACAGCGGGCTCGGCGAGCCGTGGCTGATCCAGTGGGCGCCCGACCTGATCGAGGCGTGCAACCAGGCCGGACGTACCGATCGTGCCACGGAGGTCCTGGATACGTTCGAGCGTCAGGCGCAGGCGACAGGCCGCGTGTCCGCGCTGGCGGCTGCGGCTCGCTGCCGGGGCCTGCTCGCGCCGGACGACGCTTTCGAGGAGCTCTTCGAGACGGCACTCGCGCTGCATGAGCAGGTGCCGACCCCCTTCGAGCGCGGGCGGACCGAGCTGGCCTACGGCGGCAGGCTACGGCGCGCGCAGAAGCGATCCCTGGCGCGGGAGCGGCTGCGCACCGCCCTGCAGATCTTCGAGGGCCTCGGTTCGGAGCCGTGGGCTGAGCGGGCGCGAATCGAGCTACGCGCGTCCGGCCAGTCGGTGCGGACGCCCGAGCAGCAGGCGGAGGACGCCCTCACGCCGCAGGAGCTTCAGGTCGCCGCGCTCGTCGCCGGTGGCGCCACGAACCGGGAGGCGGCCGCCGCCCTCTTCCTGAGCGTGAAGACGATCGAGTTCCACCTCGGGCACGTGTACAGCAAGCTCGGGATCCGCTCGCGCACCGAGCTCGTGCGGGCGCTCGAAGCACCGGCTTAGGATGCTCGAAGCTCGCGACGGACGTGGAGGATTCGCTGCAGCACGGTGATCCAGGCCGTCACGGCGAGGACGCCGATCGCCCAGGGCAGCACTCCCCAGGGCGCGAGCACGAGCCCCGCCGAGATCACGACGACCCGCTCGGCGCGCGAGCCGATGCCGACGTCGCCCTTGATCCCGAGGCCCTCGGCCTTGGCGCGGGCGTAGGGGACGAGGAACGAGCCGCCGATCGCGGCCACGGTCAGAGCGAGCGCGAGCTCCTGGCCGTCGCGCATGAAGACCAGCGCGATCGCGCCGAGCATCAGCCCCTCGCCGACGCGATCGAGCGTCGAGTCGAGGAAGCCGCCGAACGGCGTCTGCTTCCCGCCGGCCCGGGCGAGCGCGCCGTCGAGGATGTCGAGCACCGAGCCGACAACGAATGCGAGTGCGCCGGACCAGAAGAAGAGGAGTTCGTTCCGGTACTCGAAGTAGACGAGCACGGCACCGGCCGCGCAGAGCGTCACCCCGGCTGCGGTGAGCATGTTCGGCGTTACCCGCGTGCGGGCGAGACCCGTCATCGAGCGGGCCGCGATCACGCGCGCGCCGGCCGTGTACGCGGCCTTCACGCTCATGCCACGGTGGGCGTGCGGAAGCTGCGCCACGGGCGGTAGACGATCGCTCCTGCGACGGCTGCGACCAGGATTCCCGCCGCGATGTCGAGCCAGAAGTGATTGCCGGTCGCCATGACGCTGAACCAGACCCAGGCCGGCCACAGAAGCCAGAGCGCTTTCGCGAGCGCAGAGCGCACCACCAGCGCCATCACGATTCCGACGATCAGCGAGTCGCAGGAATGGAGGCTCGGCATCGCGGCGTAGGGATTCGAAGAGAACTGGATGACGCCCGAGTCGTGGGTCAAGGCGGCGTGCTGGGCGAGCGTGTCGTTGAACCCGGCTTGCGGGAACATCCGTGGCGGCGCCGTCGGGAAGGTCACGTAGCCGACGAGACCGATCAGGTTCGCGACGATCAACGTGTTCCGGAATCGGATGAAGCGCTCGTGCGCGCGGAAGTAGACGTAGAGCAGTGCGATCCCGACTACGGCGAACTGCGAGAGCCAGTACGTATACGAGGTGGCCTGGATCAGCAGCGATGAGCGCTCGACGACGCCTTGGAGCGTCAGCTCGATCATCGAGTGCAAGCTGCGCTGCAGATCGATGATCGACTCGCCGTTCGCGAACGCCTCGCCGACGCCGCCGTGGTCGGCGATTCCCCGCGCCAGCTGATAGACGACGTAGAACCCGATCCAGAATGCGAACTGGAGGGCAAAATGCACCCAGCCGCGAGGAAGGCGGCTGGTCGTGGGGAGTGCTTCGGTAGAAACCGACACAGGGTCGACGATTCTACCGGCGGGTTTAACCGCCGATATAGCTCATCTCGACCTTGGGCAGGCTCTCGGTCGCCTCGGAGCGCAGCTCGGAATAGCGGTCGGTGCGCTTGCTCCAGATCCCGTCGACCGCGTCGCGCAGCTCCTCGTCGGACGCGCCGCCGCGAATCAACGCGCGTAGGTCGTGGCCGCGGATGCCGAAGAGACAGGTGTAGAGGCGACCCTCGGCCGAGATGCGCGAGCGCGTGCAATCGCCGCAGAAGGGCTGCGTGACCGACGAGATCAGGCCGATCTCGCCGCTGCCGTCCGCGTAGCGCCAGCGCTTCGCGACCTCGCCGCGGTAGCCCGGGTCGACGGGCTCGAGCGGGAAGGCGGTCGAGATCCGCTCGACGATCTCGGCGGCCGGGACGACATCGTCGAGCCGCCAGCCGTTCGTCGTGCCCACGTCCATGTACTCGATGAAGCGGAGGGTGTGGCCAGTGCCGCGGAAGTGCGCGGCCATCTCGAGGATCGAATGCTCGTTCAGCCCGCGCTTGATCACCGCATTCACCTTCACCGGCATTCCGGCGACAGCGGCCGCCTCGATCCCGTCGAGCACGCGCTGCACCGGGAAGTCGACGTCGTTCATGGTCTGGAACGTCTCGTCGTCGAGCGAGTCCAGGCTGACGGTGACCCGGTCGAGCCCAGCCGCCGCGAGGGCTTGCGCCTTCGGCGCGAGCAGCGACGCATTCGTCGTCAGCGTCAGCTCGGCGCCGAGCGGTGCAAGGAGGGCGATCAACCGGTCGACGTCCTTTCGCACGAGCGGCTCGCCGCCGGTGAGCCGTAGCTTGTTGACGCCGAGGCCGACGAAGGTGCGTGCGACGCGCTCGACCTCCTCGAACGTCAGGAGCTCCTTCCGGTCGAGGAAGCGATAGTCGCTCCCGAAGACCTCCTTCGGCATGCAGTAGACGCAGCGGAAGTTGCAACGGTCCGTGACTGAGATTCGGAGGTCGCGGAGCGGTCGCCCTAGACGGTCCAGCGTCATACACCTGAGCCTAGCGACGATCCCCTCTGCAGCCTAGAAACCGGGTCTGCTTCCACGCAGCTGGAAGAGCACCGCTACCGAAGCTGCTGGCGCCGGATCACGACCACCATCCGGCTCACCGTGTCGGCGAGGTTCTTGTGCCGGTGGCCGCCCTCGCCGGAGACGTAGGCGGCGCTGTCGCCGGCGTCGAGCACGATCTCGCGCCCGTCGCCGAACTCCGTGTGCACCTTTCCTTCGAGCACGAACATGAAAATCTCGTTCTCCTGCACGACGAAGTCCTTCATCGCTGCCTTCGGGGACAGTGTCGTGAGCAGAGCCTGCATCGCATGCGGCCCTTCCGGCATGAGAATGTCGACGTCGATTCCCTCGGCCTCGTAGTGCATGGAGCGGCGGTCGTCGGCCCGCACGACGAGCGGCTCGGGATGACGGGGCTCGGGGACGAGGTCGGCCAGCCGGAGGTCGTACAGCCGTGCCAGGCGGCCGAGCCGGCCGATCGTGATGTCGCTGCGGCCCGTCTCGATGAGCGAGAGAAGTGAGCGGGAGACCCCCGTCACCTCCCCCACCTGCGCCAGCGAGAGCCCTCGCGCGTTGCGTGCCCGCCGAAGCGCAGCGCCCAGCTCCGCATTGTGCGGCGGCCTTGTATCGGGAGACAGTTCGCCCAGTTCGATGACAGAACCTTAGTGCGTCCGGCGGCCGGAAACAGTGTCAAACGTGATTGACGTCCAACCCGCTGGACGGTTCAGCTCAGGAGGCTGACGACGCCGGACTCGGCAGCCGTGGCCCTTCGCACGGCCCCGGCCGCCTCCACGATCTCCGCGCCGATCGCGACCGCGACCTCCTCGGGCGAGCGGGCGCCGATGGCAAGCCCGATCGGAGCGTGGATCCGGGCGAGCTCCGCGTCGCCGACGCCCTCGGCACGCAGCCGCTCCGCGCGGTCGGCGGTCGTTACCTTGCTGCCCATCGCGCCGATGTAGAAGGCCGGCGTCGCGAGCGCGGCGATGAGGGCCGGCACGTCGAACTTCTCGTCGTGCGTCAGCACGCAGATCGCCGTCCTCGAGTCGACCGGGGCGCTGCGCAGGAAGGTGTCGGGCCAGTCCACCACGAGCTCGTCTGCCTCCGGGAAGCGGGCAGGGGTGACGAACTTGGCGCGGGCGTCGCAGACCGTGACGCGGTACCCGAGCAGCTTGCCGACGCGCGCGAGCGCCGAGGCGTGGTCGATCGCGCCGAAGATGTACATGGCCGGGCGCGGCGCGATCGAGTGCACGAACACCGCCGCGCCGTCGACTTCGGTAAGCGCGCTCTCGCCGGCCGCCAGTAGCCGGGCAACCGAACCGTCCGAGCCGTCGTGGAGACGCTGCTCGCCGATGCCCTCGCCGCTTGCCGTGAGCGTGAGCGCCGCGGGCCGGTCGGAGCGCGCGGCCTCGTCGAGGGCGGGGACCAGCGTGGTGTCGAGCTCGGCGATCAGGATGCCGACCGTGCCCCCGCAGGAGAGGCCTACCTCGAGCGCCTCGTCGTCGGCGATCCCGTACTCGCGCAGGCGAGCCGGACCGCCGTCCAGCACCTCCTGCGCCTCCCGGATCACAGCGGGCTCGACGCAGCCACCGGTGACCGAGCCGGCGATCTCGCCGTGGCCGTTGAGTGCGAGCGAGGCGCCGGGATCGCGCGGGGCCGAGCCGCGTCGCTCGACCACGGTCGCAATCGCGACACGGCGGCCGTCCGCGTGCCAGCGCGCAAGGGTCGGAAGGATGTCCCGCATCCCCCCAACCTAGCCGCTCGAAGGACGGTTGGAAACGGCCTGCACCAGGGAATAGCCGAGTTGCAACCGACGAAAGGGGTCGACGTGGATTCGGATCGGATCGAGGGGAATCTCAAGGAAGCCGAAGGCAAGCTCACCGGCGACGAGTCGCTCGAGAAGGAGGGCCACGCCCAGGACTCGTGGGGCAAGGCCAAGGACAGCGCCGACGACGCCTTCGAAAGCGCGAAGGACCTCGGTGACGATGCGTGGGAGAGTGCGAAGGACGCCGCCGACGCCGTCAAGGACGAAGTGGACAAGCGCGTCTAGCCCCGGCTCGATCGGTCGAGGGCGTCCTCTCGGGGACGCCCTCGCCATCTCGCCGTCCTGCGGCGATCTAGCAGAGCTCGTCAGGACGGCGCGTGCCAGACCTCGCGACGACTGCGAACGCGAGCACCGCGGCGAGGAACGCAAGGCCGAGCGCGCTGCCGAGGAGCGTGGGCACGCGTCCGACCTCCGGGACGTGGAACGCGAGTGACCCGATCACGTCGTCAGGCCTCGGGCGCCAGGGATCCCGCCCGCGGCGGTTGTCCCCCTGGGTGACATAGCCTTCCTCGTGAGAGCCGCCGACCACGCGGTGGATGACGACGCCGCCGGCACCAGTCTCTCCGTCCGGCACGCGGTACGCGACCACGTCACCCCGGCGATACGACTCCTGTCTGAGCACGAGCGCAAGGTCGCCGGTCCGCAGCGTCGGCTCCATGCTGTGTCCCGAGACGATCACGTACCGCGCCGGTCCTCCCAGCAGCTGGAACGCGACCATCGTCGCTGCGCCGGCGAGCGCGATCGTCATTGCGACTCGAGCAAGAGCGCGCATCGTCCTAGGGGTAGTAGGTGATCACGAGCGACGGTCGCTGGTTGGGTGTGCTGTGCTCGCGCGAGCCGAACTGGCTCTCGACGCTCGCGAGACCGTCCTCGGTCCTGTCGATGAGGCGCCAACCCTCGTTCGTGACGGTTCCTGTCACGAACGCGCTGACGTCTGCCATCACGTTCGTCGTCAGTGTGACGCCCACCGTCGTGCCCGTCGCGACGCTCGAGGTCGCGGCGGCGGCCGTGGCGGGTTGGGCCACCGATGTCAGAGTGGCCTCGGTCCACGACGCCGTCACGCGGTGCACGTCGTACGTCCGCGAGGATGCCGGCGCGGTCGTGAGGACGAGGCCGAGCGCGCCGGTCTTCAGTCGCGCAGCGGTTGGGATCGAGCAGCTCGCCACGTCGAAGCGGAGGAAGCTGCGCTTGTTGAGGCCGAGAAGGGTGCGCACGTGGAGTGCGGTTGCCGTGCCGAACGCTGTCAGCGGTGCGCTCCCGTCGGCGTAGGTGTCGGCGGCAGGTGCGAGCGTGCAGGTCGTGATGGGAACGGTCGCCGTCACGGTGCGGGCCGTCAGTCGCGCGGGCGCCGTCGTCAACGTCGCCGCCTTCGCGACAACGCCGGCGCCGAGCGCCGCAGCGAGGACGCCGGAGACGACGACAGGAAGAGGCGCACGCATCTCAGGGGCCCGCGATCACGATCTCGATCGCGGTCGGGGCCTCCGCAAGCGGGTTCGGGCTGACGGAGACCGAGACGACGTCGTCGATTGCGTCGCCGTCGACCGGAATCGTCTGTGGTCCGCCGCTCGCGAGGCTCGCTCCCGACGCGTCGGTCACGGTGAGGTTCAGCGACGCTCCCTGGCAACTCGGGTCGGCAATGCCCCCGACGGTGACCGCCGTCACGTTGCCGGAGGCGGTTGTGTACGTGGTCGTGAACCCGTCTGCGTCACAGGCGGCGATGGCTCCGCTACCAGCGCTCAGCGCAGGCCCGTTCACGCTGCCCAGCGTGGCCGCAGCCGCGACTCCCGCCGAGATCATGAGCGCGATACAAGCGCTGAGGGTTGTGTGCTTCATCGGTGGCCTCCGGAGGGCTCGAGGGGCCGGCGTCGCCGGAGCGCCGGCCCTGAGCAGGGTCTTCTAGCTCGAGATCAAGACGTGAATTCCCTCGGTCAGCTTGGCGGACGCGGCGGTCGAGAGCGACACGCCGAACGACGTTGCAACGCTCGAGGGAATCGCGACGCTCCCCGTACCGAGCTGCGCGCCCGAGGTGTCGGTCAGGCTGACGCTCAACGTCTGTCCGTCGCAGGCGTCCGCGATGCCACTGACGGTTACAGCCGTGACTTCGTAGCGCTTGTCGGTTGAGTCCCACGCGGTCGTGTACGCAGAGGAGACGCCGTCCGAGTCGCACGACGCGATGGCCACGTTGTCGGCGCTCACGTTGGTGCTCGTGACGCCTCCAAGGCTCGCGGCCATGGCGTACACGGTTCCGAAGACGGCAAGGGCCGCAATCGTCGCGATCATCGTGCGCCTGCTCATCTCGTGCTCCTTCGTCTAGGGCGCGGCGCCTGCCAGTGGTGGCGCTACCGCGCGTGGTCACCGGGTATCGACCCGAGACGGTGGCCAGACGCGCGTGTCGCACCTCCCCTCTTTGGGCGCGGCCTCTCCCCCTTTCGGCGTGTGGCTAGGCGCCGTCCTCGGGCTCCGGCAGCTCCCGGAGCCCGAGGATCGGCGACGGCAGCAGCCAGAGGATCCCGAGCAACGCGCCCGCGGTCGCGATCCACAGCGTCTCGCGCAGGCCGATCCAGGTTCCGAGCGCGCCGCCCACCAGGGCGCCAAGTGGGCGGACGCCGTAGTTGACGACCATGTAGGCGCCCGACACGCGGGAGCGCAGCCGGTCCGGAACCACCGCGGCGGCGATGGCGCCGCCCGAGATGTCGAGGATCATCACTCCGAGCCCGGAGCCGAACTCCGCCAGGAAGAGACAGGCGAGGACGACCGGCCTCGGTCCGCCGGCGAGCGGCACGAGCAGGAGCGGCGCCGGAAAGAGGACACAGCCGAGCGCGAACGCCGGTCCGATGCCGATCCTGCGGGCGACGCGGTCGGTGACCAGCGAGCCCAGCACGCCGCCGACCGCTCCGGCGCCGAGGACGAGCCCGAGCGTCCCCGGCTCGACGTCCAGCGACTTCGTCGCGTAGAGGATGAAGAGGGCGAAGAAGACGAAGTTGAAGAAGTTGATCGTCGCCGTCGCGCCGAGCGCCGCCCGCACGAGCGGGTTGCCGAAGACCCAGCGGATGCCGGCGGCCACGTGGCCCTTGCCGGGCACCTCGGCGGCAGGCTCCTCGACCTCGACGCCGCGCAGGCAGAGAGCTGAGACGAGGTACGAGAACGCGTCGAGGACGAGGGTCACGGGCGCCGACAGCACCTGGACGAGCAGACCGCCGATGCTCGGGCCCGCGACGTAGGAGAGCGCGCGGCTTCCGTTGACGATCGAGTTCCCCTCGACGAAGCGGGCGCGCGGCACGAGCGCGACGAAGAGCGAGCTGTAGGAGACGTTGAAGAGGACGCTGAGCGTGCCCATGAGAAAGCCGACGGCGAGCATGTGCGGAAACGTGAGCGCGTCGAAGGCATACGCGAGCGGCAGTGAGCCGAGTAGCGCCGCCCGGCCGAGGTCGGTCGCGATCATCAGCTGGCGCTTGCGGCCGCGCCGGTCGACCCAGGCGCCTGCGTGGAGCGAGAAGAGAAGGTTCGGCGCCAGCTCGACCGCGACGAGGTAGCCCATCTGCGCGGCGCTCGCGTCGAGCGTCAGGACGACGACGAGCGGCAACGCGATGACGCTGACCTGGTCGCCGAGCAGGGAGATGGTCTGACCGAGCCAGAAGCGGCGGAACTGCGGATTCTCGCGCAGGAGGGACGGCACCACCATGGCGGCGCGCACTCTAATGTCGCCCGCGATGCCGGCCCTCATTGCCTTGATCGCGGTCACCGCCGTCTGGGGTGTCACCTTCGTGCAGGTCAAGGACGCCCTGGCGCTGTATCCACTCTTCGCCTTCCTCGCCGTCCGCTTCGCGATCGCGTCGCTCGTGCTTGCCGCGCCGGCGGCCGGTCGCATGCGCTCATTGGGTCGTCCCGGCTGGGTCGCGGGCGTCTCGCTCGGGCTTCTGCTCGCGACGGGCTACGGACTACAGACCGCAGGGCTCGACCGGACGACCGTCTCGAGCGCCGGCTTCATCACCGGCCTCTACGTCGTCTTCACGCCGCTCCTGGCGCTGGTGCTCTTCCGGACCCGAGTGGGCGGAGCCGTCTGGCTTGGGGTCGCGCTCGCGGTCGCAGGGCTCGCGATGCTCTCCGGCGTGAGTGCGGGCGACCCCGTCGGCGACCTGCTCGTGCTCGCCGGCTCCGCGGCGTACTCGTTCCAGATCGTGCTGATGGAGCGCTACGCGCCGCGCTACGACCCCCTCGCGTTCACCCAGGCCGAAATGCTGGCGGCGTTCGCAGGCTTCGCCGCTGTCGCCGTTGCGTTCGGCCAGGTCGAGCTGCCGCGCGGCTGGACGGTCTGGGGCGCGTTGCTCGTCACCGGCATCTTCGCGAGCGCGCTCGCCTTTCTCGTTCAGACCTGGGCGCAGCGGCGGGCGAGCGCGACCCAGACTGCACTCGCGTTCGCCATGGAACCGGTCTTTGCCGGGTTCTTCGGCTTCTGGCTGGCGGGCGACCGGCTGGGAGCAGTCGGCTGGGGCGGGTGCGCCGTGATCATGGCGGGAATCGTCGTGGCCGAGCCGGAGGCGGGGAGAACGCTCCGCCGGCTCGTGACACGGTCTAATGTTTAGAAACGACAAACGCGGGTATATCGCAAAGTACGAGTTCTCACCGAGAAGTGGTGGTGGCGAGGCTCGTCGTGGGGTTTCCCACGTAGTTCCGTCCTCAGGGGTAGAGGCCGGAGCAGGTCGTCTGAGCGGCTCTTGCCGGGCGACAAATGCTCCATTGAGGAAGGAACAAGATGTTTTTCAAGAGACGTGCCGTCATTGGCCTGCTCGTACTGGGATCGCTGATCCCTCTGACATTCGCCGGAGGCGTCGTCGCCGCAGGCCCGTCGTCCGTCGGCCTCGGGACATCCGACTCGTACGGCGTTCTCGCCGGCGACATGATCACGAACACCGGTGCGACTTCGATCACCGGCGACCTCGGCCTCCACCCCGGGACATCCGTGACTGGCTCGCCGACGGTAAGCGGTGCGTCGAACGTCGCCAACGGCGCCGCGTTGCAGGCGAAGACCGATCTGCGGACGGCGTATCTCGACGCCGAAGGACGCTCAGGCCCGATTCTCGTTGCGGCCGGCGCGCTCGGCGGGCTGACGCTCTCGCCCGGTCTCTACAAGGACGACGGCGCCCCGGCCTCACTCGGGATCGCCACCGGGCAGACGCTGACCTTGTCGGGCGATGCCAGCTCGGTCTGGATCTTCCAGTCCGCATCGACGCTGATCACGGAGACCGGCAGCCACGTCGTCCTCACGGGCGGCGCCCTGGCATGCAACGTCTTCTGGCAGGTGGGTAGCTCGGCGACCCTGAAGACGAGCTCGACCTTCGTCGGAACGGTCCTGGCGTACGACAGCATCGCGCTGCAAAACAGCGTCACCGTTCAGGGACGGATGCTGGCCGGAGCGCAGGCGAACGGCGCCGGTGCCCTGACGATGGACACCGACACGATCACGAAGACGCATTGCCTGACGGCGGCCGAGGCAACGGCAGCCGCCGAGGCGGCAGCGGCGGAGGCCGCGAGGGTCGAGGCCGCACGGGTCGAGGCAGCGCGGGTCGAGGCGGCAAAGGTTACAGCGGCCAAGGCAGCCGCAGCGAAGGTCGCTGCAGCGAAGAAGGCGGCCGCAGCCAAGAAGGCGGCCGCGGTCAAGAAGGCCGCGTCAGCTCTTGCTCCTCCGGCGGGTGGCTCGACGAGTGTGAATGGGCCGGCTCTGCCGCCGGTCAACACCGTCGGGTTCACCGGCTAGCGCAGGCGTCTTGGGTCCGGATCTGAGCACGGCAGGGGTGCGCACGCGCGCACCCCTGCGCGGTGTCGGCGTCCTGTCGACGGTCGCATTGGCCCTGCTCGCAGGTGCGTCGACGGCCGGACCAGCGGCGGCCGCCCAGACGACCGCTGTGCCCCGGACACAGGAGCTGGCCGTCTTCGTTCACGGGCAGACCGCGATGTCGAGCCCGAGCAACAGCTCCGCCCGTCGGATCTGGGTGGAGCGCAGGCGGCCGATCACGGAAGGAACAACCGTGCTCCCCGTGATCGGCCATCGAACCGGCGCGAACGGCGTGCGGTGGCTCAGGGTCAGACTGCCGGGACGCCCGAACAACAGCACCGGTTGGATCAGGAAGGCCAGAACGACGCGGTCTCAGACGAACTGGCACGTCGTCGTCGACCTCTCGGATCGTCGCCTGAGTGTCTACCGCCGGGGCAAGGCCGTCCGAACGTATTCCGCGGTCATCGGAGCGCCTGCCACCCCGACCCCCCGCGGGACGTACTTCGTGGAGGAGACCGTCCTGCTCACATCACGGCACGTCGGCGGGCCGTACGGGCTCGCCCTCAGCGCCCGCTCGTACGTGCTGCAGGAGTTCGCAGGCGGTCCGGGCCAGATCGCCGTGCACGGCGTCTGGAATGTGGGCGGCAGGATGGGCACCGCGGTTTCGCACGGCTGTGTCCGCCTGGACACCGCCGCGATCACCTGGATCGGTCAGCGGATCGGGCCTGGCGTGCCGGTCACGATCACCGGCTAGATCAACCAGGCGCCGTCGCGCTGCACGACCTCGCCGTCGACGCGCAGCTCGCCGCCGGGACGCAGATCCTTGACCATGTCCCAGTGCACGGCGCTCTCGTTCTTGCCGCCTGTGTACGTGTAGCTCGCGCCTACCGCGAGGTGCACCGTGCCGTCGATCTTCTCGTCGAAGAGGACGTTTCTCGTGAAGCGGGTGATCCTCGGGTTGCAGCCGAGGCCGAGCTCGCCCAGGCGGCGTGCGCCCTCGTCGGTCGCGAGCACCTCCTGCAGGAACTGCTCGCCCTCCTCCGCGCTCGCCTCGACCACCTCGCCGGCCTTGAAGACGAGTCGGGCGCCGACGACGTCGTGCCCGAGGTACACGGCGGGGAACTCGGCATAGGTGATCACGCCGTCGGCGGTGTCCTCCACCGGGCTGTAGAAGACCTCGCCGTCCGGCATGTTGCGGAAGCCGGCGGAGACGACGCCCTCGCGACCCTCGATCCCGACCGTGAGGTCGGTGCCGTCACCGAGGATCTGGACGGAGCGGCCCTCGTCGAAGCGCTCCTTGATCTGCTTCATCCGCTGTTCCTCGGCGTCCCAGTCGAGCAGGCAGGCGTCGTAGACGAAGTCCGTGTACTCCTCGAGCGTCATTCCCGCGTGCTCGGCCGCGGCGGGGGTGGGGAACTCGACCACGGCCCAGCGGACGTCCAGGCTGCGGGCGCGCTTGCTCGCCGGCGCCATCGCGTGCTGGATGAGGCGGCGGCGCTCTGGATCGAGCTCCGCGCCGGCGTGGACGTCCTCGGGTGCCCGGATCGTCAGCCGTGCCTCCTCGTGCTCGACGGCGTAGCGTTCGATCGGAGGCAGCTCGCCGAGAAGCTCGAGCGGCGCCTCGAGCGCCCAGTCGACGTCGACGCGGAAGCGGTCCGGGCCCCAGTTGATCCGGGGCAGGTAGTAGGCGCCGCGGCGCGCGATCGCGCGGGCGACCTCCGTCACGAGCGGCCGCGCGAGCGGCGTGGCGCGGACAGAGACCTGCCAGCCGGGCTGAACGTCCAGGCACCGGTTAACCGTCAACTCTGCGAGCTCTCGGATGCGCGGGTCAGGCACGGGCGGCATCGTGCCAGACGTTAGGTTCCGCCGGTGGACGCGGTCGCGCTCGCCCTGGCCTCGGCCGCCCTGTTCGGCTCCATGACGGTCGCGCTTCGCTTCGCCCTGGCGCGCGTGCCCGACGCGGAGGCCGGGGCATTGCTAACGATCCTGACGGCACTCGCCGTGACCGTCCCCTTCGCCGCCGTGGGTGAGATCGAGCTCGGCGGCGTCTGGCCGTTCCTGCTCGCAGGCGTGCTCGGGCCGGGAGGGTCGCAGTTGCTTTTCACGCTCGCGGTTCGCGATGCAGGGCCGTCCCGCACGTCCGTCACGGTCGGCACCGCGCCGCTCTTCTCCGTCGCGATCGCCCTCCTACTGCTCGACGAGCCCGCGAAGGCCGGGGTGATCGTCGGTGCGGTCCTGATCGTGGTCGGCGGAATCGTGCTCGCCCGCGAGCCCGGCCGCCCGGAGCACGTGAAGTGGATCGGGCTCGCGTTCGCGCTGGCCGCGGCGGTCGTCTTCGCCGTGCGCGACAACCTCGTCCGGCATCTCTCGCTGGACACCGACGTCACCCCGGCACTCGCGGCCGCGGCGACGCTCTTCGCCGGCAGCATCACCGTTGGGCTCTGGCTGCTGATCACGCGGCGGCGGCTGCCGCTCGACGGGGTGCGCGCGTTCGTTCCGGCAGGGATCTTCTTCGGGCTCTCGTACCTCTGCCTGTTCGAGGCCTACTACCGGGGTCGTGTCTCCGTCGTCTCGCCGCTCGTGGCGAGCGAATCGCTCTGGGGCGTCGGCCTCTCGGCGCTCCTGCTCCGCCGGCACGAGCTCGTCGGCCCGCGCCTGTTCGGAGGCGCAGGGCTCGTCGTGATTGGTGGCGTCCTGATCGGCCTCTTTCGCTGATCTGATACACTGACGCTTAGATTTTCTCTTTAAGCACCATCAAGCACGAAGGAGACAGACAGTATGGCAAAGACAATCGGTATCGACCTGGGCACCACGAACAGCTGCATGGCGGTGCTCGAGGGTGGCGAGCCGACCGTGATCCCGAACGCCGAGGGCGGTCGCACGACGCCGTCCGTCGTGGCGTTCACGAAGGACGGTCAGCGGCTCGTCGGGGCGCCCGCCAAGCGCCAGCAGGTGACGAACCCGCAGAACACGATCTCCTCGATCAAGCGCTTCGTCGGCCGCAAGTGGGACGAGGTCTCGGACGAGATGACGATCGTCCCGTACGAGGTCGCGAAGGGCGAGAACGGAGATGCGCGCGTCAAGGTCGAGGGCAACGAGTACGCCCCCGAGGAGATCAGCGCGATGATTCTGCAGAAGCTGAAGGCCGACGCCGAGGCCTATCTCGGCGAGTCGGTCGCCGACGCGGTGATCACCGTGCCGGCCTACTTCAACAACGCGCAGCGCGAGGCAACGAAGGACGCGGGCAAGATCGCGGGCCTCAACGTGCTCCGCATCATCAACGAGCCGACCGCGGCAGCGCTTGCGTACGGCCTCGACAAGGAAGGCGCAGACCAGACGATCCTCGTCTTCGATCTCGGCGGCGGCACGTTCGACGTGTCCGTGCTCGAGCTCGGCGACGGCGTCTTCGAGGTCAAGTCGACGAACGGGGACAACCACCTCGGCGGCGACAACTTCGACAAGGCGGTCGTCGACTGGATGGTCGCAGAGTTCAAGCGCGACCAGGGCATCGACCTGGCCGCGGACAAGATGGCGCTGCAGCGGCTCTACGAGGCCGCCGAGAAGGCGAAGATCGAGCTCTCCTCGACGATGACGACGCAGATCAACCTGCCGTTCGTCACCGCCACCGCGGAAGGCCCGAAGCACCTCGACCTGCAGCTGACCCGGGCGAAGCTCGGTGAGATCACCGCTGACCTGGTCGAGCGCACGGTCGGCCCGACGAAGGCCGCGCTCGCCGACGCGGGGCTCGACGCCTCGAAGATCGAGCACGTCGTCCTCGTCGGCGGCATGACCCGGATGCCTGCAGTGCAGGAGAAGGTCAAGGAGCTGCTGGGCAAGGACCCGCACAAGGGCGTCAACCCGGATGAGGTCGTCGCCGTCGGCGCGGCCATCCAGGCAGGCGTGCTCAAGGGCGAGGTCAAGGACGTGCTCCTGCTCGACGTCACGCCTCTGTCCCTCGGGATCGAGACCAAGGGCGGCGTCTTCACGAAGCTGATCGACCGGAACACGACGATCCCGACCCGCAAGGCCGAGACGTTCTCGACCGCCGAGGACAACCAGCCGTCGGTCGAGATCCACGTGCTCCAGGGCGAGACGGAGATGGCCGTCTACAACAAGACGCTCGGCAAGTTCCAGCTCGTCGGCATCGCGCCGGCGCCGCGAGGCATGCCGCAGATCGAGGTCGGCTTCGATATCGACGCGAACGGGATCATCCACGTCACGGCCAAGGACCTCGGTACCGGCAACGAGCAGCAGATCAAGATCGAAGGCGGCTCGGGCCTCTCCGAGGACGAGGTGCAGCGGATGGTGAAGGACGCCGAGGCCCACGCCGACGAGGCGCACAAGCTGCGCGAGCTCGCAGATGCGCGCAACGCGGCCGAGAGCCTCGCCTACCAGACCGAGTCGACGCTCAAGGAGCACCGCGACAAGCTCGACGAGTCCGACGCCTCGACGATCGAGGGGCGGATCATGGAGCTGCGCGGCTCGCTCGAGTCCACCGACGTGAACGAGATCCGGCAGAAGACGGACGCGCTGAACGAGGCGTCGCGGAAGCTGGCGGACGTTCTGTACGCGCAGTCGACCGCCCAGGCGCAGTCTCAGGCCTCGGGCAACGGCGACGCGAGCACCGAGGAGGAAGTCGTCGAGGACGCTGACTACGAGGTCATCGACGAGGAAGAAGAGGCGAAGACCTCGTGACCGACCAGCCACTCGAGCACGAGGTTGGCGAGCAGAGTCTCGAAGATGAGGAGCTCGTCGAGGAGCCGGAGGCGGAGGAGTCCGGCCCGGCTCCGGACGACTCCTATCTGCGCCTTGCCGCTGACTTCGACAACTACCGCAAGCGGACGGCCCGCGAGCATACGGAGCTGACCCGGCGCGCGAACGAGCGGCTGCTGAACGAGCTGCTGCCCGTGCTCGACGACCTCGAGCGGGCGCTCGAGGCTGCCGCCGAGCACGAGGAGGCGAAGCTCGAGGAGGGCGTTCGCCTCGTCCATCGCTCGCTGCTCGGGCTCGTCGAGCGCCACGGTCTGACCGAGATCGACACGGAGGGCGCCTTCGACCCGCATGTCCACGAGGCACTGCTCGCCCAGCCGGGCTTGGGGGCCGAGGAGGGCTCGGTGCTCCAGGTGCTGCAGAAGGGCTACCGGCTCGGCGACAAGGTGATTCGCCCCGCCCGGGTGATCGTGGCTGAATGACGAATCTGTACGACACATTGGGCGTCGCCAAGAACGCGTCGGCCGAGGAGATCAAGAAGGCCTACCGCAAGCTCGCGCGGGAGCATCACCCCGACGCGAACCAGGGCGACGCGGCCGCCGAGGCGCGCTTCAAGGAGATCCAGGGCGCCTACGACGTCCTCTCCGCCGAGGAGAAGCGCAAGGCGTACGACGCCTACGGCTCGACGAACGGCCGCGGCCCGATGGGCGGCGGCGGGCCGCAGTTCCAGGACTTCGACCTGAGTGACCTCGGCGATCTCTTCGGCGGCCTGTTCGGCGGGGGCGGCGGCTTCGGCCGCCAGCGCGGGCCGCAGCCGGAACGCGGCGCCGACCTCCAGACCGAGGTGCACGTCTCCTTCGAGGACTCTTTGAAGGGCGTCCAGGTGCCGGTGCGTGCGGAGGTCGAGACCGCTTGCCACACGTGCGCGGGCACGGGAGCCGAGCCCGGCACGGCGCCCATCACGTGCCCGGAGTGCGGCGGCCGCGGCGTCATCTCCGACTCGCAGGGTCTCTTCTCGCTCTCCCATCCCTGCCCGCGCTGCCGTGGCAACGGCACCGTGATCGAGAAGCCGTGCAAGACGTGCCGCGGGAGCGGCCGCGAGCGCATGCAGAAGACGTTCCAGGTGAAGATCCCGGCCGGAGCAAAGGACGGAACTCGCATCCGCCTCAAGGGGCGAGGCGAGCCCGGCCGCAACGGCGGTCCCGCCGGCGATCTCTGGGTCGTGACGCGCGTCGCCGGCTCGCCGGTCTTCGAGCGGCGCGGCTCGGACCTGATCGTCGAGGTGCCCGTCAGCTACTCCGACGCAGCGCTCGGAGCCAAGCTCGAAGTTCCGACGCCTGACGGCCCGATCTCGCTCAAGGTCCCGGCCGGGTCGCAGCCCGGGAAGCTGCTGAAGATCAAGGGCCGCGGCGTCCCGCACCTGAAGGGCGGCGGCAAGGGCGACCTGCTTGCCCGCCTGAAGCTGACGGTGCCCGAGAAGGTCTCGAAGAAGGAGCGCGAGCTGCTCGAGGAGCTGCGGAAGGTGAGCCGGTGATCCGCGCCGTCGCCGCAGCCGCGATCGTCTTCGTGGCTCTGTGGGCCCTCGGCGCGGCGGTTGCCGTCTCGACCGGCTGCACCGAGCCCGGTGACTGCACGGCAGCTGGCGAGCTGGCCCGCGACCACGGGTTCGCGATCGCCGTCGCCGGCTCGCTGGTTGTGCTCGTCGTCGGAGTCGCCGCCCGGAGGGGAAGGCGCCGGTGACAGATTCGCACCCGCGCTACTCGATCTCGGTGGCGGCCGAGCTCGTCGGCATGCACCAGCAGACGCTGCGCATGTACGAGTCGAAAGGGCTCGTCCGGCCGCAGCGCACCCCCGGCGGCACGCGCCGCTACTCCGAGGCCGACCTCGAGCGCCTGCGCGTGGTTCAGCGCCTGACGACCGAGCTTCGCCTCAACCTCGCCGGCGTCGAGCACGTGCTGCGGCTCGAGGACGAGCTGCGCAAGCAGCGCGCCCGCGCCGAGCGGCTCGAACGCGAGCTCCGCGAGGAGATCCGGACCGTCCACCGCTCGTACAAGCGGGAGATCGTCCTCTACCAGTCCGAACGACACCCAGCACCAAGGAGCTAGATGGATTTCAACAAGTTGACAGTCAAGAGCCAGGAGGCCGTCGCGGCCGCGCAGGAGCTTGCGCGCCGGGCCGGCAATCCCGAGCTCTATCCCGAGCACCTGCTGCTCGCCCTGCTCGACCAGGAGCTGCCGGCGCAGCTCGTGCCCGATCCCGCCGCCCTGCGCGCCGAGACCGAGGCCGCGCTCGCCGCGAAGCCTGCGATCCAGGGCGCCTCGCAGCAGCCCCAGGCGGGCGCCGCGTTCTCGCGCGTCCTCGACAAGGCGTTCGACGAGGCCCGGAAGCTCGAGGACGAGTACGTCTCGAGCGAGCACCTGCTGCTCGCGCTCGACGTCGCCCCGCGCGAGGTCCTGCTCGCGAAGATCAAGGACGTCCGCGGCGGGCAGCGCGTCACGAGCCAGGATCCCGAGGGCACCTACCAGGCGCTCTCCAAGTTCGGCCGCGACCTGACCGAGGCCGCGGAGCAGGGCAAGCTCGATCCGGTCATCGGCCGGGACGAGGAGATCCGGCGCGTGATCCAGGTTCTCTCGCGCCGCACGAAGAACAACCCGGTCCTGATCGGCGAGCCGGGCGTGGGCAAGACCGCGATCGCGGAGGGGCTCGCGCAGCGGATCGTCGCCGGCGACGTGCCGGAGGGCCTGAAGGGCAAGCGTGTCTGGGCGCTCGACGTGGGGGCGCTCCTCGCCGGGGCGAAATACCGCGGCGAGTTCGAGGAGCGGCTGAAGGCCGTTCTCGCCGAGATCAAGAACGCCGACGGCCAGATCGTGCTCTTCATCGACGAGCTGCACACGATTGTCGGCGCCGGAGCGGCCGAGGGCGCCGTCGACGCGGCCCAGATGCTGAAGCCGATGCTCGCGCGCGGCGAGTTGCGCACGGTCGGGGCGACGACGCTCGACGAGTACCGCAAGCACATCGAGAAGGACGCCGCTCTCGAGCGCCGCTTCCAGCCGGTGTTCGTCGGCGAGCCGTCCGTTGCGGACACGATCGCGATCCTGCGGGGCCTGAAGGAGAAGTACGAGTCGCATCACCGCGTCCGGATCCGCGACGCAGCGCTCGTCGCCGCCGCCGTGCTCTCCGACCGCTACATCGCCGACCGGCAGCTGCCCGACAAGGCCATCGACCTCGTCGACGAGGCGGCGTCACGGCTGAAGATGGAGATCGACAGCTCACCGCTCGAGCTCGATCAGGCCGACCGCGCCGTCCGGCAGCTCGAGATCGAGCTCGCCGCGATGGCCAAGGAGTTGCCCGAGGTGCGCGAGCCGATCGAGCGCCAGCTGGCGGACGCGAAGGAGCGCCACGCGGGGCTCGCCGCGCGCTGGTCGGAGGAGAAGACCTCGCTCGACCGGATCGGCGAGATCACGAGCCGGATCGACCAGCTGCGGATGGAGGCCGAGCGCGCGGAGCGCGCCGGCGACCTCCAGCGTGTCGCCGAGATCCGCTACGGCGACCTGCCCGCGCTCGAGAAGGAGCTCGCCGAGCGTGAGTCGCCCGCCGAGCCGATGGTGAAGGAGGAGGTCGACGAGGACGACATCGCCGCCGTCGTCGGGGCGTGGACGGGCATTCCCGTCTCGCGCCTGCTCGAGGGCGAGACCGAGAAGCTGATCCACATGGAGGAGCGCCTGCATCACCGGGTGATCGGCCAGCACGCTGCGGTCGAGGCCGTCTCCAACGCCCTCCGGCGCTCCCGCTCCGGGCTGCAGGATCCCGACCGGCCGATCGGCTCGTTCGTCTTCCTCGGCCCGACCGGCGTCGGCAAGACCGAGCTCGCCCGGGCGCTCGCCGAGTTCATGTTCGACGACGAGCGGGCCATGATCCGGATCGACATGTCCGAGTACCAGGAGCGGCACACCGTGTCGCGTCTCGTCGGCGCGCCGCCCGGCTACGTGGGCTACGACGAGGGCGGGCAGCTGACCGAAGCCGTCCGCCGGCGGCCGTACTCGGTCGTCCTGCTCGACGAGATCGAGAAGGCGCACTCCGAGGTCTTCGACGTCCTCCTGCAGGTGCTCGACGACGGCCGCCTCACCGACGGCCAGGGCCGCACGGTCGACTTCCGGAACACGGTTCTGATCATGACCTCGAACATCCGCTCGGCCGAGCAGATGCGCGAGCACTTCCGCCCCGAGTTCCTGAACCGGATCGACGAGATCGTGGTCTTCGACGCGCTGAGCAAGGAGGAGCTCGCGGACATCGCGGAGCTCCAGCTCGAGCGGCTGCGGGCCCGTCTCGCTGAGCGCAAGCTCTCGCTCGAGCTGACCGACGCGGCCAAGGACGTGCTGGCCGAGGCAGGCTGGGATCCGACCTACGGCGCCCGGCCGCTCAAGCGCGCCCTGCAGCGCCTGGTCGAGAACCCGCTTGCCCAAAGGCTGCTCGAGGGCGAGTTCGCCGAGGGCGATGTGATCCGCGTCGACGCGCAGAACGGGGAGCTCGCCTTCGAGCGAGCCCCCGAGCGCGTCGCCGTCTGACCGGGCTGTCTGACCGGGGTCGTACCCTTTGTCACATGCTGCCGCCGATCGTGAACAGCGATCCCGGCGACGAGACCGGCGCCGAGTAGCGCTCCGGCCGAGTCGATCCCGGTTCTAGGAGGTTTGACGACATATCGGCTGAGCTGCCGGGCGGCGCTGCGGCCTCGGAACGACCATCGCACCCCGGCAGCGAGCGACAGTCCGCCAAACCCTCCTAGGGCCAGCGGCCGGGACCGGCCGCGCCCGGTTCGGCCTGCTCCCACTCGGAGCGGGGAGGCGCGAAGAGATCGAGCACGCTGGCGCCGTCGGGGCCGGCCTCGGCGCGGTGTGGCGTGTTCGAGGGGATCTCCCAGGTCTCGCCGGGACCGAGCTCGCGCTCCTCGTCGCCTACCCGGAAGCGGATCGAGCCGCGGAGGACGAGCCCGAGCTGCTCGTGGTCGTGGCTGTGCTCCTCGACGACCGCGCCCGGCTCGAGCTCGACGAGCGCGAGCGTCAGCCGCTCGCCGTGGACGGCACGCGCCGTGATCCCGTCCCAGACCTTTCGGGGCACGATCGAGCGGACGTCGTCGAAGGCGCTCAATCGACCCTGTCCAGGAACGTCGTCTCACCGTGCTCGGGCGGCGCGCCGACGATGAAGAGCCGCAGCTCGTCCTCGTGCCGGTTCGAAAGCTGGAGTGCGGTGCCCGGCTGGACGACGAGCACGCTGCCGGACGAGAGCTCGTGCCGCTCCGGCTCGTCGCCTTCGCCCATGTGGATCGTCAACGTCCCGTCGAGGATGACGAAGACCTCCTCCTGCACCGGGTCGATGTGACGGCGGCCGACGGCGCCGGGCGGATAGCGAAAGAGGTTCGCGCGCGACTGCGCCATCGCGCCCGAGAGCTCGGCCGCGAGTCGAGGATCACCTTCGCGGCGCGGCTTCCAGTCGAGCTCGGCGGCGTGGAAGATCGTGTAGCCCACGCGCCCATTCTCACACGGCAGCTACGGACTTGTCCGGGGTCAGACCCCGTCGTGTCCCGAACGGGCGTGGCCACACTGGACTTCTCGCTGCTCAGCGCCGATTTCCCGAGCCGAGTGCGACCTGTCCGGGTCTGACCCCGGACAGGTCCAGCTCAGACAGGTGGGCGACGCGGGGGGAGAGAAGGCGACGTGCCTCTCGCGCTCGGCTGGAGGAAGGGTGGGGCCGGCGGTGGGGAGCCGCGGCGGTCGCTCGGTTCATGGCCAGAGCCTCGCAGCCGGCGAGCGACCTGCGCATTCGGCGCGCCGGTGTTCGGGAGTGCGGTCTACCGCACTCTTTGAGCCGCACTATTTGAGATAGCGGTCGAACCACTCGAGCAGGAGCTCGAAGCGCTGCACCCTGTGCGCCGGATTGCCCGAGCGCGTCAGCTCATGGCTCTCGGCCGGGAAGCGCACCAGCTCGACGTCCTTCTTCAGCAGCCGCAGCGTCGTGAAGAGCTGCTCGGCCTGCTCGATGTTGCAGCGCAGGTCTTGCTCGGAGTGGAGGATCAGGAGCGGCGTCTCGATCTCCTTGGCGTACGTCCATGGCGAGATCTGGAGGTACAGGTCGACCGCGTCGTGGACGAACTCGCCGTGGTAGCCCTTGAAGACCCAGCCGATGTCGCTCGAGCCGTACATCGAGACGAGGTTGTTCACGGCCCGCTCCGAGCACGCCGCCTTGAAGAGATTCGTGTGGCCCACGATCCAGGAGGTCATGAAGCCGCCGTAGGAGCCGCCGAGCACACCCATGCGGTCGGGATCGCAGAAGTCGAACCGCTTCACGGCCTCGTCGGCGACCGCCATCAGGTCCTGGTAATCGACCGACCCCCAGCCGGGCCCGAGCTCGCCGGGGCCCATGATCGCGCGGCCCCACTCCTCGGAGTACCCGGACGAGCCGCGCGGGTTCGCGTACACGACCGCATAGCCGCCGCCCGCGTACACCTGCGTCTCGTCGAAGAAGCCGTTCCCGTACTGGGTGAACGGGCCGCCGTGGATGTTGAGCAGGACGGGGTAGCGCTTGCCCTCTTCGAAGCCGGCGGGACGCGCGATCCAGGCGTCGACCTCCGATCCGTCCTCGGAGACTGCCGTGAACCGTTCGGGCGCGACGAGCTCGCGGCCTTCCGCGAACGCGCTCCCGACCAAGGTCAGCTGCTTCTCCCCGGCATAGAGCTCGGAGAGGTTCGGCGCCGTCGTGCCGGTTCGGACGATCCGGCCATCGCGTGCGTCGAACCCCGTGAGGACGATCTCGCCGCCGTGCACCAGCTCCGGCTCGCCGCCGTCCGTCGACACGCGATAGAGGTGGACATTGCCGCCATCCTCGAGCGCGAAGACGATCGAGTCGCCGTCCCAGATCGGCTCGCGCAGCTCCGGGTAGGGGTCGCACTGCCGGTCGAGCGACGCTGTCAGGACGCGCCGGTTCTGGCCCGTCTCCGCGTCGACGACCGCGATCTGCGGATGTCGCGGAAAGTCGAAGCCGCCCGGATCCCACTTGACCGCGAGCAGCTTCCCGTCGGGCGAGTAGCTCGGCGCGTAGTAGCTGCTGTCCCCTGGAGTCAGCCGCTGGGGCTCGCCGCCTGCAGCGGGCACGACGTAGATGTCCCCGATCAGCTCGATGTCCCAGTCATCGCCGCGCGCGGAGCTGAAGGCGATGCTCTTTCCATCGGGTGTCCAGGTCGGCCGCGAGTCCTCGTAGTCCCCGTCGGTGATCTGCCTGGCCTCGGCGGAGGCGTCCGCCGGCACGACGTAGAGGTGGCGACGCCGGTCGCCGGTCCAGCCGACGCTGTCCAGCTTGAACTGCAGCCGCTTGAAGCGCCGTGGCGCGCGTTTCCTGTCGTCCTCTTCGTCGTAGGCCTCGTCCGGGACGCGGGCCGAGACGACGAGCTGCGTTCCGTCCGGCGACCACGCGGGCTCGCCGACATCGTCCTTGAGATCGGTCAGGCACTGCGGCTCGCCGCCGCCGGCCGGCATCACGTACAGCTGGCGGTGCGCCTTCTCGTCGCCGCGCTTCGAGACGAACGCCAGGTCCTCGCCGTCCGGCGACCAGCGGGGCTGCGCGTCGTTCTTGCCGGTGGTGAACCTCCGCGGCGCCTCGGAGCCGTCCGTCGTCGCGACCCAGATCGACTGGCGGTACTCGTTCTCGTCCTTGTCGATCGACCAAACGACATACGCGACGTGCTTGCCGCCCGGCCGCAGGCGTGGGTCGGAGACCCCCGTGAGCTCGTAAACGTCCTCGGGCCGCATACCTCCCACGCGCGGCACTGTAGCGTCCCACGCAATGCGGGTTCTCGTGGTCGGCGCGGGAGGAGTGGGAGCTGCGGTCGCCGCGGTCGCGCAGCGCCGTGGCTTCTTCGAGCGGATGGTCTTTGCCGACGTCGACGAGGCTCGCGCTCGGCGCTCGGTCGAGCCCCATGGCGACGAGCGCTTCGACAGCGCGGTGGTCGACGCCTCGGACGCGTCGGCGATCGCGGCGCTCGCGCGCGCCGAAGGCGCGGACACGATCCTCAACGCGGTGGACCCACGCTTCAACCCGCCGATCTTCCAGGCGGCGTTCGACGCCGGCTGCACCTATCTCGACATGGCGATGACGCTCTCCGACGCGGAGGCCGGGGTCAAGCTCGGCGACGCGCAGTTCGCGCAGGCGGGGCGGTGGGAGGAGGCGGGCTTGCTCGCGCTTGTCGGGATCGGCGTCGAGCCGGGCCTCTCCGACGTCTTCGCCCGCTATGCGAGCGACGAGCTCTTCTCGGAGATCGACGAGATCGGCGTCCGGGACGGGGCGAACCTCATCGTCGAGGGATACGACTTCGCGCCCACGTTCTCGATCTGGACGACGATCGAGGAATGTCTCAACCCGCCGGTGATCTGGGAACGCGATCGCGGCTGGTACACGACCGAGCCGTTCTCCGAGCCTGAGGTCTTCGTCTTCCCGGAAGGGATCGGGCCCGTCGAGTGCGTCAACGTCGAGCACGAGGAAGTGCTGCTGATCCCGCGCTACATCGACTGCCGCCGCGTCGACTTCAAGTACGGCCTCGGCGAGGAGTTCATCGAGGTGCTGAAGACGCTGCGAAAGCTCGGCCTCGACTCGACGAAGCCGATCAAGGTGCGCGGCGTCGAGGTGGCGCCCCGTGACGTCGTCGCGGCCGTGCTGCCCGACCCGGCGACGCTCGGCGACCGGATGCGCGGGAAGACGTGCGCCGGCACGTGGGTCACCGGCACCGGCAAGGACGGACAGCCGCGGCAGACCTACCTCTACCACGTGCTCGACAACGAGCATTCGATGCGGGAGTGGGGGCACCAGGCCGTCGTCTTGCAGACGGCGCTGAATCCGGTCGTCGCGCTGGAGCTCCTCGCGACGGGCACCTGGCAGGGCACCGGCGTCCTCGGTCCCGAGGCCTTCCCGCCGCAGCCGTTCCTCGAGCTGCTCGCGGACTACGGCGCGCCACACGGGATCGAGGATCGGTAGGTTTTCGTCGTGAGCTCAGTCGCGACCGGCGCCGAGGCCGTCGAGTGGAATCTCTCCGATCTGTACGAGGGCCCCGACGATCCGAAGATCGAATCCGAGCTCGAGGAAGCGCTCGCCGCCTCACAGGCATTCCGTGAGCGCTACCGCGGCAAGCTCGGCGAGCTCTCCGCAGGCGAGCTCAGCGACGCCGTCGCCGAGCTCGAGCGGATCAAGTCCGCCTCGACGCGCGTCGAGACGTACTCCCGCCTGAGGCAGGCTGCCGACAGCTCCGACCAGGCCCGCGGCGCGCTCGTCCAGAAGATCCGCGAGCGGAACACGCAGATCGAGACCGAGCTGCTCTTCTTCGACCTCGAGTGGAGCGAGCTCGACGACGACACCGCCGAGCGGCTGCTCTCCGATCCCGCGCTCGACCGCTACGCCGCCGTTCTCCGCTCGGAGCGCCGCTACAAGCCGTATCAGCTCTCGGAGCCCGAGGAGAAGATCTCGGCCGAGAAGAGCGTCACCGGCTCGAGCGCGTGGGGCCGCTTCTTCACCGAGCTCCTCTCCGACCTCCGCGTCTCTCATGACGGCGAGCAGCTCTCGCTCGACGAGGCGCTTTCGCGGCTCTCGCGGCTGACCGACCAGGGCGACCGAGCGCGCGTCGCCGAAGCCGTCACGGAAACGCTCCGGCCGGGCCTGCGCACGCGTGGCTACGTCCTGAACACGATCCTGAACGATCACGCGATCGAGGACCGCCTGCGCGGCTACGAGTCGTGGATCGCGGCCCGGAATCTCTCGAACGAGATCCCGGACGAAGCGGCGCAGAGCCTCGTCGACGCGATCGTCGCTCGCTACGACATCCCGCAGCGCTTCTATGCCCTCAAGGCCCGGCTGCTCGGGCTGCCGCGGCTACGGGACTACGACCGCTTCGCGCCGTTGCAGGAGGTCGGCGGCACGATCCCGTGGGAGGACGCGCAGGACCTCGTCCTCGACGCGTTCGCGGGCTTCTCGCCGCTGGCGGGCGACATCATCGGGAACTTCTTCGAGAAGGACTGGATCGACGCCGCGGTGCGGCCGGGGAAGATGCTCGGCGCGTTCTGCGCGACGCTCGTCCCGGAAGTCCACCCGTACGTGCTGATGAACTACGCCGGTGAGCGGCGGAGCGTGCTGACGCTGGCGCACGAGCTCGGCCATGGGCTGCACGGCTCGCTCGCACAGGATCTGGGGCTGCTGAATGCCCGGACGCCACTGACCCTCGCCGAGACGGCGTCGGTGTTCGGCGAGGCGCTCACGTTCGAGAAGCTGATGGCGAGAGAGGACGATCCCCGCGCGCGCCTCGACCTGATCGTCGGCCGCATCGACGACGCAATCTCGACTGTCTTCCGCCAGATCGCGCTCAACCGCTTCGAGCACGCGATCCACACGGGCCGCCGCGACGAGGGTGAGCTACCCGTCGAGCGGATCTCGGAGCTCTGGTCGGCAGAGCAGCGGCGGATGCTCGGGGACTCGGTCGAGGTCACCGACAACTACGGGCTCTGGTGGAGCTACGTGCCGCACTTCATCGCCGTGCCCGGCTACGTCTACGCGTACTCGTTCGGCTACCTCTTCTCGCTCGCCATCTACCGGCGCTACCTCGACGAGGGCGAGGCGCTCGTGGAGCCGTACCTCGACCTCCTGCGCGCGGGCGGCTCGGCGCCGCCGGCCGAGCTCGCCTCGCGGCTCGGCTTCGACATCGGGGATCCGGGCTTCTGGGCAGCGGGCCTCGACGCGATCGGCGTGCTCGTCGACGAGGCCGAGCAGCTCGCCGCCGAGCTCGACGACCCCAAGTAACAGACTGTTACTTGGCCGGCCCGGGCGTTCTCGTGGTGGCTGCGACGAGGCGGGAGCTCGTTCCCGTCGAAGGCGCGCGGACGGTTCTCTGCGGGATCGGGCCGGTCGACGCGGCGGTCGCGACGGCGCGGGCGCTCGCCGAGGAGCTGCCGACCGCCGTCCTCCACGTCGGGATCGCGGGCGCGCGCGGGCTCGAGCCACTGACGCTCGTGCTCGGCTCCGAAGCGATCTATTGCGACGCGGCGGGGCCGTTCGTCGTCGCGCGGGCGCTGCCCGACGCAGACCTGCTCGCGCGGCTCCGTGCCGCCTTTCCCGCCGCGCGCGTGCAGCCGATCGGGACGAGCGCGCGCGTCGGGGGCTCCCGCGACGTGGACGTCGAGGCGATGGAGGGCTTTGCGGTCCTGCGCGCATGCGGGCTCGCCGGCGTGCCGGCGGTCGAGGTTCGCGTCGTCTCCAACGAGATCGACGAGGCCGACCGCTCGCTCTGGCGGTTCGACGACGCGTTCGCGGCCCTTGCGGAGCTGCTTCCCCGGCTCGTCGCTGTAGCGTCCGGCGCGTGAGCAAGACCGCGCTGCCGCCGCCGCTCCCGCCCGAAACCCGCACCGTCGGGCAGCTCGTGGCCGAGACGCTGAAGCTCTACGGAGACAATCTCTGGCCGTCGCTTGCGCTGGGGATCAGCCTGACGGTGATCAACCAGATCACGGCCGGCCATCACACGCTCTTTCAGGTCCTCGTGCTGGCGGCCGGGGCGCCGCTCATGGCCGCATCCTTCACCGGCGCCTCGGCGATCGTCGGCGGCGTGCGGCCCCGCACGGAAGACGTCGTGCGTGCGGTCCTCGTGGGCTCGATCGTGTTCGTGCCGGCCGCCTTCCTGACGCTCCTCTACGTGCTCCCGGCCGTGGCGTGGCTCGCGCTCGTCGGCCTGGTGGTGCCGGTGTTGGTGCTCGAGCGCCTGGGGACCCGCGCCGCTCTCCGCCGCGCGGTCCAGCTGGCCCGCGCCGACTACGTCCATGCGCTCGGGTCGCTCGCGACGCTCGTCGTCCTCTTCGGGCTGGTGAAGCTGACCCTCGTGCTCCTCCTCCGCGACCTGGGCGACGCGGGAGAGCGTGCCGCTCTCGGGCTCGCCGATCTCGTCATGTCGCCGCTCCTCTTCCTCGGGGGCGCGCTGCTCTACGTCGACCAGGTCGCCCGAGTACGATCGAGCTCCGCGAATTGAGGAGGTGCTGATGCCGACCTATCTGATGCTCACGACGCTGACCCCGCAGGGCGTTCAGACGCTGAAGGCGAACCCGAGCCGGCTGCGCGAGGTGAACCGCGACGTTGAGGAGCTCGGCGCGAAGGTGTTGCACCAGTGGGCAACGCTCGGCGAGTACGACTTCGTGAACATCATCGAGGCCGCCGACGCCGCGACCGTCGCCAAGATCTCGCTCGCGCTCGGAGCCCGCGGCAGCGCGAAGCTGCAGTCGCTCGAGCTCGTCGACATCGACACGCTCCTGGGGGTCCTGGACGCCTAACGCTCGCGCTACTGCTGCTGGCGGAAGCGGTGCACGGCCTTGGACTTCTTCGCCGCCTTCGGCTCCGGGGGCGTCGGCTTCGGATCGTGCTCCGCGAGCCAGCGAGCGGCCTCGTCCTCGGGGTCGACGCCGACTGCGCGCTCGCGCTCGCCTCGTTTCAGAGCGCCGCGGCTGGTGAGCGGCCGCTTGTAGCTCACCGGAAGCCGGGCTCGGCGGACGCGGGCGGAAGCGGGCTCTGCGGCAGGCCCGGCCTGGGGCCGCCGTCGTTGTACTCCTTCGGCGCGACGTCGTTCGGCGCGTCGGCGTGGAAGAGCGAGGCGAGATGCTGGATCTGGGCGCGGCCGGGACCGAGCTCGAACTGGCCCCCACCGTACAGCGCGATCTCGCGCTCCCCGCACGCGTCGTAGAAGTCGAAGAGGTTGCGGACCGAGCCGAAGCGCGACGGCTTCGAGTTGAGGCAGCGCGGTGGCCACTCGAGCGCGTCGACGTCCGCGACGGAGTGAATCGGGAAGTCCCAGGTGAGCCGGTCGCGGTGCGGCTCGAGCACCGGCCGCGTCTCGTCGGTGAGCCGTGCGTCCTCCAGCCAGGCGTCCGGAAACGCGTCGGCCACGCGGCTGTACAGCTCGGCCGAGGGCGTCGCGTCGACCCATTCGCCCTCGTACAGGCCCTTCAGGTCGACGACGTCGACGGCGCCCGTCGCGGCGAGCTCCGCCACGACCTCGTCGGTCCACTTGTCGCTCGCATCGAGCTTGAAGCGAATCTCGGGATAGAGCTCGCGCCACTCGCGGACCGCGCTCTGGGAGACGACGAAGCGCACGGGCTTCGGCTCACGGCCGACCGCGTCGGCGAGCGAGAGCCCGGCCTGGCGGAGCGCGAGGTCGAGTGCGGCCGACTCGAGCCCCCACGGCCTGTAGCCGGGCTGGCCGGCCACGAGCTCGGAGAACGTCTCGACGGTGTGCTCCCCTGCGAGCGGCGGCAGCGCATCGTCCGTGAACGCCAGCTGGAGGTCCTCCTCGTAGCTGACGTCCTCGCCGACCCCCTCGTGCCCGGCGCCGTGCAGGTGGACGACGGTCGTGCGCCGAGTCATGTGCTTGAGCGAAAGAGCGTGTGGCTCCAGCTCGACGCGATCGATGGCGAGACGCAGCTCGCGGACCCGGTCAAAGAGACGCATAGGCGACTGCCACCTCCGCGGCGAGGCCGGCGTTGTCTGCGATCAGCTCGCGGTTGGCGGCGAGCGTGCGCCCGCCGGACTCGAGGTGGAGGTAGGAAAGGACGAAGGGCGTCACGGCCTGGCCCATGATGCCCTGCTCGTGGGCCTCCGCGAGTGCTTGCTCGATCAGCGGCTCGACATCGTCGAGGCTGTGCTCGGCAGGACGGCCGAGCAGGATCGAGGTGTGCCGGCCGAGCCGCCAGTGCGTGCGCGCGATCTGGGCCGCCTCCTCGGCGCTCTCGACGCGGGCGGACACCGGCGGCCCGCCGTGCGCCGCGTAGAACAGGGGCAGGTCGTCGGTGCGGTAGCCGAGCACCGGCACGCCGAGGGTCTCGAGCACTTCGGCGGTCGCCGTCACGTCCAGAATCGACTTGACGCCCGAGCAGACGATCAGCGCCTCGGTCCGGATCAGCTCACCGAGGTCGGCGGAGACGTCCGGCGGGCTCGGGAAGCCGCGGTGGACGCCGCCGAGGCCGCCCGTGCCCATGAACCCGATCCCGGCTGCCCGGCACACGGCGAGGGTGCCGCCGACCGTGGTCGCGCCGACGGCACCCTGCACGAGCGCCGCTGCGAGGTCGCGTGGCCCGACCTTGCGGGCGTCGGCGGTGAAGCGGCCGAGCTCGTCCTCCGTGAGGCCGACGCGCAGCATCCCGTCGAGGACGCCGATCGTCGCCGGCACCCCGCCCGCCTCGCGCACGCGCCGCTCGCTCTCGAGACCGACCTCGACGCCCTCGCCGGGCGGGAACCCGTGCGCGACGAGCGTCGTCTCGAGCGCGACCACTGGGCGCCGTTCCGCGAGCGCCTGGCCGACCTCGTCCGAGACCTGAAGCAGATCGTTCATGGCATTGAGCCTAGTTTCGCGACGCAGCGCGCTGCGGCAGCGAGCGCCAGCTCCGGGCCGCCGACGAGGTAGCCGGCCGCGAGCGCGTCTCCGGCGCCCGTCGTGTCCAGGACCTCGGCGGGAACGGCGGGCCACTCGACATCCGCGAAGCGGGCGCCGAGCGACCCGCGCTTCAGCACCCACTCGCAGCCCTCGAGCGGGCCGCCGAGGATTCGCTCCTCGTCCTCGTTCGCGAACACGATCGCGGGGCGGAGCGCCTCCAGCCGCTCGCGGAAGCGCTCCGGGCCGAAGTCGCGGATCGCGCTCCAGGACGACAGGTCGACGCTGACGCGCGGCGCGAGCTCGGCGGTGCGAAGGGCGGCCTCGTCGATCGGCGAGCGCAGGAGCGAGTAGCCGGGAAGGTGGAGATGCGAGCAGCCGTCGAGCCAGGACGGGTCGAGCTCGTCGCCGCGCAAGTCGGGCGAGACGCCGCGGTCGGAGGCCATCGTCCGCGCGCCGTCCGCCGCCACCAGCGAGACGACGGTGCCGGTGCGGCCCTCGACGACGGGCCCGCGAACCTCGACCCCGTAGCGCTCGAGCCCGCGCTGGGCGATCCCGCCGGCCTCGTCATCGGCCCGCTTGCCGACGAAGCGCGCCTGCCCGCCGAGCTCGGCCACCCACGCGGCCACGTTTGCGGCCTGGCCGCCGCACCCGAGCTGCGTGGTCGCGTCCGCGTCGGCGCCCTCGGCGAGCGGCTGGCGCAGCCGGACGATCACGTCCAGCAACAGGTCCCCGAGGGTGACGATCATGCGTAGCATCGTCCCATGGACGGGGAGTACCGGCGGCGCTCACGAACGCGTTCCTTCCTGGTCGGGGCCGCGGTCGGCGCGTCCGCAGCGATCGCCGCCGCACGCCGATTGCGTCCGAAGGAGCGCAGGCGCGAGACGCCGGCAGGCCTCGCCGCCTTCGAGGAGGCGCCCTGCTACCGCGAGCTCGTCGAGAGCGAGCGCGAGGCGCCGTAGCCTCGAAGTGCGCGAGCCGCGTGCTCGATCGTCGGCAGGTTGATGTCGGCGTCGCCGAGGAAGAGCCGCTTCCCGACCAGCATCGCCTGCCCGGCCCGGAGGAGGTACCGGTCCGGCGTCACGACCCGCTCGCGCGTCCGGATGACGAGGAACGGCCCGAAGGCGCGCACCTCGAAGGCCGCGGCGGGATGCGGCGATGCGAGCGGGATCTGCAGTGAGCGCACGTCGTTCGTCGTCTTGCTGGCATCGAAGACCCACACACCGTGGCCGAGGGGGCGGGGGAGGTCGAGCAGGTTGTGGAGCGCGAGGTCGGCGTCCGCGCGCGGCAGCGTCACGAGCGGGAAGTCACCGTTGCGCTCCCAGGCCTGGATGAAAAGCGGGTCGTAGCCGAGCAGCACGTCGTTCGGCTGCGTCGTCGCGGCCAGGTATGCCGCCGCGTCGGCGCGGGCCTCCTGGCGCACCGCCGGCTCCCATTCGAAGAGCTCGGGCGTCCGGTCCCACGCCCAGCCGATCTGCGCGACGACGAGTGCCGCGAGGGCAGCCGGCGCCCAGACGCGCCCGAGCCGCGCGATGCCCGCCGCGACGGCAAGGGCGACGAACGGGAGCAGGAAGATCAGGTGACGGGTCTCGGGTGAGCCGGAGCTGCGCGCAATCGCCAGCGCTGCGAGCGGGACGAGGGCTGCGCACGCGATCGCGATGCGCGTCTCACGCGAGAGCACTGCGAGCCCGGCGGCGGCCGCCACCAGCGCGGCGGGCAAGACGGGGAAGCCGGCGGTGAAGTCTCCGGTCGCCTGCCAGACGTAGTCGACGACGTCGACTCGCCCACCGCCGCCGACGCCGGCGTCGAAACGGCCCGCGAGCACGAGGTCGGTGAGCCAGAACGGGATGCCGAGCACCGCGACCGCGCCGAACGCCCAGAGAGCCGCAGGCAGCCGGTCCCGGCGGGCGAGAGCGACGAAGACGCCCTGCGAGGCGAGCACGAGCGCCCCGTACGGATGGGTCGCGACGGTCGCGAGGATCGCCAACGCCCACAGCGCCCAGGCCTTCCACCCGCCGCGCTCGACGGCACGGAGCAACGCGAGATACGAGAGCGCGCTCGTGAACAGGAAGAGGCTGTACATCCGTCCGTACACGCCGTGGAAGAGGAAGGTCCAGCTCGCCGCGACGATCACGGTCGCGATCAGCGCGTGCAGACGTCCGCTCAGCCGGGTGAGCAGCATGGCAATGACCGGCAGGCTTCCGACCGCGAAGATCGCCGACACCGCCCGCAGGCCCTCGAGTCCGAGATCGAGATGAGCGACGACCCAGGCGAGCAGGAAGTGCAACGGCGCGCCGCCGCGCTCCGCGAGCACCACCTGGAAGACTTTGTCGAGCGGATGCCGCCCGATGAAGAGCGGCAAAGCCTCGTCCTCGTGCGGGGGCCACGCGAGCAGCTGGTGGAAGAGGAATCCTGCGGTCGCAGCGGTGATCGCGGCCACGCCGAGCGGGTACCAGCGCGCCGAGATCCACGCCAGCACAGCCGCTCGCTCGCGTGCGCCGATCTTTGTTGCCTGTGCTGTATCGCTCATCGTGTCGTCTGATTCTCGCTGCTACGGTTCTCGACCATGCCGATCTACGAGTATCGGTGCCCCGACGGGCACACGTTCGAGGTCTTTCAGCGGATGTCCGACCCCCCGTCGGAGAAGTGCGAGATCTGCGGCAAGAGCCCTGTCGAGAAGGTGCTCTATCCGGTCTCGGTGCACTTCAAGGGCTCCGGCTTCTACTCGACCGACTATGGGCGCGGTGGCCGCAAGAAGAGCGAGAGCTCGAAGGACGGCGATTCCGGCCCGTCCGAGAAGAAGTCGGACAGCGGCGAGAAGAAGCCCGCGCCCGCTGCCGACTAGCGGCTGGCCGACCGGCGGCTTCCCGAGCCGCCGACGGTGCAGCCGGCGCCGAAGGTCGTTCCCGGCGGCGGTGGCTGAGGTGCCGAGCGGCCCGTGAACATCGAGAGCACCGCCGTGTTCTCCTCCGTCGCGATGAGCACCGACTGACCGCCCACCGACGACGGCTCGCCCCCGAGCCGGCAGTGGAGCGCGCGGCTGCCGTTCGCGCGGAACTTGACCCAGCCGAGCTGCAGCAACTGCCCGGCCGAGAGGTCGGTGGTGAGGGGCTTGGCGAGATCGCCGCCGATGAACGGAAGCCGCACGAATGTCGCGGGGCTGGCGAGCTTGCTCGTCATCGCCTCCACCACGGCCTGCTGCCGGTCTCCGCGCGTGAGGTCGTTGTCCGCGGGGTCGAGCCGGTTCTCCCGGATGCGCGAGTAGACCAGTGCGCGGCGGCCGTCCATCTTCTGCTTGCCTCTGCCGAATCGCCACCCCGGCCACTTGTCGCAGCGCGCATTGGTTGCGTACGGGCATTCGAACTTGTTCGAGAGGATCGGCTTCGGGACGTCGATCTCGATCCCGCCGAGCGCGTCGATCACGGCTTTGAAGTCCTCGAAGTCCAGCAGCACGACGTGATTCGGCTTCAGCCCGGTCAGGGCGCGGACCGTCTTGAGCGTCAACGCCGGCCCTCCGAGCTGGAACGCGGCGTTGATCTTGTTCGCGCCGTAGCCGGGGATGTCGACGCGGAGATCTCGCGGGATCGAGAGGTAGCCCATCCGGTGGCGGCTCGGGTCGGTCCGGACGAGCAGAATCGAGTCCGAGCGGCGCGCGTCGGCCAGCTTGTCGCCGTCGGCGCCCAGCAGCAGGATCAGCGAGGGCTTCGAGATCAGCATGCCGTCCTGGGGCGCGAGGCTCGACCTCGCCGTCTTGGGCAACCTCGCGTTCGCTTCCTTGACGCCGCTGTGGAAAGAGAGGTAGCCGAGGACGAGCCAGACGATGAGCAGCAGTCCGAGCAGGAGAACGGTGAGCCCGATCCGGCGGCGCCAGCGCGGGCGGCCGGGGGGCTTCGGACGCTCGTTCTCGCCCTTCGGCTGGCGTTCCGGGCGGGGCGTCGTCGGCACCTTCCCTCTCGCCCTGCCGCCCTTGTAGACCCGGTAGGGCTTTGCTCCGTCCGTCATCCGGGAGGGTATGGTAGCCACCGCTTGTGAGTGCCCAACGCGTTATCGGCGTCGATCTCGGCGGCACGAAGATCCTCGCGGGGTCGATCGACGTCGAGGGTCGCGTCCTCGAGCGTCACGAGGTGCAGACGCCGACGTCCTCGCAGGAAGAGCTGCTGGAGGCGATCGCGGCCGTGATCGAGCCGCTCGCCGGCCCCGGGTTCGGTGCGCTCGGCCTGGGGATCCCGTCCGTCCTCGATCGGAACACCGGCCGGGCGCTCGGCTCGATCAACATCCCGCTCGCCGACGTCTCGCTCGACGATCTGCTCGGCGAGCGCTTCGGCGTCCCGGTGGCGGTCGAGAACGACGCGAATGTGGCGGCGCTGGCCGAGTGGAAGCTCGGCGCCGGGAGAGGGGCGGAAAACCTCGTGCTGCTCACGCTCGGGACCGGCGTCGGCGGCGGTGTCGTCTTCGGCGGGGCGCTCTACCGCGGCTGGGCCGAGCTGGGTCACGTCGTCGTGGTCGCCGACGGCCCGCCCTGCCAGGGCGGCTGCACGGGACGGGGCCACCTCGAGGCCGTGGCATCGGGCAATGCGGCCGACCGCGCCGCGGAGAAGCTCTGGGGCGAAGGGGCGACCGCCGAGCTGCTGGTGGGACGGGCGGAGGAAGGCGATCCCGCCGCTCTGGAGGCGCTCGCCGGGATCGGCCATCTGCTCGGAGCGGCGATCGGCTCGTTCGTGAACGTCTTCGCGCCCGAGCTGACGATCATCGGCGGCGGCTTCGGCATCGCGGCAGCCGAGTTCCTGTTCCCCGAGGCCTACGAGGTCGCTCGGCGAGAGGCGCTCGAGCCCGCGCGTCCGGGTCTCCGGATCGTCAAGGCCGAGCTCGGCTCCGACGCGGGGTTGATCGGCGCGGGCCTGCTCGCGTTCGAGGCGATCGCTCAGGAGGGATAGATTTGTCGCTCGCCGTCTGCGCGACGCCGATCGGCAACCTGGAGGACGTGACGGTGCGCGTGCTCGACGAGCTCGCGGCGGCCGACCTCGTTCTGTGCGAGGACACGCGGCACACCAGGGGCCTGCTCGACCGGCACGGGATCCAGGCGAAGCTCCTCAGCTACCACCAGCACAACGAGGCCAAGCGCACGGCCGAGCTGCTCCCGCGGCTCGAGGCCGGCGAGCGGATCGCGCTCGTCTCGGACGCGGGCCTGCCCGGAGTGAACGATCCCGGCGCCCGGCTGATCGCGGCCGCGCTGGACGCTGGGGTGTCGGTGACCGTGCTGCCGGGTCCCTCGGCCGTCGAGACGGCACTCGTCGCGAGCGGTCTCGTTGGCGAGCGCTACCAGTTCCTCGGCTATCTGCCGCGTGGCGAGAAAGCACTCGGTGCGCTCTGGGGCGAGCTCGGTGCCTGGGCGCATCCCGCAGTCGCGTTCGAGTCGCCGCGACGGCTCCCGGCGACGCTTCGCTCGCTCGCGGCGGTGCTGCCCGAGCGTCCGGTGGCGGTCTGCCGCGAGCTGACGAAGCGGTTCGAGGAGGTCGTGCGCGGCACCGCGGCCGAGGTCGCGGCGCGCTTCCCGGAGCCGCCCAAGGGCGAGGTGACCCTCGTGATCGGCGCGGGGGCCGGGGCGGGCGAGCATGCGGACGCGGCCGAGGCGCTGGCAGCCGTGATCGAGCTTGTCGCCGCAGGCGTCCCCCGCAGGCAGGCAGCCGATGTCGTGGCCCGCCTGGCGCGCATTTCTCGTAACACCTTGTATGCGGAATCGTTGAAAAGCCGCTGACCCGCCCGGCTAGCGTGGACGGGAGTTGCCCTCCACGCAAACGAAGGCAGGTGTGAGATGCGCCGATCGTGTCCTGCCGCGGTGCTGTCCGCGGTCGTCCTTGCGTCCCTCGTCGCGACGCCGGGCGCGCTCGCCTGGACGTGGCCGGCCGATGGGCCGGTGCTGCGGCCGTTCTCCGTCGGTACCGACCCGTACGCGGGCGGCCAGCATCGAGGCGTCGACATCGGGGCCGAGATCGGTCGCACCGTGCTGGCGCCCGCCGGCGGTACCGTCTCCTTCGTCGGCTTCGTGCCCGGCGGCGGGCGCGCGGTCACGATCACGACCGACGACGGCTACGCCGTGACGTTGCTCCAGCTCGGGGCGGCGAGCGTCGTCCGTGGGAGCGCCGTCGCGGAAGGGGCGGAGGTCGGCGTCGTCGGCGAGAGCGGCGACGCGGTCACCCTGCAGCCACACGTCCACCTTGGCGTTCGCATCGCCGCCGACCCGGACGGATACGTCGACCCGCTCGGGCTGCTGCCTGCGCGACTGCCGGCACCGCCGCCGGCGCCCGAGCTGCCCGCGCCTGCTCCGGCTCCTCCCCCCGGCACAGCCGAGGTCACGGTGCCGCAGCCCACACCCGCCGAGGCAGCGACCGCGGAACCGGTCGAGGAGACGCCGCTCTTCGCACCTGTCGCCGCGACAGCTCGCGGCGCGCGCCCTGTAGCGGTGCGAGCCGTTGCGAGCGAGCAAGTCATGACAGAGCCTCTCGTCGAGGCGGAGCACCCGATCGTCTTGCGGCCGGTCCAGCAAGGCGTCGCGACGGTGAGAGAGGCAACCCCGTCAACCGCCGGCGAGCGTGTGCAGGCGACAGCGACGAAAGCCCGCTCAAAGCCGCGCGCGAGCTCATCACCGCCCACTGTCGCGACACGCCCGCCCGCTGGAGGGAGGGTGACGGCGAGACCTGACCTGCGGCGGCAGACGCCGCGGGCCGGCACTCCTCGAGACGCAGTGCATCCTGCGGCGGCTGTTGACCGGCCGGCAGAACGACCCGACAACCACGGCCCAGGCCGTTCCATCTTCGTGCTCACGGTCCTCGCGCTCGCGGCCGGAGTCGCCGCCCGGGTGCGGCGCGGGCCTGTGCCTATCATTTGGAGAGATGAGCTTCTATCTGACAACACCGATCTACTACGTCAACGCGACGCCGCACATCGGCCACGCGTACACGACGATCGCGGCCGACATCCTCGTGCGGCATCACCGCCAGCGTGGGGAGGAGACGTTCTTCCTCACCGGCGTCGACGAGCACGCGGACAAGGTGGCGCGGGTAGCTGCGGAGCAGGGGCTCGCTCCCCAGGAGTACGTCGACCAGATCGTCGGCGCCTGGCAGGAGCTGCCGGCGCGCGTCAACGCGTCGATCGACTACTTCATCAGGACGACCGATGAGGGACACAAGCGCTTCGTCCAGGAATTCCTGCAGCGCATCTACGACAACGGCGACGTCTACCAGGACGTGTACGCCGGGCTCTACTGCGTGGGGTGCGAGGCCTTCAAGAACGAGGACGAGCTGGTCGACGGCAAGTGCCCGGACCACGGCGTCGAGCCGGAGTGGATCGAGGAGAAGAACTGGTTCTTCAAGCTCTCGGCCTACCAGGACAAGCTGCTCGCGCTCTACGACGAGCGGCCCGACTTCGTGCTGCCCGGCTTCAGGGCGAACGAGGCGAGGAGCTTCATCGCCGGCGGGCTGCGCGACTTCTCGATCAGCCGTGCGACGCAGACGTGGGGAATCCCGATTCCGTGGGATCCCGATCAGGTGGCCTACGTCTGGGCCGACGCTCTCGTCAACTACCTGAGTGCGCTGACCTATGCCCCGGGCGCCGACCTGAGCTTCTGGCCTGCGCGGCACCTGCTGGCGAAGGACATCCTCCGCTTCCACTGCGTCTACTGGCCCGCCCTCCTCCTCTCGGCCGGGTACGAGGTGCCGAAGCAGCTCTTCGTGCACGGCTATCTCAACCTCGACGACCGCAAGATCTCGAAGTCGCTCGGGAACGTGCTCGACCCGCTCGACCTGATCGACGAGTACGGCGTCGATCCCGTCCGGTTCTGGGCGGCGCGCGTCGTCCCGTTCGGACAGGACGGCAACGTGACGCTCGATAGCTTCCGCGACCGCTATGAGGGAGAGCTCGGCAACGACCTCGGCAACCTGCTCTCGCGCACGACGGCGATGATCGCCCGCTACCGCGACGGTGAGCTGCGGGAGGCGCCCGACGCTGGGGGCGAGCTTGCCGCCGCTGCGACGAAGGTGCACGAAGACGTTCCCGACGCACTCGACCGCTTCGACATCACCGGAGCACTGGAGACGATCTGGGACTACGTGCGCGGCCTCAATCGCTACGTCGAGCAGAACAAGCCGTGGGAGCTCGCGAAGGATCCCGCTCGCGAGGCCGACCTCGACCGGGCTCTCTACGAGCTCGCCGACGGTTTGCGCGTCTCGGCAGTCGCGCTCTCGGCCTATCTGCCGGAAACGGCGGCGCTCATCCTGAGTGCGCTCGGCCAGTCGGCCGACGTCGACTGGGAGCAGGTGGCGTACGGCCGGACGGCGCCGGTCTCCGGGATCGAGGCTGCGCCGCCGCTCTTCCCGCGCATCGACGCGCCCGCCGTCGCGTGACGGTGTGCGTGACGGTGTGATCGACACCCACGCACACCTCGATGCGCTCGAGGACGCGGCCGGTGCGATCGAACGAGCGCGCCAGGCGGGGGTCAACCGAGTGATCACGATCGGGACGGGCATCGACTCTTGCCGCCGGGCGCTCGAGCTGGCCGTGCACGACGGCGTCTACGCAGCGCTCGGGATCGACCCGCATCAGGCGGCAACCGCCGAAGCGCACCGAATCGACGAGCTGCACGAGCTGCTCCGGGACGAGCGCGCGGTAGCCGTGGGCGAGGCGGGGCTCGACTACCACTACGGCGCCGAGACGAAGGACGAGCAGCGCCGCCTCTTCGGGGGCCAGCTCAGCCTGGCGCGCGAGCTCCGGCTCCCGGTGGTGATCCACACGCGCGAGGCGAACGACGACACCGCCGCGATGCTGCGGGAGCACGACGGCACGGTCGTGATGCATTGCTTCTCGGAGCCGGGTCTGCTCGCGGTCGGCGTCGAGCGCGGCTGGTACTTCTCCTTCGCCGGGAACGTCACCTACCCGACGGCGGCGGAGCTACGCGAGGCGGCGGCGGCAGTCCCCGCCGATCGGATCCTGGCGGAGACGGACAGCCCGTACCTCGCGCCGCAGCCGCTTCGCGGCAGGCCGAACGAGCCCGCCCACGTCGTGCACACGGTCGCCGCGCTCGCCGCCGCTCGCGGAGAGGACGCCGACCAGCTGGCCGCGCAGATCGACGTCAACGCCACCGCGGCCTTCTCGCTGCCGTGACCGTGATCCCGAAGAAACGGCTGGGCCAACACTTCCTCGCGGACGAAAACATCCTCGGCGTGATCGGCCGGCTGGCAGAGCTCGCCGCTGAGGACGTCGTGCTGGAGATCGGTCCTGGACTCGGAGTCCTGACCCGCTACCTGGCAGACCGCGTGGGCCACGTTCACACCGTCGAGCTCGACCGCTCGCTGGCGCCGCACCTCCGGGAGCTGGAAGAGCGCCCGAATGTCGACATCCACTGGGGCGATGCCCTCGGCCTGGACCTCGCCTCGCTCGAGCCGGCACCGACGAAGCTCGTCGCGAATCTGCCCTACAACGTCGCGACGCCGATCGTGGCCGAGAGCCTCACCGGCCTGCCGAGCCTCGAGCTCTGGTGCGTGATGGTGCAGCGCGAAGTCGCGGACCGCTTCTTCGCCGAGCCGTCGACGAAGGCGTACGGCGCCGTCTCGGTGCTGGTCCAGCTCGCGGCCCGGCGCACGGGCTTCCATCCTGTGGCGCGCACGGTCTTCAGGCCGCCGCCGAACGTCGACTCCGCGCTCGTTGCCTTCCGGCGCGTGCCGCTGCCCGACGGCTTCGACCGGATCAAGGCGATCGTCGAGGCGTCGTTCGCGCACCGGCGCAAGACGCTCCCGAACTCCCTTGCGCTGGCCGGTCTCGCGCCGCGCGAGCGAGCCGCCGCAGCGCTCGAGGCGATCGGGCGGGCTCCCGAGACGCGGGCCGAAGCGCTCGAGCCTGCGGAGTTCGTGGCGCTTGCGGATGCGTTGTGAGGCGGGCGCCGGCACCGGGGAAGATCAATCTCGCGCTCGTCGTCGGTCCGGTGCGCGACGACGGAAAGCACGAGGTCGCGACCGTGCTCCAGCGAGTCGACCTGGGCGATCGCGTCGCGATCGAGCCCGCCACGACGCTCGTCGTCACCGGCTTCGCAGCTGACACGCTCGTCAGGGATGCGCTCAGAACGCTCGCCGCAGCCGTAGGTGTCGAGCCGCGCTGGCGCGCGACGATCGCAAAGCGGGTTCCGGTCGCGTCGGGCCTCGGCGGCGGCAGCTCCGACGCCGCCACGGCGCTCCGGCTCGCGAACGAGACGCTCGACAGCCCGCTCCCGCCCGACGAATTGTGTTCGCTCGCCGCGACGCTCGGCGCCGACGTCCCGTTCTTCCTGGCCGACGGCCCGCAACTGGGGCGCGGTGACGGCTCGGAGCTCGAGACCGTCGACTTGCCGCAGGACTACTGGATCGTCCTCGCGCTCGCGCGCAACGCAACGAAGGAGTCGACCGCGGCCGTCTACCGCAACTACGACGAGCGCGCCGGCGCCGACGGTTGGGAGGCGCGGCGGGCGGTGCTGGACAGCACGCTCGCCGCGGTCAAACGGCCTCGCGACCTCGCTGCACTCCCTCCGAACGACCTCGCTTCATCGCCGCTCGCAGCCGAGCTCCTGCGGCTCGGAGCCTTTCGCGCCGACGTCAGCGGAGCGGGCCCGGCCGTCTACGGGCTCTTCCACCACAAGCGCCACGCAGAGGCAGCGAGACGAGTGCTCCGCAGCGCCGCCCGCACCTGGCTGACCGTTCCGGTCTGGTACGGCTAGATGAGTTGATGCCACGATCTCGTGCGCTCGGGGCGCGCTCTGGCCTGCCTGGGCCGCTCCCGGCCCGGCTTCCAGGCCGCTGCGCGGCCTTCCTGCCGTGCCGTCCGCGCCCCAGAGCCGCCAGACCACGCCTCGAGACGGACGATCGCATGGCATCAACATCAACGGTACGGTGGTGCCGTGGACCGGCCGCTGACGATCGAGCACGGCAGCACCCGTTTCGGCCGGGCGCTGCGCGAGAACCGCCTCAAGCTTGCGCTTGTTCTCGCGGTCGCGGAAGGCGTGCTGGTTCTCGTGGGCCAGATTCACTGGTGGGTCGTCGTCCTGCTCGCGATCGGCGCAGTCGCGCTCTACATCAGCCGTGGCCGACAGGCGCGTCGCGAGGAGATCCGGGAAGGAACGTGGATCCTCGCGGTCTCGCAGCTCGCCGTCGTGCTCGTGCCGGCGCTCGCGCTCGTCTTGACGGCGTTCGCGGTCTTCGTGCTCGTCGTCTTCGCGCTCGTCGCGCTTGTCATCCTTCTGCGCGACCGACGGTAGAATTGGGCTCCAACCGTACCGTGGGGTGTAGCCAAGCGGTAAGGCAGCGGGTTTTGGTCCCGCGATCCCAGGTTCGAATCCTGGCACCCCAGCCATCTCGCCCCGCCCTATGACCGACTCGACACTGGCCGACTCGACACTGGCAGCCGTGGTGATGGCCGGCGGGCTTGGAACGCGCATGCGCTCTGCCGTGCCCAAGCACCTGCACCCGATCCTCGGCAGAAGGATGGTCGACTGGGTGCTCGAGGCCGCCCGGCCGCTCGGCCCGGCGCCGCTCGTCGTGATCGCCTCGCCGGAGAGCCGCGACGCTTTCGGCGACGTCCAGGTTGCAGTGCAGGAGCGCGCGCTCGGAACCGGTGACGCGGTCCGCGCCGCACGTGCACTCGTCGGCGCCGAGCCACAGAGCCTGCTCGTGCTCTCCGGCGACACGCCGCTCCTGACGACCGAGCTGCTCGCGCAGCTCGTCGCGACGCACCGGCGCGAAGCGGCGGCCGCGACCGTCCTCACCTTCGAGCCGGAGGACGTGCGTTCGTACGGCCGGATCGTACGGGCGCCTGACGGCACCGTCGAGGCAATCGTCGAGGCCGGAGACGCGACGCCCGAGCAACTCGAGCTCGGCGAGTGCAACTCTTCGATCTACGTCTTCAGGACCGACCTGCTCTGGCCGGCACTCGATCGGCTCGAGCCGCACAACGCGCAGGGTGAGCTCTACCTGACGGACGCCGTCCGCGATCTCGTGGGCCGTGGCGAGCGCGTCGTCGCCCATGTCGCCGCCGACCCCGCCGAGACCGAGGGCGTGAACACCCGCGCCGAGCTCGCCGCGGCCGGCGCCGCCCTGCGCGACCGGATCAATCTCGGGCACATGGACGCCGGCGTGGGGATCGTCGACCCCTCCTCGACCTGGATCGAGCCCGATGTCGAGCTCGAGGCCGACGCGATCGTGCATCCGTTCACGGTCCTCCGAGGCTCGACGCGGGTCGCTGCGGGGGCAGAGATCGGGCCGCATGTCGTCGCAATCGATGCAGAGATCGGACAAGAGGCGTCGGTCGGACCCTTCTGTTACCTTCGCCCGGGCACGGTGCTCGGACGGCGGTCGAAGGCCGGTACGTTCGTGGAGATCAAGAAGTCGCGGATCGGGGAGGAGACCAAGGTGCCTCATCTCTCGTATATCGGCGACGCTGAGATCGGGGAGGGAACGAACATCGGCGCAGGGACGATCACGGCGAACTTCCCGCACCGGGCCGGCCAGCCGAAAGGCAAGACGACGATCGGCGACAACGTCCGCGTCGCCGTGGACACTATGCTTGTTGCTCCGGTCACTGTTGGCGACGATGCGTGGACGGCGGCAGGAGCCGTCGTCACCGACGACGTCCCGGCGAACGCGCTCGCAGGCTTCGCGCCCAGGCAGGTCAACAAGGAAGGCCGTGGTGGAAAGCGGGACGATTGAGCAGGCGCTGCCGGGCCTCGAGGGGACAGGCGCGACACCGTCCCCGCAGCTCGCGGTCGGCCGCGCCGTCTCGCTGACGCCGACCAAGCGGCTCGCGGTCGTCGCGGGCAGCTCGCATCCGGTGCTCGCCGAGAAGATCGCCGGGCATCTCGGCGTCGAGCTGACCCGGGTCGAGCGGACGACGTTTGCGGACGGCTCGCCCTACTTCCGCTTCGAAGACTCGGTCCGCGGTGCGGACATGTTCATCGTTCAGACCGCGGCGACGCCGATTGCGCAGCACCTCGTCGAGCTCCTGATCATGGTCAACGCCGCGAAGCTCGCTTCCGCCAAGCGGATCACCGCCGTCATCCCCTGGTACTTCTACGCGCGCCAGGACAAGAAGTCACGGCCGCGCGAGCCGATCACCGCACGCCTTGTCGCCGACTTGCTCGAGACCGCGGGCGTCGACCGGATGATCACGATGGACCTGCACGCCGGCCAGGTGCAGGGCTTCTTCCGCATCCCCGTCGACCACATGGTCGCCGTGCCGATGTTCGCCCAGCACGTCCGCGACTATCTCGGCTCCGAGGTCGAGCGGGTCGCCGTGGCGCCCGACACCGGCCGCGCGAAGCTCGCGGGCAAGTTCGCCGAGATGATCGGAGGCGGCCTCGTGGTTCTCAACAAGGAGCGCCCGGGCCACAACCAGGCAAAGGTGACCGGCGTCATCGGCGACGTCGCCGGCAAGGTCGCCGTGATGACCGACGACATCATCGACACCGCGGGCACGCTCTGCGCCGGCGCCGAGGCCCTGCGCGAGGCGGGCGCGACTCGCGTCATCGCCTGCGCCACGCACGCGCTCTTCAACGACCCGGCGCTCGAGCGAATCGCCCAGAGCGCCTTCGAGCGCGTGATCGTCACGGACACGGTGCCGGTCGACGAGCTGCTCAAGCCGGACAACGTCGAAGTGCTCTCGATCTCCGGGCTCCTCGCGGAGACGATCCAGAACGTCTTCTCGGACGACTCCGTCTCGGCGATCTTCGCCGGCGAGAACCAGCTCTTCTAGCCGGCGCGGCTCGACGCGCCGCGCCCCGGATGTGCGCGGTCTGTCAGACGCTGCGGAACGTGCGCGGCTCAGCTCGCCAACTTCGTATCCTGCGACCGTGATTCGCCTCGCGCTTGCAGCCGTGTTGGCCGCCGCTGGAATAGCGTTGGTGTCCACCGCCGATCACCGGCACAAACGAGATGTCGAGTTTGCCGCGCAGAAAGCCGCCTGGTTTTGCAGTCACGGGCGAGCTTCATCCTGCGACGACTTCGACCAGGCAGCGTACGAGCGGCGGTGGGAGGATCGGGAACTCGCCTATCGCGTCGCCTTCTTCGCGTTCAGCGCGTCTGCGCTCGCACTCTTCGCAATCGTACTGTGGCGTGGCAGGCTACGCGTACGTCAGTAGACGCCGGGGAGCAAGGCGCCCACCCACTGTGTTGTCACATCAGCTGATCTGACAACACTCAGGACGGGTGAATCAGAGGTTTCAGTAGCATCCCGACCTCATGACTGCGAACCAGCTCTTCTAGGCGAATGACTCACGTGTCGTGCCGATGAGCGACCAGCCGAGAATCGTCCGCCTGTCCCACGGCCAGGCCACCATCAGACGGACGCTCGATGGCATCTGGCGGGTCAGCTACGACCCCGACGAGCGCCCTGCGGACTACCCGGGCCATACGTTCGCCCCCGGCGACCCCGAATTGCCGGACGACTACCCCCGCACCAACGACCCCGATGATCTCGAGGCCTGGGCGCGGAACCGGTGGAGCTGACCGACCGCCTCTAGCCCGCGGTGCCCGTCCAGGTGGCGGGGCGGGTGTCGTCGCCGTCCTGATGCTCGAGTAGCCCGAGGCTGTTCGCCTTCGCCGACGCCGCAGTGCGATTCGGGACTTCCAGCTTGCGGTAGATGTTCGAGAGGTGGAACTTGACGGTCTGCTCGGTCACCCACAGCAGCTTGGCCATCTGTGAGTTCGAGGAGCCACTTGCGACGAGCCGCAGGATCTCGAGCTCGCGCTTCGTCAGGCCGTGGCCCTCCTGCTCGGTCTTACGGGCCGGACGGCCGAGCTCTCCCACCGGCAGCTCGCCCCGGTAATGAATGCCGTCGGTCTTGGTCACCGCACGAAGCGCATGGACGAGATCGGAAGGCTGGACGCTCTTGCCGACGAAGCACACCGCGCCCGCCGCGAGCACCTCGCGGATCGCGTTCGGGTCGTCCGTCGCCGAGACGACCACCACCCGAACGTCCGGATGCCTTTCCGCAAGCCGAGTCACGCACGTCAGGCCGTCCATTCCCGGCATCGCCAGATCGAGCAGGACCGCATCGGGCCGCCACTTGTCCACCAGCTCCAGCACCTCATCGCCCGTCCCGCTCGTCCCGAGGACCTCAACCCCAGCTGCCTCGAGCGAGAGTTCCAGAGCCGAGAGGAACAACGGATGATCGTCCGCAAGGATCACCCTTGTCATGTTTTTTGAACCCCTTCGTTAGGGTGCCGCCTAGATGCTTTCCCAGGCCTAGTTGTACCTCACCTGGCGGCTATTCGAAACAAGGGGAGCGACAGTCGCCGTTGGTGATTGAAGTTTGGAACACCGGGAAAGCCGACTCCCGTGATCCTTCCGCGCAAGCTCCTCGGACTGATCTATGTCGCTATCGGCATCTTCCTCGCCGCGAACAAGGACTATTTCCAGAACCTCGACACGCTCAAACGCGTCCTCTCCGCGCTCCTCGCCATCCTGCTCTGGCCATTGCTGCTTTTTGGCATCAATCTCCACATCAAATAGCCGCCAGAGGCGTCCCAAGTAACAGTCTGTTACTTGGCTTGCGCTATCATCCGCCGCCGTGGCCGGCGACAGATTTCGTCTCGAGGTGAAGGAACGCGCGCGGCTCGGCTCGCCTGAGTCCCGGCGCCTGCGCAAGCAGGGCTTCGTTCCGGGTGTCCTCTACGGGAAGACCACAGCGCACGCATTCGCCGTCGGCGAGCGCGAGCTCCGGGCTGCGCTGACCGGCCCGTCGGGGCTGCACGCTGTGCTCGACGTCGTGCTGGAGGGGCAGACCACCATGCACCCGTCGATCCTGAAGGAGTACCAGCGCGACCCGATCCGGGGCCACGTGCGCCACATCGACCTGCAGGAAGTCCGGCTCGACGTCGTGATCCAGGCGACCGTGCAAGTCCACTTGCACGGGGCCGAGGACGCACCCGGCGTGAAGGAGGGCGGTGTTCTCTCGCAGCCTTCCACGACGCTCAACGTCGAGGCGCTGCCGATGGAAGTGCCCGAGTCGATCGAGGCGGACGTCAGCTCGATGGAGATGGGCGGGGCGCTGCGACTCGAGGACCTCCCGAAGCTCGAGGGCGTGACGTTCCTCGACGACCCGCACGAGACCGTGATCGCGACCGTCTCTGCCCCGATCGTCGAGGCCGAGCCCGAGCCCGTCGAGGGCGAGGAGGTCGAGGAGGGCGAGGAAGGTCTCATCGGCGAGGCCGGCGAGGGCGAGACTGCGGAGGGCGAAGCCCCTGCCGGCGGCGACGCGGCCGAGTCCGCCCCCGACTCGCTAGAGTAAGTAGTGCGCCTCTTCGGTCGGGGCGAACGCGCCTCGACGCTCGATCTTCTCGTCGTGGGCCTCGGCAACCCGGGTCGCGAGCATGCCCGCGACCGCCACAACGCAGGCTGGATGGTCGTCGACGAGCTCGCGCGCCGGCACGATGGCTCGTTCCGCTCGAAGTTCTCGGGCCAGCTCGCCGAGATCCGCCTCGGCGACCAGCGGCTCGCCCTGCTGAAGCCGGAGACGTACATGAACCTCTCGGGCGACTCGCTCGGCGCCGCAGCCCGCTTCTACAAGGTGCCGCTCGACTCGATCGTGGTCGTGCACGACGACGTCGATCTCGACCCGGGCCGGTTCCAGGTCAGGCTGGGTGGAGGGCTGGCCGGCCACAACGGACTGAGGTCGATCAAGCAGGCGCTCGGCTCGGCCGACTTCCTGCGCACCCGCGTCGGCGTCGGGCGGCCGGGGCGGGGAGACCGCCGGCCGGTCGCCGACTACGTGCTCTCGGCGTTCGCTCCCGAGGACGACGCGGAGACGCTCGTCGCCGGCGCAGCCGACGCGGTCGAGACGCTGGCACGCGACGGCCTCGAAGAGGCGCAGCGCCGCTTCAACTGAGCGCCGGCTAGACCCGTTGGAGGTGCGTGTCCTTGAAGGCCGTCGGGTACTTCAGGCCGTAACCGAGCCCGCGGTCGGCGCCGATGTGGGCGATCCAGATGAGGCTCACCGCGACGAGTCCGTCCGCGCCTGCCAGCACTCCTGCGGCCGCGAGCGTTACGGGCACGGCGTAGGTATGAGCGGCGTCGTAGGCGAGGGCGCCGACGCGGCTGCCGGCGGCGTACCCGATCATTGACAGATCGGGCGCGAGTGCGAGCGCGACGTAGAGCCACCACGCATGCCCCTCGTGAAAATAGAGCGCGGTCGCCGCGGCGAACACGACGGCGCCTTCCAAGCGGAGAAGCAGCCTCGGCATCGTCAGGAAGAGCGGACCGACACGACACGAGCCTTCCAGGAGCCCTTCGGCGCCCGGACGTCCACGCTTTCGCCGATCTTTGCGCCGACGAGCGCGGAACCGAGCGGCGAGTCGGTCGAGACGCCGCCGACGCTCGAGATCTCGACCTCGAAGCGACCCCCCTGCTCGTCCTCGACCTCGACGACCGAGCCGACGCCGACGACACCCTCTGCGGCGTGCTCGACGATGACGGCGTTCTCGATCCGGCTGCGAAGGATCGTGATCCGCCGCTCGAGCAGGCCCTGCTCGTTCTTCGCGTCGTGGTAGGCGAAGTTCTCGGAGAGGTCGCCAAACCCCCGTGCGGTCGCGATCGCCTCCACCATCTCGGCGCGCTTGGGGCCCTCGAGCTCGGCGAGCTCGGCCGCGAGCGCGTCGCGCTGAGCAACGGTCATCGATTCACCTGCGCGCTCGGCCATCGCCCTAGTGTGGCGGAAATGCCAAAACCCTGGAGGGGTGCTGACGACTAAGATGGTCGTCCGCGGAAACCTCGGTTTCCGCCTGTCGTCATGGACCGTCCCGTACTCCACGCATTCGTCAGGGAGCTGCTCGCACTCGAGCGGCTGCAGTCGTTCGCGGACGCATTGCCGGCGCGGGCGCGTGTCTCGGAGCCGGTGCTGCCCCTCCTGCTCGCGACCCTGCACGAGCAGCTCGACCGCGGCCTCGTCTGCCTGCTGCCGGAGGACGCCGATGCGCGAGACGCGGCGGAGGCGGCGGGGTGGTTCGCCGGCCCGGACCGCGTTGCGCTGCTTCCCGGCCGCGGCGTCCGCTGGGGCTCCGGGCTCGAGCCGCCTCCGCACCTCGTCGGCGAGCGCGCGCGCGCTCTCGACGTGCTCGCGCGCGGCGGGCTCGTCTGTGCGTCGGCGACCGCTCTCGCGGAGGGCGTGCCACCGCTCGCACGGCGGACGGAGCCGGTCCGGCTCGGTGTCGGGGCGGAACCAGGGCTCGGCGGGCTCGCGGAGTCACTCGCGCTCGCGGGGTATGAACGGGTCGACCGGGCCGAGGAGCGCGGCCAGTTCGCGGTGCGCGGCGGGATCGTCGACGTCTTCCCAACGACGGGCCGCGAGCCGCTCCGAGTCGAGCTCTACGGCGACGAGATCGAGCAGGTGCGCGCGTTCTCGCCCTTCACGCAGCGGGCGCTTCATCCCGTCGAGGGAGCCGTGATCTATCCAGCTGTCGAGCGGCGGGCCGACCTGACAGAGCCGACGCTCCTGGACGACGACTTGGAGCCGGTCACACCGGAGATCCCCCGCGACCTGGTGCCGGTGCTCGGTCGCGTGCCCGACTTCGTCTGGCAGCCGGAAGAGGTCCGGCGCGTCTGGGCCGAGGAAGGTTTCGACCAGGTGTCGCTGAAGGGCAGCTCGGAGCTCGACCCGTTCCCGCAGGGACAGCCGTTCTCGTTCGAGGCTCAGCGCCCCGCGATCGCCGCGCGCGGCCTCGCCGAGGCCGAGACCGAGCTCTCGGGCTTCGTCCGCGGCGGCAATCGGATCGTCGTCGCCTTCCCACACGCGGGTGAGGCGCTGCGGACGCAGAACCTGCTCAAGCGCGCGGACTCACGCCTGCTCGAGCCCGGTGAGGAGCTTCCCGAGCAGCCGGAGCTTCTCTTCGCGGTGGCGCCGGCGCGCCGCGGGTTCGTGTGGCGCGAGCTCGGCCTCGTCCTGCTGCCGGACACACAGGTCTTTCGCAAGCGACCGCCTCGCGCCGACCGGCGCCTAGGCCGGGCGCTCGCCTCCTTTGCGGACCTGCGGACGGGCGACTTCATCGTCCACGAGGACCACGGTGTCGGCAAGCTGCTGGGCTTCGAGACGAAGGAGGTCGCTGGAGTCACCCGCGACTACCTCTTCCTCGCCTTCCGCGGCGACGACCGCCTGTACGTCCCGCACGAGCAGCTCGGCAAGGTCTCGAAGTACATCGGCGCCGACGCAAGCGCTCCCGCGCTCTCGAAGCTCGGCGGCAAGGCCTGGCAGAACCTGAGGGCTCGCGCCCGCGAGTCCGTGCGCGAGCTCGCGACCGAGCTGATCGCCCTCTACGCCCAGCGCCAGCAGGCCCCTGGCGTCGCGTACGACCTCGAGAACGAGTGGCTCGAGCGGCTCGAGACCGAGTTCCCGTACCGCGAGACCGAGGACCAGGCCCGTGCGATCGAGGCGGTCAAGGAGGACCTCGAGATGCCGCGTCCGATGGACCGCCTCGTCTGCGGCGACGTCGGCTTCGGCAAGACCGAGGTTGCCGTGCGCGCCGCGTTCGCCGCCGCCGTGAACGGGAAGCAGACGCTCTTCCTCTGCCCGACGACGATCCTCGCCGAGCAGCACTGGAACACCTTCAAGACCCGCTTCCGCGACTTCCCGGTCCGCGTCGAGATGATCTCGCGTTTCCGCAGGCCCGCCGAGGCGAAGCAGGTGCTGAAGGACTTCGCGGACGGCAAGGTGGAGGTTCTGATCGGGACGCACCGTGTCCTCAGCCGCGACGTGATCCCCAAGGATCTCGGGCTCGTGATCCTGGACGAGGAGCAGCGCTTCGGCGTCGCACAGAAGGAGCTGCTCCGTTCGCTGCGGCTCGAGGTCGACGTGCTGGCGCTCTCCGCGACGCCGATCCCTCGCACGCTCCACATGTCGCTCTCCGGGCTGCGCGACATCTCGATCATCGAGACGCCGCCGGAGGGCAGGCGCCCGATCCGGACGACGGTGGGCGAGTACGACGAGGAGCTGATCACGACGGCGCTCGAGCGCGAGATCGCCCGCGACGGCCAGGCCTTCTACCTCCACAACCGCGTCGAGACGATCGAGGAGGCGGCCGAGAAGCTGCGGCAGCTCTGTCCGGGGCTGCGCTTCATCGTCGCGCACGGCCAGATGAAGGAGCGCGAGCTCGAGGAGAAGATGCACGCCTTCCTGCGCGGCGACGCCGACGTGCTCGTCTCGACGACGATCATCGAGTCGGGGATCGACATCCCGCAGGCGAACACCCTGATCGTGGAGCGCGCGGATGCCCTGGGCCTCTCCCAGCTCTACCAGATCCGGGGCCGCGTCGGCCGCTCGGACGTGACCGCGCACGCGTATCTCCTCTACCCGGATGCGAGCGAGCTCTCGCCCGAGGCCCGAGCGCGCCTCTCCACGCTCGCCGACCACACCGAGCTCGGCGCCGGCTTCCAGATCGCCATGCGCGACCTCGAGATCCGCGGCGCCGGCGACCTGCTCGGGGCGGAGCAGTCCGGCCACGTCGCCGCGCTCGGCTTCGAGCTCTACGTCGAGATGCTGGCCGAGGCGGTCGCCGAGCTACAGGGTCAGCGGCGCGTGGCGACGCGGCCCGTGCGCGTGGATGCACGCGTGGACGCCTACGTGCCGGCGACCTACGTGGCGTCGGAGGCGCTGAAGATCGACATCCACCGCCGGCTCGCGCTGGCCGAGTCGGACGACGAGCTGCGCGAGCTCCACGCCACGCTCGAGGATCGGTACGGCCCGGTGCCGGAGCCGGTCGAGCACCTGTTCGCGATCCAGGAGGCAAAGCTCAAGCTCGCGCAGCTCGGTGCGGACTACCTCATCTACCGCGGCGGGCGCGCGACGGTCGGACCGCTGGTCCTCGGCTCGTCCGAGCTGCGGGCGCTGCGGGACACGACCGATACGGCGGTCTACACGAGCGCGAAGCGGGAGGTCTCACAGCGCACGGACGCCCTCGAGGGGGCGATCGACCTCGTCGATGCTATCGTGATAGCCCGTCAGGCCGCCTGAACGGCGCCCCCGCGACTACCTGGAGCTTTCTCAACGATGAAGATCTCTCGCCTTGTCATCCTCTGTGCGCTCGTTTCGCTCGCGCTCGCCGGTTGCGGCGGCGGCAGCGACAAAGTGCCGCCCGACGCCGTCGCCGTCGTCGACGGCCAGAACATTGCAAGGACCGACTACGACGCGCTCCTCTCCCAGGCGAAGAAGAGCTACAAGAACCAGAAGCGCGACTTCCCGAAGGCGGGATCGCAGGAGTTTCAGACGCTCAGGAACCAGGCCGTGCAGTTCCTCGTCCAGCGGGAGCAGTTCGAGCAGAAGGCCAAGGATCTCGACGTCAACGTCACCGACAAGCAGGTGGACGCGCGGCTGGCGCAGATTCAGAAGCAGTACTTCGGCGGCGACAAGAAGAAGTACGAGAAGCAGCTTGCTGCGCAGGGGCTCTCGGACAAGCAGGTCCGGAACGACATCCGCGCGCAGATCGTCTCGGAGAAGATCTTCGCGCAGGTCACCAAGGACGTGAAGGTGACCGACAAGCAGATCGAGGACTACTACAACAAGAACAAGGCGCAGTACAGCCAGCCGGCGAGCCGTGATGTGCGCCACATCCTCGTGAAGACGAAGGCGAAGGCTGACGATCTCTACAACCAGCTCAAGGGTGGCGCCGACTTCGCGGCGCTCGCGAAGAAGTTCTCCCAGGACACGGGCTCGAAGGCGAACGGCGGCAAGCTGACGATCTCGAAGGGCCAGACGGTGGCGCCGTTCGACAAGCAGGCCTTCGCGCTGAAGAAGAACGAGATCTCGAAGCCGGTGAAGACCGAGTTCGGCTACCACATCATTCAGCCGCTGACCGACGCCAAGGACGCGAAGGTCACGCCGCTGAAGGACGTCAAGGAGTCGATCAAGCAGCAGCTCGGGCAGACGAAGAAGAACGAGGCGATGACCAAGTGGGTCGACCAGCTGAAGAAGGACTACAAGGACAAGATCTCCTACGCAGTCGGCTTCACCCCACCACCGGCCGCCACCGGCACCACCACCAACACGAACGGGTAGCCGGTTGCCTCTCGCCGAGGCGCTTGTCGAACTGCAAGACCTGACGAGGCGGCTGCGGCGCGACTGCCCGTGGGACCGCGAGCAGACCGCGGTCACGATCGTGCCGCACACGCTCGAGGAGGCCTACGAGGTCGCGGACGCCGCCGGCGTGGGCGATCCGGCGAAGATGGTCGACGAGCTCGGCGACCTCCTCTTCCAGGTCTACTTTCTTTCGCTTCTGCTCGAGGAGGAGGGGGAGGGCGACCTCGAGGCGGTCGCGCGCGCGGTGCACGCGAAGCTCGTCCGCCGGCACCCGCACGTCTTCGGGGAGGCCGAGGCGGAGACGGCAAGCCGGGTGCGCACGCGGTGGGAGCAGATCAAGTCGGAGGAGGAGGGCCGCGAGGGGATCTTCCACGACGTGCCCGCCTCGCTCCCAGCGCTCCTGCAGGCCCGGAAGCTGCAGCGCCGCGCCGTCGCCGCCGGCTTCGACTGGCCCGACCTCGAAGGCCCGCTCGCAAAGATCCGCGAGGAGCTCGGCGAGCTCGAGGCGGAGGTCGCCCGAACCGGCGAGCCGAAGCCGGAGACCGAGCCCGACGCTGCCGTTGCACACGAGGTCGGCGATCTCCTCTTCACCGTCGTCAACCTCGCACGCCGGCTGAACGTCGATCCCGAGCTCGCTCTGCGGGCGACGAACGCCCGCTTCGTCGCGCGCATCGAGCGTGCCGAGGAGTTGGCGGACGCCCGGGGTGAACGCTGGAGCGACCTGCCGCTCGAGCAGCAGGACCGCTACTACGACCAGGCAAAGGAGCAACTCGGATGAGCTCGATTTCGCACGTGCATGGTCGTCAGATCCTCGATTCGCGGGGTAACCCGACTGTCGAGGTGGACGTGCGGCTCGAGTCCGGCGCCTTCGGGCGCGCGGCGGTGCCGTCGGGCGCGTCGACCGGCGTGCACGAGGCCGTGGAGTTGCGCGACTGTGGCTCGGAGTGGGGCGGCAAGGGCGTCACGAAGGCGGTCGCGAACGTCGCCGAGATCCACGGCGAGGTCGCGGGGATGGACGCCCTCGACCAGGAGGGGCTCGATCGGAAGCTGATCGAGCTCGACGGCACTCCGAACAAGGGCAGGCTCGGCGCGAACGCGATCCTCGGCGTCTCGCTCGCCGTCGCGAAGGCCGCGGCGGCCCAGACGAACGAGCCCCTCTACCGCTCTCTCGGCGGCGAGTCCGCCGTCACGCTGCCCGTCCCGATGCTGAACGTGATCAACGGCGGCGCGCATGCGGCGAACTCGATCGACCTACAGGAGTTCATGGTCGTCCCCGTCGGCGCGTCGACGTTCGCGGACGGGCTCCGGATCGGGTCCGAGGTCTACCACGCGCTGAAGCAGGTGCTCGCCGATCGCGGGCTCGCGACCGGCGTCGGCGACGAAGGTGGCTTCGCACCCGACCTCGAGTCGAGCGAGGCCGCGATCGAGGCCATCCTCGAGGCGGCCGAGCGCGCGGGGCATCGTGACGCGATCGCCGTCGCTCTCGATCCGGCCGCAAGCGAGGTCTTCTCCGAGGGCGTCTACCGCTTCGAGGGCCGCGAGAAGACGAGCGGCGAGATGCCCGCGTTCTGGGCCGACCTCGTGGGGCGCTACCCGATCGTCTCGATCGAGGACGGCCTCGCCGAGGACGACTGGGACGCCTGGGCGATGCTCACCGGCGAGCTCGGCGATCGCGTCCAGCTCGTCGGCGACGATCTGTTCGTGACGAATCCGGAGCGGCTCCGTGAGGGGATCGAGCGTCGCGTCGCGAACTCGATCCTCGTCAAGGTGAATCAGATCGGCACGCTGACCGAGACGATCGAGGCCGTCCGGTTGGCGCAGGCCAACGGGTACACGGCGGTGATGTCGCACCGCTCGGGCGAGACCGAAGACGCCACGATCGCCGACCTCGCCGTCGCGCTCGGCACCGGCCAGATCAAGACGGGAGCGCCCGCCCGCTCGGACCGCGTCGCCAAGTACAACCAGCTCCTGCGGATCGAGGAGGAGTTGGGTAGTCGGGCTGAGTATCCGGGCTGGGCCGCCTTCCCACGGGCGCATCGCTAGCCTGTCGGAGATGGCCGTCGTCCCGCGCCGCACGAAGATCGTCGCCACGATCGGGCCCGCCTCCTCCGAGCCCGAGGTGTTGCTACCGCTGATGCGGATGATCGACGGAGCGCGGCTCAACTTCTCCCACGGCACGCATGAGGATCACGCCGAGCGCGCAACGACGATCCGCGCTGCCGCGGAGGAGATCGGGCGCCCGGTGGCGCTGATCGCCGATCTCCAGGGGCCGAAGCTCCGCATCGGCGATCTGAGCGACGCGATGGAGCTCGTACGCGGGGGCTCGGTGACGATCGCCGGCGAGGAGGCCGCGAGGGACGGCGACCTCCCGATCGCGCCGGCAGTCCTCGGCTCGATCCTCCAGCCCGGGTTCGACGTCCTCATCGACGACGGCGCCGTCCGGCTCCGTGTGCTCGACGTCGAGCGCGGCCGAGCCCGCTGTGAGGTGCTCGTGGGCGGCACGGTCATCTCGCACAAGGGCGTCAACCTGCCGGGCGTCCCGCTCCCGATTCCCTCGCTGACGCGGAAGGACATCGACGACCTCCAGTTCGCGCTCGAGCTCGGCTGCGACTTCGTGGCGCTCTCGTTCGTGCGCACGGCATCCGATGTACAGGCGCTCAAGACGCTGATCGAGGCATCCGGCTCGACAGCGCATGTGATCGCGAAGATCGAAAAGGCCGAGGCGGTTGCGGTGCTCGACGACATCCTTCGCGAGGCTGACGCCGTCATGGTCGCGCGCGGCGACCTCGGGGTCGAGATGGGCGCGGTCGCGGTGCCGCTGCTGCAGAAGCAGATCATCCTGCGTTCGCTCGAGCGCGGCAAGCCCGTGATCACGGCGACGCAGATGCTCGAGTCCATGATCCACGCGCCCGAGCCGACGCGCGCCGAGGCCTCGGACGTGGCCAACGCGATCCTCGACGGGACGAGCGCGATCATGCTTTCCGGCGAGACGGCCGTCGGTGAGTTTCCCGTCGAGTCGGTCGCGTTCATGGACCGGATCGCGCGGGCGGTCGAGCCGAGTCTCGACTACCGGCACGAGATCCCGCAGGCGGACGAAAAGCCCACCGTCGGCCAGGCGATGTCGAATGCCGCGTGCGACATCGCGGAGGCGCTGGAGGCCAAGGCGATCCTCGTCCCGACCTTCACGGGTCGCACCGCCTCGGCTGTCGCGCGGCTGCGGCCTCGCCGCCCGATCATCGGGCTGACGCATCACGGCTACTCGCTCCAGCACATGGCGCTCGAATGGGGTGTCACGCCCGTCCCCGTCCCCGAATGCGCCGACGTCGAGGAGCTCTGGGCAACCTCGCTTTCAGCCGCGCGGGGAACGGAGATCGTGGAGTCGGGCGACCGTGTCGTGATCACCGCCGGCACCGCGGTGAACATCCCCGGCTCGACCAACGTGATCAAGGTCGACATCGTCTAGGAGGGGTTAGAGGAACCCACGCGCGGCTGCGGAATCGTTCCCCGTGGCCCGGCGAACCTCCCGCCCCTCGAAGTCTGCGTCGCGCGGCAAGCGCGCGGCGAAGCGCCGTGTGCGGGCGCGCAGGACGACGGTGCTCCTGCGCTGGTGCGTGCTCGCCGCCGCCGGCTTCATCGGCTTCCTCTACTACCAGCCCGTGTCCAGCTACTTCGAGACCCGCTCCTCGCTCGATCAGCGGGCTGCCGAAGTGCGCCAGCTGCGGGAGGAGCGGAGCCGCCTGCAGGCCCGCCTCGCCGACTCGACGACCGTGACCGCGCTCTCGCGCGAGGCGCGGCGGATGAGCCTCGTCCGGCCGGGCGAGCGCCTCTTCATCGTGAAGGGCGTGCAGGAGTGGCGGCGCGCCCAGGCCGGTCGGCCCGGGGCTACGATCAGGCGGAATGGATGACCGCGCGCTCGTCGAGCGACAGCTTGGCCGACGGCCCCGCGCGTTCCTCCGCGTAGTCGCCCGCTGCCCGTTCGGAGCGCCGGCGGTGACCGAGCAAGCGCCCTACGACGACGCCGGCGACCCGTTTCCGACCACGTACTACCTCACCTGTCCACAGCTCGTCGCGGCGATCTCCCGGCTCGAAGCCGCGGGCGGGGTGGAGCGCTGGAGCGAGGAAGTGGAGCGCGACACGGAGCTCAGAGCCGACCTCGACCGTGCCACCGAGGAGCAGCGCGAGATCCGGAAGGCGCTCGCGGACGGCAGGACCGGCCGCGACGAGGGCTCGTCGCTGGAGCTCGGCATCGGCGGCAGCGCGAATCCTCGGCGGCTGAAATGCCTCCACGCGCACGCGGCCTACGCGCTCGCGAACCCCGGCCACCGGCTCGGTGAGCGTGTGCTCGCCGAGGTGGATCCCTTGTGGCCGCCACAACGCTGCTGTATCGAACTCTAGGATCGAGCGGTGCAGGTTTCCGAGGCCGAGGTCGAGAGCGCGCGCCGTGACTGGGAGGACGGATACCGCCGCCTGCTCGAGCAGACGCGCGAGACGCCTGCGGGCGAGCGTCTATACGCGCAGGTCGACGCGGTCCTGGCCGAGCTCCGTCGCCGCGTCGGCGGCGTCTTCACCGTGAGGGAGCTCGCAGCGGCGTACGCGGAGGCCGATCGGTGGAGTCGCACCGCCGTGGCCGAGAATGCGCCTGCGCCCGGTTGGCCGCAGACGCTCTCGGTGGTCGAGGCCGCCGCCTTCCACCTCTACGCGCGCGGGGCGCAGGACTACAAGCCATGAGCACCTTTGAGAGGCGGCCGCGCAAGCCGCCTCCCAATCCGCTCTGGAGGCCCGCGTTGACCGTGCTCGCCCTCCTGGCAGCTCTCCTGATCGGACTCTCGCTCGGACGAGCGCTCGAGGACGGGCCCTCGCCCGGGGGGACACAGACGAACGTGCGAACGCTGAAGCCGCAACCGCTGCCGCCGGTGGCGCGCACGGTGACCGTGACGGTGACGAGCGGCTGAAAAACCGGTTCAGGTTTCAGCTTGGCGCAGGTTTGGGTAGGTTCCATGCGCGCGATGGCCTATGAGGGGAACAGAGGGATGGCCGCGGCGCAGCCCGAGTGGCTGACGCTGGGGCAGGCGGCCAAGTACCTCGGCGTCGCGCAGAGCACGATGCGCAAGTGGTCCGACCTGGGGCGCGTGTCGGCGTTCTACACGCCCGGTGGCCACCGTCGCTACCGGCGTTCCGACCTCGACCAGTTCCTGGATCGCTCGGGCCCGACCAGCGCAGGAAGCAGCACCGTACGCGGGCCGCTGGTGCTGATCGTCGACGACGACGAGCGCCTGCGGGAATACGTGCGGGTCAATCTCGAGGCCGAGGGCTACGTCGTCCGCGAGGCCGGCGGTGCCGAGGAGGCGCTCACGGCGCTCGGGCAGGAGTCGCCGGACCTGATCCTGCTCGACGTGATGATGCCCCAGGTCGACGGCTGGGAGACGTTGCGTCGGATCCAGGAGCACACCGGCGTCGGCGCGATCCCGGTGATCATGTTCTCCGGGCAGGTTGACGAGCGCTCTGCCGGCGACGCGGAGTCGCGTGGCGCGCAGGGCTTCATCGGCAAGCCGTTCGACCCCCGCTCGCTGATCGAGTCGACGAAGCAACAGCTTCCGGTGTAGCTGCTGGGCCAGCTGGACCGATCGATCCAGCGCTGGGTCGTCGACCACCGGATCGGCGCGCTCGACTGGTTCTTCGAGGCGCTCTCCTACGCCGGTTCCTACGGGCTCGTGTGGCTCGCGCTTGCGATCGCCGTCTCCTTGCTCTCCCCGCTCCGCCGGCGGCTCTGGATCCAGGTCGCTGCGGCGATCCTGCTTGCCGAGAGCATTTCGGGGGCGCTCAAGCTCTGGGTCCAGCGCGATCGCCCACCGCTCTCCCAGCCGGTCCCCGAGCCCCTGCTCGAATCGCCTTCGACCTACTCGTTCCCGTCCGGGCACGCCACGGTCAGCTTCGCGTGCGCGACCGTGCTGGCACTCGCCGTCCCGCGCATCCGGGTGCCGCTCTTCGTCCTCGCTGCGCTGATCTCGTTCTCGCGTGTCTACGTCGGCGTCCACTACCCCTTCGACGTGCTCGCGGGCGCCGTGCTCGGCGTCGGGATCGCTAGAGCTCTTCGGACGCTTGCAGCAGCCCTGCGCCGATCAGCGCCACGGATGCGGCGAGGCTGATCCAGAGACCCACTCCGCGACCGGCGAAGAAGAACTCGTCGGGGATCGAGATCGTCCGGACGAGCACGAAGATCGTCGAGAGCGCGCCGAGCGCGATCACGACAAGGCTCTCGGGCACCGCAGCCGGGAGCTCGACCCCCCAGTAGCGGAGCGCCACGACGAGGATCGCGGCGAGGCCGATGAAGAGGACGGCCTTGCCCAGCAGGCCCGTGTTCCAGCCGATCACGCTCACATCGACGCCTTCGCCGGAGCCCGAGTACCAGCCGGTCAGCGCCGAGAGGGCGAGCACGAGGCCCGAGAGCCAGGTGGCCTGCTCGCCGAGGCCCCAGAGTGACGCGCCGCCCCGGCGGAGCGCAGAGGGGGGCTCGCCTGCAGGGTCATAGCTCGGCTCGGTCAGGCGGTCGGGCGTTTCCACGGAGCGAAGTATGGGCACATTCGGTGAAGAAAGTCACGCGGGTACCGCGGGGCGTGAGCCGGGGGTCGGTGACAGATGCAGATCGAGTCGAGGCGGTTCGAGGGTGCCGCCGTTTCTGAACCGGCCGACGTCCCGGTCTTCCTCGCCGCCGGTCTGCAAGCCCAAGGGGAGTTCCGTTGCGCGGAGTGCGGCTACGGCGTGATCGTCCGGACGGAGCTGCCCCAATGCCCCATGTGCCGTGGCCTCGCCTGGGAAGGGCCTGCGGACGGTCCGTTCGCGCCCCTTTCTGCCTGATCCGCCGCCCGCGCACTACACTTTCCGCATGGCCGAGCCTGCAACGCGCTCTCCGGCAGGCGACGATGCGCCCCCGTTCGACCCGGTTGCCGTGGACCGCGCATATCTTCAGGAACGTGCCCGTCGCCGCGCGCGCACCGAGCGGTCCCGCGCCCGGCGACGTGCCGGGCTGCGCTTCTGGCTCGTCGTCATCGTCCTGATCGCCGTCAGCGTCGTGATCACGCTCACGATCTGGCGTGAGGTCGGACGCCTCTTCGGGCTCTAGCGCGCCCCGAGACGGACGACCTCATGGCATCAACCATCTGATGATCGACAGTCGCGCCGACGTCTCCGAGGCGCTCGCCGCGCTCTCACGGGCCAGCCATGCTCTCGCGGAAGGAGCGGCGCTCGATTCGATCCTGGCGCAGCTCGCCGAAGCTGCGATCCACGGGAGCGGAGCGGAGATCGCAGTCGTCTGGTTGCCCGAGCGCGGGGGCTCGTTCGTCGCCCGCCTCGTCAGGGCGTCGTCGAGCGCCCTCGCGGCCCAGATCGAAGGCCTGCGTGCGGAGTCGGTCGAAGCCGCCGCGGAGCTCGTTCGCACCCTGCTCGACGCAGGCGCCGTCGGTCTCACGGTCCCGTTCGACGCCGACGGAGACGCCGGCATGCTCGGGCTCGCGCGCCGCGGCGAGCCATTCGACCGAGAGGCGACCCGCGTCGCAATGCTCGCGGGCGACCTCGCGTGGCTGGCGACCCGTCTCTGCGACGACGGCAGCGCCACGGGCAGGGAGGTGACGGGCCTCCTCGACGTGGCGGGCGACGCTCTCGCAGCCGTGGCGGACGACGAGGCGGCGGCAGCAGGTTTGGCCCGCCTGGCTGCAACCGCGTCAGGTGCCGAGAGTGCGCTTCTCTGGCGGCTCCGCGCCGGAGCGCTGGAGATCGAGGGCGCACACGGGCCGCTGGAGGGCGATCCGAACTTGAAGCGCGTGGTACACGCGATCCTCGACGAGCACCGTGCCGTTGGGGTGCAAGGCGACCGCCGGAACGGAGAGCTCGTCACGCTGCAGCTCGGCCAGCCGCCGCTCGGCGCACTGCAGCTGCGGTTCGCTCCCGGGCGCGGTCCGGACGAAGGCGGCCTCGCCCAACTCGCGAGCTTCGCCGTCCGTGCGGCTCACGCGCTCCGCTCGTCCGAACGGGCGCGTGAGGCCGGCTTCGAGCTCGAGCGGAGCCGTGCGCTGCTCGCCGTCGTGGGCGAGGCGATCGCCCGGCTCTCGCTCTCGCACACCCTCGACACGGCGCTCGAGCGTCTCGGCGACATGCTCGGCGTCGACCGCATCGCCGTGTACCTGCGCGAGGACGACGGCCGCATCGCAGTGGCCGCAAGCCAGGGCGTCGAGGGGCCCCACGAGGCCGTCGCGGGCGTCCTGCTCGCGGCCGCGCTCGCGTCACGCCAGGCCGGGGGCGTGGTGGAGGTCGACGACGCCTCGCAGGACGAGCGGCTCGGTGCGGCTCGTGCGCAGGTGAGCGAGTCCGGGATCGACTGCGCGCTCGCGCTGCCGCTCGTCGTCGGCGACACCCCGATCGGCCTGCTCGCCGTCTATCCGCGTCAGCCGCGGCCCCTGAGCGCCAACGAGCGCGCGCTCCTCGTTGCGCTCGCCGCACAGCTCGCCGTGGCCGTCCAGAACGCCCGCCTGCACGAGCGCGCGACCGCTCTAGGCAGGGAGCTCGAGGAGGCGCTCGGCTCTGAGCGGGAGGCAGCCAAGCGACTGAACGCCCAGTTCAAGATCTCGCGCTCCTTCGCACAGAGCCTCTCGCTCGAGACGACGCTCGACGTGCTCGCTGAGTCCATCGTGACGTTGCTCGGAGTCGACGCCGCCGTGATCCGGATGCCGGACGAGCGCGGCATCGAGCTGACCGCGCGCGCCGTGCACGTGAACGACGAGCGTGTCGACGCGGCTGCTCGCGCGCTGCTCTCCCGTCCGCAGCAGCTGCCGCGGCGGGAGCTGCTCGCGTTGCTCGAGCGGAGCGAGCCGCTGCTCCTCGACGCGGAGCGGGCGGAAGCGTTCGGTGGTGCGCTCGCTCTACTGGCCCCGTTCCTGCGCAAGGGATCGAGCGCGGCGATCGTTCCGATCGCGACTCCGGCCGAGCTGCTTGCGACGCTCACGATTGTCTCTCTGCATCCCGGCCGCCCCGTCGCCGGGGAGATCGCCGACACGGCGCTCTCGATCGCAGGGCAAGCCGCGCTGGCGATCGACAACGCCCGTCTCTACGCGCAGCAGAAGGCGTTCGCCGACACGATGCAGCGCTCGCTCCTGCCCCGGACGGCCCCTGAGATCCCAGGCCTCGAGCTCGGCGACGTCTACGAGTCCGCGGCGCGGGTCGAGGTCGGCGGCGACGTCTACGACTACCTCACTCTCGGCGACGGCCGGCTCGCAGTCGTGCTCGGGGACGTGACCGGCCACGGGGTCGACGCGACAGCCGACATGGCAATGGCGAAATACGTCTTCCGCTCGCTCGCCCGCGAGCACGTCGTGCCCGGCGACTTCCTGGCGGCTGCCAACGAAGTTGTCTCCTCCGAGATCGCCCCCGGACGGTTCATCACCATGGTGGAGATCGTGATCGATTCGGTGCAGGGCGAGGTCGCCTGCGCGAGCGGCGGGCACCCCGAGCCTCGCCTGGTCCTGCCGGACGGCACCGTCGAGGGAATCTCCGCGCACGGGCTGGCGCTCGGGATCGACGCGCCGCAGACGTACGACACCGTGACGGCGGCCTTCCCGCCGGGGGCGATCGTCGTCGTGTACACGGACGGCGTCGTCGAGGCGCGGCACGGCGGTGTCCTGTTCGGCGTCGAACGGCTCGACGCGCTGCTCGCGGAGCACCGGACGCTGCCGGCACAGGAAATCGCAGAGAGGGCCCTGGCGGCGTGCCGGGGGTGGGCGGACAACCAGGAGCTGACGGACGACTTCGCGGTGGTCGTGATCAAGCGGTCCGAGCCGTAGCGGTGAAGCGTCCCCAGGTTGCACTCGCGGCGCTCGTGTTTGGCGCGGGTACCGGCTCCCTTGCGACCGAGATCGCCGCGTCGCGGCTGCTCGCGCCCTACTTCGGCTCCTCGACGATCGTCTGGGCGAACCTGATCGGGATCGTGCTCGCCGGGCTCGCCTTCGGGTACTGGCTCGGTGGACGTCTCGCCGACCGTCGGCCGGAGCCGCGCCTGCTCGGCCTGATCGTGCTTGTGGCGGCGGTCTGGGTCGCGATCACGCCGTTCGTCGCCCGGCCGTTCCTCGACGCGGCGGTCGGCAATCTCGACGACGCCTCCGCGGGCGCGGTGATCGGCTCGTTCTTCGCCGTCCTCCTCCTGTTCGCGCCGGCCGTCGTCGCGCTCGGGATGGTCTCGCCTTTCGCGATCCGCCTCGCGATCTCGGACGTCGCGACTGCGGGAGCGGTGGCGGGTCGCTTCTACGCGCTCTCCACCGCGGGCTCGCTCCTCGGCACGTTCGTGCCGGCGCTGATCGCGATCCCTCTCGCCGGAACGCAGCGGACCCTGCTCGGAACCGCGGCGCTGCTCGCGCTGTCGGCCTCGTTCCTGCTCGGGCGCCGGGTGCTTCTCGTCGGTGTTGCGTTCGCCGCCCTGGTCGCGATCCCGCCCGGCGTCGTGAAGGCAGAGGCCGGCCTGCTGCACGAGGAGGACTCGCTCTACCAGTTCATCCAGGTCGTCGAGCGTCCGGACGGCAGGCGGCTGCTCCGGCTCAACGAGGGCGTCGCCGTCCACTCGGTCTGGCGGGCGGACACGGTCCTCACCGGTGGCGTGTGGGACGCGTTCCTGGCCGTGCCGCCGCTGCTCGGCCGGCCGCTGCGCTCGGTTGCCATCCTGGGCAACGCGGGCGGGACGATCGCGCGGGCGCTCGGGACGTTCTACCCCGCGGCGCGGGTCGACGGCGTCGAGCTCGACCCTGCCGTCAGCCGGGTCGGCCGTCGCTGGTTCGGCCTCGAGGACAATCCGCGCCTGACCGTGTACGACGCCGACGCGCGGCCGTTCCTCCGTCGCACGGACCAGCGCTACGACCTGATCATCGTCGACGCCTACCACCAGCCCTACGTGCCGTTCTACCTCGCGACCCGGGAGTTCTTCCGGCTTGCCCGCGAGCGGCTCGAGCCGGGCGGCGTCATCGCGCTCAACGTCGCATCGGTGCCCGGCGACGAGAGCCTGCTCGACGGGATCTCAGGGACGCTGACCTACGAGTTCCCCTCGGTGGCGGTCTGGCCGGCGCTCCGCTTCAACAAAATCCTGCTGGCGTTCGACCGGCCGTCGCGTCCCACCGCTTCGCAGGTGCCACAGCGGCTCGCGCCGCTGTGGGAGCTGCTGCAGCGCGACCTTCGCCCCGTGACGCACAGGGCGAAGCAGCCGTGGACCGACGACCGCGCGCCGGTCGAGTGGGTGACCGACCGGATGATCGTCGAGTTCGCCGCGCGCGGCGGCGAACTCGACGAGGACCTCCTGCCGACTGCCCCGTGAAGCTCTTGCGGGAAGACGGGCCCCTGATCCGCGTCGGGCACCGAGGCGCCGCGGCGCTCGCCCCGGAGAACACGCTGCGCTCGTTCGAGGTGGCGCTCGCGCACGGCGTCAACGCGATTGAGTTCGACGTGCTCGACCTGGCCGGCGGCCCGCTCGTGCTCGCCCACTCGAACGATCTCGCCGAGGTCAGCCACGGCGCCGCCGTCGGCACCGTGCGCGACCGCTCGCTCGCGGAGTTGCGAGAGCTCGCGCCCGCGCTCCCGACGCTGGAGGAAGCGCTCGCTTTCCTGGCCGAGCGAGACGTCGCCCTGCACGTCGACCTGAAGCTGACAACACGCCTCGACGAGCTGGTGGACGCGCTCGAGCAGCGCGGGCTCGTCGAGCGAGCGGTCGTGAGCTCCTTCAACCGCGAGAGCCTTCGCGCCGTGACTGCGCGCGCGCCGCGGATCCGCATCGGCTTCACCTATCCGGAGGACCGGTACGGCGTGTCGCGGCAGCGGGCGTTTCAGCCGGCGATCCGCCTCGGCACGCTCGCCCTGCGCCGGGCGATCGTCGCGCGCATCCCCTCGATGATCGAGCGCGTAGGCGCCGCCGCGCTGATGCTCCATCACGCCGTCGTGTCTGCAGCCTGCGTCGAGCGAGCACACGGCGTAGGCGCCGCCGTCTGGGCCTGGACCGTGGATGACCCGGCTGAGCTCGCGCGGCTCGACGCGGCCGGCGTCGACGCGGTGATCACGAATGATCCTGGACTGTTCGAGGCCATGGCTACACTGCACGCGTGAGGCGAGGACTCCTCTTTACCCTGCTCGTGGCGTGCGCGGTCGCCGGAACGCTCTGCGCGACGCTCCTGGCTGCGTCCCCGTCTGCGACCGCAGATACAGGGACGACGACCGGGACGACGACGGCGCCGCCTCCGCCGCCGACGACAACCACCACGACAACCGCCACGACGACGCCTACGGTCCCGCGTCCGTCCACGATCGCGGCCGGAGTCACCGTCGCCGGCGAGGTCCTGGTGGGAGGTCTGTCGCCCGCCGAGGCGGCCGCTGAGGTGAAGGCGTACTTCGCGCGACCCTTGCTGCTCCGCCTGGGCAAGGTGACCCTGCGCGCGACGCCCAAGCAATTGGGCGCGTCCGCCTACGTCGGTGACGCGATCAAGCGCGCACGCATCACCGCGCCCGGTGGCAACGTGCCGCTGAAGGTGGCGGCGCCCCGGCAGCGCCTGGAGCGCTATGCGAGCACCCTCGGGAAGCGATTCGATCGCACTCCTGTCAACTCGGAGCTGCGATTGCGCAACTCGAAGCCGTTCGTGACGAAGGAGCAGGAGGGTCGCCGTCTCCGGCAAGTGCTCGCGGTGCAGGACCTCTTCCGCAGCCTGAAGACGCATGCTCGCGATGTGATCCTGCTCAAGCAGGACGTCATCGCGCCGCAGACGACGCGCGCCTCCGTCGGCGACGTGATCGTCATCCGCCGCAGCCTGAACAAGCTCTTCCTCTACGACGGCATGAAGCTTCGCCGTGACTTCGGCGTCGCGACGGGTCAGTCGAGATATCCGACTCCGCTCGGGAAGTACGAGATCGTCGTCAAGTGGCGAAACCCGTGGTGGTACCCACCGGCGTCCGACTGGGCGAAGGATGCGACGCCGATCCCGCCCGGGCCCGGCAACCCGCTCGGCACGCGCTGGATGGGGCTCTCCGCGCCCGCGGTCGGCATCCACGGCACGCCCGACCCCGCCTCGATCGGCTACTCGGTCTCACACGGCTGCATCCGGATGCGGATCCCCGAGGTCGAGTGGCTCTTCACACAGGTCGACATCGGGACTCCGGTCTACATCCTGCAATGACCGTCGCTCGCCTTCGGCTCGCTCCCGTGGGGGAAACCATCTTTCCCCCACGAGCCCCCTTCTTCTGCCTTGTGGGGGAACTTCCAAGTTCCCCCACACCCCCTACAACTCAAGCGCCATTCGCCGCATGAGCGGCCGGTCGCGTCTCGGTGCGCAGGTCGTTGCCGTGGCGGTGGTGGCGGCGCTGCTCGGCTTGCTGGCCTGGAAGCTCGCGCAGGGCGAGAGCGAGGTCACGTCCAAGCTTTCGCATGGCGGCACACCACCGGCGCCCGCCTGGACGCTCGACCGGCTCGACGGCAAGGGCCAGCTCGCGATCGACTCGCTCCGCGGCAAGACAGTGGTGCTGAACTTCTGGGCCTCGTGGTGCGGGCCGTGTCGCGATGAGATGCCGCTGCTGCAGCAGGGCTCGAAGCGGTGGCAGGGGAAGAACATCGTCTTCGTCGGCATCAACGCGAAGGACGTGCGGGGCGACGCGCGGAAGTTCCTGGCCCGTTACAGCGTCACGTATCCGAACGTCTACGACGGCAAGGGCTCGACGATCGGGCGCTACGGCGTCACCGGCTTCCCCGAGACGTACTTCATCGACAAGACGGGCAAGGTGCGCTATCGCATCGCCGGGCCGGTTCGCGACGCCGCCGACATCGACGGCGGGATCGAGCGCGCGCTGGCTCCGGCGTGAGGCCTCTGCTTGTCGCGGCGCTGGCGCTCGCTCTCGCGGGCACGGCCGCGGCGAGTGAGCTGAAGCCGACATCGGCAGAGCTCGAGTCCGAGCTCGTGTGCCCCGTCTGCGAGACGACTCTCGACACGTCCGACGCGCCCGCCGCGCAACGGATCAAGGCGTACATCCGGGCTCGGATCGCGGCCGGCGACACGAAGAGCGAGATCACGTCGAAGCTCGTCGACCAGTTCGGGCCGACCGTGCTCGCAGTCCCGCCGCGAAAGGGCTTCGATTGGATCGCCTGGCTGCTGCCACTGGGAGGACTCGCCGCCGGGGCCGTCGCCGTCGGTGCGCTCGCCTGGCGCTGGAGCCGCCGCCGCGGCGACGACCGGCCTCCTCTGGACGAGCTCACGCTCGATCCGGAGCTCGAGCGTCGCCTCGACGCCGAGCTCGCCCGCTTCGAATGACCGCGACCTCCGTCGTGGTCGCGTTCGGCGCCGGTTTCGTCTCCTTCCTCGCCCCGTGTGTGCTGCCGCTCGTTCCCGGCTACCTGTCCGCGGTGTCGTCGGTCGAGGCCGAGCGGCTGGGCGAGCCCGGTGCGGCCCGGCGAGTCGTCGTCTCGAGCCTGCCGTTCGTGGCCGGGCTCGTGACGTTCTTCGTGCTGCTCGGGGCCGGCGCGGCGGCGATCGGCCTCTCGATCACGCGCAACCAGTTCCTGCTCGAGCAGGTGGCCGGCTTCATCCTAATCGTCTTCGGGCTCGTGTTCATGGGCCTGCTGCCGTGGCCCGACCGCCTGATCGGGGCGGGGCTCGTGCAGGGCGCGCGCCGGCGTGGGTCGGGCTTCCTGCTCGGAGGCGCGTTCGCTGTGTGCGCCGCCCCGTGCATCACGCCGGTGCTCGGCTCGATCCTCGTCCTCGCCGGCGACTCCGACACGGTGTGGGAGGGCTCGGTCCTGCTCGCCGTCTACGCCCTCGGGCTTGCGATCCCGTTTCTGATCGCCGCGGCGCTCTTCGCTCCCGCGATGGGTGTCTTCCGGCGTGTCCGCGACCACTACGTCGCGATCCAGTTCGTCAGCGGCCTCATCCTCGTCTCGCTCGGCGCGCTCCTCTTCGCCGGCGAGTTCTGGCGGCTTCGCGTCTACATCAACAGGATCTTCGAGGCCCTGGGCCTCAGCGGCTAGGCCTGGTCGAGTCCCCGGAGCGACGCGACACTTCAGGGGTCTTGCGCGATCGAAATCTGCTCTGAAGATTTCGATCTTGCGCAGAAACACTGCTACATTCGCGGCTGTGGCGACCATCCTGCTCGCAGGGGTCGATCTCTTCTTCCGGGGAAAGCTCGAAGCCTTGCTGGCCGGGCATCGCCTGATTACGACCGACAGCGTCGATCCGCCGGACATGGTGATCGCCGACATCGCGCGGGTCGAGCCGATGGAGGTAGTGGACTCCTGGCCCGACATTCCGATTCTGGGATTCACGAACCACACCGACAAGGCGGGGCTCCAGCGGGCACATACAGCCGGCTTCGACCAGGTGGTCGTGAAGTCTGCGCTGGTCGAGCGCGTGCCGGAGCTCGTCGCCGAGCTAATTGCACCGTCGAGCTGAGCTCGCTCGATACACTCGCCGCCGTGACGTACATCATCGCCGAGCCCTGCATTGACATCAAAGATCGCTCGTGCGTCGACGTTTGCCCGGTCGACTGCATCCACGAGTTCGAGCGGATGCTGATCATCGATCCTGAGGAGTGCATCGACTGCGGCGCCTGCGAGCCCGAGTGCCCGGTCGAGGCGATCTTCCCCGAGGACGCGCTGCCGGACAAGTGGGAGCCCTTCGTGGCGATCAACTACGCGTACGACAAGGGTGCCGACGTGCTCAACCCGCTCGTCGACGCGTACGCGACCGAGCACAACGTCCAGAACCCTCCGCTGGACAGCGAGTAAGCCTCGCAAGAACGGGGAACACGGATCCCGTTCTCATCCGGAAGGAGGGGTCGTGCCGCAGAAGGCTTGGAGCGCCAAGCGCGAGCGTCAGTACGAGCACATCAAGGAGAGCCTCGAGGATCGGGGCACGAACGAGGAGAAAGCAGAGGAGATCGCCGCGCGCACGGTCAACAAGGAGCGCGCGCGGAAGGGCGAGGCGAAGACATCGTCGCGGCTGTCGCGCACGGATATCTCGTCGGGCCGGCGCGGTGGGCTTCGCTCGGGCACGCGGCGTGAGAGGGGACGCACCCGCGACCAGCTCTACGAGGAGGCGAAGCGGCTCGGGATCGACGGCCGCTCGAAGATGAACAAGGATCAGCTCCGGCGCGCGGTCGACGCGAAGAAGAGGTAGTGCCGACGGCTATCCTCGCAAGGTGAATCCGCGCACTCTCGATCACGTTGCGCTCTGGGTCGCAGACCGCCGCCAGATGGCTGAAGCGGCGGTCGAGCGGCTCGGCGTGCGCGTGATCGAGCAGACCGACCGCTTCACGCTGCTCGGCGCCGATGCGCGCCGCGGAAAGCTCACGCTCTTCGACGCGGAGGGGCCGCGGGAGCGCGGCGCGCTCGCGCGCATCGGCCTGCGCGTCTCCTCGCTGGACGGTCGTGACGCGACCATCGACCTGGGCGAGGGCTTCGAGATCGTGCTCGTGGAGGCCGACACCGACTCGGAGCTCGACCTCGACCACGTCGCGGTCGTCTCCGCCGACCCGGCTGCCGCAGCCGAGCAGTGGGAGGCGCTCGGCTTTGCGCCGGTCGGCGACGGCCGGCTGGAGGTGGGCGGCGCGTACCTCGAGTTGCTCGAAGGCGATCCGGGTAACCCGGAACGTCCGCTCCTGAACCACATCGGCGTCCTCGTCGACTCCGTCGAGGAACACCGTGCCGACGCCGAAGACATCGGCATCGAGATCGACGACCTCGTCGACGCCCCCAACACCATCGCGCTCTTCGTCTGGGGGCCCGACCGGGTGAAGCTCGAGTACGTCGAGCACAAGCCTTCGTTCTCACTGACCTGAGAGAGCTTCTGGTCGCCGGCGCCGGCATGGCCGGCCTCGTCGCCGCTGCCCGGGCGCGCGAGCTCGGCGCATCACCCATCGTCCTCGAGAAGGGCGACCGGCCGGGCGGCTCGATGCTGCTCTCCAGCGGCGTTGTGTGGCGGCATCGGACCAGAGAGGACTTCCGCCGGGAGTGCCCGGCCGGCGATCCGATACTGCAGCGCCGGATCGTCGACGAGCTCGACGACGCGCTCGACTGGCTCGAGTCGCTCGGGGTGCAGCCGGTCGCGGTCGATACCGCCAACCCTCGGACCGTCGGACGTCGCTACGAGCCACGTGCGCTGACCGAGGCGCTCGTCCGGGCGGCGGGCGACGTGCGGCTGGAGACGCCGTTCGCGGAGGCGCAGGTGCTCGCGACTGGAGGCTTCGCAGCCCGGCTCGCGCGCGAGCGGGATCTCCTGCTGCGTGCGAGCCCCTGGAGCGAGGGGGACGGTCTCGCGTACGGCCTCGGGCTCGGAGCGTCGGTCAGCAAGGGGATGGACGAGTACTACGGCCGCGCGATGCCCGGCGATGTGCCCGAGGAGGAGTTCGTTTCGGCCTCGCAGCTCTACGCCCGTCATGCGCTCGTCCTCGACGACGCCGGTATCGATCTGGGCGAGGCCGCATGGCACGAGAGCGACGTCGTCCAGCGCTTTCCGGGCGGCGCAGCGTGGTACGTGGTCGACACGGCGGCCTTGCGCAAGCAGACGCCGTACGGCTCAATCGCCGAGCTGGTCGAGGTCGCGCGTGCGGCGGGCGGCGACGTCCGACCTGCCGCGGAGCTCCCGTTCGCGCTCCCGACCTCGCCGAAGCTCGCGGAGCCTCCGTTCACCGCTGTCCGCGTGCGCGCCGCTGTCACGCACACGATCGGCGGCCTCAGGGTCGACGATCAGGCCCGCGTGCTCGACGGGCATGGGATCGCGGTCCCGGGGCTCTGCGCAGCGGGTGCGGACGCGGGCGGCATCTTCACCGGCGGGTACGGCAGCGGGCTCGCCGCCGCGCTCGTCTACGGCCGGATCGCCGCCGAGACCGCGCTCGCCTGACGTCCTATCCGGACGTGTCCGGGGTCAGACCCCGTCGTGTCCCAAAGGGGTCGCGGTGCACCGCTCATGCGGCGCGTGGTCTTCGAGCACCGGCGAGAAGGGACATGTCAGGGGTCAGGCCCCGGACATGACCCGAACGGACAGGTCAGGCGAGCTGCGTGAACGCGCAGCGGCGCCGGTCGCCCGGCAGCGGCGACGGGCCGAGCTTGACGACCTGGAGGAGAGTCTCGCCGTTCGCAACCGTCGCGCCGACTGCGGGCGCCTCGCCGTCGCGTTGCTGCAGCGTCCAGCCGCCCGGCGACCACACGAAGAGGACGTAGCTGGAACCGCCCTGATTGCCGTTCTCGTCCGTCATCGGACGGCGATCTTAGTGGCTAGGAGGGTTTGCCCGTGTACGAGGGAAACACGACGTGGATCGACGTGCCGTCGGGGCCCTGCTCGACCGAAAAGCGGCCGTTGAGCGTGGACGCTCGTTCCCCGATTGCGTCGAGCGCCGCCGTGCGCCTCTCGCCCGACCCGTTGTCCGCGACGACCGTCTCGATCTCTCCGTCCGCGGTGTCCCGGATCCGCACCGAGATCTTCGACGGCGGCCCGCGACGCACGGCCTGGTTCAGCGACTCGCGGACGATCTGATAGAGCCCGACCTGCTCCTTCTCGCCGAGCTGCGCGGCCAGCTCGACGTCGACCTCGATACGCACCTTGTGCTCCATCCCGAGCTGGTTCGCCAGCTCGTGCACGGCCGCGCTGAAACCCTGGTCGCGCAGCACCACCGGCTCGATGTTGAAGGAGAGGTCGCGGAGCGAGCGGATCGTCTCGCGATGGCGCTCGAGTGCCGAGGCCATGATCGCGCGCGCGATCTCCGGCTTGCCCTCGTCGATCGACTGGACGGCTGCGTCGAGCATCAGCGCGATCCCGGCCAGGTTCTGGACAGGGCCGTCATGGAGGAAGAGCGCGAGCCGGCGCCGCTCGTCCTGCTCGGCCGTGATGATCCGCTCGACGAGCCGCTCGTGCTCGTCGGCCGGGACTTCCTCGGCCATCAGTCGATGATCGCGTCGCGCAGCGCGATGGCGACCGCGTGCGTCCGCGTGTCCGCCTCGAGCTTCGCGAGGATGTGCCGGACGTGGCTCTTGACCGTCTCCTGGCTGATGAAGAGCCGGGCCGCGACGTCCGCGTTCGACATTCCGTCGGCGAGCAGCTGCAGGATCTCGCGCTCGCGCGCGGTGAGCATCTCGTTCTGCTCCTTGCCCGTCAGGAAGGTCGGCATCAGGGCGGGGTCGACGAAGCTCTCGCCCCCGGCGACCTTCTCGATCGCGCGCAACAGCGTCGCGTGCGGCGCCTCCTTCAGGATGTAGCCCTTCGCACCCGATTCGAGCCCACGGCCGAGCAGCGAGCGCTCGCTGTACGCGGTGAAGATCAGGACCGCCGTCTCGGGCACCTTCGCCTTGATCTGCTTCGTCGCCTCGAGCCCGTCCATCCCCGGCATGCGGACGTCCATGATCACCACCTGCGGCCGGCGGCGCTCGACGAGCGCGACCGCGCCGGCGCCGTCCGAGGCCTCGCCGATCACGCGAATGTGCGGCGCACGAGAGAGCGAGAGGCGCAGCCCCTCGCGCACGACCTCATGGTCGTCGACGATCAGGCAGGTGATCTCTTCCGGCATAGGCGGGAAGTGTATGCCGCGAACCGGCGCTCATACACTCAGCGAGAGCTGCACGGGCTCCGGCGGGGGCACGAGCTTCACGCTCCGGCGGTCGCGGACGCCGTGCTCGCGGGCAAGATCGCGCACCCGGGTCCGTACCGGATCTGCCTCGGAGCGGGGGAGATAGGCACCCTTTGCGTACAGCTGCTCGTATCGCTCGAGCTCCTCCGGCCAGTCCTTCGCGAGCGCCTCGAGGAAGTGCTCCTTCGTCCCGGGGCGCAGGTAGAGCAGGTTTGCCCAGACGCTGGTCGCGCCGGCCGCACGCACGGCCTTGACGACCCCGGCGAGCTGCTCGGGCCGGTCGGAGAGGCCGGGGAGGATCGGCGCCATGCCGACGCTCGCCTTGATCCCGGCGTCGACGAGCGTCGTCAAGGCCCGTAGCCGCTGTCGGGGCGGCGCCGTGCCGGGCTCGGTCGTCCGCCAGACGTCGGGATCGAGCGTCGGCACCGAGAACATGACGCCGACGTCAGAGCGCCTCGCGGCCTCCTGGAGCACGTCGACGTCGCGCACGATCAGCGGGCCCCGCGTGATCAGCCGGATCGGCGTCCCGGACCGGCCCAGGACATCGAGACAGGCGCGCGTCAGCCTGTACCGGCCCTCACACGGCTGGTAGGGGTCGGTCGCGGCGCCGATCGCGACCTGCTCTCGTCGCCACGACGGACGCTCGAGCTCGCGCGCCAGCACGTCGGCGACGTTCACCTTCACGCGGATCGAGCGGCCGTAACGGTCGTCGGAGGGGCGGTCTGCCCGGTGCTCGAACGCCCGGACGTAACAGAACGTGCAGCGGTGCACGCAGCCGGTATAGGGGTTGAGCGACCAGTCGAACCCCATCCCCTTGACGCGGTTCAGGGCGCTCCGGCACGGCTCCTCCCGGTACTCGACCCGCATCCCGAGATCATAGAACACACGTTCGTATCGCCGCAAATAGTGTTGGATAGCCCGATGGATCTGCCAGCCGGCATCCGTCGGATCACGACCCCCCTGCCGACCCGGCCCGGCCACGTTCACTCGTACCTGCTGCCGGGCGACGACGGCTGGACCCTCGTCGACACCGGGATCGGCCTGCCGGATGCACAGGAGGTCTGGCGGGCCGCGCTCGACGGCGCCGAGGTCGCGCGGATCTTCATCACGCACTTTCATCCCGACCACGTGGGAGCGGCGGCGGATGTCGCGGAGCTGACGGGCGCGCCGGTCTACCAGGGCGAGCTCGACTACTCCCAGTGCGAGCTCGTCTGGGCGAACGACGACTGGCCGACGAGGATTGCGGACTGGTTTCTCACGCACGGCGTCCCGTCGGAGATCACGGAGGAGCTGATCGAGTCGGGCGCCGTCTACCGCCCCTTCATCCGCTACCAGCCCAATCCGCAGCTCGTCGACGACGGAGACCGCCTCGACGGCTGGGAGCTCGTCGCGGCCCCGGGCCACGCCGACGGCCAGCTCTGCCTCCTCTCGGACGGCGTTCTCATCTCGGCCGACCATCTGCTCGGGCGGATCACGCCGACCGTGGGCCTCTGGCCGGAGAGCAGGCCCGATCCCCTCGGCGACTACATCGATTCGCTGGAGCGGACGATCGAGCTCGAGCCGGCGATCGCGCTGCCGGGGCACGGCGACCCGATCGAAGATCCGGTCGGCCGCGCGCGGGAGCTGATCGAGCACCATCGCGAGCGGCTGGCGTTCACCGAGGCCGCCCTGACGGAGCAGCCGCGCACCGGCTACGAGCTGTCGTTCGACCTCTTCGGCGCGACCCTGAAGCCGGCCTCGCGCCGCTTCGCGGTGGCCGAGACGCTTTCCCATCTGGAGCGCCTCGTGCTCGAGGAGCGGGCGGAGAGGCGCGAGGACGTCGGAGCCGTTGCCTATACTGCGCGCCAGCTTGGACGATCCTTCTAGTCCGCGGGCCCCGGAGAGCGGGGCATGAGCGACGCCCTTCGAATCCTCGCGATCTTCCTGCTCGTGCTTGGGAACGCGGTCTTCGTCGCTGCCGAGTACGCGCTCGTGACTGCGCGCCGGACGCGCCTGGAACCCGAGGCCGAGGCGGGCAGCCGCCGCGCCCGCAAGGCGCTCGAGCTGATGGACAACCCGGTCAAGTTCATCAGCACCGTGCAGATCGGGATCACGGTCTTCGGGATCGCCCTCGGCGCCGTCGGCCAGCCCCTGCTCTCGAGCTACTTCGACCCCGTCGTGTCGCACGGGATCGCCTACGCGCTTGCGTTCCTGATCCTCACGTACCTCAGCGTCGGGCTCGGCGAGCTCGTGCCGAAGGCGATCGCGCTCCAGAAAGCCGAATGGATCGCCAAGGGGCTCGCGCTTCCGCTCGGGGCGCTGCAGAGGGTCGTGAAGCCCTTCAACTGGCTGCTGCAAATCTCCGCGAACGCGGTCACGCGCCTGTTCGGCGTGACGCCGGCGCCGGCCGGCGAGCTCGCCCACACCGAGGAGGACATCCGGCACATCGTGGCCGGGGCCGAGGATGCGGGCGTGATCGCGACGACCGAGGAGGAGATGCTCTACAAGGTCTTCGACTTCGCGGACAAGGAGGTCCACGAGGTGATGGTGCCGCGGCCCGAGGTGGTCGCGATCTCGATCTCGCTGCCGACCGAGGAGGCGCTCGCCGCGCTGCTCGAGTCGCCGTACACGCGCTATCCCGTCTATCGCGAGTCGCTCGACGAGATCGCCGGGATCCTGCACGTGCGCGACCTCTTCTCGGCCCTGCACGATCGCGGGATGGAGCAGGTGGAGATCGAGCAGCTCCTGAGGCCGGTCTACATCGTCCCGGAGACGAAGGATCTGGCGGCGCTCCTCGCCGAGTTCCGCAAGCAGAACCAGCACATGGCCGTCGTCGTGGACGAGTACGGCGCGATGCAGGGGATCGTCACGCTCGAGGACCTGCTGGAGGAGATCGTAGGCGAGATCGAGGACGAGTTCGATCTTCCCGACGAGTCGGTCGAGCGAATCGACGACACCCACATCCGGATCGACGGCACGTTCCCGATCGACGACTTCAACGAGCAGTTCGGCACCGAGATCGAGGTCGAGGACTACCACACGATGGCCGGCACCGTCTTCGGCGCGCTCGGCCGCGCACCCGAGATCGGCGACGAGGTGACGATCGACGGCCTGAGCCTGCGCGTGATCGAGATCGAAGGCTCGCGGATCCAGCGTCTCGAGGTCGAGTTCCGCGAGGCGATCCCGGAACCCGAACACGAGGTGGAGTAACAGTGCTTCCGATCGAACGCCCCGGCAAGGTGATCTGCGTCGGGCTGAACTATCGCGACCACGCGGAGGAGCAAGGGGTGAGGCTGCCGGAGAGGCCGCTCCTCTTCGCGAAGTGGCCGACCGCGCTGACCGGGCCGGGCGACCCGATCGTTCTGCCGTCGATCTCGGACGAGGTCGACTACGAGGCCGAACTCGGCGTGCTGATCGGCACTCGCGTGAAGGGAGCGCGCGTCGAGAACGCGCTCGAAGCCGTGCGTGGTTACCTTTGCGCGAACGACGTGACCGCCCGCGACCTCCAGCGCGCCGACGGGCAGTTCACCCGCTCGAAGTCGCTCGACACGTTCGGCCCGGTCGGCGAGTTCGTGCCCGCCGCCGAGGTCGGCGACCCTCAGAGCCTCCGGATCCGCTGCCTCGTCAACGGCGAGGTCCGCCAGGAGTCGTCCACCGCGGACATGATCTTCTCCGTCGCCGAGGTGATCGCGTTCGTTTCGGAGGCGATCACGCTCGAGCCCGGCGACCTCGTGCTGACGGGAACGCCCGCCGGGGTCGGCGTCTTTCGCGACCCGCCCATCTTCCTCGCCGACGGCGACGAGGTGACGGTCGAGATCGAGCGGATCGGGACGCTGACGAACCCGGTGCGCGCCTAGGTCACTCGGACCAGAACTCGTCAAAGGCCGCAGGATCGCTCGGGAGCGCGAGCACCTCCGTCACGAGGCCGTCCTTGATCGTGAAGAGCAGCAGCTGCTCGATGTCGAGCGAGCGGCCCTCGCGCTCGCCCCGCGCGCGGTACAGCCCGGCGCCGCGCTCCGCGCTGGCGAGTGCGTCGATGTAGGTCGAACGGTAGGTCCCGTCCGTCAACTTCGGGAGGCGGGCGAGGAAGCGGAAGATTTCGGAGCGACCGCGATATGTCCCGGACATCACGCCGCCGCCGGGGACATGCCAGACCGCGTCCTCGGCGAAGCAGTCGCGCAGCGCGAAGCCTTGCTTCTGCGCGAACGCCTTCATGATCCGGCGCACGAGCGCCGCATTGGCCTGAACGCTCATCCCCTCTCCGCCCAGCGGTCGATCAAGCCGGCGACGTGGCGGCGCTGCGCGTCCGTGAAGTCCATCCGCGTGAGCAGTCGGCGCGCCTCCTCCGGGTCGTCGTTCGCGACCGCGGCCTCGAGTCGCTCGCGCCAGGGCGTCGGCTCGCGCAGCTGCCGTCGCAGCCAGCGGAGAAGGCTCACGGCGGCCTGGTCAGTCATGGAAATGGCAGGCTATCGCCCATGGACACGTTGCTCGCCATCGCGAGAAGGCGAGAGGTGCGGGAGTACGAGCCGCGGGCGCTGCCGCCGGACGTGGAGGAACGGATCCTCGACGCCGGCCGTCTCGCCGGTAGCTCGAAGAACAGGCAGCCCTGGCGATTCGACGTCGTCCCCGGCGAGCTCCTCGCAGACTCCGTCTACGAGCCCACGAACCTGCGCGGCGCCCCCTTCGTCGTCGCGATCGTCGTCAGCGGCAAGGGACCTGTCTCGTTCGATGCCGGCCGCGCGGCGGAGAACATGCTGCTCGCGGCCTGGAACCAGGGAGTGGGGTCGTGCCCGAACGCCTTGGCCGACGAGCCGGGGGCACGCGCGGCGCTCGAGCTCGACGACGACGAGCGCATCGCGATCATCCTCTCGTTCGGCTATCCGGCGAAGCCGCGAGACCCGGAGTCGCGCTCGGCGGACGAGTGGAGCGCCCGTGCCAACCGCCGCCCGCTGCCGGAGAGCGTCCGAAGGCGATAATCGAGGCGTGAAGGAAATCCTTCCCGAGATCGAGCGCTGGCAGGCGGCTGGAGAGCAGGTCGCCGTCGCCACCGTGATCGCGAGCCGCCGGTCGGCTCCGAGGCCGGTCGGCTCGAGCCTCGCGATCTCGGGGAGCGGCAAGCTCTGCGGCTCGGTCTCCGGCGGATGCGTGGAGGGTGACGTCTTCGAGCAGGCGCGCGAGGTACTCGAGACCGGCGAGCCGAAGCTGCTCTCCTACGGCATCTCCGACGAGGAGGCGTGGGCCGTCGGCCTTCCCTGCGGCGGCGAGATCGACGTCTTCGTCGAAAAGCTGCCGTGATCGAGCGCCTGCTGGCGCTTCAGCGCGACGGCGGCCGCGGCGTCGTCCTGACGGTCGTCGAGGGCAAGGAGCTCGGGACGAAGCTGCTCGTCCTCGAGGGGGGCGAGACGGTCGGCGACGGGCCGGCGGAGCTCGCCGCTCACGCCGACGAGCTGATCCGCGGCGCGCGCAACCGGATGCTCGAGCTCGAGGGCCGGAAGGTCTTCGCCGAGGTCTACGGCCCTCCGCCGCGTCTCTTCGTGTACGGCGCAGTCGATACGGCTGAAGCGCTTGCCGGGGCGGCGAACCTGCTCGGCTGGACGACGATCGTCGCCGATGCCCGCGCCAAGTTCGCGACGCGCGAGCGAATCCCGAGCGCGGACGAGCTGATCGTCGCCTGGCCGGAGGAGACGTTCGCGCAGGTGGCTCCCGACCATGCGACCGCGATTGTGATTCTCACGCACGACGACAAGTTCGACCTGCCGGCGCTCGAGCTGGCGCTCGCGAGCGACGCGTTCTACATCGGCCTGATCGGCGGTCGCCGGAACCAGGAGAAGAAGCGTGAGCGGCTGCGCGAGCTCGGCGTCGACGAGGCGGCGATCGAGCGCATCTCGGGCCCGTGCGGGCTCGACATCGGTGCCGACGCGAATCCCGAGGTCGCCCTCTCGATCCTGGCCGAGGCGATGGCGGCCCGGAACGGGCGCGGCGGCGGCCCGCTCAGCCAGTCGGGGCAGCGGATTCACGTCGAGGTGGAGTGAAGACCCGAGCAGCCGTGATGCACGAGCCGGGCCGGCTCGAGCTGGAGGAGATCGAGCTCGAGGAGCCGCTGCCGGGCGAGGTCGTCGTCCGGATGAACGCGGTCGGCGTCTGCGGCACCGACTTGCACTCCTACAAGGGCGAGTGGGACCGGCCGACGCCGATCGTGCTCGGCCACGAGGGCGCCGGTGTGGTCGAGGCGGTCGGCAGCGAGGCAACCGGGCTGCGGGAAGGCGACCGCGTCGTTCTGTCCTGGGCGCCGGCGTGCGGCGAGTGCGGGCCCTGCCGCCGCGGCCGCCCCGCGGCATGCGGGCCGCTCTCCTCGGCGATCGGGCGCGGGACGCTGCTCGACGGCCGGACGGGGATGTCCCTCGACGGCAAGACCGTCTACCGGGGCACGGCGACGGGCGCGCTTGCAGAGCGGGTCGTCGTCGCGGCGGGCGCTGCGATGCCCCTTGGCCCGGACGTTCCGATGGAAGCGGCGGCGCTGCTCGGCTGCGCGGCGCTGACAGGGGTCGGCGCCGTGTTGAACGCAGCTCGTCCCGAGCCTGGGTTCACGGCGCTCGTGATCGGGGCCGGCGGCGTCGGGCAGTTCGTCGTCCAGGGAGCCCGAATCGCCGGCGCGACCGAGATCCTCGTCGTCGATCCGGTCGCGGGCCGCCGCGAGCAGGCGCTGGCGCTCGGCGCGACCCGCGCCTGCGCGCCCGACGACCTGCGCGAGGCTGTCCGCGAGCTCGACCCCGAGGGCGTCGACTACGCGTTCGACGCGGTCGGCGCGCCCGCGACGACCAAGCTCGCGCTGCGCTGGACGCGCGGCGGCGGCACGGCCGTCGTCGTGGGGCTGCCGGCGGGAGGGGAGACGCTCGAGCTCGACCCCTTCGAGTTCTCGAACCGGGAGAAGACGCTCACCGGGACGATTTACGGCTCCGAGGACCCGGCGGTCGCGCTGCCGCGCCTGCTGGGGCTCGTCCGCTCCGGCGAGCTCGACCTCGCGAGTCTCGTCGGCCCGTCGTTCGCGCTCGACCGCGCCGACGACGCGTTCAAGGCGAGCCTGGCCGGCGAGCCCGGCCGCGTGCTTGTAGCGCCGTAGGAACGTCCTGTGGAATCCTCCCGGCGATGACGTCGCTGTCGCTGTACGAAGACCTCCTCGGGCCGGGCGAGTCGCTCGAGCTCGCCCGCGGCGGCCGGATCGTCTACGTCGCCTCCGGCGAGCTTTCGACGCTGCATGCGGGTAGCGCCGCCTTCGGCTCAGACGAGGCGGTGCTGGAGGCCGGGGTCGACGGCGCGACCGTGCTCCGCTGGGAGTTGACCGAGTGGTCGGTCGAGGACGCGAAGCTCTCGGCACACGTCGAGCTCGATCCGTGGGCCGATTACGCGATGCGTTGCGAGCGCGACGGCGGCGCGGCGGCCGGGCCGGGTATCGGCTGCGTGCTTCGGGGTGAGCTCTCCGTCGACGGCGAGCTCGTCCAGCCCTTTGGCGCGTTCATCGAGCCGGCGGAGCTTGCCGGCCACGGCTCGTTCGTCCGCGTCGTGCTCGTGCGAGCCGAGGAGTCGAACGGCGCGGAGGCGCTCGCACAGGGCTCGATCCATCTCTGAGCCGCGCGTGGGACCGACTGCGACCGAGGACGGGCTGCGCTGCTATTCCTTCGGCATGAGATTCGTGCTCGGCGCCGTCCTCGCTCTCGTCGTCGCCGGTTGCGGGTCGGACAACGGCAGCAACGCCGGTTCGACCCTGCCCGAGACCGTGACTCAGACGGTCACCCAGACGGAAACGGTCGCGACACAACCTGAGGTCGCCTGCTCGACCTCAGCGCTGCGCCTGACGCTCCCCGAGCAGAAGCTGCCGGCCGCAGTGGCGGACGTCCGGAAGCGCGTCTTCGGCGCCGCAGTCGCCTGCGACTACGACACGCTCGAGCAGATCGCGCTCGAGAAGGGCGCAGGCTTCACGTTCACCTACGGCAGTGAGACGGACGCCTCCACCTACTGGCGCCGGCTCGAGGAAGCGGGCACCGACAAGCCGATGCGCGCGCTCGCGACGATCCTGACGCTGCCCTACACGCGCAACGAGACCGGCTCCTACGCCTGGCCGTCGGCCTACAACGAATCGCCGACAGACGCCGACTGGCAGGCCCTGGTCGACGCGGGTCTCTACACGCAGGAGCAGATCGATTCGATGAAGGCAGGCGGGATGTACCTCGGCTGGCGCACGGCGATCACCCCGGACGGGGATTGGCAGTTCTTCGTGGCCGGCGACTGACGCGCGGCCCCTGGCCGGCTGCGCCTCCCGGCCGGCGGAGCCGGCCTCCGGCGCAGCCTCGCGCCGCTCGCGGCGCTCCAGCCGGCGGCCCGTACCTCCGTACTGTTCCACCGGCTTACGCACCGCAAGCGGCGCGCCAGGAACCGCGCGCCAGCCGCCGGAACCGGCGACTGAGGCGCGGCCCCTGGCCGGCTGCGCCTCCCGGCCGGCGGAGCCGGCCTCCGGCGCAGCCTCGCGCCGCTCGCGGCGCTCCAGCCGGCGGCCCGTACCTC
>JAWVCW010000015.1:0-131311 GCA_033857955.1 Gaiellaceae bacterium | reverse complement strand
CGCTCGCTGCTGCTGGACACCGCGCGCCACGACGCTGTGGCCACCAACGCCGGGCTGTTCAGGCCGGTGACCATCAGCGCCCCGGAGGGCACGATCGCCAACCCGCGCTTCCCGGCGCCGACGATCGCGCGCTTCTGCTCGGGCAACATCATCGCCGACGTGCTGATGCGGGCGATGGCGCCGATCCTGCCCGAAGGCGTGGCGGCGGGCGTCGGCAACCTCAAGGTGGTCGCCTACTCGGGCTTCCGCGACGGCCAGCACTGGGTCTACATGGACATCCAGGAGGGCTCGTACGGCGGGCGCTACGGCAAGGACGGGCTCGACGCCGTCGACACGCTCTACGCGAACACCCGCAACAACCCGATCGAGGACATCGAGTCGCACTTCCCGCTGCGCGTGACGCAGTACGAGCTGCTCGAGGACCGGGGCGGACCGGGCCGGTGGCGCGGCGGCCTCGGGAGCACCCGGGAGATCGAGTTTCTCGACGAAGCCGGCTACTCGCTCGAGGGCGACGGCTCAGTCACGGCGCCGCCCGGCCTCTTCGGCGGAGCGGAAGGGACGCCGGGGGCTGTCCTGCTCAACCGGGGGACCGAAGCCGAGCTCGAGCTGCCGTCCAAGTTTCCCTACCGCAAGGCTGCGGCCGGCGATCGGCTCTGCCTGATCTCTCCGTGCGGGGGCGGCTACGGCGACCCGCTGGAACGGGACCGCAAGGCGGTCCAGGAAGACGTGATCGACGGATATGTGAGCCGGGAGTCGGCTCGAACGCACTACCGACTGGAGGGCAACGAATGAAACAACGGGTCTCGATTCTCATCGCCGCGATTGCAGTGGCGGCGGTGGCGATCGCCGCCGGCGTGGCAGCGCCCACGGCGTCATGGACAGGAGCACAGGCGAACCTGAACAAGCACAAGGCGGTGCCGAAGTTCGTTGCGCCGGGCCCGGCTTTCAACGCGAAGGCGAGGGCGGGCGGCAAGACGATCTTCATCATCCCGGCGTCGAGCCAGATCCCGTTCGTCTCGACGATCGCGAATCACATCAAGCGCATCACCGCTCCTGCTGGCGTGAAGGTGACGATCTGGCAGAACCAGGGCCAGCCGTCGCAGTGGGTACAGGGCATGAACGCCGCGGTTGCGCAGAAGGCGAGCGCGATCGTGCTCCTCGCCGGCAACGACCCGGCGGGCCTCCAGCCTCAGATCAAGGCGGCGAAGGCGAAGGGGATCCCGACGATCGTCGCGCACCTCTACGACGACAACCAGCCGTCCGCGCCGAACGTCGGCGGTCTCGTCAACATCCCCTACAAGATCGCCGGTCAGCTGATCGCAGACCAGGCGATCGCCGACACGAAGGGTAAGGCGAACGCGCTCGTCGTGACGATCAACCAGGTGAAGTCGACCGTGCCGATGGTGGCCGGCATCCGCGAGGAGTTCCGCAAGTACTGCGCGAGCTGCAAGCTGAAGTTCACGGACGTGACGATCGCCGACGTCGCGACGAAGATCCAGCCGAACGTCCAGGCGGCCCTCACAGGCGACCCGGGGATCAACTACGTGATCGCTCTCTACGACAGCGCCGAGGTGCCGTTCGCGGCCGCGGCGATCCGCGCCGCAGGTCGCACCGGCCGGGTGAAGATCTCGACGTTCAACGGGACGCCCGAGATCCTGAAGATGGTCAAGCAGGGCGACATCGTCACGATGAACGTCGGCGAGAACCTCGAGTGGATCGGCTTTGCGATCGCGGACCAGTCGATGCGGATCATGGGCGGCCTCAAGCCCGTGAAGAACGCCCGCGTACCTGTGCGCGTCTTCGACAAGACGAACATCGGTCAGGCCGGCCCGAAGTTCGCCTCGGGCTGGGGCACGACATACGTCAGCGGCTACCGCAAGCTCTGGGGCCTGCAGTAGCGGTGGAGGAGGTCGCACCGCCGCGGCTCGAGCTGCGCAACCTGTCGAAGAGCTTCGGCGGGACGCAGGCGCTTCGCGGAGTCGACCTGAGCTTGCTCCCCGGGGAGGTCCATGGCCTCCTCGGGGAGAACGGCTCCGGCAAGTCGACGCTGATCAAGGTCCTCGCCGGCTTCCACGACCCGGACGGGGGCGAGCTGCTGATCGACGGCGAACCCGTCCGGCTGCCGCTCGCTCCGGGGCAGTTCCGCCAGCTCGGGCTCAGCTTCGTGCACCAGGACCTGGGGCTGATCGAGTCGCTCAGCGTGCTCGAGAACCTCCGCGTGGCGGAACTCGCCTCCTCGCGCTCGCGCTTCGGGATCTCCTGGCGGCGTGAGCGGAGGCGGGCACGCGAGACGTTCGACCAGTACGGCCTGCGGATCGACCCAACCGCGATCGTCGCCGACCTGAAGCCGGTCGAGCGGGCGCTGCTCGCGATCGTTCGCGCGATCGAGGAGATCCGCGGGGTCGGCACGGGTCAGGGCGTGCTCGTGCTCGACGAGCCGACGGTCTTTCTGCCGCGAGAGGGGATCGAGGTGCTGTTTTCCCTCGTCCGCGACGCGGCTGCGGCCGGCGCGAGCGTCCTCTTCGTCTCGCACGACCTCGACGAGGTGCGGGAGATCACCGACCGCGTCACCGTCCTGCGCGACGGCGCGCTCGTCGGCACGGTCGGCACCCGTGAGACGAGCGAGACGACGTTCGTCGAGATGATTATCGGCCGCCAGCTTGCGAAGCTCGGCGACGTCGAGCATGCCGACATGACCGAGCGGAAGGTCGGTGTCTCGGTCGAGGGGCTGACCGGCTCGATCGTGAACGACGTCTCCTTCCAGATGCACGACGGCGAGATCGTCGGGCTGACCGGCCTGATCGGCTCCGGCTTCGAGGAGGTCGCGCACCTGCTCTACGGTGCACGATCGGCTCGAGCCGGCCGGCTCGAGCTCGACGGCAACGAGATCGATCTGACGCGGCTGACGCCGCCGGTGGCCACGCGGTCCGCGATCGCGCTCATCCCCGCCGACCGGAAGAACGACGGGAGCGTCGGGTCGTTGCCGGTGGTCGAGAACCTGGCTCTCGCCGTTCTCGACCGCTACTTCAACGGGGTCTCGCTCGAGCTGCGGCGGATGCGGCGGGAGACACGGGCGCTGATGCAGGAATTCGACGTGCGTCCGAACGACCCGTCGCTGCCGTACGGCGCGCTCTCGGGCGGCAACCAGCAGAAGGCGCTGCTCGCGAAATGGTTTCAGACCGAGCCGCGGCTCCTGCTTCTGGACGAGCCGACGCAGGGCGTGGACGTCGGAGCACGGCAGCAGATCTTCGGGCTCATCCGCACCGCGGTCGAGGAGCGCGGCATGCACGTGCTCTGCGCGAGTAGCGACTACGAGCAGCTCTCGCTCCTTTGCGACCGCGTGATCGTCTTCGGCCGGGGCCGTGTCTGGCGGGAGCTCGTCGGCGAGGACGTGACGAAGGAACGGATCATCGAGCAGAGCTATGCGGCGATGGCGGCCGAGGTCGCCGGCGTGGTCGCATGAAGTCGCGCTCCCTCGCGGCAGATCTGCTCGAGCGCTACGCGCTGCTCGCCGTCTGGGGCGTCGTCGTCGTCGTCTTCGGGATCCTCCGGCCGGACACGTTCCTGACGACCGCGAACTTCTCGACCATCTTCGGGTCGCAGGCGATCCTCGTCGTCCTGACCCTCGCGCTCCTGCCTCCCTTGATCGCCGGCGACTACGACCTATCCGTTGCGGCGACGATGGGCCTCTCCTGCATGAGCCTGGCGATTCTCAACGTCAACCACGGCTGGCCGATCGGGATGTCGATCGCCGCCGCGCTCGTGATCGGCCTGCTGGTGGGCGTGATCAACGGCGCGATCATCGTCCTACTCGGGATCGACTCGCTGATCGTCACTCTCGGCACGTCGACGTTCATCGCCGGCGTGATCCTCTGGATCAGCAACTCGCAGACGATCAGCGGCGTCTCGATCGACCTGATCGACTACGTCGTCGTCAAGCAGCTCCTCGGGATCCCGCTCGCCTTCTACTACGGCATCGCGGTCGGGCTGATCATGTTCTACGTCTTCGAGTTCATGCCGGTGGGGCGGAGGCTGCTCTTCGTCGGACGCGGCCGCAGCGTCGCGCGGTTGAGCGGCATCCGCGTGCGGCGGCTGCGGTGGGGCGCATTCGTCGTTTCGGGTGTGATCAGCGCCCTGGCGGGCGTCCTCTACGCCGGCACGCTCGGCTCTGCCGACCCGACCTCGAGTCTCAGCTTCCTGTTGCCCGCGTTCGCCGCGGCGTTCCTCGGCGCCACGACGATCATGCCCGGCCGCTTCAACCCGCTCGGCTCGATCGCTGCGGTCTACTTCCTCGTCACCGGCATCACGGGCCTGCAGCTGCTGGGCGTTCAGACGTTTGTCCAGCAGCTCTTTTACGGCGGCGCGCTCGTGCTCGCGGTGGCGCTGTCACAGCTCGCGCGCAGGCGCGACGCTGCTGCGGCCAGCTAACCAGCCTGCCGCGCGGCTCACGATCCAGACCGCTATGAGTGTGTACGCCCAGCCGAGGAGAATGTCGACGACGTAGTGCTCGGCGGAGTAGACGAGCGCGAACGCCATCGCCAGTGGGTAGAGCGCCAGCAGGGCACGAGCCCAGGTCCATCGTGCCGCGCGCCAGAGAGACAGCGTGATCAGCAGGGTGTAGGCCGCGTGCAGCGACGGCACGGCCGCGACCGGATTGGAGTAGTCCCATCCGCGCTCGAACAGGTCCTCGAACGAAAAGGAGAGGAACGGGATGTGGCCGGAGATCGGACCGATCAGACGCGTCGTCCGGTCGAGCTCGCCCTCCCGGCTGGCGAGCCACGGAGGCGCAGCGGGAACGAGCGCGAACGTGGCGAATGCCATCCCCGCGAGGAGCGCGACAGAGGCGACATACCGCCGAAAGCGCTCACGGGCGAAGAACCAGAGGAGCGCGGCGATCAGGTACGTCGCGAGGAAGTAACTCACGTAGACGGCCCAGGACGCGTAGTCGTACCAGCGCAGGTTCGACGAACCGTGCCAGAGCCGATCCTGCAGCCAGACCGTGGGGACCGTGCCGCCGAAGAGAAAGGAATCGGCCTCGAGTTGCGGCCGATACCAGGCCGAGAAGAGCAGACCGTCGGCGTGGCCGCGAAGCAGGTCGTAGGCCGCGAGCACGAGCGCGAGCGGCAGCCATTCGAAGAGTACGCCGCGCGCCCAGCCCAGGAGATTCGTGGTCGAGACCGCGAGCAGGCCGAGCACGATCCAGAGGAACAGCCGCTCGCGTCCCACCGGGATGCCCTCCCGCCACATGTAGCCGCTCAGCGTCGCGACGTAGAGGATCGGCGCGACCCAGCGCACCGTCCGAGGCGAGAGGAGGCGGGCCTGCACGCGCCGAGGCTACCGAGGCGCGGCGCCGGAGGCCCTATGATCTCCCCCGGGTAACACCGTGGCGCCGATCCACCAAGGAGCGGAGATGCGCGCAGCAGTCATGTCCATCGCGAAGGGCTTTTTGACCTATTCGGAGGATATGACGCATGTGGCGGAAACCGCTGAACTTGGGGATCGCGGCACTTGTAGACGCCGCTAAGACAACACTCACCGGCAGCGCCGGCCCCGACCTCGCTGCGGTCTTCTCGAGGTGGATCTGGTGGCGGGCCGTGCTCCACAACGGCTGGTGGCTGGTGACGAGTGTCTATCTGGTCGTCGACGCAGACCTGTCGCCGTCCCAGCTCGTCCTGATCGGGGTGGCGCAGGGGGTCGTCGCGCTCGTGTTCGAGATCCCGGCCGGCGTCGTCGCCGACACGATCAGCCGGAAGTGGTCGCTGGTCGTCTCCCACGTTCTCATGGGCACCGCGATGATCGCGACGGGCCTCGTGACCGACTTCGAGTTGCTGGTCGCGACGCAGATGGTGTGGGGGCTGTCGTGGACGTTCGCCAGCGGCGCGGACGTCGCGTGGATCACCGACGAGCTCGATGGGCCGGCGCGCATCTCCGCTGTGCTGATGCGATCGGGGCGAGCCCAGCTGACCGGCGCAGCGGCCGGCCTCGTGGGCGTCGGCGCCCTCGCTTCGCTGACGCAACGGAGCACGGCGATGGTGCTCGCCGGAGCCGCCATGCTGCTGCTCGCCCTCTACGTGGTGTTCCGCTTCCGCGAGCAGCGATTCGTACCCACGGCCACGAGGCGATGGTCGGCGTCATGGGCGATCCTCGTGCGCGGATCGACGCTCGTACGTCGCAGCCGCGCGATCGTTGTCGTGTTCGCGGCGACGTTTCTGGTCAACGGTGCCGGCGACGCGTCAGGTCGACTCCAGGCCAAGCAGCTTGTCGACCTCGGGCTTCCCTCGGATCCCGTCGTCTGGTTCACCGCCCTGGGCGTCCTCACGCTGCTCGTGGGTGCGGGCGCCTTGCGCATCGTCGAGTCCCACATCGATGGCGTGCGAACAGCGCGGCGCGGCTATGTCGTCGCCTGTGCGGCCGGCGCGGCCGGTCTCGTCGCCCTCGCGGGTGCGCCCGAGGGAGTGACCGCCAGTGCGGCCGTGCTGCTCGTCTCGGGGATCGCGAAGCCGTTGACGCGCACTCTCGGCACCATCTGGGTGAACCGGCAGACGAGTGGCGACGTTCGAGCGACCGTGCACTCCTTCCTCGCTCAAGCCGAGTACCTGGGGGAGATCGTCTGCGGGTTCGGCATCGCCGTCGTCGCCGGGCTCGCGGGTCTTTCCGTGGCGCTCGTGACGAGCGCTGCGCTGTTTGGGCTCACGATCCTTCTCGTCCACCGCGTACGATCCGAGAGGTGGGAAACGTAGTCGGATTCGTCGGCGTTGTCGCCGTCATCGTCGTCCTGCCGGGGCCGGACATGGCCCTCGTTCTCCAGAACGGGCTCACGCGCGGGCGGCGGGCGGCGGTCGAGACGGCGGTCGGGATCAATGCCGGTTTGCTCGTCTGGGCCGTTGCCGCCGCGCTCGGCATTGCCGCCCTCCTGCACGCGTCGGCCCCGGCCTTCACGTTGCTCAAGCTCGCCGGCGCGGCGTACCTCGTCTTCCTCGGCCTGCGCGCGCTCGGCGACGCCTGTCGTGGCACGGCCGACGCTGCACCGGAGCGCGCGGCGCGGCGCAAGACGTCGCCGTTTCGACAGGGCCTGCTCTCGAACCTCCTGAACCCGAAGATCGCGCTCGTCTTCACGACCCTGATCCCGCAGTTCGTCGACGCCGGTGACCCCGCCGTTGCGGAGACGCTGCTGCTCGCGGCAATCTTCATCGGCATGGGCCTCGTCTGGCTGACGTCCTACGCACTGCTCGTCGCCAAGGTCGGCGCGCTCTTGCAGCGCTCCGTTGTCCGGCGCGTGTTGAACGCCGTCACCGGAACGGTGCTGACATCGCTCGGCGTGCGGTTGGCCTTCAGCGACCGCTGACACGAGGCTAACGGAGCAAAGCGCGTTTGAAAGAAATTCAGACCTGAGCAAGCACCAGGTCGAGCGGCCGAGGAACTCGAGTGAGATCGAGCGCCTCGACGAGCAACCGCCCGTATCGGATCTTCCGCCGGCCGCCGCTGCCCATGAAGCGCCGAAGCTGCTCCTCGGTGGTCCGTCCGTGCCACGCAGGCTGCTTCTGGAGCGTCCGGAAGGACCCAAGCTCTCCCTGAGCATCGACGACCTGCTCCACGGCGTCGGCACCGAGAGCGCGGATCAGTTCGTCCTCCAGATCTGCGACGCAGACGTAGAAACCGAGCCGTTCCATCTCGACGCGCGTGAGGTCGGAGCCGAGGCCGGCCCGATCGAGACCGCGCCGGAAGTCGCCCTCCTCTCCCGCGTCACAGAGCCCCGCGAGCTTGACGTCGAGCCCCTGAGGACCGAACACGTCCAGGAGCCTTCCGATGGCCTGCGCGCCCCCGATCGGCACGACGGAGACGCCCTCGGCGTCGAGATTCCGACCGCGGCGCTCAGCGAGCGCTTCGAGCGCGCACCGGTCGCTGATCCCTTCAACGAGCACGACGGCACGCCAGTCGACGCCGGCGCCGCTACGCCCAGCCGCCCCTTCGATGTCTGCCAGGTGAAGTCGCTGCCCGTCCACACCCGTATCTTCACAGCTGCGGCGCGGGTCGATTGCGCGGCCTCCGGCTCGGTAGTCTCGAGCCGATTGACTCATGGCCCCGCCTGTGAGACGTTGGCGCCGCCGTTGTGCGGCTTCGCGATCGATCGAGTCAGAGGGAAGGCGCCGTGCCCGAGCCAGATTTCGTGCTGAGTCCGAAGGACGGTGAGCCGTCCCGCGTCACCGTCGTGCCGCGCGCAAAGCCGTGGCTCGTGCGATTCGGGACCTACGACCTCTACGTTGTGATCGCCCCCGGATCGACGACAGAACCGCCGGTCGGGCCAGAGAGGACGAAGAAGAAGGAGAAGAAGAAGGAAGATCCGGTACGGCCCGAGCTTCGGTTGTGAGGTGAGCACGTTGGCCAGGCGGCGTCAGAGTGCGGGATCGTCGTGACCGACCCGGGAGCTGCTGGGGGAACTGGGGAAGCGCCGCCGGGCGGGCCGGCACCGAACCCGGCCCCGGAAGACACCGGTCAATCCCCGGACTCGTACATCGCGCGGGTCGGAGCAGCAGGAAAGTGGGCCGTTGGCGCAGTCGCGGCTGTGGGTTCCGCTGCAGTCACCAAGCTGACACTCGATCGACTTGGCAAGGGAGAGCTAGACGGCACGTACCTCTTCCTGGCGTACGTCGGCCTTGTCGCCTTCGTGGTCGGTGTCGGCATCCTCGTTGGTTCGGTCATCTGGCAGGCACGGTCCGGCCGCGTCACGCTGAACTACCTCCTGAGTGACGGATACTTCGCATCTCGCATCCGAAAGCTGATCGACGGAAACCCGTACTTGCTAGGAGGTCAACCCGATCTCGAGTCGCTCCAAAAGCGCCTCAACAAGCTCGCCAAGCTTCGGCGACCGCTAGCTGAGACGACTGCGGACGAACGGACTCGGCTGCTCGAGGCCCGGGACGTCACCCTGCTGCCAACTGCGCGAGCGGAACGGGCGCGGATGGTGAGCACCTGGGCCACGGTGTTCCTCTTCGTCGGCGCGCTGCTCGCGGCTTTGGGGGCCGCGACGTTCGCTCTGGCCACGAACGCCGACTTGATCAAGCGGGAGGACAGGGTTGCGCAGGAAGAGCGAGATCGCCAGAAAGTCGTCACGGGTGAGTTTCTGCCCAAGACGCCGAGCAGCGTTCTCGTGGTCGTCCCCACCGAACACCGCGCAGAGCTCTCACCGCTGCTTGGGAAAGAGTGTGAGCTCGGCCAGTTGAACGCGATCCTCTTGGACGTGGGTCAGCCTCCGACGAACGCGGTTCCCAAAGCTGTCGACTCGGCGGTCTTCCATGTCGTCACGGAACGCAGCACTCCGTGCTCTGTGGTCGAACTCTGGCTGCCCATCTCATGGGTCATTCCCCGCCCGGTTCCGGCACCGGCGGCTTCACCACCGAAGACCACGACCACCGAACCTGCGAGCCCCGCGCCCGCCACGGCGGGCACCACGGCTGCCACGAACCCCTGAGTTCGAAGCGGCCGCGCAAACGGCTTGTTCGTGCTCGGGGTCGGCGCTCGGCTGAGCGCTCGGCGAGGGCTGTCGGCGACGCGGGCGAGGACAGCCGACCGAGCGTTTCAGGCGACGTGTGCCGCCGCCCTTCTGAGAGCGGTGCTCACCCTCGCTCTCTGGTCGATCCTCTAGCGTCAGACCCGGACGCGGATTGTCAGCGTTCGCTGCCGGCCACCCGCGTAGACGGCCGTGAGCCGCACGAGGTACGAGCGCCCCCGGAGCAGCCGGGCGGCCCCGACCCGCGCCCGCAAGAGGTATGCACCGTGGCCCGAGACTGTGGTCGCGACGACCGTTCTGGTCTTGGACGAGCGGCTTCCCGCAAACGAGGTTCCCGCGAGCAGCGGGACGGCACGGGTCGAACGAAGCGGCGTCAGGCGCGCCTGGAGCCGGGCTGCGTCGCTGACCCAGAAGCGGATCGACACGGAGGCGGTTGTCCCGCGACGGACGACTCCCGCCGGCGTTGTGCCGACGAGACGCAGCATCGGAGCGGCGACCGCCGGTGGTCGAAGCGGGGCGGGCGGAGCGACGGCCGTGACGACCGTCGCGCTGTCGTTCGCCGGCTGGAGGTCACGAGGCTGGGCCGACGAGGTCGCTGTCAGCGTCAGCGTGCCGGGCTCGCGGACGACGGCCTGCACCCGCACCGTGCCGACGAGCTCGCCGGCCAGAAAGTCCAGGTCGCAGGTGAGTGTGGTCGTGCCGGCGCAGCCCGGCCCGCGGTCGGTCTGGCTCGCGGTGTAGGCGACCTGCGAGGGGAGCTGGACTGCGACGAACGCGCGTGACGCGGGGGCGCCGAGGTTTCTGACGCTGATCGTGTACGTGATCGTTGTGCCGACGGCGGGTGCGGGCGGCGCGGCGCTCGCTTCGACGAGGAGGTCGGGCCCGGAGCCGGGCGAGCCGCCGGAGGAGGGCGGGAGTGCGGGCGGCGTGGAGTCCGCGGACGGGGCCGCGACTGTGACCGCCTGCGTGGCCGCCGTCTTGCCTGCCGCCGCTGCCACGATCGTCGGTGAGCCGCTGCCGGCGTCGCGGAAGTAGAAGCTCGTCACGCTCTGGCCCGAGGCGATCGGCGTCGAGAGCGCCGGCGTCCAGGGCCCGCTGCTCGCGTTCGAGAGCTCGCCCGTCGGCGAAGACGACGACAGCTCCACGGTCACGGGGAGCCCGGCGGTGTATGCCGTCCCGCTGCTCGTACGCAGCTCGACTGTCAGCGGCGCCGACGCCACGCCCGGGGACAGGGTCTGCGGCGGCGACGTGAACGCGAGCACCGATGGCTTCCAGGCGGCGAAGGTGCGCCAGGCGGTCGTGGCCGCGGCGCCGTCGAGCGTGCGGTTGCACCAGGTCGAGCCGCAGGCGGCCTCCGGAACGTCGCCCGAGTCGGCGATCGCCGCAGCGAGTCGCACGAGCAGCGCATCGGTCTGCGCGGCGAAGTCTCCAACCGGCATGCCGGCGAGGTTCCGTGGCGACCAGGCGAAGCCGAAGCGGCCGTTCCCCGCGGCGCGCATCGCGTACGTCTGCGCCGAGACGTAGTCCTGCATCAGATCGACCGGGATGTTCGTCCAGCCGAACGAGGCGTCGTACTGCCAGGCGGCGTTGGCGAGCGGGCTGTACGTGGCGGCGAGGAACGCTCGTGCCGCGTCGCCCGATCCGGGCGCGACGTCGGCGAGCGAGGCTTGGTGCTGCAGGTACTCGTTGAGCGAGTCGCGCCGCGCTTCTCGGGTCGTGCCCGTAACCGCATAGGTGCGGAGGTCGCCGTAGACCTCCTGTGAGAAGTCGCTGGCATAGCGGCTGACGTCGCTCCAGAAGCCCGCGTCCTCGAACCACTCCTGCAATCGGGCCTGGTAGACCGAGAGATCGCTCGCCGCCTGTCCGATCCCAGCGACGAATACCACGCCGCGCACGGAGGGTGGGAGCACCCCGTCTCCGTCATAGAGGCCGTTGAGAAAGGCGCGCATGTTTGCGCGCGCCACTCCGACGCCCTGGCGGACCGCGGATGAGAGCTCGTTCAGCGCCCACGTGTCGCCCGCGCCGACGTCGTAGCCGGCAGCGGCCATGCGGCGCCGGGCCTCGACCCCGGCCGCGTACCAGGAGTTGCCCGTGGCCGCGACCCAGGATGTCCAGCCTGTGACGTTGATCTCGGCCAGCGCGTTGAAGGTCGGTCCGAGCGCGCGAATTCGGGACGCTTCACCGGACCGCAGCTGCGTCTTGTCGCCCGCGAGCGGTGGCACGGAGATGTAGTACTGCGCACAGGAGGACGGGGTCGCTGCGAGCTTCGTGGTGAGGCGAAGCCAGTCCGTCGGCGCATAGAAGATGGCGCGGAGCGGCCGGCAGTCGGCCGTTCGCAGCGCGTGGACGTCTCGCCGCTGCACGAGCTCGCTCCAGAGCCGCTGCGTGGCCGCCGGTGTCAGTGACGGAACCGGCGTCGAGGCTGCCGAGCCGTCGTGCGGCGTGCCAACTGCGGCTGAACCTGTGGGACTCAGCGACGCGACGATCATTCCGGTGGCGACGATGCCACCCGCGAGCGAGCGCAACCTCCGCAACACGCCGAACCCCCTTGACCTCTGGAACGCGTGCAGAGTAGCCGGGCTAGGGCACTGTCGCGGAAGGCAGCGCGATCGCGGGCAGTCCGGGGTCTGTCGCCGCCTCCGGGTGGAAGAGGTGGGCGAGCTGGCGGACACCGTCGCCGAGTCGGGGCGCGGGCCGCGAGTAATAGCCGTCGGCGTCCACCGCGACGGCAGGGCAGGGCAGGCGAAGCTCGGCGGCGCGCTCGGCCGCTGCGTCGGCGTCGAACCCGCATGGGGCGATCACCACGAGCTCCGGCTCGTGCGCGAGCACCGTGTCCCACGTCGTCGCGTAGGAGGGCTGGCCGGGGCGGCCGAGGACATCGGTGCCGCCGGCGAGCTCGATCATCTCCGGCAGCCAGTGCCCGGCGCAGAACGGCGGCTCGATCCACTCGGCGAAGAACACGCGCCGGCGCGGCAAGCCCCGCACCGACTCGGCGGCCGCTTCGATCATTTCCCACATCTGCGACACGATCTGGTCGCCGCGGTCGGCGGCACCGAGCATGGTGGCGAGCGTCCGGACCGACTCGGCGACGCCGGCGAGGGTTCGCGGATCGAGCGAGAGCACTTCGGCCGCGACCGTGGAGGCCGTCGTCAGCTGACTGCTCGAAACGGCACAGACCGCACAGAGGTCCTGGGTCACGATCAGATCGGGGGAAAGCGCGTCGATCTGGTCGGCGTCGACGGTGTACAGCGAACGGCCGTCTCTGACAGAGTCACGCACGGCTTGGTCGATCTGGAGGCTCGTCAACGTCGATGGATCGATCCTGGCGGCAGTGACAACGGGCTTGCCGACGACTTCGGGCGGCCAGCGGCATTCCTCGGAGACGCCGACGAGCGACTCGATCAGCCCGAGCTGAGCGATGATCTCCGTCGCGCTCGGCAACAGTGAGCAGATCCGCACTCCGCTGGTCGACATCCGTCCCCGCAATCAGGGGACGACGTTCGCCGGCGTCCGGTCGAGGATCAGCACGCTGCGGAGCGCGTCGACTGCAAGCAATCCCATCGCCTCTCGCGTCTCCCGCGTGCCGCTGCCCATATGCGGTGTGAGCACGACCTGTTCCATCGACAGCAGCTCTTCGCTGATGTCCGGCTCGAATTCGAAGACGTCGAGCGCGGCTCCTGCGATGACCTTTCGCGAGAGGGCGTCGACAAGGGCGCGCTCGTCCACGATCGGTCCCCGCGCGGTATTGACCAGCACTGCCGAGCTCTTCATCGTCGCCAGGGCCTGCTCGTCGATCAGGTGTCGAGTGTGCGGGGTAAGCGGGCAGTGGAGGCTGACAACGTCGGCGCTCGCCAGCAGCTCCTCCAGCGGATCGTCTCGGCCGGCGAAGAGTGCCTGCGCGCCGAACGCCTCCGCGAGGCGCGCCGTCTCCCGGCCGATCCGGCCGGCTCCGACGATGCCGACCGTCTTGCCGTCGAGTCCTTCTCCGAGCATGAATTCGAGCGAGAACGACCAGGCCGAGCGAGCTCTGATGTACCGGTCTCCCTCGACGACCCGGCGGAGGAGAGCGAGAGTGACGGCGATGGCGAGCTCCGCGGTCGTCTTCGTCAGCACGTCCGGGGTGTTGGCGATCACGATGCCACGGCGCCGTGCCGCCTCGAGGTCGATGTTGTTGACGCCGACGCCGTAGTTTGCGACCACCTCCAGCTGCGGGCCGGCTCGCTCCAGATACGCGTCGTCGACGATGGTCGTGATCAGGGAGAGGATCCCCTCGGCGCCGGCCGGAACAGGCACGAGATCGAAGTCCTGTTCGAGGGCCGCCATGACGCGGGTCGGCACCGGACCCGCTACGTGCACGCGCGGCTGTCCAGTCAGGTCCACGTTCGTGGCATTCTGCATGTCCGGCGTCGAAGACTCGAGAAGGTGCGACGCAGTGCTCGTGAAATGGCTGATCCTCGGCGGGCTCCTCGCAATCGCGGTTCCTGGCTGCCGGCACGCCGACGCCGAGGATCCGGAAGCGGCCACATGCAAGGGTGCGCCGGCCACGTATCGGAGCAAAGGGAAGACGCTCGTCGGCGACGTCGACGCGGACGGCACGGGTGATCGGGTAACGCTCCGCGTGGACGGGACGCGACCGGCGCGATGCCGCCACCTGCTGCTTGTGCAGATCAGTGGTGGCAGGACCGCCGTGGCGACGGTGCCGCCCCTTCCCTGGCCGGGCACCGACCCACAGCTCCTTCTTCTCGCCGAGATCGACGGGCGACCCGGTCTGGAGCCGGTGCTCACGCTTGCCCCGGCGGCTGTCTACCGGCCGGGAGCGGTCTTCATGCTGAGCCGTGGCACGCTGCTGCGAATGCGGCTCGAGAGCGTCCCCGTGCCCGAGCTCTTCCCTTTCTACGATGAGTTTCCGGCCGGCGTGGACTGCGCTCGGCAGCCTGGAACGATCGTCGCGACGCAGAGTCGGATCGCGGACGAGGGCGATGGGCGCTGGGATGTCACTCGCTCCTTCTATCGGGCAGCGGGGGCTCGTTTCGGCCTCGTTCGGGAAGAGCGATTCCAGGTCGAGGTCGGCCCCAAGGCGGGAAAGCGATGGCCCGAAGTCCGGGGTGAGCCGTTCCGTCACTGTCGGGCCCGCGTCGGCTGATCGCGGCTACAGTCTTCCGGAGATGCGCAACCTGGCGGTCATCTGCGCCGCATTCGCGTTCGCGCCCGCGTTGGCCGGGGCAGCCGGTCAGCAGAGTCCCGTTTCGGGTCTGCACGGGATCGTGAAGCGCGGCCCGACGACACCCGTGTGCCAGGTCGGAAAGCCATGCGAAGGACCTGCCGTGGGCGTCGTACTCGAGTTCAGCCGTAGCGGCGTCCTCAAGGCCCGCGTCAAGACGGATCGTGCCGGCGCGTACACGGTGCGACTGCGTCCCGGGTCGTACGTGGTCACCGTCTCGCCACGCCGGCTCGGCTCAGGGTTGCGCCCACGCGCCGTCCGCGTTCCCAGCGGACGCCTTGCCAAAGTCGACTTCTTCCTCGACACCGGCATCCGGTAGCCCGCGAGTCAGCCCTGGACGACCTCGAAGGTCGCGTGCGACTCGATCCACGCCCCCCGGCGGCGATCCTGCCAGCGCTTGTGCTCGGGCTTGAAGTCGCACAGCTCGACATGGACTCGCGGTGAGGTCTGGCCCCAGGGGATGCCTTCCCAGGCCTGCTCCAGGACGACGATGCCGCCCTCGATTCCGCCGGCAAAGAGCGGCACGTCGAGCTCGATCACCGCGGCCGGAAGCTCGTTCCTGCCGGGGATGAAATCGGCGACGATGCCCTCGTATCCGTCCGGATCGTCCTTCAGCCACGCTGGGTTGGTGTCGTAGCCTCCGAACACACGGACGCGCTGTCCGGCGGCGAGCGGGCGGCCGATGTCCAGCGGCTCGTCGTCGCGCAGCGAGTCCAGCCAGTCTTCGCCGATGCCGGCCCAGGTTTCCTCTTCCCGGCGTCGTACAGCCGCGACGTGGTCGCCGGACTCATAGAGCATGTCGACCAAGATCTCTCGAACGCACGATGCACGGCCCCTGAAGTAAGGACGTGCCGCACCGCCGACTGACCCTTCGATCCTCGCAGAATGCGCGAGGCGTTGCTATCCCCCGAAAGGTGAGTCTCTGGGCTCGGCCGCTACACTCGAAACGATGGTCGCTGCCCCTCTGAGCACGCGCAGGCGGGCGATCTACGCCGCGCTGGCGCTCCTCTCGCTCTTCTCCGTCGCCCTCGTCGCGACGCGCTACTTCTATTCGCGCGAGCCGATCTTCGGCTGGCTGATCTGGAACCTCTTCCTGGCGTGGATCCCGTTCGGGCTTTCGATCGTCATCTACGACCGGCACCGCGCGGGGGCCCGGCCGCGCTCGCTCGTCCCGCTCGGCGCCCTCTGGCTGCTCTTCCTGCCGAACGCGCCGTACATCCTCACCGACTTCAAGCATCTCTTCCCGAGCCCGGCCGTGCCCCTCTGGGTGGACGTGGTCGTGATCGCGGCGCCGGCGTGGACCGGGATGCTGCTTGGCTTCCTCTCGCTCTACCTCGTCCAGTCCGTGCTGCGGCAACATACGGGGCCACGCGTGGCGTGGGCGGCAGCCGTCGCGGCGCTCGGCCTCTCGAGCTTCGGCATCTACCTCGGCCGCGTCCTTCGCTGGAACAGCTGGGACGTGATCGCGAACCCGCGCATCCTCTCCGACCTCGGCGGGGTGCTGGTCGACCCACGTGCGATCGGGATGACGGTGCTGCTGTCGGGCTTCCTGACGCTCAGCTACCTGGTCGTCTACGCGTTCATGCGCTTCGAAGTCCTCGAGGAGGGCTGACGCCGGCTCAGGCTCTGATGCGGCCGACGACGATCTGGGCCAGTCGGCGCTCAGCGCGGTCCGTCGTTGCCCGGTCGGCGTACGGTGCCCAGACCGTCAGCATGACCTCCGTTCGGCCCTGGCCGAGCAGGATCATGTCGACGACGAGGCGCGTCGAGCTCCCCGGCTTGCCGAAGTCGGCGATCATCCGGTAGCGGACGCTGTACTGCGTCAGCTTTGGAAACGCGGCAGGCTTGAACGAGATCACCTTCACGTTCGGCTCATCCGCCGTCAGATACTCCTTGCGGATGCAAGCCATGTAGGCGGCGTTCCCGGTGCTGCGCCGCCACTCGGTGGCCACCATCCCGGGTGACTGAAGGACGTTCGACTCGGAGCTGACCATTGCGCCCGGCGCGGTGAACTCCGACCTGGCCGCGCCCGTCAGGACGAGATCGGAGCGCTTCATCGCGCATGCGTCGTCCGGCGTCAGGTCGGGCTTCGTGGCGCCGCCCTTCCAGCCCGCTCCAAGGTCGGCGGCCTTCAGCATCACGGCCTTCGCCGCCGTCTGATCCGCGGCGTTGAACCTGATCGGCTGCGTTTCGGCGGCGAATGCGGCCTGCACGAACATCAGGCCGAGTCCGACGACACAGGCAACGGTGCGGATTGGCGTCTTCGACGAGCGCATGCGGTGACCCCTCAGCCGCAGGACGTAGGTACCTGTGGCGTCGGCGCGGTGGGCGGCCGCGGGCATCCCTCGCGCGAGGGATCGGCGGCGGTCCTCCAGCGCGGGCCCGAATCGGCCGAAAACCGTCTCGTGAGACTCGGCACTAGACGAGAGAGTCACCGGCGCGCGGACGTGCAGGGCCTGCGCGCGGTCGCCGTGCTGCTGGTCGTCGCCTACCACGCGGGCCTGCCCGTGCCCGGCGGCTTCACCGGCGTCGACGTCTTCTTCGCGATCTCCGGGTTCGTCATCACGGGGACGCTCCTGCGCGAGCTGACCGGCACGCGCACGATCGGCCTCCGCGGCTTCTACGCGCGACGGATCCGCCGGCTGCTGCCCGCGCTCGCGCTGATGCTGACAGTCGTTGCGTTCGTCGGCATGCTCGCGAGCCCGCTCTCGGCGCAGCGGACGGGAGCCTTCACCGGCGTCGCCGCGTCGCTCTTCGCCGCGAACGGGTACTTGCTGCAGCTCCCGACCGGCTACTTCGACGTCGCTGCGACCCTGAATCCGCTCCTGCACACATGGACGCTCGCAGTCGAGGAGCAGTTCTACCTCGCCTTCCCGCTCGTCCTGCTCCTCGGCTGGAGGATCGCGCGGCGGCGTGGGGAGGCGGCTCAGCGCCTGGCCGGGCTTGCGCTCGTCGGCGCCGGCTCGATCGCCTCCTTCGCACTTGCGGTCCGCCTCGCGGGAACGCCGTTCGGCTTCTATGGCGCGCCGACCCGCGCCTGGGAATTCGGCCTCGGAGCCTGCCTCGCGCTCGCCGCGCCCTGGGCCGCGCGCGTGCCCCCGCGCGCGGCGGCCGCCGTCGGCCTGGCCGGGCTCGCGATGATCGCGTTCACCGGGCTTGCCGTCCGCGAGACCTCAGGAGACCCGCGCGACGTCCTGCTCGCCGTCGGCGGCGCGTGCGCGGTGATGCTCGCCTCGCGCGGGCCCGCCGCACGGGTGCTCGAGGCGAGGCCCGCAGTCTGGCTCGGCAACGTCTCCTACAGCTGGTATCTCTGGCACTGGCCGCTGATCGTCTTCGCAGGAGCGCTCTGGCCCCACTCGAGCGGCGTGCTCGTGTCGGCGGCGGCCGTCTCGCTCGCCCCCGCCTGGCTCTCGTACCGGTTTGTCGAGAGCCCGATCCGCCTCGGCGAGCGCTTCCGCGGTCGGTCGGTGCTTCGGCTCGCGGCGGGGTGCGTCGCCGTCCCGGTCGTTGCGTCTGCCGCGCTTCTCGGTGTCAACCACGCGCTGCAGCGAAGCTCGCCCGTCCGATCCTGGGAGGCGGCACGCGCGCTGCACGAGGACACCCTCCGCGGCTGCAACGGCCCCGCGCCGGTAAACGCGACGCGGGCCGCGAGCTGCAGTTGGCCGGCGGAGCACCCGCGTGGCAGCGTCGTCCTCGTCGGCGACTCGCAGGCCGGCCAGCTGACGGAGCCCGTGCTCCGCGCGGCGCGCTTCGCCCGCTACGACGCGTATGTGCTGACGCTGAACGCCTGTCCGCTCCTCGCCGTCTCGCTGACCGGCGCGGAGGGCGACTCTGCCGCGTGCGCCCGCTTTGCCGGCGCCGCGCTCGAGACGGTGACACGGCTGCGCCCGACCGTCGTCGTGATGGCCTTCCGCTCCGACCACTACGTCCACGGCAGCGTCGCGAACGCACGAACGTGGCGCCTCGGGACCGAAGCCGTCCTCCTGCGTTTCAACGCGGCGGGCGCTCACGTCGCACTCGTCCAACCGATCCCGAGGCTCGGAGTCGCGCCGCAGGGATGCTCGGCGCTCTCCATGCTGCTCGTGTCGTGCACCGGCCGCATCGCGCGGGCCGATGCAGACCGTGAGCGCGGTCTTGCGATCGCGGCCGAACGCGCGGCCGCCGGGGTCGCGGCGAACGCATCCGTTCTCGACCTCGATGACGACCTCTGCGGAGCGACCCAATGTGCGGGCGTGCGTGACCGCACCTGGACGTACCGCGACATCGACCACTTGAGCGTGGCCGGAGCGCTGCTGCTCACCGGTCGCTTCGAACGGCTGCTCGAAAGCGCTCCTTCCTAGCGCCGCACCTGAACCACGTCGTACGTCGCGTCCGGGCCACTCGCGGTGCCGAAGCGGGCGTTGACGACGTAGAGCCATTTCCCGAAGCTGGCGATCGTCGTCGGCACGTCGAAGTCGGAGTCGGTGATCGTTCGGGTGACGACGCCGCGCGTGAGGCTGCGATTCAGGCTCACGACGGCGATCTTGTTCAACGTGTTCTGCACGACGTACAGCGTGCGGCCGTGCAGGAGGATCCCGTCGCCGTTCGGAAGCGTTGCGCCGCCGAGGTCGACGAGCTTCGTCGAGCCGGTCTTCGGATCGATCGTGAAGAGCTTTCCCGTCGCGCTCTGCACGGCGAGCAGCGTCTTCCCGCTCGGGGTGGCGTCGATTCCGTTCAAGTTGAACCCGGCCACGTGCTGGTAGTCGCCGGTGAGCGGGATCGCGGTCACAGCTCCCGGCGATCCCTTCCACGACCTCGCCACCTTGTAGATCACGGGCCGGTTCGAGTCGGTGAAGTACGCCGCCTGCCCCGTCACGATCACGTCGTTGATGAACGTCGCACCCGCACCCGTCGCGAGCTGGAGCTGCGTCAGCGGCGCGCCGCTTCCGGCGCTGTAGACGAACGCTTTGCCGGTCGACGCGCCCGAGACCCACAGTCGCCCGCGGTCGTACTTGAGCCCGGTCGCCGCGTGCCCCGACGCGCCGGGAACGAGGACGCTGCCTCTCCCCGTGCGGAGGCTGCCGGCGTAGACCGCGCCGGTCGGAATGGAGCCGACGTAGAAGCTGTCGCCCCTGCCGACGGCGATCCCCTCGGGCTGGAACCCGTTCGGGAGCGCGATCGTCTCCGGAAACGAGCCTTTCGCGAGCGCTGCCGGGACCGCCAGGCAGGCCAGAGTTGCGAGCAGCAGGACGAGACGGCGCATCGTGTTCCCCCTCAAAGTCGTTTACGTCTTTCTACTGCTATCCCGGCCGCATGGATTTCAAAAGCGGCGCCCCGGGAATGCTTACGGTTTCTTCACAGCGGGGCCGCACCCAGGCGCCCGTATTTATCGTTTTCAACTGGTAATCCACGAAAGGAATCTTGTGAGCACGAGGCGCATCATCACGTCCCTGGCGGTGACGGCGGGCGCCGTCTTCGTCTGGGCGGCAACGGCGACGGCGGCACCGCCGGCCAACACCGCCTTGCCGACCATCACCGGCACCCCGAAGGTCGGCGAGACGCTGACCGCTCAAAACGGCACCTGGACCAACAGCCCCACCTCGTTCCAGTACCAGTGGCAGCGCTGTGACGGAGCGGGCGCGTCCTGCGGCAACATCGCGGGCGCCGTGGAGAAGACCTACCTCCTGAAGGCAGCCGATGCCACCCACACCCTGCGCGTTCGTGTCCTCGCCGTGAACGCCGATGGATCCGCGTCGGCCCGGTCGGGGCCGACGGCGGTCGTCACGCCGGGCACGGCTCCCGTGAACACCGCGCGTCCGTCGATCACCGGCGACGCCCGGGTGGGTGAGACCCTCACCGCGGAAGACGGGACCTGGACCAACACTCCGACGTCGTTCGCGTATCAGTGGCAGCGGTGCGATGCCGACGGCACGGGCTGTGCCGCGATCTCCGGCTCGACCGCGAAGACCTACGGCGTCCGTCTGCTCGACCTGGGCTTCCGGCTGCGCGTCGAAGTGACCGCAAAGAACGCCGGTGGCGCCGGCTCTGCCCTGTCGGGGCTCACACCGATCGTCGAACCCACGACGCCGATCACGAACAAGCGTCCCACGCTGACGATCGTCTCGGTCCGATTCGTCGGCGCCCGGGTCTACGCACGGTTCCGGATCTGCGACGACGCGCCGAAGAACCTGACGATCCTGGCCACGGACTCGCGTCCCGGCAAGGCGTCCTTCACGCGGCGCTTCACCACGCGGATCGCACCGAATCCGTGTGGCGCCTACACCCGTAACTGGGTACCCGCGGCGCGCTTCAAGGGCAAAGGCCGCTACACGGTGACTCTCCAGGCACGCGACACGTCGGGCCTGACGAGTGCACCCGCCCGCAAGACGTTCTCCCGCTAGCCGGCTAGCAGGCAGAGGGCTTTCGCCTGGACATCGGCCCGCTCGTCCGCGCTCAACACGATCGCGACGAGCGGGCCGCCCGTCTCACGTACGACGGCGAACGTTGCGGCCGCGTAGCCCGGCCCGCCGCCGCCGTGACCGATCAGGAAGCCGTCCGTGCGGCCGGGGTCGGTCATCACTCCTAGGCCGTAGCTCGGCCGAACGAAGCCGGGAGCGTCGTAGCCGATCTCGACCGACTCCGTGAGCACCGCGAGGTCGACGAGCTCGCCCGCGGCGAGCGCTGTCCAGAAGCGGCGCATATCGGTCTCGGTCGAGGCCAGCGTGCGGTGGCCGACCCACCGCGGGTGGTAGACGCCGCGCACGTCACGCGCTTCGGTCCCGATCTCCGCGCTCGAGGCCGGCACGAGACCGTCGAGATCGTCGAGCTCGAGCGCGAGCGTCGTGTGCGTCAGCCCGAGGGGCTCGAGGATCTCCCGCTCGAGTGCGCCGGCGAAGCCGCCCTTCGCGACCTCGTCGACGAGTCTGCGAACGAGCAGGTAGCCGGTGTTCGAGTACGCCCACCCTGCGCCCGGCTCGAAGTCGCGCCCTTGCGCCAGCGCTCGCTCGAGCAGCTCATCGTCCCCCCACGGCTCGGAAGGCGAGTTGCGTACTGCGGCGGCGTACTCCGGCAGCCGGCTGGGCCCGTAATCCGGGATCCCGGCGGTGTGGTTCAGAAGCTGCCGCAGCGTGGCCCCGTGACCGGCCGGGGCATCGAGCTCGAGGCCGAGGCGCAGGCAGAGGACGCCGAGGAATGTCTTGGTGACGCTGTAGACGAGGTGGCGGCGGGGCTCGTCCACCTGCGCGATCGTATGCAAGGATCGAAGGGTGAAGGCCAGCGAGGAAGGCGTACTGGACAAGATCCGCGAGATCTGCCTCGCGCTGCCCGAGACGAACGAGCGCGTGAGCCACGGCGCGCCGACGTTCTTCGTCCGCGACAGGCGCGCGTTCCTGATGGTCTTGACGAATCACCACGGCGACGGCCGTTTCGCGATCTGGTGTGCCGCAGCGGAGGGGAACCAGGGAGTGCTCGTGGCCGCAGATCCCGAACGCTTCTTCCGGCCACCCTACGTCGGGCACCGCGGCTGGTTGGGAGTCCGGCTCGACCGCGGGCTCGACTGGGACGAGCTCGCAGGGATTGCCGAGGACGCGTACGCGGAGGTCGCGCCCGCGAAACTGGTAGAGGCTGCACGGGCAGCCGGAGAGGTGAAGGAGGCGCAACTGACGAAGACCGACCACGGCCTCCTGCCCGAGGGCGAGGGGTGGTACGTCCTGAACACGAAGGAGGCCGTCTGGCGGGAGAGCGCCGAGTTCGGCCGCTACACCCGCTGGGAGGGCAAGGATGAGGCGCGGTTCCGGGAGATCGGCATCAACATCGGCGTCATGCAGCCGGGCCAGCCGGCGTGCATGTACCACGGCGAGGAGGCGCAGGAGAACTTCCTCGTCCTTGCCGGTGAGGGGATCCTGATCGTCGAAGGCGAGGAGAGGCCGCTGCAGGCCTGGGACTTCGTCCACTGCCCGCCCTGGACGAAGCACGTGATCGTCGCGGCCGGGTCCGAGCCACTCGTCGTCATCGCAGTGGGTGGGCGCGGGAAGCCCGGGCTTCTGTACCCGGTGGACGAGACGGCGTTGAAGCACGGCGCCGGTGTCGAGCGGGAGACATCCGACGGCGACGAGGCCTACGCGGCTACCTCCGAGGTCGTCTCGATCGAGTACGTCGACGGCGACCTGACGCCGTAGGCGCAGGGAGAAGCGAAAGCGGGGCGAACCCGCCCGCATGTGGTTTCGGCGATCGTTTCGCCAGCGGCGTCCGCCGCCGCCTGTCCTCCTGCCCTCGCTCGAGCGGCTCGCGGAGTTGATCGAGCGCGTCGTCGTGCTGCTCGACGAGGTGGCGGTCAGTCCGGCTCCCGGGCCGGCTCCACAGCCCGCCCAGCACGCGGTGCTGGCGCCCAATCCTGCACCGAACCCGGTCCGGAACCCTGTCTCGACCCCTGTCCCGAACCCTGGGCCGTCCGTCGACGGCCATCTGCTCCTCGTCGCCTCCGTGGACGGCTATCGGCTGCTGGAGCGGGAGGGAGCGCCACCCGCGCAAGCAGATCTCGTCGAGATCGATGGAGATGACTTCATCGCGGTCAGGCTGGGGCCCTCGCCGCTGCCGGGCGACAGACGCCGCTGTGCGTACCTCGAAAGGCAGGAACCGCCGAAGGCGGATCGAACCTTCGACCGGTGAAGGAAGAGAGCCAGATCCACGACATGCGTGCTGCCCTGCGGGGAGACCGCGAGCGGGCCGAGCAGGCCCGGCAGCGGTCGACCGAGAACGTGCGGGCGCTCTACGAGGCACCGGAGCAAGAGCCGCCGGCGGAATCGCAGCCGGAGCACCAGCCGCGCCCGTCTTTCCTGAGCCGCCTGCTCGGGCGCTAGGCTGGCCGTGTGGAGCGGCGCGAGCGCGACCGGATCATGCGTCAGGGAGTGGTGCTGCCCGAAACCCCGCGCGATCGGCGGAATCTCCAGGGGCTCGAGGCAGACATGCGGGACAGCCCGCTGGCGGGCAAGCCGATCGGGCTGCGGCTGCGCCACTTCCGCCCCGATGCGAGCAGCTACCTCGCCTCGCTTGGCGGGCCGCCGCCGTACATGGTCCGGCTGCGCGAGATCGCGGCGTTCACGGCCGAGCACGAGCGGGCCCTCGCGGCGGAGTACGAGCTACAGGCCGGCGATCCGTCAGCCTGGCGCGTGCTTGCCGAGCGCTGGGAGTTCAGCGAGGTGAACGACCTGATCGAGCGGCACAACCGCTGGTATCCGGCCGAGGCGCGACTGCCGATGGATCCGCAGACGGGTGACCACGCGCTCGTCAACGGCGAGCACTACTCGAAGCGCCGGCTCGACGCTAGGTGGGTGCTCGAGCGGTTCCCGCTCGCGAGCTCAGCCGCAACGTCGCAGCGAGCGTGAGCGCGCAAAGGATGGCGGCGAGCACGTAGGGGACTCCCTCCCCGGCTGCGTCCGCGACCACGCCCGACAGCGGCGGGCCGCTCATGTTCCCGAGCGCCCACGCCGTGTTCATGATCCCGAAGCCGAGTGCCTGCGAGAGACCGGCCGCCTCCGTGCGGTCTGAGACGAGCGCGATCCCCGGTGTGTAGAAGGCCCCGAACGAGAGCGCCGCGAGCACGGCCAGGAACGCGATCGCGTACGGGTCGCGTGCGACCGCGAACGCGAGCGCGACGGCGATCGAGCCGGCGAGCGCGGCCCGGATCGGGAGCAGGCGGCCGCGTCGGTCGGAGAAACGGCCGAGGAGTGGGTTGACGACGGTCTCGAGGAGCCCGGCGAGGAGGAAGACGGTGCCGACGGCGAATGGCGTGAAGCCTCCTTCGTCGAGCTGGAGCGGGACGAGGACGACGAGCATCCCGAAGAGGAGAGCGGGGAGGGTGTTCAGCCAGAGTCCGCCGAGGAAGCTGCGGTCGGCGAAGGCTCGTCTGGCCGCGCCGGGCGCGTGCCTCTCTGCAGGCGAGCCCGGACGGGTAGCGGCCGCCGCGGCGAGTGCCGCCGCGACGAGGCCGACAGCCGCGAAGAAGACGCGGACGCTGACGGCGTCGGCGATGGCGCCGAACATCGGGCCGAGGATGGCGCCGAACACAGCCGCGGCGAACGCCGTGCCGATCACCTCGCCACGACGTTCCCGCGGTGTGGCGACGGTCAACCAGGCAAACGCGCCGGCCCAGGTGATCGTGCTCGAGACTCCCTGGACGAGCCGAGCGAGCCCGAGTGCCCACGCCCCGTCAGCGGCGGCGAAGGCGAAGCTGGCGAAGGCGAGCAGGACGAGTCCTGCGACGACGGCGGGCTTCGGGCCGAATCTCGCCGCGGCCAGGCCACCGGGGATCGCGCCGAGCACAGCGCCGGCGCCGAACGAGCCCACGAGCAACCCGGCGCCTGTCGTCGAGAGCCCGAACACCTCGGCGTAGCCGGGCACGAGCGGCGCGAGCGCGCCAAACAACATCGCGTCAACAAACACGATCACGCACACGAGCATGAGAAGGCGACGCATGGCCCGACGTTACCGGCTGAGCCAAGCCAGAAAGGATGAGCGAGCCCCGAATCCAACCCAAGCAGCTTCAGGGATCTTGGCGCGAAACCGGATCTGCTTCCGCAGATCCGGTTTCCGATTGCGCCACAAAGAAATTCAGCGAGCCGGGTGCGCTTTCGTCCGCCACACCGACGGACTTTCGGCTTCCGCCTACGGCCTACCGGTGTGGACTCGACCTACTCGCGTCCCGTGCTCGCTGCAAGGACGAATCTAGGGCCGATCAAGACAGTGCGCAAGGGCTCCAAAAACGCGAAGTCCGCAAATTGCGATCTTTTCCTTAAGAAGGCATAGATTTGCGATCGACGCCTTAACGTCGGTCACTGATCCCAGCGAGCGAGAGAGATGAGTGAGCCCCGAACCCGACCCAAGCAGCTTCAGGGATCTTGGCGCGAAACCGGATCTGCTGCCGCAGATCCGGTTTCCGACTGCGCCACAAAAAATTCAGCGAGTCGGTGGCGATTTCGTCCGCTCCTCCGACTGACGTTTCGGCTTCCGCCTACTCGTCCTCCGGTGGAGCCTCGACCTAATCTCGCTCCGTGCTCGCTGCAAGGGGGAACCTAGGGCCGGGCCGCGCGAGCGTCAAGGGAGCTCCGAGGACCGTGGTCGCAAATTGCGACTTTTTCTTTAATCAACGGGTTGGTTTGTCGATCGTGCAAGACGTACTAGGAGAGGTGGCCGGGCGGGGTGACCGAAGGAACGGGCCGCGGCGAACCAGGAATCTATGCTCGGACACACCGGGCCGCAAGAGCGAACCTGGGCGAAAGTTCACGCAAAGAGCGACAAAGGGGACTGATGCAGAGACTCGCGGGCAAGCACGTCGTCGTCACCGGCGGCGGCAAGGGGATCGGGAAGGCGATCGCGGAACGCCTCGCGGCCGAGGGCGCGACACTGACGATCCTCGCGCGCGATCTCGAGCGGCTGCGCGAGGTGGCCGCTGCGATCGGGGCGGGTGCAGCCGCGTGCGACGTCCGCGACCGCGACCAGGTCGACGCCGTCTTCGCCACGGCCGCGGCCGAGCGCGGTCCGATCCATGCGCTTGTCGCCAACAGCGGGCTCGGCGGCGCGAACGCCGACGGCCCCGGCGACCGCTTCGACGATCTCGTGGCGACGAACCTCTCGGGCACGTACTACTCGGCGCGCGCCGCTCTTCGCCATCTCGCTCCCGGGCCCGACACTCGCCACCTCGTCGTGATCGCGTCGATCCTCGCCCGGATCGCCGTTCCGGGCTACACCGGGTACTCGGCGTCGAAGGCCGGCCTCCTCGGGCTCGTCCGCTCCTTCGCTGCCGAGCTGGCCGGCGAGAACATCCAGGTGAACGCGATCTGCCCCGGCTGGGTGGACACCGACATGGCGTGGGAGGGGCTCGAGGGAATGGCTGCCGCGACGGGCGGCACGCGCGACGACGCCTACCGGGAGGCGATGCAGCAGGTGCCGCTCGGCCGCATGTCCCAGCCGCAGGACATCGCCGGAACGGTCGCGTGGCTCCTGTCCGACGACGCCCGGGGCGTTACAGGCCAGGCGATCGACCAGAACGGAGGGGCCTGGGTCGGTTGATGGGAAGCCGGGCCACAGTGGGGACGTTGTCACCATCGTGACTGCCCGTGTCCACTACGCCTGGGTCGTCGCCGGGGTCGCGTTCCTGTCGCTCGTGATGGCATCGGGATTCCGCTCGACGACGGGCGTGCTCCTGATCCCGCTGCACCAGGAGTTCGGTTGGAGTCACGAGACGATCGGCTTAGCTGTCTCGCTGAACCTGCTCTGCTTCGGCCTGAGCGCGCCGTTCGCGGCGGCGCTGGTGGAACGCGCGGGCGTTCGGCGCGTCGTCGGGGTCTCGCTCGCCACGATTGCCGTGTCGGCGCTGCTGACGATCCGCATGACCGAGACGTGGCAGCTCTTCCTGCTCTGGGGGCTCGTCAACGGCCTCGCGACCGGCGCCGTCTCTGTCCCGCTGGCGGCGATCATCGCGAACCGCTGGTTCGTCGCCAGGCGAGGTCTCGTCACCGGACTGATGACGGCGAGCTACGCGTCCGGACAGCTCGTCTTCCTGCCGGCGCTCGCCTGGCTCGCCGGCTTCGACTGGCGGTGGGCCGCCTTCGCGGTTGCCGTCGTCGCGATGCTGCTCGTCCTCCCGGTCGTGCTCCGGTTCATGCGCGACCGCCCGGAGGACATCGGGCTAGCGCCATACGGGGCGGAGGAGGGCTGGCAGCCGCCGCCCGTTACAGCCGCGCCCGCGTTCGGCGCGGCGCTCGACGCCCTCTCCATGGCGATGCGCTCGACAACCTTCTGGCTGCTCGCGGGGACCTTCTTCGTCTGCGGCGCCACGACGAACGGGCTCGTCTCCACACATCTGATTCCGGCTGCGCACGACCACGGGATCACCCAGGTGACCGCAGCCGGCCTGCTGGCGTTGATCGGCGTCTTCGACGTGGTCGGAACGACAGCGTCCGGATGGCTGACTGACCGGTACGACCCCCGCAAGCTCCTGCTGGCCTACTACGCCCTTCGCGGGCTGTCGCTGTTGGCGCTCCCGATCGTCTTCGACTCGGCGCACGCAGCGATGTTCGCCTTCGTTGTCGTCTACGGGCTGGACTGGGTCGCGACGGTGCCGCCGACCTCGGCGCTGACCACAGCCCACTTCGGGCGGCAGTCAGGCGTCGTCTTCGCCTGGATCTTCGCCGCGCACCAGCTGGGCGCTGCGACCGCTGCCTGGGGCGCCGGGTTGATCCGCACCCATACCGGCGAATACACCGCCGCCTTCCTCGCCGCGGGCGTGCTCGCGCTCGTCGCGGCGGCCGCAGTCCTGCTGATCAGGTCGGCTCGACCCGCGGCACCGGAGCCGGTGTCCGTGATGTGAGAGGGGCGCCCTTCGGGCGCCCCTCTCGGTTCCGCAACGGCCGCTCGCTGCTCAGGCGGCCGGGTCCGGCTGCGGGGCGTGGCCACCCGCAGCGAAGCCGGCCTCGATCCGCTCGAGCTCCTCCTCGGTGCCCTGGCGGACGGGCCCCTTGAACCACTTCTTCGCAGACAGCACGTACCAGCCGCCGAAGAGGAGGAACGCGCCTCCGACGGTGAGCGGTGCGTAGTTGACGACGTTCCAGTCGAACGCGTCGTCCCACGGCACGCCCGCCGGGGCGATCGGGAGCATGAACAAGATGCAGATCAGTGCGATCCAGCCGATCGCGAGCAGGTCGATCCACTTGTACTTCTCGCCGAGGTGCCAGGCACCCCGCTCGAAGCGGTCGCCGGCACGCCAGCGCAGGTACACGGGGATCGCGAACGCGATGTAGAGCCCGATCACGGCGATCGACGTTCCGACGAGATAGCCGACCACCGCGTTTTTCAGAGTCGGGACCATCAGCAGCCAGGAGAGGATGCCGATAGCCAGGACTGCGTAGAGCGGCACCCGCTGCGACGAAATGCGACGCCACAGCTGGTGGCCCGGGACCGCACGGTCCCGCGAGAACGCGTACATCATCCGCGAGGCCGAGGTGACCGACGCAGTGAGGCAGAACATCTGCGCGAGCACGACGATCGTGAGCAGGATCTTCGCCCAGGTCGCGCCGAGCGCCGTCGTCCAGATGTAGGTGACCGCGTAGCCGCCGGCGTCGATCACGCCCTGCGTGTCCGGGATCGCAAACGTCACGGCGAGTAGGAGGAAGAAGCCGAAGATGACCGAGACGACGACGGACATCACCATTCCGGTCGCCGCCGTCCGCGACGCCTGCCGTGTCTCCTCGGCCATGTGCGCCGAGGCGTCGAAGCCCGTGATCGTGTACTGGGCCATCAGCAGGCCGATTCCGAACACGTAGAGGAACATGAAGTCGCCGAAGCCTGCGCCGCTGAACCCGGAGTTGTTGATGGTCTCGCCGAAGACGTAGCCGAAGGACTGGTGCGTGTCCGGGACGACGAGCAGCACGAGCACGATGAACGCGACGCCGGCCATGTGCCACCAGGCCGAGATCGTGTTCAGGGCGGCCGTGATCGAGACCGCGAAGAGGTTGAGCAGGATGGCGATCGCCATCACCACCGTGTAGGTGACGAAGATCCACTTCGAGGTGTTCGGGTAGTTGAAGAGCAGGTCCAGCAAGGACGTGGCGAAGATCGCGAGCCCGTAGCCGATGGCGGCGGTCACCGCGATCTGCCCGATGAGGTTGAACCAGCCGGTGAACCAGCCCCAGGCGGGGCTCCCGAGCCTCGAGGCCCAGTAGTAGAGACCGCCGGCGGTCGGGTACGTCGAGGCGATCTCGCCCATCGCCAGCGAGACGATGATGCAGAAGCCGCCGACGAGCAGCCAGCCCCAAGTGACCGCCACCGGACCGCCCCACTGGAAGGCGATGTAGTACGAGGTCAGGCACCCGGCGAGGATCGAGATGATCGTGAACGAGATCGCGAAGTTCTGGAACCCGCCCATCGCCCGAAAGAGCTCCTGCGCGTAGCCGAGCTTGTGCAGCATCTGCTCGTCGCTGTCGTGTCGCGGGTCTGCGGGTGGTGCCGTTTCCATCCGCCCTCCTACCAGTTGGTGACGTGTCCGCGCTATTACGCGCGTCTGCCTGGATCGTTGTCAACGTGTCGGACGGCACAAGGGGCTTCGAACAGTAGGATCGCCTTCGTGCTCAGCTTCGACGAGTTGCGGGCGGATGTGGAGTCGGGCGCGATCGACACCGTCGTCGTCGCCTTCACCGACATGCAGGGACGGCTGATGGGCAAGCGCCTGCAGGGTGAGTTCTTCGTCGACGAGGTCGGCGCCGGTCATCCGATCGAGGGCTGCAACTACCTCCTCGCGCTCGAGATGGAGATGGACCCCGTTCCCGGCTACGCGCTCGCGAGCTGGGAGCGTGGCTACGGCGACTTCGGGATGACGCCCGATCTGGCGACGCTGCGGCGGATCCCGTGGCTCGAGGCGACGGCGCTCGTCCTGTGCGATGTTGGTTGGCACGACGGCTCGCCTGTGGCTCCCTCGCCCCGGCAGGTGCTGCGCGCCCAGGTCGACCGGGCGGAGGCGCTCGGCTTCACGCCGATGATCGGCTCGGAGCTCGAGTTCTACTTGCTCAAGGAGACGTACGAGCAAGCGAACCGACAGCACTACCGCGACCTGACCCCGTCGGTGCCGTACATCCTCGACTACCACATCCTGGCCGCGACCTACGACGAGCCGTTCATCCGCCAGATCCGGAACGGGATGCAGGGCGCCGGAATCAAGGTGGAGACCTCGAAGGGCGAGGCGTGGCCGGGGCAGCACGAGATCAACTTCCGGTATGCCGACGCCGTCGCGATGGCGGACAACCACGTGATCTACAAGAACGGCGCGAAGGAGATCGCCCACCTGAACGGCTGCTCGATCACGTTCATGGCAAAGCCCGATCACAGCTGGATCGGCAGCTCGTGCCACATCCACTCCTCGCTCTGGCGCGGGAAGGAAAGTGCGTTCGACGGCGAGACGGCGGAGTTCAACGGGTGGCTGGCAGGGCAGATCGCCAACTTGAAGGAGCTCGCGATCTTCCTGGCGCCGAACGTCAACTCGTACAAGCGGTACGCGGCCGGCTCGTGGGCGCCGACGACGCTTGCCTGGGGACGCGACAACCGGACGTGCGGCTTCCGGATCGTCGGCCACGGGCCGGCGCTGCGGACGGAGACGCGGATCCCCGGCGCCGATGCCAACCCGTATCTCGCGTTCGCCGCGATCATTGCGGCCGGCCTGAACGGGATCGAGCAGGGGCTCGCGCTGCCGCCGGCGCTCGAGGGCAACGCGTACGAGTCGGACGCCGACCGCTTTCCGCACTCGCTGCGCGAGGCTGTCGCCGCGCTCGAAGGTGGCTCGATGGCGCGCGTAGCGTTCGGCGACGAGGTGATCGACCACTACCTCAACTACGCGCGCACCGAGCAGGAGCTTTTCGACCGCGCGGTCACCTGCTACGAGCGCGAGAGGTTCTTCGAACGTGGCTAAGCCTGTGATCGGGATCACCGCCTACGAGGAGCCGAGTGTGCGCTGGGGCGTCTGGGACGTGCCCGCAGCGGTGATCCCGCTCGCGTACGTTCGTCAGGTCGAGGAGGCGGGCGGCCGGCCACTGCTCGTGCCTCCGAGCGAAGAAGGGATCGACGAGACACTCGACGTCCTCGACGGAGTCCTCTTCTCCGGCGGCTCCGACATCGACCCGGGCGCGTACGGCCAGGACGCACACCCCGAGACGATCGGCACGCGGCCGCAGAGGGATCGAGGCGAGCTCGCGCTGTTGACAGCGGCGCTCGAGCGAAACATGCCGGTGCTCGCGATCTGCCGTGGCTCGCAAGTCCTGAACGTCGCCCGCGGCGGCGATCTCGTCCAGCACCTGCCCGACGTCGTCGGCGACGAGAAGCACAAGCACACCCCCGGAGTCTTCGCCGACCACGGGGTCGAATTGAAGGAGGGCAGTCGGCTCGGCGCCATCCTGGGTGACCGAGCACCTGTCAAGTCGCACCATCACCAGGGCTTCGGGACGATCGGAGAAGGGCTTGTCGAGACCGCGTGGGCCGAGGACGGGACGCTCGAGGCGCTCGAGGATCCTTCGAAGCGGTTCGCGGTCGGCGTGCTCTGGCATCCGGAGGAGGGGCAGGACGCAGCGCTCGTCCGGGCGCTCGTCGACGAGGCGCGCGCCTATCGCGCGGCGCGCGGCTAGTGCAGGGCTGCCGGTGCTGACCGTCCTCAATCCTGCGACCGAGGAGCCGATCGCGGAGCTCGAGCAGGCAGGCGTCGAGGAGACCGACGCCGCGGTGGCGCGCGCCAAGGCGGCCTTCCCTGCCTGGAAGGCCGCCGCGCCCAATGACCGGGCACGTCTGCTCCGGCGCCTGGCAACGCTCGTCGAGGAGCACGGGGAGGAGCTGGCGCGGATCGAGTCGCGCAACGTCGGCAAGCCGATCGCAGGCGCGCGCGCCGAGATCGGCATGGTCGCGCAGGTCTTCCACTTCTACGCCGGTGCGGTCGACAAGCACTACGGGGAGACGATCCCGGTCGGGGGCGGTGTCGACGTCACGTTCCGTGAGCCCCTCGGCGTCGTCGGCCTGATCGTGCCTTGGAACTTCCCGCTCAACATCTCCTCGTGGAAGCTCGGCCCGGCGCTCGCCTGTGGCAACACGGTCGTGCTGAAGCCGGCGGAGCTGACGCCGATGTCCGCGCTGCGGCTCTCCGAGCTCGTGCTCGAAGCCGGCATCCCGGAAGGCGTCGTCAACGTGCTCGTCGGGAAGGGTTCGGTCGTCGGCAGCCGCCTGGTCGAGCACCCGGACGTGGCCAAGATCGGCTTCACGGGCTCGACCGAGGTGGGGCGGACCGTGATGCAAGGAGCCGCTGCGACGATCAAGCGCGTGACGCTCGAGCTCGGCGGCAAGTCCGCGAACGTGGTCTTCGCCGACGCCGATCTCGAGCGGGCCGCGGCGGCCGCTCCGTACGCGGTCTTCGACAACGCGGGCCAGGACTGCTGCGCGCGCTCGCGGATCCTCGTCGAGCAGAGCGCGTACGACCGTTTCGTCGAGCTGCTGATCGAGGCGACGCGCGGCGTCAAGGTGGGCGATCCCGAAGATGACGCGACCGAGATGGGCCCCCTGATCTCGGCGGCGCACCGCGAGACGGTCTCCTCGTTCGTCGAGGGCGAGCCGCTCTTTCGCGGCGATGCGCCGGACGGTGCCGGCTTCTGGTTCCCGTGCACGCTCGTCGAGGCGACGAACGACGACCGGATCGCCCGCGACGAGGTTTTCGGGCCCGTTGCGGCGGTGATCCCGTTCGCCGACGAGGCGGAGGCGATCCGGATCGCGAACGACACGCCGTACGGGCTCTCCGGGTCGATCTGGACGCGAGAGGGCGCACGAGCGCTGCGCGTCGCGCGCGCGGTCGAGGCGGGCGTCCTCAGCGTCAACTCGAACAGCTCGGTCCGCGTCGCGACGCCGTTCGGTGGGATGAAGCAGTCGGGGTTCGGCCGGGAACTCGGGATGCACGCGCTCGAGGGTTACTCGGAGGTCAAGAACGTGTTCCTGTCGACGGAGGTCTAGATGCGGCTCGAAGGCAAGGTCTGCGTGATCACGGGCGCCGGCGGCGGGATGGGCCGCGAGGCGGCGATTCTCTTTACCCAGGAGGGTGCGAAGGTCTGCGCCGCGGACATGAACGTCGAGGCGGCAGAGGAGACGGTCGGCCTCTGTTCCGGCGAGGCGTTCGCGGTGAAGGTGAACGTGGCGGAGGAGGAGGACGTACGTCGGATGTGCGCCGAGACGGCCGAGCGATTCGGCGGGATCGACGTCCTCTACAACAACGCGGGCATCTCGCCCGACGACGATGCGTCCGTGCTGGACACCTCGGTCGAGGCATGGGACCGCGTCCAGGCGGTCAACACGCGAGGCGTCTTCCTCTGCTGCAAGCACGGGATCCCGTACCTGCTGGCGCGGGGCGGGGGGTCGGTGATCAACGTCGCGAGCTTCGTCGCGATCCTCGGTGCCGCGACCTCCCAGATCTCCTACAGCGCCTCCAAGGGCGCGGTGCTGTCGATGAGCCGCGAGCTCGGCGTCCAGTTCGCTCGCCAGGGCGTGCGCGTGAACGCGCTGTGCCCCGGGCCGGTCGAAACGCCGCTCTTGCTCAACATCTTCGGCGACAACCCCGACGCGCTCGAGCGAAGGCGTCTCCACTGGCCGACGGGGCGGCTCGCGAAGCCGCGCGAGATCGTGAACGCGGCGCTCTTCCTCGCGAGCGACGAGTCCTCCTATGTGAACGCCTCGACGTTCCTCGTCGACGGCGGCCTGACCGCCGCCTACGTCACGCCCGAATGAGGGCTAGTAGTAACAGACTGTTACTAGGCCGCGGGTAGTGGCGGCAGCGCGCGGTCGGGCCAAGTAACAGACTGTTACTTGGCGTCAGACGCCGACAACTTGCACGAGCCAGCGCCGGTCGCGCTCGCGGTCGAGCTCGAGGAAGAGCACGCGCTGCCAGGTGCCGAGGCAGAGCTCGCCGTCGCGGACCGGGATCGACTCGCCGGCGGGGCCGAGCAGCATCGACATGCAGTGCGAGTGCCCGTTGCCGAAGTCCATGTCCTCCGGGCAGACGTTCTCGGTGCGGCGATCCCAGTCGTCGTGCGCGTAGTAGTTGTCGCTCGGCACGAGCTTCTTGAGCAAGAGCGCGAAGTCCTCGAGGAAGCCGGTCTCGAACTCGTTCACGCGGACCGAGCAGGTGGTGTGCGGCGAGTAGACGGAGCAGATGCCGTTCTTGATCCCGCTCGCGGCGACGGCCTCTTGAACTTCGACGGTGATGTCCTTCACAGAGAGCCCTCCGGCGGTCCGGAGCTGGGTCTCCTGCTGGTAGGCCTTCATCGCGCGTCATTGTGACAGTCGTCGGGCGAACGCCGTTTGAGAACCGGTCGCCGCTGTACGCTCGAACCTGCGTGGGGCCCGTAGCTCAGCGGTTAGAGCAGCGGACTCATAATCCGTCGCGCCCTGGTTCGAATCCAGGCGGGCCCAAACGGACCCGCTTGCCTAGTGGCTTTTCGGCTTAGGCAAGCGGGTCAGCTATGGCAGGGATGCCGCGTCTGCTCAAACGGTGTTCACTCGGTGCTCACTCGGAATCGCCTCGTTGGTAGCCCCGGCGGTCAGCGATCGGCGAGCCCGAGCGTGTCAGCGTCGTGCAGTCGAACGAACCCGCAGTTCGAGCACAAGGGGCCGACGTCCCGCATCCTCTCTGAGCCGCAACGGAGGAAACTAGAGGATGCGGGACGATTTGCTGCGAGCGTCGCCTAGCTGGTCGGGATCGCGATGAGGCTGTTGAAGCTGGCCGTGCCGTCTGCGGTCCGCATGTCGCACTCGACGCTGAATTGAGAGTTCGCCGTGACCGTGGTGACGGCCTGCAGTGACACCGGCACCTCGGCGAGTGCTGGCAACGTCTTCATCGCCACTTGGTCGATCGAGATGCTGTTCGCCTTCAGCGCGCAATCGATGGCGTCGCCAGCACCGCTTTGGTACAGCTGCGTCTTCGCCAGCACCACATATTTGCCTGCCGTCGGAACAGCCAGGGTGATGACGACGATCGGCGGACCGGTGGGTGGGAGGACTGTTGTTCCCGTGGTGGCGGAAAGCGGCGTGACGGTGCCGTTGGTGCCGTTGGTGCCGTTGGTGCCGGGGGTGCCAGGGGTGCCGGTGAGGCCGTTGGTGCCCGCGGCGCCGTCGACGCCGTTGGTGCCGGCGAGGCCGTTGGTGCCGGGGGTGCCCGCGGTACCGTTGGTGCCGTTCGCGCCGGCGAGGCCGTTAATGCCCGCGAGGCCGTTCGTACCGTTCGCGCCCTTCGCGCCTGCGGCGCCGCTGCCGACGAGTCCGGCAGGTCCTTGGGCGCCTTCCGATCCGCGGGGTCCGCGCAGGGATTTCTTCGCCGATGTCATGAACAGGTCCGCGCCAAGCGACTGCTGCTGGATGTCGACACCAGTCAGGGAGCCGTTCTTGATCTCGGCGCCGGTTAGTAGCCCTCTGGCTGCGAACGCTCCGGTGCTCAACGTGAGCACCAGACACAGCGCTGCCAGAACGGTTATGGATTTCGTCATTGAGGATGCCCTTTCACATTGTGCGACGCTAATTGATCGTCGCCGCGTTGGGTTGCCGAAGGATGAGAGTTTTCGAGCTAGATGGCGTTCGCAGGGACGAGCTCGTCTGCGCGAACGTCGTTGCAGACCTGGTCCTCGAAACTGACGACGTAGGTCGGGTCAACATCGCGCGCGAACCTGCCGACGATGCGACCGCAAGCACCGGGTAAAACATTGCGATGAAGGCCGACTAAACACACGACGTCGTTTTGCCGGAACTCGGGAAACGGGAAGGTGAGCGCGGGGACGGGGGCATGATTCATACCGTCATCGTCGACACTCGCCGCGCTTTCCTCATGCGTAGTTCTCCGCAAGACAGACGGCCTTAGCCGCATACATCCGTCCTCGAGACGAATCGCTCGGTTGAGCGACCCGATGCTCACGCGGCTGGCGATCCGGCCCGGTCACTCTCCCCGTAGACGAGCCGGCGCGTCCGGGGCGAACTCGCGGCGGACGCAGAGCGGGCAATAGGGATGGCGCCCGCCGACGTGAACAAGGCCGATGAGCACGGCGATTTCAGCCGCTAGTGCTCGCATGGTGCCACTCCGTGCTCACTCGCCGAGACAAATACGCCGATTTGCAGGCGTGCTGAATCCAGGCCGGCCCATACGACACCCTGCGCCGATCCCGCCGCTTCACTCGTCAACAAGTGCGGTGAACCACCGCCTGGGTGATAGGTCAAGCGGCCTCCGTGGTGCATGGTGTGCTCAGCGAAACACACAAGCTTCTCGGGCCTCCTGCGGTGGACTCGAGGGTTTAGACGAGAACGGGGCGGGGCTTCTGTGGTGGCCCCGCTGTTCTCACTCACTGCGGCATTCGAGAAAGAGGGGATATGTCGAATAGCGCGTTCGTTTTCGTATTGGCTGCCGGCGCGGGAGTTCTCGCGCTCTGGATTCATGCCCGGTTGCCGAAGATCGCACCGGAGCACGTCGGAAAGACGCTGCTCCACACGGGCCTCGCGTTCGCGCTGCTCCGCCTCATGCCGGGCGTGCAGGAATCTCCGGTGATGGCAGTTGTCGCGGTCGTCGTGGTCGTACTGCCGGCGCTGACCTACGCGCTGCTCTGTTCGATCTGGATGCTGCGGCACGTCCAGACCGCAATGGGCATCTAGGAAGGCTCGAAAGGATCTAGGAGAGCGTCAGCGCGTCGCCGGCCTTGATGCCGCGGCGCGCACACTCACCGCTCGCCAGCTCGACGACCGCCTTCGCTCCGCGGCGGCCGGCGGTGCGCCAGGGGCGCAGGTCGTGCGCGATGCCGATCACGACGAGGTCGCGGTCGAGGAAGATCGCGTCGATCGCGAACCGCATGAAGAACATGTGGACCGAGCCTGCAGGGCGGAGCAGGATGCCCTCGTCCGCGGGGAGGCTGCGTCGGCCGAGCAGGCCGCGCATGCGCTGAAGCGGGCGCGCCGCCACGAGCAACTGCTCGCAGACGACGCGCCCGTCCTCGCGGGTCAGAGTGACGACCTCAGAAGCCAACGTGAATGTGGTCTCCGTGATCGCGCATGGGGAACGACGGACCGCCCAGGCCAAGCAGCGAGATCACCTGTCGCGGCTGCAACTCGCTCGGGAGCAGCAGCAACGAACGGACCGCCGCCTCTGTGATGCCGCCGGGCTGCTGGTGCCCTGCGATCGAGATCTCGCCGACGGCGGCGATGTCGACCGCGTGGCCGAACGTGTGCGCCGAGACGACGCCGGGCCGCGCGAACTTGCGGTGGCCGGAGAAGAGGCTCGACACGGTGACCTCTCCGTGGCGCTCCTTCAGGTACGCGATCACGACGAGGATCCGGACGTCGATCCGGCCGGCGGCGATGTCCTCGCGGCCGCCGTCGTATATCCACACGTTCTCCGCGGCAAGCACGCGCTTCGCGAGCCGCTTCTTTGCGGCCTCGAAGCCCGTCACCAGCGCCTCGATCCCGACTGCGCGATAGAGATCCGCCAGCGCGGTGGCGCTGTCGGCGAAATCGGTGCGGCCGGAGAGAGCGAGCGCTCCACGCCATGCCTCCTGATTGGCGATCTGCGCCGCGATCGTGTTCAGCTCCGCGGCCGAGGCGGGAACGGATCCCCGCTCGCCCTGTGCCCGCAAGATGCCGAGCACCGTGGCCCAGTCCGCGCCGTGCTGCCGTGAAACGGACACCAGCTGGTGCGCGAAGTGACGCGTCAGCCGCGCCGACGGCGGCGTCGGATCGGGTAGGGCGCGGTTGAGCCAGACCGTCGGCTCGCCGTATCCGAGCTCGTGCTCGACCTCGGGCGCAGGTGCGGGTGCAGCGTCGGCCCGCTTCAGAACCCACTTCCTCGTGGCCGGAGCCTTGACCTTTGCGGGCGCAGGCGTCGGAGCCTGTGCCTTCGGTGCCGTGACGGCTGACGGGCCGGTGTGCGAGCTCGCGTGCTTGAGGGCGAGCGGTGCCGAGGCGGCGGCCGTGCTTGGCTCGGCTGCTAGAACGGCCTCCGCTGCGAGCGCAACGTCGGACTCGAGTGCGGCCTCGGCCGCGGCTGCCGCTTCGGCTGCCGCCGGCTCACCGGTCGGTGCGGCCTCGGCCGCGGGTGCTGCTTCGGCTGCCGCCGGCTCACTGGTCGGTGCGGCTTCGGTTGCGGTGGGTGCCACCTCGACGACCGCCGGAGGCGTCGCGGCAGCCTCATCGGCCGGGGCGGGCTCCTGCATCGCCGCGACGTCTTCCGCGGGGAGCATCTTCGACAGCTGATCGCCGGCGCCGGCGGTGAACGCGGCGCCTGCGAAGAAGAGTGACGTGAACGTGGCCACGAGCGCGAGGCGCGCTGTCGGCGTGCGGCGGGGGTTCGTCCCGAGCGGGGCGGCCGCTGCCGCTTTCTGCTCGTCGGCCGTCTCGTACTCCCAGTCGTCGCCGTTGCGGCGGATGAAGGCGAGCACCGCGACGGCCAGGAGGCCGAACGGCAAGAGCATCCTTAGAGAGTTTCGGTTCCGTCTTGGCATTTGCGACCCAGCTCCTCCGTAATTCGGGCGCCGGGCCATACCCCGTCCGGCGCCAAGATTTCAGACCGCGCCGCCAACGGTTCCGTGAACCCCTCTTATCGGCAGCACCTTTAGCCCTTCTCACTCTTATGGGGGAACTTCGAAAAGTTGGCGCAAGAAGTCACCCAGATGGGGCTTCATAGATCCCGACCGCTGAACGATGTTCTCACCGCAAGGGCACCACAATCAGTCTGGCGATAGCGGCTCGCCGATGAGAGAAAGGTTTCTCACGTGCAGCACCGCTTCGCGAATTGCTCCACACATTTCAACACCTTCCGGGCATCCACATCGTGCTCGGCTTTCATCCGCTCTCTCCTTGAAGGAGGTGAATTTTCATGTTGAAGTTCTTCGTCGCCGCCCAGTGCCGTGCCATGAATGCCATGGACGAGCTGCGCAAGAGTGAGGGGGGCCAGACGATGGCCGAGTACGGCGTCGTTCTCGCCGTGATCGCCGTCATCGTCGTCGCCGCTCTGACCCTTCTGTCCACCGGGATCACCGGTGCACTGAACAAGGTCACCGCCAAGCTGTAGGTACCAACATAAAGGAGGATCGATGCTGTTGAGAAAGAGGATCTCGCTGACCGTGGAATCGGGTCAGACGATGGCGGAATACGCCTTCGTCCTCAGCGTGCTCATTCTCGGCGTCATCGCCACCTTTACGCTCTTCTCGGATGCTGTCGCGGCGTCTATCAACGACGCCGTCGACATGATCAAGAGCGTGTCTTGAGTGCCATCAAGACGGCGTCCCCGGCAAGCGTCGGGGGCGCCGTCTCACTCAGCAAGGAGCTCGCGCCCAGCATGACCACCAGGAGAGCCGACATTCGTGGCGACCGCGGCCAGACAATGGTCGAGTTCGCTCTCGTGCTGCCAATCCTCTGTGTGGTGCTGTTCAGCATTATCCAGTTCGGGCTCCTCTACAACAACTACATCACGCTCACCGACGCCACCCGCGTCGGCGCCCGGAAGGGTGCCGTCAGCCGGCAGGCGGCCAATCCCGCCGCGCTTGCAGAGGCGGCCACACGCAGCTCCGCCGACGGTCTCAAGCCGGCTGACCTCATCGTCACCGTCACCGCGACCGCGTGGGCACCCGGTGCAGACATCACCGTCGACGCAACCTATCCGTACGACGTGAGCGTCCTCGGTGTCGTTGTGGCTTCAGGGAAGTTGCACAGCAAGACCGTAGAGCGTGTGGAATAGCCCGCCAATTTTTCGACCGTAATCTCGTTAGCAACAGAAGGAAGACGCTCATGACGTATCGCCTCAGAAATATTACGATCGCAATCGCGTTGGCGCTCGTCGCTGCTTTGCTGACGAGTTTCTACGTGACGAACTATCAGCGTAACGTCCGCAAGGACGAGACGAATGTCCAAGTCTTCGTCGCCAAGGTTGACATCCCGGCCGGCCTTTCCGGCGCGGACGTCGCCAGCAGGGGAATGATGACCAAGAGCGAGGTCGTGCGTCGGGGTGTCGTCCCGGGTGCGATCTCGAATCCGGCACAGCTCGCCACCCTCGTCGCCACCGAGCCGATCTATGCCGGCGAGCAGGTGTCGACGCGCCGCTTCGCAACGCCTTCCGAGCAGGGCATCCTCGCCCAGCTGACGGGTGTGCAGCGTGGAATCGCCCTCCCGGGCGACTCGGATCAGCTGCTCGTCGGCACGCTCAAGACCGGCGACCGCGTCGACGTCGTCGCTTCGTGGACGTATCCCGAAGGGACCCAGACGCATTACAGCAAGGTCGTCCTGCGCAACATCCTGGTCTTGAAGGCGCCCGACGCCAACGGCACCGCGGAAAAGGTCACGTCCGCGGGAGTGAGCCCGTATTCGGCGATCGTCGCGGTCACCGACCTCCAGATTCAGAAGCTGGAATGGACCAAGGTGAACGCCGACTGGCACCTGGCGCTGCGCCCCGGCATCGACGCCGCGGACAGCCCGGAGAACGTCGAGAGTGCCCACTCCCTGCTGACCGAGGGTGTCAAAGCGAAGCAGCTCGAGGACGCCCGGGTCGGCAAGGCCCCCGTGGAGGGATCCCAATGAGCGAGATCACCCGCATCTACGTCACAGGTTCGTGCGAGGGGCTCGACCGCCTGCGCGAAGGGCTGGCCGCGCATCCCGAGCTCGACTTCGTCGGCTGGAGCGAGCACATCGCCGAGGCGGAAGCCGCCCTCGCCGGTGGGCATCTCCAGGTCGTCGTGCACGCCACGAGGTCGGCCAGCTTCCCGGCGGACGAGGTTGCAGCGATTCGCGAGCACACGCGCTCGCCGATCGTGATCCTCGCGTCGGGCGAGGCCTCGGCGCTGCTCGAAGAGGCGCTGGACGCCGAGGGCGTCGCAGATGTCCTCCTCCTGCCGCAGCTGACCGAGAACGTCGTGTTCGCGCTCCGCAAGGCCGGTCACGCCGGCCGGCGGCTCGCCGCGGAAGGCGGGCACGCCCGCCAGGGCCGGATCATCACCGTGTTCTCGCCGAAGGGTGGGACGGGCAAGACCGTCACGGCCACGAACCTCGCAGCCTCGTTTGCGAAGCACGAGGGCCGCCGGACGCTCCTGCTCGATCTCGACCTGCAGTTCGGCGACGCCGCGATCATGCTCGGGCTCGAGCCGGACAAGACGATCTACGACCTCGTCGTGGCCCCTGGTGAGCTGGACTCCGAGAAGCTCGCGGGGTACATCACGAAGCACACGTGCGGGCTCGACATTCTGCCCGCGCCGCTTCGCCCCGAGGACGCGGAGCTCGTGACCGAGTCGAAGCTGGCCCGGCTGCTCGAGGTGGCGCGGGAGTCGTACGACGTGATCGTCGTCGACACCTCCCCGTTCTTCCACGGGCCGATGCTGGCGACGCTCGACCGCACCGATGAGCTGCTGATGGTGTGTGGGCTCGACGTGCCGACCCTGAAGAACGTCCGCCTGTCGTTGCAGACGCTCGACCTGCTCTCCTTCCCCGCGTCGCGGATCCGGTTCCTTTTGAACCGCGCCAACTCGAAGGTCGGGATGAAGAAGAGCGAGGTCGAGGGTGCACTCGACGTCAAGATCAACTTCGAGGTTCCTTCGGACCGGGCTGTCCCGCTCGGCGTCAACCGGGGCGCGCCTCCCGCGATCGCCGATACGGGCTGCGACTTCGCCCGTGCGATCCGCCAGGTCGCCAAGGCCCTGCTCGTTCAGGAGCAGCCGAAGAAGAAGCGCAAGTTCGCCGCGCTGGCAAGGGCATAGCAATGGGTCTTCACGACAGACTCTCGAAGCAGAACGAGAACGGGGCCGCGAACGTAATCGCAGAGCGTCCGGTTGCGCTCGCCGGCCCCGTTACCACCCCCGCCGCGCCGAAGGCGCCGGCGGCGACGCCCCGCGCTGGGGATCCGTACGCCGAGCTCAAGAGCGGCGTTCATCACGCCGTGATCGCGAAGCTCGGTCCGGAGCTGTTCAAGCGCGAGACCGCCGAGGACCTCTCCGAGCGCGTGTTGCACGCGGTCGCAGAGCAGCTCGCCCTCGACCGGACGCCGCTGACCCGCGAGGAGCGGCGGCGCATCCAGCGGGAGATCACGGACGATGTGCTCGGGTACGGGCCGCTCGAAGAGCTGCTCCGCGACGACTCGGTGAGCGAAGTGATGGTCAACAGGCACGACCTGATCTTCGTCGAGCGTGGGGGCCGGCTCGAGCGCACGGATGTCTCATTCGTGGACAACGCGCACCTGCTCCGGATCATCGACAAGATCGTCTCTCAGGTCGGCCGGCGCATCGACGAGGCGTCGCCGATGGTCGACGCCCGTCTCCCCGACGGCAGCCGTGTCAACGCGATCATCCCGCCACTCTCGCTCAAGGGACCGACGTTGACGATCCGGAAGTTCTCGCGCGATCCGTACACGATGGACGACCTGATCAACTTCAACTCGCTGACCCCGCAGGCCGCGCAGTTCCTCGCCGCCTGCGTAAAAGGGAAGCTGAACGTCCTCATCTCCGGCGGTACCGGCTCCGGCAAGACGACGATGCTGAACGCGATGTCGGCGTTCGTCCCGGATGACGAGCGCATCGTGACGATCGAGGACGCCGCCGAGCTCCAGCTCCAGCAGGAGCACGTGATCACGCTCGAGTCCCGTCCGTCGAACATCGAGGGCAAGGGCGAAGTCCGCATCCGCGAGCTCGTCCGCAACGCTCTGCGGATGCGCCCCGACCGGATCATCGTCGGCGAGGTCCGCGGCGCGGAGACGCTGGACATGCTCCAGGCCATGAACACCGGCCACGAAGGCTCACTCACGACGATCCACGCGAACACCCCGCGCGACGCGCTCTCGCGCCTCGAGACGCTCGTGATGACCGGTGGAGTGGAGCTCCCGCACCGCGCGATCCGCGAGCAGATCTCGAGCGCGTTCGACGTCCTCGTTCAGATCTCGCGCCTCGTCGACGGCTCCCGCCGCGTCACGCACATCACCGAGGTCCTGCGCATGGAGTCGGACGTGATCACCCTGCAGGACCTGTTCGTGGCGAAGCCGCCGGAGGAGGGTCACCCCGGAGCGATCCGCGGGTCGCGCTTGCTTGCGCCTCTCGCCTGCACCGGCCTGAAGCCGCACTTCCTCGAGAAGATGGCCGCGAACGGCGTTCTGCTGCCTCCGACCTTCTTCCGCCCCGATGTTCCGGGCGGCGAGCGCGCGGCGTTCTCCGCCGGGCCGTACGGAGGCGTGCAGTGAGACGGAAGCTTCTCAGTGCGGTCGCTCTTGCAGCCATTCTCGTACCCGGAGTCGCCGGCGCTGCCGGGGGAGCGCGGATCACGGCCGTCGACACGAGCGCGTATCCGTCCGTCCGCGTCACCATCGTCACGCCTCAGCCCGCCTCCAAGGCGCCCAGGCTGAAAGAGAACGGACAGCCGGTGATCGGGTTTGCAGCAAAGAACCTCGGCCGGCAGAAGAGCGTCGCGATGGTCTTCGACCGCTCGCAGTCGATGCACGGCCAGGCGATGCGGGATGCGACCGCGGCCGCGCGCGCATTCGTCCGCTCGAAGCCGGCAGGCGACCGGATCGCGGTGGTCGCGGTCGGGAAGCAGGCCTTCCAGCTGACCGGGTTCTCATCGGCGGCGTCCGATGCCGACTCGGCCTTGCGCACGCTCGAGGTGGACAAGGTGCCTGGCACGGCGCTCTACGACGCCGTCGTCCTGGCGTCGCGTCTGCTCGCCTCCGACGTGACTCAGGCGCGCGTGCTCGTGCTCCTCACGGATGGGCAGGAAGTCTCCAGCAAGGCAAGCCTCGACGACGCGATCGCCGCCGCGCGTGAGGCACGGGTCACGGTCTATCCGATCGGAATCGAGAGCCCGAGCTTCAAGCCGGCACCGCTGAAGCTCCTCGCCGCCGAGACCGGCGGCCGCTACACCGGCGCTGCCGGGACGGCCGCGCTCCACTCGATCTACACGGCGCTCGCGCAGGAACTTCGTCGGACTTGGCAGCTGACGTACTTCACGACCGCCCGCCCCGGCGACGCCTTCGAGGTCGCTGTTCCAGGAGCGCACGCAAAGGGCTTGGCGCCGGGTACCGCCGACGACGCTGCCGCCTCGGACGCGTCCCTGCCGTCCCCCGTGTTCGCTGTGGGCCCGATGCTCGTCGCCACGCTCGTCGGCGCCTGCATCCTCCTCGGCGCGTTCTTCCTCTTCAAAGCGCCGGTCGGAACCGGGCTGCGCCGGCGGCTCGCGCCGCACATCGGCGAGCCGCAGCGAAAGCGCAAGCGCGAGTCGGTGCAGGAGCGTTTCGCGACCGCCTCGACGCTGCTGCGCGCGACCGAGCGGGCGTTCGGCCACCTGAGCGTCTGGCACAGGCTGCACAAGCTGCTCGAACGAGCCGACGTGCCGCTGCGTACGGTCGAGCTCGTCTACGCGTGCCTCGGCTCGGGCGTCGTTCTCGCCTTGCTCTTCTTCGTCGCGGGAGCGGGCTCGTTCCTCGCGTTCATCGCGCTGCTCGGCGGCGCAATGATCCCCGTCGGCATCGTCTGGCACAAGGCGCGCCGGCGACTGAGCGCCCTCGACGACCAGCTGCCGGATCTCCTGATCACGCTCGCCGCGTCCCTGAAGGCCGGGCACAGCTTCCGGTCGGGAATCCAGGCGGTCGTCGACGAGGGGCAGCCGCCCGCGAGCAAGGAGTTCAACCGCGTCCTGACCGAGACCCGGCTTGGTCGTCCGATGGACGATGCATTGGCCGACATGGCCGAGCGCGTCGGGTCAGCCAATCTCTCGTTCGTCGTCACCGCGGTAACGATCCAGCGGCAGGTCGGCGGCAGCCTCGCCGGCATCTTCGACATGGTCGCCGACGCTGTCCGGAACCGGCAGCAGTTCTCGCGCAAGATCAAAGCGTTGACGGCGATGGGGCGTGCGTCGGCCTACGTCCTCGTCGGCGTGCCGTTCTTCATGGCGGCGACGATCACGCTGCTCAACGGGGACTACATGAGCCCGCTCTACCACACGGGGACGGGGCAGAAGCTGCTCGTCCTCGGCGCCGTGATGATCGGAATGGGCTCGCTCATGCTCCGCAAAATCGTCAACTTCAGGGGCTGATCAGAGATGCCGTTGGTGCTCATCTTCGCCGCAGTACTTCTCGCCGTTGCCGCCTATCTCGTCAGCGAGGTCGTCACGTCACCGAGCCGCGAGCGCCACAACGCGGTCCGGCGGGCCGCCACCTACGGCCGAGTGCGTGTGGCCGGGGCCGGCCTCGAACGCCTCCACTTCCGCCAGCGGGTGCTCGCTCCGGCCACGGCGTCGCTCGCGAGCTTCGCGCTTCGGCTCAACCCGCGCGTGACGCTCGAGAGCATCTCGTTCCGGCTGATGGCAGCCGGCATGGGCAGGACCGTCACTCCGACGACGTTCCTCGCCGCGAAGGGCGCCGGAGCGATCGGGGGCGGCGTCATCGGCTTCACGCTCGGCATCGCCTTCGTCGGTGCGACGATCGGCTTCCTGCTCGGGCTGGGCCTCGCCGCGATCGGTTTCATCATTCCGGGCTTCATCGTCTCGCGCCGCGCTCGCTCGCGCAGGGACGAGATGCGGGCCCAGTTGCCGGACGCGCTCGATCTGCTCGCGGTTTCCGTGGAGGCCGGTCTCGCCTTCGACGGGGCGGTCGCCAAGCTGACGGAGCACATGGACGGAGCGCTCGCCGAGGAGTTCTCGCACACGCTCGGTGAGATGCGCATCGGCGAGTCGCGTCACGACGCGCTCAAGAAGTTCTCCGACCGCGCGAACACGCCCGAGATCTCGAGCTTCACGCGGGCGATCATCCAGGCAGACCAGCTCGGCATCTCCCTTGGTCGCCTCCTCCGCGTCCAGGCGGCCGAGTCCCGCCTCAAGCGTCAGGCTGCTGCGGAGGAGAAGGCGATGAAGTCGCCGATCAAGATGCTCTTCCCGACCGTGATCTTCATCTTCCCGGCGATGTTCATCGTCATCCTCGGGCCCGCGATGCTCAACCTGATGACCGTCTTCGACTTCTGATGGCTGCGCGCGACCACGACCAGGAGACCGAGCAGGGCTTCGGCACCGGTCTCCGCAGGCAGCTCGAGCGGCGACGCGACGAGGAAGAGGCGCAGGCCGAGCAGCACCCGGACGCATCGAAGCGGCCCGTCGTGGCGCCCGCCGAGCCGCCCGCTCGGGCTCCGGAGGCACCTATCGCCGTCGCAGCCCCCGTCGAAGACTTCGACGGGCTGGACCGCGAGCTGGATGCAGTCCGGGCGGAGCTTGCCCAGGCAATCGCGCGCGAGCGCGAGGCCCGCGACGACCTCGCGGACCTGCAGACGCGGCTCGAGGAGGGCTTCGCGGATGCACAGAGCCTGTCTCTGCGCTCGTCGGAGGTCGATACACGCGCCGCGAAGATCGCGGCACAGCAGTCGGCCCTCGAGGAGCGCGAGGAAGAGCTGGCGAAACGAGCCGAAGCGGCAGGGGCAGAGCAGCAGCGACTCGCTGACCTGAAGTCCGAGCTGCTCGCGGCCGAGGCGCGAACAGCCGCGCGCGAGCAGCAGATCTCGACCAAGTTCCGCGAGCTCCAGACCGCCGACCGCGATCGGACGGAGTCCTCGACCGAGCTCGCCAAGCAAGAGGCGGCCCTCGCGCAGCGGGAGCGTGCGCTCGAGCGGACGCTGACCGAGATCGAAGGAAAGGAAGCAGAAGTCCTTGCGCGGGTCGAGGCCCGCGAAGCGGTTCTCGCCACGCGCGAGGGGCTTCTCCGCGAGCAGGAGTCCGAGGTCGGGGACCGCGACAAGGGAGTTGCGGAGCGCGATCGCGAGCTGGTCAAGGCGCGCGCCACGGTGACGGCGCGCGAGGAGCACCTCGAGGCACGCGAGGCCGAGCTCAAGGCGAAGGCCGATCGGCTGACCGCCGATCTCGAACGGCTTGCCGAGGAGCGCAACGGCACCGGCGAGGTCGTCGCTGCTATGAGCGCCAAGCGCGCCGAGGTCTCTGCGAAGGAGAGCGAGCTTGCCGCGCGCGAAGCCGAGCTGAACCGGCGCGAGTCGCAGCTGCGCCGCGAGGAGGCCGACGAGCTGACGCTGGCGCACCGGGAGGCCGAGGCAAAGCGGCTCGACGACCTCCGCCTGGAGCTGGCCGCGCGCGAGGCGGAGATCACGAGCTCCGAGACATTGCTCGAATCGCAGCGCGCCCGCGTCGAGCGACGGGAGAAGCGCCTCAGCCAGACGGAGGCGTCGCTGTCGGACCGCACGCGCGAGATGGACGACCGCGAGGCCGAGATCGAGATCCGCTGGGCCCGCGCGGAAGCCGACTCGGAGGTCCGCGAGGTCAAGCTCGAGCAGCGTGAGAAGGTCGTCGCCGAGCTCGAGCTCCGGCTGGGAAAGCGGGAGAGCGATCTCGCGAACTACGTCGGCGAGCTGCAGATCCAGATGGAAGACCGCGAATCGGACTGGTGGGAGAAGCAACTCGGCCATCCAGTCGCCGCCGGCGAGTAGCTCCATCACGAATCGAGGGCGGCGGCACGGACTCCGTCCGTGCCCTTCAGGGGTCTTCGCGCGCCAAAAGCGAGGGGTCTACTCGTCAAGAGCAGACCCCTCTACCGAACGCTCCTTTCTGGGCCAGACGGCCCAGCCGCCGAGGCGGCCGCTCCGTCTGGAGGGGGAGAGGAGTCGCGTTCGGTATGCGTAGTCATCGCACATCCGCGCTTGGGATGCGAATGTGGTTTGCGGGGGCGGCTACACTCTCGGCGTGACCGAGACCGGGACGATGCGCGTCAAGAGCGGGCTCGCCGAAATGCTCAAGGGCGGCGTGATCATGGACGTCGTCAACGCTGAGCAGGCGAAGATCGCCGAGGATTCCGGCGCGGTCGCGGTGATGGCCCTCGAGCGCGTTCCGGCCGACATTCGGCGTGACGGCGGTGTCGCACGCATGTCGGACCCGGCGATGGTCCAGGAGATCCAGGAGGCGGTGACGATCCCCGTGATGGCGAAGTGCCGGATCGGCCACTTCGTCGAGGCACAGATTCTGCAGGCGCTCGAGATCGACTACATCGACGAGTCGGAGGTGCTGACCCCGGCCGACGTCGCCCACCACGTGGACAAGTGGCAGTTCGAGATCCCCTTCGTCTGCGGCGCGACGAACCTGGGCGAAGCGCTCCGCCGGATCGCAGAGGGCGCGGCGATGATTCGGACGAAGGGCGAGGCAGGCACCGGCGACGTCGTCAACGCGGTCACGCACATGCGCGCCGTCTTCGGCGGCATCCGCCGGCTGGGCGTGCTCCGTGAGGAGGAGCTCTACGCCGAGGCGAAGGAGCTGCGCGCCCCATACGAGCTCGTCAAGTGGGTCGCCGAAAACGGCCGCCTGCCCGTGGTCACCTTCACCGCCGGCGGGATCGCCACACCGGCCGACGCTGCTCTCTGCATGCAGCTCGGCGCCGACGGCGTCTTCGTCGGCTCGGGCATCTTCAAGTCCGGCGATCCGGCGTTGCGCGCGAAGGCGATCGTCGAGGCGACGACGCACTTCCGCGACGCCGAGATCCTGGCCCGTGTCTCTGCGGGCCTCGGCGAGCCGATGGTCGGCATCTCCACGGCTTCGCTCGAGCCGAGCGAGCTGCTCGAAACCCGCGGCTGGTAACCCCGCCGAGTCCCTGACCGGGCGGCTCCCGGGCCGGCGGAGCCGGCCTCCGCCGCCCTCGCGCGCCTGAGCGCACGCGGCTCTCCGGGTCTGTGCTCACGCACTATCCCCTCCGGCCGCGCACGCTCAGCCACGCGTCAGGAACCCGGCGCCGCCGCAGCCTGACCGGGCGGCTTCCCGGGTCGGCGGAGCCGGCCTCCGCCGCCCTCGCGCGCCTCAAGAACCCCGGCGGCGCCGCAGCCTGACCGGGCGGGTCCCGACCGCTGACGGCCGTCCGGGAGACTTTGTGTTTCAGAAACACAAGGCCTGTTGCGCTGGCGAGAACCCGCATGGTTACGTGGGCGGGAGGAGCTTGTGTTTCAGAAACACAAGCCTCGGATCTTCGTCCCTCGCGCTGCTGCCGTCCGACTCGCTCGTCACGCTTGTGACGTGACGCTCGAGCGCCTGCTGCCCGCCGACGCGCTGCGGCCGCGCTGGTCGAGCGGCAGCGCGCTCGTTTACATCGGCGGGTTCGTGGCGCTCTTCGCGACCACGTCGCTGCTCGGTGTCCTGGGCCAGGATCACGGCAACGCGGCGCTCGTCGGCTTCAGCGCGCTCGCCACGGCGGTCGCAGTCGCGCTCGCCCTTGCCCTCCAGCAGGCCGGCCGCCCGGTCGCCGCGGGAGTTCTCGCCACGCTCGCCGTCGTCTTCTTCGCCTTCTTCGTGGGCGCGCTGGAATCCCTGATCGGGATCCTCGACAACGACATCGCCGGCAACGACTGGCAGCCGGGGACACTGGTGCTCGAGCTGCTGACGATCGTGGCCGCGTTCGCGGCGCTCAGCCGTTTCCGGGCGCCGCTCCTCGTGCTCCCGATCGCGGTCGTCTTCTGGTTGGCCCTCATCGACCCGGGTGCGGAGAAGATCATGTCGATCGTCGCCGGGCTGATCCTCGTCGCTGCGGGTCACGCCGTCGACCGCTCGGGCCGCAAGCCGTACGGCTTCTGGCTCCACTTCGTCGGCAGCTTGGCGTTCGGAGGCGGCGTGCTCGCGCTCGTCGACGGCACCGCCGACTGGATCCTCATCGGCCTGCTCTCTGTGGCGTACGTCGCGGGTGCGTACGCGTTCGGTCGCTCGAGCTACGCCGTGCTCGGTGCGGTCGGAATCCTCGCGACGACGACGCACTTCATCCAGGACGGGCTGGCCTTCGTCGGCGTCTTCGTCCCGTTCGAGATCGGCAATCCCCAGGGCGGCATCGACCCCTGGCAGATCGCCCTCTACTACGTCTTCGCGGGCCTCCTGATCCTGGCGCTCGGGCTCGTGGGCGAGCGATTCGCACGCCTGCACGGCGACACCGAAGCCTGAACCTACAATTCAGGGCATGACGATTGGCGTCCTCGCTGTGCAGGGGAACTTCCGCGAGCACGGAGCGATGCTGCGGGCGCTCGGCGCCGAGGTCGTCGAGGTTCGCCTGCCCGAGCAGCTCGACGGCCTCGACGGGCTCGTGATTCCAGGCGGCGAGTCGACGGCGATCATGCGCCTGATGCGGCTCTACGGCCTGGAGGACGCGATCCGGAGCTTCTCCGCTCCGGTGCTCGGCACCTGCGCCGGGATGATCCTGCTCGACCGAGCGCATCTCGGGCTCGTCGATGTGGAGGTCGAGCGGAACAGCTACGGCCGCCAGCTCGCGAGCTTCGAGGCCGACCTGGAGCTGGAGGGCGAGACCGAGCCGCTCCGCGGGGTCTTCATCCGTGCTCCGCGCGTGGCCGACGCCGGGCCCGATGTCGAAGTGCTCGCGAGCCACGACGGCGTGCCGGTGCTGCTACGCGAGGGACGCTTCCTCGTCGCGTCGTTCCACCCTGAGCTGACGGCCGACACGCGCGTGCATGAAAGATTCCTGGAGCTGATCAGAGAGGAGCGAAGTGTCAGGGCATAGCAAGTGGTCCACGATCAAGCACAAGAAGGGCGCCGCCGACGCGAAGCGCGGCAAGCTCTTCACGAAGCTCTCGAAGGCGATCATCGTCGCCGCGAAGGAGGGGGGACCGGATCCGGCGGCCAACCTCGCGCTCCAGAACGCGGTCGAGAAGGCCAAGTCCTACTCGATGCCCAAGGACACGATCGAGCGCGCGATCGCACGCGGCGCGGGCATCGATGCAGATGCCGCCGCCTTCGAGACGATCGTCTACGAGGGCTATGGCCCGGACGGCGTCGCTGTGCTCGTCGAGGCGCTGACCGACAACCGCAACCGCACCGCCTCCGACGTCCGGCACACCTTCGCGAAGCACGGCGGGAACCTCGGCACAACGGGCGCGGTCGCCTGGCTCTTCGAGCGCCGCGGGGTCGTGCTCGTCGACGCCGAATCCGTGGACGAGGACGAGCTGACGCTGGCCGCGGCCGAAGGTGGGGCGGACGACGTCGAGCTCGACGGGACCGTCTTCCAGGTCTCGTCCGCGCCGGAAAGCCTCGCTACCGTGCGCGCGGCGATCGAGGCTGCCGGCATCGAGGTCCAGTCGGCCGAGCTGACGATGATCCCGAAGACGACCGTCGAGGTGGCCGAGGAAGCGGCGGCGAAGAAGCTGATCCGCCTGATCGAGGAGCTGGAGGACAACGACGACGTCCAGGACGTGTCTGCGAACTTCGACATCTCCGACCTGATCCTCGAGGCCGTTTCCGCCTAAACGCCCTAGACGCCTGCAAATCCCTCTTTCGAGCGAGCAAGGTTCGCTGCCGAGCGGCCGATGCGTTGACTCAGGGCAGCTGGAAAACAACAGGCGTTGTGCGGACGCGCCGTCTTAGGGGAGGTTCTGGACGTGGTTTCGCACAAGCTTGCACGAACGCACACAGTCCGACCGCAGGAAGAGCGCGGTCAGGTCATCGTGCTCGTGGTTCTGATGTTGATCGTGCTGCTTGGCTTTGCAGCGCTCGTCGTCGACGTCGGCTACGCGTACTACGCGCACCGCACGCTTCAGGCGTCTGCTGACGCCGCCGCACTTGCCGGCGCCCAGGAGTTGCCCGACGCAACCAAGGCCAAGGCAGTGGCCGGCCAGTACAGCTCCTCGGTGGGCAGCAAGAACCAGCAGGCCGACCTCAACGGCGTCACGACGACCATCACGACGAAGTGCATCGCCTCGATTCCGGGGTGCGATCCCATGAACGCCGTCGTCGTGATGGAGCAGGCTCCGACGAAGACCTTCTTCGCCGGTCTGCTCGGCATCAACACGTTCAAGATCACCGCGCGTTCGACGGCCTGCTCGCCATGCGGCGTCGCGCCGCTCGACATCGTGATGGTGCTCGACCGGACGGGCTCGATGTGCCAGACCTCCTCGGGCGCATCCGATCCGGCGTGTACCGACTTGAACAACGCCCGCGAAGGCATGAAGACCTTCCTCCAGTATCTCGAGCCGACGACCCAGTGGGTGGGTCTGACCGTGCTGCCGCCTGCAACCGGCACCGGGTCGGTCGCCCGCTGCGCGACCCCGAACGAGGCTACGTACAGCGTGCCCTCGGCTGCCTACAACATCGTCCCGCTCTCGAGCGACTACTCGCAGGGCCGCGTCCTCCAGACGTCATCGACGCTCGTTTCGACGATCAACTGCCAGAAGGGCAGTGGCCGCACCGCGTACGCTGACGCGCTCGAGGCGGCGCAGAAGCAGCTCGAGACGAACGGCCGCCCGACTGTGAAGAACGTGATCATCTTCCTCTCGGACGGCGCCGCCAACACCGGCCCGACCCTCTACCCGACCAGCTCGCCGTACCGGACGAAGCCCTGCCACCAGGGCGTCACCTCGGCGGCTGCGATCAAGGCGAAGGGGACAGTGATCTACTCGATCGGCTACGACTTGAACGCGGTCAACGGCGGTGCGAACGTCTGCACGTCGTACACCGGGACTACGGAAACGGGGATCACCGCGTACTCGGCGATCCAGCAGATTGCGTCGCCGGGCGGGTTCTACAACAAGCCGTCGGCCGGCGAGTTGAAGACGATCTTCTCGCAAATCGGAGCCGATCTCGCTCGGGGCACGTCCGCGCTGATCGACGACGACATGCAGTAACGCGTGTCGTCGCGGTCAGCCGATCGCGACCGGCTGATTGACGTCGTCGAGGGCGAGGTCGAATTCGAACCTCGCTCCGACGGCGTCCTTGCCGAGCTCGTCGCGGAGCTCATCGGGTACGTCGGCGTCGAACTCGAACATCAGCGCGAGCTTGCGGAGCAGCCGGTCGTCCTTGCCGGTGAGGAGCTCGAAGCTCGAGTCCTTCACCGCATCCTCGACCTGCTTCCCGTTCGACTTGTCGAGCCGAACGGGGTCGCTTCCGAGCACCCCTGACAGACCTGCGAGGCCGTTCATCGCCGCGACGACGTCGAGCTTGCCGGAGACCTTGTCCGTGTCGCCGGGACCGTCGGACCGCTTCGGATCCGCGATCCACGCCTCGAAGTCCAGGCTCTCGAGTCCACCCTGGCCGAGCACCGAGCCGGCGGAGCGCAACTCGTCGAGCTGCGACCGCGTCAGCTGCGTCCGCTCGCCGCCGCGCTCAACCCAGCCGCCGTTCTCGTCGAGGACGAGGCGCACGGTGTCCTCCTGGCCGTTGGCGCGCTGCGTGTACTCGACGTCCGCGAGCGGCACCTCTCCCTCGCCTGCGAGCTTGATCGGCCCGTGGATCTCGTAGCCGAACGCATCGCCGTCCTTGGGATCCATGTTCACCTTCAGCGTGAGGACCCCGGTCTTGATCGTCTCCAGCTTCGTCGCCGTCTCGCGCAGCGCGGGGCCCGCGGGGCCGCCCGCGCCGGCGCCGCAGCCCGAGAGCGCGGCCACGGCAGCGAGTCCGATCAGCAGCCGCGTCACGGCGTGGTGGTCGTCGTCGGAGTGGTCTCGGTCGTCGTCGGCGGGGGCGTGGTCTCAGTCGTCGTCGATGCCGTCGTCGCCGGTTCGGTCGTCGCCGGCTCGGTGGTCGTCGGCTCGTCGGTCGACGTCGTGGCCGCCGGGTCGGTCGGAGGTGCGGGTCGCTGCTCCTGATCCTGCTCGTCGCGGACGTCTTCCTCGTCGTCGCGGTGGTCTCGGCGTGAGACGAGCTGCGTCTTCAGCACCTGCCGGATGCGGTCGCCGAGCGCTGTCGTTCGCGCGTGGAACTCCTCGAGCGTCAGGTTGTGGTGCTTCAGCGCCCGGAACTCGCGCAGGATCTGTCGCAGCTCGCGCTTCCCTTCCCTCGTCAGCTCCACCGACTCGTCCTTGACGCCGATCACGAACTGGAAGGCGGTCGCGAAGCTCTGGCAGAGCGTGCAGTTCTCGTTGATCGCGATCGCCGCATTCGTCGGCGTGACCGTGTCGGGCGAGCCGACGACGAGTACGATCTGGATGGCGATCGCAGTGGTGCGGCAGTTCTCGCAGCTCGAATAGGCGATCGCGGCGTTCGTGTTGTCGACGACCTTGCCGGTGACCTTGCGCAGTGAGAACGCGAACTTGAAGAGCGACGAGCCGCTCTTCGTGTTGATCGCCTGGACGATGTTGTCGTCCTTGCGGGGGCTGCCGATGTCGTCGGCCCGCGCTATGCCCGGCCCACCGAGCGCGAGGGCCAGCACGAGCGCGAGCAGGAGGTGCAGGCGCTTGATCATGGCGTCGTGGTGGTCGGAGTTGTTGTTGTCTCGGCAGGCACCGTCGTCGTCGTCTCAGCCGGCACGGTGGAGGTGGTGTCGGTGGGTGTCGACTCGGTTGCGGCCGGTGTCGAAGTCGTCTGCACCGGCTCGGTCGAAGTAGACGTGGAGGTGGAACCGGTTGTCGCGGCGGGCGCCGTTGACGCGGGCGACGCCGGTGAGGGCGCCTGCTTCGTCGAGCCGTTGATGTCCGGGCGAGGTACGCCGCCGGAGCGGACGGTCGGTGCGCCGCCGAGATCCTGCTCGCGCCTCTCGGTGAGCGCGGGCCGGCCGGTACGAACGGCGGAGAGCTGAGCGACGCCGCCCTGGAGGGTGCCGCGCTCGTCTGCCTGGATCGGCTTGTACTCGCCGTTCGGGTACAGGACGTACGCAGCGACGAGAGCCATGGCTGCCGAGGAGGCGACGACGAGCGTGCGCCGCAGCGCCGACCCCTCGGACCAGCCCCAGGCGCCCATGCCCATCTTTCCGACCACCCGGCTCGTGGTGTAGGTGAGGCCGGCGAGCGGCAGCGCGAGCGCCAGCGACTGAACCACGCCCGAGAGCACGTTCAGCGCGCCGCCCTCCTGGATCCTGTCCCACTGCAGGCCGAGCGAGTCCCAGGCCGTCGCGATCATGCGCGGCGAGTTGAAGAGCATCATCCCGAAGACGAGCAGCAGCACCGGGATCAGGAAGAGCACCCACGCGAGCGTGACGCGCCGGACCCACGGTTTCAGCTCCTCGACCGCGTCCTCGGTGTCCTTGCCGGGAATCGCGCTCTTCAGCGTCGGCTTGATCCGGGCGAACATGTCCGGCACGCCGGTGAGGTCGCTCAGGATGTAGTAGCCGTCTAGGCGGAGGAACGGCAGCAACTGCTGCAGGATCTGCATGTGCTGAACGAGGATCAGCACGAGCAACGGCTCGAAACCGGTGACGGCGTACGCCCCGACGACGAGCAGGATGAAGACGACGTTGAAGTAAATCCCGCCGAGGTCGACGCGGAGGCGTCCCTTGCGGTCGAGGCGGTAGGCGTCCGTGACGTCCGTGTAGAAGGCGGGCCAGACGATGTAGATGCCGGCGCCCATCACGCCCGGCTCAGCGCCGCCGTACCGCGTGGCCGTCGCGTGCCCGATCTCGTGCAGCGCGGTGGCGAGCACGACGAGCCCGAGCACCATCATCAGCAGCACGGGGTTGTACGCGAGCGCGCGCAGCGGCTGGGCGACGCCGTGGAACCCGAAGAACCAGACGTCGACGGCGACGAGCGCGCCGAGCACGAGCACGACCGAGATCGGGTGGAAGAGGGGGTAGAAGATCGTCGTGAGCGAGTGCGTGACGGACTTCGGCACGAGCGCCGCGCGGAACTTGAGCGCGAGCAGGGGGTCGAGCTTCTCCTGCTGCGGGGTGGTGCCGTCCGGGCTCGCGACGACTCCGAGCGGTCGAAGCTTCTCGTCGACGAGGTACTCGACGTCCTCGGCGCCGACGTCGCGCTGGATCTGCTCGGAGAGCGCCTGCGCGATCTCCGGGTAGCCGCGGCGGCCGTCGATCTGCTCGGCGAGCGCGTAGAGCATCTGCGGCAGCTGCACCATCTGGCCGTCTGCGAGGCGCGCGATGTAGGGCGACTCCTCGTAACCCGACTCCTGGTACTCGCCGACGAGCTCGATCCCCTCGGAGAGCTGCGGCGGCCCGCCGTCGGCGGCTGCCTTCTGGATCTGGGTGGGTTCTTCGGTGGCGGTGATGGTCGGCTCCGGAGACGCATGAGGGGCGGCCGCTGGGCCGCCCCTCTGGCTGCGTGACCTAGTTGCTCTGGTCGATGTCCACGTCCTGCGTCGCGTTGGCGTACGCGACGGAATTGTCGGACAGGACGTTGGCGGCGACGGCGGCGTTCACCGGCGCTGCGAGGTTCGCGTTGATGAGCGACATCGCGGCGCGCTCCGGGAGCGCCTCGCCGGCCAGCTCGTCGAGCTCCTCGCGGCTGAGCTTGCGGTACTCGTCGGACATGTGTGTGGACCCCTTCTTTCTTTAGTTGGACTGGTCGATGTCGGCGTGCTGCGTCGCGTTCGCGTACGCGATCGAGTTGTCGCTCGCGACGTTCAGCGCGGCGGCCAGGTTGACCGGGGCGGCGACGTTCGCGTTGATCAGCGACATCGCGGCCCGCTCGGGCAGCGGCTCGCCGGCGAGCTCGTCGAGCTCCTCGCGCGTGAGCTTCCTGTGCTCGCTCATCGCTAGTTCGACTGGTCGATGTCGGCGGTCTGCGTCGCGTTCGCGTACGCAGTCGAGTTGTCGCTGAGGGCGTTCAGGGCGACGGCGGCGTTGATCGGCGCGGCGACGTTCGCGTTGATCAGCGACATCGCGGCCCGCTCCGGCAGCGCCTCGCCGGCGATCTCGTTCAGCTCCTCGACGCTCAGCTTGCGGTACTCGCTCATGTGTCCTCCTACTGGCTCTGGTCGATGGGCCTACTGGCTCTGGTCGATGGGCGTGTTCTGGGCGGCGTTCGCGTAGGCGACCGCCCCGTCCGACAGGACGTTGGCCGCGACCGCCGCATTGACCGGGATCGCGATGTTGGCGTTGACGAGCGACATGGCGGCCCGCTCGGGCAGCGCCTCGCCGGCGAGCTGGTCGAGCTCCTCGCGCGTCAGCTTGCGATGTTCAGACATTCCGTACTCCTCCTCTCGTGCGTGTTATGGCATGGGCCCGCGGTCCGGCTCGACCGGGTTGTCCTCAGGCAGCCGAATGTCTTCGATCGTCGTCGGGTCCTCGGGAATGGCGATCAGCCCCGGGTTCGCCGAAACCGTCGACATCACCTCGCGAGCCGGCAGGTTCTTGCCCTTCTGCTGCTCGAGCTCCTCTCTCGTGAGCTCTCTGTCCTCGGTCATGTGACCCCCTTGCCTCGCTTGCGCATTCCGAGTTGCAACGCACAAACGCGTGCAGCGGTTACGCGTGCTTCAGCGCGCGTCGTCGCGCTCTCGCGCGGAGCTCTCGGTCGAGCGCTGCGTCGACGAAACGTGCGTCACCGCACCTCGCTCGCCGACGTTCGCCGCGACGACGGCATTCACGTCGCTCTCGACCTTGACCCCGCCGCTCGAGCGCCCGATCCGTTCCTGAATCAGCTTTCGAACGTTCATGGCGTCGTCAGTTCCCGATTCGTACGACAGGAAACGGGAGGTGGCTCAGGAGGTCACCGGGGTGACCGTCCGTCCTCTCAGAGCCAGCCGTGAGCCCGCGCGACGCGGCAGAGCGCGCGGCGCTTGGCGTGCGCTGGGAGGTGTGTGAGCCCTGCCTTCAGGTAGACCCGCCGGAGCCGCCTTGACCGATCCGGCGGCGGCGGGCGTGCCGAGCGTGGTGGCGATCTGCTCGTTCGACGGCAGGGCGTCGACCGTCTCGCCGCTCACCCAGGCCCCGCAGAGCGCCCGAACGACCTGGAGCTGGAACGGGGACAGCAGCGCAGCGCCGGGCGGCAGCGCCTCGTGCTCGTCCGTGCGTTCGGGATCGTCGCCCTCGGCCGGCCAGGAGAAGACGAGGCTCGCCGCACCGATCCCGATCCGGTCGCCGTGACGGAGCGGGTGAGCGGATCCGAACGGCACCCGCTCGCCGTTCACGAACGTCCCGTTCGCGCTGCCGCGGTCCTCGATCAGCCAGCGGCCCTCGACGAAGGCGAGGACCGCGTGCTGCCTGCTGACGGTCGTCTTCGCAAGCACGATGTCGTTGCCGGCGTCGCGCCCGATCGAAAGCGCATGCCTGAGCGGATGCTCGGTTCCGTCGGCGACTACGACCCCTGCCGGATCCATTCCGGTCTCCGTTCTTCCCCTGCCGGTGAGATGGCGAACCCGCCGGCAGGAACGTCCGGTCGCCCGCCTAACCTCTCCTCGTGAAGGTTCTCGGCATCGATCCAGGGACGGCTGCATGCGGGTACGGGATCGTCCAAGAAAGCGGAGGCCGTATCAGGGCAATCGACCACGGGTGGTGGCAAACACCCGCGCGGCAGCGCCCGGAGCTCCGCCTCAAGACGATCTTCGAGCGGGTGCAGGAGCTCATTGCGGCGCACGAGCCGGACGCCGTCGCGCTGGAAGAGTCGTTCGTCGGAGCAGATGCCCGCACCGCACTCTCCGTCGGGCAGGCGCGCGGGGCAGTGCTCGTCGCCGCCGCGGTGGTCGGCGTCGAGTGCGCTGAGTACCCTCCCGCGCGCGTGAAGCAGGCGGTCTGCGGCTACGGCCGAGCGGAGAAGGCCCAGGTGCAGCGCATGGTGCGCGCCATCCTCGCGATGGAGGCGAACCCGACCCCGAATCACGCTGCCGACGCCCTGGCGGTCGCGATCTGCCACGCGCTCGCGCCGCCGCTCCTGCGGATCGCAGGCTGAGGTGAGCAGAGCATGATCTCGCGGCTGCGGGGAGTCCTCGCCGGGCGGACGCCCGACGGCTTCGTGCTCGACGTGAACGGCGTCGGTTACCTGCTCGCCGCGACCCCGGGGGCTGTGCGGGCGGCCGAACGCGCCGGCGAGAGGGACAGCGAGGCCGTCGTGGAGACCTACCTCCACGTGCGGGAGGACGCGCTTCAGCTCTACGGATTCGCCGACGCGGCCGAGCGGCAGCTCTTCGTCCATCTGCTCACCGTGGCGGGGATCGGACCGAAGGTTGCGCTCGCGATCGTCTCCGGTTCGCCCGCCGCCGATCTTCGCCGGGCGATCGTGCTCCAGGACACCGCTCGCTTCCAGGCCATCCCCGGCGTCGGCAAGAAGACCGCCGAGCGGATCGTGCTGGAGCTGAAGGAGAAGCTCGGCGCCGAGGATCCGGTCCAGATCTCGAGCGCCGCCGGCTCGTCTACCCACATGACCGCCCGCGACGCCCTCGTCGAGCTCGGCTACTCCGTGCTCGAGGCCGAGCAGGCGCTCGCCGCCGTCGACCCCGACCTCCCGGCCGAGGAGCGCGTGCGGCTGGCCCTGAGGCAGGCGGCGTGAGTGCCGTGGCCGCGGAGGTTCTGAGCCCCGACGAGGAGGAGCTCGAGCGCTCGCTCCGCCCGCGTCGGCTGGACGAGTTCGTCGGCCAGGAGGGCGTCAAAGAGCAGCTCGCGATCGCGCTTGCGGCCGCGAAGGCCCGCGGCGAGGCCCTCGACCACGTCCTGCTCGTCGGCCCGCCCGGGCTCGGCAAGACCACGCTGGCGCAGATCATCCGCGAGGAGCTCGGCGTCGGGATCCGTACGATCGCCGGGCCGGCGCTCGAGCGGAAGGGGGACATGGCCGCCATCCTCACCAGCCTCGAGCTGCGCGACGTCCTCTTCGTCGACGAGATCCACCGCATCAACCGCTCGATCGAGGAGATCCTCTATCCGGCTCTCGAGGACTTTCGGCTCGACATCATCGTCGGCCAGGGTCCGGCTGCCAGGACGCTGACGCTCGATCTGCCCGCGTTCACGCTCGTCGGCGCGACCACCCGCACCGGCCTGCTGACGACGCCGCTGCGCGACCGCTTCGGCCTCACCTTCCGGCTCGGTTACTACGAGCCCGAGCAGCTGACGCTGATCGTGCGCCGGTCCGCCGGCATCCTGGGGGTCGCGATCGAGGACGACGCGGCGACCGAGATCGCGCTCCGGTCGCGCGGGACGCCGCGAATCGCGAACCGGATCCTCCGTCGTGTCCGCGACGTCGCCGAGGTGCGCCATCAGGGCGCGATCACGAATGAGATCGCGCGTGAGGCGCTGACGCTGATGGAGATCGACGGCGAGGGGCTCGAGGGCACCGATCGCGAGCTCCTACGCGCGATTGCGTTCAAGTTCGAAGGCGGCCCGGTCGGCCTGTCGACGCTCGCAGTCACGCTCGGCGAGGAGACCGACACGATCGAGGACGTGTACGAGCCGTACCTGCTCCAGCTCGGCTTTCTCCAGCGCACCCCGCGCGGCCGGGTGATCACGAAGCTCGGCCGCGCACACGTCGGTGCTGCTCTTCCGGCGCAGGAACGGGATCCGCAGGAGCGGATTCCGTTCGCGCAAGACCAGCTCTAGCTGCGCGCGATCGGAATCCGCGGGAGCGGATTCCGATCGCGCCAAGACCCCTGAAGGGTCGCTTCGCTCCCGGGAGCGAGGAGCTTGTGTTTCTGAAACACAAGCTCCTCGCTCACCGCATGGTTGCGCGGGCCGGACCCCGCTTGTGTTTCTGAAACACAAAGTCCTGGTCGCTTGACGGCCTGCGTACCACGTGATCGTCGTCTAGCCGGCCCTCATCGCGGCGCGCGACCAGGGACTGCGCGAGCTCTACGTCGCGCTCACGCGACCGACGACCACCCTCGTCGTCGTCCACGCGAGGCCGCTGCCCGTCGAGCTGGGCCTCCCGTAGAGTCCGGCCGATGCCTGACCTCTGGATTCCGGGGACGGCCGCCTCGCTCGACGAGCTCGTCGCGCGGATCCACCGGCGGATCGAGTCGTTCGCGGCCGAACAGAAGCTCGAGCAGGCGCAGGTCGAGGTCGAGCTTTCCTACGGCGCCGTGCTGCGGCTCTCGTCGATCTCCGCGGAGCCCGGCTACGGCTTTCTCACCCTGGTACCGCACCCGGAGGACGGCGAGCCGCAAGAGCTGATCGTTCCCGTCGGCGCGATCCGCCGGCTTACGCTGAGTCGGGCAGAGCCTGAGAGCCCGATCGGATTCTCCCTGCCAGCCTGAGCAGCCGCGGAGCGAGCGCGAGCGCGACGATGTCGAACCAGACGTAGCCGGACGCGACTCCGCTGGGCGGGTTCCCCTGCGGCACGCCGGTTCCGGGAATCATGGCCGCCCACTCCCAGGTTCCGATCGCTGTTCCATAGAGCTCGAGCCACGCGACGACGAGGAAGACGCCGGCGTAGACCTCGGGCGCACGGCCCCGCACGAGGTAGATCGCGAGGATCCCTGCACCGATCGCGCCGCCGACGTCGGTTCGCGGCAGGACCGTCACGCCCGCAACTCCCCAGGCGAGCACGGCCACGAGCGCGAACCTGACGAGTAGCTCTCTTCTCGACGCCGCCCAGACCGCGAGCGACGCTCCCGCGAGGTAGACGAGCCCGTGACAGGGCGGAACGAACGTCGGCAGGTTGTCGAGCCGGTAGCTGTAGACGCCCCAGATGAGCGAGCCGACGACCTCGGCGCACGTCGCGACGACGACCACCACGAGGGCCTGCGCGCGCAGGAGCGGTCGCACCCAGCGAAGGGCGAGCACGAGCGCGATCCACGCCGCGAGGCCGAGCAGCAGCTGGGCGTGCACGTTCGCCTGCGTGTCGAGCGCCAGGAGCACGCCGATGAAGCAGATCAGCGCGCCGCATCGGAGGAGCGGAGACGACCTCAAGCCGACCGCGAGCGTACCGCGGTTGGAAGGCAGCCGCGAACGTAGTATCAAGCGCGGTGTCCACGATCCGCTGATGCGCCGCCCCTGGCTCCTCGTCCTGTATGGCGCCGCCGCGGCCGGCGGCGTCCGCGCCGGCGACCGACTCCGGCGCACCTTGGAACGCCCGCTTGCGGGCGCCACGGACGAGCACGTTGACGTTGTTGCGGTTCTTGACCTGCCCGAGCCCCTCACCGAACGGCGGCCGGAATCGACGCTCATTGACGATCTCTTGGCCCAAGCCCGAGTCGCGGACGAGCTCGAGAGAACCCAGGTCCACTCCGACCCGCTCCAGGTGTGCGAGATCGCCGTGTGGCGGGGCTACCTCACCTGGCAGTTCTACGTCACATCGCAATCGCCGCTCGGGGCGTCGTACTCCGCTACGTCCTTCCGCGCCCGCGGCCACGCAGCTCCGGAGCAGACCGACGCGGCACTCCGAAGCCATGCGGCACTCGTCGAGCAGCTGATTGCGGCCGGCTGGAAGCCCGACGGCCGCGGCGAGCACTGGTTCTCCGACCGATTTGGGTGCCCTATCGCCTGAACTGCAGCTCGTGCCAGGAGGGCACCGGCGCCAGCTCGAGCAGCGCGCGGCCGCCGCGAGGCTCCGCATAGCCGAAGTCGCCGCTGTTCTCGTCCCAGGTGACCTCCAACAGGCCTTCCTTGACGCGATGGTCGAGCCAGGCGCCGCGGAAAACGAGCTTGCGAAGCCAGTAGACGAGCGACTCGCCGTCGAGTAGGCCGACGCGCTCCCAGTGTCGGACGAGGTAGCGGCCGAGGAGGCTGCGCGGCTCGGCGATTCGGCCGTCGGCCGCGAGCTCGACGAGGTCCGCGGTCTCGTCGTCGTCGAGGTCGTTGGACCCGATCAGCCCGAGTCGGACCGCAGCGGCGGTGATCCGCTCCTCGAAGTCGTCGGCGTTGAAGCCGAAGCGGTAGCCGAGGAACTCCACGACGTACTCGTCGCCGGACGCATAGTTCGCCTCGTTCATCGGCTCAAAGGGTACCCTCCGCTCCGTGGACAGGCGGCTCGTGATTCCGATGATCGCCGTCGTCCTGGTCGTCTGGTTCGTCGGCACGTGGGTGACCAAATACTCGCTCTCCGAGATGGCGTTCTTCACGCCGATCGCGGTTGCGGCGCTCGGCCTGCTCGCTGGCGTGATCCTTCTCTGGATCAAGGTCATCCGCGATTCTCTGCGCGCCCGCGGCCACACCGAGCCCTAACCCGACGCCGTCGTTTCGGAACATGTCCGGGGTCAGACCCCCGACATGTCCGCTTCCGCCGCAGACGCACACCTCGACTCGCGTCTGAGCAGCGCTTTCGGCGGGCGGGCATCGACCGTTCCGGACACGACGGGGTCTGACCCCGGACAGGTCCGAACGGGCCGGGGGCGTCGCGGGTGCCGTCCGACCGTCCCCGTACCGTCGATTACCCATGCAAGACGGCTCCTGGAAGATCGACCCGTGCGACTATGCCGACGTCAAGGTGCTGGCCGATGCGCTCGAGGTCGGTGAGATCACCGCATCGATTCTCGTCCGGCGCGGGTATCGCGACGTCCGGCAGGCGCGGGCGTTCGTCACCGGTGAGATCGCGCCGCACGACCCGTTCCTGCTCGGAGACATGGCGGCAGCGGTCGATCGCATCCGCAGGGCGATCGCCGACGGGAAGCGGATCTGCGTCCACGGCGACTACGACGTCGACGGCATCTGTGCCACGGCGCTCGCGGTTCTGACGCTCCGCAAGCTCGGCGCCGAGGTCGACTGGCATCTGCCGAGCCGCTTCGAGGAGGGCTACGGCGTCTCTGGCGACACGATCTCGCGGCTCGCCGACGAGGGCTGCAGCCTGCTCGTGACCGTCGATTGCGGGATCACGGCGGTCGAAGAGGTCGCGGCCGCGAAGGCACGTGGGCTCGACGTGATCGTCACCGACCACCACCGGCCCACACGAAGTTCAGACGGCAGTACCACGCTGCCCGACTGTCCCGTCGTCGCGACCCGGCCCTCGGACTATCCATTCCCGGAGCTCTGCGGCACCGGTGTCGTCTGCAAGCTCGCGCAGGCGCTGGGCGTCGACGTCGCGCCGTACCTCGACCTCGTTGCGCTCGCGACGATCGCCGACGTCGTCCCGCTGCTCGACGAGAACCGCTCGCTCGCGATCGCCGGGCTGCGCGCGCTCGCCCGGACCCAGCGTCCGGGCCTCCAGGCGCTGATGCGGAACGCCAGAGTCGACCCCGCGGCCGTCGACGCCTCCGCCGTCGGCTTCCGGCTCGCCCCGCGGATCAACGCCGCCGGCCGCCTGGGGCGCCCCGACGCCGCTCTGGAGCTGCTGCTCACGACCGACGTCGAGGAGGCAAAGCGGCTCGCCGGCGAGCTCGAGCTCCTGAACCAGGACCGGCAGGCGGTCGAGAACCGGATCCTGCGAGCGGCGATCGCCGAGGTCGGGTCATGGCCCGAGTCGAAGCAGCGCCGGCGCGGTTACGTGATCTGGGGCGAGGACTGGCACGAGGGCGTGATCGGGATCGTGGCGTCGCGCCTCGTCGAGCGCTTCAACCGGCCGGTCGTCCTGATCGCCGGTACGGACTCTGTATGGAAGGGATCGGGACGCTCGCTGCCCGCGTTCGACCTTCACGGCGCGCTCTCGGCCTGCTCCGAGCACCTGCATCGCTTCGGCGGCCACAAGGCTGCCGCCGGGCTCGCGATCCAGCCGGAGAAGCTCGAAGCCTTCTTCGAAGCGTTCGCCGCCCACGCCGATGCGAATCTCGTCGAGACGGACCTCGCGCAGGTGACGCGGATCGACGCGATCGTCCCCGGCTCGGCGCTCACGCTCGGTCTCGCGACGGAGCTCGAGCGGCTCGCCCCGTTCGGGCTCGGCAACCCAGACGTGACGTTGCTCGTGCCCGCCTGCGAGGCCGTGCAGCCGGGTGTGGTGGGGGAGGGCAAGCACCTCCGGTTCCGCGTGCGACAGGGTGGCCTGGATGCCGGCTCAGCGATCGCGTTCGGCCTCGGTGCCCAGCTCGACCGGATGCGCCGGCCCGTGCGCTACGACCTCGCGTGCCGACTGAAGGAGAACCGGTGGAACGGCACGGTCGCGCCACAGCTCGTGATCCGGCGGCTCTTCGACGCACCAGAAGGGTACGAGGAGCTGCGCGGGAGCCTCGCTGCGCTCTGGAAGGCGGGAGAGGACGCCTGGACGGCGGACGCGCGGGTGATCTTCCTGGAGCTCGAGCTCGCCGAGGGTGCGCGAAGGCAGCTCTACGAGTCGGACGCGTTCAGGGCGCTGCTGGCCGGCGTCGAGCGCGACGACGCGCTACCGCGCGCCGCCTAGCGACGCTCGCAGAGACTTCCTCGGCGCCTCGCGGCGCGCCGCGCGGGCAGACTCGTCCAGCGACAGGAGCAGGCGCGCGAGCTTGCGCGCTTTGCGATCGCGGCGGCGGTCTGAGAACGTCACGGACGGCATCGTTCTCTCTTGCAACGCGTACTCCTCCGGGGGAGATTCGCCCTTAGACACGGCGAGTACACTGGGTTGATGGCGGTAGTCGACGTCGAACGTCATCACCAGGACCTGGTCGACGAGTTGATTGCGGCGGTCGAGGAGTACAACCCGGGCGTCGACAAGGAACTCCTCGCCCGGGCGTTTCGCTTTGCAGCCACGGCGCACGAAGGCCAGGCGCGAAGCTCCGGCGAGCCGTTCGTGCACCACCCCTGGGCGGTCGCGAAGATCTGCGCCGAGCTCCATCTCGACGATCCATCCCTCGCGGCCGCGCTGCTGCACGACGTCGTCGAGGACACCGAGATCGAGCCGGACGAGCTACGCGCCGAGTTCGGCGACGAGATCGCCCAGCTCGTCGAGGGTGTCACCAAGCTGACCCGGACGAGCTTCCAGACCCGCGAGCAGTCCGACGCGGAGAACTACCGCAAGATGATCGTGGCGATGGCGCAGGACGTGCGCGTGATCCTGATCAAGCTCGCCGACCGGCTCCACAACATGCGCACGATCGAGTACCAGGGAAAGCAGGCCCAGGTGCGCAAGGCGAAGGAGACGCTCGAGGTCTACGCGCCGCTCGCGCACCGGCTCGGAATCCACGCGATGAAGTGGGAGCTCGAGGACCGCTCGTTCGAGATCCTGCATCCGCGCAAGTACGCGGAGATCAAGGCGATGGTCGCCGACCGCCGTGCCGACCGAGAGGCTGCGGTCGAGAAGGCGGGCGAGGTCCTCGGCGTCGAGCTGGCGAAGGTCGACATTCCGGCCGAGATCGCGGGTCGCGCGAAGCACTTCTACTCGATCTACGACAAGATGGCCAAGAAGGGCCGCGAGTTCAACGAGATCTACGACCTGACCGCGATGCGCGTGACCGTCGAGCGCGCCGGCGACGAGGGAACGCGCGACTGCTACGGCGCGCTCGGCCTGATCCATTCGCTCTGGAAGCCGATGCCCGGGCGGTTCAAGGACTTCATCGCGATGCCGAAGTTCAACCGCTATCGCTCGCTCCACACGACCGTGATCGGGCCCGAGGGCACGCCGCTCGAGATCCAAGTGCGGACGCGCCAGATGCACGAGGAGGCCGAGTACGGGATCGCCGCCCACTGGCTGTACAAGCGCGGCAAGGGGACGGCCGACGACGACTGGCTTGTCTGGGTGAAGTCGCTGATGGACTGGCAGGAGAACGAGGCCGATCCGCGCGAGTTCATGAAGACGTTCCGCACCGACCTCTTCGACGACGAGGTGTACGTCTTCACGCCGAAGGGCGAGGTGAAGACGCTGCCGCAGGGCGCGACGCCGATCGACTTCGCGTATGCCGTGCACACCGATGTCGGGCACAAGACGGTCGGCGCCAAGATCAACGGCCGGATCGTGCCGCTCCACTACCGGCTCAAGAACGGCGATTTCGTCGAGATCCTGACGTCGAAGTCGGGCCGCGGGCCGTCGCGCGACTGGATGAGCCTCGCCGCGTCCTCACGTGCCCGCAACAAGATCCGGCAGTGGTTCCAGCGCGAGACGCGGGGCGAGACGGAGGCCAAGGGCCGCGAGATCCTCGACAACGCGCTGAAGGCGCAGAGCCTGCCCTACCGGAAGCTCCAGGGCTCGGCGGTGCTGGCGCAGGTGATCCGCGAGACCGGCTTCCGCAAGGCGGAGGATTTCTACATCGCGCTCGGTGCCGGCAAGCTGCAGTCGGGCCAGATCGTCAACAAGGTGCTGCAGCGGCTGAAGACCGACGAGGTCGCCGAGGAGGCACTTGTCCCGCTGAAGCCGCCGAGGGCGCGCTCGACCGTCGCCGGCGACAGTCTTGGGATCAGGGTGCAGGGGCTTGACGACGTGCTCGTCCGGCTCGCGAAGTGCTGCACGCCGGTGCCGGGCGACCCGATTCTCGGCTACATCTCGCTCGGCCGCGGAATCACGATCCACCGCGAGGACTGCCCGAACGCGAAGGCGCTGATGCGGAACCCCGAGCGGTTCACGCCGGTCGAATGGGATGCCGGCGCGACGACCAGCAGCTTCCGGGTCCAGATCGCCGTCGACTCGTTCGACCGGGCGCGCCTGCTCGAGGACGTCGCCCGCAGCTTCGCCGAGCACGGCGCCAACATCGTCTCGTACGGTGGCCTCGTGGAGGACGGGATGGCGCGCAACTGGTACACCGCCGAGGTCGGTGACCTGAAGGAGCTGCGCGCCCTCCTGAACGTCCTGCGGAACCTCGAGGGCGTCTTCGACGCCTACCGCGTCACGCCCTCCTAGCCGTCGTCGCGGCGAGGGCCGCCCGGGAAGAAGCCGTCACCGCCGCGATGCTCACGGAAGCGGAAGCCATCCGGCGGCGCCGTGCCGTTCACGATCGCCGTCGTCTGCTCCCTCAGGCCCGCCACGATCTTGTCGCGCTCCGTCTTCGTCAGACGGCCGTCCGTGACCGCCTGGTCGAGCCGCTTCGTCGCGGCCGTGACGAGGGCGTCGACGAGCTTGTCGGCCGGCTTGCCCTTGTCCTTGGCGATCTGCGCTAGCGACTTGCCGCCGTCCAGCGCCGCATCGAGCTCCGATTCGCTCAGGCCGAGGTAGGCCGCGGCGGCGTCGAGGTCGCGGCCCCAGTGGTGACCGAACCCGCGATGCGGCCTGCTCGCACGGTCGAAGCCGGGGCCGATGAAGAGCGGGAACGCCGCCGAGGAGATGCGGTTCTTCATCGCCTCGCCCTGCTCCTTGGTCAGCCGTCCGTCCTCTACTGCGGCGTCGATCCGGTTCTTCAGCGCCTGCTCGAGCGCGTCGCTCAGCTTGGCGGGGTCGACGCCGAGTTGCTTCGCCGCGTCGTTGACGACCGCCTGGCTCTCCGCTTTCGGCGTCAGCCGGTCGGCTGCCACGGCCGCGCCGGCGCCGACCACCGCGAGAGCGGCGCCGGCGCCGGCTGCGATCTTCGACCTCTTCTTCATGGTGTGCTCCTTCGACGGGTGTCTGGACCGCATTTCAGCAAGCTCACCTAAGAGAGACCTAAGAGCGTCAGGCGTTCGGGCGGGTTCCGAGCACCACCTTGAGCGAGGTCGTGCTGCCGTTCCGCAAGACGGTCAGCGCTACCGAATCGCCCGGCTGGTGAGCGTCGATGAGCTCGCGCAGCTTGTCCGAGGAGCTGACCTTCTCGCCGTCGACTGCGGTCACGACATCCTTCGCGACGAGCTTCGCCGCCGCGGCCGGTGTTCCCGCGCGGACGGTCTTGATCAGGGCGCCGGCCGGGCTCGTGGAGGTCTCCGTCGCAACGCCGAGGTAGGCGTGGTCGACCGACCCGTTCGAGATCAGCGCGTTCGCGATTCGCTTGACCGTGTCCGAGGAGACGGCGAAGCCGACGCCGTCGTTCCCGCCCGACTCGCTCTCGATCTGCGAGGTGACACCGACGACGTGCCCACTCATGTCGAGCAGCGGGCCACCGGAGTTGCCGTGGTTGATGGCGGCGTCGGTCTGGATGGCGTCGGGGATCGCGAAGCCGTTCGGGGCGGTGATCTCCCGGTGGAGCGCGCTCACGATGCCGGTCGTGACCGTTTCCTCGAGCCCGAACGGGCTGCCGATGGCGACGAGGCCGTCACCAACGACGAGCGAGGAGGAGTCGGCGAACGCGAGCGGCTGGAGGGCCGACGCCGGCGCATCGACCTTCAGCACGGCGACGTCGGTCGATGGGTCGGTGCCGACGACCCGTGCGTCGTAGCTCTTGCCGTTCCAGAGCGTCACCTTGACCGACTGGGCGCCGTCGACGACATGCTGGTTCGTGATCACGTGGCCCTGGTCGTCGTAGACGAAGCCGGAGCCCTGTGCCTGCTGAGTTCCACCGCCGCCGAACTGCGACCCGTTGGCCGCTGCGGAGACCGTGACCTCGACCACCGACTTGTACGTGCGGCTGTAGATCGAGGCGACAGAGCTCGTCGAGCTTGCGGTCGCCTGAGCACCGCTGCCGACCGTGACCTGCTGTACGACGGGGGTGGTGTCGGAGCCGAATGCGGTGTAGACGGCCGCGACGCCGGCGGCTCCGATCAGCGCCGCGCTCGTCATCGCGGTGGCGAGCATCGTCCTGGGATTCTTGAGGAGCTTACGCATGACGTTCCTTTCCAAAAGAGAACATTGACCGCCCCGGCCCGGGGGAAGGCGAGCCGGGGCAGTAGGGGGTCGTTAGGCGTCCCCGGCCTGGGGTGCGCCTTCGAAGCCGTTCGAGCGGCCGTCGTGACCGCGCGGGCCGAGGTCGCCGTTGACGAGGTCGGTGATCCGGGCGGGAAGGCTCGCGAGCATCTCCGTCTCCTGTGCGGCGGTCAGCCGCCCGTCCTTCACGGCCTGCGCGAGGTCGGCTTTCGCCGCCGTGAGCAGCGCGGCCTTCAGCCCGTCGACGGACTTGCCTTTCGCCTGCGCGACCTCGGCAAGGGTGGAGCCGTCGCTGAGGCTCGTCTGCAGCGCAGCTTCCGTGACGCCGAGGTAGCTCGCCGCGGCACCGAGGTCGGCGAAGCGGTGGCCGCCCCCGCCGTGGACGCCGCGACCCGGCCCGCCGCCGACGAGCGGCACGTCGCCGGCGGCGATGCGCGCCTTCATCTGGTCGCCCTGGGCCTTGGTGATCTGCCCGGCCGCCACGGCAGCGTCGACGCGGTTGTCGAGCGCCTTCTTCAGCGCTGCGTCGAGCTTCGAGGCGTCGACGCCGAGCTGCTTCGCCGCGTCCGCGACGATTGCGTCGCTCTCCTGCTTCGGCGAGAGCCGGTCGGCGGCGACTGCGGCGCCGCCGCCGACGAGACCTGCCACGACAGCGGTGGCGCTTGCGAGCTTGAACTTCGTGTTCTGCATCTCACTGCTCCTTCGGGAGTGGAATTGACGCTTCCCAGTGGAACAGCGCGACCTAAGAGCTTCCTGAGCGCTTCCGAAGAAGTTCCTAAGACTTGGTCAGGAGCCTCAGCCGCATCAGCGTGCCGCCGCCCGAGGCCGGCTCGGCCGTGACAGTCCCGCCGTGCGCCTCTGCCACCTGGCGGACGATCGCGAGCCCCAGGCCCGAGCCTGGCCTGCCGCGGGCGGCGGGAGCGCGGTAGAAGCGGTCGAAGACGAAGGGGAGATCCTCCTCGTCGATCCCCGGCCCGTGGTCGCGCACCGTGACCTCGCCGTCGCGCACCGTCACCTCGATCTCGCCGTCGGGCGGACTCCACTTCGCCGCGTTGTCGAGCAGGTTCGAGACGGCACGCTCGATCGTCGCCGGGACGCCTCGGATCAGCGACTCGTCAAGCTCGGGCTTGAACGAGACGCCCGGCCGGTTCCGCCGCGTTCGCTCGATCGCGTCGGCCGCGATGAGATCGAGCCGCACGTCCTCGGGGTCGGTCGGCGTGAGATCGCCGCGCGCCAGCTCGACGAGCTCAGCGATCAGGGCAGTCATCTCGGTGAGCTGCTCGGTGACGTCGCGCAGGAGCTGCTCGCGGTCGCCCGGCGGCAGCGCCTGGTCGCGCGCAAGCACCTCGATGTTGGTGCGCAGGCTCGTCAGCGGCGTCCGCAGCTCGTGCGAGGCGTCAGAGACGAGCTGCCGCTGCGCGCGGGCCGAGCCCTCGAGCGCCTCGAGCATCGTGTTGAACGTGGAGGCGAGCCGCGAGAGCTCGTCCTTGCCGCCCGCGTCGATCCGTTGTGAGAGATCGCCTGTCTCCGAAACGTCCTCGGCAGCTCGGGTGAGTCTTCGCACCGGTGCGAGCACCGCCCGCGCGACGAGAAGCCCCAGCCCTGCCGCAATGGCGATCCCGACGAGAGCAATGGCGATCAGCCAGCGCTTGATCGGCCCGAGGGTCCTGTCCACCTCCTCGAGCGAGCGGGCCACCTGGATCGCATAGCCCCCGCCGGCCGGGATCGTGAGCACGCGGACGTGTATCCCCTCGACGTGTGCGTCCTCGTAGAACGGCTTGTCGATCTTGCCGCCTGCGGCCTCGAGAGCACGCTTGGACACCGGGAGCTTTCCGGCTGTGCGCGGGGGAGTTATCACGGTGCCGTCCTGGCGCACGGCTTGGGTGAAGACAGCAACGCCACCGAAGCGCTCAGGGGGCAGCCCGACGAATTGCTCGCCACCCGGCCCCTCGACCACCTCGATATGTGCGGGGAGCTCGCGTGCCCGCGACTGGAGCGTCGCGTCCACATCGTCGCGCAACTCGTTCCGGACGATCGCGTAGGTCGTCGCGGAGGCGCCGACGACCGCCACGGCGACTGCAGCCGCCGCAGCCAGCGTCAGTCGCGTGCGAAAGCTCATAGGCCGACTTTCGGCCTATGAGCTTCCGGGGGTGGGGGGGAACTTGGAAGTTCCCCCACGGGAGCGGGCCGAAGGCTCGCGACGCTCATGGCTCGCGCAGGGCGTAGCCGACGCCGCGGATCGTCTGGATCAGCCGCGGCTTGCCGCCCTCCTCCGTCTTCCGCCGGAGATAGCCGATGTAGACGTCGAGCGAGTTCGACCCGAAGCCGAAGTCGTAGCCCCAGACGCGCTCGAAGATCACCGACCTTGTCAGCACCTGTCGCGGGTTGAGCAGGAACAGCTCGAGCAGCGCGAACTCGGTGCGCGTGAGGTCGATCTGCTCGCTGCCGCGCTCGACCTCTCGCGTGGACGCGTCGAGCCGGAGGTCGCCGAACCGGAGCACCTCACCGTCCTGCGGGCCGAGCCGCCGCAGGAGCGCGCGAAGCCGCGCGAGCAGCTCTTCCAGCGCGAACGGTTTCACGACGTAGTCGTCCGCGCCCGCGTCGAGGCCTGCAACCCGGTCGCTGACGGCGTCGCGGGCTGTGAGCATCAGCACCGGCAGCGAGTTGCCGTCCCGCCGCAGCCTCCTGCACGCTTCGAGCCCGTCGACGCGCGGCATCGACACGTCGAGCACCACCGCGTCGATGCCGTTCTCGTTGCCGATGCGGTCCAGGGCCTCGGCTCCGTCCCCGGCGAGCTCGACGTCGTAGCCCTCCAGCTGGAGGGCGCGGCGGAGCGAGTCCCGGACGGCGGGCTCATCGTCGACGACGAGGATCTTCACGCGGACATTGTGCGCGTACCGCGCCGGAAAGGGCATAAGAAAGCGGTAAGAACGTGCTGCCCGGTGACAATCACTCGAACGAGGGATTGTCCCTCGAACGAGGGCGTTACCTCCTTGGAGGGATGGACGGGCGGCGGAAACCTTCCTACAACGAGATGTGGGAGAGGGGTTGCGGGCAGCTGCGGCCCGTCCGGAGAGGCCACGTCTCGCGGGCGGGCGCGCCGCCTGCAAAGCGGCGCGCTAGGGCACCCTAGGGCGCCCACTCCTCCCCGCCGGTGTCCCAGCCGACGAGCGCGTAGGGAGAGACGAGCGTCGCCACGCGCTCCAGCAGCGCGCGATCGTCGTCCGTCAGCTCGCCGCCGGCCTCGAGCTCGGCAACGCGGCTCCCCTGGAAGGCGATCGGGAAGGCGGTCGTCTCCGTTTCGTCGCCGGCTGCCGGTCCCGGTAGGACGCCGTCCGCCTCGACGAAGCTGATCCGGACGTACTGCCCGAGCCGCTCGTGCAGGATCGCGACCACCTGCCGGAGGACGTCGTCAGCCTCGCCCCCGCGGTTCAGCACCCGCTCGACCGCCTCCAGGGCCCCACTGTGCAAGCTCACGGCTCGAGGTCCTCGCCTTCGAAGCCGCGGATCAGGTCGCGGTAGCTCTGCGGGATCTCGCAGGGGCGCCGCTCCGCGAGGTCGACGAGCACCATGGTCTGCGTCGCCGTCACCATCAGCTCGGCGTCGTCCATCCGATAGGCGGCGCACTCGAACGTCGCGCTCGTCCGTCCGATCCGGGCTGCGCGGACGAAGATCTCGAGCAGCTCGTCGAAGCGGGCCGGCGCGTGGTATTCGACGTTCGAGGCGCGCATCACGAAGTCGCCGGCCTCGATCCAGGTCCCCGACTGGCCCAGATGGCGGTGGTACTCGGTCCGGGCGTGGTCGAAGTAAGGCAGGTAGCGGCCGTAGTAGACGATTCCCTGCGCGTCGGTGTCCGAGAACCAGACGCGTGCGATTGCCGAGTACTTGAAGGGCGGCTTGCGATCCGTGACACGGCCGAGCTCCACGCTAGCGGCCCCTGACCGGCCGCGCCTCCCGGCCGGCGAAGCCGGCCTCCGGCGCGGCCTCGCACCGCTCGCGGCGCTCCAGCCAGCGGCCCGTATTTCCATACTGTTCCACTGGCCTACGCACCGCGAGCGGCACGTCAGGAACCGCTAGCGCCTGAGCGGGGACGACAATCATGCGCGGATCAGGTCGAGCAGCTCGTCGCGCTTCTGCTGCATCAGCTCATCCGAGAGCGCCTCGAGGTTGAGGCGCAGCAGCGGCTCGGTGTTCGACGGGCGGACGTTGAAATGCCAGTCGTCGTAGTCGACCGAGATGCCGTCGAGGTGCGTCACGCGGCCGTCCGCGTACCGCTCCTTGATCTCCTGCAGCTTCAGGGGAACGTCGGCCACGGGCGTGTTGATCTCGCCGGTGAGGAAGAACCGCTCGCGGTAGGGGGCGAGGAGCTCCGAGAGCTTGCGGCCACGCTTCGAGATCAGCTCGAGCAGCAGCAGGAAGGGAACGACGCCGGAGTCTGCCTGGGAGAAGTCCCGGAAGTAGTAGTGCGCCGAGACCTCGCCGCCGAAGACCGCGCCCTCCTTGCGCATCCGGTGCTTGATGTACGCGTGACCGACGCGATTCATGAGCGGCACGCCGCCGGCACGCTCGATCGTCTCGGGGACGGCCCGGCTCGCACGGACGTCGTAGATCACCTTGCCGCCGCCCTCCTTCTCGAGGATCGACTCGGCGAGCAGCGCTGTGACGAAGTCGCCCGGCACGAACTCGCCGGTGTCATCGACGAAGAAGCAGCGGTCGGCGTCACCGTCGTACGCGACGCCGAGGTCGGCCTGCTCCTCGAGCGTCTTCCGCTCGATGAACTCCCGGTTTTCGGGCAGCAGGGGGTTCGGCTCGTGATTGGGGAACGACCCGTCCGGCTCGAAGAAGCACCTGATCGCTTCGATCGGCAGCCGCTCGAGCACGGGCGGCAGCATTGCGCCGGCCATGCCGTTCGCGGCGTCGATGACGACTCGGAGCGGCTTGATTGCGTCGACGTCGATGAACGACAGCACCTTCTCGACGAACTCCGGCCAGATGTCCTTCGGGTGCGCCTCGCCCCGCTTCGTCGGCGGCCCGAACGGCTTCAACGCCCGGTCGCGCACGTCGAGGAGGCCCGACTCGCCGCCCACGGGAAGCGCGCCGCGGCGGACGATCTTCATCCCGGTGTACTGCTTCGGGTTGTGCGATGCGGTCACACAGACCCCGCCGTCGAGCTCGAGCTCGCCGACGGCGAAATAGACCATCTCCGTTCCGACCATGCCCAGGTCGAGCACGTCCGCGCCGCCGTCCACCGCTCCCTCGATCAGCGCGGCCGAGATCGATGGCGACGAGAGCCGCATGTCGCGGCCCACCGCGATCCGGCGCGGCTCGAACTGCTCGACGTACGCGCGGCCGATCGCGTACGCGCCCTCCTCGTCCAGCTCGTCCGGATAGACGCCGCGAACGTCGTAGGCCTTGAAGACGCTGGGATCGAGCACGCGCTGACGCTAGCGGAAGCGTCTCTCGCGCGCCGCGGCGATGGGCTTCTCGCAACTACAATCGGACGGTGGAACGCAAGCTCGCAACGGTGCTCTTCGTCGACCTGGTCGGCTCGACCGAGTTCGTCGCCGCCAGCGACCCCGAAGTCGTTCGCCGTCGGGTCAACTCCTTCTTCGAGCACGTTTCGCAGTGCGTCACCACGCACGGAGGCATCGTCGAGAAGTTCGCCGGCGACGCCGTCATGGCGGCGTTCGGGATTCCGACGGCGCACGAGGACGACGCCGAGCGCGCGGTTCGTGCCGCCGCGGCGATCCTCGATTCCGTCCACGAGCTCGGCCTCGAGGCGCGAATCGGAGTCGAAGCCGGGGAGGTGGTGGCGGACGAGTCCGACTCGACGTTCGCCACCGGCGAGGCAGTCAATGTCGCAGCGCGCCTCCAGCAGGCCGCCGAGCCCGGGGAGATCCTGATCGGCCCGTTCGCGCGCCGGTTGACCCTGTCGGTTGTGGACACCGAGGAGCGCGGCTTCCTCGAGCTCAAGGGGTTCGACAAGCCGCTGCCTGTGTGGCGGTTGGTCGGCATCGTCGAGAACAACGGGCGAGTCCTCTCGGTCGCAGCGAGCTTCGTCGGGCGTGAGCACGAGCTCGACCTGCTGCACAACACGCTCGCCCGCGTGATCCGGGATCGCCGCGCGCATCTGTTCACGATCTACGGCGAGCCGGGCGTCGGCAAGAGCCGCCTCGCCCGCGAGTTTGCCGACGGCGTCGAAGGGGCGACCGTTCTCGCCGGCCGCTCACTCTCGTACGGCGAGGGCGTGACGTACTGGCCGCTGGCCGAGATGGTCAAGGTTGCGGCCGGCATCACGGACGACGACCCGGTTCACGAAGCCGTCGCCAAGCTCCGCGCCTGCTGCGGCGACGACGCGGTGGCCGACCTGCTTGCGCTGGCCGTCGGCGTGCTCGAGGGGATCGAGGCCGAGCGCAGCCAGCAGGAGATCGCGTGGGCGGCGCACGAGTGGGCGGCCGAGCTGGCCGATGCGCAGCCGCTGATCCTCGTCTTCGAGGACGTCCACTGGGCCGAGGACCCACTGCTTGAGCTGATCGAGCACCTCGCCGAGCGCGTCAAGGATGCACCGCTTCTGATCGTGTGCCTCGCGCGGCCGGAGCTGCTCGACATCAGGCCCGGGTGGGGCGGAGGACGCCTGCGCGCTGCTGCGATCGAGCTCGAGCCGCTGGCCCCGTACGAGAGCGAGGAGCTCCTCGACGCGCTGCTCGCGGACCACGAGCTCTCGGCCTCCGAGCGCCGCATGCTCCTCGAGAAGACCGAGGGCAATCCACTCTTCGTCGAGGAGACGACCCGGATGCTGCTCGAGGGAGGCACGTCCTCGAAGCGGATCCCGGACACGCTGCAGGCGATCATCGCGGCCCGCATCGACCGGCTGCCCCGAAACGAAAAACGTCTGCTGCAGCGCGCCTCGGTGATCGGGCGGATCTTCTGGGAGGGTGCCGTCTCGCACCTGGCCCCGGACATCGGGGAGCTCGAGCCGGTCCTCGACAGCCTGCTGCAGCGCGACTTCGTGACGCGTGAGCACCGCTCCTCGATCTCGGGCGAGCAGGCCTACCGCTTCAAACACGTCCTCATCCGCGACGTGGCCTACGCCGGCCTCGCCAAGGCGGCCCGTGCCGAGCTTCACCTGCAGGTGACCGAGTGGCTGCACGAGACGGCAGGCGAGGAGCTCGTCGAGATCCGCGCCTACCACCTCGACCAGGCGGCGACCCTGCACCAGGAGCTCGACGGGTCCGTTCCTCCCGAGCTTGCAACGCGGGCCGCCGCGGCACTGGAGAAGGCGGGACGGCGTACGCTCGCCCGCGAGGCGAACCGCTCCGCGCGGAGGCTGCTCGTGCGCGCCGTCGAGCTCGAGCCCACGCTGCAGCGGCGCTTCCTCGCCGCTCGCGCCGCCAGGCGCATCGCCGACCTCCCGGCGCAGGCGGTCGAGATGGAGCGGGTCTTCGCAGACGCGACCGAGGCGGGCGACAAGCGGCTCCAGGGCCTCGCCCTCACGGCGCTCGCCGAGAACGCGCTCCTGCGCGAAGCGGACCTGCCACGCGGACGCGAGCTCGTCGAGCAGGCGCTCGTCCTGCTGGAGGACGGGAAGCCGGAGGACCGCTACGAGGCGCTCTCGACGCGTGCCCAGATCGGCTGGTGGCTGGGCGATCTCGACGATGACGAGCGCTGGATCGGGAAAGCGCTCGAGGTCGCAAGAGAGATCGGCCGCAAGGATCTCGAGGCGAACGCAGCCGACGAGCTCGCGAGCTCCGCCATCGCGCGGCTCGATCTCGATCGCGCCACGCGCCTCGTCGCCGAGGCGCTGGAGCTGGCGGAGGAGAGCGGCAACATCACCGCGCTCGGCTGGGCCGTCGTTTCACAGGCGCGCATCGACGCGCTGCGCGGGTTGCTCGAAGAGGCGACGGCAGGGCTCGGACAGGCCGAGGACCTCTTCTCCCAATCCGGAAACGCCTGGGCGCTGGCGCGTGTCAGCAACCACCTCGGCTGGGTCGAGCGACGCCGCGGCGACCTCGCGGCCGCCGACCGCCGCTTTCGCGACGCGATCCGGATCCTGAAGCCGCTCGAGGATCGCGGCACGCTCTGCGAAAGTCAGCGCGGTCTCGCGCAGGTGCTGGTCGCCCGCGGGAAGATCGACGAGGCCGAGCGCTACGCGCTGGAGGCCCGGGAGACGGTCGGCCCGCACGACACGATCTCACGCTCGACGACGCGCATGGCGCTCGGAATCGTGCGCGCCGCGCAGGGGCGCGACGAGGAGGCCGAGGCCCTCCTGCGCGAGGCGGTGGAGATCCTCGCGGGCAAGGAGCTGTACCTGATCCGCCGGGAAGTGCTCCTGGCCCTCGCCGGCTTCCTCCGCGACCGGGGCCGCACGGACGAGGCCGATGAGTACGAGGCCGAGATCGCGACCTACGGGGTCGCGCTGGAACCGGAACCGGTGTAGAGCACTTCGCGGATCGCCTGGGACGACTCCTCGTCGGGCGACTCCGAGATCACCGTCGCCGGGCGCTCGAACCGCTCGAGCGCGTTCCGCAGCGGTTCTGCCCGGAGTGTCCCGTCGCCGTAGGGAAGGTGCTTGGTCTCGTTGCGGTTCGCGTAGGCGATATCGGAGAAGTGAATGTGGAAGGGTGCTGCCGGCTCGAGCACTCCATCGACGCTCTCGAGCACCGCAGCGAAAGCATCCACGTCGGTGAAGGCACCGTCCGTCGTCGCGTGCATGTGGGCGAAGTCGATCACCGGCCGGATCCACGGGAGCCGCTCCGCGACGTAGAGCACGTCGACGATCGAGCCGAGCTCGTTGACGCGTCCCATCACCTCGAGCCCGAACGGGACTGCGCGGTCCTTCTCCTCCAGCCGCTCGCGCAGGACCTCCAGCCAGGCCACCACGTCGTCGAGCGCCTGCTCGCGCTCGCGGCTGAGCCAGAAGCCCGGATGGATGACGACGAGCTCCGCTCCCGCGGCGGCCGCGATCCCGGCGCTGCGGTCGAGCGCGCCGAGAGCCTGCTTTGCCTTCTTCTCGTCGGGGTGGCCGGGGAAGGCGAAGAGCGGTGCGTGCACCGAGAGCGCAATCTCCTGCTGACGAGCGACCTCCGCAAGTCGCTCGGCCCACGGGTAGTCCATCCAGAAACCGCTCTCGAAATCGAGCTCGCAGGCCGAGTAGCCGCGCTCCAGTAGGAGCTCGACTGCAGCCTCCGGCGACTCCCGGGAAGGGCAGCGCGCAGGGCCGAGGCGGATCGCTCCCATGCCCGTGACGGTAACCGACAGCATGTCCGTCCGACGCAGGTCCTACCCTTTTCGACATGGCACAGGCACCCAGTCGCATCGATCTGCTCGAGCTCGACATCGACCTCCGCCTCACCGACCTCTGGCGCGAGGCCGGGGAGGTGTCCGACTGGAATCTCGAGGTCGTGGCGGCGTTCATGCGCGCCGCGTATGGGAAGGGCTACTGCGACGCGCTCACCGAGGACGCGCCCGGCTCGCTCTGCCACGACCACGGGTATCGCATCCCTGGGCGTCGCGAAGCTGCGCCCCGCACCGTCTAGCCGAGCTAGGAGCGCTCAGCTCGCTAAAGTGCCTGTGTGGCACAGAAGCGCAATCCGGCGCGTCTTGTCATCGCGCTCTCGGTCGCGGCGGTCCTCGCGATCTTCCTGCTCTACACCTCGATCGCCGGCGGCACCCCGTCGATCGGCCCGAGCCAGCTCAACGGGAAGCAGGGCGTCGTCACACTCGTCGGCCACGTTCAGCCGGGCTACGCGGGCGACTCCTACGGCAGCGGCCTGCGCTTCAAGCTTCGGGACCGCGACGGCGCTTCGCAGCAGACCGTCACCGTGCTCTACAAGGGGTCGGTCTCCGATCAGTTCCGTGAGGATCGCGAGGTCTCGGTCCGGGGCGAGCTCCGGAACGGCGTCTTCGTCGCGAGCAAGGACTCGCTCGTGACGAAGTGCCCGTCGAAGTACACGGCCAAGAAGAGCTCGTAAGTTGCCTGAGCTCGGCCGCGCCGCGCTCGTCGCCACGCTCGGGCTCGCGCTCTACGCCGTGGTCGCCGGTTCGCTCTCCGCCTGGAGAGGCCGGCGCCGCCTCGCAGTCTCGGCACGAAACGCGCTCATCGGCGCCTTCGTCACAACTGCGGTCGCCTCGGCCGTCCTGCTCGCCGCCCTCGTCCGCCACGACTTCTCGTTCGTCTACGTCGCGGAGCACACGAGCCGGCAGCTGCCGACCGGCTACACGATCTCTGCGTTCTGGGGCGGGCAGGAGGGATCGCTCCTCCTCTGGCTGCTGATCCTGACCGGCTACGCGGCCGCCGCGGTCCTGCTCAACCGCCGCGCTCGCGATCTCATCGCGTGGGTCGTCCCAGTGGTCGGGGCCGTGGCGCTCTTCTTCGCTTTCCTACTCGTGGTCGTGGCGACGCCGTTCGCCATGCAGGCGGCTCCGACGGACGGAGCCGGCCTGAACCCGAGCCTCCAGAACCCGTACATGATGGCCCACCCGCCGCTGCTCTACCTCGGGTACGTCGGGCTCACCGTGCCGTTCGCGTTCGCCATGGGGGCGCTGCTCGCCCGCCGCACCGACGAGCGCTGGATCGTCGCAACGCGCCGCTGGACGCTCGTCGCCTGGACCGCGCTCGGCGTCGGCCAGCTGCTCGGCGCCCACTGGGCCTACCAGGAGGTCGGGTGGGGCGGCTACTACGCCTGGGACCCGGTCGAGAACGCAGCGCTGATGCCGTGGCTCGCGGCGACGGCGTTCCTGCACTCGGTGATGATCCAGGAGAAGCGCGGGATGCTCCGGCTCTGGAACGTCGTGCTGGTGATCTTCGCGTTCTCGCTCTCCATCTTCGGGACGTTTCTGACGCGGTCCGGAATCGTGAGCTCGATCCACTCCTTCACGGAGAGCTCGATCGGGCCGTGGTTTCTCGGCTTCATCTGTGTCGTCATCTTCGGTTCGCTCGCGCTCGTCTTCTCGCGGCTGCCGCTCCTGCGTTCCAGGACGAGGCTCGAGTCGCTCGTCTCGCGCGAGGCGACCTTCCTCTACAACAACCTGCTGCTCGTCGCGCTGACGCTGACGATTCTCTGGGGTGTCGCCTACCCGATCGTGCACGAGGCGGTCCTGGGCGAGTCTCGGATCGTCGGGCGCGGCTACTACGACTTCTTCTTGCGGGTCTTCGGGCTGCCGCTGCTGCTCCTGATGGGGATCGGGCCGCTCGTCGCGTGGCGGCGGGCCTCCCTGCGCAGCCTCGCATTGACGTTCGCCTGGCCCGCCGGAGCGGCGGTGCTCGCCGGTCTCGTGCTGCTCGCGCTCGGCGCCGGCTCGTCGATTCCGGGTCTGATCGCGTACACCTTCTCCGCCTTCGTCCTCGCCTCGATCGCGCTCGAGTTCATCCGCGGCACCCGTGGCCGCCGCGCCATCTCGGGCGGGACGTGGCCGGCCGCTTTCTCTGCGCTCGTCGCACGCAACCGGCGACGCTACGGCGGTTACGTCGTCCATGCGGCCATCGTCCTGCTCGCTATCGGGATCGCGGGGTCGAGCGCGTACGACAAGGTGGTCGAGGGGAAGCTCGCGCCCGGTCAGTCGCTCGCGGTCAGCGACTACCGGCTGACGTACCGCGCGCTCGAGGAACGTGAGGGAGCGAACGCAACCGAGATCAGGGCCGTGCTCGGCGTCGAGCGGAACGGCAAGTCACTCGGGGCGGTCGAGGCCGGCAAGAACGCCTACACAGCCGAGCGGCAGGTCTCCAACGAGGTCGGCATCCGCAGCGATCTCGTTACCGGCGAAGACCTGTTCGTTATCGCAGAGCAGGTCAATCCCGACGGCACCGTCTATTTCCGGATCTTCGTCAAGCCGCTCGTGAACCTGATCTGGTTCGCCGGGCTCGTCTTCCTGCTCGGTGCGCTGATCACCCTCTGGCCCGACGCCCGCGAGCAGCGCCGCCTTGCCCTGCGCTACAGCGGCGCCGAAGCGCCTGCGCGGCCGTGAGCCTGGCGCTGATCCTCGGCGCACTTCTCGCCGCCGGGTGTGTGGTGCTCGTCGCTCTGCCCTACCTGCGCGAACCGGAGGCCGAGCGCGATGCCCTCGACGAGCCGGGTGAGCTCGAGCAGCGACGGTTGGCGCTTTCCGAGGCTCGCGACCGGGCGCTGGGCGCGCTCAAGGAGCTCGAGCTCGATCACCGCACCGGCAAGGTCTCGGACGAGGACTACCGCTCGCTCGTCGGCCCGCTCCGCCGCGAGGCCGCCGAAGCGCTGCGTGCGCTCGAGCCGCGCGCGGGAGCGTCCGCGCGTGTGAAGGCCGACCGTCCCGGGTAGCGGAGAGACATGCAGCCTCAGGAGCCGCAGCTTCCGACCCCGGTGCCCGAGCCGTACCCGCCTCCGGGCGAGGCCGAGCCCCCTTCGCCGCCCCGCATTCCTGAGCCGTATCCGCCGCCTGACGAGGGCGATCTGCCGGGTCCCGTGATCGTGCCCGAGCCCGGCCCGCAGTAGCTTTCGGCAGAATCCGGCTACACTGGACGCTGGTCGCCCGCAGGGACGACCGACCCCCTGACGAAACTACTCTCGGATGCGTTTCCGCCTCGCAACCGGCACGCTCCTCGCCGGCCTCGTGTTCTCCGGCGCAGGGCTTACCTGCCTCCTCCTCGTCACCCCTGCCTCGGGCCAGGACATCGGCGCGCGGAAGCAGGTCATCGACGGGCGGATCGACATCCTCCAGAAGAAGGTCGAGGCGGCGCGGGCTCGAGAGGGCGTCCTCACCTCGCAGATCGAGGTTGTCACCAGCAAGATCCAACAGCTCCAGGGCGACGTCGACAGCGCGTCTGCGCGCCTCGGTCAGCTCGAGAGCCTGCTGGCGCTGCATCAGCGCAAGCTCGACCGTCTGAACGCGCTCTACGAGCTCCAGACCCGAAAGCTCGTCTTCCTGCAGAAACAGCACAAGACGGCGATCAAGCGACTGAGCAGGCGCGTGGTCGAGATGTACACCTCGGAGCCCACGTCGGCGCTCGGCGTCGTGCTGGAGGCCGGAAACTTCTCCGACATGCTCGACCAGCTCGAGTTCTTGAATGAGCTCGGGCGCCAGGACCACGCAATCGCGACCGCGGTGAAGCGGGCGAAGCTGCAGATGCAGGAGATCCGCAACTCGACTCGCACGATACGCCGACAGGTTGCCGAGACCACTCGCGCTGTCGCCGCCCGCACCTCCGAGCAGCGCGCCGTCCGCGACCGGCTTGCCTGGAGCCAGCGGCAGCTGGCGACCGCCCGCCGCGACAAGCGAGCGACGCTCGCGAACGTGCAGGAGGACAAGGCGCACGCGCTCGAGCACATGCGCTCGCTCGAGGCAGAGAGCGCAACGCTTGCCGCTAGAATCCGCTCGTCCCAGAGCTCCTCGGTCCCGGGGCCGATCGGACAGCCATCCGCGGCCGGCCTCATCTGGCCCGTGCAAGGCGTCCTCACGAGCGGCTTCGGATGGCGCTGGGGCCGCTTGCACGCGGGGATCGACCTCGCCGTCGGGGTCGGCACGCCTGTCGTGGCCGCGGCGGCCGGGACGGTGATCCTTGCCGGCTGGCTGGGCGGGTACGGAAACCTCGTGGTCATCGACCACGGCAACGGCATGGCGACCGCGTACGGCCACAACACGAGCGTGACGGTCGGAGTCGGCCAGTCTGTCTCACAGGGGCAGTTGATCGCCTATTCCGGGAGCACGGGCCATTCCACGGGTCCGCACGTGCACTTCGAGGTTCGCATCAACGGAACGCCGGTCGATCCGCTCGGGTATCTCTAGTCTCGGCGTATCCCGAACGCCTCTAGTTCCGTTTCCATGTTGCAAGCAGGAAACGGCGTTGCTCCGAGGATGCCGAGCTTCCTCGTCTACTGACGCGCACCGGCCGTCCCACGGGGCGGGGCGGCCGGGTGCTGCTTATGCCGCTTCGGGCCTCTCGCGCCGGTAGCTGTCGCCGGTCAGGTGTCCGGGCAGCTCTTCGATCGCGACGAAGTGCAGGTCCGGCAAGGCGCGCCAGCGCTCGTCGAGGCCGAGCCCGTAGCCGGCGAAGAGCTCGTCGGGAACAGTGAAGCCGACGTAGTGGAGTGGCACGTCGTCGACGAGACGCCGGTACGGACGGTCGAGGAGCGTGATCGCGGAGAGGCTGGCGGGATTGCGCAGTGAGAGCGTCCGCGCGATGAAGTTCAGCGTCAGGCCGGTGTCGACGACGTCCTCGACGACGAGCACGTGCCGGTCGACGATCGACGTGTCGAGGTCCTTCAGCAGCTTCACTGCGCCGGTGCGGCCGCTCGAATACGCCGCCAGCTCGAGGAAGTCGACCGCGTGCGGGACCGGCAGCGCGCGCGAGAGGTCGGTCAGGAAGACGGCGCTCGACTTGAGCGGCGCGACGAGCAGCGGCTCGAGGTCCGCATAGGCGTCGACAAGCTCCTCGCCGAGCTCGACCACCCGCCGGCGGATCTCCTCGCGGGTCAGGTAGACATCCCCGATGGGGTGTCCGCCTGCCGCAAGTGCGGCAGCTAAGAGGCGAGCTTCAGCCGTAATCGCTGGGCGAGGCGCTCGATGTCGCGCCGGTAGAAGAGCTTGACTTTGACCTCCGGATACAGCCGCCGCAGCTCCCGCAGCTTCCGGTTCTTGCGTGTCACGAGCGACTGGCGCATCACCGTGACCTCCACGTACAGGTCCTGCTCCGGCAGGTAGAAGTCGGGCGTGAAGGCGCTCGTCACGCGCCCGTCCTCGTCCTGCTCGAGCACGAACGTGCGCGGCTCGTACTCCCACGGGACACCGTAGAAGTCAAGCATCTTGGCGCACTCCAACTCGACCTCGTTGACGAACCTAGGCGGGGTCGTGCCGGTGTAGGCGCGGAACGCGGGCGACTGCCGTGGCACGAACCTCAAGGTAGCGCGCGCCCCGGACGACCTATGCTCTCGGGATGGCAAAGCCGGCCGAGGGGACGACCTTCACGATCGCGCATCTGTCCGACCTGCACTGCGGCGGCCAGTACTTCGTCCCCGGCCTGCTCGAGCGGGCGATCAGCGAGATCAACGACCTGAATCCGGACATCGTCGTCTGCTCGGGCGACCTGACGACGTTCGGCTTCAAGCACGAATACGAGGAGGCTCGGCGCTACCTCGACCGGGTGGTCTGCGAGTCGATGGTCGTGATTCCGGGCAACCACGACTCTCGCAACGTGGGCTATGTCCACTTCGAGGAGCTGTTCGGCGAGCGCAACTCGGTGCTTCGCGTGGGGCCGGCGACGGTGGTCGCGGTCGACTCGACCGAGCCCGACCTCGATCATGGCCAGATCGGCCGTGGGCGCTACCGCTGGATCGAGGAGCAGTTCGCGCAAGAGCAGACCGAGCTCCGCATCTTCGTCTGCCATCACCATCTGCTACCGGTGCCCGGTACCGGGCGCGAGCGGAACGTGATCTACGACGCGGGCGACACGATCGAGTGTCTCCAGCGCGCCGGCGTCCACCTCGTCCTCTCCGGCCACAAGCATGTCCCGTACGCCTGGAAGCTCGAAAACCTCTTCGTCGTCAACACCGGCACGGTCTCGTCGTTGCGCCTCAGGGGCAATACGCGCCCCTGCTACAACGTCGTCGAGGTGTCCGGGAGTCATGTCGCCGTCTGGCGCAAGCACCCCTTTCACGGACAGGAGCGGATCATCCAGTTCTCGCTCGACACCTTCGAGTACGAGAAGTACACGGGCCGGATCGAGGACGAGGTGACCACCCGCTCGTGACCCGTGCCCTGGCCCTCATCGATGGCGAGCACTACGCGCCGGTCGTCCGGGCGGCGCTCGAGGACCTGCCGTACGAGTTCGTAGCCGCGCACCTCGTGGGCGGCACCGAGAAGCTGCGCGACGACTCGGACTACGGAGTCGTCCTCGCGGAGGACCTCGATCGCGCGCTCGCCGAGCACCGGCCCGAGCTCGTCGTCGATCTCTCCGACGAGCCGGTGCTGGGACCGAAGGAGCGCTTCCGGTTCGCGAGCCGGGTGCTCGCCGCCGGCCTGCCGTACGTCGGGGCCGACTTTCGCTTCGATCCACCCGTTCTGGAGGCGTTCCCGCTCCCGTCGATCGGGATCATCGGCACCGGCAAGCGCGTCGGGAAGACCGCGATCACGGCGCACGCGGCGCGGTTGTACGCGCGCGATCGGAAGGTCGTGGTCGTCGCGATGGGGCGGGGAGGGCCGCCCGAGCCCGAGGTGGCGAAGGTCGCGCCGGACATCGACGCATTGCTCGAGCTCTCGCGCTCCGGCCGGCACGCCGCGTCCGACTACCTCGAGACAGCGGCGCTGGCCGGTGTCGAGACCGTCGGCTGTCGCCGCTGCGGTGGCGGGCTCGCCGGTTCGGTCTCCATCTCGAACGTCCACCAGGGTGCGAAGCTCGCGGTCGAGCTCGGGCCGGACCTCGTCGTCTTCGACGGCAGTGGTGCGGCGATCCCGCCGATCGCGACGCGCCGGCGCATTCTCGTCGTCAACAGTGCGATGGATCCCGAGGTGGTCACCGGCTACCTCAACGGCTTCCGGCATCTCGTCTCCGACCTCGTCGTCCTGACGATGGCGGAGGAGGGCTCGGGCTGGGAGGAGCTTCGCGATCGGGCCGCCGAGCTGACTCCGCGAGTGCTGGCGACGACCCTGCGCCCGAAGCCGGCCCAGCCGGTGAACGGACGGACGGTCGCGTTCTTCTCGACCGCGCCGGAGTCGGCGCACGAGACGTTCGCCGCGCATCTCCGCGAGGAGCATGGCGCGGACGTCGTGCACGTGTCGGGCAGCCTCTCCGACCGCACGAAGCTGCGCGAGGAGCTCGAGCGGGTCGAGGCCGACGTCTTCCTCGTCGAGCTGAAGGCGGCAGCGATCGACGTAGTCGCGGAGGCGGCGAGGGAGCGTGGGGTCGACGTGGTCCTCGCCGGCAGTGACGTGCTCTCTGTGGACGGGGAAGAGCTCGACGCCGAGCTGTTGCGCCTGGCGGAGGAGGCGGCGTGACGAGTGAGCGCCGGAAGGGCGAGCGCCACTTTCTCGGTGGGCCCGATGCTCCCTACTCGAAGGGGCTGATGGCACGGGCGCTCACTGCCGTCGGCGTCGCTGAGGAAAGTGCGTACGAGCTCGCCCGGCTGACCGAGAGCGATCTCGCCCGGCGCGGCGAGATCTCGGTCGATCTCGACCGGTTGCGCGAGCTCGCGGTCGAGCTGCTCGGCGAAGAGCGGGGCTCGCGCGCGGTCCGGCAGCTGCGGCGCTTCCGTGACCTCCAGGAGCTCGACCTGCCGGTGATCCTGCTCGTCGGCGGCGGTACCGGCACCGGCAAGTCGACCGTTGCCACCGAGGTCGCCTACCGGTTGGGTATCACCCGCGTGACCTCGACCGACTTCGTGCGGCAGACGATGCGCGCCTTCTTCGCGAAGGAGTTCATGCCTTCGATCCACTATTCGAGCTTCGAGGCCGGTCTCGGCCTGTCGAAGGCCGAGGAGGAGGAGTCGGGCGACGCGGCGCTCCTCGGCTTCCTCGACCAGACCCGGAACGTGCTCACCGGCGTCGAAGCTGCGCTGCAGAGGGCGCTCGACGAGGGATGGTCGATGGTGCTCGAAGGAGTCCACCTCGTGCCGGGAATGATCACGACGGAGTTGCGAGGCGCGCTCGTCGTCCACTGCGTGCTCGGGATCCGCAACGAGGAGATCCACCGCTCGCACTTCTGGATCCGCGATGCCACGTCCGACGGCATCCGGCCGTTCGACCGGTACATCGCCGGGCTGCCCGAGATCCGGATGATCCAGGAGTACGTGCTCGAGCGTGCTGCGCGTGCCGACGTGCCCGTGATCGAGAACGAGTCGCAGAACGACGCGGTCGGCGCTGTCATGAATCTCGTTCTGGAGCAGGCGGAGCGCGTCGCGCAGGGCGTGCGATGAGCGAGGAGCCGGTAGGGACCTGCCCGTGCGCGCTCTTTGCGCGCGCGACCGAGTGGGCCGCGCTCGCGGGTGCCCGCTGGCTCGGGCGCGACGACCAGGACGCCGCCGAGGACGCGGCCAGTGGAGCCATGCTGGCGGGGCTCGCGGGCCTGCCGATCGACGGCACGATCGTGATCGGGGCCGAGCTCGGCGACGACCTCGAGCCGGGCGCGCAACTCGGCGTCGGCGGCGAGAAGTTCGACCTCGCGATCGATCCGCTCGAGGGGCGCGGAGTGGTCGCCCGCGGCGGGAACGGCGCCATGTCGATGATCGCCGTCGGCCCGCCCGGGTCGCTGCTCAAGCTCCCCGACATGTACATGAGACGCATGGCGGTGGGCCCACGGGCGCGCGGCAAGATCGACCTCACTCGGCCTGTTGGCGAGAACGTCGTCGCCGTCGCCGAGGCGTTCGGGCGGAACCCGAACGACATCACGGCGCTCGTGCTCGATCGCCCTCGCCACCACGATCTGATCGAGGAGATTCGCGCGGCAGGCGCCCGGATCAAGCTGATCCAGGACGGCGACGTGACCGCATCGATCTCCGCAGCCATTCGCGGCACGAACGACCATCTCGCGGTCGGCATCGGCGGCACGCGCCAGGCCGTCCTCTCGGCGGCCGCGCTCCGCTGCCTCGGGGGCGAGTTGCAGGCGCAGCTGTGGCCGACGACTCGGGCCGAGATCGACGCCGCGGCCGAGCACGGAGTGGAGGACGTGAACCGCGTCTTCTCGTCGGACGACCTCGCACCGGGAGAGGTGATCGTGGTCGCCACCGGCGTCTCGAACGGCGACCTCCTCCGCGGCATCCGGTTCCTCGCCGACAGCGCCCGGACGCATTCGCTCGTGATGTGCATGCGCTGCAACTGGGTGCGCTTCACAGACGGCATTCACTTCTTCGCCCGTGACCGCAAGGAGGAGGTACGGCTCCTCGGCTGACGCCAAGTAACAGTCTGTTACAAGGCGAGGAGGGCAGCGCAGCCGGTGGCGCGTCCGGATCGGAGCCGCCGCCCCGAGCCAAGTAACAGTCTGTTACTTGGCTACACTCGGCTGATGGCTACACGCGAAGAGATCGTCGAAGCGCTGCACACGGTGGAGGACCCGGAGCTCGGGATGGACATCGTCGAGCTCGGACTCTTCTACGACGTCGAGATCGAAGGCCCGAAGGTGAAGGTGATCCACACTCTCACGTCGATGGGCTGTCCCGCCGGGCAGATGATCCAGGAGAACATCCACGAGGCGACCTCGTCGGTCGAGGGCGTGGAGGAGGTCGAGGTCGAGCTGACCTTCGACCCCCCGTGGACGCCGGACAAGATGTCCGACGACGCCAAGTTCATTCTCGGTTTCGGCTAGAACAGTCCCTAGAAATCCGGTGTTGGTCCCCCTAGATTGCGTGGGGGGACACGACGAAGGGGGACGATGATGACGGGGTCACGGATGCTGCGCCGTGCATTGGTTCTGGGTGGTCTGTTTGCCGTGCTGGCGGTCGTCGGGTCGGTTGCCTGGGCGACCACGTCGGCCAGCGCCAAGTTCGTTGCCTGCGCGAGGAAGAGCGGCGGAGCGCTGCGGCTCGTCGCGGCCGCAAAAGACTGCCGGAAGACCGAGCGGGCAGTGATCTGGAGCGCGAACGGGCAGCCAGGCCCGCGCGGGCCGGCCGGGCCGAAGGGTGCTGCCGGTCAAGATGGCGCGGATGGCTTGGACGGCGTGGATGGCCTCGACGGTGATGACGGCGATGATGGGTTGGATGGGTTGGATGGTCTGGATGGCGCGCCGGGGCCGGCCAGCGAGCCGAAGTGGCACTACGTGTTCAAGACGACGACCGCTGACCCCTCGACGACGACGTCCGTCTTCTCGGATGCCTGTACAAGCCCACTGCCACCACAGGCCGTGAACGGTGGCTACAAGCTTACGAGCGCTGCCGCGGCGTTCGTGCGTGTTATCTCGACTGCTCCGGAGGGGATCGGGGCCACGGCCTCTCGCTGGGAAGTGCAGTTCGAAAACACCAGCGGGAGCCCGCAGCCGGTCACGGTCTGGGTGCTCTGCGCAACCGGAACAGCGGGGTAAGCGAGACCTACGGCTACGCCAGTCGCAGCCACACCAGCGCCAGCGCGAGCGCGATCATCGCCAAAGAGAGGGCTCGCAGGGCGGCCTCCGGTGCCCGCGCCAGCGCCGCTGCCTCGAGCGGCTCTTCGCGTCCGTCGCGATAGCGGACCGTGCCGGTCACCTGCGCCACGCGGCGGCGCACTGTCCTCACCTGCGTCGAGAGCGAGCGCTGCGCGAGGCTCGTGAGTAGCGCAAACGCAGCCGCGAGGAACGCCTCGGGCCGCAGTGTCTCGGCCGCCCCCAGGTATGCGACGAGCACAGGGAAGGCGCCCCACGCGAGCCCGAACCAGAGATCGCTATGGAAGAGGCCTCCCCCCAGCTCGAGCGTGTAGACGGGGACGAGGAGCGCGCCGGCGGCCACGAACGGCAGCAGCCAGAGCGTCCACGCGAGCGCGGCGCCGATCCCGATCGCGACCGCGGCCGCGAGCGATGCCACAGCGAGCCACACGAGCACGCGGCGCGGGATCTCGGTGGCGAGCGGGCGGCTGTGCAGCTCGTCGAGCGCGTGGGCGCCGACGCCGAGGGCGAGCAGGAATGCGGCGAGTCCCCAGAGCAGCCGGCTCGCCTCGAGCTCCGGCGCGAGCGCCGCCCCGATCGCGACGTAGGAGAGGTGCCAGAGCGTGTAGGGCGCGTGGAGCAGCGTCACGTAGTCGCGCCAGCCACCCTGCGCGAGCGCGTAGAACGCCGGGCGCGGCTCGGAGCTCATCTGCGCCGGCCCCACACGACCACGCCACCGCCGACGCTGAGCCGCCGCGCGCGTACGTCCCCGAGCCCGGCCTTCGACCACAGCTCGAGCTGGCGCTCGAGCGGCAGGCGCGCCTCGAAGTCGCGGATGCTCGGGCCGAGGAAGCTGGCCACCTCATGCCAGCCGGGAGACAGCAGGCGTCCTGCGAACGGCAGCCCGAGCCGGACATAAAGTTCCCAGAGAAGGCGCGTCACCTGGCCTTGCGGGACGCCGAACTCCAGGATCGCCACGGTTCCGCCCGGACGCACGACGCGGGCAAGCTCGCGCATGGTCGCGGACGGATCGTCGACGTAGCGCAGCAGGTAGGTGACGGTCAGCCCATCGAACGAGGCATCCGGGAACGGGAGCGCCTCGGCTCGACCCTCGTGCAACTCGATCCTCGTTCCGAGACCGCGGCTCGCGACGCGGCGGCGTGCGACAGCGAGCATCTCCGGGCTCCGGTCGATGCCGACGACCGAGCAACCGTGCTGCCGGACGAGCTCGAGCGCGACCGCGCCCGTTCCGGTGGCGACGTCCAGCACGAGCGCGTCCGCCCCGACCTCGAGTCGAGAGACCAGGAACCGCCGCCAGCGCGGATCCTGGCCGAACGAGAGGAGCCGCGCGTAGCGGTCGTAGGTCGGGCCGAGTGGCGCGAAGAGCTTTGGCGCGACGTGGCTTCCAGGTTCGGTCGTCACGGGATCGTGAGGACGATCTTTCCGAGCTGTTCCCCGCGCTCGAGCCGCTCGTGGGCGGCGCGGGTCTCGGAGAGCGGGAAGGTCGAGTCGACATGCACCCGCGCGCGGCCGCTGCGGACGAGCTCGTAGGCGCCGAGGAAGTCCTCACGCGTGCCCATCGTCGAGCCGTAGACCGTCAGTTGCTTCCACCAGAAGCGGTGCAGCTGTGCGGGCGGGTTCGGCCCACTCGTGGCGCCGCACACCGTGACGCGGCCACCCGGCTTGACGGCAGCGAGCGAGTGCTTCCACGTTGCCTCGCCGACCGTCTCGACGACGAGGTCGACACCGCCGACCTCCTTCGCTGCGGCGGGGACGTCGCCGGTCGCGTGGTTGACGGTGACGTCGGCGCCCCACTCGCGCGCGCGCTCCAGCTTCTCGTCCGAGCCAGATGTCACGAGGGTCTTCGCCCCGAGCGCGCGTGCAATCTCGAACGAGGCCGTCGCCACGCCGCCGCCGATGCCCCAGATCAACACCCATTCGCCTGCCTGCAGTTGCGCCTTCGTCACCAGCATCCGGTAGGCCGTCTCGTAGACGAGCGGGAACGCCGCCGCCGTCTCGAAGTCGATCGCGTCGTCGAGCGGAAAGACGTTGCTCTCGGGCACTGCGATCAGCTCACAGTGCGTTCCGTTCGTGTGCTCGCCGATCACTGAGATCAGCGCACCGTGCTCGAGCCCGGGGTTGATCACCACGCGCTCGCCGGTGTCGATGCGGACACCCGCGCCGTCCGCGCCGAGGATCCGCGGCTTCGGCACGGATGGGAGACCCTTACGGATCCAGAGGTCGAGATGATTGAGCGAGGCGGCACGCAGGGCGACGAGCACCTCGCCGGGGCCGGCCACCGGGTCCGGTACGTCCTCGTACCGGAGCACCTCCGGCCCGCCATCCTCATGGATTCGGATCGCTTTCACGGGCACAATCCTGTCATGACAGCGGCGGAGCTGACCCTCGTTGGTGCGGAGCTCGGCCTCGACGCAGTCGGCGCCTCGCCTGCGCAGGCGTACGAGGAGACCGAGCGGCACATCCGCGACCGGAGCGCACGAGGCTTGTTCGCGGGCATGGGCTTCACGACCCGACGGCCCGAGGTCTCCTGCCATCCGGAGACGCTGGTGTCGGGCGCCCGCACCGTGATCTCCGCCGCGCTCTGCTACTACGCGCCCACGGACGAACCCAACCCGGGTGAGGGTCGGCTTGCTCGCTACACCTGGTCCGACCGCTACGACGAGCTGCGCGAGAAGCTCGATGCGCTCGGCCGCCGGCTCGGCGGCGCCTACCGGGTGCTCGTCGACGAGAACGACCACGTCGATCGCGAGGGCGCAGCCCGTGCGGGCATCGGCTTCTACGGCAAGAACACGCTCCTCATCACACGCCGCCACGGCTCCTGGGTCGTGCTCGGCACCCTCGTCTCGGACCAGGCGGTCGAGTCGTCGCCTCCCCTCGATGCCGGCTGCGGGTCGTGCCGGCTCTGCATCGACGCGTGCCCGACCGATGCCCTCGACGAGCCGGGAACGCTCGACTCGAACCTTTGCCTCTCCTACTGGACGCAAGCACCGCTGCCGGTTCCGGAGCCGTATCGGGAGCGGCTCGGTGCGCTCGTCTACGGCTGCGACATCTGCCAGGAGGCCTGTCCGTGGAACCGCGGGATCGAGAAACGCCGCGCCGATCTCCCGCTCGAGGCCGCTGCCGAGCCTGCGGTATCGCTCGTGGAGTGGCTCGAGGCCGACGGGGAGGAGCTCGTGGAGCGGTACGACCGGCTTTATGTGCCGCGCAACGACGCGCGCTGGCTGCGGCGGAACGCGCTCATCGCCGCCGGGAACGTCGGCGGCCCGACCGAGCGCGTCGCCGTCGCACGCTACGCGGAGGACGAGGACGACTTGCTGCGCGAGCACGCCGAGTGGGCACTCGCGCGCATCGATCGCCGGAGCAGCGCGTGAAGCTGATCCGGAACCTCTCATACGTCCGCCTCGCGCTTGTCCCGCTCGCGCTCGCGAAAGTGCTGCTCGACCGCGACGATCTCCCGTCCTCGGGCTACGAGGTCGCGGCCTGGCTCCTGATTGCGGCGCAGGCGCTCGTCGCGGTCCTGCTCCTTGCGCTCGCTTACCACTGGCGCGCCCGGCACCGGTACCTCGCCGGACTCAACGTCCTCGCGGATGCGGCACTGGCAACGGCGCTGATGTTGGTCTTCGCCTGGGAGCCGGGCCAGCCGTTGCGCTCACTGGTCTTCCTGGTCGTGCTCGAGGCGGCACTGTTCTTCCGCCTCGCCGGGGGGTTGCTGGTCGGCGCACTCACGTTCCCGGTCTTCCTCGGCCTCGAGCTCTGGCGGGAGTCCGAGTTCGATGCCCCGGTGCGGTATGACGCGCTCGTGCTGCGCGTGCTCGTCGCGGTCGCGCTCGGCGTCGTCGTCGGCCGGCTCGTCGAGATGGAGCGCAGCCAGGCCCGGGAGGCCGTGGAGCGCGCTGCGGAGGCCGAGAGGCTGCGCGACGAGCTCGGACGCCGAATCGACCTGCTCGAGGCGACGAGTCGGGCCGCGCGCGCCCTCGGCTCCTCGCTCGACCTGGATGCGGCATTCGCGGCTTTTGTACAGGAGCTGCGTGGGCTCCTGACCTTCGACCGGGCAGCGATCCTCCTCGTCGAGCCGACGGGCGCGCGCATCATGGCGACTGCCGGTGTGGGCGCAGAGGACGCGCTCGCGCCGGGCAGCTCGATCGGAGTTCCCGACTCGGTCCTGGACGAGGTGATCGGCGAGGGGCGCACGATCTACCGCGAAGACATCGCCGAGGATCGGTATCCCGAGGAGGCTGAGCTGCTCGAGCTCGGCGTGCGCTCTCGTGTGCTCGCACCGCTTCAGCTCGGCGCGCGCTCGATCGGAGCTCTGACGCTGTCGCGAAAGGAGCGCGCTGCTTTCCGCACCGAGGAGATCGACCTCGTCACGCTCCTCGGCCGGCTCGTCGCGACCGCAGTTCAGAACCTGCGCACCTACGAGGCCGAACGGGCGACCAGCGACGAGCTGCGCCGGCTCTCGGCGCTGCGTGCGGACTTCGTCTCGCTCGTCTCCCACGAGCTCCGGAGCCCGATGGCTGCCGTGATCGGCTCCGCCCGCACGCTCCAGCACCGGTGGCGCGAGCTCAAGCCCGAGCAGCGCGAGGCGTTCCTCGCGGTCATCGGGGACGAGACGACGCGTCTCTCGGCGCTCGTGGGCGACGTCCTCGACACCTCGCGCATCGAAGCCGGAACGTTCGCCTATGCCTTCTCCGACGTCGACCTCGCCGAGGTCGTGCGCGACTCGGTTGCATCCGCCGAGATCGGCCAGGACGAGGTGCGGCTCGCGACGGCGCTGCCGGCGACTTTACCCCTGGTCCGGGGAGACGCCGAGCGTCTGAGGCAACTCGTCGACAATCTGATCTCGAACGCAATCAAGTACTCGGACGCCGGCGGCGAGGTGCTCGTCGAGGCGCAGGCCGAGAACGGTCACATCACCATCCGCGTGCGCGACCGCGGGCCGGGAATCCTGCCGGAGCATTACGACCACATCTTCGAGAAGTTCGGCCGCGCGGCGGGGAGCGCTAAGCCCGGCACGGGCCTGGGGCTCTTCCTCGCGCGCTCGTTTGCCGAGGCCCACGGCGGCTCGCTTGCGGTCGAGTCGAGCGCTGGTGAGGGCTCGACCTTCACGCTGACCCTGCCGCTCGGCTGAGTCTCCGCCTAGCCTGGGAGCTTGACGCGGCTGAGCCGGAGCTCGCGGAGCAGTTGTGCGGCGCGCTTCGCGATCGCCGGGCGGACGTCCTCGGGCTCGAGCACGACCGCCTCGCCGCGGTCCGCGAGGATCTCGCCGATCAGCCAGTCGCTCGCCCCGACCCGGAGCGTGGCGAGGGCCGAGCCGTCCGTCAGCCGCACCGCGCCGCGCTCGACGCGATAACGCGCCACGGACTTGGCGTAGCGGACCTGCACCGGGCGTGTCACCTCCAGGAAATGAGGGTCGAAGCCCTCGCGTGGCTCGAAGCGCTCGTCGGTCATCCGCGCGGAGTGCATCCGGTCGAGCCGGAACGAACGCTCGCCGTCCGAGGAGCGATCCCACGTGTGGATGAGCCAGTTCGGCAGCACCCGCTCGAACGAATAAGGCTCGACGAGCCGCTCCGACGGAGTCTCCTCACCCTCCTTCAGGTAGTCGATCGCGACGACCCGCCGCTGGGTGATCGCGTCGGAGAAGACGGCGACGAGCTCCTCCTCGTCGTCGTCCGACCGGGAGGCGGGGGCCTGGTGATCCTCGAACTGCCCGAACGTCTCGGCGAGCTTGGTGCGCACACGGTCGAGCGGGGTGTGCACCTGTGCCGCAATCGAAGGGCCGACGATGTCGAGCGCCAGGCGAATCGCGCGCGCCTCGAGTGGCGTCAGGCGCGGCGCGAGCCGGAACACGTCGCCGTAGAGCTCCTTGTCGACCCGCACCCGGTCGCCGTTCAGCTCGGCGTAGACCGTGTAGCAGCCGCCGCCGAAGTTGACGAGGTTCAGCAGCGAGAGGTGCTCCTGCAGTTCCTCGCGTGGGATCTGGAAGCGCTCCGCGAGCTCGTCGGCGTCGAGATCGGCATCGCGTCCGTCGCCGCAGGCGGCGAGCAGGTACGCGAGCAGCGCCTGCAGGACGGCGAAGCGCTCGGGCGCGACCGGAGGCGCCGGCCGCTCGACGGCGTCCGTGACGATCGCCAGCGTCTTCGCTCGTGCCGGCTTCACCGGCGCGGCCTCGTGCGCGTCACGGACACGCTTGAGCCCCTCGGCGCACGCGCGACGCAGCTCCTCCGGCTCGAGCGGGATTGCCCGGCCGTTCTGGCGCAGCACCCAGCCGGCGAGCGGCTCGATCGCCGCGTACTCCGTCTCGAAGATCCCGTCGGTCAGCCTGCCGGCTTCGCTCAGCGTGCGGTGCACCCACCAGGCGGTGTCCCCGTTCACCTCGATCCGCGCGGTACCGGCAACCGGTCCGTGCTGCCAGTCCTCGCCGACCCGGTAGGCGTCGACGTCGAAGTCGGGCGGCAGCCGGAAGTCGCGCTCGCGTCGCGTTGCGAACCTGATGTCGCTGCGGATCCGGGAAACCCGGAAGGTGCGCACGTCGTCGTTGTCGAGGTCCTCGCCGACGACGTACCAGGTGCCGCGGTCGCGGCGGAGTGCGTACGGATTCAGCGAGCGCTCGCGCACCGCATCGCGGCGCGGCGACCAGTAGCTGAACTTGATCGTGCGCTGCTTCGAGATCGCGGACTCGAGCTTCGAGAGCCGGCCGGCCATCTCCGGTGAGTAGTCGGGGTCGCGCACCTGCACGCTGGCGGCCGTCTCGGTGGGTGCGTCGTCGAAGCCGGGGCGCCCGAGCGCGAGGTTCTGAAGCGCGAGCCGGAGCGGCTCCGCGTAGGCGAAGGTGCCCTCGAGCATGTAGAGCGCCGTCTGGAGCGCCGCGAGCTCGTCGTCGTCGAGCTCGAGCTTGTCGAGAAAGTAGTTCTCGGAGCGGAGCGTGTAGAGCTCCTCGCCGGTGAACTCGTCGCGCTGCGAGTGCAACGGGACGCCCAGCGCGATCAGCTCGGCCCGGTCGGAGTAGAACCGGCGCGCGAACGCCTCGTCGGACATCTCCGAGTAACCCTCGACGTTGCCCTTGACGTCGCGCGCGGTGAGCGGTCGCCGCTCCGCCATCAGGAACGCGACCAGCGAGAGCTGGCGGATCAGCTTGTCGGTGTCGTGCGACATTAGCGCCCGAGCTTATCGGGTCGCTGTCGTGTGCCTAGGCAGCCGCGAGCGCGCGCTCGAGATGTTGGTGCGACGGGCAGTAGTCGCGCTCCGGCAGCGGTGTGCGCTGACAGGGCTTGCCCTTACGTGTCGTCGCCCGGCAACGTGCGACACCGCCGTCGAGCGCGCCGGCCTCCAGTTGCTCCTCGATGAAGCCGACGGCCGCGCCGACGCCTTCCTTCACGGCCCAGGCCACCTGGGCCTGCGCGGTGATCGGGAAGAAGCGGCGAATGTCCTGGAACAGGGCACGATCGGGCTTTGCGAAGTAGTGCGGGTCCGCCGCGAGCCGCTCCATCGTCTGTTCGCATTGCTCGAGCACGGCACGCCTCGACTCGAGCTGAACCCCCGGCTCTGAATAGGGGTCGATCAGGTCTTTAATCGACCGATATATCGCTCGCGAATACTGATACATGCACGCTTGCAGTTGCATGAGCTGGGCTTCCATCTGGACGGTCATCGCTCCCTGTTCTGCCCCATCTACAGGCCGAAAATGAGGTTCCGGCGGGGGTGGTCGATAACGAGTATACGGACAACCAGTGCTGTTACAAAGTCGTTCACAAAAGTTCTCTGCACCGCCAACACTTCGGGCGTTCCGAACGCGTCTGCCCGGTGCAGGTATTTCCTACACCTACGGGACGATTTCGCGCTGGTACGCGGCAGGGAAGACGGCGCGCGCCCGCTGCAGCGCACTGGCCGCTTCGGCCTCGGAGTCGAAGACGCCCTGGAAGACGACGTAGTAGCCGGGATGAAGGCTCGCGTAGCGCCCGGAGTCGAGGACGCCGACCCGGCGGAGGCCACGGCGGCGCGCCTCGGCCGCCTTCGCATTCGCCGTCGCACGACCGTTCGCCTGCGGAAGTGAGACGAGCACGATTGTCCAGCCGCGCCGGTCGCGGGGCCAGGCGATCGCCGCCGGGTTCGCCGGCGGCCTGGGGGCGGTCGTGGCAGGCGGGGCGGTCGTGGCAGGCGGGCCGGCCGTCGTCGTGGGCTCTGTGGGCTCGGGCGCCGTTAGCGTGGAGGTGTCGTCCGTCACGGTCAGACTGCCACCCGTCGCGGTGGAGACTGCGCTCCGCACCTCGCCGTCGCTGGAGATCGCGATCGCGGCGCCGGTGCCGAGGATGGCGATGACGAGGCCGAGGAGCGCCGGGACGACCCAGGCACCCGCCCAGGCGTGCCGTTGACCGATTCCGGCCGAGGCGCGCTCGACCGGGCCCGAGCGCCGCTCCGGTTCGAGCCGGTTGCCGCACTCCAGGCAGTACTCTTGGTTGGCGGCCACCTTCGCGTCGCACCGCGGGCACCGGGGCGGGGCGGGTTCGCTCAACGGGCGCCTCCGGCGGCCTCGGCTGCGACGGGCCGGCCACAGCTCGCGCAGAAGCGGGAGCCCCAGAGAAGTGGTGCGCCGCAGTCGCAGCGGGCGGCGCGGGAAGCTCCGGACGCCGGCCGGACCGACCCGAGGAGCATGTCGAGCTCGTGGATCCGGGCTTCGAGCCCGATCAGCTCGGCGCAGCGTTCGAGCAGCAGGTCTTCGCGGAACTGATCGCGCCGGTACATCTCGAGCGAGAGTCCGCCGAGGTCGCGGAGCTTCTGCTCGCGCAGGCGCATCAGCGCGCGCCGCTCGCGACGGAGGTCGCTGGAGGGAGGCGCCGGACGCCGCCGTCGCGGTGTCGTGGGGGGAGTCCCGTCGGTCAGGCCCGCCTGCCGGCGCAGGAGCTTCTGCAGGGGCGAGAAACGCACCACGGCGCGAGTGTACTTGGCGCTTCGGAGCGCTCTACGGGGCGGTTGGCGCGTGGGTCGGGTTACCGTCAGAGGTCGATCACGACGAGCCGGTCCTCGGTCAGCTCGCGCACCGCATACGCGGGTCCCTCACGCGTGTTGCCGGAGTCCTTGACACCGCCGTAGGGCATCTGGTCGGCGCGGAACGTCGGAGCCTCGTTGATCGTGACGCCGCCGAACTCCAGCCGATGCGCGGAAGCCAGCGCCGTCTTCACGTTGCTGGTGAAGATTCCGGCCTGGAGCCCGAAGCGCGTCCCGTTCGCGAGCTCGATCGCTTCGTCGAGCGTGTCGTAGGCGGTGACGGTGCAGACAGGCCCGAACACCTCGTCGCAGGAGACCTTCAGCTCCGGTCCCGCGTTGGCGATCACCGTCGGTCGCACGAGCTCGCCGTCCAGCTCGCCGCCCGTCAGGATCTCGGCGCCCGCCTGGCGGGCCTCCTCGATCCAGGCGAGCACTCGATCGCGGGCTCCGCGGTCGATCAGAGGCCCGACGTCCGTCTCCTCGTCTGCCGGGTCACCGACGACGAGCGCTTCCACCTTCGGCAGGAAGCGGCCGAGCAGGTCGTCGTACCTGGAGCGATGGATGTAGATCCGCTGAATCGAGATGCAGCTCTGGCCGGCGAACGAGAAGGCGTTCGCCGCGAGCTTCGCGGCTGCGTCGTCGAGATCGGCATCGGCCTCGACGATCACGGGCGTCGCGTTCCCGAGCTCGAGCTTGACCCGTTTGCGTGGCGCTCGCTCTGCCAGCTTCCAGCCGACCTCGCCCGAGCCGGTGAACGTGATCGCGCGGACGCGCTCGTCCTCGACGAGCACGTCACCGATCTCCGACGCCGGGCCGACCAGCACGTTGAGCCAGCCCGGAGGAAGGCCCGCTTCGGTCTCGAGCTCAGCGAGCAGAAGCGCCGAGAACGGCGTCTGCGACGCGGGCTTCAGAACGACGGCGCAACCCGCGGCAAGCGCGGGCGCGATCTTGTGGGCGACCAGGTTGAGTGGGAAGTTGAACGGCGAGATCGCGCCGACAACGCCGATCGGCAGGCGGAGCGTGAAGGCGAGCTTCCCGGCGCCGGCCTGCGAGGCGTCCATCGGCACCATCTCGCCGGCCAGCTTTCGCGCTTCCACCGCGGCCATCGTGAACGTGGACATCGCGCGCGCCGCCTCGACCTTCGCTGCCTTGAGGGGCTTGCCGGCTTCGGCCGAGATCGTCTGCGCGACCTCGTCGTGCCGGCGGCCGAGAAAGCCCGCGACGCGGACGAGGATCTCTGCACGCTTGTGCGCCGGGAGAGGCTCGCGCATGGCGGCCGCGGCGGCGTCGACGGCGCGCCGGGCCTCGTCCGCGCCTGCCTTCGCGACTCGCCCGATCAGCTCGCCCGAGTACGGAGAGCGGACCTCGACCCAGTTGCCCGTCTCGACCCACTCGCCGCCGATCAGCAGCCTCTTCTCGGACGCCGTCACGGCCATCCCTTGAGTCTATGCTCCCTGTGTGGCCTCGGAAGCACTGATCGTCGACGCCGTTCGCAGCCCGATCGGTCGCCGCAACGGCTCCCTCGCCGGGACGCGCGGCGACGAGCTCGCGGCGCAAGTCCTGAACGGCCTCGTCGCCCGCCACGACCTCGACCCGGCCGAGGTCGAGGACGTGCAGATGGGTTGCGTGACACAGATCGGCGAGCAGGGCTGGAACATCGGACGGATGGCGCCGATGGTCGCCGGCTGGCCCGAGACCGTCTGCGGGACGACCGTCGACCGGCAGTGCGGTTCCTCGATGCAAACGAACCTCAACGCGGCCGCCGGAATCTGGGCCGGACAGCTCGACGTGGTCGTCTCCGCCGGTGTCGAAATGATGTCCCGCGTTCCGATGGGGTCGAACGGCGGCGACCTCTCCGACAAGCTGCACGAGCGCTGGCAAATCGTCCCGCAGGGGATCTCCGCCGAGGCGCTCGCCTCCGAATGGAACCTGTCACGCGAGTCGCTCGACGCGTACTCGCTCGAGTCGCACAGAAGGGCGCTCGCGGCGATCGACGCCGGCAACTTCGACAACGAGATCGTCCCCGTCGAGGTCTCGGCGGCCGGTGCCGCCGTGCTCTTCGCTGTCGACGAGGCGCCCCGGCGCGACACGTCGGCCGAGAAGCTCGCCTCGCTCCAGCCCGCGTTCCTTCCCGATGGCGTTGTCACAGCGGGCAACTCAAGCCAGATCGTCGACGGCGCCGCGGCCGTCCTCGTCACGAGCGACGCGGCGGCCGGCCGGCTCGGCCTCGAGCCGCGCGCCCGTTTCGTCTCCTTCGGGCTCGCCGGCGTCGACCCGTATCGGATGCTGCACGGCAATCCAGAGGCGTGCCGAAAGGCGCTCGAGAAGGCCGGGCTCGGCTGGGACGACATCTCGGTGATCGAGGTGAACGAGGCATTCGCCTCCGTCGTGCTCCAGTTCGCGCACGACGCGGGTCTCGAAGACCGCTTCGCCGATATCAACCCGAACGGCGGCGGCATCTCGCTCGGCCACCCGCTCGGTGCCACCGGCGCCCGCGTCACCGCCACCCTCCTGAACGAGCTCGAACGCCGCGAGGCGCGCTATGGAATCGCCTGTATGTGCATCGGCTTCGGCCAGGCGATCGCCGCCGTCGTCGAGCGCGTCTAGCTACGCCGCCACCGTCGAGAGCGAGGCTTCGACCTCGGTGCACACCGCGGCGGTCAGCTCTGCGAATGCGCGTGCGGCCGGGGAGCGGTGCCGGTCTCGGTGCCACGCCAGCGCGATCCGCCGGTGCGGGATCTCCGGGTCGAGCTCGAGTACCGCGATGCGCGCGTCATTTGGGTCGACCGCGAGCAGCGGCACGAGAGCGGCGCCGAACCCCGCTCCGACGAGGCCCTGCACGGTTCCGTTGTCGTCGGAGCGGAAGCTCACGTCGAGCCGGACGCCGCGCTGCACGAGCTCGCCCTCGGCGAGCGCGGTGCTGCGGCAGACTCGATTCCCGATCAGCGTCAGGTCGCCGAGATCGGCGATGCTCGCGCGGGTCAGCGAGCCGAGCTCGTGTTCTGCCGGGACGACGAGGACATAGCGGTCGCGCAGCAGCTCCTCGACCTCGAAGGGGCCCTCGAGCGTCGGCAACATTGCGAACGCCAGGTCGAGCTCGCCGCGCTCCACAAACCGAAGCAGGTCGTCGTCGGAGGTCGACTCGCGCAGGTCGAGCTCGACCAGCGGCCACGCGGCAAGGAAACGGCGCATCACCTCCGGCAAGACCTTCGCGCCGACGCTCTGGAAGGTGCCGACGCGCAGCGCGCCGCTCTGTCCCTGCGAGAGCGCGGCCATGTCGGCCTGGGCGGCGTGGAGGCGCGCGACGATCGACTCGGCGTGGCGCAGCAGCAGCGCTCCGGCCTCCGTGAGCGACACCGCCCGCGGCCCGCCGGGGCGCTCGAGCAGCCGCTGGCCGACGATCCGCTCGAGTGTCTGGATCTGCTGGCTGATCGCCGACTGCGTATACCCGAGCGATTCCGCGGCGCGGCCGAATGACCCTTCGCGGGCGACGGCCTCCAGGGCCGCGAGATGACGGAGCTCGACGCCGAACCAACTATCAGCTTCCATTATCGAAACAGAGAGTAACTCGACTTGCTCTAATGAAGCAACTCGCTCATGCTTCGGCCATGAGCATCGTCGTCATCGTCTTCCTGCTCGTCGTGGGGCCTCTCGCCGTGTTCTACGGCGCAGACTCGCGCCTCGACGACCGCCGCTGACTCCCCGTCTGTAGGATCGCGCGCCGTGGAGGTGCGTAAGGTCGGAGTGGTGGGACTGGGTGCCATGGGCGCCGGGATCGCGCAGCTCTGCATCGAGGCGGGAGTGGACACGGTCGGCCGCGAGATCAGTATGGAGCTCGCCGAGAAGGCGCACGCCCAGGTCGCACACTTCCTCACGCGCAAGGTCGAGAAGGGTCAGCTGGAGCAGGCCGCCCGCGACGAGGCGGTCGGGCGGCTGTCGCTGACGACCGAGCTCGATGACGTCGCGGACTGCGACCTCGTGATCGAGGCGATCGTCGAGGAGCTGTCGCCGAAGCGCGAGCTCTTCGCCCAGCTCGACCGGATCTGCCGGTCGGACGCGGTGCTCGCGACGAACACCTCTGCACTCTCGGTCACCGAGATCGCGGCTGCGACGACGCGGCCGGGGCGCGTCGTCGGCATGCACTTCTTCAACCCGGCACCGCTGATGCCGCTCGTCGAGATCGTTCGCGCCGAGTTGACCGCCGACGAGCCGTTCGAGACGGCGTTCGCGTTCGGGGAGCGGATCGGAAAGACGCCGATCCGCTGCAACGACACGCCCGGCTTCGTCGTCAACCGCGTCCTGATCCCGCTCCTGAACGACTGCATCCGCGTCCTGGACGAGGCGCGCGTGACGCCCGAGGCCCTCGACCTGGGAATGAAGAACGGCGCCGGGTGGCCGATGGGGCCGTGCACGCTGGTCGATCTCGTGGGCATCGACGTGCACGTGCACGCGTCGGAGGCGCTGTACGAGAAGACGCGCGAGCCGAGAATGGCGCCGCCGCCGCGCCTCGTCGCGATGCGGAACGCGGGCCTTCTCGGGCGCAAGTCCGGCCGCGGCTTCTACCACTATCACGATTGAGTCTGAGATCTCGCTGATCGGGAAAACTGGGGCTGGCTGATGCCTCAGCGCCCACATACACTTTCCTTACATGAAGATCACCCTCGGCACACGCAGCGTGTCGATACTGCGAGCGTGATGCGGAAGACTTTTCTCCTCCTTGCGCTGCTCGCGCTCGGCCTCCCGGTTGCCGGGATGGCCGGGCTGAGCACGGGTGACGGCACCCTCTCGGTCGAGGACGGCCGGGGCAAGGTCACGATCCAGGCGCGCGGCGGCGTCATCGGCCGCCTCGACCGCGGGACGGTGACGATCTACGACCTCACGCCCGAGGATGCGAACGACCCCGTCGTCTTCGGCGACGACCAGCCATGGGTGCTGGTGGGCGACAACGGGATCAAGTACACCGGCGCCGGCATGCGCTTCCGCGTCATCGGCGGTCGCTACCGCATCGTGATCCAGGGTCGCGGCATCGACCTCTCCGCCGTCGGCAAAGGCTTCGGCTCGATCCGCGGCGAGATCGAGCAGCCCGGCGTGTACTCGCTCGAGGGGGCCGACTGCAGGAATGACCGGGCCGCCTGCAAGCCGCTGCCCGAGCTCGAGAAGCGCTTCCTGCTCGAGGCCAGCGCCGACAAGAGCGTGGTTCGCCCCGCGGCCGGCTGATGACCGCCGGCGCCCAGACAATCCTGGTCGTCGAGGACGAGGCTTCGATCGCCTCGTTCGTCTCGCTCTACCTCAAGAACGCCGGCTATGACGTGCGCGCCGTCACGACGGGCAGCGCCGCCCTCACGCAGGTCGCCACCGAGCAGCCCGCGCTGATCATCCTCGACCTGATGCTTCCGGACATCGACGGGATCGAGATCTGCCGGCGCGTGCGCAAGACCTCGGACGTCCCGATCCTGATGCTCACTGCGCGCGACGAGGACGTCGACAAGATCATCGGGCTCGAGGTGGGCGCCGACGACTATCTGACCAAGCCGTTCAATCCGCGCGAGCTCGTCGCCAGGGTGAAGAGCGTCCTCCGCCGCTCGGCGCCCGAGCGGCGCCGCGACGTCGAGGAGGAGCTGCACCACGGCGAGCTCTCGATCAACGCCGGCCGTCGCGAGGTGAAGGTCGGCGAGGAGGAGATCCAGCTCGCTCCGAAGGAGTTCGACCTCCTCTGGGAGCTGCTCGACCACAAGGGCCTCGTCCTCACGCGCGACCAGCTGCTGGAGCGCGTCTGGGGCTACACCTTCGCCGGCGACACGCGCACCGTCGACGTGCACGTGCGGCAGCTGCGCCGCAAGCTCGGCGACGCCTCGCCGATCGTCACCGTCTGGGGCGTCGGCTACAAGGTCGGGCCCGACCGAGCCCCCGCGCCCGCGGCCTGAGGCCGTGCTCAACTCCCTGCGCTTTCGCCTGCCGGCGCTCTTCCTGGCAGGGATCGCGCTCTCCGGGCTCGTCACGAGCCTGATCGCGCTCCGGCTCTTCCAGGACTTCACCCACGATGAGTCGCTGAAGGAGCTGCGCCAGGAGGCAACGGGCATCGCGGACCTTTACGCCGAGTGGGCGGTTGCCGCGCTCGACCAGAACAAGGCCGCGCCCGCGTTCGCCGCTTCACGGCTCGAGAACGCAACCGGCGACCGGCTCTTCGAGGTCGTCCTTGCGCCGGCCTTTCTCGGAGAGGACTCAGGCCTGAGGCGACTGACACGTGCGGACGTGGGTGTCAAGCTGAGTACGGAAAGGATCGTGATCTTCGATTTCGAGCCGCCGGGAGAGCACCGGCCGTATCTCGCGGCGGCCTATCCGATCCGGCTCGGTGGCGACCAGGGAGCGACGTTCTCATATCTGATCGTGGCGAAGCCGAAGGCGGAGCTGCGGCAAACCTGGATCACCCTCCTCTCGCGGCTCGCGATCGCGTTCCTCGTCGGTCTGGTGATCGTGGGGGCGCTCGCCCTCTATCTCTCGCGCCGGATCACGAAGCCCGTGCTCGCGCTCTCGAAGGCGATGGACCAGGTGGCGGAGGGACGGCGCGACGTGGACGTGCCCCCCGTGCGCGGCGGCGGTGAGATCGCGCATCTGACCGAGCGCTTCCGGGAGATGACGACCCGGCTTGCCGAGGCAGAGGCGCTCGAGCGCAACTTCCTGATGTCGGTCTCGCACGAGTTGCGGACACCGCTGACCGCGATTCGCGGGCACGTGGCCGCGCTGCGCGAGGGTGTCGTCACCGACCCGGAAGCGGCCGAGGAGTCGCTCGAGATCATCGCGGAGGAGGCTGAGCGGCTCGGGCGTCTCGTCGGCGACGTGCTCGATCTCGCCAAGCTCGACGCTCACCGGTTCACCGTCCTCACCGAGGAGGTCGACATGGGCCGGCTGCTCGAGCGGGCCTTTTCCACCTTCAGCGAGGAGGCGCGGAATCGGGGGATCGAGTACACGCAGGATCTCGACGGAGCGCCGGTGATCGTCTCGGATGGTGACCGCGTTCTCCAGATCATCTCGAACCTGCTCTCGAACGCATTCCGGTGGACACCCGACGGCGGGCGCATCGATCTGGAGCTTACGAGCGCCAACGGCACGGTCACGGTCGACGTCGCGGACACCGGGCCCGGGATCAACGCCGACGAGCGCGAGCGCATCTTCCGGCCGTTCTGGTCGAGGGACGGACGCGGCACCGGGCTCGGATTGCCGATCGCGCGGGAGCTCGCGGTCGCGCTCGGCGGCCGCATCGAGCTGGACAGCGAAGTGGGGAAGGGGAGCCGCTTCCGGCTCGTCCTGCCCCAGCGGCGATCGAGTTAGCGCCGCTTGAGTTAGCGGCGCTCGAGCTAGCCCGTTTCGCGGAGGGCGACGACCTGCGGGCCGAGCGTGGCGTGCTCGACACGCTCGAGCCGGTCGCTGACGCCCTTCCAGCCGGACGAGACGAGGTCGACGAGCAGGCCGAGGTCGTCGATGCGCGCATGTCGCTCGGCGAGGAGGTCTCCCTCGAGCCGCTCGAGCCTGCGGATCGCCTGGTTGAGGAGACCCCGGATCTCGGCCAGGTTGCGGGCGACTGGGAGCACCTCCGCGCGGAGGCCGTCGTGCACCGCGGCGCCGATCTTCTCCGGGAGCGTTCCCTCGAGCTGTGCCGCCGCTTCGGCGAGCGCCTCGATCTGCGTCCGCGCGCGCTCGAGCGCCGCCTCGAGCTCGGCCGGCGCGACCCTGCCCGCGGCCGCCTCCGCGATGCGAGCCTTGGCCCGTTCGAGTGCCTTCTCGTCCACGGGGAGGAGGCTACGCTCAGCGTCGGATGGACTCGTTCGAACTGGACTACGACCTGCCGCCGGAGCTGATCGCACAGCACCCGGCCGAGCGGCGGGACGCCTCCCGCCTGCTGGTCTACGACCGGGCGAGCGGCGCCGTCCGCCACCGCGTGTTCGCCGATCTGCCGGACGAGCTTTCGGGCGAGCTCGCCGTCGTCAACGACACCCGCGTCGTGCCGGCGCGGATCCGGATCGAGCGGCCGAAAGGAGAGGTTCTGCTGCTGGAGCACGAGGGCGGCGGCGAGTGGCTCGCGCTCGCGCGCCCGACCCGGCGCCTGCAGCCGGGCCGGCGGTACGGCGCGGTCGAACTCGTCGAGCATCTCGGGGCGGGGCGCTGGCGCGTGCGGCTCGACGGCGAGCCGGACGGTCCAGCTGGCGGGACTGTGCCCCTGCCGCCGTACATCACCGAGCCGTTGAGCGATCCCTCGCGCTATCAAACCGTCTACGCAGACGAGTCGGGCTCAGCTGCGGCTCCGACCGCCGGCCTCCACTTCACGCCCGAGCTGCTCGGGCGGCTCGACGTCGAGCGAGTCACGCTCCACGTCGGGCTCGACACCTTCCGGCCGCTGACCGCGCCCACGCTCGAGGAGCACGAGCTGCACGGCGAGCGCTACTCCGTTCGGCCCGAGGCCTGGAAACGGATCGCCGCGGCCGAGCGGGTGCTCGCCGTCGGAACGACGACCGTGCGCGTGCTCGAAACCGTCGCAAGCAACAGTCTGTTACAAGGCCGGACGTCCCTCTTCGTCACGCCCGGCTTCGAGTTCCGCCGCGTGAACGCGCTGCTGACGAACTTCCACCTGCCGCGCTCGACTCTGCTCGCGCTCGTGATGGCGTTCGCGGGCGTCGAGGAGACGAGGCGGCTGTACCGTCTCGCGATCGATGAGCGCTACCGCTTCTACTCCTTCGGCGACGCGATGCTGATCCTGTGAGCTTCGAGGTCACCGCCACCGACGGCGCGGCGCGCGCCGGGATCCTGCGCACCGCCCACGGCGAGGTGCGAACGCCCGCGTTCATGCCGGTCGGCACCAAGGGGACCGTGAAGAGCCTCGATCCGGACGAGCTGTGCACGGTCGGCTCGCAGATCATCCTCGGCAACTCCTACCACCTGCACTTTCGGCCGGGCGACGACGTGATCGCGGAACTCGGAGGACTGCACGCGTTCTCGGGCTGGGACGGGCCGATCCTGACCGACTCGGGCGGCTTCCAGGTCTTCTCGCTCCGCGACACGCTGATCGAGGTCGACGACGACGGCGTCACCTTCCGCTCGGTCTACGACGGCGCGCCGGAGCGGTTCACGCCGGAGGTGGCGGCACAGATCCAGCGGAACCTCGCCTCGGACATTGCGATGTGCTTCGACATCTGCCCGCCGGCAGGTGTGTCGCAGGCCGAGCTCGACGAGGCGGTGCGGCTGACGACGCTCTGGGCACGGCGGCAGCGGGATGCCGAGCGCGCTCCTGAGCAGCTCCTCTTCGGGATCGCACAGGGCGGCGCCGACCCGGAGCTTCGGCGCCGCTCCATCGAGGAGATCTCCGCACTCGACTTCGACGGACACGCGCTGGGCGGGCTTGCCGTGGGCGAGAGCCGTGACGAGATGTTCGAGGCGACCGGTTGGGCGGCGCCGCTGCTGCCGGCGGCGAAGCCGCGCTACTTCATGGGGATCGGCGATGCGGAAGGCATCCTGCGCGTGATCGGGGCCGGGATCGACATGTTCGACTGCGTCCTGCCGACCCGGACCGCGCGAACGGGCTCGGCACTGACCGCCACCGGTCGCCTCAACCTCCGCAACGCCCGATTCGCCCGCGATCCGCGTCCGCTGGAGGAGGGCTGCGGCTGCCCGGCCTGCACGCGGTTCTCGCGGGCCTACGTGCGTCACCTCGTCAACCAGGAGGAGCTGCTGGGCCTCCGCCTGCTGAGCCTGCATAATCTCCATTTCCTACTCGAACTGACCGCGGGCGCACGGGCGGCGATCGAACGTGGCGAGCTGGAGGCCTTTACGGCCGCGGCGCTCGCCAGGCTCGCCGGCGGCCCACAGGAGGATCCTTGCCACAGCTGATCGTCATCGTCGCCATGTTCGCCCTGCTCTGGTTGTTCCTGATCAGGCCCCAGCGCCGCCGCGCGCAGGAACATCGGGAGCTGCTCACCAGGGTCAACGTCGGGGACGAGATCCTCACGATCGGCGGTCTCTACGGGAACGTCCTCGCGATCGACGAAGACGACGACCTCAAGATCGAGATCGCACCCGGAACGGAGGTCCGGATCGCGCGGCGAGCCGTCGCCGCCGTCGTCCCGCCCGAGGAGGAGACGCCCGCCCTCGAGGAGGGCGAACCTCTGGAGCAGGACGAGGAAGCGCGCAGCTAACCTACTTCGCTGCTTCCGTGAATCGCAGACCGCACCTCACCCTCGTTGCGCTGATCGTCGCCGGACTCATCGGCGTCGGCCTGCTTGCCGCTCCCGGCTCTCCGATCGAGCAGACGCCGACGCTCGGGCTCGACCTCCAGGGCGGCCTCGAGGTGACGCTGAAAGCGGTGCCCCCGCCGAACCGGCCGCTGCAGAAGACAGACCTCGACCGCTCGGTCGAGATCCTCCGCAACCGCGTCGACCGGCTCGGTGTCGCGGAGCCCGAGATCCGCAAGCAGGGCAACGACCAGATCGTGATCGACCTGCCGGGCATCAAGAACCCGGAGCAGGTGATCGAGATCCTCGGCAAGACCGCGCAGCTCGAGCTCTTCGACCTCGAGGACAATCTCGTGCCCCCCTCGATCGGCGCGCAGCGCTTCCCGATCGCAAAGGGGTCGCTGTACGAGCTGCTCGCCGGCCAGCAGGCCCTCGCCAACGATCGCACCAAGACGACGTGGTACCTGTTCGACAACAAGAAGAAGCTTCGCGCGGGACCCGTCGCCAAGAGGGACAAGCTGCTCGAGAGCAAGGCGGTCGTCACGGCTGGTGCGAAGAGCACGCTCCCGAAGGGGTGGAAGATCTTCGGCGTGCCGCCGAAGACGGCGGTGCTCGAGTGCGGCATCGGCGAGGTCGTCTGCCCCGACGTCAACGCGGCCAACCCGACGCGGAACTACTTCTACCTGATCAGGTTCGACCCGACGAATCCGGATCCGAAGAAGGTCGTGCCGGAGATGACCGGCGCCGACCTCAAGCTCTCGGGCACGCGCGCGGACTTCGACACGAACACGGGCGAGCCGATCGTGCTGATGCAGTTCACCGACAAGGGCGCGGACAAGTTCGGCGAGATCACGCGCGAGGAGGCCCAACGCGGCAAGCTGCTGTCGAACTCGATCGGCGGCGGCCAGATGATCACGCAGCACTTCGCGATCGTCCTCGACCGCGAGATCAAGTCCTGGCCGTCGATCGACTGGCAGCAGTACCCGAACGGGATCAGCGGCACGAACGGCGCCCAGATCACGGGCATCGGTGACCTGCAGGAGGCGAAGGACCTGGCGCTCGTCCTCCAGACCGGCGCCCTGCCCGTGACGTTCACGACGCTCGAGACGACCGCGATCTCGGCAACGCTCGGTAAGGACTCGCTGCGTGAGGCGTGGCGAGCCGCAATCGTCGGCCTCCTCGCCGTCGCCCTCTTCCTGCTCGTCTTCTATCGGGTGCTCGGCGTCGTCGCCGTGCTCGGACTGGGCATCTACTCGGCCTTCCTCTACGCCGCGATCCTGCTCTTCAACGTGACGCTGACCCTGCCCGGCTTCGCCGGCATCATCCTGACGCTGGGGGTGGCCGCCGACGCGAACATCGTCATCTTCGAGCGCGTGAAGGAGGAGTATCGCGCCGGAAAGTCGGTGCGAGCCGCGATCGCGGCGGGTTACGGCAAGGGCTTCGCGACGATCATCGACGCCAACGTCGTCACCGCGATCACCGCGATGGTGCTCTTCCTGGTGGCAACGGCGGGAGTCAAGGGCTTCGCTTTGATGCTCCTGATCGGAACGCTGATGTCGCTGCTCACCGCCGTGGCGGCGACACGCGCGATTCTCGGCCTGCTGGCCGGCTTCAAGTGGTTCGACAACCCGAAGCTGATGGGCGCCGAGGGCGAGCCGCCGGCCTGGATCCGGCGCGATTTCATCGGCCTCCGGAACCGCTGGTTCGCGATCTCGGGTGCGGTGCTCGTGATCTCGCTCGGGGCGATCGCGATCAACGGCCTCAACCTCGGCATCGACTTCGAGGGCGGGACGAAGGTCACGTTCACGACGCCCCAGCCCGTCGCGCTCGAGAACGTCCGTTCGGAAGCCCGGAAGCTCGGCCAGGGCGGAGCGCAGATTCTCGGCCGCGGCACCGCGATCTCCGGCGACAGCTACAGAGAGTTCCAGATCCAGACGGAGGCGCTCAAGCCGTCCGAGCAGACGCAGCTGACCAGGGCGCTCAGGCAGGCATTCCAGGCCGAATCGAGCGTGCAGACGGTCTCGGCGAGCTTCGGCCGCAAGATCGCCAAGGACGCCATCCTCGCGATCCTGGTCTCGCTCCTCCTCGTTGCGATCTACATCGCCTTCCGCTTCCAACCGAAGTTCGCGGGCCCGGTGATGATCGCGCTCGTCCACGACGTCTTGATCACGATCGGCATCTACGCGCTGCTCGGCCGGGAGGTGACGACCGCGACGGTCGCCGCGGTGCTGACCGTCCTCGGTTACTCGATCTACGACACGATCATCATTCTCGACCGTGTGCGGGAGAACATCCCGCTGATGAAGCGGGCGTCGTTCCGGACGCTTGCGAACGTGTCGCTGTGGGAGACGATCCCGCGTTCGCTCGCGACGACCTTCATCACGCTGCTGCCGATCACGGCGCTCTACTTCTTCGGCGGCGACACGCTCAAGGACTTCGGCTTCGCGCTGCTCGTCGGCATCGGTGCGGGCGCCTATTCGTCGATCTTCATCGCAGCGCCGCTCGTCGCGGTGCTGAAGGAGCGCGAGCCTGAGTACGCGCGCCGCCGCGACGACAGCTCACTCGGCGACGCCGGCTCGGTGGGCGGCCTCTTGAAGGAGGCGGAGGCGCTTGCCGCCGGCCGCCCGACTCCGGATCTGATCCCGGATGCGCTTCAGGCCGAGCCTGACGCAGCAGCGCCCGCACCCGCCTCTGGCGACTCCAAGCGCGACCGGCGGCGCCAGCGCAGAAGCACGCGTCCCCATGGCCGCGCGCGATAACAGCACCTTCGCGCTGCGTCAGCTGCTCGAGGAGTTGGGCTCGCAGCTGCGCTCGGGCGTCGAGAAGCTCGGCGACCTGCCGCAGGAGACCGGCAACCTCGTCGCCCGCGAGCTAGGGCTCGCGACGCGGGAGGAGCTCGAGGCGCTCGAGCTCCGGCTCGCCCAGCTCGAGCACCGCCTCAAGCTGCTCGAACAGGCGTAGCCCTTCCGGCCGCAAGCGGGGCGCCGATCCCTGTCTGCGGCCGCCCGCGTCCCGCGGCCTGCAAGGCGCGGCGATAGGCCGCCGTGGCTGTCGGCCCGCTCGTCATCACCTCACCGGTCGAGCGCATCTCGACGCCTCTGTCTGCGGCGCCGACGAACCGCTCGGAGGGGAAGATCGCCTCCTTTGCCCAGGCCCGGTCCAGGACGACGCGCTCCGGTAGGTCGAGCTCCGCGAGCGAGGCGCCGAGGAGCAGGCGGCACGCGTGGTCGACGAGCGGGATCCCTGTCGCCTTCGCGACGAAGGGCACCGTCCGCGACGCCCGCGGGTTCGCCTCGAGCACGTGCAACTGTCCGTCATAGAGCGCGAGCTGGAGGTTGAGCAGGCCGCGGGCGCCGAGGCCGCGGGCGACGGTTCCCGCAAGCTCGCGGATCTCCGCCTCGAGGGCCGAGCCGACCGAGGGAGCGGGGAGGACGCAGGCCGAGTCTCCGGAGTGGACGCCGGCCCGCTCGACGTGCTCGACGATCGCCGCGACCCAGCCGTCCTCCCCGTCGCAGAGAACGTCCACGTCGAGCTCGAGCGCACCCTCGAGGAAGCGGTCGACGAGCGCAGCGGCTCCGAGCTCCAGCTCTGCCGGAGTCCGCGCGACGCGCATCCCGCGGCCGCCAAGGACGTACGACGGCCGCACGAGGACGGGATAGCCGAGTAGCTCCGCGAGTTCGCGCGCCTCGTCAGTCGTGTGGACGTGACCCCACGTCGGTGCGCGAAGCCCGAGCTCCGCGAGCAGGGCGCCGAAGCGACTGCGGTCCTCCGCGGTATCGATCGCCTCGAGTGGGTCGCCGAGCAACGGCACGCCTGCCTCGGCCAGGCCGGCGGCGATCCCGAGCGGGGTTTGGCCCCCGAACGAGACGACGACGCCGAGCGGTTGTTCGAGTGCGACCACGTCGAGCACGTGCTCCAGCGTCACCGGCTCGAGATAGAGCCGGTCGCAGGTGTCGTAGTCCGTCGACACCGTCTCCGGGTTGGAGTTCACGAGCGCGACCTCGTGACCGAGCGCGCGAAACGCCTGCGCCGCTCGCACGCAGCAGTAGTCGAACTCGATTCCCTGACCGATCCGGTTCGTGCCCGAGCCGAGGAGCACGATCGCTCCGGTCGCGGTCTCGTCGCCGTCGCCGGTCTCGTGCGAGAGGTAGTAGTAGGGCGTGCGAGCCTCGAACTCACCGGCGCAGGAATCGACCGCGAGCCGTCCGGGCAAGCCGTGGCGGGCGCGCACCTCCGACTCGGAGACGCCGAGGATCCGCGCGATCCGCGCATCGGGGAGCCCGAAGCGCTTGCCGGCCTCGACCTCGCCGTCCGCGGCGAGCTCTCGCTCAGCCGCACGAATCGACTCGATCTCGTCGGCGAAGTACGGATGAAGGCCCGGAATCTCCGGCAGCGCGTCGCCGGCCTCGACACCCTCGAGTGCCTTCAGGAGCGCCTCCGGGAACGTCCGGCCGATCCCGAGCGCCTCGCCGACCGCCCGCATCTCGGTGCCCAGGTCACGCGTGTTACCGGGAAACTTCTCGAAGTCGAAGCGAGGGGCCTTCACGGCGACGTAGTCGAGGGCCGGCTCGAAGGCGGCGCTGGAGACGCCCGTGATGTCGTTCGGCAGTTCGTCCAGGGTGTAGCCGACGGCGAGCAGCGCGGCCAGCTTCGCGATCGGGAAGCCTGTCGCCTTCGACGCGAGCGCGGACGAGCGTGAGACGCGCGGGTTCATCTCGATCAGCGCGAACTCGCGCGTCGCCGGGTCGTAGGCGAACTGAACGTTCGCGCCCCCGGTTGCGACTCCGACTGCCCGCGCGCACGCGAAGGCCGCATCCCGCAGGCGCTGCAGCTCGCCGTCGGGCAGAGTCTGCTGCGGCGCGACGGTCCACGAGTCGCCGGTGTGGACGCCGACGGGATCGAGGTTCTCGATCGAGCAGACGACGATGCAGTTGCCCTCGACGTCGACGACGACTTCCAGCTCGAACTCCTGCCGGCCCTCGAGCGATTCCTCGACGAGCACCTGCCCGATCGGGCTTGCGGCCAGGCCGTGCGCGACGCGCACGCGCAGCTCTGCGGGCGTCCGAGCGATGCCACCGCCGCGTCCTCCGAGCGTGAACGCCGGTCGTACGACGGCCGGGACGGGACAGCCGTCGAGGTCTTCGAGCGAGGTGACGACGACGCTCAGCGGGACGGGCAGGCCGGCGGCCACCATCGCAGCCCGGAAGAGGGAGCGGTCCTCGGCGGTGCGGATCGCGTCGACATCGGCCCCGATCAGCTCGACGCCGTGCTCGGCGAGCACGCCGTTCTCCGCGAGCTCGACGGCGAGGTTGAGCGCCGTCTGCCCGCCGAGCGTGGGGAGGAGCGCGTCAGGAGCCTCGCGCGCGACGATCTCCGCGAGCGTCACGGCGTCCAGCGGCTCGAGGTAGGTCGCGTCGGCCCACTCGGGGTCGGTCATGATCGTGGCCGGGTTCGAGTTCACGAGCACGACCCTGTAGCCCTCGCCCCGCAGCGCCCGGCAGGCCTGCACGCCGGCGTAGTCGAACTCGCAGCCCTGTCCGATCCGGATCGGCCCGGAGCCGACGATCAGGACGCTGTGGAGATCCGTGCGCGCAGGGCTCATTCCGTCAGGCTCACGCGTCGGCTGAGTGCGATGGGCGGTGCGAGGCAAGGACGCAGGGAGCGGTCATAGCGGCGCTATGGCCGGGACTGAGGACGCCGCATCGCGCAGCCCAGCGCGCTCAGCCGACCCGTGCTGGCTGCGGAATGAGCCCGTCTGGCATGCCTCCGCGATCCGGTCGAAGAACGGGAGCGCGTCGTGCGGGCCGGGCGCGGCCTCGGGATGGAACTGCAGCGTGGCGAAGCCGTCGCCTTGGAGCCCTTCGACGGTGCCGTCGTTGAGGGAGACGTGGCTCACCTCGGCGCTGTCGCCCGGCTCGACGGCGAAGCCATGGTTCTGGGCGGTCACGAGCACCCGCCTCGAGCCGGTCACGCGCACCGGGTGGTTCGCACCGCGATGCCCGAACGGGAGCTTGAACGTCCGCAGGCCGAGCGCCAGGCCGACGAGCTGGTGGCCGAGGCAGATGCCGAAGAGCGGCGCGCGGCCGAGCAGGTCGCGGACTGTCTGTACCGGCCCGTCGAGCTGCGCCGGGTCGCCGGGGCCGTTGCCGACGAGCACCGCCGCCGGCTCGAGCTCGAGCACGGCTTCGGCGTCCCACGTGCCGGGGACGACCGCGGCCTGGACGCCCGACTCCGCGAGCCTGCGAACGATCGAGTGCTTGCAGCCGAGGTCGAGGACCACGACGCGCGGGCCCGTGCCGACGGTGTACGGCTCGGTCACGCAGGCCTCGAGCGCGGGTGGCGGCGACGCGAGTGCGGGCTCCGCGAGCATCCGCGGCCAGTCGATGTGGGGTTGCGCGAGCGCGCGGGCGTGCAGCTCTGCCGGTGTGGCCGTGCCGAGCGCGCAGCGCATCGCGCCGTCGTCGCGCAGGCGCCGCACGAGCGCGCGCGTGTCGATCTCCTCGAGCGCGACGACCCCCCGCTGTGCCAGCCAGGCCGACCAGGCGGGCCGGGCGCGCCGCATGACGACACCCTCGGTCCACACCCTGTCCGACTCCAGCAGTTGCTCGTCGACGCCGTAGTTGCCGACGAGGGGAGAGGCGAACGTGAGCACCTGGCGCGCATAGCTCGGGTCGGTGACCGCCTGCTCATAGCCGGCGGAAGCGGTCGTGAAGCACGCCTCGCCCGCGGCCACGCCGGCGGCTCCGACGGAGCGGCCGGGGAAGACCGATCCGTCTTCGAGCACGAGGTGGGCGTCCATAGGCTGCATAGTACGCATAGTTTATGCATAATACGCACAGATGAGCGTCACTACCGTCATTCTCGGCGCCTCGGGGTACTCGGGGCAGGAGACGCTCGACCGCGTGCTCTCGCATCCGGAGCTCGAGCTCGTCGCCCTGGGCTCGGACTCGCTCGCGGGTCAGCCGGCGAGCGCCCTCGATCCGCGCCTCAGCGTCGAGGTACCGTCGTTCGTCTCGAATTGGGAAGCCGGCGCGGCCGGTGCGGACCTGGTCTTCTGCTGCCTCGACCACGAGCGGGCCGCGGCGCTCGAGGTTCCCGACGTGACCGTCGTCGTCGATCTCTCCGGCGCGCACCGGCTCGTCGAGCCCTCGCTCTACCCGACCTGGTATGGCTTCGAGCACCCGCAGGCCGCGTCGCTAGGCAGCTGGGAGTACGCGATCCCGGAGCTCTTCGCGGCCCAGGGCTCGCTGATCGCGAACCCCGGCTGCTACGCCACCGCCGTGCTCCTCGCGCTCGTGCCGATCTCCGGGTCGATCGACCCGGCGGGCGTGATCGTCGACGCGAAGTCGGGCGTCTCGGGAGCCGGACGGACGCTGAAAGCCTCCTCGCACGCGACGGCGGTCCTCGAGAACGTCTCGCCGTACAAGATCGGCTCGCATCAGCATGCGCCCGAGATCGAGCAGGCTCTTGGCTTCCCGGTCTGCTTCGTCCCGCATCTGCTGCCCGTGCGGCGCGGCCTGATCGCAACGTGCTACGTCCGGCCGGCCGACGGCCTGCGCGAGACGCTCGAGGCCGCCTATGCGGCGACGCCGGCGGTGACCGTGCTGCCCGACGGGATCGTGCCCGAGCTCTCGCGTGTCCAGGGCACGGACGCCGCTGAGCTCGCAGTGTTCACCGACCGGGCCACCGGCACGGGCATCGTCGTCTGCGCGCTCGACAACCTGGGCAAGGGTGCCGCCGGCCAGGCTGTGCAGAACGCGAACCTCGCGCTCGGCCTGCCCGAGACGGCGGGCCTCCGGCTCTCTGGGGTACTCGTATGAGCGTCACGGCCGCGCAGGGATTCACGGCCTCAGGCGTTCGCGCCGGCATTCGCAGAAGCGCGAAGGACCTCGCGGTCGTCCGCTCGACCGTGCCTGCGGTCGGCGCCGCGATGTGGACCGTCAACCAGGTGCTGGCCGCTCCGGTCGTCGTCTCGAAGGAGCATCTCGCCGTTGCGGAGCCGCAGGCGATCGTGATCAACTCCGGCGTCGCGAACGCCGCGACCGGCGAGCGCGGCGAGCTGGACGCACTCGCGACCGCCGCCGAGGCCGGACGGCTGCTCGACCTCTACGCCGAGGAGGTGCTCGTCCTCTCGACCGGCGTGATCGGGACGCTGCTCCCGCTCGAGAAGGTGCTCGACGGCCTGCGAGACGCTGTTCCCGCGCTCTCGGCCGAGGGCGGGCTGGACGCCGCCGAGGCGATCCTGACGACCGACACTCGCACGAAGGAAGCCGCCGTCTCCATCGACGGCTTCACCGTCGGCGGGATGGCAAAGGGCTCCGGGATGATCCACCCGATGCTCGCGACGATGCTTGCCGTCGTCACCACCGACTACCCGCTGGAGGCCGGCGAGGCGATCGACTTCCTCCGCCCGGCCGTCGACCGGAGCTTCAACTCGATCACGGTCGACGGGGAGTGCTCGACGAACGACGCCGTCTGCCTACTCGCGAACGGCGCGAGCGGAATCGAGCGGACGCCGGCATCCGACACCGCGTTCGCGCTCGCCCTCGGCCGGGTCTGCGGCGAGCTGGCGGAGCAGATCGTCGCCGACGGCGAGGGCGCGACGGTGCTCGCCGAGATCGAGGTGACCGGCGCTGTCGACGGCTCCCAGGCCCGGGCGATCGCAGCTCGCATCGCCACGTCACCGCTCGTCAAGACCGCTCTCTTCGGGCACGACGCAAACTGGGGGCGCGTACTTGCCGCCGCCGGCTCGGCGCCTCACAATGGCGGCTTCGCCGCTGTCGACGCGTCGCGCGTGACGCTGTCGTACAACGGGACGATGGTGCTCGAGCGCGGCGCTCCGCTCCTGGTCGAGCCGGACGTCTCGAACGGAACCTGCCGGATCGAGCTCGAGCTCGGCCTCGGCAGTGGCGCAGCCAGCTATCTGACAAGCGACCTCTCCTACGACTACGTCCGCATCAACGCGGACTACCGGACATGAGCCTGCTCGTCGTCAAGATCGGCGGTGCGGTCGCGGACGAATGCGGGACGCTGGTGCTGGGCCTCGCCCTGAAGCACGACGTCTGCGTCGTCCACGGAGCCGGCCCGCAGATCTCGGCCGACCTGGAGCGCGCCGGCCTCGAGGTGCGGTTCGTCGAAGGACGGCGCGTGACCAGTGCGGACGCGCTTGCCGTCGTCAGGCGCTCGCTCGCCGCCGTCAACGACGGGTTGTGCGCGGCCATCGGCCCCCGGGCGATGCCCCTCTTCGGCGACGAGATCGGCCTCGACGCGATCCAGGTGCCCGAGCTCGGGCTCGTCGGCTCGCCGCTTCCCTCATGCCCGCCGGCGATCGAGGAGGCCCTCGCCGCCGGCCTGATTCCGGTCGTCGCGCCGCTGGGCGTCGGACCGCTGAACGTCAACGCGGACGAGGCGGCCGCCGCGCTGGCCGTCGGCCTCGGCGCCGAGCGGCTCCTCTTCCTCACCGACGTTCCGGGACTGCTCCTCGGCGGCGCTGTCGCAACCTCGATCCGAGTCGCCGAGGCCGAGCGCCTGCTGGACGCCGGAGCGTTCGCCGGTGGCATCGTCCCGAAGCTGCGCGCGGCGGTCGACGCCGCGCGGCAGGGCGTCGACGCCACGATCGGTGCCACGGCGGTGCTCGCATGAGCTCCACGCTGGTGTCCCCGGCCCTGTTGCCGACCTACGCCCGCTACGGCGTCACGTTTGCGTCGGGCGACGGCGTCTGGCTCACGGACGTCGAGGGACGCCGGTACCTCGATCTCCTCGGCGGCATCGCCGTCGTCTCGCTCGGCCACTGCCATCCGGCGCCGCTCGCCGCGGCGCAGCGGCAGCTCGATGCGCTCTGGCACACCTCCAACCTCTACTCGACCGAGCCGATGCTGCAGCTCGCCGGGCAGCTCTCCGACCGCTTCGGCGGTGCGCGGGCGTTCTTCTGCAACTCCGGCACGGAGGCGGTCGAGGCGGCATTGAAGTGGGCGCGGAAGGTGACAGGACGGCCGGTCGCCGTCGCGCTCGAGAACTCCTTCCACGGCCGGACCCACGGTGCTCTCGCCGTCACGGGCCAGCCCGCCAAGCGCGCGCCGTGGGAGCCGCTCGCGCCCGCCGTGCGCTTCGCCGACCTGAACGACGTCGAATCGCTGGCGGCGGCTACCGGCCCGGACACCTCCGTGATCCTGATCGAGCCGGTGCAGGGCGAAGGCGGGGTCCATCCCGCGGCTGCCGATTTTCTCGCAGCGGCCCGGGCGCTGGCCGACGAGCACGGCGCGCTCCTCGTCTTCGACGAGGTGCAGTGCGGGGTCGGCCGTACCGGCAGCTTCTTCGCCTGGGAGCAGCTGGGCGTCGCGCCGGATGCGGTGGTGCTCGCGAAGGGCCTCGCCAACGGCCTTCCGATCGGGGCGCTCCTCGTCGGCGACGGCGCCCCGGCCGGCCTCGAGCCCGGGGATCACGCCAGTACGTTCGGCGGCAACCCGGTCGCGTGCGCAGCCGCGTGCGCCGTTGTCGACACGCTCGACGACGCGCTCCTCGCGTCGGTGCGACGCCAGGGAGCGAAGCTCGCCGCCGGTCTGGCCGCTCTCCCTGGTGTCCTGGAGGTGCGCGGCCGCGGGTTGATGCTCGGGGCGGAGCTCGATCGGCCCGCGGGGCCGGTCGTCGCAGCCTGTCTCGAGGCGGGGCTGCTCGTCGGCACGGCGGGGGAGACCGTCCTACGCCTGACGCCGCCGCTCACCATCGCCGGTGGCGAGGTCGACGCCGGCTTGTCCCTGCTTGCGGAGGTGCTCACGTGAACAAGTTCGAACGTCAGGGTGCGATTCTCAAGCTGGTCGGCGAGCGGCAGCTCTCGACGCAGAGCGACGTCGTCGAGGCGCTGCGCGACGAGGGACTCGAGGCCGTGCAGGCGACGGTTTCGCGCGACATCGCGCAGCTCGGGCTCGTCAAGGTTCGCGGGGAGCAGGGCCGGCTCGTCTACGCGCTCCCGGGCGCGGGCGATCTCGACCGGCTGAGTGAGCTCGCCGCGGCACTCCGGCGGTGGGTCGTGGTGCTCGAGGCAACCGGGAACCTCGTCGTCCTCCGGACTCCGCCCGGGTGTGCGAACGCCCTCGCCCGCGTCATCGACGACATTGCTCTGCCCGAGATCGCCGGCTGTCTCGCCGGCGACGACACGATCTTCCTGGCTGCCCGTGAGGGATACACCGCGACGGAGCTCGCCGAGCAGCTACGCCACCATCTGGACGGGGACACATGAGCCTGCCGGCAGCCCTGTCTCTCGACCTGAGCGGCCGCTCGCTCACGCGCATCCGCGACTGGACCGCGGCGGAGCTCGAAGCGGTGCTCGACCTGGCCGACGACCTGAAGGCGAAGCAGGCGGAGCGGGAGCCACACCGCCTGCTCGAGGGCCGCACGGTCGGCCTGCTGTTTCGAAAGCACTCGACGCGGACGCGCGTCTCGCTCGAGGTCGCGTGCGCGCACCTGGGCGCGACCGCGATCTACCTTCCGGGCGACCAGTTGCAGCTCGCGCGGGGCGAGTCGGTCGAGGACACGGCCCGCGTGCTCTCGTGCTACCTCGATGCGCTGGCGATCCGGACCCACGCGCACAGCGAGGTGGACGCGTTCGTCTCGGCCTCCGGCATCCCGGTCGTGAACGCGCTCACGGACGAGGCGCACCCGCTGCAGGCACTCGCAGACGTGCAGACGATTCGCGAGCGGTTCGGCACGCTGGAAGGCGTCCGGGTCGCATGGGTCGGCGACGGCAACAACGTCTGCGTCTCGCTCGCCGAGGCGTGCACGCTCCTCGACGCGGAGCTCACGTGCGCCTCGCCGCCGGGGTACGAGCCGCCCGGCATTGCTTCCGTCGGCGATCCACGTGAGGCGGTCCGCGGCGCCCACGTCGTGGTCACCGATGTCTGGACGAGCATGGGCCAGGAGGCCGAGCGCGACGAGCGCCTGGCGGCCTTCGACGGTTGGACGGTCGACGAAGCGCTGCTCGCCGAGGCAGATCCCGACGCGATCGTCCTCCACTGCCTGCCTGCCCACCCGGGCGAGGAGATCGCCGCCGACGTGCTCTACGGCGCGAGCAGCGCGGTGCTGGACGAGGCCGAGAACCGCTTGCACACCGCGAAGGCGGTGCTGGCTCTGACGCTCGCCTAGACCCGCCGGCGCCAGCGCGAGAAGACGTCCTCGAGGTCCGCGCGGAGCTCGCGCGGGACGAGGACGAAGAGGCGGTCGCCCGCTTCGACGACAGTGCTGCCGCGCGGCGGGATCGTGTTGTCGCCACGGTTGATCACCGCGATCAGCGCGCTGCGTGGGAGGCCGAGCTCGCGCACGGCGGAGCCGTTGATCGCGTGGTCGCCGGCGACCGCGAAGTCGACGAGGTCGAGCTTGCTCAGGTGCCCGACCTCGAGCGGCGGCTCGTGTACGGGCGGGGCTGGTGCAAGGAGGCCGAGCCGCTCGGCGACCCATTCGAGCGTTGTGCCCTGGACGATCGTCGAGACGACGACGACGAAGAAGACGGCGTTGAAGATCGTGTCTGCGTGCGGCACGTCCTGCGCGGAGAGCACGAAGGTCGCGAGCACGATCGGCACCGCGCCGCGGAGGCCGGCCCAGCCGAGCAGCGCACGGTCGCGGTTGGTGAAGTCGCTCACCGCCGCCGTGGATGCCCAGACGGCCGCGGGCCTGATCACGAGCATCAGGAGCAACGCGAGCGCGAGGCCGGGCAAGGCGACGTCCGGCAGGTCCATGGGGAAGACGAGCAGGCCGAGGACGATGAAGAGCGCGACCTGCGCGAGGAAGGCAAGACCTTCGTGGAAGGCGACGAGCTGGCGGCGGTAGCGCGACGGCGTGCTGCCGACGGCGAGGCCGACGAGGTACACGGCGAGGAAGCCGCTGCCGCCGATCACATCCGCCGCTCCGAAGGAAAGCGCGCCCGCGGCAACGGACGCCACGGGCGCGAACGCGCCGATCGAGTGGGGAACGCGGGCGAACACCCACGAGGCCGTGGCGCCGAGCACGACACCGACCAGCAGCCCGAGCCCGATCTGCTGTATGACGAGCAGCGAGAGGTCGTCGAAGCCATACGAGTCCGGTCGTTCGATCCATGCGATCAGGCCCAGTGTCAGCGCGATCGCCATCGGATCGTTCCCGCCGGACTCGGCCTCGAGCGTGCGGGCGAGGCGGCGGCGGATGTGCGTGGCGCGGAGCGTCGCGAAGACGGCGGCGGCATCGGTGGAGGCGACGACGGCGCCGAGCAGGACGGACTCCAGCCAGGACAGGTCGAAGAGCACATATGCGGCAAGGCCGGTGAGCACAGCGCTCACGACCACGCCGATCGTGCTCAGGAGCGCCGCAGGCACCGCAACCTGGCGAAGGCGCCGCCACGAGGTCTGCAGCCCGCCTTCGTACAGGATCAGCGCCAGCCCGACGGTCCCGACCTCGCGCGCGAGCTTCGCGTCGTCGAACTCGATCCCGCCCGGCCCGTCCGATCCGAGCAGCATCCCGAGCGCAAGGAACGCAGCGAGAACGGGCAACCCCGTGCGCGCGGCCCCGAGAGCGACGACGATGCTCGCTGCGAGCACGAGGCCGACGAGCAGAATGGCGGTGCCTTCGTCCACTGAGACATCTTGTCGGGTGGGACTCGCGGCCGCCGCGTGGAACACTGCAGCCATGGCCACGCGCCCGCGCACGCGCAAGATCGGCCGCCTCTCCGAGATCGCGCAGGTCGCAGTCCGGCACGGCTTCGGCTATTTCTTCGAGCGGCACAAGCTGACCGACCTCCTGCCCTGGACTGCGCGCGTCGAGGTGAACCCGGAGGCTGCGGCCGGCTCGGACCGGGGCCGGCACCTGCGCGAGATGCTCGACGAGCTCGGGCCGACGTTCGTCAAGTTCGGCCAGCTGCTCTCCACGCGACCCGACGTCGTCCCGCCGGACATCGTCGCCGAGCTGCGCAGCCTGCAGGACGACGTCCGCCCGTTCCCGTTCGCGCAGGTTCGCGTCGTCGTCGAGGAGGAGCTCGGACTGACGCTCGAGCAGGCGTTCGTCCGTTTCGACGAGCAGCCGATCGCCGCCGCCTCGATCGGTCAGGTGCACCGCGCCGCGCTTCCGAACGGCGACGAGGTCGTCGTCAAGATCCAGCGGCCGAACGCGCCGCGCCAGATCGAGTCGGACCTGGCGCTGCTGTATCAGGCGGCGCGCATGATCAAGGAGCGGGTCCGGGCGCTCGACTTCATCGACGCGCGCGAGCTCGTGGACGAGTTCGCACGCTTCATCCGGCAGGAGCTCGACTACAAGCTCGAGGCTCGCCACGCGGACACGTTCCGGCGCAACTTCGCCGACTCCGAGCTCGTCGTGGTGCCGAAGGTCTACCGGGACTACTCGGGCGCGCGGATGCTGACGCTCGAGTTCCTCGACGGCATCCAGCTCGCAGATCTCGATTTCGACGTGACCTCGCTGGAGGAACGGCGCGAGATCGCCTACCAGGTGACGGAGACGTGGATGGAGATGATCTTCCGGCACGGGTTCTTCCACGGCGACCCGCATCCGGCGAACGTGCTCGTGCTCGAAGGCGGCCGGATCGGCCTCGTCGACTTCGGATTGGTGGGGAAGCTGACCAACGAGGACATGGCGCGGCTGACGCGGCTCTTCATCGACGCCGCGACCGAGAACGTCGACGCATTGCCGCGACGGCTCGCCGAGCTCGGTGTTCGCTATCCGAAGGAGCGGGAGGAGGAGTTCCGCACCGAGCTGCGCGAGATCTACTACCGGTACTACGGCGCCAGCCTCGCCGAGATCGACCCGATCCAGATCATCCGCGAGGCGTTCGCGCTCATCTACTCGATGAACCTGCACCTGCCGACTCGGTTCGTGATGCTGGACAAAGCGATCGCGACGCTCGGCGCTGTCGGCGTCGACCTCTATCCGGAGTTCAACGTCTTCGAGGTCGCGCGGCCCTACGCGCGCGAGCTGATGCTGGAGCGGTTCTCGCCCGCGCGGCTGGTGTCACAGGCGCAGCGGGAAGGGCGGGATCTGATCGGGATCGCGCGGGAGCTGCCGTACCAGATCCACGACGTGCTCCAGGAGGTGCGCGACGGACAGATCGAGGTCGGCTTCGTGCACAAGGGGCTCGACGAGTTCATGCACAAGGTCGACGTCGCGATCAACCGTGTCGTCGTCGCGCTCGTGGTGGCAGGCGGGCTGCTCGGCTCCTCGCTGATCGGGATCCTCGCGACGCAGGGGCCGCAGATCTTCGGCATCCACTTCCTCTCGGTGATCGGCTTCGTGATGTCGGGGGTGCTCGGCGTGTGGCTGCTCGTGGGTGTACTGCGCTCGGGCCGGCTCTAGGGCTTCAGCGATTCGACGGCGCCGCTGACGGTCAGGCCCGGCTCGGGGCCGCCCGCTAGCACCCAAACGCGGTCGTTCACGGCGACGACGCCGAGCCCGTGCCGCGGTGTGGGGAGATCCGGTAGCCGCGACCAGCGGCGGCCGCCGACGTCGTACGCGAAGACGGTCCGGATCGTGCCGGCGGGCTCCTCGCCGCCGGCCGAGATGATGCGCCCGCCGAGCGCGGCCGCTCCGGTGCCGCCCCGGGCGGTGGGCAGCGATGCCAGGGCGCGCCACCTCTTCGCTTGCGCGTTGAAGACCTCGAATGCCTTGACGTTCGTGTCGATCCCGGCAGCTCGGCCGCCGATCGCATAGACCCGGCCCCGCGCTGCTACTGCGGCCAGGTGCTCGCGCGGGCTCGGACCCGGGATTCTCGTCCAGCCCGTCGAGCCCAGCGTGAGCGCGAACGCAACGCGCGCGAGCGAGCGGCGCCCGTCGACGCCGCCGACCACGTAGAGCCTGCCGCGGGCGATCGCGGCTGCCGCTGCTGCGCGACCGTCCGGAAGGGCCGCCAGTCGACGCCAGGCGCCGCGCTCGAGCACGAACACCGTTCGCAGCGGCAGCCGGTCGCCGCCGTAGCCGCCGACGACGTAGACCCGTCCGTTCGCGGCGGCGGCTGCGGCGTGGTCGACCGAGACAGGGAGGTCAGGCAGGCGCCGCCACCGGTCGCGCTTCACGGAATAGGCATCGACACGCGCTGAGTTGCCGCCGCCGGCGAGGAGTCCGCCGATGACGACGATCTCTCCTCCCGCAGCCGCCGCGGCGACCTCTGAGCGTGGCTCGACGAGCGGCGCATGCCGCTCCCAGTCGGCGGCGCGGCCTCCGGCCGCAAGCCCGAGCACAGCCGTCGCCAACAGCGCCGGCTGGAAGAGACGGGTGGGGAGCGATCGGCGCAAAGTTGTTCGAAAGGACATCTTTCGGTGCCGGAATCGCATTGCTAGCTTCGGAGCATGACAGCCGCGCTGTTGCTCGCCGAGCCGGAGCCCGCGACCCGGGGCTACCTGGAGCGGCAGTTGGCGAGCGACGGTTTCCACGTTCTCCAGGCCGCGTTCGGCGGCGAGGCGCTCGCCCTCGCGGAGCGGACGCGGCCCGACCTCGTCCTCTGCTCCGAGCTCGACCTCTGCGCGCGCCTGCGCGAGGGCGAGCCCGGGCGGACCTGGAACCGCGACGTCCCGGTGATCGTGCTCGGCCCGGAGGAGGCGGACGCCGTCGATCGCGTCCGTGCGTTTCAGCGGGGAGCGGACGACTACCTGCCGCGGCCTGTCGTCTACGACGAGCTGCTGGCCCGCATCCGGGCGGTGCTCCGGCGGACGTCGCCGCCGGTCCCGGACCGGGTCAAGGTCGGTGACCTCGCGATCGACCGGCCGGCGCGCGTCGTGACCGTGCGAGGGGAATCGGTGTACCTCGCCGGCAAGGAGTTCGAGTTGCTGGTCGCGCTCGCCGCCGAGCCGACTCGCGTCTTCACGAAGGACGAGCTGCTCCGTGACGTCTGGGGCTATCGCTCGTTCACGCGAACGAGGACTCTGGACTCGCACGTCTCCCGGCTGCGTCAGAAGCTCGAGCGCCTGCCGGGCGACCGCTTCGTCGTCAACGTCTGGGGGGTGGGCTACAAGCTCGTCGAGTGAGGCGACGCCTTGCCGTACCCCGTCACGGCTCCGGACGTTTCACTCTTGTACGTGACTGTTGCGCGGGCGCGCCCAGCGACCGTGCCGCCCCGAGGCGTCCACGCCCGTGGGCACTCGGTGGTCGACGATCGTGTTCGGGGAGGGCCGCTCTCCCCGGGGCGCGCCCACCCTGCGCGACGGGCTAGAACAGCGCGCCCTCGAGCCGCAGTAGCCGCTCCTTCACGTGCAAGCCGCCGGCATACCCGGTCAGGTTGCCGGTCGAGCCAACGACGCGATGGCAGGGAAGCACGATCGGGATCGGGTTGCGGTTCATGACCATTCCGACAGCCCGCGCGGCCCTCGGTGCGCCGACCTTCGCGGCGAGGGTGCCATAGGTCGTCGTCTGCCCGTACGGGACGCGGGCCAGCTCGTCGAGCACGTGACGGGCGAACGGCGCCGCACCGCGCAGGTCGACATCGAGCGCGAAGGAGCTCCGGCTGCCGTCGAAGTACTCGTCGAGCTGGCGGTGGGCAGCAGCGACGGTCTGCGCGGAACGGAGCACACGAGCGCCGAAGGCCTTGGCGAGACTCTCGAGGTGCAGCTCGGGCTCGGCGTCGAAGAAGATCCGGGCGAGGCCGCGTTCGGTGGCGGCAACGAGGAGCGGCCCGATCGGCGACTCGATCACGTCGAAGCCGACGTCGATGAGGCCGGCCTCCGCAGCCGCTTCGCGGAAGCGACGGTCGAGCTCCGGGGAGACGGTGTCGGTCATGGTGTCCTCTCTTGCCGCAGCCGGCGGACTCCGGACGAGGCGGCCTGGCGGGCGGCTTCGGGCGTCGAGTCGAGTGCGAGCGCGATGTCGTCGTAGGCAAGGTCGTAGGCGTAGCGGAGCACGACGGCGGCGCGCTCCGTCGGCGGCAGTCGGTCGGCAAGGTGCTCGATCTGAGCGTAGGCCGGGCGTCCGTCCTCGACGGGCAATTCGGGCAGCTCGTGGCTGACCGGCTTCGCGCGGCGGGCGGAGTCGATGCAGAGCCTCGCCGCGATCGTCAGCACCCACGCGCGGAGATGCGCGCCGTGCTCGAGGCGGTCGTAGGCCCGGAGCGCGCGGAGGAACGTCTCCTGGAACGCGTCCTCCGCGGCTTGCGCGCCGATCCGTCTGCGCAGAAAGCCGAGCACGATGTCGCGGTGCTCGACGTAGAAGCGCTCGAACGGAGGGACTGTGACCACTGCTTCCATCATCCCCTGTAACGCCGGGCGGGCGGCATCTGTGAGAGTGGTGGCATGAAGCTGGCCGTGGTGGGTCACGTGGAGTGGATCGAGTTCCTGCGCGTGGAGTCGGTTCCTCGCCCAGGCGACATCGTCGGCGCGCAGGAGACCTGGGAGGAGCCGGGCGGCGGCGGTGGCGTCGCCGCGGCAGAGCTCGCGCGCCTGGCGGGCGAGTGCTCGCTGTATTGCCTCCTCGGTGGGGACGAGCTCGGCACGCGGGCCCGCAAGGAGCTGGAAGCTGTCTCGGTGCGCGTGCTCGCGCCGAAGAGCGGCGACGAGTTGCAGCGTCGCGGCTTCGTGTACATCGACGACGCCGGAGAGCGGACGATCACGATCATCGGCGACAAGCCGCGTCCCAAGGGTGGCGAGGGAACGGTGCCCTGGGAGAAGCTCGACGACGTCGACGGCGTCTACTTCACGGCGGGCGACGCCGAGGCGGTGCGCCAGGCCCGCCGCGCCCGGGTGCTCGTCGCCACCGCCCGGGAGCTGCCGACGCTGCACGCGGCCGGCGTCGAGTTGGACGCGCTCGTCGCGAGCGGGGAGGACGACGCCGAGCGCTACCAGACCGGCGACCTCGATCCGCCGCCGAAGCTCGTCGTCTCGACCGCCGGTGCGCTCGGCGGCTGGGCGCAGCCGGGCGGCCCGTACAAGCCCGCCGTGCCGGCCGGTCCCTACGAGGACGCCTACGGCGCGGGCGACTGCTTCGCCGCCGGACTGACGTACGCCCTGGCCAAGGGAATGGACGTCGGCGACGCGCTCACGTTCGCATCCGAGCGGGGCGCGCTGGCGCTCACGCGTCGCGGCGCCGGTCTCAAAGGTTGAGCTCTCCCTCAGGCAGGGACCGGCCCCGAAAGGGTGAATTCGTGTGCAGAAGGGTGGACAAGTGGGGAATGGTGGTTTACAGTGGGGCGAAGTGGGAAATGAGGAGCGAGTGCGCACATGTTCTTCGGCGAATACGAACACACCATCGACGACAAGAACCGGCTCACGCTTCCGGCCCGCTTCCGGGATGCGCTGGCCGGGGGAGTGGTGCTCACGCGCGGCCTCGACGAGTGTCTCGACGTGTTCGCCCGGTCCGATTGGGATGCGCTCGTGGAGGCCAGGCTCGCGCCGCTGGACCCCTTTTCCAAGGAGGCGAGAGAGTTGAAGCGCTTCTTCTTCTCAGCCGCCTCCGACGCAGAGCTCGACAAGCAGGGCCGCGTCCTCGTGCCGCCCGCGCTGCACCGGCATGCACGGCTCGGAAGAGAGGTCGTCGTCGCAGGCGTCAACGACCGCCTCGAGATCTGGGATCGCACCGCCTGGGCAGCCCACGTCACCAAGGTCGAAGGGAGCGCAGACGATGTTGCCGAACGTCTTGCAGAGAAGCGCTGATCACGTTCCCGTCCTCGCGGAGGAGGTGCGCGAGCTCCTCGATGTGAGCCCCGGCGAGACGGTCGTCGACGGCACCTTCGGGGCTGGGGGCCATTCGAGCCTGCTCGTCGCCGACCTCGGCGGCAAGGGGAAGCTGATCGCGATCGACCGGGATCCGGACGCCCGCACCTACTTCGACCGCTTCAAGGCGACCGCCGGCGGCGTCCAGGCCCGTTTCCTTCGCGGCGAGTTCTCCCTCGTCCTGCACCAGCTCGCCGCCAACGACGTCCAGGCCGATGCGATCCTGCTCGACCTCGGAGTCTCCTCGATGCAGCTCGACCGGCCGGAGCGCGGCTTCTCCTACGCCGCCGATGCGCCGCTCGACATGCGGATGGACAGCGCCGCCGAGCTCTCCGCCCGCGAGCTCGTGAACGAGGCGGACGAGCGCGAGCTCGGACTGATCTTCAAGCGCTACGGCGAAGAGCGCTACGCGCGTCAGATTGCACGGGCGATCGTGCGGCGTCGCGCGGAACGGCCGTTCGAGCGCACCATCGATCTCGCGGACACGATCAAGCAGGCGATCCCGACGCCGGCCCGCTTCGGCGACGGGCATCCCGCCAAGCGCGTGTTCCAATCGCTTCGGATTGCCGTCAACGACGAGCTCGGCGCGCTCGAGGCCGCTCTCCCGGCGGCGGTGCGGATGCTTCGACCAGGTGGCCGCATCGCCGTCATCAGCTTCCACTCGCTCGAGGACCGGATCGTCAAGCGCTACTTCCGCGAGCAGGCCCGCGGCTGCACCTGCCCACCCGACTTCCCGATCTGCGTCTGCGGCAACGAGCCGATCCTGCGCGACCTGACGCGCAAGCCGCTTCGGCCGGCGCAGCGCGAGGTCGAGGCGAACCCGCGCGCGGCGTCCGCGAAGCTCCGCGCGGCGATGAAGGTCGGGGACTGATGGCCAGCTGGGCGGAAGGCGCACGCGTCGAGACGCCGCAGGTCGCGAGGCCGTGCAGACGGCCTGCCGCCCGTGCGGCCGCGAGCTCCAAGGCGCGTCCGTACGGCGGCGTCGTGTGGATCGTCGTACTCGCCGTCCTGCTCGCTGGGATCGTCGCCGTGAACGTCGCCGTCCTCCAGCTGAACGTCCGGCTCGACGAGCTCGGCCGCGAGCGCGTGCAGCTGCGCGCCGACACGAATCGTCTCAGCTCCCAGCTTTCCAGCGCGTCGGCGAACGCCCGCATCGAGTCGCAAGCCCGCGTGAAGCTCGGGCTCGTGCGCGCCGACCCGGAACTGACCTTCCACGTCCAGCTGGCGCCGCCGAACCAGTGAACGAGCGGCGCTCCAACCGCCGCATCCGCCTCCTCCTGGGCGTCTTCGTGCTCGTCTTCGCCGGAACGCTCGCCCGCGCGGCCTGGCTCCAGGGTGTGCAGGCATCGACGCTCGAGCAGATGGCGTCGCGCCAGCATCAGGCGACGACCGAGATTCCCGCTGGGCGGGGCACGATCTTCGACCGGACGGGGGAGCCGCTCGCGATCGGCGAGCAGGCCACCACGATCTACGCCGATCCGCGCAGCGTGAAGGAACCGCGCCGGGTCGCGCTGGCTGCCGCGAAGACGCTCGGCCTCGACGCGGAGAAGCTCTACCCGCTCCTGGCCGACCGCTCGCACCACTTCGTCTACGTCAAGCGGAAGGCCGACCCCGCCAAGGCGGCCGAGCTCGAGAAGCTGAAGCTGCCCGGGCTCGGCTTCTATGCGGAGGAGATGCGCTTCTACCCGCAGCGCGGCGTCGCCGCGCACGTGCTCGGCTACGCCGGCGTCGACAACCAGGGACTCGAGGGACTCGAGCGCTCGCTCGACAGCTCGCTCCGCGGCAAGCCCGGGAGCGAGACGACGGTGACCGATCCCGCGGGGCGGCTGATCGACGTGATCTCGACCAAGCCCGAGCGCGCCGGCGACGACGTCTTCCTCACGATCGACCACCGGATCCAGGCGAACGCCGAAACGGTCCTCCGCGAGACGGTCAAGCGCTGGGGTGCGAAGGGTGGCACCGCGATCGTGCTCGACCCGCGCAACGGTGCCGTCCTCGCGATGGCCGTCGCGCCCGGCTTCGACGCGAACGCGTTCGGCTCGGCCACCGCCGACCGTCGCCGCAACCGCGCCGTCACCGACGTCTACGAGCCCGGATCGACGTTCAAGGTGGTCACCGTCGCCGCAGCGCTCTCGGAGAAGATCGTCACGCCGACGACGCCGTTCACACTGGCGAGCTCGATCCGTGTCGCCGACCGGATCATCCACGAGCACGAGCCGCGGGAGACCCAGCGGATGACAGTCGCGCAGATCCTCTCGCAGTCCTCGAACGTCGGCACGATCACACTGGCTCAGATGCTCGGTCAGTCACGCCTCCAGAACTGGATCGACCGCTTCGGCTACGGCAAGGCAACCGGCGTGGACGCACCGGGAGAGTCGCGCGGCCTGCTTCCGACCTATTGGTCCGGCTCGACGATCGGGAACGTTCCGATCGGCCAGGGCATCGGCGTCACGCCCATTCAGATGGCGTCTGCGTACGCCGCGATCGCGAACGGCGGCGTGATGCGGGTGCCGCATCTCGTCGAGCGCATCGGCAACCAGTCGGCGAAGCCCACGAAAGGCCGCCGGGTCATCTCCAAGACGGTGTCCGCGCAGATGATGGCGATGCTCCGCGATGTCGTGTCCGCCGAGGGCGGCACCGGTGCGGCAGCGAAAGTCCCCGGCTACACGGTCGCGGGCAAGACCGGCACTGCGGCAAAGCCGGTGCCGGGCGGCTACTCGACCTCCCGCTACGTGGCCTCCTTCGTCGGCGTCGTGCCGGCGAAGGATCCGCACCTCGTCGTTCTCGTGCAGATCGACGAGCCGCGCGGCGCGATCTGGGGCGGCGTTGTGGCGGCTCCCGCCTTCGCCGAGATCGCCCGCTCCAGCCTCGTCGAGCTCGAGGTCGCTCCAGATGCAGCGCCAGCCCCCTAGCTCGAGCTGGTCAGGGAGCGGAGCGACCCTTTAAGGGTCTTCGCGCGATCGGGATCCGCTCTGCGGATTCCGATCCTGCGCAGCTAGGGAGCGGAGCGACCCTTTAGGGGTCTTCGCGCGATCGGGATCCGCTCTGCGGATTCCGATCCTGCGCAGCT
>JAWVCW010000014.1:0-29778 GCA_033857955.1 Gaiellaceae bacterium | reverse complement strand
CGACCAGCAGAACCAGGGCTACCTCCCCGACGGCACGACCCGCCTGCAGCGCGACGGCGAGCCGATGCGCCACTTCATGGGCACCAGCACGTTCGCCGAGTACACGGTGATGCCGGAGATCGCGCTGGCCAAGGTCTCCCCCGAGGCCCCGGCCGATCGGGCCGCGCTCTTCGCCTGCGGGCTCTCCACCGGCCTCGGCGCGGCGATCAATACCGCGAAAGTGGAAAAAGGTTCGACCTGCGTGGTGTTTGGGGCGGGAATGGTCGGGCTTGGCGCGGTGGCCGGCTGCCGCCTCCAGGGAGCCGAGCGGATCATCTGCGTCGACCTGTCTCCGGAGCGACTCGAACTGGCCCGTGGCCTCGAACGTGTAGTCGGCCCCGAAGCCGCCGGTGCGCTCGAGGATCTGCGCCACGACGTCCGGGCCGCCGCTCAGCGTCTCGGTCGCTCCCTGTCCGCGCGCGAGCGCGAGGCGGTCCTCGGACATGTCGACGCAGACGATGCGCTCGGCGCCCTGGAGCCGGCAGCCGGCGACCGCGCCGAGGCCGACCATGCCCGCGCCGAAGACGACGCACGTCGAGCCCGCCTCGACGCGCGCCGTGAACATCGCGGCGCCGAGCCCGGTGGAGAGGCCGCACGCGAAGAGAGCCGCGTGCTCGAACGGTGCCTCGGGGTCGACCTTCGCGAGCGCGATCTCCGGCATCACCGTGTACTCGGCGAACGTCGACGTGCCCATGAAATGCCGCACGGGCTCCGCGTCGCGCGAGAGTCGCGTCGTACCGTCGGGCAGATAGCCCTGATTCTGCTGCTCGCGGATCGCAAGACAGAGATTCGTGCGGGGGCTCAGGCAGTGGATGCACTCGCGGCATTGCGGCGAGAAGAGCGTCACGACGTGGTCGCCGGGGCTCACGGACGAGACGCCGTCGCCGACGCGCTCGACGACGCCGGCGCCCTCGTGCCCGAGCACCGTCGGCGCGTAGCCCGACGGGTCGGCGCCGGAGGCTGTGTAGAGGTCGGTGTGGCAGACACCGCACGCGACGAGCCGGACGAGGACCTCGCCTGCCTTCGGCTCCGCCAGGTCGAGCTCCTGCACCTCGAGCGGAGCGCCGAACTCCTCGAGCACCGCCGCCCGGATCTTCATTCCCGCGACTCTAACTACACTCGGTGAGTGAGGATTTGCCTCGTGACCCCGTTTGCGTGGTCGCAGCCGCACGATGTCAACGAGCACGTCGCTGGGATCGCGAAGGAGCTCAGAGCACTCGGCCACGCAGTCACGGTGCTCGCTCCTTCAGGCCGGACCGCGGACCTGATCGCCGGCCGGCGCGCGCTTGCGCGCGGCGACGACGCCGAGATGATCGCGATCGGCGCGGCCCTGCCCGTGTCGCGTCGATCGAGCCTCGGCGTCCCGGTCGGCGTTCGCGCGAACCTCCATCTCGCGCTCCAGCAGGGGCGCTTCGACGTCGTCCACGGCTTCGAGCCCGGGCTGCCGAGCATCTCCTACCTCGCCCTGCGCGACTCCGAGTCTCTCGGCGTCGCCACGTTCTTCTCGCCCGAGCGTCTCGGCTACCCACCGCGGCGGGCGCTGCGCGAGAAGCTGCTCGCCCGCATCGACGCACTGCTTGCGACCTCCGAGACGACTGCGGCCGCCGCCGCCGAGCGCTTTCCGGGCGACTACCGCATCGTCTCGCCCGGCGTCGACACCGAGTTGTTCAAGCCCGGCGAGAAACGGCAGCTGGTCGCGATCGAGCTCCACTCCGGCTCGCTGCCGGTCGCCCGAGCCGCGCTTCGCTCGTTGCGCGAGCTCCCCGGCTGGGAGGCGGTGCTGGTGCGGACGAAGCCGCTCTCGACCCGGCCCGGAATCCCGCTCGCACTGCGCGACCGCGTTCGCGTCCGCTCCGGTCGCAGGCCGCAGGCCCGCGCCGCGATCCTCGCCGAGGCTGCGATCGTCGTGCCCGCCCCGACCGGCTCGGCCCGCCTGCGCCTCGAGGCGGCGGCCGCCGGGGCCGCGCTCGCAGATCCGCCCGGGGTTCTCGAGCAGCCGGAGCTCGCCGCAGCGGCGGTGGCCCGGTTGGCCGAGGACGATGCGCTGCGCGAGCGCCGAGGTCGTGAAGGACGCGCCCGCGCCGAGGCGCAGAACTTCGCCGCACTCGCGCAGGACCTCGACGAGATGTACCGCGGCCTCGGCGGCCGTCGGCGCACCGCCAGGCGCGAGGCCGAGCCTCTCGCCGACCGGCCCTGGATCGTCGCCGACCTGCACATGCACACGACGTGGTCGCACGACTGCTCGATCGAGGTGGACGAGCTGCTCGACCACGCCGAGGCCGAAGGGCTCGGCGCGATCGCGATCACGGACCACAACGTGTTCGGCGGCGCCCGCGAGGCAATCGAGCGCGCGCGCGGGCGCAAGTTGATCGTGATTCCCGGCGAGGAGGTGAAGACCGCCGACGAGGGCGAGGTGATCGGCCTCTTCCTGCGTGACGGGATCCCGCGCGGCATGTCGTTCGCCGAGACGGTCGCCGCGATCCGCGAGCAGGAGGGCGTCGTCTACCTCCCGCACCCGTTCGACCGGATGCACGCGATCCCGTTCCCGGCCACGCTGCACCGGCATCTGCACGAGATCGACGTGCTCGAGGTCTACAACGCGCGGCTGCTCTTCGAGGGCTACAACGACGAGGCAGTCCGTTTCGCGCGAAAGTACGGTCTCCCGGCGGGCGCCGGCTCCGATGCGCACGTCCTCCAGGGAGTCGGGACCGGAGCGTTGCGGATGCGCGCCTTCGACGGCCCGGAGGAGTTCCTCCTCTCGCTCCGCACGGCCGAGGTCCTGCGCCGGCCGAAGTCGCTCGCGTACCTCCAGAGCCTCAAGTGGGTGGCCCAAGTCAAGGAAAAGGTGCGCTAGGAGAGAACCGAGACAGGACTCCCGTGAGTGCCCAACCTACTGACGAGATCTATCAGCGCTACCTGCAGAAGGCGATCTCCGAGATCAACGAGCTCGGTGACGAGATCGGCCGCGCAGGTGACGAGCTGCACGTCCCCGTGCTGGGCTCCGGGCATCCGCTGGCCGACGTCTTCCTGCTCAAGTACGAACCGAAGCCGTCCGAGGTGCTGGAGGGCGTCGCGTTCTACGGGCGGGCGGGCCAGGCCCTGCTGAAGTCGCTGCAGCGACTGCGGGTCGACCCGATGGCCGTCTACGGGACGAACTGCCTCAAGTTCGCCGGCCAGGACCCGGAGGAATCCAGGCCGTGGCTGACGCGGGAGCTGCACATCGTCCAGCCCAAGCTGCTCGTCGTGATGGGCGACCGGACCGTCGAGTTCGCGAACGCGCTCGCGTTCCCGCTCTCGGACCCGCTCGACCCAGCGGCTGAAGGGCTGCAGCGTTTCACCGCAACCGTCGAGGCGCTCGTCGTCCCGGACATCGACTCCGCCCTCGACGAGGCGCCCGCGAAGACCGCCTTCTGGAACGCCTTCAAGGCGCTCGGCCCGTGGTGGCAAGAATTGCCGCCGTACTAGGCCCCCGCCGGGCACTCGCGCTCGCGGGCCTGACGGCGGCGCTCGCCGCGTACACCGCGGGCGCCGGCCACCTGTGGAGGGTCGGGCTCTGGCCGAACGTTCTCTTCATCTCGCTCGTCCTCATCCCGGCCACGCTGGGAGTGATCTGGCTGCTCGTGCCGCTCGCGTTCAGGTCCCGCTTGCTGCCAGCCGCACTCGCCCTCGCCACGTTTGCCGTAGTGACGTGGTTCGCGGACCTCGAGGTCCTCTTCAACCTGACGAAGCTGTTCGCGCTGGTCCTCCTCGGCTTCTGGTTCCTCTCCTACTTCGAGAACGTGGCGTGGGCGGCGCTCGTCGCGGCGATCATCCCCTGGGTCGACATCTGGTCCGTCTTCTTCGGGCCGACGGGCAAGATCACGAGCGACCACCCGAGCATCTTCGAGCACATCTCGATCGCCTTCCGCGCGCCTGGCCGGGACATCACAGCCAACCTCGGCCCCCCGGACGTCCTCTTCTTCGCGCTCTTTCTGGCGGCGGCGCGACGTTTTGGCCTCCGGACCGGCTGGACGTGGCTGGCGATGACCACCCTGACCGCGTGCACCCTGATCCTGTCCGTCAAGACCCACGGCCGCGGGCTGCCGGCGCTCCCCGCAATCGCCTTCGGATTCCTACTCGCGAACGCCGACCTCCTCTGGCACGCGCTGCGGCGACGGGGCCGCGCGCCCGTCCACATCTACGGCCGCGCGGGCATCTACGACCTCGAGGCCGACGTGATCGAGCGCAGCCCCGCCAAGATCGTGCTTCTGACCCGCGACCGGCCGCCGGTGACAGCCGCGATCGTGCCGGTCGGGAGCGACCGCCCCTTTCCACCCGACCAGAAGGACGCCTCCGGAAAAGAGACCCTCTGCCGGTTGACCGTCGGAGGCGCCGACACCGGCGAGTTCCTCGCGCACGACCTCCCGAACGGCCTCGTGCTCGTGCTGCACGACGAGAACCCGACGGTCCTCGACAACCTCCACCCCGAGCAACTCGCGGCGGACGAGGCGAAGGTCGAGCGGCTGCGACGCGAACGGAGCTAGAGAGCTAGCGTTCCGTCATGCCCGACGACCTCGAGGAGCCGATCAGGCGGGCGCTTCACGACGCGCGGCTCGATCTGTCGCTCGAGTTCCACCATGCTGCGGACGGGACGAAGTCCGGAGCGGTCCTCCTCAGGGACGCAGACGGCAAACCGGTCGCGGAGGTGCCGCTCGACAGCCCCGAGGCGATGAACGTCGCGCTTGCGCGGCTCGTCCTGCTCGGGTTCCGCAACTCCGGTCTCGCGCCGCGGCTCGACCCGGTGGCGCCGCCGACGACGACGCGGCGTCCTCAGGTCGAGGCGAGCGTGCTCGTGGCCGGCGTCGACGGCTACCGCAACGGTTGGGTGGCGGTCTCGCTCGACCCGAGCGGCGATGTCGAGGTCTCGACGCACGTCACGTTCGCCGAGGTGCTGTCGCTCCGGGCGCAGGTGATCGCCGTCGACATCCCGATCGACCCGGCCGGGCTCGGCGCACGGCCCACTGACGCGGCCGCCCGGGCGTTCGTGGGCGGCAGCCGCGCGAGCAGCGTCTTCCCGACCCCGCCCCGCGCCGCCCTCGAGGCGCGCACCTTCGGGGAGGCGAACGAGATCGCACGGACGATCACGGGGAAGGGCATCTCCCAGCAGGCGTTCGCGCTCGGCAAGAAGATCCTGGAGGTACAGGAGTACGCGGAGGTCGACGACCGCGTGATCGAGATGCACCCCGAGGTGTCGTTCTGCGAGCTCGGTGGCGTGCACGTGTTCGAGTCGAAGCACACGCCGGAGGGACTCGAACGGCGGCGAGAGATCCTGGCCGACGCGGGGATCAAGCTGCCAGGCGCGGTGCGGGGAATACCCGAGGCGGATCTGCTCGACGCGGCGGTCGGAGCGTGGACGGCGGCGCGCTACTCGGCGGGCAAGGCGCAGGCCGTCCCGGCGGACCACGCCGACCGGCTCGGCGCGATCTGGCGCTAGTCGGCCCGGATCGTCGCGTCCACCCAAGTAACAGTCTGTTACTAGCCGCTCTACCGCACGGGTGCCGCTCAGCGAAGCTTTGTAACAGTCTGTTACTAGGCGTCGTCGCCGGCTGAGGGTTACGTTCTCGCGATGCGCGAGCTGCGGGATGTGGGCTCCGGCTCTGGATCTGGCGGGTGGCATATCCGGACTGGAGCGAGGGTGCCGGCTGGGAGGAGGTCGTGACCTCGACCTGTGTCGAGTCCGGCGGCGAGGTCGTGCTGCTCGACCCGCTCGCGCCCCAAGGCGACGCGCCGGAGTTCTGGAACGGCTCGACGCGAAGCCGCCGACCATAGTCGCGATCCTCGAGCCGGATCACGTCCGCGACGTCGACCTCTTCGTCGGCCGCTACGGCGCGCGTGATCGGGCCGCGTACGAGGCCGCACTCACCCGTCCAACGTGGAGCGGTGAGCGACGGTCAGGTGCGCGTGAGGAGCGCGACCGCCTCGACGTGCGGCGTGTGCGGGAACATGTCGACCGGGCGGATGCGGGCAAGCTCGTAGCCGTGCTCGGCGCGCAGCACCTTCACGTCGGACGCGAGTGTCGTGGGGTTGCACGAGACATAGACGATCCGATCCGCCCCTAGCGCGCCCGTCCGCTTCAGCGCCTTGCCCGCCAGGCCGGCGCGAGGCGGGTCGACGACGATCACGTCGGGCGGTCCCGCCCGCTCGGCCAACTCCTCGAGTGACTGGCCGACGTTGCCGGCGAAGAACGCCGCGTTGCCGATCGAGTTCAACTCGAGGTTTTCGATCGCGCACGCCACCGACTCTTCCGAGATCTCGACGCCCCACACCGTGAGCGCGTTCCGCGCCATCGAGAGGCCGATCGTGCCCGTGCCGCAATACAGGTCGTACACCGTCTCGGATCCCGTCAGAGCGGCGTACTCGATCGCGATCCCGTACAGCTTCTCCGCCATCTCCGTGTTCGTCTGCAGGAAGGCGTTCGGGCGGATGCGGAAGCGGAGGCCCAGCAACTCCTCCTCGATCGCGTCCTCGCCCCAGAGCAGGGTCGAGGGAAGGTTCGTCACCTCGGAGGGCGTGTCGTTCACCGCCCAGTGGATCGAGCGCACTTCCGGAAAGCGGTTCAGCACCTCGACGAAGTAACCGCGCTCGAACTTCTCCCCCGGCCCGGTCACGAGCAGCACGAGCGCCTGTCCGGTGTTCCGCCCCTCGCGGATCACGAGATGGCGGAGGTAGCCGGTCTGCTCGGCCTGGTCGTAGGCGACGAGATTCTCCTCGCGCGCCCAGTCGCGGACGGCGTTCCGGATCGAGTTGCCGAGGTCGGTCGTCAGCCAGCACTTCTCGATCTCGAGCACCTCGTCCCAACGGCCGGCCTTGTGGAGGCCGAGCGTGGGTCCCGTAGGGGTCTGCGTGAAGGAGTACTCCATCTTGTTGCGATAGAAGAACGGCGAGTCGGCCGGGAGGATCGGCTCGAGTGGAGGCTCGGCGATGCCGCCGATCCGCTTGAGAGCGTCGCGCACCTGGTCCTCCTTCGCCGCAACCTGCACCGCGTAGTCCAGATCCTGGAAGCGGCAGCCACCGCAGGCCGGGTAGTGGGCGCAGGGCGCCTCGACCCGGTTCGGCGACGGCTCGAGCACCTCGGTCGCGAGCGCCTCGGCGAACCCGCGCTTCACCTTCGTCACCCTGGCGCGCACCCGGTCGCCCGGCAGGCCTCTGCGGACGAAGACGACGAACCCGTTCAACCGCGCGACACCGTTCCCGCCGTAGGCGAGCGAGTCGACCTGGAGCTCGACCTCCTCGTGCATCTTCACCGGCGCGGCCATCCCCGCAGGGTACGGGTCAGGTGATGTCGCGGCGGAGGGTGCGGAACAGGCCCGCAGCGCCGATCGACGCGATCCACGCGAGCGAGACGGCGATGCCGGCCCCGTACGAGAGCAGCCGCTCGCCACCCGTGCCGTCGGCGGCGTCGAGCGCGCGGAACGGCAGGTACGCGACCGCGCCGTCGATGTCGAGCAGGGCGAAGAGGCCCCAGAGCAGGTTCTCCAGCACGAAGATCCAGACGAGCGTGCCGACCAGCGCCGCCACCTGGCTGTGGACGGCCGAGCCGATCGCGATGCCCATCAGCGCCCACAGGACGACGGTCAGCAACGTCTCCGCCGCGGCCTTCGCGATCTCGCCGTCGACGAGGTGGATGTCCGCACCGATGATCGACAGCCATGTCAGCCCAACCGCGGCGACGACGGCGAGCCACAGCAGATCGAAGAACAGGGCGACGATCGTCGCCGCGAGCACCTTGGCCGCGAGCACACGCTCTCGGCGCGGTTCGACGAGGAACGCCGGGGTGACGGTGCCGTGCCGGAACTCGGTCGTGACGATCGTGATGCCGAGCAGGATCGCGAACAGCGTTGCGATGCCGGCGTACTGGACGAGGCCGACCTGGAAGGAAAGGGTGCTTCGCTCGTCGCTCGTCGACGAGCCGGTGTCCGCGGCGACCGCGATGGCGCTGAACAGCACGATCAGGCCCAGGTACACGTACCACGACCTCACCGTCCGGATCTTCAGCAGCTCCGCGCGAACGAGGTCGATCATTGAGTCGTCTCACCGCCCGTCAGCTCGAGGAAGACCTCCTCGAGCGTCGCGCGCTCGACGACGAGCTCGTGCAGGACGATCCCGTTCGCGGCGGCGACCTCGCCGATCCGCTCCGGCGGCAGGTCCGCCGTGAGGGCGCCGTCCTCCGTCTCCGAGACCGTTGCGCCGGCTGCTACGAGCAGCTGACGCAGACGCTCCGCGTCCGGAGTCCGCACCCGCGTCAGCGCCTTCGGGTCCGAGAGCACCTCGGCGATCGACGACTGCTGGATCAGCCGGCCGCGGTGGATGATCACGACGCGATCGACAGTTTGTGCAACCTCCGCGAGGACGTGGCTGGAGACGAGGATCGTCCGGCCCTCGGCGGCGAGCGAGCGGAGGAGGTCGCGCAACCAGCGAACGCCGGCGGGGTCGAGCCCGTTGGCGGGCTCGTCGAGCACGAGGACCTCCGGGTCACCCAGGAGCGCGGTCGCGAGGCCAAGCCGCTGCCGCATCCCGAGCGAGTAGCCCTTGACGCGCCGCTTCGCGGCCTGCTGCAGCTCGACGAGCTCGAGCACCTCCTCGACGCGCGAGCGCGGCAGCCCCGCTGCAGCGGCGAGCACTCGGAGATGGTTCCGACCGGAGCGTCCAGGGTGCACCTCGCTCGCCTCGAGAACGGCCCCGACCCGGTGGAACGGCCGGTCGAGATCCCGGTAGGGCCTGCCGAGCACCGTTGTCCGGCCTTCGTCGGGATGGACGAGGCCGAGCACCGAGCGCAGCGTCGTCGACTTCCCTGCGCCGTTCGGCCCGAGAAAGCCCGTGATCGTCCCGGACTCGACCGTGAAGCTCAGGCCCGCAACCGCCTGGGTCTTGCCGAACCGCTTGGAGAGATTCTCGACCTCGATCAAGACAGCGCCGTCACGTAGACCGAGCGCTCGCGGGGTCCGTCGAACTCGCAGAGGAAGATCCCCTGCCACGTCCCGAGCGCCAGGCGGCCGTCGCGGATCGGGACGAGCACGTCGGAGCCCATGAACGCCGCGCGGATGTGCGTCGGGGCGTTCTCCTCACCTTCCTCGATGTGCTCCCAGGGCCAGTCCGAGGAGACGATCCGCTCGAGCGCGGCCTCGAAGTCGCGTGCGACGGCGGGGTCGGCGTGCTCGTTGATCGTGACTCCCGCGGTGGTGTGCGGCACGTAGACGAGAGCTGCGGCCGCGCCGTCGAGCTCTCCCAGCGCCGCCTGCACCTGGCGGGTGATGTCGACGAGCTGGCTCCGGCGCTCTGTCTTGACTCTCAGTTCGTGCACGGCGCGTATCCTAGGCCGCGTGGGAGAGGGAGCGTTCAGCGACCGTGAGCTCGACGGCTACCGCGCCGGCGCCGACCGCTTCATCGCGGAGCTCGACGAGGAGTATTACCTCCACTACGCGGGCCTGAAGCCGGCGTTCGAGCTAGGCCCGATCTACGAGCGCCATGCCGATCTCACCGACCTCGACACGGTCAAGCGGCTCGGCGAGACGGTCGACGGCCGCAAGAACCTGGAGCTCTTCCGCTTCGGCTGCGAGGGGTACCTCGGCGAGCTCACGCGCGACCACGCGGAGAAGATCGCAGAGCTGGAGACCAAGCTCGAGACGCAACACGACGGCAAGCCGATCGGCTACCGGATGCTGCCGCCGACGATCGCGAACACGGCCGACCGGCAGACGCGAGCGCGGCTCGAGGAGGCGCGCAACGCGCTGACCGACGAGCACTTGAATCCCCTCTACCTCGATGCCGCGAATCTGACGCAGCGCGCGGTCCCCGAGCTGGGTGCGCCCACCTACTTCAACCTCTATCGCGATCGCTTCCAGTACGACCTCGAAGGGCTTGCTTCGCAATGCGGCGCGTTTCTCGACTCGACCGAGCGGCTCTACGAGGAGTCGATGGACCGCCTGCTGCGCGAGCGAGTCGGCGTCGGGCTCACCGAGGCGGAGCGGCACGACGTGCGTCGCATGTTCCGGGGCTCCGGCTGGGATGCGGCGTTCCCGGCCGACCGGATGGTGCCGGCCCTGCGCGGCACGCTCTCGAACCTCGGCATCGACCTCGACGCGCAGAAGAACGTCCACCTCGACGTCGAGGAGCGGCCGACGAAGAGCCCGCGTGCGTTCTGCGCGCCGATCGAGATCCCGGACAAGGTGATGCTCGTGATCCAGCCCCAGGGCGGCCCGGACGACTGGTACGCCCTCTTTCACGAGGCGGGCCACACCGAGCACTTCGCCTTCACGAACCCGAACCTGAAGATGGAAGAGAAGCGGCTGGGCGACAACGCCGTCACCGAAGGGTGGGCGATGCTCTTCGACCACCTGATCGACGATCGCGCCTGGCTGTCGAGCATGCTCGACTTTCCGCGGCCGGAGACGTTCGCGGCGGAGGGCGCCGTCCAGCTGCTCTTCTACGTCCGCCGCTACTGCGCGAAGCTCCTTTACGAGATCGACTTTCACGCCGCGCCCGACCCGACGCAGATGCGCAGCCGCTACGTCGAGATCCTCGGCGATGCGCTGAAGATCGAGCCGAGCCCAACCGACTACCTCTCTGATCTCGACTCGAGCTACTACGTCACCGCGTACCTGCGCGCCTGGGCCTTCGCGGCGCAGATGACGACCTTCATGCGCGAGCAGTTCGGCGGCGACTGGTTCCGGCGGCGCGAGGCAGGCTCGCTCCTGATCGAGCTGTGGGAGCTCGGGCAGCAGCCGAACGCCGACGAGCTGCTGAAGGACGTGACGGGCGCCGCAGTCGAGATGGAAGCGGTCGCGGAACACGTCCGCTCGGCCATTCCGACGCCCGCCTAGAGCGCTCTCACACGGGCGGTGGCCATTCGACCACCGGCTTCCCGATCTCCCAGTGGTGCCCGAAGGGGTCCTCGACCCGTCCCAGCAGCCAACCGTGTTCCTCTGCCACGCGAGCAACCTCCGTGGCACCCAGGGCTAACGCCCGCTCGACGACCGTCTGTGGATCCTGAACGACGAGCAACAGTCGCACCGTGCTACCGCCCAAGGATTCGGGGCTGAAGCTCTTGTTCGGTGGTGACTCGTCGGCCACCCAGAACGACGCGTTGCCGACCGAGAGCTGGGCGACGACTTCTTCGTTCTCTTCGGTGCCGCCCACGCGATAGATCTCGACCGCTCCGAACGCGTCCTTGTAGAACTCGATCGCCTCGCGGCCGCGCCGCACGGACAGTTGGGGCGAGACGCTGGCCTGCGCTTGGATTTAGAGCGCTCCGCCTGCGGCCGGCGGCGCCGCGGCGTCGACGCCTGCGTCCCCGACCGCCTCGCGCGCGAGGTAGTCCTCGATCAGCATCACGTTCTCGCGCGAGCGCTCGACGACCGTGAGCAGCGCGGCCATCGACGAGATCTCCTCGCGCTGCTCCTGCAGGAACCAGTGCAGAAACTGCTCGCCGACGAGATCGCCCTCGGTCCGCGCGAGCTGCACGAGCGCCGAGATCTGCTCGGTCACGCGACGCTCCTGCTCGAGCGCCAGCCGGACGGGCTCGACGACGTCCGCGAACTCGGTCTGCGGGGCCTCGACGCCCGGAATCACGACCCGCTCGTCGGCGTCGAGGAGGTACTGGACGATCATCATCGCGTGGTTCCGCTCCTCGACCGCCTGGCGGTAGAAATGCGCGGCCAGGCGGGGCAGCGTCTGGTCGTCGTAGTGGACGGCGATCGCGACGTACTGCTGCGACGCGGCGAACTCGTGTCCGACCTGCTCGTTCAGGCCGTCCGGGAATGCAGCCATCCTCTGACTCTAACGGGTGCGGGGCCGCGGCTCCTGCCGTAGCATCGCGGCGTGCTGCCGCTGCGCGACAACGTGCCGACGCGGTCGTTCCCGATCGTCACGGTCGCGCTGGTCGTGGCCAACGTCCTCGTGTGGGTCTTCTACGAGCTTCCCGACCTGAACGGCTCGGTCAACTCGCTCGCCTTTCACCCGTGCGAGGTGGACGACTCCTGCACCGTCGTCGGACATGACTGGCCGCTGACCGCGCTGACCTCGATGTTCATGCACGGCAGCTGGTCGCACCTGCTCGGCAACATGCTCTTTCTCTGGATCTTCGGCAACAACGTCGAGGACGCGCTCGGCAGGATCCGGTTCGTCGCCTTCTACCTGCTGGGTGGCTTTGCGGCGACGGCGCTGCAGACGTTCATCACCCTTACCTGGGCGAACCCCCTCGACGCCACGATCCCGAACCTCGGCGCGAGCGGCGCGATCTCCGCGGTGCTCGGCGGCTACCTCGTGCTGCTGCCGCGCGCCAAGGTGCTGACGGTGATCTTCTTCATCCTGCGCGACGTGCCGGCCGTCCTCTTCCTCGGCATCTGGTTCGGGTTCCAGCTGCTCGACGGCAGCACCTCTCTCGCCCACCCCGAGGCCGGCGGCGGCGTCGCCTTCTTCGCGCACATCGGCGGCTTCGTCTTCGGCATGCTCACCGTCAAGGTCTTCCAGCAGCGCCAGCCGCTCCCGCCAAGGTATTGATGACATTCGAGCAGCACGTTCGCGCCGCGCTCGACTCGCTTCCGTCCCAGCTCGCCGGCGCGCTCGAGAACGTCGCGATCGTGATCGAGGAGGCGAACGCGGAAGAGCCGGATCTCTACGGACTCTTCGACCAGCCGGAGTACATGCCGGCCAAGATCTCGATCTACCGGAAGCCGCTGGAGCACGACTTCCCGGACCCGGCCGAGCTCGAGGAGGAGATCCGGATCACCGTACTGCACGAGCTCGCGCACTACTTCGGCTTCGAGGAAGACCGGATCTCGGAGCTCGGCTACGAGTGATTGTTGAGTTTTCGTTCAGCGTGTGCGCGGGCTGGAATCAGGAGCGTCGCCGGCTCGTTTTAACGAGCATGAGAACAGTTCATGAGATCCATGCGGAGATCGAGCGCCTGAGCGAGGTGCGCGGAGAGTTGTGGCAGACCCTCTCCCGCGGCCGGACGCAGGCGATCGTCGACGAGATCAAGCACATCGACCAGCAGCTGCTCACGCTCTGGGACGAGCACCGCGCCGAGCGCGCGCGCATCCGCTTCGGCGAGCGCGACGAGATCGTGCGCCGGGCTCGACAGGAAGAGCGCCTGGAGAGAGCCGCCTAGCTGGAGTACCATCGGGCCCACCATGGGCCTGAAGCGGTTGCGCGATCGAAACGATCCCTCCGACGTCGAGTCGGAGCGTGAGGCCCTGCGCCGGCAGCGCGCCGAGGCAGCCGCCGAGCTCGCGACGCTGAAGCGAACGCTCTCCGAGCGCGTCGTGGCCGTTCAGCAGCGCGAGCAGGAGCTGGCCGAGGCGCTCGCACGGGTCGAGAAACGCGAGCAGAAGCTGGCCGCGTCCGAGGGCCGCGGCTCGCGACTGGAGTCAGTCCGTCTGAGGCTCGCGGAGGCGAAGAGTGCGCGCGGCACGCTCGAGACTCGCACGACCGAGCTCGAGCTGCGCGAGGCGGCGGTGGCCGCGAAGGAAGAGGCGCTCGCCGAGCAGAGCGCCGCGCTCGAGGTGCGTCAGGAAGCCTCACCCGCGCCCAAGCCGAAAGCGCCGAGCCCGAGCATCAAGAAGCTGGAGGCGCGCGAGCGGAAGCTCGATGCCCGCGCCGAGGAGCTCGAGCGGCGTGAGACCGCGCTGACCGAACGGGAGGCGTCGCTGGCCGCGCGCGAGCAGGCTCTGACGTCCCAGGCGGCTGAGCTCGGCGAGCGCGAAGCCGCGATCGACGCCCGTGCTGCCGAGGCCGAGCCTGCAGCGGGGCCGGCCGACGCTCCGGACGAGCTGGAACGGATCGAGGCGAAGCTCGCCGAGCTGCACGAGGCCGAGCAGGCCTTCGCGCGCACGCATGCGGAGCTTGCGAAGCGCAGCGACGCGCTCGCCGAGCAGGAGGCGGAGCTCGCCGGCCGTGAGCAGGCGCTGGCCGAGAAGGAGGCGCCGCCGCCCCAGGGACGCGACCTCGACGCGCTCGAGACCAGGATCCGCCGCCTCGAGCAGGGCGGCCGGAAGCGAGAGCCCGAACCGCAGACGTTCAGCGCCGGCCTCCGTGCGCTCCAGGAGCGAGGACTCCGCGCCGGCCAGCCGAAGGACGAGCCTCTACACTGAACCCCTGCGTGGGGCGTTAGCTCAGCTGGGAGAGCGCCGCGTTTGCAACGCGGAGGTCGCCGGTTCGATCCCGGCACGCTCCACTGTTGGCGCAGGTCAGGAATCTGCGGCAGCAGATTCCTGACGCGCAAGACCCCTGAAGGGTCGCTTCGCTCCCGGGCTCGCCCTGTCGAGGGTGTTGTTCCCCCCTGTCGTGGGCCGAGTTTCACTCGCGCTCTCGGGGGTAGAGGCTCGCCCACTACCAATTCGACGAAGGGGAAGGGAATTCCCATGTCGAGGTTCAGGCCCAGGGTTTGGCTCGCAGCGTCGATCCTGCTGCTCAGCACGGCGGCCGCGGCCGGCGTCGTTGCCGCAACGCAGCCGAGCGGCGACGAGCAGGCGCTCCAGCCGACACGCGAGCCGGCCGACCGCCGCGTCGAGTCGCGGGTGAACGAACTGCTCTCGAAGATGACACTCGAGGAGAAGCTGCAGCAGATCCAGCTGCTGCCGGATTTCCTGGTCACCGACGAGGGGGTGCGCAAGGGCCTCGGCTCGGTCCTGAGCGTGACCGACCCGCAGAGGATCAGAGACCTTCAGCGCATGGCCGTCGAGGAGTCGCGGCTCAAGATCCCGATCCTCTTCGCCTTCGACACCATTCACGGGTTCCGGACGATCTTCCCGATCCCACTGGCCGCCGGCGCGAGCTTCGATCCGCAGGTGGCTACCGATGACCACACATTTGGCGCACGCGAGTCGGCCGTCGTCGGACTCAAGCAGACCTACGCCCCGATGGTCGACGTCTCGCACGAACCGCGGTGGGGCCGGATGTCTGAGGCCGCCGGCGAGGATCCCTACGTGAACGCGGTGCTCGCGGCCGCGCGCGTCAAGGCGATTCAGGGGACGGACTACAGCGCGCCCGACAAGCTCGTTGCCAGCCCCAAACATTTCGCGGCCTACGGCCAGCCCGAGAGCGGCCGTGATTACAACACGACCGACATGTCCGAGCAGCGGCTCCGGAACCTCTACCTGCCGCCGTTCAAAGCCGCCATCGACGCGGGCGCAGACACGGCCATGTGCTCGTTCAACGCGATCAACGGCGTGCCGGGCTGCGGCAACGACGAGACGATGAACAAGATCCTGAAGGGCGAGTGGGACTTCGACGGGTTCGTCGAGAGCGACTGGACCGCCGTCGCCGAGATGCGCGCCTGCCCGCCGAAGAATCCCGACACCGGGGAATGCGGACACGGGGTCGCCGCCGATGGACCCGGCGCCGCCGCGCTCGCGCTCAACTCCGGCGTGGACTCCGAGATGACGAGCACGCTGATCCGCGACTTCGGCGCGCAACTGCTTCAGGAACGCCGGATCTCGATGAAGCGGGTCGACGATGCCGTGCGCAGGATCCTGCGCGTCAAGTTCCGCGCCGGCCTGTTCGAGCATCCGTACGCACCGTTCACGCCCGCGCAGGCCGAGGCGCAGATGCTGAAGCCCGACGCGGTGGCCGCCGCACGCAAGGCTGCGGGCCGCACGATGGTGCTGCTCAAGAACGCTGGCGGCATCCTGCCGTTCAATCCGTCCAAGAAGACGGCGGTGATCGGGCCACTCGCCGGAAACCAACACGACATGCTCGGTCCGTGGTGGGGCGTCGGCCGCGACAGCGACGCTGTAACCGTCTTCGACGGCATCAAGGCGCAGAGCTCCGGCGCTACATACGCCGAGGGCTGCAAGCTCTCGAACACCGAGCCGCCACATGCCGATCCCGAGGGCTGCGGCTCCGATGCCGGCTTCGCCGCAGCGGTGGCTGTCGCCAGGGCAGCGGACCAGGTGGTACTCGCCTTGGGCGAGACGCGGGAGATGAGCGGCGAGGCGGCAGCGCGGAGCACGCTCGACCTACCGGGCAGGCAGGAGGAGCTGATCCGGGCGATCAAGGCAACCGGGAAGCCATTTGTGGTCGTTCTCTTCAACGGCCGCCCGCTTGTGCTGGAGGACGTGGTGGGCGATACGCCGGCACTCCTCGAGGCGTGGTTCCCGGGCGTGCAGGCCGGCCATGCGGTAGCCGACGTGGTCTTCGGGAAGGTGAATCCGGGCGGGAAGCTGCCCGTGTCGTTCCCGCGGCGGCTCGGCCAGGTGCCGATCTACTACAACCACGAGCCGACGGGTCGGCCATGCAACCCGGACTCGAAATACAACTCCCGCCACCGTGACATCCCGAACTGCTCGCCGCTCTACGAGTTCGGCTACGGGCTCAGCTACACGACGTTCGAGGTCTCGAACCTGCAGCTGAGCGCCTCGACCGTGTCGCGCAACCGCAGCCTCAGTGCGTCCGTGAGTGTGAGGAATACGGGCAACCGCAGTGGCGACGAGGTCGTTCAGGTCTACATCCACGACCCGGTGGCGAGCATCTCGCAGCCCGTCCGCCGCTTGCGCGGGTTCGAACGCGTGACGCTGAAGGCGGGCGAGACGCAGACGATCACCTTCACGCTCGACAAGAGCGACTTCGGCTTCTACGACAGCCGCGGGAGGTTCGTCGTCGAGCCGGGACAGATCGACGTCTACGCCGGCAATAGCTCCACCGCGGATCTCACGAAGTCCTTCACGGTTCAGGGTTAGCCCGCTGGAGCGCGGCGCTCGACTCCTCGTCGGGCGCCGCACCGCGGGAGGTAAGAACCGCGCCCGCACCGACACCAACGCTCCGACACCTCGACAACAAGGAGGAAGCAATGCCCTGGGGCGGATGGATCAACGACCTGCCGACCGCGTTCTTCATGGTCGTCCACATCGCGGCTTTCGCGCTCGGCGCCGGTTTTGCGTGGGCGGCGTTCAAGCGCGAGCTCTCGGTGCTCGGGACGGCGTTTTCGCTGTTCGCCGTCGCCGAGCTGACCTACATGACCTACCACCTCGACTGGACCGTGTTCCTGTTCGCGCACACGATCGCCGAGGTCTTCGACCTGGTCGCGTTCGTGCTCGTCTTCGCTGCGGCCGTCTGGCACGTCGCAGACGCTCGCCGGCCCGTGCTCGAGTCGAGCCGCTGATGGTCCGGGCCTTCCCAATCGCCCTGCTCGCCGCGTCCCTCCTCGGGGTCGCGGCGGGCTGCGGCGGCTCGGCCGACACAGCCGCCATCGCGACGACCGAAGTGACGATGGCGAAGAGCTATCGCTTCGACCCGAAGAAGATCGAGGTCGACGCCGGCTCGAGCGTCACCTGGACGAACGACGACAACTTCACCCACACCGTGCAGGTCGACGGGCAGGAAGACCACAAGGTGGACCGCGGTAAGAGCGTGTCGATCACGTTCGACAAGCCCGGCACCTATCACTACGTCTGCACGCTGCACAGCCAGGACATGGACGGCGAGGTGATCGTCAAGTGATCACGCGTGCCGCGATCGAGCGCGACCTCGTCATCGTCACGTGTGCGATCAGCGCCGGCATCCACGCGGCGCTGATTCCGGAGCATCTGACGGAAGGCGCCGCGACAGGCGCAGGCTTTGCGATTGCGACTGCGCTCCTGGCCGCAGTCGCAGTCGCGCTGACGCGCGTCGTCAGCGCCGCGGCTCTTGCCTCCGCAGCGGTTCTCTTCGGAGGCTTGATCGTCGGCTACGGCCTTGCCGTGACGACAGGGCTGCCCCTGTTCCATCCCCACGCCGAAGCGGTCGACGGGCTCGCACTCTTCACCAAGGCCGTCGAGTTGCTCGGCCTGCTGGGCGCGACGCATCTGCTCTGGCGCCTGCGGCCGGCTCTGGCTCTCAACTACCCCCGACCGAAAGGAACGCCCGCGTGACCACCAAGGCTGCCCGCCCCATCCCACTCGCACTGACGGCGCTGATCGCGTTCTTCAGCGCCCTCGCCGCCCTCGCGGTCTCGAGCGGTCACGACGCTCACGCACACGGCAACCCGGCGGGGCACGCGGACGGAACGACGTTGACGCAGAAGGAGCTCGCACTGCACAACGGGATGCGCGTGCTCTGGGAAGACCACGTCACCTGGACGCGCCTGGCCGTGATCAGCCTCGTCGCCGGCACCCCGGACACCAAGGCCACCGTCGCGCGGCTGCTGAAGAACCAGACCGACATCGGCAGCGCGATCAAGCCCTTCTACGGCAAGGCCGCGGGCGACGCGCTGACCGGCGAGCTGCGGCAGCACATCCTGATCGCCGCCGATCTGATCGCCGCGGCCAAGGCCGGCGACCAGGCGAAGGTCGCCGCCGAGCAGGCTCGCTGGCAGCGGAACGCCGACGACATCGCCACCTTGCTCAGCAAGGCGAACCCGCAGCACTGGGCGCGGGGCGAGGTGCGCGCGATGCTGGGCGAGCACCTGCGGCTGACGACGCAGGAGGTGGTTGCACGGCTCCAGGGCAACTGGGGCGCCGACGTCGCCGCCTACGACCGAATCCACCGGCACGCTCTGGGAATGGCCGACACCCTCTCGACCGGCCTCGTCGACCAGTTCCCGAAGCGTTTCCGCTAGTCCCGGATGCAGCTCGAACACCCACTGCCCGTCCGAACTCGACGTAAGCGCCGCATGAGGGTCTGTGCGGCGCCTATCGTCGGTGCAGTGGAACCGATCGTCCGTCACCTCACGCTCGTCCAGGAACCCGCACTCGACGAGGAGTCGCGGCGCTGGCTCGACGACCTCCGTGCCGACGGGGCGACCAAGGACGCGGCGATCGCACGCCTGCACGCGCTGCTCCTGCGGGCGGCGCGCTTCGAGGTCGAGCGCAGGCGCCCGACGCTGCCGCACCTGCGCGGCGACGAGCTCGGCGACATCGCGCTCGAGGCCGCCGACGACGCGCTGATGAGCGTGCTCCGGCGGCTCGACGACTTCCGCGGCGCCAGCCGCTTCACCACCTGGGTCTACAAGTTCGCGCTGCTCGAGGCCGCGGTGAAGCTGCGGAAGCGCGCGTGGCAGGGTCGCGAGGTGCCGCTCGAGCCCGAGACCTGGTCGCTCTTCTCGAGCGCCCGCCTGGAGCCCGACGGCGAGGCCGAGCAGAGCGAGCTCCTCGCGACCTTGCAACAGGCGATCGGCGAGATCCTGACTCCCCACCAGCGCCGCGTGCTGATCTCGCTGGCCCTGAACGGAGTGCCGATCGACGTCCTCGCCGACCGCCTCGACACCAGCCGCGGCGCGCTCTACAAGACGCTCCACGACGCGCGCCGCAAGCTCCGCAGCCACCTCGACGAGCGTGGCTTGTCTGTTGGATCCTTCCTGGAGGAAACGACGTGACCGAGCGCCCCGACCTCAAAGAGACACTCGGCCGCCTGCTCGGCCCCGCCGGGCCCGAAGTCGGCTGCGATGCCTGCTTCGACCAGCTCGACCGCTACGTCGAGCTCGAGCTCGCAGGGGCCGACGTGGACGCCGAACTCCCCGGCCTGCGCGCCCACCTCCAGGGCTGCCCCGCCTGCCGCGAAGAGCACGAGAGCCTGCGCGCACTCGTCAGCGGCGAACAACGCCAGTAGCCACAGCGAGAGGAGAAACGATGCGAGACCCTGCGGCCACGGACGCGGACAAGTACAAGGTCGTCTTCGAGAACGAGCGGGTGAGAGTGCTCGAGTATCGCGACGAACCAGGCGGCAAGACGAGTCCGCACGACCACCCGGACAGCGTGATGGTCACGCTGAGCACCTTCGACCGCCGACTGGTCGTCGGCGACCAGAGCCGGGACGTCACGCTCGAGGCGGGGCAGGTCCGGTGGCTCGATGCGCAGACGCACTCCGGCGAGAACACCGGCGCCACACCGACGCACGTCGTGTTCGTCGAGTTGAAGGAAGGTGCCGGCGAAGGAGCGAACGCCCCACAGCTGGGTCCTTCCGACCCCGCTGAGACCGCGAGCTAGCGCTCGGCGCTCGACTCGTCTTCCGGTGCCTGGATGGGCTTCGTGTCCAGCGCGCGCTTGACGTCCTCGCGCGGGTCGATGTCGCCGACGGTCTGCTTGACCTCGCGCACGCCGCGCCCGAGCTGGCGTGCGATCTCCGGAATTCGCTTCGAACCGAACAGGAGCAGCAGGACGAATACCAAAGCGATCAGCTCCCATTGACCAGGCACACCCCCAGCATAGACAGCAGCGAAAAATCCGCCGCGAGGATGACTCCGAATCGGCGTCACGGCCGATGCCGCCGTCGCGGCCGCGACGTAGCGTGCACCTCATGAAGCGCACGCTCCTCCTTGCTCTCTTCGCACTCGGGCTGATCCTGCTCGCGGTCGCCGGCTGGACGGTGCAGGGCACTCGCTGGGTCCTTGGCGGCGGGCGCAATCGACGCGAGCGCCTCGCGACGGCATAGTTCGGGTCATGGACTCGACGCTGGCGGAGGAATCGCTCTCGGGCTCGTGGCTGTCGACACGGCTCGGCCTGGGCACGCAGCGACTCGATGCGATGCGCCGCGCCGGCGAGCTGCTGGGCGTTCGGCGGCCCGGCGGGCAGGACTTCCTCTATCCCGCCTGGCAGTTCTCTCCGGACGGCAAGCCCCTGCCCGTGATCGGACGTCTTGTCCAGGCGGGCCGCGCTGCGGGTCTGAGCGACGAGCGGCTCTACGAGGTGCTCGCGGCCCGGACCGGGATCTCCGGCGAGGCCCGGCTGGCGGACGCGCTGCGCGAGGGCAAGGACGAGTACGTGCTCTCCGTCCTCCGCAGCGGGTAGCGCGATGGCCCTGGTTAGCCTGAACGCCGTCCGCAAGTCGTTCGGCAGCCGAACCGTGCTCGACGGTCTCGACTTCGCGATCGAGCCGCGCGCCCGCGTCGGCGTGATCGGTGCGAACGGCTCCGGCAAGTCGACGATGCTGCGCCTGATCGCCGGGCTCGAGCAGCCCGATGCGGGGACGTCCGTTCGCCGGCGCGGGATCGTCACCTCGTTTCTGCCGCAGCACCCGCTCGGCGACAAACGAAGCGCGCTCGAGACCGTCCGCGCGGCACGGCCCGACCTGGACGAGCTCGACCGCGAGCTGCACCGGATCGCCGAGCAGCTTGCGTCGCCCGAGCTTGCGGCCGACCTCGACAAGATGTCGCGCGTCTTGCATCGCCAGGAAGAGCTCGTCGAGCGCTGGGAGGCGGCCGGCGGACCGAGCATCGACGGCCGCGTGCGCGCGACGCTGCTCGACCTCGGGCTCGAGGAGGCCGACCTGACCCTGCCGACGAGCGCCCTGTCCGGGGGGCAGCGAAAGCTGATCGCGCTCGCGGCCTGCCTCGCCCAGGATCCGGACGTCCTGCTGCTCGACGAGCCGGAAGCACACCTCGACGCGGTCGGCCGCTCCCTGCTCGAGCGCCTCCTCTCCTCCTTCGACGGCGCCGCCGTGGCCGTCTCGCACGACCGCTACCTCCTCGACGAGACGGTCAGTCAGATCGCCGAGCTCCACGGCGGCCGGATCCGCATCTGGCCCGGCAACTACTCCGCCTTCACGCTGGCCCGCGAGCTCGAGCTGCAGCGCCAGCAGCAGCAGTACGTCACCCAGCAGAAGGAGATCGAGCGGCTCGAGGCTGCGATCCGGCGGTTCAAGGACTGGGCGCATCGTGTCGTGGACGAGCGCCACATCAAGCAGGCACGCAACAAGCAGCGGCAGATCGACCGGATGGAGAAGGTCGAGCGGCCGGTGCTCGAGCGGCGCAAGATCGCGCTCCGCCTGCACCCGCACGAGCGGGGCGGTCAGCGCGTCTTCGAGCTGCGGCACGTGGGGATGCAGTTCGGCGACGACGTCGTGCTCGCCGACGTCGACCTCACGGTCGTGCACGGCGAGCGAGTCGGCTTCGTCGGGGCCAACGGCGCCGGCAAGAGCGTGCTCCTGAAGACCGTCGTCGGCGAGCTCGAGCCGACGGAGGGAGAGGTCTGGGTGGGTCCGTCGATCCGGATCGGCTACCTCGCACAAGACCAGGAGACGCTCGATCCCGAGTCGACCCCGCTGGACACGGTTCGGCTCGCACACCGCTGCTCGGAGGGTGAGGCGGTTGCCTTGCTCATGAAGTTCCTCTTTCCCTACGAGCAGGTACGGCGGAGGAACAAGCTCCTCTCCGGCGGTGAACGGACGCGGCTGCAACTGCTCCTCCTGATGCTGCAGCGGCCGAATCTGCTCGTGCTCGACGAGCCCACGAACCACCTCGACATCGACTCCGTCGAGGCGCTCGAGACGGCGCTCGAGGAGTTCGACGGCACCGTCTGCGTGATCTCGCACGACCGCTACTTCCTCGATCGCATCGTCGACCGGATCGTCGAGGTCGGCGGCGGCGAGGCGCATGCCTACGACGGCAGCTGGTCGGACTGGTTCGAGCGTTCTCACGCGGGCGCGATCGTGGCCTGAGCAGGACGTTGCTTCCTGCTGAATGACGGTGTAGCGTCGTCTCCGGGTCACCAACTGAGGGGAGAGTCCGATGTTGTCGCTCCGCCGAGCGCTTTTCCTCGCGCTCCTCACGTTCCTCGCGCTGCCCACGCTCGCACAGGCGCACACAGCGGGTGTTCAGCCCCGCTTCGACCTGTCGGGCCCACAGGGCGGCCCCTTTCCCAGCAACCGCTGGACGACATTCGACTGGTCGCAGAAGACCGGCCTGCGCGTCAACCTGCCGAAGCCGAACTGCGCCGTTCGCCCATCAGACTGCGCCGACATCGACGTGCTCAACACGCTCGATGGCTTCAACATGCAGCCGCGGATCTCGATCCCGTTCACGGGGGCGATCGATCCGGCGAGCGTCAATAGCTCGAACGTCTTCCTGCTCAGCCTGCCCGACTTCAAGGTGACCGGGATCAACCAGATCGCGTGGGAGGTGGCGACGAACACGCTGCACGTCGAATCGGACCAGCTCCTCCGACAGCACACGACCTACATCCTCGTCGTCACCACCGATGTGCGGGACGCAAGCGGCAAGCGGATCCAGTCCGCCTTCTTCCGCTCGCACATGCACGGCGACATGTCCGGTCTCGTGCACGGGCTTCCGGGCAAGCTCCGCCTGCCTGACGTCGCCGTCGCGACCATCTTCACGACCCAAAGCGCGACGTCGCTGCTCGAGCAGGTACGTCGCCAGATCAAGGCGTCCAGACCGGCCGCAGCCAGCTTCGTGCTCGGCACGGGCGGGGAGCGAACGGTGTTCCCGCTCGCCGGCGTGACATCGGTGCAATTCGCGATGCAGACGGGCACCGCCCCGACGTTCGTGAATCAGCCGAACCTGACGCCCTTCCTCGCCGGGGTCGGCTCGATCGCGTTCGGCGCGTTCGACGCACCCGACTACGAGACCGCGTCGAAGGTGATCCCCGCCGTCGGCACCCGCACGGGCGTACCCGCCGTACAGGCGACGAATCGCCTCTACTTCAACCTCTTCCTGCCGCCGGGGGCCGCTCCCGCAGGCGGGTGGCCGGTCGCGATCTACGGCCACGGCTTCACGGACAACAAGAACCAGACCCCGTTCCTGGTTGCCGGCTCGATGGCGCGACGAGGGATCGCGACGATCGCGATCAACGTCGTCGGCCACGGCTCCGGCCCGCTCGGGACCCTCACCGTCAACCGCACGGCCGGTGGGCCCGTCGTGCTCTCGGCCGGCGGCCGGGGCATCGACCAGGACGGCAACGGTGCCATCGACACCACCGAGGGCGTCAACGCGGCGCCCCCGCAGACGCTGATCGCCACCCGCGACGCGCTGCGGCAGACGGTGATCGACCTGATGAGCCTCGTGCGCGAGATCGAGGTCGGCATGGACGTCGACGGAAACGGGACGCGAGATCTCGATCCTTCCCGGATCTCGTACTTCGGTCAGTCGTTCGGCGGCATCTACGGGACGAAGTTCCTCGCGGTCGAGCCGAGGGTCCGAGTGGGCGTGCCGAACGTCCCGGGCGGCGCGATCATCGAGGTCGCCCGGCTGGGCGCCTTCCGCCCGCTCGTCTGGCTCAGCCTCGTGGCCCGAACGCCGGTACTCGCGAACCTGCCCGGCCTCTTCCAGTTCAACGAGAACATGCCGCTCCGAAACCGGCCGCCGCTGATCGACACCGTCCCGGGCGCGTCGGCGATCCAAGAGCTGCTTGAGTGGTCGGAGTGGACGTCGCAATCGGGAAACCCGGTTGCCTACGCGGTCCACCTGCGCGCGCAGCCGCTGTCGGGCGTGCCGGCGAAGAGCCTGATCCTGCAGTTCGCCCGAGGTGACCAGACGGTCCCGAACCCGACGACGTCGGCGATCATCCGCGCCGGCGGGCTGGAAGACCGCACGACGCTCTTCCGGAACGATCTCGCGTTCGCTGCCGACCCGGCGTTCCCGAAGAACCCGCACACGTTCCTGACGAGGCTGCCGGGCCTCGCTGCTCCCGGTGCTGCCGCCGTGGCGCTGGCCGGCCAGGATCAGATCGCGCAGTTCTTCGCGTCCAACGGCACGCTCACCGTCGATCCCGACGGCGCGGGCCCGCTCTTCGAGACGCCGATGGTCGGCGCACCGCCCGAGGATCTGGCGTTCATCCCGTGACCTAGGGTTCCGGCATGCGTGAGCTGCTGGAGCTCCTCGAGGCGGGGCCGAGCGACACTCTGTTGCTCGGCCTCGCCTGGCTCGCGGGCCAGGAGATCGAGCTCGATCAGGACGAGGTGAAGGCGACGCTGCGGCGCGCCGCGCTGCTGCTCGCCTCAGGCGGCGACCCGCATCGCGAGCTCGAGTTCGACGGGCGCGCGGTGACGGCGGTCGCGGAAGACCTGGACGAGCCGCGTGCGCGCGACCAGCTCGAGGACGCTCTGGCCCGACTCACTGCTGCCTCGGCAGGGTTGGCAGCGGTGGGCGACGGGCTGGCGCGGCTGCGATCGCAGCCGGACCTCGCCTGGCAGAGCTACGCCTGCGCGCTGCTCGCGGAGGCGATCGGCGAAGACTGATCCTCGAGCTCCGGCATGCGGCCGACCGAGCGGACCGGCGAGAGCAGGAGCGGGACAACCGCGAGCGCACCACCGAGGGCACCGATCACCATCGTCTCCCGCAAGCCGATCGCGGAGCCGAGCGCCCCACCGGCGAGACCGCCGAACGGGATCACGCCCCACACGACGAACCGGCGCGATGCGTTGGCGCGGCCGAGCATCCGGTCGGGCGTGATCGCCTGGATCAAGCTGATCGCGGTCACGTTGTAGAGGATCGCGCCGAAGCCGATGATCAGCATGCTCGCGACGATGAAGGGAACCGCGAGGTCCTTCGGCGCGAGCGCAATCAGAAGCGATCCGGGCGCAAACATCAGCCCGGCACCCACGATCGTCCGGCCGACGCCGAAGCGGTCGCTGACCCGGCGCGCGGTGAGTGCCGCCGCGAGCGTCCCGAGGTTCCCGACGGCGAGCACGACTCCGATCGTCACCACCGACAGGCCGAGCTCCCGGACCGCGTAGACCAGCAGGATCGAAAAGACGATCTGGCCGAAGAAGTTCGACAGCGCGACCGACGCAACCATGCCGCGCTGGTAGCGATGGGTGAAGACATAACGAAGGCCCTCACCGAGCTCCGACCTCAGCGGGCGCCGGTCCTCGCGCGGCGGCGTCTCCTCCGTCTTCTCGATCACTCCGAGCAGCAAGGCGGAGCAGAGGAAGCTGATCGCGTCGACGAGGATTGCGACGGGAGCGGTCAGCGCCGCGACGAGACCGCCGGCGAGACCGGGGCCGCCGACGTTCGCCGCAGCACGGCTGACCTCGAGCTTGGAGTTGCCTTCGACGATCTGATCCCGCCCGACGAGGGCCGGGAGGTAGGACTGGTACGAGACATCGAAGAAGACGGTGCCGATGCCGGCGACGAACGCAACCGCGTAGAGCTGCCAGATCGTGAGCACGCCCAGCCAGTGCGCGATCGGGATCGTGATCAGGGCGAGGGCCCGGAGCAGATCGCTGAGGATCAGGATCGGACGCCGCCGCAGCCTGTCGACCCAGACCCCGGCCGGCAAGGTGAAGAAGAGAAACGGCAGGAACTCGACGGTCGTCAGCAGCGCGACCCGAAAGGTGCTCTCTTTGAGGACGATGATCGCGACGAGGGGCAGCGCGAGAAAGGTGACCTGCGTGCCGAACTGGCTGATCGTCTCCGCGCCCCACAGCGAGCGGAAGTCGCGGTGCAGCCAAAGACCCCCCGGTCGCTTCATCGTCAAGCCGTGACGGGCGCGGCCCGGGTGATCTCGATGTCGCCGCTGACGGTCTTGGCCTGCAGCCGTGCCTCGGAGCCGCTCGGCGTCGTGGACGGCGCGTCCTTGACGTCGAGCTCGGAGCTGACGTCGCCACTCACCGAGTTGGCGTCGATCTGGAGCCGGGTGCCGGAGCGGATGCCGATCCGCACGTCTCCCGAGACAGACTGGATCTTAATCTCCCCTTCCCGGATCGCGCCGATCCGCTGGTCGCCGGAGACGGTCTTGACCGACAGGTTTGTGTGGGCCTCCTCGAGCGCGAAGTCGCCCGAGACGAGCGTCGCCGAAACCGGACCGGTGACCGTGCCGAGGCGGACGTCGCCCGAGACGGTCTGAAGCCGTGCTTCGCCGTCGATCGTGGCGGCGCGGACGTCCCCGCTGGCGGACTGCACGCGGAGGCGGGCGACGTGCTCGAGGGCGACGTCGCCGGAGGCTGTCTTCACCTCCACCTCGCCCAGCCGGCCGTTGGCGGCAACGTCGGCGGACGCGGTCGTGCACTCGAGGTCGGTGCCTTCCGGGCAGCGGATGCGGACGCCGACCTGGGGGCTCCGGCCGAACGTGATCCACGCGGGGCCGACGCCAAACCCCTTGCCGCCGACGCCGATCTCGACCGAGATCTCGTTGCCGTTCATCTCCACGGTCGCCCGCTCGATTGCCTCGCGGGTCGCGTCGTCGTCGCGGAGAGCCTGGAGCTCCACCGTGATGCGGCCGGTCTCGCTCGGGTCGACCGAGATCAGGCCGGCCGCGTTCTTGACGCGGAGGCGCGCTTTGCCGGGAGTCTCAAACTCGTGCACGGCGGGACTCCTTGATTCGGCGCGCCGGCCTGACGACGCGCTCGTCGCGAACGGGATCGGCGGGATCCTCGACGAACAGGATGCCGAGGGCGTACGGGATCGGGATGAGGCGGGTCATGCCGTTTTCCTTTCCTAGCTGTCCGCGTAGCCGGACAGTCGCCGGCCGGTGCGAACAGAACGGGTGCGAGGCTCGAGCCCGCGCTGAAGCGCGCGCACGATCCAGGCATTGACCGAGGTGCCTTCCAGATTGGCAGCCACCTCGAGCTGTGCCTTGAGCCCTTCGGGCAGGCGCAACGTGATGCGTGCGGAAAAGGCATCGTCGGCGCTCGCGGCCTGCGCGGGCTCCGGCTGCTCCTCCTCTTCGATGTACACGAGCTCGGGGTCGCGACCGGCGAGGCGGACCTCGATCCGGCCGGGCACCGAGCCCGAGAGGGCAAGTGCGGCCTCGCTCACGACGTCGAGCAGTCGCAGGTGCAGCGAGGAGCCGAGCGCCTGCGTGAGCCGGCGGCCGGCCTCCACGGTGGCCTCGTCGTTGGCGAGCGATGCTGCCGCGGCGAGGTCCTCCTGGATCGCGTGAATGTGATGTGCCATCTCCATGGCTGCATTATGACATCATTGTGATGTCTTGTCAAGTCACAATGACATCTCGCAAATGTCACGATGGCGTCGACGCGTGTTTGGCGCAAACAAGCCGTTCGCAGGGGCGCAAGCGGCTGGTATCGTCAAGCTCTTGTTCCGCGTCGCCCGGGAGGGCGCGCATGCGGCGGCCCTCGCTGGCCGCGGCAGGGAACGCAGGCCCGCATGAACCACGTCGATCCACCCGATCTCGCTCTCCGGCCGACCTTGCGCCGACTCTTCCCACTCTGGTGGGAACAGCGCCGCCTGGCCGGACTCGGGCTCGCGTTCGCGCTCGCCTTCACCGTGCTCTCGATCACGATCCCGATTCTGATCCAGCGCCTGATCGACCAGGCGATCGTCGGCCCGCACCACGAGCGCCTGCTGCCATACCTCGGCGCGATCCTCGTGCTAGCCGTCCTCCGCTTCTTCGTCAACTTCTCGCGCCGATTCGCGACGGCGCGCGTCGGGATTGCCGTCGAGGCGCGCCTGCGCGGAATGCTCTACGCCGCCTACCTCGGCTATCCGCGCGCCTTCTTCGACCGGCACGCGACCGGCGAGGTGATCTCGCGCGCCACGAACGACATCTATCCGGTGCGCTACTTCATCGGCTGGGGCGTCGTCCAGGGGCTGCAGAGCGTGATGATGATCATCGCAGCGGGAGTCGTGCTCCTCACCGTGAACGCACGGCTCGCCCTCTTCTCGGCTCTCGCGATGCCGGCCATCGCCGTCCTCACCTGGGTCTTCGCGCACCGGCTCTTCCCGATCTCGCGGCTCGTCCAGGCGAAGAAAGGCCACCTGACCGAGGCCACGGACGAGGCGGTGGTCGGGATCGAGATGGTGCAGGCGTTCGGACGCGAGGCGGACGTGCGCACGCGCTTCCTCGGCCGGGCCGAGGCGGTGCGCCACGAGACGATGCGCCAGGCGACAGTCGAGGCGCACTTCCTCCCCGGTCTCCTCTTCCTGCCCACGCTCGGGATCGCGGCGGTGCTCTTCTTCGGCGGGCGCGACGTGATCGCCGGCACCCTCACGATCGGCGAGTTCATGCTCTTCATCACGCTGCTGCTGCAGCTCGTCTGGCCGCTCGAGGCGCTCGGCTGGATCATCAACCTCGGCCAACGTGCGGTCGCCTCGGCCGGGCGGAGCTTCGCGTGGCTCGAGGGGATCCGGCCGCTGCCGGAGCCGAAGGACCCGAAGCAGCTGCCGGACGGAGCGCTGCGGGTGCGCTTCGAGGACGTCCGCTTCGCGTACGGCGCAGGCTCCGAGGTTCTGCGCGGACTCGATCTTGCGGTCGAGCCGGGCGAGATCGTCGCCGTCTGCGGGCCGACCGGGTCGGGCAAGACGACGCTGCTCAACCTCCTGCCTCGCTTCTACGATCCAACCGGCGGACGGGTGCTCGTGGGCGGCATCGACACGCGCGACGTGCCGGTCGCGGAGCTCCGTCAGGCGGTCGCGATCGTGACGCAGAAGCCGGTCCTCTTCTCCGTGCTGCTGCGCGACAACCTGCTCTCCGCCCGACCCGACGCGGACTGGGACGAGGTGCTGGCCGCCTGCGACGGCGCGGGGGTCTCGGCGTTCGTGGACGACCTGCCGGAGGGCTACGACACGCTGATCGGCGAGCGCGGCGTCAACCTCTCCGGCGGGCAGCGCCAGCGCGTGGCGCTCGCGCGCGCGCTCGTCGCCGGCGCACGCGTCGTCGCGCTCGACGACCCGATGTCGGCGGTCGATACGCAGACCGAGCGCCACCTCGTCGAGAACCTCCGCCCCGCGCTCGCGGGACGCACGGTGCTGATCGCGACGCAGCGGCTTTCGACGGTCGAGGTCGCCGACCGCGCGGTCGTCGTCGACGACGGGGTGATCGTCGAGTCGGGCACACCTGCCGAGCTGCTGGAGCTCAACGGGCTCTTCGCGCAGCTCTTCGGTGAGGAGGTCAGCGCTGCCGCGTAAGCAACGCACCGGCCTGACGCGCCTCGGGCGCTATCTGATCGGCCGCCGCAAGCGGGTCACACTGCTCGCGCTGCTCGGTGTCTGCGCGGCCTCGGCGCCCGTGGCCGGGCTCCTGATCGTGAAGGACGCGATCGACCACGGCATGCGCGCGCACGACACGACGCGACTCGGAATCGACGTACTCGTCT
>JAWVCW010000013.1:0-7494 GCA_033857955.1 Gaiellaceae bacterium | reverse complement strand
GTCGGGGGCGCACACGCCGCGGTGGGACGGAGACCTATGCATGCATTAGACGAACGCCTCGCGTCGCCCGAGATCTTTCGCGACCCCTATGCGGTGTATGCCGCGCTGCGCGCTGACGAGCCTGTTTTCAGGAGCGAGGCTCTCGGACAGTGGCTGGTAACCGACCATGACCACGTCGTCGAGTTGATGCACTCGCCCCAGCTGTTCTCGAACTTCGGCTGGGAGCTCGCACGGCTCCAGCGCCTGCCGCCCGAGGTGCAAGCTCGGGTTCCGACGCTCGAGCGCCTGGTGCGCACGCCTGCAATCACCTTCTCGGATCCTCCGGAGCACACGCGGTTGCGACGTCTCGTCGTGAAGCGGTTCACGCCTCGGACCGTCACGTCGAGCAGCGACTGGATCCAGGCATTGACCTCGGAGCTCCTGGACTCGTCACGGGGCGGCGACACGCTCGACATCGTCGGCGAGCTCGCCTACCCACTGCCGCTGAGGGTGATCGCACACCTCTTCGGCGCCCGCGACGAGGACGTCGAGATCTACAAGCAAGTCTCGAGCACGCGCGTCGTGTGGCAAGGCTCGCCGACCCCGCGCGTGGACATCGCCGATCGATACGAAGCGCTGCTCATCGAGTTCAAGCGCTACCTGACCGAGCTCTTCGAGCGGCTGAGGGCGGCACCGGACGGGAGCCTGCTCAGCTCGCTGCTCGCACCGGACGATGCCGGCGAGGTCCTCGACGACGAGGAGGTCATTCACACGTGCGTGATCTTCCTGTCGGCCGGGCACGAGACGACGACGGCGCTCATTGCGAATGCGGTGCTCGCACTGGCGAACAATCCCGAGCAGCTGCAGCTGCTCTCCGACGACCGCGAGCTCGTGCCGCGCGCGGTAGAGGAGGCACTGCGTTGGGCATCCCCGATTCAGCGCGTGCTCCGGGTTGCGCTCGAGGACTGCGAGCTCGGAGGGAAGTCGATCTCAGCAGGCGACGTCGTGGTTGCCGTACTCGCGGGAGCGAACAGGGATCCTGCCCATTTTTCCGATCCGGACGCCTTCGACATCATGCGTGAGGACGGAGGTCATGTCGCACTCGGCCACGGCATTCACTACTGCGTCGGCGCCGGCCTCGCACGGCTCGAGGCCGGGATCGCGCTGAACGCGATCCTCGACCGGTACACCGAGCTACGCCTGCCGGCCGGGTGGGAGCCGTCATGGGTCGAATCGATCAGCACGCGAACGCTCGATGCGCTGCCGGTGCTCGTCAACGGACGCGCGCCTTCCACCTCGTCCCGTCCCTCCGGTGAGCAGGCGCCCGAGCCCGGCGCTGCGGCCGAGGACACGCCTGGATTCGAGGAGCACGTCCGGCCGCTCTTTCGCCAAGAGGACGTGAGCGCGATGCGCTTCCTCTTCGACCTGTCGTCCTACGACGACGTCCGGCAGCACGCAGATGCCATCCTGGGAGCACTCGAGGAAGGAACCATGCCGTGCGACGGCGGTTGGCCCGCGGAATCGGTCGACACGTTCCGCCGCTGGGTCGCCGCAGGGATGGCGGCGTGAGCGAGCCCCCCGCCAAGGAGCCGGGCTTCGACACGGACCTCGATCTCGCGCAACCCGACACGCTCGACGAGGCGGAGGCCGCGCGTCTGCTCGATTGGTATGCGAAAAGCCACGGTGACGGCAGCATCGCGTTGACCCCGTTCGTGCCATTCCTCATCAAGCACCGTCCGGGAGCGCTGAAGCGCTACCGCGCCTACCCGCAGGCGATCCACGAGACGTCCGGGCTTCCGCAGGCAGCGATCGCGTTGATCTGGCTGCACCACTACATGGTCATCGCAAATGCCAACGGCGTCGCCTACCAGGTAATCGCGGCGCGCGAGTGGGGCGCGAGCAAAGACGAAGTCCTGGACGTCGTGCAGCTCACCTTCCTCGAGGCCGGACCGCTGGGCGTCAGCGCGGTCGCGGAGAAAGCCGCTGCCTACCTCGACGCATGGCCGGCCGCCGAGGCACGCCGCGTCGAGAACCCGTGGCCCGCCGGCTGGGAACCAGCCCCGGCCGACGCGACGACGTCCCGCGGCCGCGACGTGCCGCGCTACGTGTCGTTTCTCGGCGAGCATGCACCGTCCATTCTGAAAGCGCTGCTCGGCCGCTACGAACAGGCGCTTCGTGACTCCAGCATCCCTGCCCCACTCATCCCGCTCCTCCACCTCCACACGGCAGCGATCCGCGGCGACCTCGCAGGGGCTCGCTCGGCGGCGAAGGATGTTCGAGCAGCAGGCGTCTCAGCGGCGCAGGCAGTGGGCACATTGGCATTCGCCTTCCTGTACATGACCGAGGCGAGCATCGAAAGAGTCATTGTCGAGGTGGAAGATCTCTTCGTCGATTGGGCCTGAGCAGGGTCTTGGGGAGCGATGATCGAGCCGGCCGCGCCCACTCCGCAGGAACTGGAGGAACGCTTTCTCACGGAAGGGCTGTGGTCGGCGGCAGAGACGATTCCCACGCTGCTCGCACGGGCCGCCCGCGAATCGCCTGACTCAGAGGCCGTTGTCGACGACCATGGGACAAGGCTCTCCTACGGCGAGCTTGCCCGGCGTTCGTCGCACCTGGCCGCGGCGCTCGCGGGCCGCGGCATCGGGCCGGGCGACGTCGTCGGCGTGCAGCTGCCGAACCGCGCGGAGGCGAGCGTCGCTGCCTGCGCAATCGAGAAGCTTGGCGGAATCGTCAACCCGCTCGTGCCGATGTATCGCGAGCGCGAGCTCATCTACGCCTCGAACACGTGCGGGTCAAAGGCACTTATCGTCCCCGGCCTCTTTCGCCGGCACGACTACGACGCGATGGCTCTCAAGGTCGCCGCGGAGGTGCCCTCGCTGACGACGCTCGTTTCCCTCTCCGAGGCACCGCCGCCGGGCGTCGAGGCGTACGACGCGTTGCTCGGCGAGGCGGCCGGATCGGGCACCGCGGAATTCGACGATCCCGCACTCGACCCGAACGCGATTGCGGCGGTTCTGTTCACGTCGGGGACGGAGGCGGATCCGAAGGGCGCGCTCCACAGCCACAACACCCTCCTCGCCAACAATCGCGCACTCGCACAGATCCTCGAGCTCGGCCGTGACGATCACATCTTCATGGCCTCCCCCGTCGGCCACGGAACCGGTTATGGCTTCGGTCTCAGGCTGGCGATCTTCCTCGGCAGCAAGCTCGTCCTCCAGGAGACGTGGCAGCCTCAGGACGCTGCTCGGTTGATCAGCCAGGAGCGTTGCGCGTACACCCATGCTTCGACGCCGTTCGCCCATGATCTGCTCGCTGTGCCGGGGCTCGACGACCTCGACCTGACCTCACTCCGGTACTTCGTCACCGGCGGCACCAGTGTCCCGACTGGGTTCGCGCAGCTGATGAAGGACCAGGTCGGCTGCCTGCTCCTGCGGCTCTACGGGCAGACGGAAGCGTTCATGACGACGCTGAACCGGCCGGACGACGCCTTCGAAACTCTCGAGACGCGCGACGGCCGACCCGTGCCTGGAGTCGAGGTCCAGATCTGGGACGACACCGGGAACCGCGTCGATGACGGCGAGGAGGGCGAGGCGGCCTGTCGTGGTCCTCACCGCTGTCTGGGATTTCTCAATGACCCGGAGCGAACCCGGGCTGCGATCGACGACGAGGGTTGGCTGCGCATGGGTGACCTCTGCACGATCGACGACCGCGGCTACCTCACCGTTGTCGGCCGGAAGAAGGAGGTCATCAGCCGTGGTGGCTACAAGTACAGCCCCCGCGAGATCGAGGACATTCTCGCCCTGCACCCCGCGGTCTCCCGGATCGCGATCGTGCGCGCGACCGACGAACGGCTCGGGGAGAAAGCGTGCGCGTTCGTCGTGACGCGAGACGGACATGCTCTCAGCCTGGACGAGATCGTCGACTATCTGCGCGGGCAGGGGGTCGCGCCGTTCAAGTGGCCCGAGCGGCTCGAGGTCGTCGAAGCACTGCCGACAACTGCGTCGGGCAAGGTGCAGAAGTTCGTCCTCGAGCAGAGGCTCGTCGACAAGCAGACGCGCGGCCGGTAACCACTTCTGGGGTGTCGCACGCGTCGGACTTGACATCCGCCTTCCGATGCGGTCGAATACTTAGTCAGATGACTTAGGCGAACGGACAGGGAGGTCGTATGCACGCGCACAGCACCCCATCGTTCTACGCCTCGCCCCAGGCGGCGCTCGCGGCGCCGCAGGAAGAGTTCCTCTACCTCGCGTGCCTGCACGAGGGCACGGGCGTCGAGGCGCCGGACTTCCTGGCCGTCGTGGACGCCGATTCAGGCCGGATCGTGCATGAGCTGCCGATGCCGAACGTCGGCGACGAGCTCCACCACTTCGGCTGGAACCGCTGCAGCTCGGCCTGCCACGGGCCGGATCGCTCACACCTGATCGTGCCGGGGTTCCGCTCGTCGCGGATCCATATCGTCAACGTCGAGGACGACCCGCGCCGGCCGCGCATCGAGAAGGTGATCGAGCCGGAGGAGCTGGTCGCGAAGACCGGCTACACGCGCCCGCACACCGTGCACTGCATGCCGGGCGACAACATCGTGATCAGCATGCTCGGCGACGCGGACGGGAACGGCGCCGGCGGGTTCGCGGTCATCGACGCGAAGACGTTCGAGGTCAAGGGCCGCTGGGAGAACGGCGGCGAGACGCCTCCGCTCAACTACGACTTCTGGTACCAGCCGCGCAAGAACGTCCTGATCTCATCCGAGTTCGGAGAGCCGAACGCCTACGAGAAGGGTTTCGACCTCGACGATGTGGCGGCGGGCCATTACGGCAGCCGGCTCCACTTCTGGAACCTCGCCGAGCGAAGCGTCGAGCAGACCGTCGACCTCGGCGAGACTGGCCTCGTCCCGCTCGAGGTGCGCTGGCTGCACGACCCGGAGGCGGAAGAGGGCTTCGTCGGCGCCGCGCTCTCGAGCACGATGTGGCGGTTCCGCCGCGACAACGGAGGTTGGGGTGCCGACCAGGTGGTCGCGGTCGAGAGCGTCGAGCTCGAGGGCTGGCCCTTCCCCGTGCCGGGCCTGATCACCGACCTCGTGCTCTCGATGGACGATCGCTTCCTCTACTTCTCGAACTGGCTGCACGGCGATCTGCGCCAGTACGACGTCTCCGACCCCGCGAACCCGAAGCTGACCGGGCAGCTGTGGCTCGGCGGTCTGCTCGGCAAGCCGAGCGACGCCGGCCGCGAGCTGAACGGCGGGCCGCAGATGCTCCAGCTCTCGTTCGACGGGCGGCGGCTGTACGTCAGCAACTCCCTCTATTCGACCTGGGACAACCAGTTCTATCCCGGGCTCGAGTCGTGGCTGCTGCGCGTGAACTGCGATCCCAACGGCGGGATGGAGGTCGACCGCGACTTCTTCCTCGACCTGCACGACCGGCCGGGCGGGCCGGCGCGAGCCCACGAGGTGCGGCTCCAGGGCGGCGACTGCACGACGGAGATCTTCCCGTGATCCTCGCCCACCACATGGGCGAAGACCTCATCCCCACCCTGATCGCGGGTGGCGGGAGTGCGGTGTCGATGCTGCTCCTGGTCTGGCGGACCCGGTTCAACAGCGTGGTCGACAGGCTGAGGAGGCGGTAGTGGCGGTCTCGACTGCGCGCTCGGCCGCGGAGGAGGCTCTCCTCGACGCGGCCGAGCGCGTGCTCGTCGACGCCGGCTACGCGGGCATCACGACGCGGCGCCTGGCCGAGGAGGCGGGGGTCAACCACGGCCTCGTCCACTACTACTTCGGCTCGGTCGAGAACCTGCTCGTTCGGACACTCGAACGGTTCACCGAGCGGCTGATCGCGCGCCAGCGCGAGATGTACGCCGCCGACATGCCCTTCCTCGAGAAGTGGCGGACGGCGATGCGCTACCTCATGAGCGAAGACCGCGCCTACGAGAAGGTCTGGCTCGAGCTCCAGGCGCTCGCCTGGAACCGGCCCGAGTTGCGTGAGCGGGTCGACCAGGTGAACGCCGAGTGGCGCGCAGCTCTGATGGAAGCCTTCGCCGAACCACGCGAGCACTACGGGATCGAGATGCCACTCGAGGCGCTCGTGTCGCTCGTGATGACGTTCAACATCGGGATCATGCTCGAGCGGCTTTCGGGAGTCGAGACAGGGCACCGGGAGCTGCTCGAGTGGATCGACTCCTGGCTGGACGAGCGCACATGACGATCGAGCTGGACGTCCTGGCAACCGAGCAGACGCGTGCACGGTATCCCGACGCGTCGGGCTACGTCGAACGCGACGGCGTGAACCTCTACTACGAGGTCTACGGCTCGGGCGAGACCACCGTGTTCCTCCTGCCGACGTGGTCGATCGTCCACTCGCGGCACTGGAAGATGCAGATCCCATACCTCGCGCGCCACTGCCGGGTGGTCTCGTTCGACGGGCGCGGCAACGGGCGCTCCGACCGGCCGCGAGAGGGCGCCGCGTACAGCGAGTGGGAGTTCGCCGCGGACGCGCTTGCCGTGATGGACGCGACGGAGACCGATCGCGCGGTGCTCGTCTCGTTGTCGCTCGGCGCCCACCGCGCCCTCATCCTCGCCGCCGACCATCCCGAACGCGTCGCCCGAGCGGTCTTCATCGACCCGTCGCTGCAGCTAGCTCCGCCGAGCCCGGCCCGGGCCGCAGTGAGGGACCGCTTCGACGAGGTGCTCGAGACTCACGAGGGCTGGGCGAAGTACAACCGGCACTACTGGCTCGAGGACTACCGCGGCTTCCTCGAGTTCTTCTTCTCGCAGTGCCTAACCGAGCCACACTCGACGAAGCCGATCGAGGACGCGGTCGGGTGGGGCCTCGAGACCGATGCCGAGACGCTGCTCCTCGTCGAAGAAGGTTCGGTGCTCGACGAGGTGGCCGCGCGCGAGCTCGCCGGACGCGTCAGGTGCCCGGTGCTCGTGATCCATGGTGAGCAGGACGCGATCAGCCCGCACCGGCGCGGCGAGGAGCTCGCCCGACTGACGGGCGGTGAGCTCGCGACGATCGAAGGCGGTGGCCACTTCCCGCACGTCCGTGACCCGGTGAAGACGAACCTCCTGATCCGCGACTTCGTCGCGCCGGCGCTGCCGCCGCGCCGCTGGGTGCGCGGCAAGTCGCGCCGCAAGCGCGCGCTCTTCGTCTCCTCGCCGATCGGGCTCGGCCACGCGCAGCGCGACGCCGCGATCGCCGACGAGCTGCGCAAGCTCCATCCCGACCTCGAGATCGACTGGCTTGCCCAGCATCCGGTGACGGCGGTGCTGGAGGCGCGCGGGGAGCGCATCCATCCTGGGAGCACCGACCTCGCCAACGAGTCCGGCCATATCGAGAGCGAGTCTGCCGAGCACGACCTGCACTGCTTCCAGGCCATCCGCCGCATGGACGAGATCCTGCTCTCGAACTTCATGGTCTTCCACGACATCGTTCGCGACGACCACTACGACCTCTGGATCGGCGACGAGGCCTGGGAGCTCGACTACTACCTGCACGAGAACCCCGAGCAGAAGCAGGCCGCCTA
>JAWVCW010000012.1:0-42979 GCA_033857955.1 Gaiellaceae bacterium | reverse complement strand
ATCAAGATGTCGGCGGTGCGGGTCGAAACGTTGAGCAACGTCCCGAGCGCCTGACACCGGAGCACGAGCACGGGCGGCGGGACCGAGCTACGCGGGTTGGGGGACCGCAGCGGGAGTCGCTTGCGGCTGCAGCGCGTCCGACGGTTCAACGTGGAGAACGCGCGCGGCCCAGTCCGGGAGCCACCAGTTCCAGCGGCCGAGCATGGCGACCAGGGCGGGCGCGAGGATGCCGCGGATGATCGTCGCGTCGATCAGGATTCCGCCGCCGAGCGCGGTTGCAAAGATCTTGGCCTCGGTGCCCGGCTGGGCGCCGAAGGCGACGAACGCGAGGCCGAGGATCAGCGCAGCGCTCGTGACAAGTCGGCCGGTTCGGCCGATGCCCTCGACGATGGCGGTCTCTGTCGAGCCGGTGCGGTCGTATGCCTCGCGCATCCGGCTGATGATGAAGACCTGGTAGTCCATCGAGACGCCGAACAGGAACGCGAAGATGACGATCGGCATCTCGACGTTGATCGCCTGCGTCGCCTCGATGCCAAAGATCTCGTCGGACCCGAATCCCTTCTGCCAGACGAGCACGATGAGGCCCCAGGCCGCCGCCACGGAGAGGAGGTTCAGGAGCACCGCCTTGAGCGGCAGGATCAGCGAGCGGAACGCGCGCGCGAGGAGGAGGAAGGTGAGGAGGGAGATCAGCCCGATCATCAGCGGGAAATTGCTGTAGACAGCGTCGAGGAAGTCGGCGCCCTGCGCTGCCTCCCCACCGATCGTCACCTCTGCCGGCAGCGTCTGCGTCGCGGCACGGATGCGGTCCAGCGTCTCTCGGCCGGCGGGGGAGTTCCCGTCTTGGGTCGGGATGATCGTGACGAGGGCCGTCCCGCCGCGGCGCCAGTCTGCGGGTGCGGCCGCGCTCTGGACACCGTCGACCCTGGCGAGTGCCTCCGCGACCGCGCTGGCGTCGCCTGAGCGGACGAGTGCATCGAAGGGCGAGAGCGGGCCGGTACCGATGCCCGAGCCCTCCAGCTTCTCGAGGCCGACACGCGCGGGACCTTCCTGCGCGAGCGAGTCGGCCCGCGGGTTCCCGAACTGGATCGAGGAGGCAGCCACGACGAGCGCGACAAGCACGGCCGTCGATGTCGCGGCCGCGGCCCAGCGGTGGCGCACGACGAGGCTGGCCCAGGCCGACCAGCCACGGCTGGCGCGGGCGTCGCGTCGGTTGCGGGGCCAGTCGAGCTTTGGCCCGATCGTCGCCAGGACGACCGGTAGGAGCGTGACGGCCACGGCCACGCTGACCAGTGCGATCACGAGGCCGGCGATGCCGATGCTGCGCAGGGCCGGAATCGGCACGGCGAGGAGCGCGAGCAGCGAGATCGCCACGGTCGTGCCGCTGAAGACGACGGCGGAACCGGCGTGCTGCATCGCGTTCCGCACCGCGGTCTCGTTCGTGACGTTCGGCTGCTGCCGTTCCTCGCGCCAGCGGACAACGACGAGCAGTGCGTAGTCGATCGCGATCCCGAGCCCGATCAGCGCGGCCAGGAACTGCACGATCACGGAGACGTCGGTGACGCTCGCGACCGGCCAGATCAGCAGGAAGGTGGTCGGAATCGCGACCAGCGCCATCAAGAGCGGCACGATCGCCATGAACGAACGGAAGACGAAGACGAGGACGAGGAGCGCGCCAAGGGCCGCCAGGAGCGTCCCGAGCAGGACGCCGGTGCCGCTGCCCTCGTTCTCGCCCGCGGCGGCGCGCAGTGCGTCGAGACCCGTCACCTCGACCGCGGATCCGCCGACGGTGACGCCCGCCACCGCGGCTTCCGCGAGCCGCGCCTCGGGCTGCCCCTGGTCGACGCCACCCTTGGCCGGGATGTAGACGAGCGCGAAGGTGGTGCGGCCGTCGTCGGAGACGAACGCCTTGTCGCCGGTCGAGGCGTAGGAGGCCGTCCTCGCCCCCGGCAGGGCGGCCTCGATCTTCGTCAGAGCCGCATCGAGCTGCTCGCTGACCCCGGGTGAGTCGACGGTCTTGCCGGCCGGGAGCTGCACGACCGGGACGAGCGGAGCGACGTCACCACCGTTGCCGTAGATCGCAGCGAGATCCTTGTTCGTCTCGAAGCCCTCGCGGCCCGGCACGTTGAACTGCTGCGAGAGAGCGCTGCCAGCCGGCCCGATCGCAGCGAAGGCGGCGACCGTGACCGCGAGCCAGAAACCGAGCACGAGGCGCTTGTGGTCGAGGACAAAACGGGTGAGGACGTTCATGGCGTCTCCTTCGGGGTATTCGTACGATGTACGAGCCACCGTACTCGTACGTTGTACGATGCCGCAAGGGGGTGAACCGTACTTCGCGAATGGGCAGATCGAAACGAGCCACCGACCCGCGAGCGCCGCTGAGCAAGGAGCGGGTGCTGCAGACCGCCGTCGCGCTCGCCGCGCGCGACGGGATCGAGTCATTGACGATGCGCAAGCTCGCAGACGAGCTCGGTGCAGGCGCGATGACGCTCTACTACTACGTGCCCAACAAGGACGAGCTCCTCGACGGGATGGTCGACATCGTCTTCAGCGAGATCGCGCTGCCGACGACCGACGTCGACTGGAGAACCGCGATGCGCCGGCGGGCGATCTCAACCCGTGAAGTGCTCAACCGTCACCGTTGGGCCGTCGGCCTGATGGACTCGCCCGCGACACCGGGACTCGCCAGCCTCCGACTCCACGACGCCGTCCTCGGTTGCCTTCGAGAAGGAGGCTTCTCGATCGAGCTGGCCATCCAGGCTTACTCCGTCCAGGACGCCTACATCTACGGCTTCGCGCTCCAGGAGAAGAACCTCCCGTTCGAGAGCGCGGAAGAAAGCGCAGCGGTCGCGGAGGAGCAGACCCGGGAATTCGCCGAGCTTGCGGACGACCGACAAATGGGCGCGCTTGCCGACGAGTTTCCCTACCTCGCCGAAGTGGTCGCCGGGCACGTGGCCAAGGTCGGCTACGACTTCGCAGCCGCGTTCGAGTACGGCCTCGACCTCATCCTCGAAGCGCTCGAGAAGCGCCGCGGCACGGCCTGACCGACCCAGTCATCACGAACAGCGGCTCGGGCAGGGTCGCCGCCATACTCTGGGACATGCCGGAGTCGCTGTTCGGCGTCGACGCCGATCGTCTTGAACGATCCTGCAACGGCCGGCGCGACGCTATTCGGTTCGGAACCGGAACCCTCGGTGTCGAGCGCGCCGAGGTGTACCTGTCCGCGTTCGCGTTCGAACCGCACCGCCATGACACCTACGCGATCGGCATCACCACTGTCAGCGTGCAGACGTTCCGTTATCGCGGCGCTCGCCGCGTCAGTCTGCCGGGACAGCTGGTCATCCTGCACCCCGATGAGACGCACGACGGGAGCGCCGGAACCGACGACGGCTTCGGCTACCGCTCCATCTACGTCGCGCCCGAACTCGTCCGCGACGCGCTCGACGCTTCAGCGTTGCCGTTCGTCGCCGACCCGGTCCAATTGCAGGCGCCGGCGACCGGCGTCGTCAGCACGTTGCTGGCCGACATCGACGAGCCGATCAGCGACCTCGGCCGCGTCGAGATCGCCGCGGCGATCGCCGACACGCTGCGCAGGCTCAGCGGTGGATCGGGCGGAAGTGGAGGCGCTATCGACTTCAGAGCGGTCGAGCTCGTGCGCGACTACCTCGCGGCCCACGCGTGCGAACAGACTTCGGCCTCGAGACTCGAGCAGGTCGCGGGCGTAGACCGTTTCACGCTCGCCCGCCACTTCCGACGCGCGTTCGCGACAAGCCCCGACAGGTACCGAACGATGCGTCGCCTGGAGGTCGCACGCAGAGGGATCGAAAGCGGACTGCCGCTCGCGCAGGCCGCTGCCCATGCCGGCTTCGCCGACCAAAGCCACATGACGCGCCAGTTCAAGCGCACCTACGGCCTGACGCCCGCCCGTTGGACTGCTCTCACGGCCGCCTCCGCGCGAGGCAGTCGCGCGTAGGCGGCGGTCTACGAGCTACTCCTCGATCGCCCCGCCAATCCGCCGAAGGTGCTGCCGGAAGCTGTACGACGGATCGGCGGCGCGCAGCGCAAGGTAGTCGTCGAATGCCGTCTGCTGGCGCAGCGTTTCGCCCGCCCGGATTCTGCGGGCCTGCTCGCGCTCGGTCTGCCAGATCTGGTGCGCCGCTGCCAGAACCTTTTCGGCATGCTCGGCGGCCACGAACAACACACCGTCGTCGTCACCGAACACGAGGTCGCCGTCGCTCACCGGATGCGGCCCGAACTGCGCAACGTCCAGCGCCTCCGGCTCCCGCTCGTCCAGTCGCACCGGGCCGGGCGCATAGCTGCCGTAGCTGAACACCGGGACGCCGATCTGCGCCAGCTCCGGCGTGTCGCGATGCAGCCCCCACACGACGAGGCCCGCCAATCCAGCGGCTTCGGCCTCCAGCGCCGCCAGGTCAGCGACACAAGCCTCGTCCGACCGCCCGCCGTTGTCGATGACCAGTACGTCGCCGCGTTCGGCCCGGCTGAGCGCCGCCAGGAACACGTCCACGCTGCCGTAGTGCCGCGCCGGCAATGCCCGTCCCGCGATCCGATGTCCGGGGACGACCGCGCCGATACCCGGCGGCGCGGCGCGGAGCGGCACGGAGCTACGGACGCATGCATCCGCCAGCAACGGCGTGGAGATGTCGGCGAACGTCTTCAGCATCGGTGGGAACGCTATGGCCATCTCTGCCGATCGTCTTGAACGATCGTGCAGCCGTGGTGCGCGGTCGCGCAAAAGAGTCCCGCTCCGCAGCGAGGTGAGAGCAGCGAGGTAAGGTCCGGGCGCATGACGACCCGCGTCGTCCGTGTCTGGAAGGGATATGGAACCGCCGAGGGCGCGGACCGGTACTGCCGCGAGCACTTCTCGACGATGGTGCTTCCCCAACTCCAAGCACTCAGCGGGTTCCTCGACGCAAACGTGCTGGTGCGCTCCGTCAACGACGTGACGGAAGTGGTTGTGGCGACCGTGTGGGAATCGATCGACGCCGTCAGAGCGTTCGCGGGCGATGAGTACGAGCGAGCGGTGGTCGAGCCGATCGTCGGCGACCTCCTCGAACGCTTCGACGACGAAGTCACACACTTCACGCTCGCCGTCGCCGCCCGCCCGGTCACCGCACGCACCGGACCTTTTGAGTAGCGGGGGCAGGATTTGAACCTGCGACCTCCGGGTTATGAGTCGTCCGTTGGCGGGTCAGGCAACGCAGGAACGACTTGGTTGCGTACTGTCAGATCACACGAGATCCGGTCAGATCAGATGAGGTGGGCAAAAAAGTTCTGGCAAAAGTTTGTCGCCCACTGAGAGAACCTTCTGGCAAAAGCTCCTCGCCCACTGAGAATGGCAACACTCCCTTGCGGACTACGTGAACTCGGGGGCTCACCGCGGCCGCTCGAGCTGGCGGGTCAGCTGCCGGCAGTCCTCCAGCGCCCACAGCCGCTCCTCGCTGAGCGACGCCGCCCAGTCCAGCAGCACCTGGCCCTCGCCGAGGGTCTGCTCAGCGACCGGCCGGCCGACCTCGTCGACGGCGACCGCCGTCAACGACCGCTTGTGTACGTCCACACCAAGTCAACCCTTCGGGGGCGACATCCGGGAATCGAGTCAGCCGCCGCCAACCCGAGTCTGCGCCAACCTCAGACGCCACCACGCACACCACAATGACAGTGAGTCCGGGAATGTCCCCTGATCGCCCAGCGCTATGGAGTCGGATAGCTTCCGCACGATGAGCGGACGATCTCGGTTTGCAGGCAGCAGCACCGAGTGGTTTCTGGGTTACGCCGTCGTAGGGTTCATCCTGGTCGTTGTTTGCGTCGGCGCAAGCGACTACCCTCTCGCCGGCGTGTTTCTTGCCGGCACAGCGCTCGCGGCAATCGGCGCATGGCGATCCTGGAAGCGCAGATAGCTTGTCCGCCAAGCGCATGTCTTGCCTGCGCCAGCGATGCTTCTATGTCTGTCAAGTAGCCGGTGGCTGTTCGTGTTCGAGTAGCCGGTAGAGGTTGCGGGCGAGGTAGCGCTTGAGGCAGCGGTTTGCCTCGCGTCGTGTTTTGCCTTCCTGCAGACGCCGTTCGATGTAGGCGATCGTGGCGGGGTGTGAGCGCTTTCGTGTGACGAGGATCATGTGCAGCGCACGGTTGAGCTTGCGGTCGCCGCTTCGGTCGAGGCGGTAGCGGACTGTTTGTCCGGAGGAGGCGGGGATCGGTGCTGCGCCGGCGAGTCTCGCGAACGCCGCTTCCGATCCGATCCGGCCGCGGTGTGACCAGGAGAGGACGAGCTGCGCTGCGGCGTGCGGTCCGATGCCGGGCTGGTCGAGCAGCTGCGGTGCGAGCCTGCGCGTGATCGTTTCGATCTCGCGGCCGAGGTCACGCTCCTCAGCGGTCAGCTGCAGCACCCGTCGGGCGATCGAGCGCAAGGCGAGCAGGCTGCCGCGCAGCTCGGCGTCGTCTCGGCCGTGAGGTCGGGTTGCTGCGAGGCGTTGCAAGAGCCGTGCACGCGTCAGCGGCCGCAGCTCGCTCCGCAACGGCTCAGGTGTCGTGATCAACAGGTCGCGCAGCTGGCAGAGCCCAGCCCGTTTGGCGTTGACTGCCCCTTCGCGTGCGGCCACAAGTGCCTGCAACGCCTGGCGTTCCCCGCCAGCCCGCGGTGTCGCCGGACGCGGCTGTGCGAGCACGCTGCGGGCGGCGCGGACAGCGTCGAGCGCGTCGGTCTTGCCACCCGAGCGCCGCTCCCGCCGCAAGCGGCCGACCTCGAGCACCCGCTCACCGTGACCGCTCAAGAAGCGTGTGAGACCGGCTCCGAACGAGCCCGTACCTTCGACCGCGAACGCACGCCGACCCGAGGCGTGCACGTCGACGAGCTTCAGCGCGTTTGCGTAGCCGCCGCTGTTTGCGAGGACTGCCGTCTCGAACACGACCGCGCCACTGACGACGTGCACGACCGCGAGCGCATGCGAGTCGCGGTGCGGATCAACACCGACGACGTAGTCCAGCTGATCTGCAAGCATCCGTACCGACCTCCAGCCAGAGTTGGGGGACACATCCGGTGCCGGTCTGGAGGTGAAGACCGCGGGCGGCAAGACTGTGACGGGTCACGCCCCCACAGGGCGGACAGGCTTCTGATCAGGCCAGCAAGCGGGCGCCAGGCCGACACCGGACTCTCCGCTCGGACACATCACTGGAAAGACACCGCAACAGCGGGTCATCCGAAAATTGAGTCACGACCGAAGAGCACCGACGCCAACCTGACAAACGCCCCAGACGGGACACCCACACACTCACAGTCCGGGAATGTCACCTGAGAGTTGAGTGTGGCCCGGAGGCGCTCAACCGCGCTGCCTCGGTGACTGGTGCGCGGCATACTCAGTGAATGATCCAGCCGGAGGTCCGAGCATCGCGTGGAGCCGCACGATGGGTCCGCAAGCGTGGCGGCGTCCTCTACGTCTGGCTCTCCGACAGTGGGTTGCTCGACTACGCGACGAGTGAGCCGCAAAGCGACATCCGGTTCCGTCGCCTGTCCGGCCCCGGCTTCGCTCTCCACCTCGACAAGCGCGCACTCCTCGGCAACTGGGTCCATGTGGGGCGCAGCCCGCTCCCTCCGTGGCGGCTGTTGATCGGCTTCGCCCTGCAAGGCCATGGCGGAGGAGATTCCGGCGGCGGCGGCTGGTAGCCGCGCTCGCGATCCAGTCCCGGCAATCGCCCGATCCGGGGTCGAGAAGGCGCGGTCGCGTGGGCGAGCGTCCTGTCGCCTGAACCCGGGCTTTTGCGATTCCCGCCGGGCAAAAGTTGGGCAAAAGTTCACCGTGCTCTTACCGGCAGACCAACAGAAAAAGCCCCGTTTCCGGGGCTTTTCCAGTAGCGGGGGCAGGATTTGAACCTGCGACCTCCGGGTTATGAGCCCGGCGAGCTACCTGACTGCTCCACCCCGCGACGCGGCGTTCATTCTAGCTGACGTCTCGCGGGTTCGCCACGCGTCAGGTCGTGCAGGCTCGCACTTTCTCGTCACCGGTGCGATGCCGAAAGGCCCGCGTCAGGCCGAAGCCGACGGCGAGCACCGCCATGCCGGCGAGGGCGTCGAGCACGAAATGGTTGCCGGTGACGACGATCGTGAGCACGACGAGCGGCGGGTAGAGCACGCCGATGACCCGGATCAGGTGCGAGTGAGCGTAGCGGTACATCCCGATCCCGACACCGAGCGCATACGCGGCATGCAGGGACGGCACGGCGGCGACAGGGTTCGAGAGCGCGGACGAGGTCGGCGAGCCGATGTCGATGCCGGACAGCACGAGCAGCGTGTCCTCGAGGCCGACACCGGCGAGGCGCGGCGGTGCAGTCGGGTAGAGCCAGTGGATCACGACCGCGATCGCGGTGGCCGCGAGAAAGGCGTCGCGGAAGCTCCTGAACCCCTCGCGCGAACGGTGGTAGAGCCAGAAGAAAAACACGGCGGTGATCAGAAAGTGGCCGATGAAGTAGAAGAGGTTGAACGCGGCGACGAGGTTCGGCAGCGCGAGGAATGCCCGCTGCAGCGACTGCTCCCACGCGAATCCGAGCACCTCCTCGACCGACTCGATCCGGTTCGCGTTCGCGAATGCCTGCGCCCAGTTCGGCGTCATCGCAAGCCTCGCCACCTCGTAGGCACCGAATGCCCCGAGGACGACGGCGAGCTGCGCGATCCCGTCACGTCTCGCCAGAACCTGCCTGACGCGCGACATCGTGCTCATTCAAGCACCGTTGCTAGCATCGCCGCAATGCCTTTCTGGCTCGCCCTCGCCTTTGCGGTCGTCGTCACAGTTGCCTCCTCAGTCTTCGTAACGCTGAAGGCGCTCGAAGCCTTCCGAGCCTTCAAGTCGCTCAGCCGCAACGTGAGTACCGAGCTCGAGCGCGTCTCGGCGACCACCGCGCAGGTCGAGCGGCACCTCGAGCTGGCCGCCGCGAGCGGCTCCCGCCTGGAGGAGTCGCTGGCACGCCTGCGCGCCTCGCGCTCGCAGCTGAACGTCCTCACCTCCGCGTTGTCTGACGTCCGCGCCTCGGTCGGTCGCATCACCGCGGTCGTGCCTCGCAAGTGAGAGTTGCGGCCGTCGACCTGGGGACGAACTCCACGCGTCTCCTGGTCGCCGATGCCAATGGCACGCTCGCCGAAGTCGTCCGGCGGCTGACGATCACACGATTGGGCGAAGGCGTCGACGCGCGCCACAAGCTCCTGCCGCTGCCGATTGCCCGCGTCCGCAACGTCCTCTCCGAGTACCGCCGTGAGCTCGAGGCGCTCGGAGCCGAGCGGACACTCTGCATCGGCACGAGCGCGGTGCGCGACGCGGAGAACGGCGAGGCTTTTCTCGGCGAGATCGAGTGGAGTTACGGCTTCACGACCCGGCTGCTGACCGGTGAGGAGGAGGCTGCGCTCACGCTACGCGGGATCGGCGCAGTCGAGCCCGGCACGCTGGTCGTCGACATCGGCGGCGGCTCGACGGAGCTCCAGGTCGTCGGCACGGACGTGCGCGTGAGCCTCGACATCGGCTGCGTGCGCCTGACCGAGCGATTCGGCGAGGATGTCGACGCCGTGCGCGATCACGTCCGCGGCCTGCTCCCCGAGGCGGACGCCGACCGCGCTGTCGGCGTCGCCGGCACGGTGACGACCGTCGCCGCCCTGGACCTCGGACTCGACGAGTACGACCCCGAGCGCATTCACGGCCACCTCATCTCGTCGGACGCGGCGAACGAGCAACTGGCTCGACTCGCGGCGATGACGGTCGAGGCGCGCGCGGAGATCGTGGAGCCGGGTCGCGCGCCGGTGATCGTCGCGGGCGCCGCGATCCTGGCGGAGATCCTCGGCTTCTACGACCTGGCCGGGATCGAGGCGAGCGAGCGCGACATCCTGCACGGGGCCGCGCTTGCGGCGGCCGAGCTGCCCGAGCCGGAAGAGGGCGCAGCGCCTCCCGGCGCCTCTCCCTGCTGCTAGCTCTCCTCGACGGGCGGCGGCTCGTCCTCCGCCAGCCGCCGTTGCAGCACCGCCCGTGACAGCACCCCGACGAGCCGACCCTCCTCGAGCACGGGGACACGCTCGAGGTCGTGCTCCTCGAGGAACCGGAAGGCTTCGTCGAGCGGCAACTCGGGCCCGATCGTATGCAGGGGCGCCTCGACGATGGTGCTCAGCTCCGTCGCGCGAGGATCGCGGCCCGCGGCGACGACCTCGCGCACGAGCGTCTTGCGCGTCACGACGCCGAGCAGGCGACCGTCCTCGCAGACGAAGAGGCCGCGCACCTCGGGGCGGGCGAGCGCCTCGCCGGCCTCCTGGGCGCTCGCGCTGCCGTCGAGCATCGGCGGATCAACGACCATCGCGTCCCGGACACGGTCCATGGGGCGATTATGGATAGAGCCCGCGTGCGTCGAGGGCGGACGCAACCTCGCGGATCCCGGCGACGAGCGCTGCTGTCCGCAGCGTGACGCCGCGCTCCTTCGAGATGTCCCACACGCGGTCGAACGCGTCATTCATCTTTTCCTGGAGCTTGTCGCGGATCTCCTCGCGACCCCAGAAGAGCCGCCCGAGGTCTTGAACCCACTCGAAATACGAGACGGTGACGCCGCCGGCGTTCGTGAGGATGTCCGGCAGGATCGGAATCCCGCGCTCGGCGAGAATCGCGTCGCCTTCGAGCGACGTCGGCCCGTTCGCGCCCTCGGCGATGAGGCGCGCCTGGATGCGCCCGGCGTTCTCCTCGGTCACCTGATCCTCGCGCGCCGCGAGGACGAGGATGTCGCAGGGCAGCTCGAGCAGCTCCTCGTTCGTGATGCGAGTTCCCGACGGCCAGTCCTCGAGCGAGCCGTGCTCCTTCGCGAACTCGCTCATCGCATGGACGTCGAGGCCGTTGCCGTCGTAGACGCCGCCGGACATGTCGGAGACCGCGATCACGGTGGCGCCGCGGTCGGCGAGCTCGTGCGCGGCGATCCCGCCCACGTTCCCGAAGCCCTGGACGACGCACCGCTGCTCTGCGAGCTTCCAGCCGAGGCGCTCGCAGGCGCGGGCGGTGACCATCACGACCCCGGCGCCGGTGGCCTCGTGCCGGAAGACCGAGCCGCCGATCGAGATCGGCTTCCCCGTCACGATCTCCGGCACGGCGTGCCCGACCTGCATCGAGTAGGTGTCCATCATCCAGGCCATCGTCTGCTCGTTCGTCGCCATGTCGGGTGCCGGGATGTCCTGCTGCGGCCCGATGATCGGCAGCAGCTCGGACGTAAAGCGGCGCGTCAGCCCCTCGATCTCGCGCAGGGACATCTGGCGAGGGTTGCAACGGACACCGCCCTTCGCGCCGCCGTAGGGGAGGCGCAGGAGCGCGCACTTCCAGGTCATCCAGACCGCCAGCGCTGCGCACTCGCCGAGCGTGACCTCCGGGTCGTAACGGATGCCGCCCTTGGTCGGCCCCAGCACGGACGAGTGCTGGACGCGATAGCCGGCGAAGACCGCACGAGTACCGTCGTCCATCTTGACCGGGACGGACAGCATGACCGCCCGCTCCGGGTAGCGAAGCCGCTCCGCCACGGCATCGGAGACGTCCGCGTAGGGAAGCGCCTGCTCGAACTGCGCGATCGCCGTCCCGAAGAGTGGCGTGTCCCACTCGAGATGCGTGTGTGCAGCGGTTTCTTCCACCGACGCCATCGCCGGAGTGTATGCGGGCGCCACGGGATCGGTACTGCTTCCGATGCCGGGGGCGGGAGTCGAACCCGCACGGCCGCGAGGCCAGCCGATTTTAAGTCGACCGCGTCTGCCAGTTCCGCCACCCCGGCGGGTGGACGACTACGAGCCGGGTGCTAACTGCTCGGGCAGAAGGCGCTCGGGGCCCTTGTAGCGGTGCTCCTTGATGAACGCCTCGAATGCGCCTCTGTCGAACTTCGTGCCGGTCGCCAGCCAGCCGCGACCGCGATCCCGCGTACCGCTGGACGCATCGGGAGCCGTCCACGCAGACAGCGTGACCTTGTTCGCGTTCGTGGAGAGCGGCGAGATGATCAAGCCGTTCGGGTCGTCGAGGTTCTGGTACCAATCGCGGATCGCCTGCACCTGGGCCGGAGGAAGCTTCGGGCCGTAGTGAATGACGACACCGCCGTGCTCGAGGTTATGCAGCGACTGCACGAGCGGCACCTGCTCGTCGTACGAGCCCCAGACCGCGGGCACGCCGTAGTGCGGCCCACTCGTCGGCGGCATGGAGTTCCACTTCGGCTTGGTTGCAAGCGTCGGCACGTCCGAATGGTCGGGCCGGTTCGAGAGGGCCGGGAAGCTCTGGAGCTTGAAGCCCGCGGCCTCGAGCGTCGCGCGCTCGTTGCTCCCGCCGCCCCCACCGCCGAGGAAGACGATCGCGAGGACCGCGACGAGAGCTACGACCCCCGCCCCAGCCACCAGGAGGAGGATGCGGCGGCGCTGCTCCGCAGCCGCAGGACCAGCGGGCGTCGAACGGCGCTGCGGACCCTGGGGGCGCTTCGGCGGGTTTGGGACTCGATCTTTCCTGGCCATCGGCGAGCGATCGTACCCATTCGGTGATGCCTGCCGTCCGACCCTGTCTCTACCGTTCGTCGGCCATGGTCGTACTGGCACTCATCCTCGGCCTCGTTCTCGGCGCACTCGTCGCGTGGGTCGCGGCGTCGCGGCGTTTGGGCGTTGCCGAGAGCGCGCTCGCCGGAACGCGTGCTGAGCTCGATGTTGAACGGCGCTCTTTCGACGACAAGGTCGTCAACGCCGTGCGCGCGGCCTCCGCCGACGCCTATCAGGCGAACAGCTCGGCGTTTCTCGAGATCGCCGAATCCAAGCTAACGGGATACGTCAGGCCGTTGAAGGAGTCGCTCGAGAAGGTCGACGGCCAAGTCCGAACGCTGGAGCTTGCGAGAGAGCGGGCCTACGGCGCGCTTGGAAGCCAGCTGTCGCAGTTGAGCGAGCGCACCGCAACCCTCGCGACGGCATTGCGGACGCCGCACGTCCGGGGACGCTGGGGAGAGATTCAGCTGAAGCGCGTCGTCGAGCTCGCGGGGATGCTGCCGTATTGCGACTTCGATGAGCAGGTCACGGTCTCGACCGAGGATGGACGGCTGCGCCCCGATCTGATCGTCCGCCTGCCCGGGGACAAGATTGTGATCGTCGACGCGAAGGTTCCGCTCGCCGCGTACCTCGACGCCTGCGAGGCGACCGACGACGCCGAGCGCACCCGCCATCTCGAGTCTCACGCCCGCCAGGTTCGCGAGCACGTGGCGAAGCTCAGCGCCAAGAGCTACTGGCAGCAGTTCGGCGATACGCCCGACTACGTCGTCATGTTCCTTCCCGACGAAGGCTTCTTCCGCACGGCCTGGGAGCAGGATCCTTCCCTGGTGGAGACGGCTGCTCGCTCGCGCGTGCACGTCGCCTCACCGACGACGCTCATCGTCCTGCTCCAGTCGATCGCACACGGGTGGCAGCAGGAAAGCGTCGCGGAGGACGCGCGAGAGGTTCTGGCACTCGGACGGGAGTTGTACGAGCGCGTGGGTGTCATCGGAGCTCACTTGACGAAGATGGGAAACAGCCTGAAAGGGGCGGTCGGCGCGTTCAACGACACGGTCGGATCTCTCGAGAAGCGGCTACTTCCGACCGCGCGCAAGCTGGAGGGCTACGTCGTCTCCGACAAGGAGCTGCCGGAGCTCACGCCGGTGGCGGAGCAGCCGCAGTCCGTGCAGGCGCCCGAGCTCGGCGAACAGCTGCGCGCGATCGACGCCGCCTAGAAACGCAGAATCGCGCCGATCCCGTCGACGGGATCGAGGTCCTGCCGGTGCTCGACTGCGAGCACGTCGCCGCCGTGCGCGAGCGTCAGGCGCACGGCGATGTCGAGCCCGTCGTCCCGCGGCTCCATCGTCGTCCCGTCGAGTGGGCACGTTGTGGCATCGAGCGCAGCTCGGCCGCACGAGGGACAGCGGAACGCATCCCGCTTGACCCCGGGCTGGTGGAGCAGCGTCTCCACCCGGCCGTCCGATGCCGCCTCGAGCGTGTCCGCCCAGCCAGCGGTCCCGCGGGCGCCCTTTCCGACCTCCTCGCGCCAGCGCTCGACCGTGTCACTCTCGCGCGCGGCCCGCCACTCCTCGACGATGGGCTTGACGTGTTCGTGCAGCTCCGCTCCGGTTGCGTGCGCCTCGGCGGTCGTCCAGCCGATGATCGCCTCGGCAATCTCGGCGGGGAGCGTCTCCTGGAGGTCGCCGCGCGTCTCCTCGCTGGAGACCATGACGATGCGGGGCCGGCCCAGTCTCCGGAAGCGCGCCTCGAGCTCCTCGACGACTGCCTTGTAGTGGTCGTGCTCGAGCTTCTCGATGTGCCGCTGATACCGCGCTTGCGACCAACCGCCCTGATCGTGACGGCCTGGGGTGTCCTCGGTGCGGTCGGCGATCTCCTGGAGCCGGCCACCGCGGAGCTCGAGGAGATGTCCTTGCTCGCGGCTGATCACAGCGACGAGCACGCCGTTCCCACGCCCGAGCATCGGCACCAGCGGGGCGAGCAGAAAGTCGTCGGCGACCCGCGCGGCTTCGGGAACCGAGGACGGGAGCGAAAGCACGCTCCAGACGTTGTCGAGCCCGGCGGCGAACACGGCGAGGCCGCGGGCGCCGTCCCGGTCGAACTCGGCGTCGAAGAACTGCTCGAGCCGTTCGAAGTCTTCCTTCAGCCCCGTCTTGACCTCGTGGGCGAGATCGGGGCGTGTCGCGCCGTGAGATTTCGCAGCGAGGTCGAGCAGCGAGTGCACCCGCGTCGCGACGGCGCCTGTCGTCGGCGAGACGCTCGGATCGAGGTCGACGTAGAGGCTGATCGCGCAGCCCTTCTGGGCGCGGAAGGCGGCGAGCTCCCTGAGCCCCTCGAGGCTGACCGTGATTGTCGTCATCTCCGACCTTTCTGCCTGGGCTTGCCGGATTCTAAGCCTACGCGGGCGGACCACCCGGAACACCTAGGGCCGCCGATTCGTTCTCTATTGTGAAGGCGCATACTGCGCCAGACAGGACTGAGGAGAAAGAGTGAACGACGTTCGTGACGTGATCATCATCGGTGGCGGCCCCGCCGGATATACCGCTGCGCTCTATGCGGCGCGCGCCAACCTGAGCCCGCTCCTGATCGAGGGGTTCAACTGGGGCGGCCAGCTGATGATCACGAGCGAGGTCGAGAACTACCCGGGCTACGAGGACGGGATCATGGGCCCCGAGATGATGGCCGAGTTCCGCGCCCAGGCGGCGCGCTTCGGCACGGAGTTCGTGACCGACGACGTCACACGCGTGGACTTCTCCGAGCGCCCGTTCAAGGTCTTCGTCGGCGACGAGGAGCACCTCGCGCGGACCGTGATCGTCGCGACGGGCGCCACCGCGCGCCAGCTCGGGCTCGAGTCCGAGCGGGCACTTCACGGCCGCGGCGTCACGTACTGCGCCACCTGCGACGCCGCTTTCTATCGCGACCGCGAGGTCGTGGTCGTCGGGGGCGGCGACTCGGCGATGGAGGAGGCGCTCTACCTGACGAAGTTCGCCTCCAAGGTCACGGTCGTGCACCGCCGCGACGAGTTCCGGGCATCGCAGATCATGATCGACCGCGTCCGCGACCACGAGAAGATCGAGATCCTGACTCCGTACGTTGTCGAGGACGTCCTCGGTGTCGAGACCGGCAAGCTCACCGGCGTGCGCCTGCGCAACGTCGAGACCGGCGAGACCCTCGACTACGCGACTGACGGCCTGTTCGTCGCGATCGGCCACGATCCGACGACGAAGCTGTTCGTCGATGCGCTCGACCACGACGAAAACGGCTACCTGGTCACCAAGGGCAAGTCGACGGAGACGAACGTCCCGGGCGTGTTCGCCGCGGGCGACGTCCAGGATCACGTCTACCGGCAGGCGATCACCGCCGCCGGCTCCGGCTGCGCCGCTGCGCTCGACGCGGAGCGCTTCCTCGCGGAGTCCGAGGGCCACCCCGAGGCCGCGCTGACGGCGCCGCGCGAGCACACGACGCCGGCCTAGGCTCCGGCCGGGCCGCACGCTAGCCTCGTCACGATGGGTGACGGCACGAGTTGGGTCGACCTGCTCGATCCGACCGCGGAGGAGATCGAGGCCGCAGCGGGTGTGAGGCTGGACGAGCGCGAGCTGGGGCTGCTCGTGGGAACGGGCGAGCCGCGGCCGACGCTCTTCGGCGCCGACGATCACGCGATCGGCGCGTTCGTCGTGCCGGTCGCGGTCAAGGACGAGGATCGCGTCTACTATCAGGAAGTCGGCATCCTCCTCAACCGCGACCACGCGCTCACGGTGCGGCGGACGCCCGCAGACGGGGAACCGTTCGATCCGACCGAGCTGAAGGAGGCGTGCCAGGATCGGGACGTTCCGCCCGGCCGGGTCGCCTTCCACCTGGCCGACATCGTCGCCGAACGCTACCTCGACCTGATCGACGATCTGAACGACGAGATCGACGACGTCGAGGACGCGGTCGAAGAGGATCTCGCAGCCCGGGATGTACATGACCGGCTGTCCGCCCTTCGCCACGACATCCTGCACATCCGTCAGACCCTCTCACCGACGCGCGACGCGGTCCACCGAGTCGTGGACGGCAGGATCGAGAGCGAGGCGCCCGGGCTTCTGGACGCGCACGAGATCACATTGTTCAGCGACGTGTACGACAAGCTCCTCCGCGCGAACGACTCGCTCGAGCTCTCACGCGACCTCGTCGCCGGCGTCCGGGACTTCCACCAGTCGAAGGTGGCGCAGAGCCAGAACGAGGTCGTACAGCGCCTGACCGCGATCGCCTCCCTCCTCCTCTTCCCCACCTTCGTGGTCGGCGTCTACGGCCAGAACTTCGATCACATACCGGAGCTGCACTGGCACTACGGCTACGCGTTCTCGTGGGCCGTGATCGTCGTCTCCACCATCGCGCAGCTCGCCTTCTTCCGGTGGAAGAGGTGGATCTGACGAGAGTCGCAGGCGGGCCGTGCGGTGCGAGGACTAGAAGCTGCGCGAGATGTCGCGGAGCTTGAGAATCTTGCCGGAGCTGCTCGTGACGGTGATCTCTCTCCACGAGGTCGGCGCTTGCCCCGGAAGCTCGACTTCCCCGCTGCTGCAAGCGAAACGACCATGACGGCGACGAGCGCGGTCATGACGATGAGTGCAAGCAGTCACTGCCCGAAGTGCTACCGGACGACCGGCCAGCAAGCTTTTCGGATGAGAGGTGATCTCACCCTCGTCGGTACGCTGGACTGATGCCGTTCTTCATCTGCCCGAACTGCAAGGATCGCTCGGTCGACCACGACGGCCGGCAGGGCATCCTGCGCCAGGCGGTCGCGTGCGAGCGCTGCGGTTTCGGGTTCCTCTTCGAGCTGCTCGACGACTACTACCCGGCTCCGAACACCGGTCTCGTCGCGTGCGACCGGGCAGGTCGTGTGCTCGCGTCCGGACGGGGCGTCTTCGAACTGACCGGCTACCGCGAGTCCGACCTGATGGGCAAGGAGGTGGTGGACGCCTTTGGTCTCAGGGGCTTCGAGGAAGGCAAGAGCCCGGTCGCCGTGGCGCTCGAATGGGGTGTGCGGCAACTCGGGGAGAAGCTCGAGCTGCGCTCGCGCGCGGGACGGGTCAAGCCGGTCACGGCGGACATCTTTCCGGCGTACGACGACGACGGCGGCTTGCTCGTCGCCCTTTCGCCCCGGTAGCCAGATGGCTGCTGCGATGAGATCGTCCGGCGCGGGGCGTGGTCTGGCCACACGCCATCGCGCGCCCCGAACCCATGAGATCATGGCGGCAGCCATCTGATGCACGAGAAGCGCATCGACATCCGGTGGCGCGACCTCGACGCCTACGGCCACGTCAATCAGGCCGTTTACCTGACCTTCGCGGAGGAGGTGCTCGACCACTGGTTCCAGGAGAAGCTCGGGCTCGGGCCCGGGACGGTCTGGGACTACGTCGCGGCGCGAACGACGATCGAGTACCGCTCGGAGCTTCGTCTCACCGACGTGCAGGTTGTCGGCTCGGCCTCCCTGGCCGGGCTCGGCACGAAGAGCGTGACGGCGAACGTGAGGCTCGGCGCACCAGACGGACGGGTCGTCGCCGAGCTCGAGCTGGTCGTCGTCGCGATCGACGGGAAGGGCGGCACGAGCCGCCCACTCGCCGAACGGGAACGGGCGGCTCTGGCCGCGAACTAGCGGGGAGAGGCGCTCACTGCACGAAGCTGAACGTCGCCGGCCACGTCACCGCTGCGAGCTTCGTCTGCCCGGCCGCCGACGGGTGGAAGTAGTCGCGCGTGGTCACGTCGCTGCGGACGAAAGCGGTGTTGAAGACCGCGTTCCCGTCGAAGCGGCACTGTGTGTACAGCGCACAGACCTGCGCGAGCTGAATGTTGTAGTCGATGTTCCGCTGGCGGACCCGAGCGCGCCTCGCGACGTCGCCGGGAGAGTTCGAGAACGGGTACGCGAGCATCGACTGGCAGATGCCGGCGACCGCCCAGACGGAGTTCGCGCCGAGGTCGTACCGGTAGAGCGAGAACAGCTGGTCGACGTCCGGGATGCTCGAGACGAAGACCCGTGCGCTCGGGAGGCTCGCTGTGAGCGACGCCATCGCCGCGCCGAACTGAGCGCGGAAGACGCCGACGTCCGTCATGGCGGCCTCACTCGACGCGCACACGTCGTTCGCGTCCACGTACGGGAACCAGCAGTCGTTGAGCGTGCGGGTGATCGAGTCGCCCGTCGACGCGATCGAGCTCGGATAGGCGCCGTGCGCCGCTCCTGACAGCGCGAGCGCCAGCGAGGTCGCCAGCGAGGTCGACAGCACGGCGGCGAACGGCAAAGCGAACCGACGCTTCATCGTCCCCTCCTCTACGTTGGCGGCGAGCCGATCCTCCCACCCGGCTCGGGCGCTGTCCAGACCCTGGCCGACGGGCACAAGTCGTTGAGGACGCACTCCTCGCACAGCGGCCGGCGGGCGTCGCAGATCCGGCGCCCGTGCCAGATCAGCAGGTGCGGAAAACGGCCCCAGTCCTCGCGTGGAACGAGCTTCACGAGGTCACGCTCGATCTTGACAGGGTCCTCGTGCTTCGTCAGCCCGAGCCGCTGCGAGAGCCGGCGCACATGCGTGTCGACGACGATTCCCTGAGGGGTTCCGAGCTCCGCAGCGACGACGTTCGCGGTCTTGCGTGCGACCCCGGGGAGCCGCAGGAGCTCGTCGATGGTGCGCGGCACCTTCCCGTCGAACTCCTCCAGGAGCACGCGCATCGCGCCTCGGATCGACTTCGCTTTCTGACGGAAGAAGCCGGTCGCGTACACATCCAGCTCGAGCTCCTCCTGCGGCACGGCGAGATAGTCCTCCGGCCGCCGGTACTTCTCGAACAAGCGCCCCGTGACGCGGTTCACGTTCACGTCCGTCGTCTGCGCGGACAACATGACCGAGATGAGCAACTCCAAGGGGTTGCGGAAGGTAAGGGCGATCCGCGCGTCGGCGTGCTCCACGGCCAGCCGCTCGATGATCGGCCTGATGCGCGCCTTCTTCGGCCCGACCCGCCGCCGCGCCTCGTGGACGAAGCTACGTGGCAACGCTCTCGAAGTACGCCGACACCTCGTCCGGGTCCTCCGGGTCGAGCAGCCAACCGGCGATCTGTTCCGCGCCGGGATAGCCGCTCGTCCGAATCGCGGCTGCCGCCGCGTCGACGGCGTACGGCGTGTGCCGGAAGTCGACGTCGACGCCGTCCAGCAACGCCCAGAACGCACCCTGCCTCCCCTCGTATGGCATGCCGACGCTACCGGCGTTGACGAACCGGATCCCATCGACGATGCGCTCGAACTGCACATGGGTGTGCCCGCCGACGACGAGGCGCTTCCTGACTCCCTCGAGGGCTGCTCGAAACCGCTCGTCGGAGGAGATGCGGGTCAGGATCTCGTCGTCGTCGCGCGGAGAGCCGTGGCAGTAGAGGACGCCGCCGAGCGACACGGCGTGCGGAAGCTCGCTCAGGAACTCCACCGACAGCGGGTCGAGATTGCTGACGATCCACTCCCAGGTTCCCGCGGGCGCGCGCGAGGACTCGCGGTCCGCGTTGCCACGGACGAAGGCGGCGTCGAGACCGACGAGCTTGTCGAGGCACTCGCGCGGGAACGGCCCCGCGACGACGTCTCCGCCGCACACGATCCGATCGACCTCGAGCGACGCGACCTCCGCGAGCACGGCCTCCAACGCGGGCAGGTTGCCGTGGACGTCGGCAAGGACCGCGACGCGCATCAGGAGACCGCAGCGAGCTCGGGCGGGCGAGAGCGCAGCCGCGGCCCCGCACAGACGACGTCGAGGGCGGGGCAGCCCGCGCAGACGAACTCGCTGGGGGTCGGACGGAACTCGCCCGCGCGGATCCTGCCGATCGCCTCCGACAGCTCGGCTTCGAGCACAGCTGTGTCCGCTCGCACGAACGTGTTCGAGACGACAGCATCGGGGCGCTCGAGGAAGTGGTAGACGACCTCGACCTCCTCGGCGCCCGCCCGGAAGCACGCGAGCGCGTAGACGAGCCGCTGCAGCCGGTAGTCGGCCTCGACGATCTCCTCCGGCGTCCCCTCGGCGAGCGTGTTGGTCTTGTAGTCGAGAACGAGTGCGCGCGGCCCGTCGCGCTGGAGGACGTCCAGTCGTCCGTGCAGGAGAACGCCGTCGTGCTCGAACGCGAACGGCCGCTCCGGCCGCGCGCCGGCGAGCGTCGCGATCCGACGAGCGAGATCGGAGCCGCAGTACGAGTCGACGAAGCCGGCGATGCGAGCGAGCTCCTCCTCGGTCACGGCCGGATACCAGGCTCGCACCTGCTCCGCCTCCGGTGGCGTAGGGGCCTCGAGGTCCACGAGCTCGAGCAGCCGGTGCACGGCGTCGCCGGTCTCGGTCGCCGCCAGCCCGCTTTGCCCGGCGACGGTCCCGTGCGCCTGCGCAGGCCGCATGCCCGCCACACGCTCGGCGTAGTAGCGGTACGAGCAGCGCTCGAAGAGCGCCAGCGCGCTGTAGGAGAGTCGACGCACGTCGTGCAGAGGCGGCTCGGGCAGCGCCTGGATCTGCGCCAGCACCGGCGCGAGCGGCGGTAGCGACGGCGCAGCGCCGGGTGCGAAGAGCGCAAGCTGGCCCGTCTCGTCGTCGACCACCGCCGTGGCCGGCAGGACGACACGCGCCGGCTCCGCGACCGGCGGCGTCCGGTCGACCCGGACGAGCACGCGTGCTCCCTCCCGTTCGAGCTCGATCGGGGTGTCGCCGGCGCCCGCAACCTCGGCCGCGCAATCGAGACGACCTAGCACCCAGCCGATCGGCGTCTTCTCGTCGGCCTTGCGCTCCGAGTCGATCGAGCCGGAGACGATCAGCCGGTCGATGGCGCGGGTCATCGCGACGTAGTAGAGGCGCAGCCGCTCGGCCTCGTCCTCGGTCTGGCGCGCGTCCTTGACGTTTTCGTAGCCCAGCACGCCGTGCCGCTTCCCCGTCACCGGGTCGGCGACCCGGAAGCCGAAGCGCCCGTCGGAGAGGCAGAGGATCTCATCCGCGGACGGTGCATTCCGGTCGCGCCCTGCGTCGGCGACCACGACCACCTTGAACTCGAGACCCTTCGCCGCGTGGATCGTGAGCAGACGCACCGCATCCGCCCCCTCCTCCTCGGCAACCGCGTCCCGCTCGGCCGCGCCGACGGCCTCCTGCTCCTCGACGAAGCGGACGAAGCCCTCCACGTCCGGGCCGCGCAGCTCCTCGAAGGAGCGTGCGATCCGTGCGAGCTTCCGCAGGTTCGCGTAGCGCCGGCGCCCGTCCCACTGGGCGAGCACGGCGAGGTCGTAGTCGTGGTCGGCGACGATCCGCTCGCAGAGCCGCTCGAGCGAGAGGCGCGCCGCCGCCTCGACCAGCCGGTCGTAGCGTTGCCGGAACGCGCGCAGGAGCCGGACGTCGCGCTCGTCGAGATCAGCAGGGAGCGAGCGCTCGAGCCCGGTGAAGATCGGCCCGCGCGCCGCCCGCCGAATCAGCAGGAGCGCATCGTTCGACACGCCGACAAACGGCGAGGCGAGCACGGAGACGAGTGCCTCGTCGTCGTAGCGGTTCTGGAGCAGGCGCAGATACGAGAGCAGGTCGACCACCTGCTGCTGGCCGAAGTAGCCGCGGCCGGTCGCGCGGTAGGTCGCGAGCCCTATCTCGCGCAACTCCTCCTCGTACCACTCCGCGTCGGTGCCGGCGGCGAACAGGAGGACGATCTCCCCCGCACTCGCGACGCCGCCGTCGACGAGCTCCTTCACGCGCCGCGCCACATGCCGCGCCTCGGCCCGGCGCCAGTGGACACCGCTGCCGGCATACGCGGCCTTATCCGTCACGAGCAGCTCGACCGGAGTTCCGAACACCGGATCGGGGAACTCGCCCGAGGCTGCGAGCGGCTGGAACTCCTCGCCGAACTCCGCGCCGAAGAGGTGGTTGACGACGGCCAGCACCTCGGGCCGCGAGCGGTAGTTGCGGGTCAGCGGCAGCAGCGTGTCGGCCTGCGCCCGCCGCTCCCGGAAGACCTGCACGTCCGCGTGCCGGAAGCCGTAGATCGACTGGAACTCGTCGCCGACGAAGAACCGCTCGGTGTCGGCACCCGTGAGCAGATCCACAAGCTCGCACTGGAGCCGATTCGTGTCCTGGAACTCGTCGACCATGATCGAGCGGAAGCGCAGCTGCTCGCGCTCTCTGAGCGTCTCGTTCTCGCGCAACAGGTCGCGCGCCCGGAGCTGGAGATCCTCGAAATCGAGCGCCGACTCGCGATCCTTCGCGTCCGCGTACGACTGCGCAAACCCGAGTAGGAGCTCCTGGAGCAGCTCGCGGTCGCGCAGCGCAACCTCGTCGAGCGCTGCCTGCTCGACCGCCTTCCGCGCCTCCTCGTATGTGGCTGCGCGCTCCTGCCGTGCCCGCAGTCCGCTGAGGTCCAGGAGCCGCTCCGGCAACGGCGGCTTCTCTTCGGCGAGGACGAGCGCCTGGGCGGCGGCCGCCCGCGCCGCGTCGCTCGCCCCGGGGTCCGCTGCGAGATCGCGCGCCGTCTCCGCGAGCTCGGCTAGCCGCTCCTCGAGTCCCGGCCGCGCGCCGAGCTCCAGCGCCAGCTCGCGGCCGGCCGAGCGGAGCGTCTCGTAGACGGTAGTGAGCATCTTGCGCAGTCCGGAGGCGCCGTAGGTCGCGAGCAGCCGCAGCCGCTGAGGATCGTCGCCGGCGCAGAACTCATTCAACGCCGCCTCGAATGCCTCGCCGCGGATCACGCGGCCCTGGCTGTCGTCCAGCACACGGAAGCGCGGGTCGAGGCCGGCGGCGAACGGGTGGGACTTCAGCAGGCGCAGGCAGAAGCCGTGGATCGTCGAGATCCAGGCCCCGTCGAGCGAGCGGGCGAGGTCGTGGCGGCCGAGCTCGTGCAGGCGCGAGCGGATCCGGCCGCGCAACTCTCCCGCCGCGCGCTCCGTATAGGTGATCACGAGCATCGACTCGACGTCGAGCCCACGCTCGCAGACCGCCTCGACGAAGCGCTCGACCAGCACGGTCGTCTTGCCCGTCCCCGCGCCCGCCGAGACGAAGACCTGGCCGCGCGCGGCGATCGCCGCTGCCTGCTGGTCGTTTGCAGTCCTCATGCGCGCCTGATCCGGCACATCCGCCAGAGATCGCACCAGGCCGGACAGCCGTCCGTCCCCTTCGGGTCGTGACGCACGTCGCCCTCACGAATTCGCTGCGCGAGGCCTCGCGCGAGATCACGCGCGCCTTCGACCTGCGCCCAGAACGCGTCCTCTTCGAGGTAGTCGTTCTTGGCGAAGCCGGGTAGCACGTCGTCCTTCACCTCGGCCCGGAGCAGGCCGCGGGCACGCCGCTCGCCTGCGAGCGGCCGGTAAAGACCGCCGAGCGGCTCGATGCCGACGAGGTCGCGCAGGACGAGCATGTAGAGCGGGATCTGGAGCCGCAGCTCCTTCTCGATCTCCGCAGCGGAGTGACCGGTGCGGCCCGACTTGTAGTCCTGGACGATCCCGCGCGCGCTGCCCGGGTCGACGTCGATCCGGTCGATCTTCCCCGAGAGCATGACGCCGTCACCGAGGTCGAGGCCTCGCTGGAGCTCCGGCGCCGACCGCTCGGAGCCGAACCCGACCTCGAACTTCCGCGGCATGAGCGGAAGCGGTGAACGCGCCTCATCGCGAACGAGCTGCTCGAGGTCACGCCGCAGGCTCTGCTCGAGCTCGCGCCGCTCGAGCTCGGTCATCTCCATCTTCACGCCGCCGAGCGCACCTTCCAGGCATTCGCCGAGGAAGGCGAGGGCGTCGTCGAGGCGGCTCTCCTCCACCCGGTCGCTTCCGATCGCGCGCGGCAGGCCGGCGTAGAAGCGGTGCAGCGTCGTGTGCGCGACCGAGCCGCGCAGCATCGCGTCGACGCGCCTGTCGATCTGACGGGGCGAGATCAGCCGCTCGAAGAACCAGGCCGACGAGCAGTCGGCGAAGCGCTCGAGCTCGGTGACGTTGAACGGCGTCTTCGCCGAGAGCTCGCCCAGCACGCGCGGATGGCTGAGCTTCGTCTCGCGCACGAACGCGTGCCGCGCCCGCTCGAGTTGCCGCTCCCAGCCGTTCGCCGCCGCCAGTGCCTGCGCCTCGTCGGGCTCGGCGACGGCCAGCTGAGCGAGCGCCCGCAGCCGCTCGCGCTCGGTCGGCGCTGCCTCCAGCTCCCAGGTCAGCTGCGAGAGCGGGCGCCGCCGCGTCCAGCGCCGCACGTCGTCGGGATCGAAGAGCGCGACGACCTCGTCCCAGAATGGGCTCGGCTCGCGTGGGCTGCCCTCGTCCGTGGCGGCTTCGCGCACCAGCGTCAGCCGGCGCGTGGCCCGGGTGCAGGCCGTGTAGAAGAGGTAGCGCTCGCGCTCCACGGCGTCGGGCCGGACGAGCCTGGCATGCGCATCGCGGTCGAGCGTGCCGCGGGCGTCATCGTCGAGGAATGGGGACGGGTTGCCTCGGCGCGGCAGCGTCCCTTCCTCGAGCCCGAGCAGGAAGACTGCGTCGAAGCGGCGAGTACGGACGCGCGCCAGGTCGAGCACGGCGACTCGGCCCGTTTCGGACGCCGACCCGATCCGTACCTCCGCGTGCTCGAGCGCGGCCAGCACCTCATCGGCCGTGAGCTCCTCGCCGAGCGCACGCCAGCCTTCGAGCTCGTCGAGGAGACGGACGATCGCGTCGTAGGCGCGCAGGTCGGCACGACTCGACTCGCCGATCGGCGGCGCCTCGAGGCCGTGGGCACCGCGCAGCATCGAGGCGGCGACGGCCCGGACGGCGTCGACCGGCCCGACGGCGCTGCGCAGCGCCTCGAGCGGCGGCAGTGGCTGCCCGTCGCGGAGCTTGATCGTCTCCTCCTCGACCGCCTGCTGCAGCGAGACCCCCCGGCCGCGCAGCCTGCCCTCGAGAAAGTCGACATTCGGGCGCGTGAAGCCGGAGAACGGTGAGCGGAGGTAGGCGTAGAGATCGCGGCGACCGCCCTGGTGCCATTCGAAGCGCAGCAGCGCGAGCAACGCCTGTCCGAACGGGGTCTGGCCGAGCCGGACGCGTCCCTCGATCGAGAATGGGATCCCGAGGGTGCCGAGCACCGTTTCCAGGGACGCACGCCAGCGCTCGACGGAGGGGATGACGAGTGCGATTTCCTCGAGCGGCGTGCCGCTCGCCACGAGCTCACGGATCTCCTCCGAAACGAGCTCCAGCGAGCCGCGGGCCCCGGCGGCTTCGAAGAAACGGACGGCGCCGTCCAGCGGGGGCCCGGCGGGCGGCTCGTCGGCGAAGAGCTGTCGCTCCAGGTGTGCGAGCGCACGATGTCCGTACTCGCCGGCGCGGGCGGGAAGCTCTTCGATCCGCCCGCCGGCGAGCGTTGCGAGATCCTCCTGCGTACGGCGAAGCGACGCGAATGCAGCGCGTCCCGGCTCGTACGGGAGCGATACCGTCACCTCTGTGCGCGCCGAGAGCGCCTCGAGCAGACCCCACTCCGCGCCGGTCAAATCCTCGAATCCGTAGGCGAAGACCGGCCGCCCATCCCACGCGTCGAGCTCCGACCGGAGCCGCTCGACCGCCCGGCGACGAAGCAGATCCCGGTCCCAGAGCCCGAGCCGGTCGAGCTCCTCCCGGTAGGCGGCGTAGAGCAGCCGGAGATCTCCCTCGAGCTGTGCCGGCTCGAGCAAGCCGGACTCGAGCTCGCCGAGCGCCGCAAGGAGCGCGTCTGCGAAGCCCGCGAAGCGTGCGGAGCGGCCGAGGCCGTTGAGCGGCGTCCGGTTGAGGATGCTCCGTGCCAGCAGGGCGCGCTGAGCATCGCTCGTGACGGCTCTCGCATCGGTTGCGCCGAGCGCGAGCTCGCGGAAGACGTCGTCGAAGGTGCCGATCGAGCCTGCGAGCAGGGCGCCGGCGCGCTGCAACAGGTCACGCTCGATCCTGTCGACGTCAGTCCGGTTTGGGACGATCAGGACCGGGTCGCAGTCGATCGCCGCGAGGTACCCCTCGAGCAGACGCGCGATCTTGCCGGCTTTCGCCGGCCCGACGACGAGAGCCAGACTCATCTGCCCATGGTAGTCCGGGCCTCTGCTGCCCCGGCTGAAGAAAAAGGTGGAAAGAGCGGGGTTTCCCCCGCTCTCTCAACCGTCCGGCGCTACTGGGTCGCCGACTTCGGCCGGCGGCCGCGGCGTGCGACCTGGCGGCCGCCCATCTTCTCGGCCTCGGCGTCGGTGACGTCGAGCTCACGGACACCCTTGCGGGCGTCGTGGAAGGTGATCCGAATCGTCGCGCCCTTCCCGTCGGCGATTTCGACGCCGGACATGTCGGACACGAGCACAGTCTTGCGAGCCACTTGCATTCCTCCTTGGAGAACCGGGTTTCTTCGCGCTTACCGTACCGCAAAGCCGCGACGTAATCACGCTGCCTTTCGTGCACGTTTGATTCGCCACGAACGTAGCAGCCCGACGAGCGCGCTCTCTTCCGGGTCGAGGCCGATGTCCCGTGCTTTGACGACTCGCAAATGCCGCGGGCGGAAATCCTCGATCGTTCTGCCGTCGAGATACTGCTCGATCACGGCGGGGCTGACGTATGAGCTGCGCGCAACGGCCGGCGTGTTGCCGAGCCGCTCTCCGACCTTGCGCATCACGTTCGCTACGACGCGCTTTGCGTCGGTATCGGTGTCGGCGATCCCATGCTCCGCGAGCGCGATCGCCGCGGTCAGCGTCCCGCCCCACGTCCGGAAGTCCTTGGCCGTGAACTCGTCACCCATGTGCTCGCGGATGTAGTCGTTGAGGACGGCGCCGGTGAGCATGCAGGACTCGCCGTTCCGGCCGTAGCGAAAGAGGCGCGCGGCGCCGGGTTGCCCGAGCAGATCCTTGATCGCCTCGGCCAGCTCGGCATCCACGATCGTCGTGCGCACCTGCACTCTGTGCTTCGCGCGGAAGCGGAAGGTGACTTTCTTCCCCCGAACCGAGACATGCCGCCTGGTCAGAGTCGTCACGCCGTGGGTGCGCGAGGTCTTCGCATACCGATCGGATCCGACCCGGAACCACGCCATGTTGATCAGGCGCACAGCGACGGCGCAGACGCGCTCGCGGTCGTCGGGGTCATGAGTCATGTGCTCGCCCATCGCCATCCGCAGGTCGGGCAGCTTCTCCGCGAAGCGCACGAGCTTGTCGAACTTGGCCTGCTCCTGCTGGGCGCGAAACTCGGGGTGGTAGAGGTACTGGCGCCGTCCGGCCGCGTCGAGGCCGGTGGCCTGCAGCTTGGCGCCGGCACGCGGCGAGATCCACACGTCCTTCCAGGCAGGCGGAATCACGAGCGACTCGATTCGCTCGATCTTCGCGGGGTCGTCGATGCGATTCCCGCGCCCGTCCAGGTAGCGGAACCGTCCCTTCGACCCCGCGCGCCTCCAGCCACCCCTGCGCGCCACGCCGTCCGTCTACCCACTCGGCCCGACTATCATCCGCCGCCGATGGATCCGCGGACGATCGTCGTGCTCGAAGGGGACGAGACCGGGCAGGAGCTCCTCGAGGAGGCACTGCGGACGCTCGCTCCCGACGTGATCGGAATCGAGTTTCAGTTTCCGCGCTTCGACCTCTCGCTCGCGCACCGGCGCGAGACGAAGAACGCCGTCGTCTACGAGGCTGCGCGCGCGATCCGCGAGCACGGCCTGGGCCTGAAGGGGGCAACGATCACGCCCGAGACGCGCGACGACGTCGGCTCGCCGAATCGGATCCTGCGTGAGGAGATCGGAGGCAAGGTGATCGTGCGGACCGGCCGGCGGATCCCGGGCGTCGTGCCGCTCGGCGGCGTGCATGCGCCGATCTCCGTCGTGCGGATGGCCGTCGGCGACGCCTACGGCGCAAAGGAGTGGCGCGAGGGTGAGGGCGAGGACGAGGTCGCATACCGCACCGAGCGGATCGAGCGCCGCATCTGCCGCGCAGTCTCCGAGTTCGCCTTCCGCCAGGCCGAGCGCATGGGAGCGAAGGTCTTCGGCGGCCCGAAGTACACCGTCAGCCCGACCTACGAGGGGATGCTGAAGGAGGAGATGGATGCGGCCGCGGCTCGCCATCCCGACGTGCCATACGAGCCCCAGCTGATCGACGCGACCTTCGCGCTCCTGATCGCCAACGCCGGCGACCCGCTCGTGATCCCCGCTCTGAACCGCGACGGCGACATCCTCTCCGACCTCGTGCTCCCGCTCTTCGGCTCGATCGCCGGCTCGGAGTCGTTGCTCGTCGCGTTCGGTGAGGACTACACGCCGACCGCTCTGATGGCCGAGGCCGCGCACGGAACAGCGCCGTCCCTCTTCGGCAAGGACGTCGCGAACCCGATGGCGATGATCCTCGCCGGCGCGGCGCTGCTCTCGCACGCGGACGAGGTGGCGCAGCAGGCGGGCCGGGCGATCCGGGAGGCCTGTCTCGAGGCCGTGGCGCAGGGCTGCCGCACCGCCGATCTGGGTGGCCACGCGGGTTCGCGTGAGTTCACGGACGAGGTGATTCGCCGCACCAAGCAAAAGCTCGAGGTCTGGTCCTCGCTCTAGATCGCGACGCGGTCGAGCCGGCCGACGGGTGCGATCTCGCCGCGCTCCCAGCCTTCGACGAACGTGCGCGCCAGCTCCGGATCGAACTGCGAGCCTGCGCAGCGCTCCAGCTCGGCGAGCGCCTGGGCGACCGAGAGCGCTGGGCGGTACGGACGAACCGACGTCATCGCGTCGAAGGCATCGGCGACGCCGAGAACCCGAGCCTCGAGCGGGATGGAGTCGCCCCCGAGACGATGCGGGTAACCGGTGCCGTCCCAGCGCTCGTGGTGATGGAGGACGTACGGGAGCGCGGCCAGGAAGTCGTCGAAGCACTCGACGAGCCGCGCCCCGGCGACGGGATGCCGGCGAATCTGACCGAGCTCTTCCTCCGTCAGCGGCCCGGGCTTGCGCAACACGGACTCTTCGACGGAGATCTTGCCGACGTCGTGCAGCGACCCGCCGAGCCTGAGCGCTTCGAGCCGCCTGCCCTTCCAGCCGAGGGCCACCGCGAGACCTTCTGCGAAGGCGGTCACGCGGGCCGAGTGGCCACGAAGGTACGGATCCCGGGCTTCGAGAGCGGCCGAGAAGGTGGCGAGCAAGGACCCCACAGTGCCCGAGGTTCCAGAGCGGATGCCCGTTCCCTTCCTACTGACGTAGAGTTGCGAGTCCGTGAGGGTCGCTGTCCCGAAAGAGACCGAAGCCGGCGAGCGCCGGGTCGCGCTCATTCCCGATTCGGTCGGGCGGCTCGTGGGCGCCGGCTTCGAGATCGCAGTCGAGCAGGGCGCGGGCCAGTCGGCGGGCTTTCCGGACGCCGAGTACGCCGCGGCGGGCGCCGATGTCGTCGCACGCAGCGCGCTGCTGGCGGGAGCCGAGGCAGTCGTTCGAGTCGGAAGGCCGAGCGCTGACGAGGTCGCCGAGCTCGCGCCGGGAACGGTGCTCATCGGCTTTCTCTCTCCCCTTTCCGATCCGGCAGGGATCGAGCGGCTCGCCGCCCGCGGCGTCGTCGCCTTCGCAATGGAGTCGATCCCGCGGATTACGCGCGCGCAGTCGATGGACGCGCTCTCCTCGCAGGCGAACGTCGCCGGTTACAAGGCGGCGTTGATCGCCGCCGACCGGCTGCCGAGGTTCTTTCCCCTCCTGATGACTGCAGCCGGGACGGTCGCACCGGCAAAGGTGCTCGTGCTCGGCGCGGGCGTTGCCGGGCTCCAGGCGATCGCGACGGCGCGCCGGCTCGGAGCGGTCGTCACCGCGTTCGACGTCCGGCCCGTCGTCCAGGAACAGGTCGAGAGCCTCGGCGCCACCTTCCTGGATCTCGGCGTCCGCAGCGAAGAGACCGAGGGCGGCTATGCCCGCGAGCTCTCCGAGGACGAGCAGCGCCAGCAGCAGGACGCTCTCACCGAACAAATCCCGGGTTTCGACGCGGTGATCACGACCGCGCTCATCCCTGGCAGGCCGGCGCCGAAGCTGATTCCGGCGAGTGCAGTGCGTGGGATGCGGCTGGGTTCGGTGATCGTCGACCTCGCGGCGGAGGCGGGCGGCAACTGCGAGCTCACCGAGCCGGGCGAGGAGATCCAGCGTGAGGGCGTGACGATCGTCGGTCTGACCAACCTCGCGGCGACCATGCCCTACCACGCGAGCCAACTCTACGCGCGCAACGTCACGGCCGTGCTCCAGCACCTCGCTCCGGAGGGCCGGCTTGCGCTCGACTTCGAGGACGAGATCACCGCAGGAGCCTGTGTGAGCGGCAAGCAGGTCGCCGCATGAGCCAAACCTCATTCCTGATCGAGCTGACGATCCTCGTGCTGGCGATCTTCCTCGGCTTCGAGGTGATCTCGAAGGTGCCGCCGTTGCTGCACACGCCGCTGATGTCGGGGACGAACGCGATCCACGGAATCGTGATCGTGGGCGCCATCCTGGTGGCGGGCCAGGAGAACGCGGACACGTTGACCCGTGTCGTCGGCTTCGTCGCCGTCGTCCTCGGCACGGCCAACGTCGTCGGCGGCTTCGTCGTCACCGACCGGATGCTCGAGCTGTTCAAGCGGAAGCCGGATGAGCGCAAACCTCAGTAACGGCCTCTACCTGGTCACGATCGTGACCTTCATCCTCGCGTTGCGGTTCCTCTCGAGCCCAAGGCGCGCCCGCCTCGGCAACCAGCTCGGCGCGGCCGGGATGCTGCTGGCGATCGTCGTCACCCTCGCTCAGGACGAGATCGAGGGCTACCTCTGGATCGCGATCGCGATGGCGATCGGAGCGGTCGTGGGCGCGATCGGCGCCCGCCGCGTGAAGATGACGGCAATGCCGCAGATGGTGGCGCTCTTCAACGGCGTCGGCGGCGGTGCGGTCGCCCTGATCGCGCTCGCGGAGTTCCACAACCTCGCCCCGGAGTCGGGCCGGCTGGAGCTCAACCTCTCCGTGGCGATGATCGTGTCGGCGATCATCGGCTCGATCTCGTTCGCGGGCTCGCTGATCGCCTTCGCCAAGCTGCAGGAGCTGATCGGCGGGCGGCCGATCGTCTACCCGGGGCAGAAGGTCGTCAACGCGCTCGTGATCGCGGCGGCCCTGGGCCTCGCGGCCGTGATCCTCGCCGGGACCGAGTCGCAATGGCTGCTCGTGGGCGTGATCGTCGCCGCGCTCGCCTTCGGCGTCTTCTTCGTGCTGCCGATCGGCGGTGCCGACATGCCCGTCGTGATCTCGCTCCTGAACGCGTGCACGGGGCTCGCGGCGTCGGCGGCCGGCTTCGCGCTGCACCAGAACGTCCTGATCGTCAGTGGTGCGCTCGTCGGTGCGTCCGGCACGTTGCTCACCCTGCTGATGGGCAAGGCGATGAACCGCTCCATCACGAACGTGCTCTTCGGCGCGTTCGGTCAGATCCAGAGCGGGACCGGTGCTGCGCTGGCCGACGGTCGGACCGCGCGTGCAACGACCGCGGATGACGTGGCGATCATGCTCTCGTACGCACGCCGGGTGGTGATCGTGCCCGGCTACGGGCTGGCGGTGGCGCAGGCGCAGCACGACGTGCGCCAGCTCGCCGATCTGCTCGAGGAAAAGGGCGTCGACGTGCGGTACGCGATCCACCCGGTGGCGGGGCGGATGCCGGGCCACATGAACGTGCTGCTCGCGGAGGCGAACGTGCCGTACGACCGCCTCTTCGAGATGGAGGAGATCAACGCCGAGCTGCCGCAGACGGATGTCGCCGTCGTGATCGGGGCGAACGACGTCGTCAACTCGGCGGCGCGGAACGACCCGACGAGCCCGATCTACGGGATGCCGATCATCGACGTCGACAAGGCGGCGAACGTCGTCGTGATCAAGCGCAGCCTCTCACCCGGCTTCGCCGGAATCGACAACCCGCTCTTCTACGAAGCGAAGACGGCGATGCTGTACGGGGACGCGAAGCAAGCGCTCGAGCAGTTGCTCACGGCGGTCAAGAGCTTGTAGCCGTGGTTCCGTTCTTCTCTGCGAGGCACGTCGAGGCCGCAGTTCCGCCCGAGCGGGCCTACGAAGCCGTTCGGAACGCGTTCGTCGCGCATGCGCGCGCCGAGTGGACGATGCAGCCGAAGCTCTACGTCACCAACTACCCGGCCGGCGACTTCCGCGCGATGCCGGCGCTCGGCGGCGGCCATGCCCTGCTGAAGTGGGTCACATCCTTTCCGGGCAATCCCGAGCGCGGCCTGCCGACGGTGAGCGGTCTCGTCATCCTCTCGGACGCCGACACCGGCGTCGTCGAGGCGGTCCTGGACGCCGGCTCGGTCACCGCGCTTCGCACCGGCGCCGCTGCGGTGCTGGCAGCCGAGACACTCGGGGGGCCGGGCGGAGTCGCGTCCGTGATCGGGGTCGGCGTGAACGGACGCGCGGCGGCGCGAACGTTCAAGGCACTCGGTCGTGACGTCCTGCTCTGGGACGTCGACGAAGAACGGACGCGGGCGGTGGCCGCCGATCTGGGCGTCGGCATCGCCGGAAGTCGCGACGAGGCGCTCGGTGCGGACGCCATCGTCACCGTGACGCCCGGCCGGACGATCCTGATTCCCGAGGGCACTTTGCGACCCGGGCAGCACGTCAGCCTGATGGGCGCCGACGGGCCGGGAAAGGCGGAGATCGCGGTCGGAGAGCTTCGGCGCGCGCGGATCTTCTGCGACGAGTGGGAGCAGGCGAGCCACGGCGGCGAGCTCGCTGCCGCCGTCGATGCAGGAGCGATCGACCGGGGCGACGTGACCGAGCTCGGCTACGTGCTCACGGGCGAGGCCGAGGGTCGCCGTTCCGCCGACGAGATCACGATCTTCGATTCCACCGGCCTCGCGATCCAGGATCTCGCGGTCGCGATCGCCGCGTTCGAGCGCAGGGACGAGCTAGACCTCCCGACATTCGACCTCTGATCGTCTAGAACTCCTGGCGCAGCGCGTCGATCGACGCGGTCGTGACAATCCCCTCGACGCTCCGCGCCAGTTCCGCGTCCAGGGTGACGAACGCGTCTGCCTGCAGCTGGGTGAGTGCAACGTACTCCGCGTTGTAGGTCGAGGCCCATCCCAGCTGGTCCGCCAGCTCCCAGGCCCGGCGCCGGAGCACGGCGTCGCCGAGGAGCCTGATCGGCATCCGCCCGATCCGGGTGAGGCGCGCGCGCGCGACGTCGGCCGGGAGCTCGCCCCGCTGGACGGCCTCGTGCAGAGCCGACAGTGTCTGCGACCGAAGGAGCGTCGGTGCGAGGAGCTTGTGCGCGCCTGAGGCCTCGACCCCCGCGCTCGCCAGGTGCAGGACGGCGCTGGCGTCGACGACGAACCTGGTCATCGGGTACCTCGGGTCGGGTGTAGGAGCGTCACAACACTACCGTCGCGCTCGCAATCTTCTACGCGACGAGCCGCGCAGGATCCATCCGCTCCAGCAGCGGATGCGGGTCGCCCGTGATCGCCTTCGCGACGAGGTCGCCGCACATCAGGCCCAGCACGTTGCCGTGGCCGGAGTAGCCGCCGGCCGTCCAGAGGCCGTCGCGTCCGGGCACCCGGCCCACGACCGGAAGAAGGTCCGGCACCAACCCGAAGACGCCAGACCAACGGTGCGTGATCTCGGGCCGACGACCGAGGAGCGCCTCGACGAAGCCGTCCAGCGCCCCCTGGATGCGGGGAGTCGTCTCTTCCGTCGCGGTGAACTCCGACTCCATGTCCGCGTCGCGGAAGCCACCGACGATCAGTCGTCCGTCGGGATCCTGGTGCCAGTAGTCGTAGCCGTGCCGGCCGTAGTGCGGCATCGGGAACAGGCGCTCCGGCAGCGGCTCGGTCGCGAGCATCTGGCCGCGCGTCGGGATGATCAGCCCTTCGAGCGCGCCCAGCAGGCCGCTCGGGTAGCCGTCGGTCGCGACGACGATCGTCTCGGCTTCGAGCGCGCCCAGATCCTCGACGCGATCGTGCTCGCGGATCTCGACCCCCGCCTCTGCCGCGAGGGCCGCCAGCCGCCGAACGAGCCGCGCGGGCTGGAGCACCGCGTCGTCCGGATGGAAGAGCGCGCCCGGAAACCTACCCGCCAGCGGTTCGGGCAGCTCGTCGCGCCATTCGGCTGCAAATCCGTCCTCGCGCAGCGCCTCGTACTCCGCCCGCAGCGCGTCGCATTCGTCCTCGCCCGCCAGTCGCAGGCTACCCGTTCGGCGGAACGCATCGCCGCCGAACTCGCCCATCCGGTCGACGTACGCCTCGGTCAGCCGCCAGTACGCAGCCGCCTGCTTGGGTCCGAGCCACTCCCGCGCGCTGTCGTAGGCCATCGCCCCACCGCGCAGCGCAAAGCCGCCGTTACGGCCACTGGCACCGGAGGCGACCGCGCGGGCCTCGTGCAGCCGCACGCGCTTGCCCGCCTGGGCGAGCGCGAGTGCGCAGGAGATGCCCGTCACGCCGCCGCCGATGACCTCGACCTCGGGGATGCCTGTGAGAGGACGCGACGCGAGCACGGGAGCGGGCTCCGAAAGCCAGTACGAGTTGGCCACCTCGCGATGCTAGCGAGCAGGCCGATAGACACCTCCCTCCTCGGTCACGGCGCCCGCGAGCTCGAGCTCGGTCAGGGCGACGGCCAGCGCGCCGGCCGAGAGGCCGGTCGCGCGCGCGAGCTCGTCGGCACCCGCTGCGGCTTCGCGGACGCGCGCCAGCACCAGGCCCGGAGCCGCGCCGACCTCCGGGTCCGGGCGATCGACCGCGACGAGCCCGAAGCTCTCGAGCACGTCCTGCGAGCAGGTCAGCGGCGTCGCCCCGAGCCTGAGCAGCGCGTTCGACCCGGCGGAGAGCACGCTCGTGATCTCGCCCGGCACGGCGAAGACCTCCCTCCCCTCCTCGAGCGCGAAGTCCGCGGTGATCAGCGCACCGCTGCGCTCACGGGCTTCCACGACCACCGTCGCCGAGCAGAGACCGGCGACGATCCGGTTCCGAGCCGGGAAGCGCCACGGCGCAGGCTCGACGCCCGGTGCGTACTCCGAGACGATCAGGCCGCTCGCCGCAACCTGGCGTGCGAGCTCGCGGTTGGCCGCCGGGTAGTCGCGGTCGATCCCGCAACCCAGCACCGCGACCGTGGTCCTGCCCGCCTCTAGTGCGCCGCGATGTGCCTCCGCATCGACGCCGCGCGCGAGGCCACTGACGACGACCAGTCCCGCCGAGGCGAGCTCTCGCGCGATGCTCCGGGCGACCTGGCGCCCGTACGCCGAGCACGCCCGGGCGCCCACGATTGCCACGGCGGGCAGGGCGAGCAGCGCAGCCGAGGTGTCCCCGCGAACATAGAGCCCGGGCGGTGGATCGTGGATCGCACGGAGGAGCGGCGGGAACCCGGGATCCGAGCGGGCGAGAAAGCGGAAGCCGAGGCCGTGCAGTCGCTCGAGCTCCGCTCGGGCATCGAACGCCGCCCTGAAGGCGGCGAAGCGGGCGCTGCGCGGCTCCCCCACGAGGTGCGTATCGTTCGCGGCTGCGAACGACGCCAACGCGAGCTCGCTCACGCCCCGAGTTCCTTCGGCGAGCGGTAGGCGAGCGCCTCCGCGACGTGCTCCGGTCCCACTGCGTCTGCTCCCGCGAGCGCCGCGGCGGTTCGCGCCACGCGAGCGACCCGCACCCGACCGCGCCCCGAGAGAGGCAGGCGCTCGACCGCGCGGCTGAGCAGATCATCCGCCTCCTTCGTGCGTGTGAGCACCGGGCCGGACAGCCGCGCGCGGCCGATCCTGACCCGCTCCCGCACCGGCGCCGACGGCTCGGACGGCCCCGCGGCGAGCTCCTCCGCACGAGGGCGTGGCACCGTCACGACGAGGTCGAACCGGTCGAGGAGGGCGCGCGAGAGCTTGTTCCGAAACGCTGCGAGCCGTTGCGCGGTGCACGTGCATTCGGCCGCCGGGTCGCCGCGGCCGGCGCACGGACACAAGTTCATGGTCGCCACGAGCTGAAATCCAGCCGGGAAGAGCGCCTGGCCCTGCACGCGCGCGACCGAGACGACGCCGTCCTCCAGCGGTTGCCGGAGTGCCTCGAGCGCCGGTCGCTGGAACTCAGGTAGCTCGTCGAGAAGCAAGACACCGTGGTGCGCAAGACTTGCTTCGCCTGGACGCGGGCCCGACCCGCCTCCGACGATCGCTGCGGTGGAGGCACTGTGATGCGGCGCGCGGAACGGCCGGCGCGTGATCAGCGACCCCTCCGGCGGGAGTACGCCGGCGACAGAATGGATGCGCATCACCTCCAGCGCCTCCCGCGGCTCGAGCGGAGGCAAGATCGACGGCAACCTCCGGCCGAGCATCGTCTTGCCGGTGCCCGGCGGCCCTGCGAGGAGCAGGTTGTGGCCGCCGGCTGCCGCCAGCTCGAGCGCGCGCCGCGCACGTTCCTGCCCACGAACGTCAGCCAGATCGGGCTGGTCCGGCTCGACCGCCTCGTCGGGCGGCTCGACGGGCGGCGGCCTTAGCTCGCCGCGGAGGTAGGCGACCGCCTCGGCGAGATGCCGGACGGGCACCGCCTCCACGCCGCCGAGCTCTGCCTCGCAGGCCGACTCGGGGGCGCAGAGGATCCGCTCGAGCCCGGAGCGCCGCGCCCCCTCGGCGACGGCGAACGCGCCGCGCACCGGCCGGACCCGGCCATCGAGGGCAAGTTCCCCGACGGCCGCGTGCTCGGCGAGCCGATCGAGCGGGAGCTGCCGCGACGCCGCCAGCACCGCCAGCGCGATCGAGAGGTCGAAGCCAGAACCTTCCTTTCGCAGGCCGGCGGGTGCGAGGTTGACCGTGATCCGCTTCAGCGGCCACTCGAGCTGCGCCGACCCGATCCCGCTGCGAACGCGGTGCTTGGCCTCGGCGCAGGCCCGGTCGGCGAGGCCGACGATCGCGAAGCCTGGAAGACCGCCGTCGATGTGCGCCTCGACCTCGACGCGCCGCGGCTCGAGGCCGACGAGCGCATGGGTGACGGAGCGCGCGAGCACACGTCGAGCGTACGGACGAACGTGTCACGCAATCGACACGTGTTCGAACCAACTTCGCACGGCGTGCAACCTGGCTAGCTGCGTCGCGTTCGTGTGGCGGGCGGCGGGTACGCGAGCTTCGCCAGGTCGAGATTGCCCTGCCCGTCGCCAAAGGCGGCCTCGGCTTCGGCGTGGATCCGATCCACCTCCGACTGCGCTCGCCCTCGGAGGAGCTCACTGAGATGCGTCGTCGCCCGCAGCAGCCGCGCGCGAAAGTCCGGCACGCCGGAGACGCGCTCCCAGAAGTCGTCGGACCCGACGTGCATGATGCTCGGGTCCGAGCGCATCGGCGTCGACGTGCGCCTGCCGGTCAGCACGGCCACGTTCAGGTGGACCGGCCGTTTGCTCGCACGAAGGGAGCCTGCGGCCGCATGGAGCGCTGCGCGATCGGCCTTGGCACCGCCGGCGCTCTTCGTGTTCGGAGCGGACTGGATGGCGTAGAGCTCGATGACGCCGTCGCGTTCCAGTTGCAGGTCGACACCGCTTCCGGGCTTGAACCCTTCGGACACGATCCGTGCCACTTCCTCCTGCCAGGTCCCGATGTGGCCTTCGATCGCGGACGTCTCTCGATCCTCGAGGTAACGATCCACCCATTGCCGGACCGTCTTCGCCCCCCTCGAGGTGTAGATCATCGGGTTGCGCTTCGCCAGATCACGACCCTTCAGGGTCTGAAGATTGTGCTGCAGCGGCACCGCCACGTGCCGCTCGAACGCCGTGACGATCTCTGCTGCCTTGCCGGCGTCAATGCCCAGCTCGGCGGCGACCGCCGCGATCAAGTCTGCCGTGCCGTCAGCCGCCGACACGGCAGACGATGACTTCCTCGAAGAACTCGCCCGCCCGGCGGCCCGTACGCCGGTTCACATGGCGCGTATGCCGGCCGTCGATCTCGAGGCCCGAGCCCTCGAGAATCTCGGGATAGAGAAGGCGGGAGTCGTTGACGACGATCACGACCGGCGCGGCCGCGGCGAGCTGCTCGCCCGTTCGTTTGAACACCGCGATCATGTCGTCGACGTACTGCCGAATCGCCAGCTTGCTCGTTCCCGCGTCGGCAGCGCCTATCTCCTGGCTGCGTTTGTCCTCGAGCCCGAGGAGCTCGTACGCGTAGCGATGCTGCTCGTGGTAGTCGATGAGGCCCGGATACGGCGGCGAGGTGATGGCCCCGCTCGGGCGGGAACCGAGCTCGACGGAGCGCGAGTCGGCGTGCAGCACGTCGACCCGCCGCGCGGTCTGGACGGGCGCAAACGCGCGAAGCCGCCGGACCGTGTCGCTCGTATAGCGGCCGAGAAACTTGTCTGCTTCCTCCACCGGCCGGCACTCACGCTTGTGCTTGTGACAGTGATACGGCCCGTGCACCGGAACCCGGGGAAAGTCGAGATCGAAGTGCGGTGTCAGGCGGGCCGAGCGCGCAGCCCGCGACAGGATCACCTTCGCAACGTCGCCGGCGTCGCCGTCAAGCCGCTTCCGGGCGACGTCCCGATAGCGCAAGAGCTCTCCGAGGGCGTGCGGTGCATACCACTTCCGCAGCCACGAGCTGGCGCCGGCGATCTCGGCGGGACCCATTCGGCGCGCCTCCTCGAGCGTCGTGCGAAGCGACATCTCGAGGGATCCGAGCGAGTAGCGCGCGGTCTTGACCCGCGACAGCAGACAGTTGAAAGCGGAGATGTCGCAACCGACGGCGTCGGCGCCGAACCCATTCGCCTCCACGAGGGTCGTCCCCGATCCGATGAACGGGTCATAGACGCACTGACCCGGCGCGAAGTGGCGGCGGAGGAACACCTCGACGAGCTGAGGGATGAACTTGCCGAGATATGGATGCAGCCGGTGGACGTGCTTCGTCCGCTCGGCCTGTGGCAGCTGGCGCTCGGACCATGACAGCTCGAGGTCGATTTCTGCGTAGAGAGCTTCCTGTGAGCGGCCTGCCATGGGCGAACGAGTGTATGCGGCGAACCGGACGCCCCTGGTACGGTCGCCCTATGGATTGGGATTGGACACGGATCGTGTTCGATCACGTCAAGATCAGCGTCGGCGACGCAGCGGCCAGCGTCGCCTTCTACACGACCGTTCTGGCGACGCTCGAGATCCCGCCGCTCTGGCAGTCGGAGCGCGGCGCGCAGTTCGCGAACCTCGTCGTCGTCGAGGGCGAGCCCGGCGGCCCGATCCATATGGCCTTCGTCGCGAACTCCCGCGCGCAGGTGGACGCCTTCCACCAGGCCGGGGTCGCCGGCGGCTACCGGGACAACGGCGCGCCCGGTGTCCGCGAGCTGTACAGCTCCACCGACGCGGGTCTGTATTACGCCGCGTTCCTGCTCGATCCCGACGGAAACAACGTCGAGGCCGTCGTCCGCGAGTTCTAGGCCCCGCGGGCGTCCACGTCGTTCGGCTCCTCGGGGAGCTCGAGCGCGACTGTGTCACTGCCGCGCGGCCGCCGAGGCGGACCGGTGGGGACGAGCGCGGGCTCCTCGTCGGGCGGCGCGGCGGGCGGCTCCGGCGGCGCGAGGCCGAGAGCCCGCTTGATCCGCTGCCAGAGGCCGGCCATCTAGTCGGCGCAAGATGAGCATCCGCGGAAGCGGATGCTCATCGCGCGAAAATCCCTGAAGGGGCCGCTTCGCGGCCCGACAGCGCGTTTATCATCGCGGCCCTAGTAGTGGATGCCGTTGGCAGCGTCGAGCGCGCGCAGACGCCTGATCCGCTCTTCCATCGGCGGGTGCGTCGAGAAGAGCGCCGCCATGCCCTGTCGCTTGAGGGGGTTGGCGATGTAGAGCGCCTCGGTCGCCGGGTTGACGTTCATCGGCACGGACTCGACCCCGCGCTGGAGCGTTCCGAGCGCCTCGGCCAGGGGACGGCCCTCGCCGAGGTACTGCGCAGCGGTGGCGTCTGCGAGGTACTCGCGCTGGCGCGAGACGGCCAGCTGAAGGATCATGGCCGCGATCGGGGCGACGATCACCGCGACGAGCACGCCGACGATCCCCAACGGATTGTCGTCGTCGTCGCCGCCGCCGAAGAACATCGAGAACTGGAGGATGTTCACGATCGCCGAGATTGCCGCGCCGATCATCGCGGCGATCGTCATCACGAGGATGTCGCGGTTGGCGATGTGCGCCATCTCGTGCGCGAGGACTCCCTTGACCTGCTCGCGGGGCAGGTAGCGGAGCAGCCCTTCGGTCACCGCGACGACTGCCTTCTTGGGGCTCCGGCCGGTCGCGAACGCGTTCGGCTGCTCGGATGGAATGAGGTAGACGCGCGGCATCGGCACGCCGGCGCGGGCGGCGATCTCCTCGATGTCGCGGTAGAGCTCCGGCGCCTCACTCTGTGCGACCGGTCGTGCCTTGCTTGCCTTGAGCGCGAGCTTGTCCGAGTACCAGAACATCACGAGGTTGAAGATCACCGCGATGCCTGCGAAGAGGATGAGGCCGCCTGAGCCGCCGAAGATGTACCCGAGGCTGACGAACAGTGCCGCGAGCCCGGAGATGATGATCCAGGTACGAGCCTGTGTCATGAATGTGGTGCGTGTTGTCGACATGACGGTGTCGGTGTTCCTTTCCGGCTGAATGAATGTGTCTGGATTCAGCCGGAAGTTTCTCCCGCCGAGGCTCCGTAGAGCCTTCGGCCAGCGCGCCCGGGCCGTAGCCGTTCTGACGAGTGCGCTCGTTCGGGGATAGTGCCTCCCGGCAAGCCAATAGTAGCTCGCACCGCGGCGGTTGCGTGTTGCCTAAGGGTTAAAACAGCCGCCTAGACGGCGACGCGCTCGAGCGCGCCGGGCCGCACCGCGACGACCTCGAAGCGGCATTCGAGCGCCCAACACGCAGGATTCCGCGCCAGCCACGTCTCCGCGGCACGCTGCAACCGTCGCAGCTTCTCCTCGTCGACCATCTCGAGCGGATCGCCGAACCCGGCGCCGGTCTTTCCCTTGACCTCGCAGAAGACGAGGCGGCGTCCGCGGCGGACGATCAGGTCGAGCTCGTAACCGCCGGACCAGACGTTCGTGCCGAGAATGCGGTAGCCGCGCAGGCGGTAGTGGCGGGCGGCGCGGCGCTCGTCAGGGTTGCGCGGCATAGGCAAGCGCGTTGAACGAGAGACGATGCTGATCACTTGGCCCGTGCTCGCGCACTGCAGCCGAGTGACCGGGCGTGATGTAGCCGACGTGGCGCGCGAATCCGTACCGCGGGTACAGCGCGTCGAGCCGGCGCATGACGCGATCGCGCGTCACCTTGGCGATGATCGAGGCGGCGGCGATCGCGGCGCTCTTCGTGTCGCCGTCGACGACAGCACGGTGCGCCGGCGCAAGCGGCCCAAGCCGGAAGCCGTCGACGAGACAGGCCACGTTTCCCAACTCCGTGGCGGGCGGCGCGAGGTCGGAGAGGACGGACCGCAACCCCCACAGGTTCGATTTGTGGAGGCCGTTCCGGTCGATGTCAGTGCACGGGATGACGCGGACGCTGATGCGCGCCGCGCAGCCGACGACGGCGCGGAAGAGTTCCTCGCGCTCGGCAGGCGAGACCTGCTTCGAGTCGTTCAGCGACGCCAGCGGGCGGACGCGGTGGTTGCGCAGGCAGTCGTAGTCCAGCAGCACGCCGGCCACGACGAGCGGCCCCGCCAGCGAGCCGCGCCCGGCCTCGTCGGCGCCTGCGACGAAGCGCGCGCCGAGCTTCCGGTCGTAGGAGAGGAGCTTCTGGCCAGTGGAACGCGACACGCGACGAGGATAGCGCCGGCGTCAGCCGGCGTTCGTCACGGGAGCGTGACTACTTCGAGTCGGCTTCGTCGCCGGCGAGAGCCTGCTCGGGCTCCGCCTCGGCGACGGGCTCCTCGGCGGGAGCCCCCTCGGCCATGGGCTCCTCGACCGGAGCTGCCTCGACCTCCACCGGCTCGAGATCGGCGGCTGCAGCGGCCTCTACCTCGGCAGCTGCCTCTGCCTCGGCAGCCGCTTCTGCCTCCACGGCTTCGGCCGCAGCGGCGACAGCAGCCTCTGCTTCTGCGGCGTCGGCCGCGATCGCGGCCTTCGCGGCCTCCGCCTCGGCCTTCGTCGCGGCGACCTGGGCGGGAGTCTGGCGCAGCTCGCGCACGCGCGCCTTCTTGCCGACCTTCTCGCGCAGGTAGTAGAGCTTCGCGCGGTTGACGTCGCCGACCGCGCCGACCTCGATCTTCTCGATCTTGGGCGAGTGGACCGGGAACGTCCGCTCGACGCCGACGCCGAACGACTGCTTGCGGACGGTGAAGGTCTCGCGCGCGCCCGAGCCCTGGCGCTTGAGCACAATCCCTTCGAAGACCTGTACGCGGCGGCGAGTGCCCTCGATCACCTGAAAGTGCACGCGGACCGTGTCGCCCGCCTTGAAGCGGGGAATATCCTTGCGCAGCTGGCGCTGCTCGATGCTTTCGATGATCGTGCTCATGGCAAAAGTGGCTGGTGAGGCCGGGCGCCATCGTAGCGAAACCCAGCAGGCGTCAGCGGCTGACGCCTCCGCGGCCGGTCGCGGTGCGGGGCCGGAGGGGATAGTACGGAGGTACAGACCCCGAGAGACCGTGGCGCGAGCGGGCCGAGCGCTCGGCGGAGCCGAGCGCGGCCGGT
>JAWVCW010000011.1:0-2717 GCA_033857955.1 Gaiellaceae bacterium | reverse complement strand
ACGATCTGCTCCACGATCTTGGTCGAGTGGTTGCGCTCGAACTCGCCGGGCGTCGCCGAGACGAACACCATCTGCTTCGTGCGCGTCAGGAACTCGTCGAAGGTCTGCGGGCGGTTGTCCATCGCGCTCGGCAGCCGGAAGCCGTAGTCCACGAGCGTCTGCTTGCGCGAGCGGTCGCCCTCGTACATGCCGCCGATCTGGGGGACGGTCTGATGTGACTCGTCGATGAAGCAGACGAAGTCGTCGGGGAAGAAGTCGAGCAGGCAGAACGGCCGCGATCCCGGCGCGCGGCCGTCGAGGATGCGCGAGTAGTTCTCGATCCCGTTGCAGAACCCGAGCTCGCGCAGCATCTCCATGTCGAACTGGGTGCGCTGCCGGAGCCGGTGCGACTCGAGCAGCTTGCCCTCCCGCTCGAGCTCCGCGCAGCGGGCCTCCAGCTCGTCGCGAATCTCGACCACCGATCGCTCGATCGTGGGCCGGTCGGTGGCGTAGTGGGTGGCCGGCCAGATGCCGACGTGCTCGAGCTCGCCGTAGACCTCGCCGGTGAGCGGGTCGAAGTGCTGGATCGCCTCGATCTCGTCGCCGAAGAAGACGGCGCGGTAGGCGGTCTCGGCGTAGGCGGGGAACACCTCGAGCGTCTCGCCTCTCACGCGGAAGCTGCCGCGCGCGAGGTTCGAGTCGTTGCGGCTGTACTGGATGTCCACGAGCTTGCGCAGGATCGCGTCGCGGTCGACCATCTCGCCCTTCTTCAGGAGCTGCATCTGGGCGTCGTACTTCTCGGGCGAGCCCAGGCCGTAGATGCAGGAGACGCTGGCGACGACCACCACGTCTCGTCTGCCGAACAGCGCGGCGGTGGCGGCGTGCCTGAGCCGGTCGATCTCCTCGTTGATCGAGCTGTCCTTCTCGATGTAGAGGTCCTGGCTCGGAACGTACGCCTCGGGCTGGTAGTAGTCGTAGTAGGAGACGAAGTACTCGACGCTGTTCTTCGGGAAGAACTCGCGGAACTCGTTGCAGAGCTGGGCGGCGAGCGTCTTGTTGTGGGCGATCACGAGCGCGGGCCGCTGGACCTGCTCGATCGTGAACGCCATCGTCGCGGTCTTGCCCGATCCGGTGACCCCGAGGAGCGACTGGAAGCGGTCGCCGTCGTTCAGCCCCTCAGACAGCTCCTTGAGCGCCTTGGGCTGGTCCGCGACGGGACGGTAAGCAGGGTTGATCTCAAACTTCGGCATGCTCTGTTCAAGCTAGCAACAGGGGGAGTCGCAATGAAGATCGGGATCATCGGCGCGGGACGGATCGGGGGCAACGCCGCCAGCCTGTGGGCCAAGAAGCGGCACGAGGTGATGCTGTCCTACTCGCGCGAGCCCGAGAACCTCGAGCAGCGCGCCTCCGTGATCGGTGCGCTGGCCCACGTAGGGAGCGTTCGCGAGGCGGCCGAGTTCGGGGAGGTGGTGATGTTCTCGGTGCCGTGGACGCGGATCGACGAGGTGCTCGAGGAGATCGGCGCCGGCGCCCTCGAGGACAAGGTCGTGATCGACACGACCAACCAGTACGGGCCGAACGGGGTCGAGGAGATGCCCGACGGGAAGACCGCTGCGCAGATCAACGCCGAGCGAATGCCGGGCGCGCGCTACGTGAAGTCGTTCAACACCCTGACGGCCGGCTTCCAGGGCAGCGCCGCGGGCCGCTCAGGCGACGAGCGGGCGGCGATGTTCCTCTGCGGTGACGACGACGAAGCGAAGGAGACCGTGAAGAAGCTGATCCGCGAGATCGGGTTCGCGCCGGTCGACGTGGGCGGTACGGCCGATGCGGCGGTGATGGAGGCGCCGCGGCGGGAGGGGGCCGTGTACGGCGAGGAGTTCTCGAAGCAGGAGGCGCGCGAGTTCCTGGAGAAGGCGCGGAGCTAGTTCAGGCCGAGCTCGCGCGGGTACTTCTTGCGGTACAGCTTGCGGTGCTCGATCACGCTTGCCACGTATCCGCGCGTCTCCGGGAACGGGATGTCCGCCGACGGGTCGAAGCTCTTGTCGCCGCCCGCCCGGCTGACCCAGATGTCCACGTTGTGCTCGCCGGCGTTGTAGGCGGCCACCGCCAGGGTCTCGTTCCCGTCGTAGCGGTTGATCAGGTAGCGCAGGTACCAGGACCCATACGCGATGTTGATCTGCGGCGTGCCGAGGTCGCGCAGCTCGAAGGCGGTGCCGCCGGACTTGTGCGCGATGAACTGCGCCGTGCTCGGGAGGTTCTGCATCAGGCCCTTCGCGCCGGCGGACGAGGTGCGGTCCGAGAACTTCGACTCCTGGTAGATCATCGCCGCGAGCAGCGCGGCGTCGAGGTTCTTGTCGCGCGCCTGCTGGCGGATGATGTCCTCGTGCTGGAGCGGCAGGGTCAGCTCCTGGATGCCCTGCTTGACCTGGGGCATCAGCGCGACGACGGCGATCACCGCCCCGAGGAGCAGCGCGGCCATGATCGCGGACACGCGCCGCCGGCGCATCGTCGTGCGCGAGGGGCCGCGGCGGCCGCGGGCGGCCGGGCGAGCCGGTGCTCGCGCTCGAGTGCGAGCCGCGGAACGGCGCTGTGCGGTGGTGTTGCTCAAGGCTCCATGGTGGCAAGAGCAGAGGACAGCGTCTGCTCCAACTCGTCAAGAGTGCCGTCGTTGCGGACGACGATCCCGGCACGCCGCGCCTTCTCCTCCTGGCTGAGCTGACGCGACGTTCTCGACTCTA
>JAWVCW010000010.1:0-145259 GCA_033857955.1 Gaiellaceae bacterium | reverse complement strand
ATTACCCACGTGTTACTCACCCGTTCGCCGCTGTCCCCAGTCCCGAAGGACTGGTTCTCGCTCGACTTGCATGTGTTAAGCGCGCCGCCAGCGTTCGTCCTGAGCCAGGATCAAACTCTCCGTGAAGGATTGGTTGCCCTGTAGCAGCCTCTGGAAGCGCTGTGCAGCCTGTGGAACGACTGCGGGCAATCTTTCGCTTCGAGCTTGAGCTCAAAGTGTCTTCCGCACCGCTACCGAGGTAGCGGAGGGTCGACGGGTTTTAGTTGAAGCCTCACCCCATCTCACAGGCCACGCCGTTGAAGGCAAAAGCCGGCGAGAGGATGAGGTCTCGACGTAAACGCACGCTGTTGAGTTTTCAAAGACCAGTGCCACTCTGGAAGCGGCGGCGAAAAAAAGCCTCCGGCACGCGCCAGAGGCCTCCAAAGCTTGTGCTGCTGATCGTATCCGATCGAGGCTTGGAGACGCTCCGGTTCGTCGCGGGACAGGGACTTTGCTCCACCGACCCTTACGGGCAGCCGATGAACAGTAGCAAAGAAGAGGGCTCCGTCAACCGTTGTCGCGCATTTTGGCAAAGCGCCGCTTGCCTGCCTGGACGGTCGCGTCGACGAGCTGTCCGCGCGGGACGTCCAGCTCCGTGACGGCCGCACCGTCGACCTTCACGCCGCCCTGGCCGATCAGCCGCCGAGCCTCGCTCGTCGAGAGGCCGAACGCGGCCGCCAGCAACGCCGGCAGGTGGACCGGATCGCCCTCCGGCAGTGGCACGTCGGGGACATCCTCGGGTGCCTGGCCTTCCCGCACGACCCGAGTGAAATGCTCCTCAGCCCTCACAGCGGCCTCCTCCCCGTGCGAGCGGGCCGCAATCGCGCGTGCGAGCGCGAGCTTGGCGTCCATCGGCTCCCCGTCAGGCACGGGTCGCTCGAGCACGAGCCGGTACCACTCCGGAAGCTGCGAGTCCGGAATCCGCATCGTGCGGCCGAACTGCTCTTCTGGCGGCGCGGTCAGCGGAATGTTGTTGCCGAGCGACGAGCTCATCTTCTCGCCGTCCCAGGAGAGGAGGAGCGGAGTCGTCAGCACGACCTGCGGCTCGAGACCGTAGGCCTGCATCACCTCGCGCCCGGCGAGGAGGTTGTAGAGCTGATCGGTACCGCCGAGCTCGACGTCGGCCTTGATCGCCACCGAGTCGTAGGCCTGCATCAACGGGTAGAGCAGTTCAGAGACCGAGATCGGCTCCCGTGCGGCCATGCGCTTCGAGAAGTCGTCCCGCTCGAGGATCTGCGCGACAGTCGTTGTTCGCGTCAGCCGGATGACGTCGGCGAAGTCGAGGCCGCTGAGCCATTCGCTGTTGAAGCGAACCTCGGTCTTCTCCGGGTCGACGATCGTGAAGGCCTGCTCCACGTAGGTCTTCGCGTTCGCGTCGATCTCCTCGGGCGACAGGATCGGCCGCTCGGCCGAGCGCCCGGACGGGTCGCCGATGCGCGTTGTGTAGTCGCCGACGATGAAGACGCCGAGATGACCAGCGTCCTGGAAGGCGCGCATCCGCTGGAGCGGAATGCCGCGGCCGACGTGAAGGTCGGGCGAAGTGACGTCGATACCGAGCTTCACGCGCAGCGGCCGGCCGAGCTTCAGCTTCTCCTCGAGGCCTCCCTTGGGCAGGACGTCGACCGCGTTGCGGGTGAGGTCGGCGACGCTCACGGGCCGCCGATTCTACGGACGTGCGCCTCGGTGACCGCCTCCGGAGACGTGCAGCCGCAGAGTGCGAGCGCGAGCTCGGTCTCGTCGCGGAGCAGCTCGAGCACCTGGCGCGCCCCCTGCTCACCCGCATGGGCCAGCCCCCAGAGGACGGGGCGGCCGACGAGGACCGCTCTGGCGCCGAGCGCGAGTGCGGTGACCACATCGCTGCCGCGCCGGATCCCCCCGTCGACGAGCACCTCGATCCGCCCGCCCACCGCGTCGACTGCCTCGGGCAGCAGCTCGGCAGTGGGCGCGACGCCGTCGAGTTGCCGGCCGCCGTGGTTCGAGACGACGATCGCCGCGGCGCCGTGCTCGCACGCGAGCGCAGCGTCCTCCCCGGTCTGGATCCCCTTCACGATGACGGGCAGCGGCGACTCGGCCACGAGCCGCTCGAGATCTCGCCAGCTGAGTGTCGGATCGATCCACGAGAGCACGTCGAGCGGCGTCGCCCCGGTCCAGCCGCCGGCCGCTGCGGCCACGCTCGGGACGAGCACGTCGTCGGGCACCCGGAAACCGGTGCGGAGATCCCGCTCGCGGCGGCCGAGGCGAGGCGCGTCGACCGTGAGCACGATTGCCCCGTAGCCCGACTCGACCGCCTGATCGATGAGCGAATTCGTGACGCCGCGGTCGCGGAACACGTAGAGCTGAAACCAGCGTGGGGCTCCGGGTGCCGCGGCCGCGACGTCCGCCGGCGTCGACGTCGCGATCGTCGAGAGGCACATGATCGTCCCTGCCGCGGCGGCCGCCCGCGCGGTCGCCGCCTCCCCGTCCGGATGAGCCATCCGGTGAAAGGCAGTGGGCGCGACGAGCACCGGCATCGAGACCTGCGTCCCGAGAACCGTTGTCGCCGTCGTCGTCCCGTCGACGTCGACGAGGACACGCGGCCGCAGCCGGTACCGGCGCCAGGCCTCGACGTTCTCGCGCAGCGTCCGCTCGTCGCAGGCGCCGCCGGCGAAGTACCCGAGCGCACCTTCCTCGAGGACCCCCTCGGCAAGCCGCTCGTAGTCGGAGACGGTGAGCGGGTCGTTCATCCGGCGAATCTATCGGTCTAGAAGGGGTACGGCATCAGGCTCCACACCGCCGCGGCGTACCAGAAGCCGAACGCAAGGCTCATCGTGCCGACCGCCGGCACGGCGACCGCGTACGAACGCCGGACCCGAGCACTTCCCAGCGTCGCTCCGAACCCGGTGGTGAGAGCGGTCATCGAGACGGCGGTGAAGACGGCGAGGATGAGCAACGAGGCCGCCGCGAGAGGCTTCGACGGGATCGCCGCAAGCAAAAGGACGCCGACGCCGGCGCTGCCCCCCATGCCGTGCACGAGTCCGATGCCGAAAGCGCCGAGCGGCGTCCGCACCGTGTGGCGGTGCCCCTCGCCCTCGGGGCCGTGCGAGTGCGCGTGAAGGTGGAAGAACCCGCTGCGCCAGCGGATCAGAAGCCGAAGGGCGAGAAAGACGATCAGCGTGGCGACCGCGGTCTCCGCGCCCTGCTGGAGGCGCGCCGGCAGATACGCCTCGAAGAGCACGATCGGCAGCCCGAACACGACGAGCGTGAGGGCGTGGCCGAGACCCCAGAAGGCGCCGAGCTCGGCTGCGCGGCGCCGGGCGCGTTCCTGCCCGGAGGCGACGAGCGCGGTGACTGCGGCGATGTGATCGGGGTCCGTGGCGTGCCGCAACCCAAGCAGCGCGGCAACGACGAGGATGACGAGAACCGAGCCGCCGTTCGACATCGCCGCGATGTGGTCGTCGAGACCGAACATGGCTAGAGCACCCCCGGAAGAGACTTGACGGTGATGGCGACCCCGACCGCGAGGATCACGAGCGCGCTCGCGGCGGGAAGCAGTCGAATCAACGGACCGTCGAGCGAGATGCGGCTGAACGCCCGCTTCGCGAGGACGGCGACGAGCCCGATCGAGGTGATCGTGGCCGCGAGGCCGAGGCTGAAGGCGACGATCAGCGCGAGGCCGAAGCCGATCCGATGCAGTGCGATCGCGCTCAGCAGGACGACGAGCGCCGACGGGCAGGGCAGAAGCCCGGCGGCGACCCCGACGCCGAGCAGCCCGCGCCTGTCGTGGTGATGGTGGCTGTGCTCGTGGCCGTGGTGATGATCGTGAACGTGACCGCGGCGGCGCGCTCGGGAGACGAGGACGGACGCGCCCACGCCGACGACAAGCAGGCCGGAGGCCAGCGTCAGCCAGGGATAGAGCGTCTCCGGGACGATGAATTGCGATAGGAGCAGCGTCACGAAGCCGAGCGCGAAGACCCCGATCGTGTGCGTGATCGTGACGATGCCGCCGAGCAGCACGGCGTCGATCGGCCTGCCCTTCGTCCCCACGAGGTAGCCGGCGACGATCGCCTTGCCGTGGCCCGGCGTGAGCGCGTGGGCCGCACCCCAGAAGGCCGCGATCGCGAGCGAGAGGAGGATCACGCCCAGCGAGAGGTCGCCGCGCGACACGAGCGACTCGAAGCCGCCCTTCGCGTGACTGGCCGCGGCGCCGCCTCGGAGCTGCGGCGGCGCGCCGGAGCCGTCGCCGAGGGTGAAGGATGCGGTGGCCGATGTCACGTCGAGCGGCGAGCGGAGCAGGTCGTTCGGGTATGCGCGCAAGTCGTGGCTGCGGCTCTCGGCGGGAACGCTTGCGGAGCGGAGCTCGGCTCCCTCCTCGGCGCGGACGACGACCTCGCGCCAGCCGATGCGCGAAGAGAAGTTGTGATCGCGGAACGTGAGCCGAGAGCCGCTGCCGGCTGCGGCGTAGACGGCGTCGAAGCGCAGCGTCGCCAGACCGCCGGCGCCGGGCCGCGTCACGACGCGGCGTTCGAGTAGCCGCAGATCGGTCCGCCGGCCGTCGATCTTCAGCTCGAGGTTCCGACCGGCCTCTCGCGCGAAGGCGGCTCCACGAACCTGCTTGCCGAGCTGGAACGTGGGGATCTCCGCCAGGTCGAGCGCGTAGTGGACGTAGATGCTGCCGCCCGAGAGCTCGAGCGTCGTCTGCCGGTTGACGGTGAAGTTGCCGAGCGGGTGCGCGAGCGCCGACGCGGGCGCGACGAGCGCGGCCAGGAGGGCGAGGGCGACGAGTAGACGCTTCATGACGCGTACCTCCGTGCGGTCGGGCTCCAGAGGAGCGAGAAGTGCGGATTCGTGTCGAGCGCGAGTCGGAACCAGCGCCGCGCGTCGACGTCCCGGCCGAGGCAGCGCTCGATCATGCCGCGATGGAAGAAGAGCGAGGCATCGCGGGTGCCGAGCCGCAGCGACCGTTGAGAGTACGAGCGCGCTTCCGAGCAGCGGCCGTTCCGGGCGAGTGCCCAGGCGAGCACGTCGTCGCCGGCGATCGAGGGCCGGTCGGCACGGGCGCGGCGAGCAAGCTCGAGCGTCTCGGTGAGACGGATGCCACGGTCGGTGCGATAGAGCGCGGACTCGAGGTCGACCCGGGAGCCGTTCGCCACCTGGAGCTTCTCGATCACGGCGACGAGGCCGTACTGCGCGCGCGCCTGCCGCTTCCGGCCGATGGCTGCCAGGAGGTCGCCGAGCTGCACGACATAGCCGGGGAGCGGGACCGCTTCGACGGCTCGCCGCTCCAGTGCGACAGCGCGCCCGAGCTTGCCGCGCGTCGCCTCGACCCGCGCGAGCGAGTCGAGCGCCGGTGCGAAGCCGGGACGGGCGGCGAGCGCGAGCCGGTAAAAGGACGCGGCGCGCGCGGGACGGCCTGCCGACCAGTGCAGCTTCCCGAGCTCCACCGCAGTCCAGGCGTAGGCCTCCGGACGGCCGGCTGCGGCGTCCAGGGCGAGCTCCATCGCGTCGATCGCTCCGGCGACATCGCCGCGGAGCTCGCGTGCGTACGAGACACGTGCATACGACGAGGTATTGGGCTTCAGCGCAGCCATCCGGTCGAAGGCCGCGAACGCGGCGCGGTAGCGGCCGAGCTCGAGCAGCGCGTCGCCGAGGACTCCGTGGGGCGCGGCGGCTTCGGGCGCCACTGCACGTGCGCGGCGCGCGAGCGCGAGCGCGTCGCGGAAGCGGTGACGGGTGAGCGCGACGCCGCCGAGGCCGGTCAGCGCCTCGAGGTTCTGCGGCTCGAGCCTCACGGCCCGCCGCAGGGCGCGGTCGGCGCGGGCGACATACGCCGTGTCGCCGGTCTCACGGGCGCGCTGTGCGTACGCGAGCCCAAGCAGCGCGGCCGAGTGAGCGTTGGCCGGGCGGGCCGCGACGTCAGCCTGAAAGCGCAGGATGAGCGCCTGCGTGTCGCCCGGCGCGAAGCCGGCGCGGAGCGCCTCGGCCTCGACCGGTGCCGGTCCAGCAGCCGTCGCCGAGCGCGACTCGCGGGCGACGCCGCCCAGCAGGAGGCCCAGCGCGAGAGCAACGATCACGGTTGCGGTGACGAGCGATTTCATGGTGGCGTCCGGTGCGGGAGGGCCTGCTCGCGCAGACCCTCCCCCGCTCCGGTCAGGGCTTCTGAAGGCCCTTCGAGTTGGCGAACCCCTGCGGCGGGTCGGCCTCGTACGGGAACGAGTCGAGCACCGCGACGTCGCCGGCGTTGACGCCGTCGCCGAGCGGGACCTTGTTCCCCTTGAGGAAGCCGGCCATGACCTGCTCCGCGATGTCGATCACGTCGTCGCCGAGCCGGCGGCCGTTCGGGAAGCCGCCGTTGTCGCCGCCGATCACGCCCAGGCGGCTGACCTTTCCAGGCTGCGTGACCGGGATCGAGTAGTTCAGCCTGAGCATGTCCGCGACCGTGGTGCCGGTGAAGTTGAGACCCTTGACGCCCGTGCCGAACACGGCGACGAGGTCGTCTCGGTTGTCCTCCGGCGCGTTCAACTTGTAGAGGTCGTTCATCAGCTTGGCGAGGATCGGCTTGACGACCGGGCCCGCGTACTGCTTGTCGTTCACGGGCGCGGAGCGGTTCCACGCGTCCTTGAAGGGCGTCGGCACGACGACCTCGTTGACGAGCGGGTTGCCGAGCCGGGACACCTGCGTCCAGCCGCGGCGGAGCTTGCCGCCGACGGTGATGTTCGGGCGCTCGGTCGAGGCCCAGACGCCGATCGTGCTGTTCTTCGCCTTCAGCTCCGAGATCGGAATCTGCAGGACGATCGCGTGCACGCCGTAGCCGGCGAAGAAGTCCTTGCCGCCGCCGGCGTTGCCCGTGCCCTTGCGGAAGCCGACGAGGTCGAAGATCGCCCCGACGTCGCCGTAGAACGCGTCGTCCCGCTGGCCGGCGAAGATCGACACGCCGTCCTTCCTGACGACCGACTTCTCCGCGAGGCTCCCGTAGTTCGGTGTCGAGCGAGGACCGATGTTGTTCGGCGGCGTCTTCCCGCGTGCGAAGAGGCTCTTGTTCCGCCACATCGACCAGCTCTGGACGGTGTTGCCGAGGAACGCCGGCCCGGCCGTGCGGCCGAAGCGGAACTCGTAGACGATGTCCGGCCGCGCGTCGCCCGTCCGGTCGATGTTGATCTTGTACTTCGCGTTCGGCGAGAACGTGTAGTAGTTCGGGCCGGCCGCGGGATCCTCTCCCGGGATCCAGTTGGACACGATCGTCACGGAGTCCGGCTTGTCCGGGCTCCGGAACGCATAGAGATCCGTGTTGTCGGCGCTCGGATCCTCCGAGATCAGCGGCGCCTCACGGTGACTCGAGGCGGTGCCGGCGCTCGGACCGGAGCCGACGACTGCCGCGAGTGCGGCCAATGCGACGACAGCTAGCGCGACGGTGGCCAGGGCGGCGGTCGTCGATGTTGCTTTCTTCATCTTTCCACGCTCCTCCGTGGTCGGGGTACGGCGCTTGTTCGGCTGCCGCCGAGGACCGGTTCGATCGGCGATTTGAACGACATCGCGACCGAACCGATCGGCGTTCTCGGACGAATGTGGGTCGTGCTGACGTACGCCAACTCGATGACCGCGATAGGCTCGTTACCCGAGCCGATGCGCCGCCGCCGCGACCTCGCCCACCTCTCAGACGAAGCGCTCGTCGCACTGATCGCGCGCTCGGACGAGTCGGCGCTGGCCGAGCTCTACGACCGGATCGGCGGCACGGCGTACGGGCTCGCCTACCGCGTCCTCCGCGACGAGGCGCTCGCCGAGGACGCGGTGCAGGAGGCCTTCCTCGGGCTCTGGCGGAGTGCCGGCTCCTTCGTCCCCGAGCGGGCGAAGGCCTCGACCTGGATCCTGACGCTCGTGCACCGGCGCGCCGTCGACCTCGTGCGGCGCGAGCAGCGGCGGCGGGCGGAACCGCTCGAGGGAGCGCCTGAGCCGACAGAGGTCTCGGCGGAGGAGGCGGCCTGGCTGCGGCTCGAGCGGGAACGCGTTCAGGCCGCGCTCCAGTTGCTGCCCGACCAGCAGCGGGAGGCGATCGAGCTCGCCTACTACGGCGGCTACTCGCAGTCCGAGCTCGCCGAGCGCCTCGGCCAGCCGATCGGCACGATCAAGAGCAGAATGTTCTCCGGGCTCGCGCGCCTGCGCGAGCTTCTGGACGAGGGTGCGGAGAGGACGTCGTGGACCTACACGAGCTGACAGCCGGTTACGCGCTCGACGCGCTCGACGCGGACGAGTGCGTCCGCTACGAAGCACACCTCGCGTCCTGCGAGCGCTGCCGTGAGGAGCTGCAGGGCTTCTGGCAGGTGTCCACTGCCCTGGCGCGTGCCGGCGGCGGGCCGCAGCCGCCCGCGTCGCTCCGCGACCGGATCCTCGAGCAGGCGCGCAACGAACGGTCGAATGTCGTCTCGCTGCGCCGCCGGATCTCGTTTCCCGTGCTCTCGTCCGTCGCCGCGGTGGCGGCGATTGCGGCAATCGCGGTCGGGATCTGGGCAGTCAACCTGTCCCGTGAGCTCGACGACGCGAAGGATGAGCTGGCGGTGCTCGGCGACCCGAACGCACAGGTCTTCGGAAGCGCGAACGGCGAGGCGAAGCTCGTCGTGGCAAAGACCGGAAAGGCCGCGCTCGTCGTGGGACGGCTCGCGCCCGCGCCCGAGGGCAAGGACTACGAGATCTGGGTCTTCGAAAAGGGAGTCGCGCGGCGCGCGGGCCTCTTCGAGCGGCCGGGCGTCGCAATCCTGACGCGCCGCGTCGAGCCCGGCCAGATGGTTGCGGTCACGCTCGAGCCCGACGGCGGCCTCGACGCACCCTCGGGCTCGCCGCTCTTCACGGCGTCCTCGGCCTGACGAACCGGCTCACGCGTCCGGGAAAGATCAGGGGACGACCAGGGTCGAGCCCCGATGCGCCCGCTCCCGTGTGGCTGCAGGCTGGGCACATGCCTGTTACCGCCGACGCGAGGACACTCCAGCTCTACGGGCGCCTGCTCGTGCTGCTCGGCATCCGCAACGAGCTGCGCTCGCTCCGCGCGCCGTTCTGGCGCCAGGAACGGAACCGGATCGCGATCGACCGCGCGCTCGCGGAACTCGCGCAGCATCCGTCACCAAGCCGTGACGAATGCGTTCCGATTGCGTCCGTACACTCGTTCGCGTGAGCGAGTTGAGACCCGCACTCCGAAGGCTGTTCGGATTCGAGGACTTCCGGCCCGGTCAGGAGCAGGTCGTCCGGGCGGCGGTCGAGGGCCGCGACACGCTCGCGCTGATGCCGACCGGCTCCGGCAAGTCGCTCACCTACCAGCTGGCCGCGATGCTGCGCCCGACGCCGACACTCGTCTTGAGCCCGCTGATCGCGCTGATGAAGGACCAGGTCGACAAGCTGCCGCCCGAGGTCGCAGCGCAGTCGACGCTGATCAACTCCTCGCTCGACCCCGACGAATCGGCTGCACGGCTGCGCGGGGTCTCGGAAGGCCGCTATCGGATGCTCTACGTCGCACCCGAGCGGCTCCGCTCCCGCACCTTCCTCGAGGCGATCTCGCGGATCGACGTCGGGCTCGTCGTGATCGACGAGGTGCACTGCGTGAGCATGTGGGGACACGACTTCCGCCCCGACTACCTCTTCATCCGTCGCGCGCTCGACGCGCTCGGCACTCCCGCGATCCTCGGCATGACGGCGACTGCGACGCCGGCGACGGAGCGCGAGATCGCGATTGCGTTCGGCCGCGAGCCGGAGATCGTGCGCACGAGCGTCGTGCGGCCGAATCTCCGGTACGACGTCGAGATCGTCGACGGCGAGGAGGCGCGGCTGCGCACGCTCGTCCGGCGCCTTCACGAGCTGCGCGGCGCGTCGGCGATCGTCTACGCACGCTCTCGTCGCAGCTGCGAGAGCCTCGCGCGCACCCTGCGTGCGCACGACCTGGCGGCTGTCCACTACCACGCAGGGCTGGAGCCGGCCGAGCGCGCCGCCGCCCAGGAGGCGTTCATCGAGGGCCGGATCCAGACCGTTGTCGCGACGACCGCGTTCGGGATGGGAATCGACAAGCCGGACATCCGCCTCGTTACGCTCTACAACTACCCCGAGTCGCTCGAGAGCTACGTGCAGATGGTCGGGCGCGCAGGCCGGGACGGCCGCGCCTCCGACACGCTCCTGCTCGCGAGCCGGGCAGACGCACAGCAGTTGCGCCGCTTTGCGCGCTCGGACATTCCGACCGTCGACGACCTGCGCTCGGTCTACGCCCGGCTGCGCGGCCGCTCGGAGATCTCACCGGACGAGCTCGGCGCTGAGCCTGACCCGCGCGTGCTGGTCGGGATGCTCGAGCAGGTCGGACTGGTGCACCGCGGCTTCGACGCGGGCCGTGCGATGCAGATCGAGGTGCCGGACCCGCCGGCCGACGCGGCGGCGCGAATCGACGAGCTGCTCGCCCGCTACGAGCAGGAAGCGCTCGCCCGCACCGACCGGCTCGTGCACTTCGCCGAGTCGCGCGGCTGCCGCCACCGACAGGTCGCCGAGCACTTCGGCGAGACACTCGAAGAGGACTGTGGGATGTGCGACGTCTGCTCGCCGCTGGCGGCCGCCGTCGACGAGCCGGTAGCCGTCGCGCCGTTGCCGGACGACGTCGCGGCCGCGATCCACCGCGCCGCCCTCGACCTCCGCTGGCCACTCGGCCGCACCGGTCTGGCGGCGATGCTCCGCGGCTCGATGAGCGCGCCGCGCTCGGCCCAGCGCTCCTCCCACTTCGGCGTGCTCGCCGCGGCGACGCAGGCGGACGTCAAGCGCTGGATCCAGCTGCTCGAGGTCTCCGGCGCCCTGGAGTCGTTCGAGAGCGAGGACGGCTTTCGCCTCCTCCGGGCCCACGCGGGCACCGCTTTGCCGCAGATCGGCTCGCCCGCTGCAGCGGGGCCTGCGGACGAAGGGCTCTTCGAGCGGCTCCGCGCCTGGCGACTCGAGCGCGCGCGGGCCGACGAGGTACCCGCGTTCGTCGTCCTGCACGACGCGACGCTCCGCGAGCTGGCGACAGCAAAGCCCGCGTCCCAGCAGGACCTTGCCGCGGTGAAGGGCTTCGGCCCCACGAAGCTCGAGCGGTACGCGGACGACGTCCTGGCCGTCATCGCGGCGTCCTAGACCCCCTCACGGGCTACAATCCTGCGCTTGCGGTCGTTCAGCAAGAACAGACCGGCGCGTCCGCGTCGCCGGATCCGCAGGCTTCGCCTCCTTGCGCTCCTCACCGTCCTCGGGCTCCTCGGGTCGGTGTCGTTCGGCTTCGGGCTGATCAGCGCAATCGCGAGCGAGATCGATTCCGGGAAGTTCGATCCGAAGAAGCAGCTCGAGAACCAGGTCAACGGCTACATCTACGACTCGAACAAGACCTCGCCACGCGTCCTCGCGGTTCTGCGTGGCTCCGAGGCTCGGACGCTGATCGGGTACGACGACATCGCCGACCCGATGCGGCATGCGATCGTGGCGATCGAGGACCGGCGCTTCTGGGAGCACGACGGGATCGACCTACGCGGCATCGGGCGTGCGCTGATCGCGGACATCCGCCAGCAAAAGGTGGTCGAGGGCGGTTCGACGATCACCCAGCAGTTCATCAAGAACGGCCTGGTGCGCGACCAGAAGACGATCGCGCGCAAGGTGCGCGAGGCCGCGTACGCGTGGCAGCTGGAGCGCTCGAAGGCCTGGCCCAAGAAGAGGATCCTGACGGAGTACCTGAACACGATCTACTTCGGGAACGGCGCGTATGGCGTGCAGCAGGCAGCGCTGACGTACTTCCACCACGGCGCCAAGGATCTGACGATCGCGGAGTCGGCGCTCCTGGCGGGAATCCCCGCGGACCCGAGCCGCTACGACCCGGTCACGAACCCGCATGCCGCAATCATGCGGCGCGAGCTCGTGCTGAAGGCGATGCTCGAGGAGACGAAGATCACGCTGGCGCAGTACACCCAGGCGAATGCCGCGGACCTTCCGAAGCCCGACGACGTGCGGCTCCCGGGCACCGAAGGGCCGGCACAGCACTTCGTCAACTACGTCAAGCAGCAACTGATCGACCAGTACGGCTCGGCCGAGGTCTTCGGCGGCGGCCTGAAGGTGCGGACGACGATCGACCTCGATCTCCAGCAGAAGGCACGCGATGCGATCTCGAAGTGGCTGACCAACCCCGACGGCCCGTCGGCTGCACTCGTCGCCATCGACCCGCGTAACGGCGCGGTCAAGGCGATGGTCGGCGGCAACAACTACCGCAAGAGCCAGTTCAACCTCGCCGTGCAGGGCGTACGCCAGCCGGGCTCCTCCTTCAAGCCATTCGTGCTCGCGACAGCGCTGCGCCAGGGGATCTCCCCGGCGACGCACTTCGTCTCCGAGCCGCAGACAATCAACCTGGGCGACAAGTACTGGGTGGTCAGCAACTACGACAACTCCTACCTCGGCTCGATCGACCTCGAGCGGGCGACGATCGAGTCCGACAACGCCGTCTACGCCCAGCTGACACAGCTCGTCGGCTCGAAGCACGTCGCCGAGACCGCCAGACGCATGGGGATCCGGAGCAAGCTCAACGGCTTCTACGCGATCGGACTCGGCGCCGAGGCTGTGAACCCGCTCGAGCTCGCCCGCGCCTACGCCACGCTCGCCTACGGCGGCCGCCGTGTCGACGGAGCGATGTTCGGCAACAAGCCCCGCGTCATCGCCGACGTCACCGAGCCCGGACGGAAGCGGTTCAACGCGCCGACGGAGTTCAACGCGCTCACCTCGACGCAGGCCGGGATCATCAACACGATCCTGCAGAAGGCCGTCCGGCTCGGCACGGGCAAGCGGGCGTACCTCGTCGACCGCCCCGTGGCGGGCAAGACCGGGACGACGGAGAACTACGGCGACGCGTGGTTCGTCGGCTATACGCCACAGCTCGTCGTTGCCGTCTGGGTCGGCTACCCGACGACGCTGAAGCCGATGCTGACCGAGTTCCACGGCGATCCGGTGACGGGCGGCAGCTTCCCGGCCCTGATCTGGAAGAGCTTCATGGAGAAGGCGCTCGCGGGCGTGACGCCGGAGGGGTTCCCCGCCCCGAGCGTGCCGTACGTCGCGCCGAAGCTCGTCGTGCGTCGCGGCAAGCGGCTGATGCTCGACAACGGGCTCTGCCGCTCTCGCAAGGAAGTCGTCTACTTCGCAGGGATGGGCCCGAGCCAGACCGCGAACTGCCTTCAGAACGAGGTCGAGGTGCCGGACGTACGCACGCTGACGATCGCCGCAGCACAGGCGCGCGTCGCAGCACAGCCGCTGACGGCCGAGCTCGTCTACAAGCCCGCGGCTCCGCTGCAGAGGCCGGGCGTCGTCGTCGACCAGCAGCCGAAGACCGGCTACCGCTCGTCCTACGACCGGATCATCCTCGTCGTCTCGAAGGCGACGCAGGGCGTGATCCCGAACCTCGTCGGCCGGGATCTCGCCGACGCACGCCTGCGGCTGAAGAAGCTCAAGCTCGAGCCGAAGATCAGTTGGGGCACCGGCAAGCCCGGCACGATCCTCGAGCAGAGGCCGCACGCCGGCCTGGCGGCCGCACCTGGAGTGAAGGTCGAGCTCGTCGTCGCTAGAGGCGTTTCAGCCCAGCTACAGGCCGGCTGAGGTACCGCGAGCCCGCGGCGCAGTACCGCCAGGGCAGGTCGGTGGCGATACTGATCCCGATTCGCGGGGCCGCCACGATCTCGCGCGGCGAGTCGGCCGGCAGCAGCTCGAACGGCGGCTCGTCGAGCGCCAGTCCGTCGTGCTCGCGCGTGACCCCGAGCGCCTGGCAGAGGCGCCCAGGGCCAGCGCAGAGAAGGCGTGGATCCTCGAGGCCGCGGCGCCGGCGCATCGCGTCGATGCCGTGCGTCGGCTCGAGCGCGCGGACCAGCACGGCCGCCGCGCTCCCCTCCTCTTCGCAGACGAGGTTCAGGCACCAGTGGATCCCGTAGGAGCGGTAGACGTACGAATGTCCGGGCGGGCCGAACATCGACGCGTTCCGCGGCGTCCGCCCACGGAAGCCATGGGCTGCGGGATCCTCCGCGTCGTACGCCTCCACCTCGACGATCGGCCCGCCGAGGCCGTCGACGAGCAGGGTGACGCCGATCAGCTCCGGCGCGACCTCGTGGACACTGCGGTCGAAGAACCCCCGGTCCAACTAGAACAGCTGAGACTCGCCGGGCTTGCTCGAGGACTCGAGCAGCTTGCGGGCACGGCGGCCGAGATCGGCAAGGTCGACGCGGCCGCTGGCGGCATCCTCGGCCAGCCGCTCGGCCAGCGAGAGCGCCTCGTCGAGCAGCGGTGAGGTGCCGGCGTCCTGGCCCATCTCGTGCAGGATTGTCCGCTCGGTCCTGGAGGCGACGATCGGGTCGGAGACGCCCTCGACCCAGACGAGCGTCCTCTGACCCCCGCCGCGGTTGTCGCCGGTGATCGGCTGCAGAGCGTAGATCTTGTCGGCCCGCGCCCACTTGCCGAAGCCGAGGAAGACCATCCGCGCGTCCATGCGTCGATTATTCCTGACGCGACGGTCGAAACCAGAGCACGTAGGTCGCGACGGCGGCGACGAGGATCGCGAGCCAGCCAAGCGTGAGGTCGGGGCACAGCACACTCGGCGCGTGCCAGCCGACCGAGCCGCGCTTCCAGAGCTGCTCGTTCCAGCCGTCCTGGAGCGCGTTCGCGAGACCGTAGGCGAGCATGAGAGAGAGGTACCCCCGCAACAAGGGTCCGGCGGGCACGCGGGAGAGGAGCAGCGCGGTCAGCGCGAGCAGGACGCCACCCATGCCGTGGTGGAAGCCGAGATGCACTGCGGCGATTCCCTCGTCCCGGACGGGCGGCACCTCCTCGCCCATGAAGACGTCGCCGGGGAAGTAGAAGCCGATCTCCGCTGCGAGCCATGGCAGCGCGAGCAGGAGCAGGAGGAGAGCGAGCACGAGCCGAAGCGGGCCGCCGCGGGCGCGGCGGACGAAGGAGATTCCGTCGCGGCGCACCGCAGCCACGGTCAGTCCGAGCGCGAGCAGGACGCCGAGCGCCGGCAGCGCGTTGATCCAGCGTGCGTCGAGGTTTCCCTGGTCGACGACGCCCGGGACGGTGACCAGCGCGCAGAGAGCGATCGCCAGCCAGACCAGCAGCCTCGGTCCGCCCGCGACCGCCGCGAGCGCGATCGCCGCGAGTGCAATCGGATAGTTGAGCAGGACGAGCGTGCGGCCGAGACCCGCTGCGAGGTTGCCGGCCTGGTCGACGTTGTAGAGCGCCTCGGGCGGCAGGCGCGAGTACGTGACGAGCGTCGCCGTCGCCTCGAGCCCGAACAGGGCCCAGACGGCGACCGCCTCGCCTAGGCCAGCGCGGCCGTCAGCGCGTCGGCGACGCGTTCCTGGTCCTCCGCCTCGATCGCGGTGAAGAACGGCAGTGCGAGCGTGCGCCGCGAAAGGTCCTCCGAGACCGGGCACAGGCCTTCACTGAAACCGTAGCGCTCGCGCATGTACGCCTGCAGGTGAATCGACGGCAGGTAGCGCGAGCTCGCGATCCCCTGGCGCTCGAGCTCCGCGATCACGCGCTCGCGGTCGGTGCCGGGCGCGAGCGTGACGATGTAGACGAACCACGAGCGAACATGGTCGGCGTCGTCGGCCAGTGGAACTTCGAGCCCGTCGACGCCGGCGAGCAGTTCGCCGTAGCGCGCGGCGGCCGCCTGGCGCAGGAAGAGAATCGAGTCCAGCTTCTCGAGCTGGCCGATCCCGAGCGCCGCACGCACGTCGTCGATCCGGTAGTTGAAGCCGAGGCGCGCGTGGTCGAGCCAGCCGCCGCCGTCCGCGCGGCCCTGATTGCGCAGGCTGACGAGCTGCCGCCACGTCTCCTCGGAGTGGGTCGTGATCATTCCGCCTTCACCGGTCGTGATCTGCTTGTTCGGGTAGAAGGCGAAGACGGCGTCGGCGCCGTGGGAGCCGACCCGCTTGCCCTTGTACTCGGCGCCGAGCGCCTCGCAGGCGTCCTGGATCAGCGTCAGGTCGTGCTTCGCGCACAGGTCGCGCAACGGATCGAGCTCGCACGGGTAGCCGAAGATGTCGACGGCGACGATCCCCCTCGTCTTCTCGGTGATCGCAGCCTCGACCGCCCCGGGGTCGAGGTTCATCGTCCGCGCGTCGACGTCGGCGAAGACTGGTGTCGCGCCTTCGTAGATGAAGCAGTTGGCCGAGGCGACGAAGGAGTACGGCGACGTGATCACCTCGTCGCCCTCGCCCAGGCCACCGAGGACCGAGAGCAGGTGCAGGCCGCTCGTGCCCGAGGAGACAGCGGCCGCGTGCGGCGCGCCGACGGCGTCCGCGAAGAAGCGCTCGAAGCGGTCGATGGCCGGGCCGAGCGAAAGCCGCCCCGACCGGAGCACGTCGAGCACGAGCTCTTCGTCCCGCTCGTCCAGATACGGCGACGAGAGCGGGACGTTTCGGATCTCGGCCCTCACGCCTGTGCGGGAGTCTTGTCGCCCACCGCGACGCGGTCGAGCCAGTGGCCCCACCGGTCGGACTTGCCCCGCACGGTGTCGAGGTACGCCTTCTGCAGCTCGAGCGTGATCGGTCCCGCCCCGATTTCGTGGTCGTCGACCGAGCGCACCGGCGTCACCTCGGCGGCGGTTCCGGTCATGAAGATCTCGTCGGCGAGGTAGAGGTCGGTGCGGATGAGGTTCGCCTCCTCGATCACGTAGCCGAGGTCCTGCGCGATCTGGATCAGGCTGTCGCGCGTGATCCCGGGCAGGATGGACATCGAGAGCGGCGGTGTCACGATCCGGCCGTCCTTGACGACGAAGATGTTCTCGCCCGGCCCGTCGGCGACGTACCCCTCGTCGTTGAGCATGATCGCCTCGTCGTAGCCGGCGCGCTGCGCCTCGTGGACGGCCAGCATCGAGTTGAGGTAGATCCCGGTCGCCTTCGCGGCGTGCGGGATCGTGTTCGGCCCGATGCGCTTCCACGAGGAGATCTTGGTGCGGATTCCGGTGGTCGCGTTGTCGTCGCCGAGGTAGTTCCCCCACGGCCAGCTCATGATCGCGACCTCGACCGGGTTGCCCTTCGTGTGCACACCGAGCTCGCCGTAGCCGTAAAACGCGAACGGACGTATGTAGCACTCCGGCAACCCGTTGCGGCTGATCAGCTCGTGTGTCGCGGAGCGAATCTGGTCGACCGTGAACGGGAGCTCCATGTACAGGAGCTGCGCGGAGTTCTCGAGCCGCTGCAGGTGCTCCCGGAGCCGGAAGACGGCCGGGCCGTCCGGGGTCTCGTAGCAGCGGATGCCTTCGAAGACGCCGGTCCCGTAATGCAGCCCGTGAACGCCGACGTGAACCTTCGCATCGGCCCAATCGACGAACTCGCCGTTCATCCAGATCGTGCTGGTCTCGCGCATCGCAGCGTGCATCGTACTAGAGCCGCCTGCGCTCACGCCTCCTGGACGGCGTCGATCGGACGGGCGCGCGCGAGCCGAACGAGGTCGCCGGGGCTCAGCGCCGCCAGGTGCGTGGACGACCCGGCGCCGATCCAGACGGTGTCGTGGGCGAGCAGCCCCTGGTCGATGAGGACGCGGACGACGCTCGACAGTGGAAACGGCGCCACACCGCCCGGCACGAAGCCCGTCGCGTCCTCCACCTCCGCGGCGCTCGCCAGCCGCGCTTCCGTCGCCCCTGCTGCGCGCGCAATCTTGTCGAGGTCCGCCCGGCGGTCGCCGGGGACGAGCGCCATGACCGCCCCGCCGTCGCAGACGACGACGATCGACTTCACGATCTGCCCGAGCGGGCAACCCGCTGCGCGCGCGGCGTCCTCGGCGGTTGTCGCGCCGGTCTCGAGCTCCTCGAGCCGCGCTTCGGCACCCGCCTCCCGTAGGTAGGCGGCTACCCGTTCGACCGGCTCGGGCCAGTTCACGCCCATGCCGCCCAGCGTACCGCCCGCACCCGAACCCGGCCGTCGGGCGTTGAGGAACAGTGAACGAGCCCGAAGCAGAGAAGATCGCCCGGACCGAGTCGGTTTTCCGGGAGGTGAACGAGGGGATCGCCGAGACGGCCGACCGGCTCAACGCGACGGAGACGGCGTTCATCTGCGAGTGCGCCGACCCGACGTGCACGGAGCGCATCGAGGCAACCCTCGACGAGTACGAGGAAGCTCGCCAGCAAGGCACGACGTTCATGCTCGTGCCCGGCCACGAGGACAAGCGGATCGAGACGGTCGTGGAGCGCAACGACGACCACGCGGTCGTCGAGAAGCGGGAACCGGCGACGGTGCGGGTCGCGTTGGCGCTGAATCCCCGGGCGACCTAGCGGACTAGAGCAGCCGGCGCCGCACGCGGCGTCTGTAATCGGCATAGGCGGGAAAGCGCGCTGCCAGGTGCTGTTCCTCGACGCTCGACTTCAGCCACCACACGACCGCAATGGCCGGCACCGCGGCGGTCGCGACGATGCTCGTGAGCAACGCGTAGCCGAGGAGGACGAGGAGGCCGGCTCCGTAGATCGGGTGCCGCACGAACCGGTACGGCCCGTTCTCGACGAGTGAACCCTGCTCTGTGGGACGCGGGTACGGGGTGAACGAGCTGCCGAGTGCGCGCTTCGCCCAGGCAAAGCCCGCGACGCCCGCAAGGAGGATCAGGACGCCGAGCACACGCACCCAGTCCGGCCAGCGCGGCGGCAGCACCCCGAGCGCGAGAATGACCGCCATCACGGCGAACTGGCCCCAGACCCAGGCCGCGCCTCTAGCCGAGCGCGATGAACCTGGCATCGTCGAAGCCCTCTGCGCGAATCCGGTCGACGAGCTCCGCCGGCGGCTCGGAGTCGATCGCGAGCGCCATCAGCGCCTTGCCGCCCTCCTTCGTCCGCGACACCGCCATGTTCGCGATGTTCACACCTGACTCGCCGAACATCGTCCCGACGCGCCCGATGACGCCCGGCACGTCGTCGTAGCGGAAGAAGACCATCCGCGGCGAGAGCTGGAGGTCGATCGCGAACCCGAGCGCACCGGCGAGGAAGAGGCGCGGCTCAGGCCCGATCGTCGTGCCGGAGACCTCGACGTCGTCCACGGCGACCGTGACGAGGTTCGTGTAGTCGCGCGCGGCGCCCGAGCGCTGCTCGGTCACCTCGATCCCCCGCTCGGCTGCGATCACGGGCGCGTTGACGTAGTTGACCGCCTGCTCGACGCGCCCCTGGAAGGCGCCGTTCAGTGCCGCGACCGTCAGCAGGCGCGTGTCGTGCTCGGCGATCCCACCGTGGAACGAGAGCGCGATCCGGCGTGGATGGCCGCCGGCGAGCTCGACCGCGAGCCGTCCGAGCTTGGCCGCGAGCGGGATGTACGGGCCGAGCACCTCGAGATCCTCGGCGCCGACGACCGGGATGTTGACGGCGTTCGAGACGAGCCCTCCGTCGAGCGCGGCGACGACTTGCTCGGCGACGATCAGGCCGGCACGGTCCTGGGCCTCGTCGGTCGACGCAGCGAGATGCGGCGTCACGACGACGCTCTCGAGCCCCAGCAGCTCGCCCTCGTACGGCTCGGCGGAGAAGACGTCGAGTGCTGCGCCCGCGACCTTGCCGTTGCGAATGGCCGCAGCCAGCGCCGCCTCGTCGACGAGCTCGCCGCGGGCGGCGTTCACGATCCGGACCCCGTCGCGCAGCTTGCCGAGGACGTCGACGCCGACGAAGCCCCGCGTCTCGTCGGTCAGCGGCAGGTGGAGCGTGATGAAATCGGCGGCGGCGAAGACGTCGTCCGGGCTCTCGGCATGGTCGGCGCCGAGCTCGCGGAAGCGCTCAGGCGCGACGAAGGGGTCGTAGCCGACGACGCGCATCCCGAGCCCGAGGGCACGACGCGCCACTTGCCGGCCGATGCGGCCGAAGCCGAGCACGCCCAGCGTCTTGTCGGCGAGCTCGATCCCGCCCCAGCGCGAGCGCTCCCAACGACCCTCCTTCAAGGCTGCGTGAGCCTGGGGAATGTTGCGGGCGAGCGCGACGAGGAGGCCGATCGTGTGCTCGGCTGCGGAGACCACGGTCGAGTCGGGGGCATTCGCGACGACGATGCCGCGGCGGGTCGCCGCCCCGACGTCCACGTTGTCGATCCCGACGCCCGCGCGGCCGATCACCTTCAGGCGCTCGGCCCGCTCGATCACATCGGCCGTCAGCTTCGTCGCCGAGCGGATCACGATCGCGTCGTAGCCGCCGATGATCTCCTCCAGCGGCGAGTCGGCGTCTTCGTCGACATCGAAGCGAGCGCGGAGGAGCTCCACGCCCGCCGGGGCGATGGGCTCCCTCACCAAGACCTTCAGACCGTCGCCCCCTCCGCATAGACCTCGAGCGCCCGCGTCGCCGCCAGCCCACGCTCGATCGGCGCGCCGAGCTCGCCCAGCACGAGCTCGACCGCAGAGAGCGCGGTCGCGATGTCGAACTCGTCGTACCAGCCGATGTGGCCGATCCGGAAGATCGCGCTCTTCAGCTCACCCTGGCCGCTCGCAATCGTGACGCCGTGGCGGTCCCGGAGCGCGCGCGTCAGGTCGGCCGAGTCCATCCCGTCCGGCATCCTGGCGGCGGTGACGACGGCGGAGCGGTCCTCGTCCGGCGAGAAGAGCTCGAGGCCCATGGCCTTGATGCCTGCCCGGCAGGCGCGGCCGAGGCGGACGTGGCGCTCGAACGCGTCGTCGAGGCCGCTGTCGAGCAGCAGGCCGAGCGCGACGTCGAGTGCGACGATCAGCGACACGGCCGGTGTGAAGGCGCTGTCGAGCTGCTGCTGCGCCTTGCGCGTCCGTTCCCAGTCGAAGTAGAAGCTCGGCAGCGTCGAACGGGCGACCTGCTCCCAGCCGGCAGCGGATACCGCAGCGGTCGCGAGCCCGGGCGGTGTCATCAGCGCCTTCTGCGAGCCGGCGATGACGACGTCAAGGTCCCAGTCGTCCATCTCCAGTGGCACGGCGCCGAGGCTCGAGACAGCGTCGACGACGACCAGCGCGCCGGCGTCCTTGGCGGCCGCTGCCAGCGCCTGGATGTCCGAGACGACACCGGTCGAGGTCTCGGAGTGGACGAGGAAGACGAGCGAGACCGGCTCGATCTCCCCGAGCTTGCGAGCGAGATCCTTGGCGGCCGGCGTCTCGCCCCAGGCATAGCGGAGCTCCTCGACGACGCAGCCGAACGTGCGCGCCATCGTCACCCAGCGCTCGCCGAACGCTCCAGCCGAAACGGCGAGCACCCGATCGCCCGGCGAGCAGAGACTGACGATCGCGGACTCGAACGCCCCTGTGCCGGAGCAGGTGAAGAGGAGCACGTCCGACGATGTTCGGTGGACGTCCTTCAGCCGGGCGAGGACCCGCGCGTACACCTCGCGGAAGTCCGGCGCGCGGTGGTGGAGCACCGGCTCTCCAAGCGCTGCGAGCACCTGCGGCGGCACCGGGGTCGGTCCGGGCGTGAACAGGTACCGCTTCTGTGCCACCGCCGCAGCCTAGCGTGGCGCCGCGACGTGGGGACTTTGTGTTTCAGAAACACAAGCCTCTTCTCCGCCGCATGGTTGCGCGGCGCGGGGTCGCTTGTGTTTCAGAAACACAATCTCACTACGCTCCCGGCGTGGAAGCGATCCTCGCCTTCGCCGCGGCGCTCCTTGCACTGCGGCTCGCCGGCCAGCTCGCGTCACGATGGCGAGAGCGCCGTGAGCCGCAACTCCTCGCCTGGAGCGCCGGACTTGCCGCCTACGCGCTCGGGGCGTCGGCGATCGCGTGGGGAGCCGCCGCCGGCTGGAACGATGGCGTGTTCCGCGCCTACTACCTCTGCGGCGGCCTTCTGACCGCGGCGCTGCTCGGCACCGGGTCGCTGCTCGGAATCGGCGTCCGTGCCGCCGGGCCGATCGCCCTGGTCTACACGGGGCTCGCGATCGGCGTTGCTCTGGGCGTGCCGCTGGAGACGCCGATCTCCGGCACGTCGATCCCAGAGGCGCAACAGCACCTCAGCCTCTTCCCCGCCCGCGTGCTGGCGATCGCCGGCAACGCCGCGGGCTCGCTGGCGCTGATCGGGGTCGCCGTGACGGGCCTGCGACGCCGTCCGGTCGGAAACCTTCTGCTACTCACGGGATTCGCCGTGGCGGCTGCGGGCAGCGCGCTCGCAGGGCTCGGGGCGGCGCAGACCGCGGTCTTCGTAGCCCTAGGTGCAGGACTTTTGTATGCGGGGACGATCGTCCGCATGTAGCAAGGCTTACCGTTTGCAAACAACCGTGCTGCTACTCTGCGCACGCAATAAACGTGCCGTCCGGGTGCCTGCGGCTTTTCCGCGCCCGAACCGCCGACCGTGTTCCCGAGCAAGGAGAACTGTGTGAGAAGCCTGTCCGTGCGTCTGTTCGTGCTCATCGGCGCCCTTTCCCTCGGCGTGGGCGCTTTCCCCCAGCCGAATGCAGCGACTGCGTCCTCGATGCGGGTCGCGCAACTGGAGGAGATTCACGAGTTTCGGATCGAGACCTGGCGCTGGCAGTCTTTGATGCGCCAGCCGAGGACTCCCACCAGCTACCGCGAGCGGAGGAGCGACGACCCCGCGTATATCGAGTGGATCCGTGATCTTTGGCGAGCCAGGGCGCGCAGAGCGGAGCATCAGGCCGAGAATCCGCCGCACCGCGGGGCCTGGCTCTGCATCCACCGCTACGAACGCAATCCCACGCAGGGCTGGAGCACGCGGACCGGCAACGGCTACTACGGCGGGCTGCAGATGGACATCAGCTTCCAACACGAGTACGCCCCGGAGCTCCTGCGCCGCAAGGGCACCGCGGACCGCTGGACGGCGGTCGAGCAGATGTGGGTCGCCGAACGTGCGCACAGAAGCGGCCGCGGGTTCTATCCGTGGCCGAACACGGCTCGCTATTGCGGGTTGATCTAGCGAGGGTCTAGGAGGGTGGTTCGTCGCTGCCCGAGCGGCCCGCACGCCGCTCGCGCAGCCAGACGGCAAAGAAGATCGCAGCGATGCTGACGACGAGCAGCACCTCGGCGATCGCGCCGCCGGTCCCGCCGTGGGCGACTAGCCCCTGGAGAGGAGCCATAGCCCACCGACGGTGTAGACGACCATCAGCCCCAGCATCGCGTACTGGGACCGGAGCGCGTCGCGCTCGGGCAGGATCGTGACCGCGCGGTCGTGCGCCACCGTCAGGCCCGCGACATGGCCGGCGACGAGCGAGCCGACCTGCACATACCAGACGGTGTTCGGGGAGAAGGGCGCGATGTTCGGCGCATAGTCGATGGAGCCGAAGAGATCCCAGCCGTAGCCGAACGGATCGGAGGCGAGCGGAAGCGCGTACTGCCCCTGGATCACGAGCAGCGTGAAGTAGTGCGCGACGGCGTAGACGAGCGCGATCGGCACCAGGCTCTGGACGAATTCCGGCACGAACGAGCGGTCGGAGTGGACGGTGCGCTCGGCCAGCCGCACGGCGCCGAGGTAGGCGAGCGCGACGACGAGGATGCAGCCGACCAGGCCGGCCAGCGAGAGCGCCGTCGCGAAGAGGTCCGCGCGGCCCGGCTGGTCGATGATGTACGGCCCCTCGACGCGGGCGCGAAGGTCTTGCCAGAACGGCGAGCGACTGAAGCCGTCGAAGCCCACAGAGCCCAGCATCACCGCAACGAACGCGAGTACTCCCGGCGTCTCCTCACGCCCGGCGAGGCCCGACAACGGCGTTCGCCACACGAGCCGGCCCTCGTGCTCCCCGAACGGCGCGATCCGTGCGAGCAGGCCGAAGTAGACGCTGAAGCCGTTGCCGTGCGCGTCCCACTCCCTCCGCCCGTACGCGGCCATGCCGAACCACATCGCGTAGCTGTAGAGCGCGATCGCCAGCGCCAGCGCCCGCGGGCTTGCCGGCTCGACGTAGCAGAGCTCGAGCGCGGCGAAGCAGGCGAGGAAGAACGCCGCCGGCCAGACGCCGAGGCGCTTCGGGTAGGCGAGGGGCGCCGTCCAGGACTGCCCCAGCTTTCGCCAGACCCAGTCCACGGCGTTTGCGAGCGCGAGCCACGGGTTGAGCACCCCCCAGACGTTCCCGAAGAGCACCTGCAACGGCACGATCCCGAGCCAGAAGATCACGTAGACGAACGTCGGCGTCAGGTTCTCCGCCGACGACGGCTCGCCGAGCAGCGCGGCCAGGAAGACGAGGATGAGCAGGCCGGCCGAGACGGCGCCCAGGATCCCGTGCAGGACGGGCGAGCGGACGAACCGCTCGAGCGCGGCGGGCAGGGGACGCCCGGCCCGGCGCCGCTCGAGCTGCTGCCGCTTCCAGAGCGCGCCGAGCAAGAGGAACGAGAGGACGAGGACGACCGCCCCGCCCCAGAAGAAGAGCCAATCGGGAACGGGCAGATCACGCACTCCGCCGATCCCATGGGCCAGAAGCGTCAGGGACGGACCTCGAGCTCGACGATCGGCAGGCTGCGGCTCTCGAGCTCGGCCTCGAAGAGGCCCGGAGCGTTCGCCTTGAAGCGAATGGTCGCCGGCTTGCCGGGCGCCACGTCGGCGTGAAGGTCGTAGCCGTGGAGGTGGACCTCGTCCGCGAGCTCGGACGTGACGACGAGCTCCACCTGCCGGCCCTCCTTGACCGTGAATTTCTTCACGGTCGGTGCCTTGTCGCCCGGCACCGAGACGCTGATCCGGACGACCTTGGGCTCGCCCGGCGTGGCGGTCGCGGGCCCGGTCGTCGTCACCTCAGGCTCGGCCGTCGTCGCCGCCGCCGCCGTTGTCGTCGTCGTCGGCCCGTTGTCGCTCCCGGGCGAGAGAGCGAAGTAGAGGCTGACGATCAAGCCAAGCGCCCCGGCGATCAGCGCGGCGGTGCGGAACTGCGGGTTCACGGACGGGAGGCTATCCGCTCGGACGGCCGTCCAAGCGCGAGATCGCGTCCTCCGTCTCGGCGACGAGCGCCGCGACGAGGTCGGCGGCCGCCTCCTCGCGCACGAGCGCCGCCCCTTGCCCCGCGAGGGCGAACAGTTGGGCCGGGTCGTCGGCCTGGAGCCCAGCGCGATGGATCGGCCTCGTCACGTCCAGCTGCAGCGGATACGGCGCAGGCGGCTCGCCTGCACCGACGAGTTTCTCAACAGCGGCGGTGCGCACGAGCCGCGCCTCGCGGCCTGAGAAGACCCGCGAGACCCGGGTGCCCTCCGCGGGCGTCGCCGCGAGCAGCCGCCGGTAGGCCGGCGGCGTGGCGCTCTCGGCGGCCGTCATGAAGGCAGTGCCGAGCGAGGCACCTCCCGCTCCCAGCGCGAGCGCCGCGGCGATTCCCCGGCCGTCCATGATCCCGCCTGCGGCCAGCACGGGCACCGAGACGGCGTCGACCACCTGCGGCACGAGCGCGAGGCTCCCGACCTCCACCTCGGCCGGAGGACGCTCGAAGGTGCCGCGATGCCCGCCCGCCTCCCAGCCCTGCGCGACCACGACGTCGACGCCGGCAGCTTCGAGCGCCTGCGCCTCCGCCACGGTCGTCGCCGTCCCGACAATCGTCGCGCCGGCCGACTTCACTTCGGCGAAGTCCGGGATCCCGAACGTGAAGCTGAACACAGGCACGCGCTCCTCGACGACGACGGCAAGCTGCGCCTCCAGCGCGGGGTGCGCGTCCGGCGCGTGTGGCTCCGGCCAGTCGAAGAGGTTGACCATGAAAGGCGCGTCGGTGAGCTCCCGCACCGACCTGATCGCCGCGCGCAAGTCGGCAGGCGCGAGCCATGCGGCGCCGAGCGCGCCGAGCGCACCGGCGTTCGAGACGGCGGCCACGAGCTCGGGGGTCGCGATGCCGGACATGGGCGCCTGCAGGAGCGGGTAGCGGACACCGAGGGCATGGGCTGCCGTCGTTTCGTACCAGGCCATGTCAGGCCTTTAGCTTCTCGCGCACGAGCTCGCTCACCGCCCGCGCGCTGGCCTTGCCCCCGGTCTCCTTCATCACCTGACCGACAAAGAAGCCGAGGAGCCCTTCCTTGCCGCTGCGATACGCCGCGACCTGGCCGGGATTCGCGTCGAGGATCTGCACGACGATCGGCTCCAGCTCGGCGGTGTCCGAGACGGCCTCCTGCGCGAGGTACGAGTCGGCGGCGAAACCGGGCTCCGCCACCTTGCCGAGCGCCTCGTCCAGCGCGGTGCGCGGGATCCGGTCACGTGCCTCGACGAGCTTCGCGAGCTCCGCAGGGTCGACCGCGTCCGGGTCGACACCGGCCAGCCGGTTCGCGATCACGTTCGCCGCCGGCACGGCGTCAGCGCCGGCCGCCACCGTCGCCTGCCACAGCCGGTCGAGCCCGCCGGTGACGAGGACGACGGCGCGGTCGAGATCGAGCTCCTGCTCGATCCGCCGGATCCGCCGCGCCGGACTCTCCGGCACCTCGGCGCGCAGCCGCTCGACGAGATCCGCGGGCGGCTCGATCGGAACGAGGTCGGGCTCGGGGAAGTAGCGGTAGTCGTCGGCCTCCTCCTTCGACCGCCGCGCGGTCAGGGCGCCGCTACCCGCGTCGAAGTCATATGTCTCCTGCACGACCTCGCCGCCGGACTCGTACACGTCGATCTGCCTCGCCACCTCCGCGTCGATCCCCTGGGCGACGAAGCGGAACGAGTTCATGTTCTTCAGCTCGCAGCGGGTGCGAAGCTCCGCCGATCCCGCCGGGCGCACCGAGACGTTGGCGTCGACGCGCAGCGTCCCTTTCTCCATCTCGGCATCGGAGATCCCGAGCTCGACGATCGTCTGCCGGAGCAGCTGCAGGAAGCGCCTCGCGTCCTCGGAAGAGTGGATGTCGGGGCCGGTGACGATCTCGACGAGCGGCGTGCCGCCGCGGTTGAAGTCGACGAGGGAGTAGTCGGCGCCGCCGATCCGGCCGGTGCGCCCGCCGACGTGCGTCGTCTTGGCGGCGTCCTCCTCGAGGTGCGCGCGGACGATCCCGACCTCGTGGTCACCGTCCGCCGTCGGCACTAACACCTTCCCATTTATGCAAGACGGCAGATCGTATTGCGAGATCTGATAGCCCTTCGGCAGGTCCGGGTAGAAGTAGTTCTTGCGCGCGAAGACGGCGCGGGACGCGATCTCGCAGTCGAGCGCGAGCCCGAGCTTGATCGTCCACTCGAGCGCGGTTTGGTTGGCGACGGGCAACGCGCCCGGGAAGCCCAGGCACACGGGGCACGTCTGCGTGTTCTCGCCGCCCCCGAAGCCGTTCACGCAGCGGCAGAACATCTTCGTCCGCGTCTTCAGCTGGACGTGGATCTCGAGCCCGACAACAGGCTCCCATTTCTCTGCTCCGACACCGGCAAAGCCGGCGTCTCCGACGTTGCGCGGCTCCGTCGAGCCTCCGCCGCGGCCGCTCATCGCAGCCGCTCCGGCACCGGGTCGAAGCCAAGGGCCCGCTCGAGCGCGTAGCCCGCGCGGAAGAGCGTGTTCTCGGAGAGTTGCGGCCCGATCAGCTGCAGACCCACCGGCAGCCCCTCGGAGAGTCCGCATGGGATGTTCAGGCCCGGCAGGCCGGCCATGCAGGACGGGATCGTGAGCAGGTCGGAGAGATACATCGCGAGCGGGTCGGCGGACTTCTCTCCCAGCTTGAACGCAACCGTCGGCGAGGTCGGCGAGACGAGCACGTCGAAGCGCTCGAACGCGGCTGCGTGCTCCCGGACGATCACCGTCCGCACCTTCTGCGCCTGGCCGTAGTAGGCCTCGTAGTAGCCGGCGGAGAGCGCGTAGGCGCCGAGCATGATCCGGCGCTTCGGCTCGTCTCCGAAACCGGCGTCGCGCGTGCGCTCGACCATCTCGTAGTAGCCGTCGGCGTCGACGCGGGGCCCGTAGCGGACGCCGTCGTAGCGGGCAAGGTTCGAGGAAGCCTCCGCGGGCGCGATCAGGTAGTAGCAGGGCAGGCCGTACTCGACCGAGCGGGGCAGCTCGCACTCCCCTACCTCGGCGCCGAGCTCTTGCGCCAGCTCGATCGCCTTCCGGACTGCTGCCGAGACGCCGGGCTCGATCCCCTCGGCCTCGTTCATCTCCTTCGGAACGCCGATCCGCAGCCCCTTCAGGCTCTCGCCCTCCGGCAGCGCGACCGCAGGCACGTCGACGGTCGTGGAGTCGGCGGGATCGCGGCCCGAGATGATCTCGTACAGCCGGGCGCAGTCGCGGACGTTCTTCGCGACCGGGCCGACCTGGTCGAGGCTCGACGCGAAGGCGACGACGCCGTAACGGCTGACGGTGCCGTAGGTCGGGCGCAGGCCGACGTTCCCGCAGAGAGCCGAGGGCTGCTTGATCGAGCCGCCGGTGTCGGAGCCGAGCCCCCACGGGGCGAGGCCGGCCGAGACTGCGGCCGCCGTGCCGCCGCCCGAGCCGCCGGGCACACGCTCCGGGTCCCATGGGTTGTGCGTCGGCCCGTAGGCGGAGTTCTCCGTCGAGGAGCCCATCGCGAACTCGTCGGTGTTCGTCTTGCCGATCAGCGGCAGGCCCGCGTCCTTGCAGCGCGCGGCGACGGTCGCGTCGAAGACCGGGACGTAGCCGGCGAGGATCTTCGAGCCGGCCGTCGTCTCGATCCCCTTGGTCGAGATCACGTCCTTGAGTGCGATCGGAACGCCGTCGCCGACGGGCGCCTCGACCGTGCGCAGGTAGCAGTGCAGCTCGTGGTCACGCTCCGCGACGGCGTGGAGGTAGGCGCGGTGGAGCTCGGCGCCCGAGACCTCCTTGCGCTCGAGCATGCCGAGCGCCTCCTCCGCCGTGAGGCGGCGCGTGTCGAGGCCGCCGCTCATGCGGTCGGAGGCACCTTGAACAGATCACCCTCGCGCGCGGGTGCGTTCGCGAAGACGTCGTCGAGAGGGAGCGACGGGCGTGGCTCGTCCGGTGCCCAGGCGTTGACGACCTCGAGCGGATGCGAGGTCGGAGGCACGTCGGAGAGGTCGAGCTCGCTCACCTTCGAGACGGCCTCGAGAATCGCCCCCAGCTGCTCGGTGAGCCGCTCGACCTCGTCGTCGGTCAGCTCGAGCCGCGCCAGCTTGGCGACGTGCAGCACTTCCTCGCGAGTAATGGCCATCCGTCCATCCTTCCAAATGTGTGCCGCGGCATGGGCGAAGCGCGTGCCCTTGCGCAAAAAGAAGGGCCCCCCTTCGGGGAGCCCTTCGCAAGCTCGATTCCGAAAGAGGTCTTAGGCGGCCGTGACGTTCGCCGCCTGGGCGCCCTTGGGGCCCTGGACGACTTCGAACTCCACACGCTGACCCTCGGTCAGCGACTTGTAGCCGTCCATCGTGATCGCGGAGAAGTGAACGAAGACGTCCTCGCCACCCTCACGCTCGATGAACCCGTAACCCTTCTCGTTCGAGAACCACTTAACGGTGCCCTGAGCCAACTGTGTTTCCTCCTTGCAGTGAAGCGACGGCCCGGGCACCGAGCCGCCGACCTTGATAAAGCGCGCGAACCATAGCCTCATGTGACGGGATGTGCAAGCTCCTTTCGGCGGTAGCGCGCGGCACGGACCGTGCTCCTGAGCAGCATGGCAATTGTCATCGGGCCGACGCCGCCCGGAACCGGCGTCAGGAGACCGGCGCGGCTTGCGACATCCGGCGCAACGTCGCCCACGAGACCGTCCTCCGTCCGCGTGATTCCGACGTCGATCACAGCCACTCCTTCCTTCACCATCTCCGTCCGCACGAGCCCCGGAACGCCGACGGCAGCGACGATCACGTCGGCCCGTGAAGTCTGCGCCGCGAGGTCCCGAGTGCGCGAATGGCAGATCGTGACGGTCGCGTGCCGGTGCAGGAGGAGCAGCGCCACCGGCTTCCCGACGATGTCGCTGCGGCCGATCACGACCGCGTTCGCTCCCTGGAGCTCGACGCCGTACTCGTCGAGCAGCTCGAGCACGCCGAGCGGCGTCCCCGGCACGTGGGCGGGCGTGCCGGCGAGCAGCAGCCCCGCGTTCAGTGGATGGATGCCGTCGACGTCCTTCAGCGGGTCGATCGCGTTGATCACGCGGCGCTCGTCGATTCCGGCCGGGAGCGGGAGCTGGACGAGGATGCCGTCGACGGCCTCGTCGGCGTTCAGCTCGGCGACAAGTGTAAGCAGCTCCGGCTCGCTCGTCGTCGCGGGCAGGCGCAGATCGCGCGCCTCGATCCCGACCTCGAGCGTCGCCTTGTGCTTCAGCCGGATGTAGACCTCCGAGGCGGGATCGTCGCCGACGAGCACGGTCGCCAGGCCGATCGGGCTTCCGAAAGCCGCAACCTCACGCGTGACCTCTTCGCGGATCCGCGCTGCGAGAGCCTTCCCATCCATCAGCGTCGCTGTCACGGACACGAGAATAAGCTCTGCCGATGCGCCTGCCCCGCAAGAACGACCCCGAGTCGATCAGCGCGCGCCGCGAGGCGATCCGCGGCGTCGTCGGCGACGAGCCGCTCGCGCTCGACGAGGAGGCCTGGAGCCGCGCGCAGGAGTCGCACACGGGCGCCGCCGTGATCCCGGTTTCGGTCGTCGGGCCGCTCGTGGTCGAGCTCGGCGCGTACGAGCTCGAGGAGCCCGCAGGAACGCTGCGCGAGACCGGCCGCGCACGGGAGGAGATCCTCGTGCCGCTGGCCCACACCGAGGGCGGCCTCGCGGCCTCGATGTCGCGCGGGATGAAGGCGGCGCAGACCTCCGGCGGGTTTAGAACGTATGTGTTGCACGACAGAATGACACGAGCATCCTGTTTTATCTGCAAGAATACTGAGGATGCTGTTATTCTTGCAAGATGGCTGGAAGGGTCGCTCGAGGACCTGCGCTCCTTCCTCACCGCGCTCGACGACCCGTCCCTCTCGAAGCGGGCGAAGCTGCGCGAAGTGAAGACGCACGTCGTCGGGCCGATGTGCCACGTGCTTTGGGCGTGGACGACCGGCGATGCGTGCGGCCCGAACATGATGACCCGCAACAGCTACGCGCTGAACATGGGCTACGTGCTGCCGCAGGCGCCCGTGAAGCCTGAGCGCGCGATCCTCGAGGCGAACATGGGCGGCGACAAGAAGCCGTCGTTCGAGTTCTTCCAGTCCGGGCACGGGAAGACCGTCCTGGCCGAGGCGACGCTCGACGCCGAGACGGTCCGCCGGGTGCTGAGGACGACCGTCGACGACCTGCTCGAGCTCTCCTGGGCGGGAACGCACGGCGCCGTCGCCTCCGGAATGCAGTCGGTCGCTTTCACTCCGGCGACGGCGATCGCCGCGATCTTCGCCTGCACGGGCCAGGACCTGGGGATGATCGGTACGAGCTCGATGGCACACGGGACCGCACGCCGCACCGAGGACGGCGGGCTGCACGCGGCGATCCGCTTCCCCGGGCTCGAGGTGGGCACCGTCGGCGGCGGCACCACCCTCCCCTACGCCCGCTCCTGGCTTGCGCTGCTGGACTGCGCGGGCACCGGCAAGGTGCACCGTTTCGCCCAGATCATCGCGGCCGCGGCCCTCGCGCTCGAGATCTCGGCCTCCTCGGCGATGGCGACAGCCGGCTCGGAGAACTTCTTCAAGGCCCACCACGAGCGCGGAGGATTGCGTTGAGTGGGGATAAGCTAGGCGCGATGCCAGTCGAGGAGATCGACGAGCCGATCAACGCCGAGGCGACCTACGAGCCGCTGATCGAGGCCGAGCGCGCCGCTGAGGCCGATGCTGCGAAGGACAACAAGGGACGCGGGGTCCTCCGCTTCTACGAGCTCGCCAAGAAGCAGGAGTGGCAGGTGCGGGACATGCCCTGGGGCGAGATCCCGCCGATTCCGGAGACCCGGGCCGGCGCCTCGCGGGAGAAGAAAGAGCGCCGGCAGGCTGTCTGGCGCTCGGTGATCACGCAGCAGCTGCAGGCGGACGAGCTTGCTGTCTCGATGGCCGGTCAGCTGCTGAACCTGGCTCCGCACCACGAGGCGAAGCTCTACTACTCGACGATGGTGCAGGACGAGGCTCGGCATGTCGAGGCGTGGCTGAAGCTCGCGGAGCAGGCCGGCGGCGTCTCCGAGCCGGACCCACATCTCGACGAGCTGGCGAAGATGACGCTCGAGGCCGAGACGCTCGAGGAGAAGGTGTTCCAGATGCAGGTCTTCTTCGAGCGGCTGATCATTCCCCGCTTCCGGCTGATCGCACGCTCCTCGCGCGGCACCCTCCTCGAGGACCTGTGCAACAGGCTCACGATCGACGACGGCATCCACCACAGCGCCGGCGTCGCCTACGAGCGCGTTCTCCTCGAAGGCGCGTCGAAGAAGACGAAGGACAAGCTGATCAAGGCCGCCAACCAGCTGCTGCCGATCTTCGTGGAGCACGCACTCTGGCGGCCGAAGGAGCGCGCGTGGATCGGCAACGTGATGCGCGAGACGGACATCCGCCGCCTGCAGGAGGACGTCCGCGACGGGATTCGCATGGCCTCGAGCATGGGCCTCGACGTCAGCGACATCGAGCTTCCGTTCGCGGCATAGCCGAGCCTCCCCGCATCCCGCCCCGCCCTATTCCTCCACACCATGACCCGTCGTGCTTCGGCTGCGGCGACCACGAGCTCGGTCTGCGTATGGCCCTGCCCGAGACGGAAGGCGCCGAGGCCTACGAGGCCGAGGTCACGTTCGGCGTCCACCACCAGGGCGGGCCTGGAATCGCGCACGGCGGAATCGTCGGGGCCGCGCTCGACGAGGCCTGCGGCCTGCTTGCGACCTGGCACCGCTTCCCGACGGTGACCGCCCGGATCGCGATCAGGTACCGCCGCCCGGCACCGATCAACCGTGCGCTTCGGATCTCGTCGCGCGTGACGGCCGAGCGCGGCCGCCGCATCGAGGTCTCGGCGGAGCTTCGCGACGGTGAGGAGTTGCTCGCCGAGGCGGACGGAGCGTTCCTGCACGTCCCGCTCGAGCACTTCCTCGCGACACCGGAGGGCCGAGCCGCCGGGGAGGCCTGGCAGCGCCGGCTCGAGAACTCCCCGCACGAGTGATCAAGGGATGCGGGGTCCGGGCCGATAGGAGACGAAACCCTCCCAGGTCTGCGGCAGACAAGGAGTTTCGCCCGTGTTTCGTTACGGAGTCGCCGCCGCTCTGATCGTTTCGACCGCCGCTGTCGCCAACAGCCAAGGCCTGCTCGACAAGGCCGCCATGCTCGGGTCCTGCGCTCCGCTCGTCGCCCAGGCTCCTCACGATGGTCAATGGTGGGAGTGCAAGCCAGGGAAAGTGAGCGGGTATCCCGACCTTTCGAAGGACGCCTGCAAGCGAGGCGACCTGCGCGGCGAGGTCCGCTACTGGCTCTGCCCGGCTCAGCTGGTCGTCAGCCGCACCGCCCAGGACGCCCCAACGCAGTAGACGCTCGGATCACGCGCTACCGTCCGACGGATGGCGCGGATGATGGTCTCGACAGATCAGCTCGCCGCTCTCGGCGGGCTGATCCGCGGCTTCGTCCGGTTCGTGCGACGGCTCGCGCTGGTCGCCGTCGGTGCCGTGGTGCTGCTCGTCGTCGTGCTCCAGCGCAACGGCTTCACGGCGGCCGAGGCAGTGCTGACGGACCTGTTCCTGGCGCCACCCGCGGTCCTGCTCTTCTTTGCGCAGGGCGTCCAGGAATTGCTCTCGCTGCCCGACCGCCTGAGTCGGCTCCCCGGCGAGGGCGCGGAGCGGCTCGCCGAGCTCTCCCGGCTCGCGGGCCAGGCGCGCACCACGCGAGCCGGGGCCTGCCGCTGCTCCTGTGGCGGCTGCGCGGCGCCCTCGGCTCGGTGCGGGACGTCGCCGGCGTCGCCTTGCCGCTCCGTGTCTTCACGCCCGCATTCCTGGGTCTGGCGACCGTTTCGGCGCTCGTCTGCATGCTGCTCCCGGCGGTCGTCCTGATCGTCTTGCTCATCGTCGCGGCGGGCTGACCCCGGGGCAGATCCGCGCCTGGAAGTGTTCACAGTTTTCTTAGGCGCCGCTCAGGTCGCTCTCAGGAGCCTCTTAGGGCCGCACGCGACCCTCCTGTCAGTCGCCCCCGTCGGGGGGCACCGACAGAAGGGAGATCCACCATGAGCACCACGCGTCAGGGCTTTCCGAAAGCCCTCGCAACCCTCGCCGTCGCGATCGGCATCGCCGGCGGCAGCTACGGGATCGCCGCCGCGGCGAGCGGCAACGGCTCCAACTCCACCTCCACTTCGAGCTCGGCCGCGGCCTCGCTGCCTGTCGTGTCCCAGGCTTCGACCTCGAAGACTGCACGCTCCGAACCCTGGGGCGGCCAGCGTTCGGACGAGACGCTCCTCACCGGAGACTCCGAGTCGAAGGTGCGCGCTGCCGCGCTCGCCAGCGTCTCGGGCGGCACCATCGTCCGTGTCGAGACCGACGCTGACGGCAACGCGGCCTACGAGGCGCACATGACGAAGAGCGACGGCACGCGCGTGACGGTCTACGTCGACAAGCAATACAACGTGGTCGGCGTCGAGAGCCGGTGACCCAGAACCCGAAGGGCGGGCCCGTCGCGAATGAAGGCGGCAGGCCCCACCGCGACGAACGGAGACGAGAGATGACCGACCCCATCTATACCCGCAGGCGCCTCCTCGAGCTCGGCATCGTGCTTCCCGCCGGCATGGTCCTGGCCGGCCACGCCGACATCTTCGGCACCCCGGCGTTCGCGGCGACGCCGCAGATTCTCGACGCGGACGACCCCACGCCTACGCTCACCGAGGGCCCGTACTTGACGCCCAGCTCGCCGAAGCGACGGTCGGTCGTGCCCGCAGGCGCAGGCGGGACGCCGCTGACGCTGACCGGCCTCGTCCTGACGACGGCCGGCAGGCCCGTGAAGCACGCGCTGATCGACTTCTGGCAGGCCGACGCGCGCGGCGTGTACGACAACAGCGGCTCCCGCTTCCGCGGCCACCAGCTGACCGACGCGAAGGGGCGCTACACGCTGCTCTCAGTCGTGCCGGGTCTCTACACGGGCCGCACGAAGCACATCCACGTCAAGGTGCAGGCGCCCGGAGAGCCGGTACTGACGACACAGCTCTTCTTCCCTGGTGTCGCCGCCAACCGAAGCGACGGGATCTTCACGTCCGAGTGCCTGGTCAAGAGCTGGAGGCTCGCGAAGGGACGCAGGCTCGGCCGCTTCGACTTCGTGCTCGACCTCTGAGCGTCAAATCTCCCGTAGCGACCGCGCCGAGCGGACGAACAGGCGGCCGTACGTGCTCGTCACATCCGGGCTCGCGGTGTATGTGAGCACGTAGGCCGACCTGCGCGTGTGGAGGAAGAACTGCGTCGAGATCACCTTGATGTCGGTCCCGGTGAGCTTCGTGCGCGTCGTGATGCGGATGCCGGAGCCGGCAGGCGTCTTGGCCCGCGTGACCTTCGGCTTCGTGCCGGGGAGGGCGAACTTCCGAGCGGCGCGGAGGCCGCCGGCCTCGAAGTCGCGGGCCTTCCACGTGTGGTCGACGGGGAGTGCGAGCACGTAGATCGTCGAGCAGATGCACGCCTCCGGGTCGTACTCGAGCGCGACGAGCTTGAAGGGCGAGTCGCCCTTCGAGAACACGTCGCGGAACTTGGCGAGCTTCGGGCTGTCCTCGACGATTGCGTTGACGCTCTCGCTGTAGGCGTCCTCTGCCGTCATTGCCGTCCACCCGGACGGAACGCCGATGCTGAAGCCGGACTCGGCGAGCGAGTAGACCGTCAGCCCGGCGTAGTTCTGCTGGTTGAGCGAGGTCGCGACCGGCCTCTCCTGCGACGCAACCGCGCCGCCGCAGCCTGCAAGCACGAATGCGAGCACCGCGAGAGCGGCGGCCCCGGCCTTGCGACCCGCGTCCGCTGAACGCATCCGCCGCTACTCCGACTTCAGCGGCACGTTGCCGCGCTTGAACAGGTACACGGGGAAGACGATGATCCAGAGGAAGAGCGCGCCCACGATCCATTGCCAGGTCTTGCTTGCGAAGCGGCTGTCGCTGAAATCGCGCTTGCTGGCATCGACGCCGATCCACACGACCGAACCAAGAAACAGGGCATACCAAGCAAAAGTGAAGAGCGGCGCCATCAGGCGGAGTCCCCCTTGGGAGTGAAAGGAAGCAGACGACCTTGGTATCGCCGCGCGGCTCGTCACTGCTGTCCCCCGAAAGGGGGCCCCTCGATCACCCTAAGTGCGATCCCTTGCGCCCTTGACCCTGCAAAGGTGAGGCTGGATTATCGCCCCAGCCCGGCTCCAACCGGGAATCGGAGGGGAAAGGGAAATCATGAAGCGATTGATCTTCCTCGGTGTAGTGGCGGTCGCTTGCTCGGGGGCAACGCTCGCAGCGGCGACGCCGGCAACAACGATAGGCGCACAGAAGCGCTACGTCGTCCTCTATGAGGCGAACGCCTCGCCCGCCGCGGCGAGGGCTGCGATCACCAAGGCCGGCGGCCGGATCCTCCGCGCGAACGCGCGCGTCGGGGTCGCGACGGTCGTATCTGCCAACCCCTACTTTCGCAGCACGGCAGCCTCCTCGGCCGCGATCAAGGGCGTCGCGAGGAACACTGCGATTGGGACGGCTCCCCCGCCTGGGCGGAGGTTCTCCGAGGAGATGATGCGAGAGCTGCGCAATGCCACGAAGGGCCACGCGCGCAGCGGAGGCGACAATGGCCGCCGCGGAGGCGGTGGCGTGGAACCGCTGGCGCCGCTCCAATGGGACATGAAGATGATCCACGCGACAGCCGACGGCTCCTACGCGAAGGAGAGGGGCAGCAGGGACGTCCTGGTCGGGATCATCGACACCGGCGTGGACGGCAACCATCCGGACATCGCAGCGAACTTCTCACAGTCGTTGAGCCGCAACTTCACGACCGACATCCCGCTCATCGACGGTCCGTGTGACGCTGAGCCCGACCACTCGTGCTCGGACCCCGCCAACGTGGACGAGAACTCGCACGGGACCCACGTCGCCAGCACGATCGGCTCGCCGATCAACGATCTGGGCATGGCGGGCGTTGCGCCCAAGGTCACGCTCGTCAACCTCCGTGCGGGTCAGGACTCCGGCTACTTCTTCCTCCAGCCGAGCGTCGACGCGCTCACGTACGCCGGCGACCACGGCATCGACGTCGTGAACATGAGCTACTTCATCGATCCCTGGCTCTTCAACTGCCGGAGCAATCCCGGCGACTCGCCGGCCGAGCAGATGGAGCAGCGGACGATCATCGAGGGGACGCAACGGGCGCTCGACTACGCGCACGTGCACGGCGTCACCTTGATCGCCGCGGCGGGGAACGAGCACATGAATCTTGCGCAGGTGACTTCGGACGAGTCCAGCCCCGACTTCCCGCCGGGAGCAGAGCGCACCCGCACCGTCGACAACAACTGCCTCGTGATGCCAGGGCAGGGCAACAACGTGATCGCAGTCTCGTCGGTGGGCCCGACGAAGGCGAAGGCCGACTACTCGAACTACGGCTACCACAAGGTCACCGTCTCGGCTCCCGGCGGCTACTTCCGCGATGCCCCGTGGAACCTGTCGATGACGCCCGACCAGAGAAACGCGGCAGGCATTCCGAACCTGATCCTCGCGGCATATCCGAAGAACGTGGCGGAGGAGTTCGGCGAACTGGAACCTGACGGGACGCCGAACACCCCGTTTGTGGTCCGAGACTGCCGTGGTAGCACCTGCGCGTACTACCAGTGGATCCAGGGCACGTCGATGGCGACGCCGCATGTTGTAGGCGTTGCCGCCCTGATCATCTCGAAGTTCGGCCGGCGGAGTCGCGACGGGATCACCCTGAACCCGCTGCTCACACAGGCCTACCTCCAGGGCACGGCGACCGACACGCCGTGTCCGACGCCGAACCCCTTCAGCTACGCGGACAAGGGCCGTCCGGCCTCGTACACCGCGTTCTGCGAGGGAACGCCCGTTTACAACGGGTTCTACGGACACGGGATCGTCGACGCGCTCGCAGCGGTCGGCGGCAACGTGTCCGACGACGACTGACGACCAGCACGTGACGGCGCTGGGAAGGGCCAACGAGCTCTTCCCAGCGCCGCACCAATCGAGAGGCGCCGAGCAGATTCGAACTGCTGTACGAGGCTTTGCAGGCCTCTGCCTAACCACTCGGCCACGGCGCCGCCGGGCCATCCTAGCGGGGCCGTAACCGCTTCCCCGCCGGCCGCGTTGTACCTCTGTCAATCGAACACAGGAGGCCCGAATGTACATCGGTGGCGGTCTCATCACGCTCATCGTCGTCGTCCTTCTGCTCGCCTGGCTTCTCTAAAGACGACGATTGCCGGGCGCCCCAATGCGGGCGCCCGTCGCATTTTTCGAAGGCCCCGTCCGGGGCCTTTTCTACGCTCCGAGGATGGAGAAAGCGGCCAGCGTCACCGTTGCGGTCGAGCGCTGCCTGCGCTGCAGCGCGTCAATGGAATGGCGCCACGGCACCTGGCAATGCCCGCGCTGCCGGCTGAAGCTCGGCTGCTGTGAGGGCGAGCCCCAGCGTTGCGACGAGCCGCGCTAGTCCTGAACCGTGTCGCCTTCGCGCTCAGTCATGCCCTGGCGCTCGGGCAGGAGGTAGGTCAGGAGCCCGGGGATCATCAGGACGAGCAGCACCGTCAGCAACATTTCCATGCTGCATGAACGGTGCTGCCCGGTCTGGCGTTACGGGAGGGGCGTTACGGGAGGCTGACGTACTGGGCGAGGAAGGTCCGTGCCGACGCGGTGTCGACGCGGTAGCCCTCGGTCCGGCCCGTGCAGTCCTTCGGACCGGCCGACGTCAGCGAGAGCACGGTGTTGCCGGCGAGCTGCGGGCCACCGGAGTCGCCCATGCACGGTCCAGCGCGCTTGGTCGAGAACTTCAGCATCTTCTTGGTGACGTCGACGACAGGCGAGTCGGCGACGCGGCGAAGGCCGTCGTAGATCCAGCTTCCGTCCGCGGCCTGGCCGGAGTAGCCGTAACCGACGCTCGTGACGACGTTCTTGCGGTTGAGCAGGGCCACCGACTCGGCTCTCGGCAGCGACGCCGGGGTGACAGCTGCCGCCGCGTCGAGGACGACCACTGCGAGGTCGGAGCGCCGAGTGGCGTCCACCTCGAGAGTGCCCTTCACGAGGGTCCAGCTGCTGTCGAGCTTCGAGTTGAGACTGACCTCGACACGAATGCCGTCCGCACCGCAATGACCGGCGGTCGCGAAGACGGTGGGAGCGATCAGCACGCCGGAGCAGGCGACCGACCCGTCCACGACGAGCGCGCCGACGTACGGGTGCGCCTCACCGTCCGGGGTCGAGCCGGTGATCGCTGCGGCCGACGTCACCACGGTGAGAGCCACGGCGAGAGAGACGAGCGCAGTGCGAACAGCGTTGCGAAGCACGTGAAGGAACCTCCTGGGGAATTGGTACGGACCGCAGTGCTGACCCCAGCCGGCCGCGAAGCAGCCCTTGAGGGGTCTTCGCGCGGTCGGAATCCGCTCCCGCGGATTCCGACCTTGCGCAGAAAGGGGAATTACTTGCCGCCGAAGAAGCCGTACTTGACCTTCGCGAGGAAGGCGGCGCTCGTGACGAGGAAGAGGAGCACGGACATTGGGGTGATCTTTTTCAAGTGGGACACCTCCCTCCTAGAAGTTGAAGTCCTGGAGTGCTTCGGCCGCCTGGCGGTAGAGCCCGGCAGCGCTGACAGAATCGTTGCGGGCCGTGGCGAGCTCACCGCGCGCCATCCAGGCGGCGGCGAGCAGGCTGATCGACTCGCGGTTGGAGAAGGACGCCTCCGCGGCAACGAACGCCGCTTCGGCCTCGTCGGGCCGACCGAGCTCGAGGAGCGAACGCCCGAGGACGAGCTGGGCATTCCCGATCTCCTCGAGGACGTCCTCACGGCCCTGCTCGAGCAGCCCGAGCGCGATGCGCGCCTGCTCCTCCGCACGGGCGGGGTCGCCGGTGCGCAGGTACACCTGCGCGAGCGAGGAGACGGCGTAACCGGTCTCCACGTCGCCGGCTGCGTCGAAGAGCACCGAGACGGACCGCTTGAGGTACGCGATCGCCTCGTCGTGCTTGCCGAGAAGGAAGGTGATGCCGCCGAGGTCGTTGAGGACCCGGCCAACCTTGTTGCGCTGACCCGCCTGCTCGTACAGATCCTTCGCACGCTCGGCGTAGGTGCGTGCGACGAGCCACTTGCCCTCGCGCTCGGCGATCGAAGAGGCGCGGAAGTTGATGTCGGCCGAGGCGATCGTGTCGCCCATCCCGTCGGCGAGCTCGAGCGCAGCCTCGACGTCGTCGCGCGCCGCGTTGAAGTCGCGCTGCTGCTGATAGCACCGCGAGCGCCAGTCGTAGATCTCGGCCCGGAGGCGGTCGCAGGGGCGCCCTGAGCGGTCGCAGAGCTCAAGTGCGAGCGAAAGGTCGTTGACGGCTCTGGAGATCGATCCGCGCTTGACGCGCACGGCGGCGATCCGGCAGAGCACCTCCGCGCGATCGACATCGTTGAAGCCGGGACGGTGCGCGACCTGCTTCGCGGTCTGCAACATTGTCAGCGCCTCGTCCAGCTCGCCGCAGTACATCCGCGCCCAGGAGCCGGCGAAGAGGCCGCGCAGCGCAAGATCGGGATACTGGGTGGGGACGATCGACACCTCATCGAGCAGCGCGACGGCATCGTCGTAGCGGGACTCCTCCACCGCCTGCTCGGCGGCGGCGACCCGCTTCTCGAGCAAGCTGAGCTCCGCGTCGTGACTGACGTCGGTGACGGGAGGGAGTAGGAGGTCGGTGGTGTCCGACAAGGTGAGCGCCGCAGGCTCGATCATGGTCGGATAGTCGTCCGCCCCGCCCCCTGCGTCGATTCCCGCGTTCGCCCAGGGGGGATCCCCGATTCGGCGTATTCGTTGTAACGAGGAAGATGACTCTGACGGGGGATGCCCGCGCTCGGCCCCCCTCACAGGATTCGTCACGGCGGCACGGTCCGAAACGAAGTCAAAGGAAGGTTTCCTGTGCACGCTCGCCCAGCTCTCCTCGCCGCTCTCACAGGGCTCGTACTCGCCACCTCCGCCGGGGCTGCTGTCGACCTCGGCTCGAGCGTCGGCTTCCGCTTCCTCCCCCAGAAGACTTTCCAGGGACAGCCCGCCTCGCTGACGGTCACCGTACGCCCGAGCGGTGTGCGCTGCGTCCCGACCATCCGCTACGCGGACGGTGCCAGCCAGACCCTCAAGGCTGCTGTCGCGCGCAGCAACCGCGCATCCTGGACGTTCACCGTCCCCCCGAAGGCGCGGATCGGCGCGGCAAGCGCTTCGGTCAAGTGCGGTCGTGCCGGCCGGATCTCCCGCACCTTTGCCGTGGTCGGGCCCCCGGCGGCGCCGGCGAAGGTCGTGATCAAGAAGAGCGGCTTCTCGCAACGAGTGCGGTTCACCACACGCGAGGTCAGCTACGGAGTCATCCTCTCGAATCCATCCCCAGAGAAGGACGCTCTCGACGTCTCGGTGATCATCAACTTCATCGACGCGACCAACCGTGTCGTGGCGACGCAGGCCGAGACGGTCGGCGGCGTCGGCGCCGGCTCGGACTTCTACCTCGGTGGCTCGACTCAGATTCCCGATGCGACCCCGGTGTCGACGCTCGAGATCGTGACGCGGATCGGCAGCCAGGACATGGCGGCCAAGCTCGGCCCCCCCACCTCGGACGTGCTCGTGCAGGCGTCCGCCTACGATCCGGGCTGGGTCGGGGCGGTCGTCGGCCAGGTGCAGAACGACCATCCGACGAAGCTGCTGACGAGCTCCCAGGTCTCCGCCGTCGTCTTCGATGCCAGCGGCAACGTGATCGGCGGAGGGAAGGGCTACAGCACCGGCGGCCTGCTTCCCGGCGTGCGCGCGTACTTCAGCGCCTCGTCAGGAGTCAGCGCGATTCCGGTCGACAGAGCCGCCGCCGCAGGCGTTTCAGTCCTCGGCCAGTACCAGCCGACGAGTTAGTAGTAGCGCAGAACGGCCTCGCGTCCCGTTTGCGCGGGACGCGAGGTGTTCCGCGCAAAAGGCCGAGTAGGCCGAATGGCCTAACTCGATTGAGGTCGATTTCGGTGTCCGTTCGGCCGATGACGTGGCTATCGACCTCCAGACTCCCCCACCCACCCCGATGATCGGCTTGGCGCCGGAACTCAAATGGGTCCCGCTCGGCCAGCTGCTGGTCGACGGCCGCGTGCTGACGCAAGAGCAGCTCGACTTTGCCCTCAACGAGAAGGTCGAGAGCGGGAAACGGCTCGGCGAGATCGTCGTCGATCTCGGCTTCACGACCGAGCGCGCGATCGCGGGCGCGCTGGCCGAGCAGTACGAGCTCGAATACGTGGACCTGGAGGGCCTGAAGCTGGACCACGACGCAGTCGCGCTCCTCACCGAGACGCTCGCGCGCCGCTACGAGGCCCTGCCGATCCGGATTCTCGAAGACGGTGTCCCGCTTCTCGCCGTCACCGACCCCACCAACCTGAAGAACGCGGACGACCTCCGCTTCGCTCTCGGCGCAAGCTTCCGGCTCGCAGTTGCGGAGCGCAAGCAGATCGACCTGGCGATCTCACGGGCGTACCGCAAGTCGCTGGAGCTGATCGCCGAGGAGGGCGTGCAGACGGCTGCGCACAACGAGCAGGTCCTGCACGACCTCCACGACATGGCCTCGAGCGCGCCCACGATCAATCTCGTCAACTCGCTGTTGAGGACCGCGGTCGAAGAGGGAGCGTCGGACATCCACTTCGAGCCGGCGCGCCTGGAGATGGTCGTCCGCATCCGCGTCGACGGTGTGATGCGCGAGCTGACCACGATTCCGAAGCACATGCAGCCCGCAGTTACGAGCCGCCTGAAGATCATGGGCAAGCTCGACATCGCCGATCGGCGTGCGCCGCAGGACGGGCGCGTCTCGGCCTTTTTCGGCTCTGGCCCGATCGATCTCCGGATCGCCGTCCTCACCACCACTCACGGCGAGCAGATCGTCCTGCGGATCCTCGGCCGCGGTGACCAGACGCCCACGCTCGCCGACCTCGAGATGGAGCCCGCCGCCGAGGAGGCATTCAAGACTTCGATCGACCAGCCCTACGGCGCCGTGATCGTCTGCGGCCCGACCGGGTCCGGCAAGACGACCACGCTCTACGGCGCAGTCACTCATCTGAATACCCCCGCCCGCGTCGTAATGACAATCGAGGATCCAGTCGAGTACCGGCTGGACGGGATCAACCAGATCGAGGTCGACGTCAAGGGTGGACTCACCTTCGCACGTGGCCTCCGCACGATCCTGCGCAGCGACCCCGATGTGCTTCTCGTCGGCGAGATCCGCGACGCCGAGACGGCGTCGATCGCGATCCAGGCAGCGATGACCGGCCACCTTGTGCTGACTTCCCTGCACGCCTACAACGCAGCGAGCGCGATCGCGCGCCTCCGCGACATGGGAGTCGACCCGTCCCTGATCGCGAGCTCGTTGAACAGCGTCGTGGCGCAGAGACTCGCCCGCCGGCTCTGCACCGAATGCCGGAGCCCTTACACGGCTCAAGCGGCAGACCTCGGCCTCTCGACCAGCAGCGAGCACCTGAGCGAGATCGTCCTCTACTCCGCCGTGGGCTGCGCACAGTGCCACGGGACGGGATACTCGGGCCGGATCGCGTTGCGCGAGGTGATGACCGTGCAAGGCGAGGTCCGCACTCTAGTCGAGCGTTCGGCCGCGGAGATCTTCGCCGCCGCGGTGCGCCAGGGAATGACGACGATGCGTGACGACGGGATGCGCATCGCGCTGTCGGGCGTCTCCTCGATCGACGAGATCCGCCGCGTCACGGGCATCCGCCTGATCTAGGAGGGTTTGGCGGAGCGCTCGAGCGCCTCGCGCACCGCGGTCGCAAGCGTTTCCGAGGTGAAGGGCTTCTGCAGGAACGACCCCGTCACACCCGACTGGGTGACGACGCCCTCCGTGTAGCCGGACATGAAGATGAACGGCAGCTCGGGTTTCCATCCCGCGACCTCGCGCGCGAACTCGGCGCCGGTCGTGTGCGGCATCATCATGTCTGAGATGACGAGCGCAAACTCGTCGCCGCGCTCGCGGAGCGTCGGCAGCGCGACCGAAGGATCCTCCGCGGTCTCGACCGCGTAGCCGAGCCGCTCGAGCGTCCGGGCGAGCAGCGTCCGCACGACGTCCTCGTCCTCGACGACGAGGATCCGCCGACCGGCTCCCTGTGGCGCCTGGCTGAGCACCGGCGGCGGCTCCGGCGCACTCTGGTCTTCGCCGAGTGCGTCGGTGGCAAGCGCCGGCAGGTAGGTGTGGAAGGTGCTCCCGCGGCCCGGCTCGCTCGTCACCTCGATGTGGCCGCCGCTCTGCTTGACGATCCCATGGGCACTCGAGAGCCCGAGTCCCGTGCCCTGACCGACCTCCTTCGTCGTGAAGAAGGGGTCGAAGATCAGGTCGCAGATCTCCTGCGTCATGCCCTTGCCGTCATCCTCGACGGAGAGGAGGACGTACTTTCCGGGCTCGAGCTCGCGGCTCCGTAGGTCGCCCACACGAATTTCGGCGTTGCTCGTCCGGATCGTCAGCACGCCACCGTCCGGCATCGCGTCGCGCGCGTTCAGGGCGAGGTTGAGAAGCGCCTGCTGCATCTGCCCGGAGTCGGCCCGAACGGCGTGGAGCGACGGGTCGAGCACCGTCACGAGCTCGATTCGCTCGCCCAGGGTGCGGCGCAGCAGCGCGGCGGTCTCGGAGACGAGCGCGTTGAGCTCGAGCGGCTGTGGGCAAAGGGTCTGGCGCCGGCCGAACGCGAGCAGCTGCCCGGTCAGGGTGGCGGCCCGCTGCGCGCTCGACTCGATCCGGCGCAGGTACTCGGCGGCGTGGCCGTCGGCGTCGACTTCCGCCTGCGCGAGCTCGGTGTAGCCGAGCATTCCGAGGAGGAGGTTGTTGAAATCGTGGGCGATGCCCGCGGTGAGCTGGCCGATCGCGTCGATCTTCTGCGACTGGCGCAGCTGCTCGTCGTCCGCGCGGCGCTGCGTGATGTTCTGGGCCATCGAGACCGCGCCCTGCGGCTTCCCGTCCGCGTCGCGAAGCAGCGACGTGGCCGAGTCGATCCAGACGACTTCTCCGTCCTTGGCATGGACGCGATGCTCGTGACGGTACGAGTCGTGCTCCCCCGTGAGCATCGCCGAGAAGAGCCTGGCCACCTCGTCGGCGTCCTCCGGCACGGTGTACTCGATCACGTTCCGGCTCGCGAGCTCCTCCGCGGTCCGGCCGCTGATGTCGCGCATGACCGAATTCGTGTTCAGGAGCCGGCCGTCCAGGCTCACGAGGCCGATGCCGATGGGGGCGCTCTCGAAGATGGTCTCGAAGCGGGCCAGCGCCTCCACCTGCTCGCGCCGCGCCTCGCGCTCCGCTGCCACGCTCACCGCCGAGGAGAGGATGACCGCGAGCAGCTCCACCGTCCGGCGATCCTCGTCCGTGACGCCGGCCTCTTTGACCACAGCGAGCGAGCCGACGTTCCGGCCGCCGTGGACGAGCGGGATGCTGAGAGCGGCGGTCCCGCCGGTTGCGCCGGTCGCAACGCGTGTCACGGGCTTGTCTCTGTCGAGGATGCTCACCGTTGCGCCGTCGGCACCTGTCAGCTCCCGGGCCCGGTCGGCAATCAGCTGCGACACGCCTTCGAGCTCGAGCCCGTTGGCTGCGATCTCGGCCTGGGTCTCGACCACCCGCGACAGCCGGGCGTTCTGCTCGCGCAGCGCCAACTCGGCGAGCTTTCGTGACGTGATGTCCTGGACCATCGCGAGTGCGGTACGCGGCGCGCCCGGGGCGTCCTGCGCCGCACTGACATAGCAATCGACCCAGACCATGTCGCCGTCCTTGCGGATCAGACGCGTCTCGAGCCGGTACGAGTTCACCTCGGCGGCGAGGAGGCGGCGGAAGTTCAGGGTGCTTTCGGGCTCGTCGTCCGGATGCGTGTAGCTCGAGACTGGCATTCGCGCGAGTTCATCTGCGTGGTAGCCGGTAATCGAACGCATCGCCTCGTTGACGTGCACGATGTGCCCGTCGGCGTTCAGGACGGCGGTGCCGAACGGCGAGCTCTCCCAGGCGGAGAACAGGCGTCTGCGATCGTCGGCACGCGGGTCCGCGGATATCGGCACCCATGTGTAGTCGGTGCGACCGGTCGGGAATTGAGCGGAAGTTGCGAGACTCAGGCGCCGGGCGGGCCTCTTAGGGCGAGACCGCGAACTTGGAGTCGATGATCGCTGCACCGAGCCGCTTCTCGGCCGGCTTGCCGAAGCCGGGCCGGACGACCCACCGGTAGGCACCGGGCCGGAACACGACCGAGTTCGGCAGCGACAGATTGGCCGCAGTCGGTGTCGCGTGGAAGAACGGCTGGCCCGCGCGGAAGAAGTCCACGACGTAGTAATCGGCTCCCTTGACGGGCCCCCAACCCCACTTCCGCGTAGGCACGAAGGCGGGCGCCGGCCGCGGCGGCTGCGTGGGTGTCGTGGTCGCGGCAGGGGGTGCGACGTTCGAACTGGGCGAGGTGGTGCGACTCGGTGCAGACGTGACGGCGTCGAGCACGGAATCGACTGCCGTCGTCGCCGGCTTCGGAGCAGGACGCCGCGTCCGCTTGGACGTCGTCGCGGCGGCCTGGGTGGTCTTCGCGGGCCGGGGGTGAGCGGGCGCCGTCGCCGCGTTCGTCGTCTCTCCCTGCGCCTGCGTCCTGTCGTCGCCAGAGAGATGGCCGAGGATGTCCGTCCGGGCCGGGAGAACGTCAAGCCCGGCCAGGAGGCCGATGCCGAGGCCCGCGACGAGCGCGGCGGCAACCGGCCAGCGGCGGGTGCGACGCCGTTCCGGGCGTTCCGTCTGCTCCGTAACCTCGAGCGGAGGGTCCGCCGAGACTTGCTCAGGTGGAGGCTGTGCGACCCGCAGGGGCGGAGGTTGTGTCCTGGCCGAGGGCTCGATTCGCTCGACGACACGCTCCACACGTCCGAGACGGCGGTCGAGTCCTTGCCAGCCGGTCGTGATCACGTCAACGAGGAGCGCGAGGTCGTCGACCCGGTCCCGACGTTCTGCGTTCGCTTCCTGCCTCAGATCCTTGATCGCATCGACGAGCTCCTCCAGGATCGGCGCCAGACGCGACTCGATCGCCGCCGCTGCCGGCACGGAGTCCGGGAGCGCGTCGGTGCGCTCGATCTCCTGGCGGGGAAGCTCGTCATGCAGGGCGGCCAGCGCGAACCGCTGCAAGATGCGGGTCTGCTCGGGCGACAGGTCGGGGAGCACCGCAAGCACGCGTTCCTTGATGTCCTCGCTGACCGGCTCGCGCGTCAGCACCCGCATCACACCCTCGACCGACACGTCCGCCTGCTGAGCGATCTCCGCAATGATCGACACGCCAAGAGACTACGCCGTCCGGGAAGGCTGCAACCTTTTGTGACGTGCCCGATGTGGCGACAGTGAGTGCGAGGCGGCGGCTGAAGATCGCCCTCACCTACGCCCTGATGCCGATGGTGGTCCTGGCGATCACCCTCGCCTCGATCCTCCCGGATGGGTTCTGGCAGGAACTGTGGCTCGGCTTGACGACCGCGATCCTGGTGCTCCTGGTCTCGACGGTTGCACTTCCCCCGGACGCCGACGACGACTATGCGGCGCTCAAGGGCTGGCTCAGCCGGCACCACACGGTGGCTGCGACGGTGGCCGCGCTGGCCATCGTCAGCGCACTCTTCGTCTTCGAGCGCGTCCGGAGATTCGTGCCCGGCCAGAGTTGGGCCGGTAGCGCTGTCCAGCTGAGCCTGGCTCTCTGGCCGTTCTCGCTCCTGCTCTATCGAGCCCGCCGTTTTGTGTCCAGGGCCTGGCGCGGGATCTCGTGGATCCTGGCGATCGTCAACGCGCTCGCCGTCTTCGTGGTGCCGTTCCTCATCTTTCAGCTGATTGATGGAACCGTCTCGTTGACGCTGGCGGTCCTGCTGCTCGTCATCGCGCCGGTCGTCCTCTTCATCGCGCTCGGGGTCGTCAAGGCACACCACGTCGAGGCGGTCGGCGTCCGGCTGTCCCGCCGAGCCGGCACCATGCGGTCTGCTCGGGAAGACGAGCGAGCGCAGGAACGGCCGCGCGGCGGTCTTGCGATCGCCAGCTCCTTCTGCGCGATCGCTTCCGCGTTTCTGTTGCTTGGAAGCGCCATCCGCGTTCCGATCGAGCGCCACCTGCTCGAGACCTCACAGGTAGCCGAACGAGGAGCGCGCCTCCCAGCACTGGAGCTGGAGAACCCGTCCAAGCTGACCCCAGCGGACCGTCTGACGCTCATCGAGCGCTACTCGCCCGTTCTCCGCCTGCACGAGACCGAAAGCTGGTCGGCATCGAGTGCGGCAACAGCGCTTGCCGCGCTCCCACAGGCGCCGGCCGAAGACTGCGCTGATCGCGCGAAGCACCCGTGCTCGGAGGCTCCGATCGAGAACGTCCTGGAGCGCCTGCGCGCCGATGCGGAGCCACCGCGCGGAACACGAGTTTTCGTCGGCGGTGCCGTCTATCCGCGGCTCCTCTCCGTCAGTGCCGAACTGCTGGAGACCGAGGCCGACCTCCCACCGGTGGCGCGGAGCGCGAAGTGGCTGGCCCAGTACTGGCTCTTCTACCCGTACAACAACTGGCGGGCCGACAGCGCCATCGGGACACTCGCCCAGACGCACGGCGGCGACTGGGAATGGGTCGCCGTGGGCCTCGATGACGCGGGCGCCCCGCTCTTCGTCGCGTACTCAGCGCATTGCGCCGGTAGCTGGCGGCCATGGACGGACGCGGCATCCGTTGCGGTCACCGCGGCGGGGCGGGTGCTGGTCGGCGGCACACTCGACGTTCCGGCCTCGCACCCGCTCGTGATCGTCGCGAAAGGCTCCCACGCCAACTACGCCACCCCGGGAACTCGCGAGCCCAACTGGGGCAGCTGCGAGCTGCAGTCGCGCGTTGCGAAGGCCGTTCGCTGGCTCACGTTCGCGGCGGCTGCGCGGGAGGAGACTCCCGATCTGGGGACGTTCCAGGTGCCGAAGGCGCTCGGCGAAGCAGACACCGAAGTCGATCCCCAACGCCCGTTGTGGTGGGGCGCCGGCGGCGAGACGGTCTTCGGCCGCGTTCGCCTAGGCTCAGACGAGCACGGGCCGGACTCGCCCGTCTATCACGATGCGTGGAAGCAGCCGATCCACGAAATCTTCGCGGGCGACTGGGAATGTGACGCTGGCGCCGCGTGCAACGCCGAGCGAGGGTAAGGCGACTCAGCCGAGGTTGCGCGCGCTCGGGAACAGATCCCAGGCGCCGTCGTCGTGGCAGCGGGCGCCGTTCCAGTAACCGGGAGGCGAGTACTTGCGCACGTAGTTCCGCGCCAGCGTTCCCAGGTAGCCGGCTCGCTTCGCGCCAAGGCCGAGATTCGAGCCGAACACGGGCACGAGCTGCACCGCAAAGCAGTTCGTCTGCGCTTCGTTGATGACGCCGTAGGCGTGCAGCGTCTCGTGGATCGCGGTGGCGAGAGCCCCCGCGCGGCGGGCATTCGGTTGCCTGGTGGTGAGCAGGCCTTGCACATCGGTGCAGATTCCGGGCGCGAGGTGCAGCCAGCGAGGCTGGCGGCCAAGCCAGAATCCCAGCAGCTGTGTGTTCCCGTGCTCGGGCTCGGCGCCTTCGGCGGCCAGAACCGAGAGCCAGTCGGACCGGTTCCAGCAGGCAAAGGCGAGCTGCCGGGGAACGCCGAGCTGCTTCATCGTGCGGTAGACGAGCCGGGTGAGCGTCGTGTGCTTGACCGACCGGCGTCCGTTGAAGACGGCCGAGCCCGGCAGCGTCGCTGCAGCTGCGAACGTCTTCGTCGAGACCGACGTGTGCGGGCCGACGGGAGGGTCTTTCACGGGCGGCGGCGCCGGAGCGGGCGGCGGTGTGGCCTGCGCCACGAGCGAGAAGCTGAAGGGGCCGGAGACCCGATCCGTCGGGGCCGGGCCGCCCGGATCCTGGCGGCGGAACGCGAGCCACCAGTAGTAGGTGCGGCCGGGCTGTAGCAGGAGTGTCGAGACGCGGCAGACGGACTTGTTCTGCTCGCCGAAGGGAAGCAGCGAACCGCTGGAGCAGGAGCCGACACTCCGGCCCGACGGCGTTCCGGAAGCACTCATCGCCGAGCTGTCCGACACCCAGACGACCGGCGAGCTGTCATCCCCGTCCAGGTAGACGACGAGATCGAGCGAGGCCGGAGACTGGACCGAGCCGCCGGAGTCGACGGTCACCGTGAAGCTCTGCCCGTCCGGCCCGACCCCGTAGCCGGCGCTCGCACGGCCGGCTGCCATCAGCGCCAACGCGCCGACGGCCAGCAGGCAGAGGAGCGTGCGTGGAGGGTGGTGGGCGGCGGAAGACGTCAGAGAGGCAACGTAGCCTCGCCAGGCCGAACTGCAGTCACCCGAAGGGGTGAACCCGGGGCCGAAAGCGCGTGCTGGTGGGCTAAGACCGAACGTGAACGAACAGGCGATCGAAGCCCGCGATGCCCCCGATCTCTGCACCCATCGTCACGACCTCGTAGTGAGAGAGCCAGTCGGCGACGTTCGGATTCTGCGGGGGAAGAACACGAATGGCGTCGAGCATGGCTTCGCGCACATCCCACGCATCCGAATAGCCGACGGCTTCAGTTGCCGGCAGGGCCTCGCCTGAAAGTGGGTGGAAGTTGTGGGAGATCAATGGTTTCTCCTCCCCCACTCCTACCGCGGCAACGGCCTCGACGTCAGGTGCGCGATCCTCGACTTCGACGCGTCGTTCGCCACCGGAATGATGAAGGAGCACCGTCTCTCGCCGACTGCCGATCTTGAATGTCTGCTGGTGGGTGTACGGCGCGATGACCTGTGGCCAGATTCCCGGCCGCTGCCGCCACTGCGCCGTGAAACCCGGCGGCTCGACGTCGAGCAGAGACTGCTGAATCTCAACCGTGTAGCCGGGATTTGGGGCATGTCCCCAGATCAGCAGCGACACATGGAAGTCGAACCAATACGCCTTCGCGCCCTCGACCTCTGCCAGTGACCAGGTGCCGAGCATCTCGCCTCCTTCAGGAAGTCCAACGGTGGGCGATCATGTCTCCTCGCTCGGGGTGAGCTCGGCGTGGTACTGGACCCGGCCGACGATGCCACCCTTGGACACCCAAAGGCGCGCGACATCGGCCGCCGCAGCGCCCTCGCGATTCGGGTCACCGGGAATCTGATCGAACGCTGCCTTCGCCGCGTCCGCGAACGACTCGAACGACGCTCCAACGATGCCCTCCTGCTGCGACATCACCGACCTCCCTCCAATACAAAACGATGGAATGGAGATCGTCTGCCGCTCGGCGACAACCGTCAAGTGCGACAGCCGACGGCATGTTCGGGGAAGCGGATGATGGGACTCGAACCCACGACCTTCTGCATGGCAAGCAGACGCTCTAGCCAACTGAGCTACATCCGCGTGGGCCGCCAGTATAGCGACGGTCAGCCGGCAGCTTCGGCGTCGAGCGCCTCGTTCACGAGCTGGTCGGCGAGCTTGTTTTGCTCGCGCCGGACGGCGGTGTAGGTCACGGAACCGAGGCCCCGAGCGAGCCGCGACGCCCGCAATGAGAGGTCGCGGAGCGCCTCGTTCCTCACGCGGTACTCGCCGCGCATCTGCTTCACCATCAGCTCGGAGTCGGAGATCACCTCGAGCTCGCTCACCCCCAGCTCGACGGCCTTCTCGAGCCCGGCGACGAGGGCGCGGTACTCCGCGACGTTGTTCGTCGCGACGCCGATCGCCTCGCCGTGAGCTGCCAGCACGGTCCCATCGGGCGCCTCGAGCACGTACGCGTAGGCGGCCGGCCCGGGATTCCCGCGCGCCCCGCCATCGGTCGACAGCCGCGCCCTCACGCCAACCGTCCCGAAAGGACTTTGTGTTTCAGAAACACAAGCTCAGCCCGCGCCGCGCTGCGGTCGATCTCCCTGCACACACCTGGTTTCCCGCGCTCGGGAGACTTTGTGTTTCTGAAACACAAGGCGTCGTTCAAGGCGTGCGGAGCGGGTAGAGGTCGGAGGGCGCTCAGGGCGCCGGCTGCTCGACGTTGTCGATCTGCGCGCGCTGCAGCTTGCCGGAGTAGTCGATGTACAACGACTTCCACTCCGTGAAGACGTCGAGCGCCGCCTGACCGGCTTCGCGATGGCCGTTGCCGGTGTCCTTGGTGCCGCCGAACGGGAGATGGACCTCGGCGCCGGTCGTGCCGGCGTTGATGTACGTGATTCCTGTCTGCAGGTCGCGCATCGCCCGGAACGCCTTGTTCACGTCGCGCGTGAAGATCGAGGACGAGAGCCCGTAGCGGATCCCGTTCGCCACGCGGATCGCCTCGTCGAAGTCCTTGACCGGGATGAGCGCCGTGGTCGGGCCGAAGATCTCCTCCTGCGCGATCCGCATCTGCGGCTCGACGTCCGCGAAGATCGTCGGGCGGTAGAAGAACCCCTTGCCGAGGTCGCCGTCGGTCGCGGCCTCACCGCCGGTGAGGAGCTTGGCGCCCTCGTCGGTGCCGATCCCGGTGTACGAGTGGATCTTGTCGAGCGACTCGCGGTTGATCACCGGCCCGAGGTCGGTCTCGGGATCCCAGCCGGGGCCGATGCGCATCTTCTCGGCACGCTCGACGAGCCGCTTCTGAAGCTCGCCGTAGACCGCCTCCTGGACGATCACGCGGCTTGCGGCCGTGCATCGCTGGCCGGAGGTGCCGAAGGCCGACCACACGATCCCCTCGACCGCGAGCTCGAGATCGGCGTCGTCGAGGACGATGATCGCGTTCTTGCCCCCGAGCTCCAGGTGGACGTGCTTGAGGTTGTCGGCGGCCGCCTTCGTGACCGCGATCCCGGTCTCGCGCGAGCCCGTGAAGGTGATGATCGGAACGTCCGGATGGCGGACGAGCCGCTCGCCGGCCTCCTCGCCGTAGCCGTGGACGAGGTTGACGACCCCGTCCGGCAGGCCCGACTCGCCGAGCAGCTCGATGAAGCGCTCGGCGAGTGCCGGCGTGTCCTCGGCCGGCTTCAGAACGACCGTGTTGCCGCAGACGAGCGCGGGTGCGAGCTTCCAGGCCGGGATCGCGATCGGGAAGTTCCACGGCGTGATCGCGCCGACGACTCCCACCGGCATCCGCACCGACATCTGGAACTTGTCACGCAGCTCGGAGGGCGTCGTCTGGCCGAAGAGGCGGCGCCCTTCGCCGGCCATGTAGACCGACATGTCGATCGCCTCCTGGACGTCGCCGCCGGCCTCCGCGAGCACCTTGCCCATCTCGCGGCTCATCAGCTCCGTCAGCTCGTCCTTCTGCTCCTCGAGCAGGCGCGCGAAGCGGAACAGGACGTTTCCGCGCTCTGGCGCCGGGGTGAGCCGCCATTCCTCGAAGGCAGCCTTCGCCGCCTCGACTGCGCGATCGACGTCCTCAGCGGCCGAGCGAGGGAAGGTGCCGACCGTGTCGCCGCTCGCGGGCGCGCGCGACTCGAAGGTCTCGCCGGAGGCGGCGTCGGTCCACTTTCCGCCGACGTAGTTCTTACTCTGCTTCGCCGCGACGGCCATCGGGGCGGAGTGTAGTCGGCGAGCTCTACTCCGGGTCCGCGTCCGGGAACGTGCCCGGAATGCGCGCGCGCCGCCGGTCACGGGTCTCGCGCAGGCCGCCGTACTCACGGCCGTTTCGACGGTCGTCACCCTCGCGCCGGTCGACGATCACCGTCACGTTCGGGTTGTCCTTGTAGTACTCGACCATCTTGTCGAAGAGCTCTGTTTCCAGCTCGCGGGGGATGACGCAATAGATCATCGTCTGAGTGTAGGTCTTCGCGCCGGAAGCGCTAGTACCTTTTTGCCCCGGCGGTCAATGCGCCGAGACCGACGAACACCGAACCGGAGACGTAGCGCTGCACGGCGAGGAAGCGCCGGTTGCCTCGGAGCCGCTCCGACGCGGTCCCGGCTGCGAGCGCCCAGATACTGTCGCTGAGCACCGCGAGCCCGACGAAGACGAGACCGAGCACGCCGATCTGCAGCGCCGCCGACCCCTTGTCGGGATCGACGAACTGAGGCAAGAACGCAAAGAAGAAGAGCGCCGTCTTCGGGTTCAGCACGTTCACGACGACGCCTTGTCCGAAACGGCGGCGGAGGCGCCGCTCGCGCGGCACGGTGGCCGCGGGCTCCTCCCTCCGGACGAGCAGCGTGTACACGCCGAGCCCGATCAGGTACGCCGCGCCCGCGTACTTGACCGCGGCGAACGCGGTCGCGGAGGACACGAGCAGCGACGAGAGGCCGATCGCGGCAGCCGTGACGTGGACGAGCCCGCCGACGGCGACTCCGAGCGCGGAGACGACGCCCGCGAGCCGGCCCCGGTCGATGCTCTGCGCCACGATGTAGAGGACGGCCGGTCCCGGGACGACGATCAGCGCCATTGCGGCAGCCGCGAACAGAAACAGCGTCGACGAATCGGGCATCGACGCTAGACGCGGGCGATGTCGGGCATCAACCGCCCGTCGTCGGCGAGCTGCGCGTTCCACTCCTGGAAGCTCGCGTCGAGCTCCTCCAGGTCGTGGCCGCGCTCGACGAGCCGGACGGGCTGCGGCGCGTCGGGCGAGACGCGGTACTGGTACCACGAGATCTCCCACGTGACGGTGACGACCATCTCGCCGCTCACGCCCGAGAGGGGGACGATCGACGACTTCGGTGCTCCCAGGCTCTTGGCGACGCCGGCGACCGTGCGGCGATGTGGGCTCGAGTTGAAGAGGTCGGCGGCTTCGACGAGCGCGAGCTCCGGCTCGGAGAGACGGCGCAGGATCGGCTCGTCGGCGACCGGCGCCTCTTCGGCACGCCTGCCGCCTCCGAGTAGGCCGCCCCAGCGGCTCTTGCGGCGGCGCGAGTCGAGCGGCACCGTGGGCATCGACGGGCTTCCCTCACGCAGCCAGCCGTGCTCGAGCGCGATCTCGGCGCAGAGCGGGCAGACGTCGACGTACTCGCCTCCGTCCGGCGAAAACCGGATCGCATGCTCGCCCATCAGCAGCGAGCGCTCGCAGATTGCGCACGTCCGCGCCGTGGCGTTCCGCGTCACGCGCATAGGAGCGACCGTAGCAGACGTTCTCGAGTTATCCACAGGCCGCAAAGGCGGCGCTACTCGTCGTCGGCGTCGTCGTCAGCGTCCTCGTCGCCGTCACCGCCGAGACCGTCGGAGCCCGCTTGCGACCGAAACATCTGGAGTGCCTCCTCGAGCGTTGCTTCGCGCAGCCAGTCTGTCCTCATCGTCGTCGTCCAGGCGACGTACTGCCCCCACCCCGGCTTCGGGCCCCCGTCCCAGGGATCGAGTGCCGATTCCGGCCGCGGTGGGTCGTGGATGTTGAGGACGACGGTGAAGTCCGGGATCTCGTACCCGTCGTTGTAGATCTCGTTCTCATCGGCGTTGCGGAGGTAATCGCGGACGAGCGCAAGCAGGCGCCGCTCGAACTCCTCGGGGTCGGCGAGCGGCACGTCAGCCTCAGTGAGCCGCGGCGGCTTCGCGCTCGCGCTTCGTGTCGTCGATCACCTTCTGAGCGACGTGGGCCGGCACTTCCTCGTAGCGCAGGAAGTGCATCGAGTACTCGCCGCGGCCGCCGGTGATCGAGGTCAGCGTCTGCGAGTACGTGAGGACCTCGGACATCGGCACCTCGGCCTTGATCGTCGTCATGCCCGCGGCCGGCTCCATCCCGTGCAGACGGCCACGGCGCGAGTTGAGGTCGCCGTTGACGGCGCCGACCGCCTCGTCGGGAACGGTCACCTCGAGCTCCATGATCGGCTCGAGCAGCACCGGCTCGGCTTTCGAGTACGCGTCCTTGAACGCCATCGAGCCGGCGATCTTGAACGCCATCTCCGACGAGTCCACGGTGTGGTACGAGCCGTCCACCAGGAGCACGCGTACGCCCTGCACGGGTGCGCCCGCAAGCTCGCCGTGGTGCATCGCCTCCTGGATCCCCTTGTCCACCGCCGGGCGGAAGCTCTGCGGAATCACGCCGCCCACGATCTTGTCGACGAACTCGTAGCCCACGTTTCCGTCGATCGGCTCGAGCACGATCGTGCAGTCCCCGAACTGGCCGCGGCCGCCGGTCTGCTTCTTGTAGCGCGCGTGTGAGCGCGATTCCTTGCGGATCGTCTCGAGGTACGGCACGCGCGGCTTGTGCAGCTCGACGTCGACGCCGAAGCGCCGCTTCGCGCGCTCGAGGGCCACCTCGACGTGCATCTGGCTCATCCCGGACAGGATCTCCTCCCCGGTCTGCTTGTCCCGCCGCAGACGCAGTGTCGGATCCTCCTCCGCGAGCCGGCGAATCGCGGTCGCGACCTTCTCCTCCTCCCCCTTCGACCTCGGCGTGACCGCGAAGCTCATCACCGGCTCGGGAAATCCGATCTCCGGGATGTCGGTGGCGGCGACCTCCCTGTCGAGCAGCAGGTCGCCGGTCTGCACTTCCTTCAGCTTCGCGACTGCGCCGATGTCCCCCGGCCCGAACTCCTGCGCGGCGATGTGCTCCTTGCCCTGCTGAAAGAGGAGCGAGCCCATCCGCTCCTTGGCGTGGGTGCGCGCGTCCACGAGCGTCTGGTCGGGCTTGACCGAGCCCTGGAGGACGCGAAACAGGTTGATCCGCCCGGCGAACGGGTCGGCGATCGTCTTGAACACGAAAGCGGCCGTCTCGGCGCCGTCGATGTGCGTGATCGAGCCTGCCTTGGCCGGCGAGGGGACGCCCTCCACGATCAGGTCGAGCAGAGCGTGCGTGCCGAGGTTCTTCGTCGCGATCCCGGCGGCCACAGGGAAGACCTCGCCGCGCGTGACCGCGTCCTTGAGCGCATGCGCGACCTCCTCCACGCCGAGCTCCTCGCCCTCGAGGTACTTCTCCATCAGCGCCTCGTCTGTTTGAACGACCTCGTCGAGCAGCTTCTCGCGGTATTCCTGGACGAGGCCGGCCAGCTCGTCGGGAATCGGCCCGGGCTCCGGCTCCTTGTCGCCGTCGGGGCTCGTGTAGGCGCACATGTGGAGCAGGTCGACGATCCCCGTCAGCTCGTGCTCGGAGCCGATCGGGAGGTGCACGGCGACGCAGCGCTCGGAGAGCTGCTCCTGCATCTGGCCGAGCGCGCGGAAGAAGTCGGCCCGCTCGCGATCGAGCATGTTGACGAAGAGGACCCGCGCGATCCCGAGCTCCTCGGCCCGCTTCCAGACACGCGACGTCCCCACCTCGACGCCCATGACGCCACTGAGGACGACGAGGGCGCCCTCGACGACCCGAAGCGAGGAGCGAGCCTCTCCCTGAAAGCTCGGATCGCCCGGAACGTCGATCAGGTTCAGCTTCCGCCCCTGCCAGTCCGCGTGCGTGAGCGAGAGCGAGACCGACATCTTTCGCTGCTGCTCGTCGTCGTCCCAGTCGGAGATCGTCGAGCCCGCGTCGATCGTGCCGAGCCGGTTCGTCTCGCCCGCCTGGAAGAGCATTGCCTCGACGAGCGAGGTCTTGCCCGTACCGCGATGACCGACGACGGCGACGTTGCGGATCTTTCCAGGCTCGAAAGCTGGCATGCGCGGCTTCCTCCTCGGCTCACTGGGATGGGAGCCGAATCGTAACGCTGTCGCGCGGGATTACGCCGATGGCACGCGGGCGGCGCCGCCGAGGCGGGCCTTGAGCCGGAGGATCGCCTTCGTGTGGAGCTGCGAGACACGCGACTCGGTGACGCCGAGCACCTCGCCGATCTCGCGCAGGGTCAGCTCCTCGTAGTAGTAGAGCGTGACGACGAGCTTCTCGCGCTCCGGGAGCCGCGCGATCGCCTCGCCGAGTGCCTCTTTCATCTCCGTCTGCGCGAGCGCCAACTGCGGCTCGGGGCCCTGCGTGTCCTCGATCGTGTCGATCAGAGCGATCTGGTCGCCGCCCGAGGAGACCGTCCAGAGCTCGTCCAGCGCCGCGATCGACGAGCGCGAGATCTCGGTCAGGCTCGCCCCCAGCTCGTCCTCGGTCATCCCGAGTCTCGTCGCGATCTCCTCGTCGGTCGGGGCGCGGTGGAGCTTCTTCTCCAGCTCGGCGATCGCCCGCTCGATATCGCGTGCACGCGCCCGCACCGAGCGCGGCACCCAGTCGAGTGCGCGCAGCTCGTCGATGATCGCGCCCTTGATCCGCGCGATCGCGTACGTCTCGAACTTGATCTCGCGGTCGGGGTCGAACCGCTCGATCGCGCCGATCAGCCCGAGCAGCCCGTAGGACACGAGATCGCCCTCGTCCACATGCGCCGGCAACCCGCTGCCGAGGCGGCCCGCGACGAACTTGACGAGCGGTGCGTAGGTGAGGATCAGCCGGTCGCGGACCGCGCGGTCACCAGAGCTCTTGTACTCCGCCCAGAGCCCACTCGTGTCCTCGACCTTCGCCACGGAGGAAGAATACGCCGCAGGCGCGACAACTCTTGCTCAATGCCGCAGCAGCAGCCGGATCGACATCGTCGCCATCCAGCCGCCGAGCGCCGTCGCAGCGAGCGCGACCGGCCAGACGCCCGCCCGGCCGGCCGCCAGCGCGATCAGACCGAACACGAGCGTGAGGACGAGGAACAGGACTCCGAGCGCGTGGCGCTGCGACGGCATTCGGCAAGGCTACAATCCGACCCCGAGCCGTAGGGGCGTAGCTCAGTTGGTAGAGCGGCGGTCTCCAAAACCGTAGGTCGCAGGTTCGAGCCCTGTCGCCCCTGTCCCTTGGTAAAGCCAAAGAGCCCGCACGAGCGGGCTTTTTGCACCCTTCTCGTCCCGCGGCCAGCCTGATCCGGCGCTAACGATGCTGCTTGCTCTCGTACGCCTGGTAGGCGAGCCCGGCGCACCCGCCGATGACCGCACCGAGGCCGGCCCAGGTGGCGTGGTGTGGATCGACCATCAGGCTGGCGCAGGTTGGCTGGTGCTCCGCCGCTGCGGAGCTCAAAGGATTGGTGCAGTAGTGGTTGTACTCGAGCGCCGCCGCGGCGATTGTTCCCGCTAGAGCGCCAACGTGCCACATCGCATTGACCTCCTGGGTAGCGCCTGCGCAGCGATTTCGACAAGTAGACGCCTTTCGGGTCGAGGATGCAACTCGGCAAAATCACTCGATCGAGGGACTGCGACAGGTCCTATCCGCTCAAGCGGTAGGTCCTACCGGCCGATAGAGAACGTGAGTAACAAGTTCCGTGGATCGTGCCGCAGCGTTCCACGTCGAGCTGTCTTACGGGTCGGAGGTGGCCCACGCCACGGCCACCTCCCACCTCCTTCTCTCGCTCACTACTCACCGCTTCGTGAAGCGGCCGGAGTCAACCCCCTATGGGGGACAGAGTGAAGCGGTGTCAGGCGCATACGATCAGCACACGATGGGACAACTGCTCTGCAAGCTCCTCGGCCACCACCGCGGCTCCGTGCGCACGGTGATGGGGATCGAGGTCCGCGTCTGCGGACGCTGCGGCAGGGCCCGCTAGCCAGCAGCAGCTTCACCTCCGAGTCTCCCCGTTGGGGTAGTAGTACCGACCACCGGCGGGCGCAATGATGGTCTGCGTGAACACGGATCGCAGAACGAGCGGCGACGTCCGCGTCTTCGGCTGCGCCGAGTGCCCCCGGCTGAGCAGCGTCTCCGCCCGCGGCTGGCGGGCCTACAGGGTCGATGACCCGGACGAGGGCGGGCCACCCGAGATCGCCTTCTACTGCCCCGAGTGCGCTCGCAGGGAGCTCGACGCCTGAGCTGCTAGCTGCGCGTGACGCGGCGTGCGAGACGGTCGGGCCGCGAGCCCGTGAAGCGTGCCGCGAGCCGCGCTCCGTAGGCCGTCTGGAGCGCGATCGAGATCGCCAGCCAGAACGCTCCGCCGGCGACGCCCGCCAGGACGTCCGAGAGGTAATGAACGCCGAGATAGAGGCGGCTGAAGCAGATCAGCGCCACGAGGACTGCGGTGCCGCTGACCAGAAGTACCCGCCCGCGCCGGCTGCCAAGGCGGCTCCACGCCAGATACGCAAGCGCGCCGTACGCGGCCGTCGAGATCATGGCGTGGCCGCTCGGGAACGAGTACGTGTCGAGATGGACGAAGGCGAATTCGGGCCGCGCCCGGTGGAACGAGAGCTTGAGGATCAGGTTCAGCAGCTCGCAGCCGCCGAGCACCACGGGAAGGAACCCCGCCTCGACGAGCTGCCGGCGCCGATAGAGCACGACACACACCACCGTTCCGATCGCGAGCGCGGTGGCGGGGCTGCCGAAGAAGGTCAGAACCCGGAAGACGTCCATGCCGGCCGTCGTCCGTTCTCCTGCGAGCCAGCGGGCGAAGCTGACGTCCCAGCGGGCGAGGGGATCGTTCGTCAGATAGTCCTCGGCGATGTGCGCGAACGCGAGCGCCGAGAGGAGCGCCGCCGCGAGTGCCAGCGTGAGGCGCCTCTGCGTCGGGTCGCGCCAGGCCGACGCGACGGCCGCAGTCGTCCGGCGCGCGACACTGTGGGTGCCGCTCGGCTCTGCCCGTCTGGCGTACCTCGGCTGATCCATCCGTGCGAAGGGTAGTCGCTCCGCGAGAAGAGGAAATGAGACGGGGTGGGCTGCGGCTCCCACCCCGTCTAGTCCGGGCTCGGCGCTCGGCGACTGCGGCATCGTCGGCGGAACACGTCGGACTTTCCTGATCTAGATATCGACTCCGACGGCGAGGAGCTAATCCCTCGGGCGAGTGAACCAGCGCGGTCAACTCCGAAAGGGTGATGGTGTGAAGCCGGCCCCGGCGACCAGGATGCATTCAGGACGGCACCTCGGGCGGCGAGGCGCTGCCCCACTGGGCGGGAAACGCGATCCTTGCGGCGGACGCGCGTTTCCCGCCTCTTTACGTCTATGGGTCTATCCTGCCGGTACGAGGGAGGAGTTCACCGTTCGGATCGAATTACGGACGGGGAGCCATGCCATGACGAAACCAGGGATACCGCAGCTCGTCTTCTGGACGCTGGCGACGGTAACGGTGCTGTTCTTGGGCTTCTTCGTCGCGCTGCTCGCGGGGGCCATCCCGATTGGGCCGCCACCTCTCCCGCCCGACACGGGAGCCATAGCCGCGTCGCCTGCGAACCCGGCTGCACAACCCGCCGCCACCACGGTCGCAAAGCGCGTCCGCCAGATGACGGCGACCTCTGCCGACGTGCCGGCCAAGGCTCCGATAGAGCTCGCAACCGTGGTCGTCACTGCGGCACGCGGCGATTGCTGGATCTCGGCGCGCCTCGGCTCGTCGACCGGAAAGGTGCTCGAGGAGCGGCTACTCGCTCAGGGGGAGTCGGTGGAATTGCGCGGCCCGCGGGTCTGGCTCTCCATTGGCGCCTCGGGGAACGTGGACGTGACCGTGAACGGCGAGCAGCGCGAGCTCCAGTCCGGCACGGTGGCCGTCGTTCTGGGCCCGACCTAGGTCAGGTTAGGCAGCGCGCTCGCCCGGCCGCCCGTCGAGGCGGAGGCGGGGACGTGCGGGCGTTGCGGAGACCCGAGACGCTGCGGCCCGATTCGAGCTCTCGATCGTGCGCGCGAGCCGCACGAGAGGCTCTGCGAGACCAAGACGAGACATGAGGGTGTAGCGGATCATCGGTACTCCTGTTCTCGGCTGGAACAGTGACCTCTTCTTATCCCCCGATCGGAGGATTCCTACACACTGCGTCGGCTGGAGGGACCCTAAACCGCGACTGCGACGGGTGCCGAGAGACCCGTCTGCGCCAGCACACGCTCCAGCGCGTCGACGCAACGGGCGTCGAATCCGGTCTCGGCTTCGTCGCGCAGCAGCCCGAAGGCGCGTTCGTGCGACCAGGCTTCCCGGTAGACGCGCTCCGAGCGCAGCGCGTCGTACACGTCGCAGACCGCGAGGACCCGCGTTTCGAGCGAAAGCGAGGTTGCGCCGTTCGGATACCCGCTCCCGTCCAGCCGCTCATGGTGATCGCGCACGAGCAGGCGAACACGCGCCGAGAAGCCGAGCCGGCTGAGGAGCGAGTCGCCCCAGACCGCATGCCGCTGGACCAGAGCGTATTCCCGGTCGTCGAGCGCAGCGGGCTTCTTCAGCACGTCGTCGGGAACCGAGAGCTTGCCGATGTCGTGGAGCAGGCCGCCGGTGGCGAGGTCGCGCAGACGCGCGGCCGGAAGTCCGAGCTCCTCCCCCACCGCGACGGCGAGGAGCGCGACACGGCGAGTGTGTCCCTCGGTGTACTCGTCCTTCTCGGCGAGGAGGCGCATGAGGCCGCCGACCTGTGAGCCCAGGAAGGCCTCCTCGGCCGAGACGAGCTCGGCCCCGCTGAGATCGCCCGCGAGCGGCCGCGAAGGAGCGGAGCGGAAGAGGTCGGCCGCGACGGGAGCGCCGACGAGCAGCACACCGGCGACCTCGAGCCCGTGGCCGAGCCACCAGGCGAGATCCAGGTACGTCAGCATCAGTGCCGGTACGAGCGCGCCGGCGAGCCAGACGAGGCCGACGAACACCGCGAGGTCGGCGCGGCGGCGAGTCAGCAGGACGGTGTGGAGCGCACGCAGGGCGAGCAAGCCATAGAAGGCGAGGCCGACCGCAAGCGTGACGATCGCCGTCAGGCTGGCCGGCTCCGGGACGGACGGGACGAGGCTTGGTAGCCACATCGCAGCGACGCCGAGCGCGACGACGCCGACCATCAGGGCTGCCTGGAGCACGAGCAGCGGAGTGACTGCGCGAGGCCAGTTCGCCGTCGGCCACGCGGAGAGCGCGAGGATGACGGCTCCCACCGGCAGCGTCGCCGCGCCTGTCAGCGAGACGACCCCGTTCATCTCGACGATGAAGCCGGGGCTCGCGAGACCGTGTACGAGGAGCAGCGAAGCCATTACCGTGAAGGCCGTTCCGACCAGGACGGCACGTGCGTCACCACGCCGCCAACCACCGACGGAGAGCGCAACGCCTGCCGCTGTCGCGAGCAGAGACGAGGCGACGACGGCCCAGAAGTGCGTCTTGCTGGAGAGCAGCACGTGCTCGGGGCTGACGAAGTGAATCAGCGCAGGCGGAACGATGGCGACGAAGCCGCCGCTGACGAGAACGAACATGAAGCCGTCGCGCCGCACGTCCGGCTATATCGGCACCGGCTGAGGCGTCCGTTAGGCTCAGTTCAGTGGCTCTTCTCACGACCCAGGTCGAGCGCGACGAGACGTTCGCGCGCCGCGCCGAACGGATGGAGGTACTCGTTGCCGAGTTGCGCGAGCGCACGTCGCGAGTCGCGAGCGGTGGCGGCGACAAGGCGGTCGAGCGCCACCGCTCCCGCGGGAAGCTGACCGCTCGCGAGCGGATCGACCGGCTCCTCGATCCCGGCACCGCGTTCCTCGAGCTAAACGCGCTCGCCGCGTGGGAGCTGTACGACGGCGCGGCTCCTTCGGCCGGGATCGTGACGGGCATCGGCGTCGTCGAGGGCCAGGAGTGCGTGATCGTCGCCAACGACGCGACCGTGAAGGGAGGCTCCTACTTCCCGCTGACGGTGAAGAAGCACCTGCGCGCCCAGGAGGTCGCCGAGCAGAACCACCTCCCGTGCATCTATCTCGTCGATTCCGGTGGCGCGTTCCTCCCGCTCCAGGCCGAGGTCTTCCCCGACCGTGACCACTTCGGGCGGATCTTCTACAACCAGGCGCGGATGTCTGCGAAGGGCATCCCGCAGATCGCCGTCGTGATGGGCTCGTGCACGGCCGGCGGTGCCTACGTGCCGGCGATGAGCGACGAGACGGTGATCGTGCAGGGCACGGGGACGATCTTCATCGGCGGTCCGCCGCTCGTGAAGGCCGCGACGGGCCAGGACGTGACCGCCGAAGAGCTCGGCGGTGCCGACGTGCACACGCGCCGGTCGGGGGTCGCCGACCACTTCGCGACGTCCGACGAGCACGCGCTCGCGCTCGCGCGCCAGATCGTCCGGAACCTGCACCGGCGGAAGGAGCTTCCGTGGGACGTCGCGCCCTCGGAGCCGCCGGCGCTCGACCCGAACGATCTCTACGGGCTCGTGCCGGAGGATTTCAGGCACGAGATGGACCCGCACGAGCTGATCGCACGGATCGTCGACGGCAGCAGGTTCGCGGAGTTCAAGGCGCTCTACGGCGAGACGCTCGTCTGCGGCTTCGCGCGGATCGAGGGCTACCCGGTCGCGATCCTCGCGAACAAGGGCGTCCTGTTCGCGCAATCGGCGCAGAAGGGGGCGCACTTCATCGAGCTGGCCGCGAAGCGGAAGATCCCGCTCGTCTTCCTGCAGAACATCACGGGCTTCATGGTCGGCAAGGAATACGAGGAAGGCGGGATCGCGCGCGACGGCGCCAAGCTCGTGACCGCGGTCGCCTGCGCGGACGTGCCGAAGTTCACGGTCATAACGGGCGGCTCCTTCGGCGCCGGCAACTATGCGATGTGCGGCCGCGCCTACGGGCCGCGGCAGCTCTGGATGTGGCCGAACGCACGGATCTCCGTCATGGGCGGCGAGCAGGCCGCGACGGTCCTGACGATGGTGGGCGACGCCGACGCGGACGAGATCCGCGCCACCTACGAGACGGAAGGCAATCCCTACTACTCGACCGCACAGCTCTGGGACGACGGGATCATCGACCCGCGCGACACGCGCAGGGTGCTCGCGCTCGGCATCTCGGCGGCGCTGAACGCGCCCGTTCCGGAAAGCACGTTCGGCATCTTCCGGATGTAAGGAGCGAAGGAGGCACGATGGCAATCACGGTTGAGCAGCTGACACTCGAGCTGCGCGAAGCGGAAACGGCCCACGGCGCGTACGAGCGGGAGCTCGGGCACGCCGACGCGGACTGGCCGACCTGGTACGCGACGTTCATCGTCGCGAGGCTGGACCAGCCACGCGGGATCGGGCTCGACGCCGAGGATCTCCGCATCCTCGAGGCTGCCCTCCACTCCTACCTGGACGACTTCGGGCACGAGGAGGCCGACGTGCTCCGGCAGGCGAAGGCGACTCTGGCGAAGGTGCGCGCGACCTGACGTGGGCTACAGCAAGCTCAATGTCCAGGACGTCGAGGGCGCCGGCCCGGGCGGGGCGTTCCATTTCGTCCGCCGTGAGCTCGGCGTGCTCGCCTTCGGCGTCAACTGGATCGAGCTCCCGCCGAGCATCGAGGGACGCGAGCACGACGAGAGCGACTCCGGCCAGGAGGAGGTCAACGTGGTCGTCGCCGGCTCCGGCCACTACCGGATCGACGGCGAGGAGGTGCCCATTCGCACGGGAGACTTCCTCCGCTTCGACCCAGAGACGACGAGGTGCCCGGTTGCGGGGGCCGAAGGTCTGACGCTGATCGCGATCGGCGCCCCCCGCGGCGCCTACGAGCCGCGGGGCCCCTTCTGATGGTCGTGCGGATCGTCCTCTGGAGCCTCGCCGACTCGAAGACGACGATCGAGGAGCTCCGCCGCTACCTCCGAGACGAGGCGGTCGACGAGTACGCCGACGTCGAAGGCCTGCGCTTCAAGGCGTGGATCTCCGACTCGCTGGGCGAGCGCTGGGGCGCCTTCTACCTGTTCGAGACGCGGGAGGAGGCCGACCAGGTGCTACCGACGGGCGTGCGCGACCTGATCGGCAAGAACCCGGACGTCGTCGAGGAGTTCGACCTCGAGGCGTCGATCGAGGGCCGCTTCGTCGACCACGAGCTTTCGCGGCTCGGGCTCGCGTTCGAGTAGCCCTCCTACTACTTGACGACGAACGAGTTGCTGCCGAGCAGCTTGCCGTACCGCGGCTTCGCGCGCGTGCCGCGTGCTGCCCAGACGTACCAGCGGTAGACGCCAGGCTCGAGTCGCTGCACCTTGCCGCCGAGGCGCCACGTCTTGCCGATCCGGAGGGTCGCCGCGGTGGGCCACAGGGTGAGCACCTTGCGCGCGCTCCGGTAGAACTGGACGTTGTAGAAGCTCGCGCCCTTGGCGGCCTTCCAGGCGAGGACGAGCGGTGCCCGCACGGCCGCGCCGGCTTCGGGCTTGTAGAGCGCCGGCCGTTCGACGGCCGCCGTGACGGCCTTCGTCGTCACGTTCCCGGCCACGTCGGCCGCCGTGATCTCGTAGCGGTAGCGAACACCGTCGCGGACCGTCTTGTCCGTGAAGCTGACGCCGTTGCCTCGGTAGACAATGGTCTTCTTCCTGCCGTTGATTCCCGGGGAGCGCTCGAGCTCGACGAGCACGGCGTCCGGCGAGCGCTTCCAGACGATCCGCGCGACCCCCTGCTCTACCTCGGCCTTCGCCATCGGCAGCTTCGGCGCGGTTGCGTCGTACTGGAAGGAGTAGCCGTTCTCGGCGGCGTTTCCCGCGGCGTCTCGGCACGACCCGACGACGGCCGCCTTCGGGAGATCCGGGCCGGCGTAGCGGGTCGGGGCCGTGCAGGCCGCGATCCCGGAGGTGGCGTCGGTGCCCGCGAAACTGACCGTGAGCGGCTTTCGGTACCAGCCGTGACCATCGGGTTTCCGGTCGGCCGAGGGCGTCACCCCCGGCGCGGTCGCGTCGTACTTGAAGGCGACGCCTACCGGTGCGCTCGCGTTCCCGGCGACGTCTGTGCAGGTTCCCGAAAGCGACGCGGCAGCGCTATCGCCGCCTGCGTAGGTCGGGCTGCTGCAGCCCGCGATTCCCGACACGGCGTCCTGGCCGCTGAAGGCCGCCGCAACCGCGTGGTTGAACCAGCCGTTCGAGTCGGGGGCACGGGCGAGTGCCGCCCCGCTGACGCTGGGCACCGTCTTGTCGATCTTGATCGTCACGACGGGGCTGGTAACGATGACTCCCCCGGTGTATGTCGCAGTGCACTGGCGGGTCGTCGTACCCTCGGATGTGATGAGCTCCGCGGCCGGACACGTGGGCGCGCTGACGAGATCCGTTGGATCGACGGTCCACTTGATAGTGACGTCGCTCGTGTGCCACCCGTTCGTACCGGCTGTGCCGACCAGCGTGTAGCTCACGGGCGCTGCCGACGCGTTCGTCACGGGTCCCACGAGCACGAGCAATCCAAGCGCGGCGAGCGCGAGTTGCCGCCTCGCGGCGAAGAGCACGACGCCGCCACCGAGCGCGACGAGCAGCAAGCCGAAGCCTGCGAGCGCGAGCAGGTGGCGGTCGATCGAGTCCACCGATGGGACGAACGCGGCGAGCGGGACGGCGTGACGATCGTGCGGCGTCCGCGCTGCCGGAGTCGGCGCCGGCGCCTTGCGCTTCACAGCCGGGGCGACCTTCACCGGCGCGGCCTTCGGCTTCGCCTTGGCATGCTGCACCGGAGCCACGACGACGGGCGTCGAACTGCGGACGACCGGCGCCTGGATCACGACGGGGATCCGCACCACGCGAACCGGAGTCACCCTCGGCGCGGACTTCGGAGTCGGAGTCGGAAGCGGCGGCGGATCGGGCGTGGGCCCGGCCGCGGGGGCGGAAACGCCGAAAACGAGACCGAGCGCGAGCACAGCTCCGACCGGAGCGCACCACCGCCGCAGTGACGATCCGACGCCCCAGTCAGGCATCCCGGTCCGTCCTTCCGTCTCTTTCTTCCTTTCGAAGCTACTGCTGCCTCTGAGACATGTCAACGCAAGTTGAACCGCGGGAGGCCGGGCCGAAGCCCGGCCTCCCAGGTCACGAATTGCTCTTTCAGACGGCCTGCCTCCTGTTGGTCGGATTGAGCTGCGCTGCCAGAGACGCGCCCAGCGCGCCCTGCCAGTTGCTTGCCTGCTGACCGATCGCCTGGATCCCGACCCCGTTGGTGCAGCCACAGCTGCCCGCCTGGGTCTGGGTGGCGTCCTGGCCGGTCAGGTTCAGGTTCAGCGCCCTCGCAACCGAGGCGACGCTGTTCGACTGCGACACATCGCCGCCGTCGCCGTCGCTGGCGACGGCTACCGGCGAGTTGCTGCTCGAGGCGCCCAACTGCAACGCCGCCGACAGCCCGAGTGCCTTCTGCGTGTTCGACGCCGACTGGCCGATCGCCTGGATGGCGATCCCGCCGACGCCGCCCTGAGCCTGGCTCGCGCTCTGGCCGAGCCCGTTCAGGTTCGCGGCGGTTGCCGCCGAGGAGGCGTCGTTCGACTGCGACACGTCGCCGCCGTCGCCTTCGCTGTCCACGCTCACGGGGGTGTTCGAGTTGCTCGCACCCGCCTGGAGCGCGAACGACAGGGCTGCTGCGCCCTGCTCGCTCGTTGCCTGCTGGCCGATCGCCTGGATGCCGGTCCCGCCGGCGCAGCCACAGCCGCCCGACTGGGTCTGAGTGGCATCCTGGCCGGTCAGGTTGACGTTCAGCCCGGTCGCACGCGACGCGACGCTGTTCGACTGCGAGACGTCTCCGCCGTCGCCGTCGCTGTCGACCCGCACCGGCGCATTGCTGTTCGAGGCGCCCAACTGCAGCGCCGCCGACAGCCCGATCGCCGTCTGGTCGTTCGAAGCATCCTGGCCGATCGCCTGGATGCCCGGGCCGGCCTGTGCCTGGTCGGCGCTCTGGCCGGTCAGGTTCAGGTTCCCAGCGTTCGCCGACGAGGAGGCGTCGTTCGACTGCGCCACGTCGCCGCCGTCACCCTCGCTGTCGACACGGACGGGAGCGTTCGAGTTCCCGCCCGAGCCACAACCGCAACCGTCGCGACCGAACGCCTGTGCCGCCAGCGAGCCGGCGAGCGCACCCTGCGTGTTCGACGCGTCCTGGCCGATGGCCTGGATCCCGCCGGACGCACAGCGACAGTCGCTGCCACGCTGAGCCTGGCTCGCATCCTGCGAGAGCCCGTTCAGGTTGGCCGCGGTCGCGGACGAGTCGACGCTGTTCGACTGCGACACGTCGCCGCCGTCACCGTCGCTGTCGACCCGCACCGGCGAGTTGCTGTTCGAAGCGCCGAGTTGCAGCGCCGCCGACAGCCCGATCGCCGTCTGGTCGTTCGATGCATCCTGGCCGATCGCCTGGACGCCGGCACCGGCCTGGGTCTGGTCGGCGCTCTGGCCGGTCAGGTTCAGGTTCGCCGCCGTTGCAGACGAATCGACGCTGTTGGACTGGTCGACGGACCCGCCGTCGCCTTCGCTGTCGACACGCACGGGCGTGTTGACGTTGCCACCCGACGAGCAGCCGCAGCCATCGCGGCCGGCCGACTGGGCGGCGAGCGAGGCAGCAGTCGCCGTCTGGTCGTTCGACGCGTCCTGACCGATCGCCTGGATTCCGCCCGAGCCACAGCGGCAGTCGCCGCCGGCCTGGGTCTGATCGGCGTTCTGCCCGGTCAGGTTGACGTTCAGCGCCTTCGCATCCGAGTCGACGCTGTTCGACTGCGAGACGTCACCGTCGTCGCCCTCGCTGCCGACGCGGACCGGCGTGTTCGTGTTCGACGCGCCGGATTGCGTTGCCGCCGACAGAGCTGCGGCCGACTGGGTGCTCTCGGCATCCTGGCCGATCGCCTGGATTCCGCTGCCGGGCGTGCAGAGGCAGTCGCCCCCGCGCTTGGCCTGGGTCGCGCTCTGCTCGAGCCCGTTCAGGTTCCCGGCGTTCGCCGACGAGCTGACGCTGTTCGACTGCGAGACGTCACCGCCATCGCCGGTGCTCAGTACGCGCACCGGGATGTTGGTGTTGCTCGCGCCGCGCTGCTCGGCAGCGGACAGAGCGGTAGCGGACTGGTCGTTCTCCGCATCCTGGCCGATCGCCTGCGTGCCGCCGCCGCCGCCCTGCGCCTGGTCGGCACTCTGGCCGGTCAGGTTCAGGTTCGCCGCCGTTGCAGATGAGTCGACGCTGTTCGACTGGTCAACGGACCCGTCATCGCCTTCGCTGAGAACGCGAACGGAGATGTTCGTGTTCTTCGCTCCGGTCTGATCGGCCTTCGACGCCGCGGCGGCCTTCTGGTCGTTCTCCGCCGACTGGCCGACTGCCTGGGTGCCCGAGCCACCGGCCGAGCTCTGGTCGGCGGCCTGGTCCGTTGCGTTCGCGTTCGCAGCCGTCGCGTTGGACTCAACGCTGTTCGACTGCGAGACCGAACCGTTGTCTCCCGGGCTCAAGACCCGGACGGGGATGTTCGTGTTGTTCGCGCCGCTCTGCGTGGCGTACGAGAGTGCGGCCGCGGACTGGCTGTTGTCCGCGTTCTGACCTACAGCTTGCGTTCCGCCCGCGCATCCGCACGAGCCGTTCTGGGTCTGATCGGCCGACTGGCCGGTGAGGTTCGCGTTCCCTGCCGTGGCGTTCGAGCTGACGTTGTTCGACTGCTTGACGTCACCGTTGTTGCCTGGGCTCAGGACGCGGACCGAGATGTTCTGGTTCGCCGGTTGACTCTGCGAGGCGCCCGAAAGGGCCCCCGCAGCCTGGCCGCTTGCAGCGGCCTGGCCTGCCGCCTGAGCGGCCGGGTCTCCCGGCGGTGTCGCCGACGCATTGCCCGCGCCCACAAGGAGCCCGAGCATCGCGGCGACGACCGCGACTATCCGTTTCATCGATCCTTCTCCTTCCAAAGCATTCAGGAGCGGGCAGCCACCCGCTCGGAATCGAGTGCGAGAAGGAGCGCCTAGCCTGGCTTTCTGCGCCGAGTGCCGGAGTCCGCGGCCTCGGCTTTCCACTCCTCGCGAACCCGCCGAGCGGCATCGGCGAACGCGAGGAGGAAGGGGATCAAGAAGAGGACGATGAGCTGCAGCGTGCGGTCCCGTCCGCCTGCGCCCAGAGGGGCGATGCTCGCGTAGCCGAGGACGCCGGCGGCGGCGTGCTTCGGCGCGATCCGGTGCGTGTGGACCTGCCGGCGCTCCTCCTGCGCTTTGGCGTGCTGCCCGGCTGCGATCGCCGGGGCCGGCGGCGCCAGCGCGGCGATCGCCTGGGGCGAAACGACTGCTACCGGGGCGCTACGGGTGGTAGCCGCGGTGGTATCACGGCTGTCGGGCATGGGGTCACGCTCGAGAATCGAGCGAATCGGCGTCGTGCCGCTGCCGGCGATCTCCGATATCGGCCTCTCGTCCAGAGACGCACCGTCCTGCCCGGCCGCCGAAAGCAGGACCGACGACTCGAGCGTGACTCCCACCGTGGCCGCAGGGCTCTCGGCCGGCGCAGGCGAGACGAGCGGAACCGCCACGGAGACCGAGACGGGTCGGATGGCCACCGGCACCACACCGGGCACCGTGAAACTGGGCATCGCGACGGCCACGTTCGCCTGCACGACCGAGCCGTCGTTCCCCGAACTGGCGATCCGAATCGAAATGTTGACGTTGATCGGCTGATACTGCGATGCCACCGGTTGATACTGCGGCGGCAGTTGGGATTCGGCGTTTCCAATACCGTTGCTATTCCCACCGCAATTCCAGTTCCAGTTCCAGTTCCAGATCTGCTTGAGATAATTCGCTGGCAGCACAATCGACGGCGCGATCGCATCTCCACAGCTCCACGTCCACGTCCAATCCCAGGCGTCGGCCGGAGCCGCGGCAGGGGTCGCCTCGGAGGCGGTATCGCCGGGCGCGTCGGTCACGGCCGGAGGCCCGCTGGGAGCCGAGACGTCCTGATACTGCGGCTCGGGCGCTTGATATCGCGCCTCCGGCGTCGTCGCCGCGGGCAGAGGTGCCGCCAACGCGGCGTTGATCTGGGTCACGACGCCGTTGTCCCCGGGGCTGTCGACTCGCACCGAGATGTTGACGTTCACGGGCTGCACCTGCTGGACGGCCTGCGCGACCGTCTCGATGCCCTGTTCAACCGTGTCCTGAACGGGAATCGGGGCTACGACCGGGGCCGGAGGCGGATCTGGGGCAGCCGCAGGCGCTTCAGCAGGCGCCTCGACGGGCGCAGCCGGAGGTGCGACGACGGGCAGCGTCGTGACCGGCTGAAGAGGAGCCGCCGTGGCCGGGTCCGCGGGCGGCACGGATTCCGGCTCCGGCGGCACGGGCATGGGAGCCGGCGCCACTGCCGACGCCGGAGCGGGGAGAGCCAGCTCCGGCGTCGGCGTGACGGCCGGCTGTGCGGCGGCCAGGGCTGCGGCCACGATGGCCGCCGGATCCGGCAGCACAGCAGCCGTGGGCACGGATGGGTTGTCCGCGACCGCCGGAGGGGCGAGCGCGGCGGCAGCCCCCAACAGGGCCGCCAAAACGGCGACCCGGCGACGCGGCACCTGCAGCTGTGCAGCCCTCACATAACGAGAAATACCCACCTGCGAAGAGGTTGAGCCATTTACTTATCTATTTCCTGTACGTTCGCCCAGGTTCGCCTCAGAAAGCTTCCAATCTTGTTGCGCACGAAGTAGTGTCGGATCTACAGAGACAGCCACCGGGGAGGCGAGGTGTCGACGGATTCGCAGCTGCTCTTGATCGCCTGGTATGAACGACGGGACTTCGACGCACGGCGGAGGCTGATCGAACAGCATCTGCCGCTCGTTCGCGGGCTCGCATACCGGTTTGTTCGCGAAGGCGAGCAGCTCGAGGACCTCGTTCAGGTGGGCTCGGTCGGCCTGATCAAGGCCGTCGACCGGTATGACCCACGCCGTGGTTCGTCACTGACGGCGTACGCCGTGCCGACCATCGTCGGCGAGATCCGGCGGCACCTTCGCGACGGCACGCAACCGCTCCGGGTTCCCCGTGCACAGCGAGCGCTCGGCCCCGTCCGGACGGTGCCGCTGGACGTGGAGGCGGGCACGGCCCGCGATACGGCCGCGGAACGGAGGCTCGAGCTCGGCGAGGAGCGCATTCTGCTCGCGAGCGGGCTGCGGACTCTCGCGAGGCGCGAGCGCCGCATCGTTCAGCTGCGGTACTACGGCGGCCTGAGCCAGCGGCGGATCGCGGCGGAGCTCGGGCTCTCACAGGTCCACGTTTCCCGGCTCTTGCGCGAGTCGCTGGGCAAGCTGCGCGCTGAAATAGGGCAAACGTAACCCGCGATATCACCTTGCAAATGGTTGTGCGGATGGTTTCAAGTCCGTAGAATCGGCAAGCGTGACCGCCCACGCCGCCTCTTCAGTGCCAGCCGAGGACCCTGAGGACCGGGCCAAGCCCGCTCCGAGCGGCCGCCTGCTCCTGCGGATGCCGCGCACGCTGCACTCTGACCTCGCGCAGGCAGCGGAGCGTGAAGGCACGAGCCTCAACCAGTTCATCACCGCGGCTCTGGCCACCAAGATCGGGGCGGGACCGGATGAGCACCGAAGCGGGCCAAACCAGACTCACAGCAGGGTGATCGCCGCCGCGCTCGTGGCGAATGCCGTCGTGATCGGCCTCGCGGCTGTGGCGGCGATCGCTGTCCTGATCGTCGCGCTGCTCGGGTAGCCCTACAGAACGAGCGTCTCGGGGAAGATCGCGCCCGCCTCGAAGCGGTCGAGACGGTACGCGGAGAGATCGAACGGCGGTGCGTCGCCGAGCAGCTCGGCTGCGACGGCGTCGCCGACGGCCGGCGACTGCATGAAGCCGTGGCCCGAGAACCCGCAGGCCGCATACAGGCCCTCTGCGACCGGCCCGATCACTGGATGCGCATCGGGCGTCATGTCGTAGAAACCGGCCCACGCGCGGCGGAGCGGCGCACGTGAGGCCGGCGGGTAGCGCGACGCGAGCCGCTCACGCCAGTCCTCGACGAGGTCGTCGCGTACCTCGTCGGGCCCGTCCCAGCGCAGCTCGGCCTCACCCATCGCAAGCCGCAGACCGTCGTCCCCGACTCGCCGAAAGTGGAAGCCGTTCTCCTCGATCGTCATCGGGAGCCCGGCCGGGATGTCATCGACCGGGCCGACGTCCGCGAGCTGTCGCACGAGCGGCCGGATCGGAAGCTCCACCCCTCGCGCGGCCGCAAGCTCGGGAGAACGCGCGCCGCAGGCGACGACGAGCGTCTCCGGGTCGAGTGAGAGCGCATCCCTGTGCTCGCGCACGTCCACGCCGAGCGCGGCGGCCCGGCGCACGAGCTCTCGCGTCACGCCGGCCGGGTCGGCGATTCCGTCCTCGCGGCAGATCGTCGCGCCGAGCACGTCGTCGACGCGGAGGCCGGAGAAGAACGAGGGATCGATGCTCTCGACCGGGACCCCGAAGGACGCCTGGAGCGCGCGTCGCTCCTCCAGCTCGGCGAGCCCACCCTCGGAGGTCGCGAGGAAGAGGTAACCAACCTGCTCGAACAGCGGAGGCCCGAGCTCGCGGAAGAGCCGCACGCTCGCCTGCGCCAGCCGAATCTCAGGCTCGGTCGTGAACTGCTGCCGCACGCCGCCCATCGCTTTGCCGGTCGCGCCGCCTGCGATCTCCCCCACGTCTGCGAGCACCACGCCGTCCGCGCCCCGCAGGGCGAGGTGATACGCGATCGATGCGCCGATCGCGCCGGCGCCTGCTACGACGACTCGAGCCATCCGCTCAGCTCGTGGCGCTCGCCGTCGCTCAGCTGTCTGAGCGGGCGCCGCACGTCCTCTCGCACCGGCACGCCGCGCAGCCCGAGGATGAACTTCAGCGCCGCATGGCGTGGGAAGCGCTCGACTGCCGCTCGCAGCTCGCCGAGCGCGATCGCGCCGGCCTCTGTCGGGTCGTGTACGACCGCAGCGACCTTGTCCGGGAACGCGGCCGCGAGGCCGGAGACCGCGCCGACCGCGCCGGCGCAGATGCCGTCGAAGATGAGCGCCTCGGGGCCGACGAAGACGTCGAGGCCTTCGATCAGATAGGGGGAAAAGCGCTCGAACGGCGCGTCGGAAACCTTCAGGCCGGCCAGGTTCGGCGCCTGCTGCCGCAGTTCGTGCAGCACCTCCACGGGTACCGCGTAGCCGCTCGCTCGCTCGAACTCGTAGACGTAGAAGGGCGTCGGTGCGCAGGCGGCGGCGGCAGCAGCGAAGTGGTCGAGGAGCGCCCGCTCGTCGAGCTGGAAGTACGGTGGCCCGATCACCGCAATGGCGTCGGCTCCCGCAGCCGCGGCGTGCTCGGCGAGCGCAAGGGTGTCGGCCGTCGTCTGTGCGCCGCAGTGTGCCGCGACCTGGAGCCGTCCCGCCGCGGCCTCGACGAAGAGCTCGACGGCACGCCGCCGCTCAGCCGGCTCGAAGAGAAGGCCCTCGCCCGTCGTTCCCAGCGCGAGCAGGCCGTCGAGACCGGCAGCGGCCAGGAAGTCGACGTAGGGCCCGATCGCGTCCTCGTCGACATGGTTGTCCGCGAGAGGAGTCACGGCAGCGGCAAGAGCACCACGGAGCATGGGCCGACTCTACTGCGGTTGAGGCGGGGCTCCGCAGAGGAAGCCCCGCCCCGTCAGGCGTTACTTCTTCTTCTCGATCGCGATCAGCTTGTCGAGCTTGCGATCGCCGAGACCGCGGTCGACGCCGGGCCCGCCGTCGAGCGTGTCCGGCCTGCCGTCGCGCGCGTCGAGGTAGTCGGCTCCGGCTCCGCCCAGCATCGTGTCGCGGCCGGCAGATCCCGTGAGCCTGTCGTTGCCTGCTCCGCCCTCGAGCCTGTCGGCGCCGGCGCCGCCGACGATCGTGTCGTTCCCGGCTTCGCCGAGGAGCCGGTCGCTCCCCGCGAGCCCGGAGATCCTGTCGTTCCCGCCGAGACCGCAGATCGAGTCCCGGCCCGGCGTTCCGTTGAGCGCGTCGGCGTTGATCGTGCCGGTGATCGTGCAACCCGCGCGACCGAGGTTCGGGCCCCAGTCGGGCGACATGTCCCAGAACTGGGGGCTCGCCAGCAACCGGCGCTGGGAGCCGCCGGTCGCGGTCATCCGGAAGAACTCGCGGTTGTTCTTGGCCGTGCGGTCGCTGACGAAGACGATCGAGTTGCCGTCCGGCGAGTAAGACGGAAGCGCATCGAGCGCGGGGCTGTTCGTGAGCCGCCGCTGATCTGCCCCGTCGAAGCTCGTCGACCAGATGTCGAGATTGCCGGCGGTGTCGCGGTCCGAGTCGAAGACGATCGTTCGTCCTTTCGGCGACCAGCTCGGATTCTCGCCGCCGATGTTCGCGCCATTCGTGAGCTGGGTCTGGCCGGTGCCGTCGGCCTTCATCACCCACACTTGCCGGCGGCCGCTGCGGTCGCTCATGAAGGCGATGCGAGTGCCGTCGGGAGACCAGGCCGGATCGGCGTCGTCCGTGGCGGACGTCGTCAAGCGCGTCTCGCCGGTGCCGTCCGAGTCGATGGTGTAGATGTCGAGCTTGCCGTTGCGGCTCGTCTCGAATGCGATCCGCTTGCCGTCGGCGCTCCAGGCGGGGTCGCCGTCGAAGCCGCGAGAGAAGGTGAGCTCCTTGAGCGAGCTTCCGTCCGGCCGGATCACATAGACGTCGGTGTCGTCGTGGCGCGTCGATTCGAACGCGATCCGGGAGCCGTCCGGCGCCCATGACGGCTGGGCGTCGTGCTGATAGCCCCTCGTGAGCTGGACGAGGCCGGTGCCGTTCGCGTTGACGAGGAACAGGCTCGACTGGCCGCCCTCGTACGCGGCGCCGCGCTGGAAGACCAGGCGGCCGTTCGCTCCGGGAAAGGCGCTCTCGGCCGGTGACGTTCCGCCGACTGCTGCGGCCGCGAGCACGGCCACCGCCACTGTTGCTGCCTTGCCGATCATCCTGAACCCCCTGTGGAAGTGACCAGCAGACGGTAGGTCGGCGATGTAAGGCGCCGGACGGAAAGCCGTAAGGGAATCCGGGGGTTCTGTAAGGATCTCTGCACGATGGGGGCGCTCCGGATCGAACGTGACGACGACCTGCTGAGGATCACGCTCGCGCGACCCGAAACCCGGAACGCATTCGATGCAGCGCTGATCGCCGAGCTCGCCGAGGCGTTCGTCGACGTCGGCAAGGCGCGCGCCGTCCTGCTCGCCGGCGACGGGCCGAGCTTCTGTGCGGGAGCGGACGTCGAGTGGATGCGCGCCTCGGCGGACCTCGACTTCGACGCGAACCTCGCCGACGCCAACGCGCTCCGCGGCATGCTCGAGGCGATCGACCGCTGCCCCGCCCCGGTGGTCGCCCGGATCCAGGGCCATGCACTCGGCGGCGGCGCGGGTCTCGTTGCCTGTTCGGACATCGCCGTCGCGGACGAACGCGCTGTGTTCGCGTTCTCCGAGGTGAAGCTCGGGATCATCCCGGCCGTGATCTCCCCCTTCGCGCTGGCGAAGATCGGGCCGAGCTGGGCGCGGCGCTACTTCGTCACCGGTGAGCGCTTCGACGCCTCGACGGCGCTTCGGATCGGGCTCGTGCACGAGGTCGACTCGGATCTGGACGCAGCGGTCGAGCGAGTGCTCGCCGAGTTGCACAGCGCCGGTCCCCGCGCCGCACGTCACGCGAAAAAGCTCATCGTCGACCGGCCCGCCGGGCCGGAGACGGCGCGCCGGATCGCCGAGCGCCGCACGAGCGCCGAGGGCCAGGAGGGCCTGCGCGCCTTCCTCGAGCGCCGCAGCCCCGACTGGGCCGGCTAGCGCACTCGAATCAGCGGACTGGCGATCCCGCCGGAAGGTTGCCAGAGCCGGAACGTCGTTCCGTAACCCGCTCGGACGGTCCGACTCAAGAACCCGCGCGCGCTCGTCTGTCGGAGCCCGCCCACCGAGCGCCAGCCACCGTCTCGGAATTGCTGGAGGACGTACCGCTGCGGTCCACGACCCGACCGCACCTGTCCCCAGAGCACGGTACGCAGGCCGGTGCGGGAAACCTGTGCCAAAGGCAGCTGCGCGGCCCGATACGAGAGCTTGACGCTCCCACCCGCGGCGACGTAACCGCTCTGCCAGCGCCCGATATCGGGCTCGTCCTGGTAGAGGTAGTGGATGAGCATGTCGACGTTCCGCGCCGAGAACGCACGATGGGCCGCCTCCCCCACGTAGCGGGCCTGGAGGGTCTTGGAGACGCCGAGCGAGCCGTCGGGCGGACTGGTCTGGTAGCCGTACTCCGTCAGCCAGATCCGCTTGCTCGAGCCGAAGGCGTGCGCGACTTCCCGCTGCAACCGCTCGAGCGTCGCCATCGTGACCGTCTCGCAGTGGCCACAGCCGCCCGCCCACGGGGTTTCCAGCGGCCGGAGCGGGTACGGATTGTGCGCATACGCATCCAGGTGCGCTTTCGCCACCCCCATGCCCCGAATCCAGGCGACCGGCGAGACGCCTCCGGTCGAGCCACGCGGGGCGGTTACCCCACCACCGACCTTCGCGCCGCGGCTCACGCGGTGGATGGCCGCGTAGGCGGGATTGAGCAGCTTCGTCACGTAGGTCTGCGGGGTGGTCGGACGCAGCCAGCGACGCTGGTTCGGCTCGTTCCAGACGAGCCAAAGCTTCACCCAGGGATAGCGCTTTGCGGCGGCTGAGGCGAAAGCTGCGAAGCTGGATCCGGACGTGGGCGCCCAGTTCGGAGAGCGACCCCCGTTCGCCCACCGCGGACTGCCGTAGAGCGTCACGACCCCTGCGATCCCGTGCTCGCGCAGCCCTTCGAGGACTGAATCCGCGCTTCCCCAACTTCTCTTCCCTCGCACCTTCTCGACCTCGTGCCAGTTAATGGTGAAGCGGACGAGCTCGACGCCGATCCGGTCGAGCTCGGCGATCCGCTCGTCGAGCGTCCCCGGCCCGTAGACGAGCCAGGCGTCGTCCTGGAGCCCGTAGCGGATGTAGGGCGATGCCTGTGCGGGCGCGGCGAAGGAGAAGAGCGCCGCGACCATCACTGCGAGCAGAAGCAAGCGACCCATGGCGGCGAGGGTAGCCGCGTCGCCGTGAAGGTCGTGTAAGTCAGTGTAAAGAGTGCGTCAGCGACCGTTGACGGTGACGGCCCCACCCGCGCCGAGGGGCGACGCAAGACGGTAGCTCGTCGTCCGCTTCGGGGAGACCTTCACCGTGAAGCGCCCGTCGGGTCGTGCGCGCACGCGCCGGACAGTCGTCCACGCGCCGCCGTTCACCTGCTGCTCGAGCCGAACCTTGCCGAGGCCGCGCACGAAGCCTTTCAGGACGACAGGTCGCCGCGCGCCCGCGAGTGCCCGGCCCCGCGGCTGCTCGAGGTCGAGGACGCGAACCGAGAACCAGGTCGAGCGGAGGTTGAACGCGCGGCGGAAGTCCTGCGAGAGCATCGTCCGGGCGCCGCTGTGGCCCTTGATCGTCACCTCGGCGACGCGGCCGGACGGTCCGCGGGAGACGACGACGTCGCGGACCACTCGGAGGCCGAGCTTCCGCCCCACCTCGGCCGGTGTCCACCGAAACGGCCCCCACCTATGGAGCTTCGAGAGGCCGTCATAGGGGTCGGGGACGGACACGAGATACGGCACGGGACTCGCACCAGGCCACGCCTCCTCGTTCGACACGGTCCTCCCGCCCGAGGTCGAGTGGTAGAAGGTGGTCGCGACGCGCCCGTTCCAGTAGAGGACGCGGCCCGCGGTCGATCCGATCGCACGGTTCGTCGATGCGGCCTCGGCGCGGATGCCGCCGTAGACCTGGCTGCGCGTGTCGGCGTAGAGATCGAAGAGCGTGCCCGGCTTGAGCGTCGCGAGCGCGTACGAGCGCGACACGACCGCCTGGGCGCGAAGCGCCTCGCGATGCCAGTCGTCCGGCATCTCCCAGGGCACGACGCCGCGGAGGTAGCGGTCGAGCGGCAGCTGGTTGACGATCGTGAGCTTGCCGGCCTGCCGGTGGACGAGCAGCGCGCCGCGGTAGGCGCTCCCATCGAGCTGGAGCGGCGCGGCACCCGGCACGTAGCGCAGGGGCAATCGCAGCTTCGTCAGCTTCGCGGCGGCGAGATTCTGCACGCCGGGCTTCAGCTTGCGCACCTTGCCGCGAGCATCGACGACCTTGAACGGCTTCGTCGATCCGATCTTGACCTCGGCAACGCGCTCGGCGAGCAGCACGCGCACAGGCCGGGCCGGCACGGTGCGCAGCTCGGTGCCGACGTAGTAGTGCTCGACGATCCTCTCGTAGCCCCATCCCGCTTCTGCGTAGCCCCGCGCGCCGTACTGGCTCATCCCGACCCCGTGGCCCCACCCGCGGCCGTCGATCAGAAAGAGGGTGCCGGCGCCGGCCTGCATGGGCAGGCAGAGGAATACGACCCCAAGAACGAGAAGCAACCGCCGCAAGCGGGGCAGCGTATCGCCCGTGCATACGATCCGCAACGATGTCGATCCGGAAGCTCCTGGTGGCGAACCGTGGTGAGATCGCCGTGCGCATCTTCCGCACCTGCCGCGAGCTCGGGATCGGCACCGTCGCGGTCGCCGCGCCCGACGACACCGGCTCCCTCCACGCCCGCTCCGCCGACGAGACGGTGGCGATCGAGAGCTACCTCCTCTCCGAGGAGCACATCCGGGCGGCGCAGCACGCGGGCGCGGACGCGATCCATCCCGGTTACGGCTTCCTTGCGGAGAACGCCGACTTCGCCGCCGCGGTCGACGCGGCCGGACTGACGTGGATCGGGCCGCCCGAGGAGGCGTTGCGGCAGGGCGGCGACAAGCTCGCTGCGAAGCGGATCGCCCGCGAAGCGGGGGTGCCAGTCGTTCCGACCGGCGAGCCGGCCGAGATCGGCTTCCCACTCGTCGTCAAGGCGGCGGCCGGAGGCGGCGGCCGGGGGATGCGGGTGGTGCGCGACCCGCGCGAGCTCGAGGAGGCGCTCGAGGCGGCGGCCCGGGAGGCGGCGGCCGCCTTCGGGGACGGCACGGTCTTCTGCGAGCGCTACGTCGAGCGCCCGCGCCATGTCGAGATCCAGCTCCTGGCCGACGCCCACGGCACCGTGCTGGCTCTCGGCGAGCGCGACTGCTCGGTTCAGCGCCGCCATCAGAAGGTGCTCGAAGAGTCTCCCTCGCCCGCGGTCGATCCCGAGCTGCGCGCGGAGATGAGCGAGGCGGCGATCGCGTTCGCGAAGGCGATCGGCTATGAGAGCGCAGGCACCGCCGAGTTCATGCTCGACGGACACGACTTCTTCTTCCTCGAGCTGAACGGCCGCATCCAGGTCGAGCACCCGGTGACGGAGCTCGTCAGCGGCCGCGACCTGATCCGCGACCAGATCCGAGTCGCCGAGGGCGAGCCTCTCGAACCAAGTAACACGTTGTTACGAGGCCACGCGGTCGAGGTGAGGCTGTACGCCGAGGATCCGCGCAGCTTCCTCCCCCAGGCCGGGACGCTCGAGCGGCTGCGGCTGCCGGCCGGGATCCGCGTCGACGCGGGCGTGGCGGAAGGCGACGAGGTCGGGATCGGCTACGACCCGATGATCGCCAAGCTGATCGCGCACGGGCCGACGCGTGCCGAGGCACTCGCTCGCCTCGGCGATGCGCTGGCGGAGACCGAGGTCGGCGGCGTCACGACGAACCTTCCCTTCCTGCGCTGGCTCGTCGCGCATCCCGTCCTCCAGGCCGGGGAGGCGACAACCGCCTTCCTGACCGAGTATCCCCCGCTCTCCGAGTCGCCGTTGCGGCTGCCCGACGGTGCCTGGCGCGGCGGTTGGCGGCTCAATCTCCCGTCCGCGGCCCCGGCTCCGCCCCCTGACGTCGACAGCGCCGCGCACGACCATGCGGCGGGCGGCGGAGAAAGCCGCGTCACGGCGCCGATGCCGGGGACGGTGATCCGCGTCAACGTCGCGCCGGGCGACCGCGTCGAGGCGCGTCGGCCGCTGCTCGTGCTGGAGGCAATGAAGATGGAGACGCCACTCACCGCGCCGTACGACTCGACCGTGAAGGCGGTGCACGTCAAGGAGGGCGACCGCGTCGCCGGCGGAGCCCTCCTCGTGGAACTCGAAGCCGATTAGCGCACCGGTGGAGCCCACCAGTCGAGCCCGGACACCGTGCGACCTGTCAGGAGCGACCGGCGGTTGCTCCCGTCGGTGCCCACGACGTAGATGCCGCTCGGATCGGGCTTCAGCCCTGGCTCCGACACGAAGCGGACGAAGGCAAGGCGGCTGCCGTCGGGAGACCACGTCGGGTACCCGTCGTACGTCTCGAAACGGCGGAGGTACCGGGGTACCGTGGGCAGCTGTCGTTGCCGACTTCCGTCCGCGTCCATGACGGAGATCCCGCCGGCGTCCCCGGGCACGAACGCGAGCCTGCGACTGTCGGGCGACCAGCGGGGCTGGATGCCGCCGGCGAGCCGGAACCGATTGCTCCCGTCGGCCTTCATGACGTGAATCAGCGCCACGCGGTCGTTGTCGCGCACGAACGCGATCCGCCGCCCGTCGGGCGACCAGTCAGGAGTGCCGTCGTACACGAGCCGGGGACGGGTCAGCTGCCGGCGGTCGGAGCCGTCCAACCGCACGGTGAAGATCGCCGATGTCGGACCCGCTCCGGCCCCGAAAGCGATGCGCGATCCGTCGGGGGACCAGCTGGGCTCCGACCCCGTGGCGAGGCGTCTCAACCCGCCCCCGTCGCGACCAACCACATAGATCCCGAGCTCGTTGATGTCGGACCGAACGAACGCGATCCGACGTCCGTCCGGCGACCAGACAGGCGTGCTGGCCTCCAGACGCCGGCCGACGACGAGCGTGCGTACGCCGGTTCCATCCGGGCGCATCACGAGCAGGGCGCGACCCTGCGTAAACGCGATCGCCGCACCTGCGCTGACGGAGCGAGGCTCGGCCGTGCCCGTCGTCGCCGCAGGGGGAGCCGCGACCAGGACGAGCGCAAGCAGCAGCCGGATCAGGGGGCTAGAAGAGCTTCTGCAACTTCATCGCGGCGCCCATGTCGCCCTTGATCTTCAGCTTCCCGGTCATGTAGGCGGTGGTCGGGTTCTGCTCGCCCTTGACGACGGCCATCATCGTCTCCTCGGAGGTCGTGATCGTCGTGTCGGCCTCGCCGCCGCCTTCGGTCACGTTGACCTTGCCGTCTTCGACCGAGACGAGCCACTGGCCGGCACCCTCGATGTCGAACAGGTACGAGTTGTTCATCCCTGCCGTCTTCTCGGCGTCGGCGCGGGCGGGAAGCCCGTCGAAGAACTCCTGCACGGTCTCAGCCATCTCTGTGTCGCTCCTTTGATCGGTGAAGAGCCGAATCTATAGGGTTCGGCCGCGCATGGACCTCGACCTCACCCAGGAGCAGCAGCTCGTCCGCGACACGGTGCGCGAGTTCGCGCGCGAGAAGGTCGCGCCCGTCGCAGAGGAACTCGACCGCGAGTCGCGTTTCCCGTACGAGATCGTCGCCGAGCTCGGCGAGCTCGGGCTGATGGGCCTGCCGATTCCGGAGGAGTACGGCGGCGCGGGCGGCGACACCGTCTCCTACGCGCTCGCGATCGAGGAGCTCACCCGGATCGACTCGTCGGTCGCGATCACCGTCGCCGCGCACACCTCGCTCGGGACGATGCCGATCTTGCTGTTCGGGAGTGAGGCGCAGAAGCAGGTGTGGCTGCCCGACCTTGCCTCCGGACGCAGGCTCGCCGCCTTCGGGCTCACCGAGCCGGGCGCGGGGTCCGACGCCGGCAACGCGCGCACGACGGCGGAGCTGCGTGAGGGCCGGTGGGTCGTGAACGGCTCGAAGATGTTCATCACGAACGCAGGCACGGACATCACGTGGGGCGTGACGTTGACGGCACGCACGGGCGAGGACGAGATCTCGAACATCGTCGTCACGAACGGGACTCCCGGCTACGAGATCTCGGCGCCGATGAAGAAGCTCGGCTGGAAGGCCTCCGACACGCGCGAGCTCTCGTTCAGCGACGTCAGCGTGCCGGAGGGGAACCTCCTCGGAGAGCGCGGCGCGGGCTTTCAGCAATTCCTCGAGATCCTCGACGGCGGCCGGATCTCGGTCGCCGCGATGGGTGTCGGCCTCGCGCAGGGCGCCTACGACCTCGCCTACGCGTACGCGCAGGAGCGTGAGCAGTTCGGAAAGCCGATCGCCCGCTTCCAGGCCGTGCAGTTCCGGCTCGCGGACATGGCAACGGAGATCGAGGCAGGCCGTTCGATGGTCGTCAAGGCCGCGTGGCTGAAGGATCAGGGCAGGCCGTTCGCACGCGAGGCGGCAATGGCGAAGCTCTTCACCGGCGAGCTCTCGAACCGCGCCGCGAACTGGGCGCTCCAGATCCACGGCGGCTACGGCTTCATGGACGAGTACGCAATCTCGCGTCTCTACCGCGACCAGAAGATCCTGGAGATCGGCGAGGGCACGAACGAGGTGCAGCGGATGGTGATCGCGAAGCACCTCGGCTTGTAGTTTGCGCCGGAGTCGGCCGGGCAACTACTCGGGCAGGCAATCGAACGAGGAGGGGTCATGAGCGACGAGAAGCGGAACGAGGAGCTCGAGGAGCAGGAAGGGTCGCCACTGCCGGCGCGCGAGATGATGTCTCTGCTGAGCACGAGCCCGGCGAGCGGTCTCGGCGGCATCGGCGGCGTCGAGCCCGGTCCCGGCCCGATGCCGTTGACTCCGACGGACGGAATGAACCCAGGCGGGCCGCACGTGCAGCCGATCGGTGGAGACGAGATGCACACCCAAGACGGCGACACGGTTTCGGAGCCGCGCAGCGAGACGATCACGCAGAGCGACTCCGCCTCCTCGCAGACCTAGGAGGGTTTGGCCTACAGGCCTTCGGCCAGCGTGTGCCGCAACTTGCGGCGCGCGGCCTTCCGCTCCTTCATCGCGCGGGGGTCGGGAATCGGAACCGCGGAGAGAAGCGCCTTCGTGTAGTCGTCTTGCGGGTTGGAGTAGACCTCCTCGGCAGGGCCGATCTCGACGAGCTTGCCCTTGTTCATCACCGCGATCCGGTCGCTCATCGTGCGGACGACGGCCAGGTCGTGGGCGACGAAGAGATAGGTGAGGCCGAAGTCCTGCTGGAGGTCCTTGAGCAGGTTGAGGATCTGCGCCTGAATCGAGACGTCGAGCGCCGAGACCGGCTCGTCGCAGACGATCAGCTTGGGGCTCAGGGCGAGCGCTCGCGCGATCCCGATCCGCTGGCGCTGCCCGCCCGAGAACTCGTGCGGGTAGCGGTTGGTGTAGCTCGGGTTGAAGCCGACGACGTCCAGCAGCTCTCGGATCCGGATACTGCGATCGCGGCGCGTGCCGATCCCGTGCACGATCAGCGGCTCGCCGACGATGTCGCCGACCGTCATCCGCGGGTCGAGCGACGAGTACGGGTCCTGGAAGACGATCTGCATCTCGCGCCTCATCTTGCGGAGCGCCTCGCGCCCGAGCTCGGTCAGCTCGATGCCCTCGAAGCGCACCGAGCCGGAAGTGGGCTTGAGCAGCTGCAGGATGCAGTAGCCGGTGGTCGACTTGCCCGACCCGGACTCGCCTACGAGGCCGAGCGTCTCGCCGGCCTTGATCTCGAAGCTGACCCCGTCGACCGCCTTCACCTCTCCGACCTTGCGCTCGACCAGGAGGCCCGAGCGGATCGGGAAGTGCTTGTGCAGGTCGGTGACCTCGAGGAGGACGCCGTCCGTGCTCATGCCGGCGTCGCCTCAGGCGCGCGTTTTCCGGCCCGCTCGCTGGCCGGATGCGCGGAACGGACCCAGTGGCCCTTCCGGATCTCCCGCAGCTCGGGCATCTGCTGGGTGCACGAGTCGTTCCCCGCGTAGCGGCAGCGGGGGGCAAAGCGGCACGCGGCCGGCGGATCGATCAGGTCGGGCGGACGGCCCGGGATGGCCACGAGACGCCTCTGACGGATCCCCTCGCCCTCGAGCTGCGGCAGCGCGCCGAGCAGGGCCTCGGTGTACGGATGCTCCGGATGGTCGAAGAGGTCGAGCGTCGAGGCCTGCTCGACGATCTGGCCGGCGTACATCACGAGGATGTCGTCCGACGCCTCCGCGACGACGCCCAGGTCGTGCGTGATGATGATCATCGCCATCTCGTGCTCGGTGCGCAGATCGTCGAGCAGGTCGAGCACGGACGCCTGCACGGTCACGTCGAGCGCCGTCGTCGGCTCGTCGGCGATCAGCAGCTTCGGGTCGCAGGAGAGCGCGATCGCGATCATCACGCGCTGGCGCATGCCCCCCGAGAAGCGGTGCGGGTAGTCCTTGAGCCGCTCGGAGGCGCGCGGGATGCGGACCTCCTCCAGCAGCTCGATCGCCTTCTTGTTCGCCTGCTGCTGCGGCACGTCGTAGTGCCGCCGGATCGTCTCCGTGATCTGCGTCCCGATCGTCAGCGTCGGATTGAGCGACGTCATCGGGTCCTGGAAGATCATCGCGATCTCGCGCCCGCGGACGTCCTCGAGCTTGTGCTCGGACAGCTTCGTCAGGTCCTGGCCCTCGAAGAGCACCTCTCCGGACACGATCCGCGCTGGAGGCTTGGGGATCAGGCCCATGATCGAGAGCGCGGTGACCGACTTCCCGCAGCCCGACTCGCCGACGATACCGAGCGTCTTGCCCTTCTCGACCGCGAAGCTGATCCCGTCGACGGCCTGGACGACACCCTCCCGGGTGAAGAAGTGGGTGCGCAGGTCGTTGACCTCGAGCAGCGCCATCTCTAGTTCTTCCTGCTTCTCGGGTCGAGGGCGTCCCGCAGGCCGTCGGCGATGAAGTTCGCGCACATGACCAGCGACGCGATCGCCACCGACGGGACGACGATCTCGATCGGGTGCGTCCGGTAGGTCCCTCGGCCCTCCTGGGCCATCGCGCCCCAGGACGGGTCCGGCGGGCTGATCCCGAGCCCGATGAACGAGAGGAACGCCTCGCCGAGGATGACTGCCGGCAGTTCGAGGAAGATGGCGATGATCAGCACGCCGAGCGTGTTCGGCAACAGGTGCCGGAAGAGGATTCGATACCAGCGCGCCCCGACCGCCTTGGCCGCGCGCACGTAGTCGTTCTCCTTCAGGCTGATCACCTGCCCGCGGACGATGCGCGCCGTCGTGAACCAACTCGCGATCGAGAGCGCGATCATCATCGTCCACATGTTCGTGCGGCCGATGATCGCGAGCGTGATGATCGCGAAGGGCAGGTAGGGAAGCCCGTAAAGAGCGTCGAGGAAGCGCATCAGGCCGTTGTCGAGCCGGCCGCCGACGAAGCCCGAGATAGCCCCGTAGACCACGCCGATCGCGAGGATCGCCAGCGTCGCGCCGAACCCGATCAGGATCGAGACGCGGCCGCCGAGAGCGGTGCGCTCGAAGAGGTCGCGTCCGAACTTGTCCGTGCCGAACAGGTGGTGAAGGCTCGGATCCTGCTTCGCGATCGAGTAGTCCACGAACGTCGGGTCATAGGGCGAGAGGATCGGAGCGAGCAGGCAGTACAGGAGGATGAGCAGGAAGCCCACGCCGGCGATCACCGCTGCCCTGTTGCGGATGTAGCGGCGCCAGGCGTCCTTCCAGAGGTTGGTTTGACGGATCGGCACCCCCGACGACGGCGCCGCGCCCGGCTCGACTGCGATGCCCTCTTCGCGGACGTCAGTGGGACTGACAGCCATCAGATGCGCGCGTCGCGAGTCCGGGGATCGAGGAGCCCGTAGAGGATGTCGACCACGAGATTCGCGATGATCACGAGCCCGGACAGCAGGACGGTCAGGCCCATCACGACCGAGTAGTCGCGCGCGCTGACCGCTGTGACGTAGTACCCGCCGATCCCGGGGATGTTGAAGATCAGCTCGATCACGAACGAGCCGGTGATGATGTATCCGAGCAGCGGCCCGGCGGCCGTGATCACGGGGATCAGCGAGTTGCGCAGGACGTGCAGCCCAACGACGCGCCGGTAACGAAGCCCCTTGGCCCGGGCGGTGCGCACGTAGTCCTGCTGCAGCGTCTCGAGCATCGTTCCGCGCACGAGCCGCGCGAAGAGCGCCATCGGCCCGAAGCCGAGCGCGATCGACGGCATGATCTTGTGCTGCCACGTCGTCCAGCCGCTCGTCGGCAGCGCCCCCGCTTTCAGCGCGATGAAATAGATCATCAGCGTCGCGATCAGGAAGCTCGGGACCGCGTGGAAGACATTCGAGAAGAACATCGCCGAGTAGTCCACCGCCGTGTTGTGTCTCAGTGCCGCGGCCACCCCCAGCGGCACGCCGACGAAGATCGCGAACAGGAACGCGTAGAGGCCGAGCTCGATCGACTTCGGGAAATGGGTCTTGACGATGTCGTTCACGTCCTGGCCGCGGAGGACGAGCGACGGTCCGAGATCGAGCGTGAAGACGCCCTTCACGTAGTACGCGTACTGCAGATACCACGGCTTGTCGAGGTTGAACTTGCGCTCCAGATTCTGCAGCACGGCCGGCGGGACGGCTCGCTCGGAGTGCCGGAACGGGCTCCCTTCGATCTGCCGCATCATCATGAACGTCAGGAAGATGACGACCAGAAGGACCGGGATCGTCCAGAAGACTCGCCTGACGATGAACTTCAGCATCGATTGCCTCTACCCGCTCGACATTGTCGCCGAACAGGGGACGGAGCCGCCGAGGCTCCGTCCCCGTTCAGCGGTGAGCACTACTCCGTGACGACCACCTTGGTCAGGTCGACCTGGTCGAGCAGGTTCGTCTCGTACGAGTCCTTCACGTTCTCGCGCTCAAGCGCCGTGTAGGTGTAGAAGTAGATCGGGATCGTCGGCATGTCGCCGTTCTCACCGAACATGATGTCCTCCGCCTCCGCGTACAGCTTGTAGCGGGCGTCGTTGTCCTCGGTGAGCTTCGCCTTCTCGATCACCTCGTCGTACTTCGGGTTGCAGTAGTTCGTGTTGTTGTTCCCCGACTTGCACGTCCAGAGATCGAGGAAGTTGATCGCGTCGACGAAGTCGCCGATCCAGCCAAGCCGGTAGACGTCCACGTCCTTGTTCGGCGGCGGTCCGAGGAACTCCAGGTACTGCTGGAACTCCTGCTGCTTGATCGTCGTGCTGATCCCCAGCTCCTGCTTCCAGGCGGACTGGATGGCAACGGCGATCTCGCGGTGCCCCGGCGAGTCGTTCACGTAGAACGTGAGGTCCTTCACCGGGTTGGCGACCTCGCTCATCAGCTGCTTCGCCTGCTCGATGTCGCCCTCTTCGGGCATCCACGGCGAGTTCGGGTTGATCACGTCGAAGCCCGGCATGCCCTTGGGCGTGAAACCGGTCGCCGGCAGCTGGTCCGCCTGGGCGATGTTGTCGATGATCGAGCGGCGGTTGATCGCCAGCGACATCGCGCGCCGCTGCTTCACGTCCGGGACGTTCTTGACGTTGAAGCCCTCGTAGTAGGTGCCGAGGCCCGGATACTGCTGGTAGGTCGGCAGCTCCTTCAGGCGCGACATCTCGTCGGTCGGCAAGCCGCCCTGGAGCACGTCGATCTCGCCTGCCTCGAACGCCTGCACGGCAGTGAGGCCGTCCGCGATCAGTCGGCCGTTGACGCGCGTCAGCTTGACGCTGGCAGCGTCCCGCCAGTCCGGGTTCTTGACGATGTCGATCGCCGAGTTGTGCTCCCACTTCGCGAGCTTGAACGGCCCGTTGGTGACGATGTTCGCCGCCTCGGTCCACTTCTCGCCGAACTGGTCGACGGCCTTCTTGTTGACCGCGAGGAACGAGTGGTGCGCCACCTGCTGCGTGAACCACGGCTGCGGGTTCGTCAGCTTGACCTCGAGGGTCTTGTCGTCGACCGCTTTGACGCCCACCTTGTCGGCGAGGGCCGCGCACTGGTCCTTCTTGGGATCGCAGCTGTTGTACTCCTGCGCCCCGACGATGCCGTAAAACTGGTACGCGTAGTCGGCCCCGAGCTCGGGCGAGATCGTGCGCTTCCACGAGTACTCGAAGTCGTTGGCGGTGACGGGGTCGCCGTTCGTCCACTTGAGGCCGTCCTTGAGCACGAACGTGACCGTCTTGCCGTCGGCGCTCGTCTCGAAGCTCTCGGCGGCGCTCGGCTGCGGTTTCAGATCCTTGTCGAGCTTGACGAGCGGATCCATGATGTTCAGCAGGATGTTGGAGGAGGTGACGTCGGTCGCGAGACCGGGATCGAGAGACGGGGGCTCGGTGCCCCAGTTGACCGTGATCACCTGCTTGGCGGCTTCGGTGCCGCCCGCGCCCGTCGTCGTGCCGGACGCGTTGTCGTCGCTGCCGCCGCAACCGGCCGCAATCAGCGCCATGCTCGAGATGAGCAGCGCTAGCGACAGCCAGAGGGTTTTCTTCCTCATGTGGGATGTCCTTCCGTCGTGTCCATTGGGAGTCGCGGCGCGTTGAGGGAACGCCGAGAGGGTCCTTGCCATGTATACCGTCCCCAAACCTGTGAACCGGTGTCCTTTACAGGCCGCATACGTCGGCGCAACGCTATATGCGATCTTCACCCTCGTGACGGCAGAAGGTGCGTGGGCGCACGTCGACGTGCAACCGCGGCTCGTCGAGCAGGGGAGGATCGCCCAGCTTCGTGTCGAGCTGCCGCAGTTGCGGCCCGGCGCGGCCCCGGTCAGGCTGGAGGTCGAGGCGACTGGAATTGAGCTTCTCTCGAGCCGGCTCCAGGCCGTCGTGGGCTCGGAGACACGCTGGACGGTGCGCGTTCGTGTCGACGCGAAGCCCGGCCGGCTGAAGCTCGTGCTCCGCCCGGTCTACGCGGACGGGAAGACGGTCGAGGTCCAGGACGCGCTCACGGTTGTACCGGCTGCAGAGGCGGGCGGCTTCCCGTGGCCGGCGGTGGTCGTGGGCGCCGGGCTCGCGCTCGGCCTCGCGATCGCGGCGCTCGGCCTCGCACGGCGCCGCGGCTAGCACACGTCCACCGAGGACCGTGGTAGCGTCACAGCTCGTGCTGTTCCAGCAGTTTCTGGACGACGACCTCGGCTGTGCGTCGTATCTGGTCGGCGACGAGGAAGCAGGCGTCGCCGCGATCGTCGATCCCCCGTATGCGATCGAGCCCGCGCTCGAGGCGGCGGCCAGGCGTGAGGTGGAGATCGTGCGCACGATCGAGACGCACACCCACGCCGACCACCTCTCCGGCCATGGCCGGCTCGCGCTCGACCACGGCGTCCCCGTGTCGATCCACGCCGCTGCGGAGGCCCTGTATCCGCACGACGTGCTCGAGGACGGCGCGGAGCTGGAGCTCGGCCAGATCGTCCTGCGCGCGATCCACACGCCGGGGCACCGGCCCGAGCACAGCTGCCTCGCCGTCAGCGACCGCTCGCGCGCCGACGAGCCCTGGCTCCTGCTGACCGGCGACTCCCTCTTCGTCGGCGACGCCGCCCGCCCCGACCTCGCCGTGGGCGCGAAGGAGGGCGCCGAAGGGCTCTTCCACTCGCTGCGCCGGCTGTTGGAGCTTCCCGACGGCGTCGAGATCTTCCCCGGGCACGTCGCCGGCTCGCTCTGCGGCAAGCGCATGAGCTCGAAGGCGTCGTCCACGATCGGCTTCGAGCGCCGCTTCAATCGCGCGCTCCAGATCGCGGACGAGCTCGACTTCGTCGCCGAGGCCTCGACCTCCGCTCCGAAGCCGCCGAACATGAGCAGGCTCGTCGAGCTCAACCGCGGTCCCTTCGTCGGCGCGCCGAGTGACGTGAGCGAGCTCGCCGCACCGCCGGCCCAGGCAGTCGTCCTCGACGTGCGCCCGGCGGCCGACTACGGCGCCGGCCATCGACGCGGCTCGCTGAACGTCCCCGTGTCGGGCAACTCGTTTGCGACGAAGGCTGGCTTCGTGCTCGAGCTCGGCGACCCGATCGTCGTGCAGGCCTCGAGCAGCGCCGAGGCGGCTCGCGCTGTGCTCGGGTTGCGCGCCGTCGGCTTCCTCGAGCTCGAGGGCTACGTGCTCGGCGACGGCCCCGAGCGGATCGAGCCGGTCGACCTGGACGAGCTCGAACGTCTGCTCGAGCAGGGCGCGGAGCTGATCGACGTCCGCGAGCGCGACGAGCGCGACGACGGCTACATCGCGGGGAGCCGCAACATCCCGTATCGCCTCCTCCCCATCTGCGGCGCCGACGTGCCCACCGACCGCCCCGTCGTCACGATCTGCGAGAGCGGTGCCCGCGCCGGCATCGCCGCCTCGATCCTGGCTGCGAAGGGGATCGCGGCCCGCCCGGTGCTCGAAGGCGGGGTCCCCGACTGGGCCGCCCGCGGCGGGTCGATGGTCGAGTTCCGCCGCTGCGGCTCGTGAGCGAGAAGGAGCGCCTTGTGTTTCTGAAACACAAGCCTCTCTTCGTTCGTTCGCCGTCGCACTTTCGTTGACCTCTCGTTGCAGGCCGCCCGGCACGCTGGAGGCATGCGCTTTGCGACCTCGCGTGCGACCCGACCCAGGCTGCGAGAGCTGGTCGCCGCGCTGGACGAGGACGACACGCCGGTGGCCGCGACCTGGCGTCTCGTCTCGGAAACCGCTGGAAATGCGGGCCTTCTGCGACCGAGCTACCCACACGTCCGCCGACTCGTGCAGGCCGAACGCCGGCGCCGACGCGCACGGGCGGAGCTCCGCGACGTCGTCAAGGAAGCAGCGAGCACCGTCGCCGCCGGCCGCGTGCCGGGGTTCGACTACACGCTCGGCCGGCTCCTCGACGCGCAGGCCGCACTCGCAGCGGAGGAGGCTTGTGTTTCTGAAACACAAGGCGATTTCGGCACGCGGGGTCGCCCGCCTCCCGGCTAGCTGACGCGCTCGGCGGGGTAGCCTCGCGCGGCGAGTGTGGCGCGGAGCTCGTCGCAATGAGCCTCGTCGCGCATCGCGAGGGTCAACTCGACCTCGGTCTGGCCGATCGGGAGCTCCATCCCCTCGCGATGGTGCTCGACGGAAACGACGTTCGCGCGCCCCTCTGCGACGAGCTGCAGCAGCTTGACCAGCTCGCCGGGGCGGTCCGGGAACCGCGTCCGGACGACGAGGAAACGGCCCGCCTGCGTCAGCCCGTGCCGCATCACCTGGATCAGCAAGGTCGGGTCGATGTTGCCGCCGGAGAGAATCACGCACGCCTCGTCGTTCCCAGGCACCTTGCCCGCGAGGAGGGCAGCGACCGACGCGGCACCGGCGCCCTCGACGAGCAGCTTCGTCCGCTCGAGCAGGAGCACGATCGCGTGGCTGATCTGCTCGTCCGTGACGGTGACCACCTCGTCCAGCAGCTCCTCGAGGATCACCGAGGTGAGCGTTCCGGGCTGCTTGACCGCGATCCCCTCGGCGATCGTGTAGCGGTGCTCGGTTCCGCCGGCGAACGGGCAGATGTTCTCGGCCTGGACGCCCACGATACGTACGTCCGGCTTGAGCGCCTCGAGCCCGATCGCGATTCCGGCCGCCAGCCCGCCGCCGCCGATCGGAACCACGAGCGTCCCGAAGTCCTGCAGCTGCTCGACGAGCTCGAGCGCGATCGTTCCCTGCCCGGCGATCACGCGCTCGTCCTCGAAGGCGTGGACGAACGTCGCTCCGCTCGAGTCGACGCGCTCTTGCGCGGCCGCCATGGAGTCGTCGAAGCCGGCCCCCACGAGCTCGACGCGTGCGCCGTAGCTTCGAGTCGCGTCGACCTTCGCCATCGGCGAGTCCTGCGGCATGAAGATCGTCGCCGTGATCCCGGCCTGGCTTGCCGCCCAGGCGACGGCCTGGCCGTGATTGCCCGCGCTCGCGGCGACAACGCCGGCCGCGCGCTCCGCCGGCGTCAGCGAGGCGATGGTGTTCACGGCGCCTCGGATCTTGAAGGAGCCGGTTCGCTGAAGGTTCTCGGCCTTCAGCTGTATGGGCCGGCCGGCCAGCCGCGAGAACGTTTCGGACGGGTAGACCGGCGTGACGCGCGCAATCCCGGTGATCCGGGCGCGCGCAGCCTCGAGGTCAGCGAGGGTCGGTGCCTGTTTCGTCTTCAATTCCGTATACCTGCTCAAGGATCTCACGCACGGCCGAGAGCGGGTCGAGCTTCCGGGCCTGCACCTCGTCGAGCAACCGGCGGAGCTCGGGCTTCTCCGCCACCTCCGCCTGTAGATGCGACTTTGCGCGGCTCGTCGCGGCCGCGAACACCTCGCCGGCAAGGTTCTTCCGCCGCCGCTCTTCGAGCAGCCCCTCGGACTCGAGGAACGCACGATGCTCCTCGATCTTGCCCCAGAGCTCCGGCACGTTCTCGCCACGCAGCGCCTCTGTGAGGACGATCGGGGGCCGCCAGGCCCGATCGCGATCGAGCGCGAGGACCGAGCGCACCTCGTTCAGCATCGTCTTGGCGGCAGGGTGATCCATCTTGTTGATTGCGATCACGTCCGGGATCTCCATGATCCCCGCCTTCAAGGCCTGCACCGAGTCACCCGAGCCGGGCATCAGCACGAGCAGGACCGTGTCCGCGATCCCGATCACCTCGACCTCGCTCTGCCCGGCGCCCACGGTCTCCAGCAGGACGAGCTCCTTGCCGGCCGCGTCGAGCAGCAGGGCCGCCTGCAGCGTCGCCTCGGAGAGACCGCCGAGATGTCCTCGCGTGCCCATCGAGCGGATGAAGACACCGGGGTCGAGGAAGTGGTCGGAGAGCCTGATCCGGTCGCCGAGCAGCGCGCCTTGCGTGAACGGGCTCGACGGATCGACGGAGATCACGCCCACCGAGCGCTCCTCTGTGCGGATGTGGCGCACGAGCGTGTTGACCAGGGACGACTTGCCGACCCCAGGCGGTCCCGTGACGCCGACGACGAATGCCGAGCCGGTCTCCGGATAGAGCTCTCGGACGAGCGCGTACGACAGCGGGTCGCCGTTCTCGACCAGCGAGATCGCCCGCGCGAGCGCCCGGTTGTCGCCCGAGCGAACTCCTGCTGCGAGCTCGTCGAGCGTCCAGGCATGGCGCGCGCTCATGCTGCGGCCCTGAGTGTTCGCGGCGTGAGCGCCAGCGCGACGAGAGCCGCGGCGAGATAGCAAGCTGCGGCTCCGCCCCACGTCCAGCGCGCTCCGAACGCATCTGTGAGCACCCCGGCCGCGACCATTCCCACTCCGAGCAGCGCGTAGTTCGAGGACATGATCACCGTGAACGCCCGCCCGCGAAGCTCGTCCGGCGCGCCGCGCTGGACGAGCAGCGCGTTGCACACGACCGCCGCGCCATTTCCGAGCGAGGCCACGATGACCGCCGGCACCGCGACCGCGATCGAGGGCGCCACCGCTGCGATGCCGTAACCGGCCGCCATCAACGCGATCCCGATCCCGTACAGCCAGCTGATGCCGACACGCTCGACGACGGTGCCCGCCGCGAAGCTGCCGATCGTCAAACCGAGCCCACCCGCGCCGACGAGAACGCCGAAGCCGACGTTACCGCTGTCGAGCGAAACCTTTGCCAGCACGACCTCCGCGACGTTGATCGCCGCGTTGCCGAACATGACGATGTTCCAGGCAACGAGCACCGTCAGGAGCGCCGGCGAGCGAAGAACGATGCTGACCCCGTCGCCGATGTCTTGCCAGTGGCCGCGGGTCTCGACTGTCCCCGCCTGCATCCGCGCGGCCGGGATCCGGACGAGCAGCGCGGCGGAGAAGAGGAACGTGAGCGCGTTCAGCCAGTAGGCGAGGTCCGGCCCCTGAACCGCGATCAGAATGCCCCCGGCGATCGGGCCGACCATCCACGTCAGATTGTCGCCGGTCTGCAGCAGCGAGGTTGCGTTCGGCAAGTCCGCGTCGTCCACGAGGTTCGGCAGGCCGGCATAGACCGCAGGGCGGAAGAATCCCGTCGCGACGCCGGCGAGCCCCGCGAGAATCACGATCTGTGTGGCACTGCCCGCGAACGGCAGCACACAGAAGATCACGACCCGCACGAGATCGGACACGATCAGCAGCCGCCTGCGCGAGAGCCGGTCGACGAGCGGCGCGAACAGGAACCCGATCAGGATGATCGGCAGGAAGTCCGCGATCAGAAGGGCGCTGACCCACGCCCCCGACTTGGTGCGATCGAAGACGTCCACCGTGAGCGCGATCGCGGCCAGGTAGGTCCCCGCGCCGGAGCCCAGCGTGGCGATGAACAGGCGCCGGAAGTCGGAGGGGCTCCTGAGGAGATCGAGGCGGAGGATGCGAAAGATGCGCGGGACCCTACCCAGCCACGTCGGAGCGCTACCCGGCTGCGGGCTCGTAGGCGAGGTTCGGCCGCAGCCAGCGCTCGACTTCCCGCGCCTTCACGCCCTTGCGCTTCGCGTAGTCCTCGACCTGGTCGCGCTGGATCCGCCCGACGGCGAAGTACTTCGCACTCGGATGACCGAAGTAGAGCCCGCTCACGGCGGCGGCGGGAGTCATCGCATAGCTCTCCGTCAAAGCGAGGCCTGCCGAGTCTGCGCCGAGCAGTTCGAAGAGCAAGCCCTTCTCGGAGTGATCCGGGCAGGCGGGATACCCGAAGGCAGGCCGGATGCCGCGGTAGCTCTCGGCGATCAGCTCCTCGCTCGTCGGGGCCGCGTCCGGCTCGTACCACTCGCGACGCGCCTGTAGATGGAGGTACTCGGCCGCGGCTTCGGCGAGCCGGTCGGCGAGTGCCTTGACCATGATCGCCTTGTAGTCGTCCAGCTCGGCCTCGTAGCGGGCCGCCAGCTCGTCCGCCCCGTGCACGGCGACCGCGAAGGCGCCGACGTGATCTCCGGCACTGGCGACGTAGTCTGCGAGGCAGCGGTTGGGCCGCGAGTCCCCCCAGGCCGCCTGCTGGCGGAGCATCGGGAAGCGCACACCGTTCTCGAGCACGACGTCGTCGCCCTCGGAGTGCGCCGGCCAGAAGCCGTAGACACCACGAGCGTGCAGCAGCCCGTCGCGCACGATCTCATCGAGCAGCTCGTGTGCCTCGTCGTAGAGCTCCCGCGCCGCCGGCTGCTCGAGGATCGCCGGGAACTTCCCTTTCAGCTCCCACGCGTGGAAGAAGAACTGCCAGTCGATGTAGGGCAGCAGCTCGGAGAGCTCCGGCTCGACGGCGCGCGTGCCGGTGAAGGACGGGACTGCGAGTTCGTCGTACTCCAGCGGCTCCCGATTTGCGCGAGCGGCGTCGATCGGGAGCAGGGGCCGACGCTCCTTCTCGGCATGGAGCTCGCGCAGACGGTCCTGATCGCCGCGGTTCTCGACGTCGAGCTCGCCGCGCCGGACCGGGTCGAGGAGATCGGAGACGACCCCGACGACACGGGAGGCGTCGAGCACGTGCACCGTTTCGCGGCCGTATGCCGGCGCGATGCGCACGGCGGTGTGCTGCCGCGAGGTCGTGGCGCCCCCGATCAGGAGCGGCAGGTCCAGGCCACGCCGCTCCATCTCCTTCGCGACGTGCACCATCTCGTCGAGCGACGGCGTGATCAGCCCGGAGAGGCCGACTGCGTCCGCGCCCTCCGTGACGGCCGTGTCGAGGATCGTGTCGCCCGGCACCATCACGCCGAGGTCGATCACCTCGTAGTTGTTGCAGCCGAGGACGACGCCGACGATGTTCTTCCCGATGTCGTGCACGTCGCCCTTGACGGTCGCGAGGACGATCTTCCCCTGCGCCCGCCCGTTGCTGCCGGTCCGCTCCTTCTCCTCTTCCATGTACGGCTCGAGATACGCGACGGCTCGCTTCATCGCCCGCGCGCTCTTCACGACCTGCGGAAGGAACATCCGGCCGGAGCCGAAGAGGTCGCCGACGACCTTCATCCCGTCCATCAGCGGGCCCTCGATCACGTCGAGCGGCCTCGCCGACGCGGCGCGCGCCTCCTCGGTGTCCTCCTCGATGAAGTCGACGATCCCGTGCACGAGCGCATGCTCCAGCCGCTTCCCGACGGGCGCCTCGCGCCAGGAGAGATCGAGCTCGCGCTTCGTCGCCGATCCCTGGACCGTGGCGGCGAAGGTGACCAGCCGGTCGGTCGCGTCGGGTCTCCGGTCGTAGAGGACGTCCTGGACGTGCTCGAGCAGGTCGGCCGGAATGTCCTCGTAGACGACGAGTTGGCCGGCGTTCACGATTCCCATATCGAGCCCGGCCCGGATGGCGTCGTAGAGGAATGCGGAGTGCATCGCCTCACGCACGACGTCGTTTCCTCGGAACGAGAAGGAGAGGTTCGAGATGCCACCGCTCGTACGCGAGCCGGGGCAGCGCTCCTTGATCAGCGGCAACGCCTCGATGAAGGCCTTCGCGAAGCCGTTGTGCTCCTCGATTCCGGTCGCGACGGCGAGGACGTTGGGGTCGAAGATGAGGTCCTCCGGCGCCCAGCCGTCAGCCGTCAGCAGGTCATAGGCGCGCCCGCAGATCGCGACCTTCCGCTCGACCGTGTCCGCCTGTCCCGCTTCGTCGAACGCCATCACGACGACGCCCGCGCCGTAGCGGCGGATCGTACGCGCCGCCTCGAGAAACGGTCCCTCACCCTCCTTGAGGCTGATCGAGTTGACGATCCCCTTGCCCTGCACGCACTTCAGGCCCGCCTCGAGCGCCGAGAAGCGGGAGCTGTCGACCATGATCGGGATCCGCGCGACCTCCGGCTCGGTCGCGAGCAGGTTGAGGAAGGTCGTCATCGCCTGCTCGGCGTCGAGCAGGTCGGCGTCCATGTTCACGTCGAGCACGTTCGCGCCGCCTCGCACCTGCTCGAGCGCGACGGAGACGGCGCCCTGGTAGTCGTTCGACTCGATCAGCCTGCGGAAGCGCGCCGACCCGGTCACGTTGGTGCGCTCGCCGATCATCACGAAGCCGGTGTCCGGCCCGATCTCGAACGGCTCCAGGCCGCTGAAGTGCGGCCGCGCGGCATGGGCCGGCACGGCGCGTGGGGGAAGTCCCTGCACCGCGGCCGCAATCTGCCGCGTGTGATCCGGCGTCGTGCCGCAACAGCCGCCGACGATGTTCACGAAGCCCTCTTCGGCGAACGAGCGCAGCAGATCGGATGTCTCGTGCGGCTGCTCGTCATAGCCGCCGAAGGCGTTCGGGAGACCCGCGTTGGGGTGGGAGCTCGTGTACGTGTCCGCGATCCGCGCGAGGTCGGCGACATGCGGGCGCATCTCCTTCGCGCCCAACGAGCAGTTGACGCCCACGATCAGCGGCTTCGCATGCTCGATCGACGACCAGAACGCCTCGACCGTCTGGCCCGAGAGCGTCCGGCCGGAAAGGTCGACGATCGTGACCGAGATCCAGAGCGGCAGCTCGGGCGCCACGTCCCGGGCTGCCGCGATCGCCGCCTTCGCGTTGAGCGTGTCGAAGATCGTCTCGATCAGGAGTAGATCGACGCCGCCCTCCCGCAGGGCCTGGATTTGCTCTGAGTAGGACTCGACGACCTGGTCGAACGACACCGGGCGATACGACGGATCGTCCACCTTCGGCGAGAGCGAGAGCGTCACGTTCAGGGGGCCGATCGAGCCGGCGACGAAGCGGTCGCCCGCCTCGTCGGCGGCCTGACGGGCGAGGCGCGCGCCCTCGACGTTCATGTCGTGCACGGCCTCCTCGAGCCCGTAGTCGGCCTGCCCTATCGAGGTCGCGGTGAAGGTGTTCGTCGTCGTGATGTCGGCCCCCGCGGCGAGGTACTGGCGGTGGATGTCGAGGACGAGGTCCGGCCGCGTCAGGTTGAGCAGGTCGGGATCGCCGACGACGTCGCGCGGATGGTCGGCGAACCGCGCGCCGCGGTAGTCCTCCGGCTCGAGACCGGCGTTCTGGAGCATCGTGCCCCAGGCGCCGTCGAGCACGAGGATCCGCTCGCGGAAACGTGCTTCGAGTCTGTCGCGCGTGTCGCTCACGTGTTCGCTCCCTGCCTAAAGAGGTTGGGAGCCGGAGCTCGCGGGCTCTTTAGGCGTTTTTTAGACTGGTCGCCAAGCTGCCTTCAAAGCTTTCCAGGTATTTGCAGGGTATCAGTAGCCCGAAAACTTGTCTGCCAGCACGCGGTCCTCGGGAACGCCGGCGCCGTGCAGCGACCCGACGACCGCCTCGGTCATCGCCGGTGGGCCGGCGACCAGATAGCGGTAGCGGTCGGGCTCGCCGAGGTGGTCGCGAAGCATCGGGGCGTCGACGCGGCGGCTCTCACCCTCCCAGCTCTCCTCGTCGGTCATCGTCAGGACGAGCCGGCAGCCGGCGATCGCGCCTTCCAGCTCGCTGAGCTCCTCGAGGAACGCCGCCGATTCGCGGTCGCGGTTCGAGTAGACGAGCGTCACCCGATAGGGCAGCTGCTCGTCCGCGATGAAGCGAAGCATCGAGCGGAAGACCGTGATCCCGATGCCGCCCGCGATGAAGACGTAGTCGGCGCTCGTGTCCTCAGGCAGCAGGAACGAGCCCTTCGGCTCCTCGACCTCGACCTCGTCCCCGACCTCCAGCTCCGCGAGCGTGCGCTTGAAGGCGCTGTCGCGCAGCCGGGTCGCAAGCCCCACGACACCCGGCTCGGTCGGGGAGGTGACGAGCGAGATGTGACGCCGGAGGCCCTTCTCGTCCTGGTGCCCGCGGTCGGGCAGCTCGACCCAGAAGTAATGGCCGGGCCGGTACTGCGGATAGCCGTCGACGGCGAAGAGGACGAGTAGCGTGCCCTTCGCGACGTCCCGCTTCTCGGCGACGGTCGCCCGCATCCAGCGAGTCTAACGCGCGCCTCCGGCCGCAGCTGACGAGCCGATCGCGGTGCGCGGCCGGAGGGGATAGTGCGGAAGCACAGACCCGGAGCGCCGCGTGCCGCGAGCGGCCGAGGCGGCGGCGGGCCGGGCTCGGCCCGGAGCCGCCGGTCAGATGCGGCCGGCGACTGTCAGCTGGTTTTCGGCGTGCTTGACCCGCTGCTCGAGTTGCCAGCGGTCGGCGTTCGACTCGCCCTGCTCGAGCTTCTCGAGCTCGGCCTTCGCCGCTTCGAGCTGCTGCCTGGCCCGCTCGTCGTCGATCTCCTTCACGTCGACGGCGTCGTCGACGAGCGCGATCGCGTTGTCCAGCTCGACCTTGAAGAAGCCGGGGCCGGTCGCGAACTCGATCACATCCTCGTTCGCGCGGTCGCGGTAGACCCGGGTCGACCCGGCCTTGAGCGTGGCCACGAGCGGCGCATGCCGCGCGAGCACGCCGATCTCGCCGGCGGCGCCCGGGACAATCAGCATCTCGGCCTCGCCACGAAAGGCCTCGCCCTCCGGCGTGACGAGGGCGACGTCGAACTTCGGGTGGGTCTCCGCCATTCCTAGGCTGCCGCGGCCTCGGCGGTGCGGGCGCCCTTCTCGACGGCCTGCTCGATCGTGCCGACCATGTAGAAGGCCGCCTCGGGGAGGTCGTCGTGCTTGCCCTCGATGATCTCGCGGAAGCCCTTGATCGTGTCCTCGAGCTTGACGTACTCGCCCGGAGTACCGGTGAACTGCTCCGCGACGAAGTTCGGCTGCGAGAGGAAGCGCTCGACCTTGCGGGCGCGCGAGACGACCAGCTTGTCCTCGTCGGTCAGCTCGTCCATGCCGAGGATCGCGATGATGTCCTGCAGGTCCTTGTAGCGCTGCAGCACCTGCTGCACCTGCGTCGCCACCGCGTAGTGCTCGTCGGAGACGATCCCGGGCTGGAGCGCGCGGGAGGTCGAGTCGAGCGGGTCGACGGCCGGATAGATGCCCTTCTCGACGATCGCACGCGACAGCACGGTCGTCGCGTCGAGGTGCGCGAACGTGTTCGCGGGCGCCGGGTCGGTGAGGTCGTCGGCCGGCACGTAGATCGCCTGCACCGAGGTGACCGAGCCGGTCTTCGTCGACGTGATGCGCTCCTGCAGCTGTCCCATCTCGGTGGCCAGGGTCGGCTGGTACCCGACTGCGCTCGGCATCCGGCCGAGCAGGGCAGAGACCTCGGAGCCCGCCTGGACGAAGCGGAAGATGTTGTCGATGAAGAGCAGCGTGTCCTGGCCCTGGTCGCGGAAGTACTCCGCCATCGTGAGGCCGGAGAGCCCGACCCGAAGGCGCGCTCCGGGCGGCTCGTTCATCTGGCCGTAGACGAGGGCGACCTTGTCGATCACCTCGGACTCGGTCATCTCGAGGAAGAGGTCGTTCCCCTCGCGCGTGCGCTCCCCGACGCCGGCGAAGACGGAGACGCCGCCGTGCTGCTGGGCGACGTTGTGGATCAGCTCCTGGATGAGCACCGTCTTGCCGGTGCCCGCGCCGCCGAAGAGGCCGATCTTGCCGCCCTTCACGTACGGGGCGATCAGGTCGACCACCTTGAGGCCGGTCTCGAAGATCTCGATCGTCGGCGAGAGCTCGCGGAACGACGGCGGATCGCGGTGGATCGACCAGCGCTCGACGTCCTTGCCCGCCGGCGGCTTGTTGTCGACCGGCTCGCCGATCACGTTCCAGATTCGCCCCAGCGTCGCGTCACCGACGGGCACGGAGATCGGCGCGTCCGTGTCGACGACCTCGACACCGCGCGAGAGGCCGTCCGTCGTGTCCATCGCGACCGCCCTTACGCGATCGTCGCCGAGGTGCTGCTGCACCTCCGCGATCAGCGTGCGGCTGCTGCCGTCGGCGGCCGGAACCTCGATCGCGAGGGCGTGGTAGATCCCGGGAAGCGTGTCCGGGAAGACGGCGTCGATGACGACACCCTTGATCTCGATGATTCTGCCGACGTTCGCCATTGGTCTCCTGCAGGTCGAGGTTCGCGTGGTCCAGGCCGGCGGCCAGTCTAGCCGCGTGAGCGCGCCGGGCGCGTCAGATGGCGACGCGCAGCCGCGTGCCCTGCTCGCGGTCGATCATCGCGCGCATGAGGTAGAGCTCGTAGTCGATAGACTCGTAGTACGTGTCACGGGCGGTGGCCTGCCGCTCGGGGCTCGTCGACCGCTCGACGTCGGCTGCCGTCGAGAGCGAGGTGACCGCCACTGCGGCAGCTGCGGCGACGGCAGCGACACGCGTCGCGACGGCCCGCACGCGCCACCGGTACGGGAGGACTAGTTGCACCCGAAAGGGCTCGATCGGAGCCTCTCGGAGCGCCGCCGTCAGCGCGACGATCTCGCGCCGGAACGCGCGGCAATCGGCGCAGCGCGAGACGTGCGCGTCGAGGACCGCGCACTCGAGCTGCGACAGCGCGCCGTCGACCTCGAGTGCGGCGGCCGCGCGGGCGCGTTCGCACGATGCTGTTCTCAGGTTTCTCATCGGTAACCGGTTATGACGTCGCCGGTGGAGCCAAGTTAGCGCTTTAAAAAGAAAAGCTAGCTGACGTCGAGCGGGCGCAAGAGCTCGGGGAAGTGACAGGCGCTGGGATGGCCGCCGAACGCCGGCGGCGTGAGCGGCGGCTCCACCTCCGCGCAGATCTCCTGTGCCTTCCAACACCGGGTCCGGAAGCGGCAGCCCGAGGGAGGATTGGCTGGACTCGGCACGTCCCCCTCCAGCACGATCCGCTTTCGCTTGCCGCGGAGGACCGGTGACTCGATCGGGATGGCCGAGAGGAGCGCCTGGGTGTACGGGTGCGTCGGCGACTCGTAGATCTCGTCGCGTGGCCCCACCTCGACGATCTTGCCGAGGTACATCACAGCGACGCGATCCGAGATGTGGCGGACGACGGCGAGATCGTGCGCGATGAAGAGATACGTGAGCTGGAATTCCCGCTGGAGGTTCGCGAGCAGGTTGATCACCTGCGCCTGAATCGAGACGTCGAGCGCCGAGACCGGCTCGTCGAGCACCACGAAGTTCGGGTTCAGCGCGAGTGCGCGGGCAAAGCCGATTCGCTGCCGCTGTCCGCCCGAGAACTCGTGCGGGAACCGGTTTCCGTGCTCCGGGCTCAGGCCGACGACCCGCAGCAACTGGTCGACGCGCAGCTTTCCCTCGTGACCCCGGTAGTTGCGATGGACGCGCAGCGGCTCGCTGACGATGTCGCGCACGGTCATGCGCGGGTTGAGCGAGGCGTATGGGTCCTGGAAGACGATCTGGATGTCGCGCCGCACGGGCCGCAGCTCGCGTCGCGACAGCCTGGTGATGTCGTCCCCCTGGAAGACGATGCTGCCTTCGGTCGGGTCGAGGAGCCGGATGATCGTGCGCCCGAGCGTTGTCTTGCCACAGCCGGACTCGCCGACGATGCCGAGCGTCTCGCCGCGCTTGACCGTGAGGTCGACGCCGTCGACGGCGCGCACGGCGCCGATCGTGCGCTTGAGCAGGCCCGCCTTGATCGGGAAGTGCTTCACGAGGCCCCGAACCTCGAGGATGTTGTCGCCGGACGAGCCGTTCGAGCTCGCGCTCGCCTCGACCGTCTCCGCCGGCACCTCGGTCACGACGGCAGCGCCTCCTTGAGCGGAGCTACCTGCTTCTGTTCGAGCTCGTCGGCGAAGTGGCACGCCGACACATGATCGCTCGCGCCCACCCTCCTCTGCTCGGGAATGTCAGTTCGACAGACCGACCGCCCTTCCGACAGATAGCAGCGAGGGTGGAACGCGCAGCCCGGGGGCGGCGTGATCATGCTCGGCGGCTGTCCTGGGATGGGCTCGAGTACACCTCGGTCGAGCTCGATCCGCGGCACCGAAAGCATCAGCCCGACGGTATAGGGGTGCCGCGGCGCGGCGAAGATCGCGTGAACGTCTCCCATCTCGACGACGCGGCCGGCGTACATCACCGCCACGCGGTCGGCGAGCTCGGCAACAAGCCCGAGGTCGTGCGTGATCAGGATGATCGCCGCGTTCGTCTCACGCTGCGCCGCCTTCAGGACCTCGATGATCTGCGCCTGGATCGTGACGTCGAGCGCGGTCGTCGGCTCGTCGGCGATCAGGAGCTTCGGCTCGTTGGCGATCGCCATCGCGATCATCGCCCTCTGACGCATCCCGCCCGAGAACTCGTGCGGGTACTGGTCGTACCGGCGCTCCGGATTCGGCACGCCGACGAGGTCGAGGAGGTAGACGCCGCGCTCGTGCGCCTCCTTGCTGCTCACGTCCCGGTGTGCCCGTACCGCCTCGGCGAGCTGGTACCCGACCTTCAGCACCGGGTTGAGCGAGGTCATCGGATCCTGAAAGATCATCGCGACCTCACCACCCCGGACATCGCGCAGCTCCTTCTTGCTCATCTTTAGTAGATCGCGTCCGTTAAGCGTTGCCTCGCCTTGCACGATCCGGCCCGGAGGTTGCGGAATCAGCCCGAGGATGGCGAGCTGGCTGACGCTCTTGCCCGAACCGGACTCGCCGACGATCCCGAGCGTCTCGCCGGGGTAGACGTCGTAGGAGATGTCGTTGACCGCGTGGACGACGCCGTCTTCGGTCGAGAACTCGACGACGAGGTCGCGGAGCGCCAGCACGGGCTCAGGCACGGGCCCTCCGCTGCGTCGGATCGAGCGCGTCGCGGAGCCCGTCGCCGACGAAGTTGATGCAGAGCACGATCAGCACGATCGTCAAGCCGGGGAAGGTGACGAGCCACCAGTACTGGGACGCCACGTCCTGACCGTCGGAGATCAGCTTCCCGAGCGCTGGCGTCGGCGGTTGAATGCCGAAGCCGAGGAACGAGAGCGCCGCCTCGACGAGGATCGCGAGGCCGACGATCAGCGTTGCGTTGACGATGATCGGCCCGATCGCGTTGGGGAGGATGTGGCGGAACATGATTCGTGCGTCGCCGGACCCGGCCGCGCGTGCAGCCTCGACGTACTCTTTCTCGCGCAGGGAGAGAAAGGAGCCGCGGACGATCCGCGCCAGGGTGGTCCAGAATAAGAGTGCGAGGATCACGGCGACCCGATATTGGCTGCCGTTCCCCAGAAATGCGGACAGCGTGAGCAGTACCGCGAGGCCGGGGAGCGTGAGCACAAGATCCGTTAAGCGCATGAGCAGGTTGTCGGCCCAGCGTCCGTAGTACCCGGCGACCGCACCGACGAGCACGCCGATCAGTGTCGACAGCGCCGCGACGATGAACGCGACGCGCTCGGAGGTCTGGATGCCGAAGACCACCCGGCTGAAGTAGTCGCGCCCAAGCACGTCGGTGCCGAAGAAGTGTTTGTTCTCCAGCGTCGGACCGACGCCGGAATTCTCCAGGTCGATCTCGTCGTAAGCGTACGGGGCGACCCACTCGGCCGCGAGGCCGGCACTGAGGATGATGATCAGCACCACGAGGCTGACCATTGCGAGCCGGTGACGGACGAACCGCCGCCGCGCATACGCCCACTGGCTACGCGTCTTGACCTCGAGGCCCGTCGCGTAGGTGAGCTCGAGCTCATCCGATACCGCAGGTTCGACGGGCTGCGCGGCCGGGGCCGTAAGCTCCGGCTCGAGTGCCGGGTCGTGCTTGAGGTCACTCATAGCGGATGCGCGGGTCCAGGAAGCCGTACGTGATGTCGGCGATCAGATTGAAGATGATGATCATCGTCGCGGTGATCATCAGCCACGCCATCACCGGATAAACGTCCTGGCTCTGCAAATTGTTGATGAAGTACGGCCCCATCCCGTCGAGCCCGAAGATCGTCTCGGTGATGACGGCGCCGCCGATCAACACGCCGAAGTTGATCGCCGACACGGTGACGACGGGGATCAGGGCGTTGCGCAGCGCGTGTCTTACCGTGACCTTCGGCTCGGAGAGACCCTTCGCGCGTGCCGTCCGGATGTAATCGGAGTTGATCACCTCGAGCATCGACGCACGCATGTACCGGCTGTACTGCGCGATCGACAGCACCGCGAGTGTCATCACCGGGATCGCGAGGTGCTGGGCCCGGTCGACGCAGAACGTGCACGTGTTGTCGACCGAGTTGAGGCCGGAGGTGTAGAAGACGCGGGTGCCCGTCCTGAGGAAGAGCTCGGTGAAGAGGATCTGAAGCATGAGGGCGAGCCAGAAAACCGGCATCGCAAAACCGAGGAAGCTCGCCATCGTCGCCGTGTAGTCGAAGACCGAGTACTGGCGGATAGCCGAGTACACGCCGATGAGTATCCCTATCAGGAGTGCGAGCAACTCGGCCACGATCACGAGCTGCAGAGTGTGCGGGATGACGCGAGTGAGGTCGTCCCAGATCGGCGTCTGCACAAAGAGTGGCGTCCCGAACTTGTCCGTCACGGCTTCCTTCAGCCAGTAGACGTAGCGCACGGGGATCGGATCGTCGAGGTGCTTGCGCTCGGCGATGTTCTGGAGCGTCTGCTCCGAGATGAGCGGATTGAGCCGCAACTCCGACAGTGGGTTCCCGACCGCCGAGACGGAGACGAAGATTAGGAAGCTTGCCGCGAAGAGGACGGGAATCGAGTAGAGGAGGCGGCGAAGAATGAATGTGAACATGGGCGCTCTCTTAGTTCGCGGAGGAAAGCTGGAGTCCCGCCCCCGGTCGGGGGCGGGACTCCGTTCAGACGAACTCTATTCGTCGGCTCGAGTTAGCCCGAGACGCTCCAGTTCTCGACGTTCCAGAGCGGTCCACCCGAGGTCGGGTTGTCGGCCAGGCCCTGAAGCTTCGACTTGTAGACGAGGAACGTCGGCTTCTGGTAGAGGGGGATCGAGGGGACGTTGAGCCCCATGATCTTCCCCGCCTGGTTGACGAGCTTGACCCGGGCTGCCGGATCGAGCTCCTGGTCGGCAGCCTTCAGAAGGTCGGTGACCTTCTTCGAGCAATAGCCCATCCAGTTGGACTCACCACCGCAGCTGTAGATGTCGGTGATGCCGGACGGATCGCCCGAGCCGACCCACGCGAACAGCGCCAGCTGGTAGTCCTCGTTCGAGACCTGCGGGAAGAAGATCCGCGAGGGCGAGTTGTCGATCGTGACCTCGATGCCGGACTTCTTGGCCTGGGCCTGCACGATCTCCTGCGAGAGCTCGCGCAGCCTGTTCCCCGCGGTGGTGCCGTACTTGACCGACGCGCGGACCCCGTTGCACACGAAGATCCCGTCGCCACCCTTGGCGCAGCCCTTGCTGGTCATGATCTGCCCAGCCTTCGTCGGGTTGTACGTGTACTGCCCGAAGTGGGGCTGGTACTGCTTCTGGGTGTTCTGGTAGGTGAGGCTCTGCAGCGGCTGAAGATCAGGCTTCAGCGTGCCGAACAGCTGCTTTGTCAGCGCGGTGCGGTCGATCGAGTAGGCGAACGCCTGCCGGAACCACGGAGCCCTGGCGAGTGCGAAGCCCTTCTTGCCCGCGTTGAAGTCGATGTGCTCGTACGTCGCACCTGCGCTCGAGAGGACCTTGAGTCCGCCCGTCCGCCGGAGGTCACCAAGCTGGAGCTGCGGCTGCGGGTAAATCGCGTCCACCTCGCCGCCCTTGATCGCCTGGATCTCCGAATCGGTGTTGGTGATGAAGCGGAAGACGAGCTTGTCGATCTGCGGCCGCTTGCCGTAGAAGCGCGGGTTGCGGACCATCGTCATCGACTGACCCTTGGTGTAGCTCTCGAGAATGAAGGGACCGCTCCCGATCGGCTTACCGGTGGTCTGGCTGTTCACGTTCGTGTTCCAGACCTCGTTGAAGTCCTTGCCCTGGAGGGCGTGCTTCGGCAGAACGCCGAACTGTCCGCCGAAGAGAAGCTTCCACGCCGCGTACGGCTTCCTGAAGGAGAGCTTCAGCGTCTTCGGGTTGATGGCCCTTGCCCGAGCGATGTCCTCGTAGCCTGCGCGGCCCGCGACGTCGTTCTTCGGGTTGAGAATCGTCTGGAGCGTGAAGATGACGTCCTGCGCCGTGACGGGCTTGCCGTCACTCCAGTTTGCGTTCTGCTTGATCTTGTAGGTGACCGTGAACGGCTTCTTCGTGAACTTCGCCTCGCCGTCGATCAGGTCTGGCCTCAGGTCGCCGTTCGGCAGGATCTCGTACAGGCCGGGGAACGAGATTCCCACGGTCCACGAGGTCCACGTGTTGTTACATCCGGCCAGGACGCCGTTGAGGCACGGCGGCTCCTGCTCGGCGCCGAAGACCACGGTTCCACCGGATGCACCCGGGCTCGCCGCTGTCGTTCCGCCGAGGGCACCGGCCACGATCGCCATCGCGAGCGTGCAGCCCGCGACGAGGGTGCGTCGCCGTAGCTTCATACTGATTCCTCCTTAGATCCACCATTGTCCCCCGGCATGTTGCGTGGTACGGGGGTCGGTCTGAGCTTGAGACGTCGCGCTGCTGACGAAGTTAGGCACACTTCCGGCACTGGCTGCAAGCAGGTCGGAACACTAGCGGAGAGCGAGGGAACGTGGAGATCCCCCGAAGAGGGCGCAACGTTCGGCGGCGCGACGTTCAATACCGTGAGGCGACGCCGGCAACCGAGGATGCGATGTCCCTCGCTCGGGTCGCCGTGGAGCTCGTCGACGCCGCAGCGGACGCATCCTGGTACCAGGAGCGCGGGAATGCCGCCGACGTCGCGGTCGCGGCGCTGTGCCGGTTACGGCGTGCGGCCGCAGGGGTGGGAGGATCGCCCGAGGCCGGCGACGATGCCGTTCGCGCCGTGCTCGAGACGGCCGACCCCGCCGCGCTCCGTTGGATTGCGAGCCGGCTCGTGTCGTACGCCGACGAAATGGCGTTCGCCGACTTCGTTCCCGTTTCCGTCCCCTCCTAGCGGCTGCGGCGGCGGAGCAGAACCGAGAGCGGGACGAGAACCGAAGCGACGAGGTAGGGCGCGAGAGGCGTTTGGGTCGGATCGCGATCGGGCGCGGTCGCAGGCGCCCCTTCGACGATCTCACGCGCCCGCGCCGTCGCCACGGCAAGCTCGCGCTCTCCGTAGGCCTTTCCCCCTGTGGCCGCAGCCAGCCTCGCCACCACCCTGGCCGACCGCGAGTCCGGGCGGTACGCGGTGTCCGGCAGCCCGAGCCTGTAGACGCGCTCCTCGTCGCTCCAGAACCGAACGACGATCGTCTCGATCGCCGGCGGCTGCCCGAAGTTCGTCCGGAGGCGCAGGAATTCAAACGGGCGCGACTCGCCGTCGGTGAAGACCACCACGAGCCGCCGTCGCGCCGAAGCGGAGAAGTAGCCGTGCGTGGGGATCACGGCGAGCGCGCCGAAGTCGCTCGCGCGAGTCGCGTAGAGCCCCGATGGGGGCGGCGCCTCGATCTCGATCGCCCGGGCGAGGACCGAAGCGAACACCGCCGGATCGGCTGACGGGAGCAGGTGCGGAAGCGTCCGGTCGGTCATCGACGCGAGCCCAACGCGGACGTCGTCGAGGGACGAGCGGAGCGCGAGCGCGCTCTGCTTCGCGCGCGCGAGGCGGGTGGGCGCGCGCGCGCTCGCCCGGGCGAGCATCGAGCGCGACGTGTCGACGACGAAGAGCGCCTCGGCGCCCACCCGAATGTGCCGCACTCGCTCGCGCTCGATGACGGGCTCGGTCGCGGCGAGACCGACGAGAGCCGGGACGGCGACGAGCGCGGCGAGCACGGGTAGGCGCGACCGCCGGGTGGGCGAGCGGAGGCCGAGACGCGAGCGAACCCGGGACGCCCGAAGGACGACTCCGAGCGACGCGACGAGCGGGACCAACCCGAGGATGGCGATGGCGCCGGCGAGCGGCGCAAGGAACGTGATGCCCACGTCAGTACCCCGTCCCCTCGCGCCCGGTTCCCGCTCCTGCGCCCTGGTTGAAGGTGTTGCCGGGCGATGTCCGTGCCGTACCGCCGCCCCCCGCTCCCTCCAGCCTCTGGAGGACGAGCTCGAGGTTGTACTTCGCATCGTCGCTCTCCGGATCGAGTCGGATAGCACGCCGAAAATCGGCGGCGGCGTTGCCGAGCAGGGTCGGCCGCAACGAGTCGTCGATGGTCGCGAGGGAGAGCGCGAGCACGCCGAGGAGGTTCGCCGCCGCCGAGCGGCGCGCGGCGTCGGCGTCCTGCCGTACGACGAGACCAAGCTGCATCTGGGCGACCGCGCGCAGACCGACGAGCTCCGACTGCTCGTAGGTGACGGTCCGCGGACGGGCGCGCCGCACGAGCTGGAGCGCCCGCCGGTACGCGAGGTCGTCGTCCACGCCGAGCAGCGCTCGCGCTGCGCCGAACGGAACGAGCTCGGCCGGCTGCCAGCGATCCTTCCGCAGAGGCTCGACCCGGAAGAGCACGTCGTCCGCCTGGAAGCTGTGCTCGCGGCGGTGGACGTCGAGGGCGAGCAGCGACAGGAGCACCGCCAGGACGACGCAGGCGGCTGCCCCGGCGAGCATCGCGGCGCGCCTCACCGCACGCCTCCCGCGACCGCCTCGGAGATGTGGACGCGCGAGCACCAGCGCTCATGGGCGGCGAGCGCGAGGAGGAGCAGAGCGCCGATGACGAGGAACGCGCGCGGGAGATGTCCACGGCCGCCATCCACGCCGGCGGTCGCAGCAGCCGAACCGCCCGACCGCTCGACCTCCGCGAATGCGTCCTTTCCGACCAGCTGCTCGAAGAAGGCGCGATTGTGAGCCTGCGGCGAGAGCGCGGCGATCCGGAGCGGGATCCGGGCCTTGCGGTACCCGACGATCGCCTGGGTCATGTCGGCGATATCGCTGCTCGCGGTCTGGAGATCGCTGACGAGGAGCACGGCGCCGTTCCCGACCTGCTGACGCTCGAGGATCGCGCGCGTGAGCTTGAGCCCGACAGAGATTCGCGTGCCCGCGGTGAACGCCGGGCTCCAGGGGCTCTCCTCCACCCCGTCCTCCTCAGGCGTGAAGAGCCGAAGCAGCGGCTGCAGCTCGCGCGCCGGCGTGCCCGGAGGCAGCAGCTGGTAGGCGACGTCCGAGAACGCAACGAGGCCGACCGGCTCGCCGAGGGCGATCAGATGCCGGAGAACACGTGCGATCGGCTCGTACGTCTGCCCGTCAACGCTGCGCGAGACGTCGATCACGACGATTCCCGACGTCCCGGGCGGCAGCAGCCGCGACGGCTGGTCGTCCGAGTCGCGCGCGAGCAGGACGGCGGCGACGAGGAGGCCGACCAGCAGCGCCGCGAGTGACGCGCGCACGAGGCGAGTGCGGCGCGCGTACACCACCAGCGCGCCGATGTCGGCAGACGGAATCGCGGCGACCGGCCGGAAGAAGTGTCTACGCAGCACGACGCCGTCCACCCTCGCCGGCGGGCCGAACGTGCTGCTCGAGACGTGAGATCGCCTCGGAGGTCGGCGCTGCCTCCGCCCACGCCAGCTCGAGCGCCGCACGCGCAAGGCCCTCCGCCCCCCGCGCACGGAGCTCCATCCCGAGCCGCTCGAGGGCGCGCCGCCGCGCTGTCGCATCACCCTCGGTCCGTGCACGTTCGAGAACCGCAAGCGCGCGGTCGAGAGGCGCCAGCCGCGCGAGCCACGCTTCCCACGAAGGCGACGTCCGCCGAGGCAGAGCGCGGTAGGCGAGGACGCCCGCGGGTAGGAGGAGCAGGCCGGCAGCAAGGAGGAGTGCCACGACGAGGAGGGTCGGCGATGCGCGGTCCGACACGGGCGGAACGGAGACCAGGTCGGCCCGCCACGGCGCAGCGACCGGAGTGGCGAAACGACTCGTGCTCTGCTCCTCGCGGGGCACGGAGGCGAGGCGCGTGTACAGCTCGACGGACGGCCACGTGGTCCGCGCCTCGCGCGCCTTGCCGGAGGCCGACCGGTAGAAGACATGCACCGGTGCGAAGCGAACTCGCGCGCGGCCCGAGGGCGAGATGCAGGTGGCAACAAGGCAGCGGAGGCGGAACGTGTAGCGCACCTGGCTGAACCGTCCGGCGTCCCGACGCGAGATTGTCGCGCGCTCGACGACGTACGGCGCGAACGAACGCTCGACGCGCGGACGCGCCGGACCCACCGCCTCGCGATCGATGACGAGGTCGATTCGGGCGGTGAGCGTGTCCCCGAACAGGTGCGTGCGCGGCGTGACGTCCGCCGCCACGGTGACCGGGGCTCGTTTCGATGCCACGGGTGCGGCCGGCTTCTCCTGATCCCCGGAACCGGCGAACCCGACAAGCGCGAACGCCGTGACCACGACGGCCGCCGAAAACCCGAGGACGGCGAAGACACGCGGTCGTTCGGTCACGCCGCGCCCGCCGCGTAAACGCGCTCGTCCGCCCAGCCGATGAAGCGGACGAGAATGTCGTCGGGAGCGGCGGAGCTGAGCAGGATCGGCTCCACGCCGAGCTCGGCGAAGTCGTCGAGGCCCCTCCTCAGGCGGTCCTCGTGCTCGCGCCTTCTCGCGTCGGCCTCCGCCTCGGTCAGATGTACCTCGTGCACGCGACCCGTGCCGGGATGTGTGAACGGAAGCGCGATCCCGCCGACCGCAGGAAAGCTCTGCTCCCACACAGGATCCTGGATCACAACCGGGACGATGTCCCAGCGGTACGCGAGCGCAGCGAGCCAGGCGTCGGGCGGTGGTGGAGCAAGGAAGTCGGACAGGACGAACACGAACGTCCCCGGCGGCAGGGCCAGGCGGTGCGCGCCGAGTTGGTCAAGTGCCCGCTCGAGAGTGTCTTGCGTCGCGGTATACCGGTCGTCCTCCAGTCGCTCGTCGATCGCGGCGACGACTCTCCGCTCACTCTCCGGACGGCACCAGTACGCCTCCTCAGCCACGAAGTCGAGGTAACCGAGGAGCGCGTGGACGCTCGCCGCGCTCTCCCTGATCAGCATCGCCGCGGCACGCATCGCGCGCTCCTTCGAGAGCCAGGGAAACGGCGGCGGATAGAGCGCCATCTCGGGACGGCGGTCACAGACGATGACGACGCGGGGTGCTTCGTCGGCGAAGTGCGCACGGACGACGAACTCGTCGCGGCCGAGGGCGGACGAGAGGCGGGCGGAGGCGTTCCAGTCGATCGTGTCCATCGCATCGCCGCTCCGATAGGGACGGGAACCGGCGACGTCGGAACCGACCCCTCGCCGCGCGCTGCGCAGCGCACCGAACGCGTGCCCGATCAGCCTCCGCCGGGGAACGAGGGGAAACGTCTCCTCCGACGCGGACACGTCACGAACCGGGGGCAAAGGTCAGCAGCAGGCCATCTGCGTCGGACCCCGGTCGCGGAGCCAGCTCGAGGCAGCGCTCGCGGAGCCGTTCGATCGCGCTTGTCCAACCCGCCTTCCGCGTCTCCACGAGGAAGGTCGGCCGGAAGACGAGCCTGTGCACGAGTACGGGCACGAACAGGCGCTCGATATCGTCGGGGACCACATAGCCGCGGCCGCTCAGGAGCGCCCAGGCGCGCGCGACGCGCTCGACGGCGAGGCTGCCGCGGACCGAGCTGCCGATCGAGACCACCTCGAGCTCCCGCGTCGCCCGGACGAGATCGACGACCCAGTTGTGCAGGACCTCGTCGACGTAGACGTGTTGTGCCGCCTCTCGGAGCTCCTGGACGTCCTCGATGCCGATGACCGGCTCGAGGTGCGAAAGGGGGTGGCCGAAGCGCTGCTCCTCGAGGATGCGCCGCTCCTCGAGGACGCCGGGATAGCCGAGCGCCGTGCGCAGCAGGAAGCGGTCGAGCTGCGCTTCCGGCAACGGAAAGGTGCCCTCGTACTCGATCGGGTTGTCGGTCGCGAGGAGGAAGAACGGGCTCGGGAGCTGCATGGTCACCCCGTCCACGGTCACCTGGCCCTCGGCCATCGCCTCGAGCAGCGCCGACTGGGTCTTCGGCGTCGCGCGGTTGATCTCGTCGACGAGCAGGACGTTCGTGAAGATCGGGCCGGGGCGGAACTCGAAATCGCGTGTCTTCTGGTCGAAGACGGACATGCCCGTCACGTCCGTCGGCTGGAGGTCGGGTGTGCACTGGATCCGGGAGTTCGTGACCCCGTCGATGCTGCCGCCGATCGCGCGCGCCAGCACGGTCTTCGCGGTGCCGGGCACGTCCTCGAGCAGCACGTGGCCGCCGCACATGAGCGCCGCGACGACGAGCTTGACCTCCTCGCGCTTGCCGTAGACGACGGTCTCGATGTTGTCGAGGAGTCGCGAGGCGACGTCGATTGCGCGGGAGAAACGCTCCTGCCCCTCGTGGCGGCCGTCGTCGGCGCGCCCGACTTCCACCGGCTCCATGGCGCCGATCCTAATCGGACCGGCGATAAGGAGTGTTAAGCCTGGGTTTACCGCTACGTCAGCGCTTCGGCGCCGGCCACGATCTCCAGCATCTCCTGCGTGATCTCCGCCTGGCGCGCGCGATTCATCTGCAGGGTCAGGGTGTCGATCAGCTCCCCCGCGTTCTTGGACGCGTTCCGCATCGCCGTCATCCGGGCGCCCTGCTCCGACGCGGCCGACTCGAGCAGCGCCCGGTAGACCTGCGTCTCGAGATAGACCGGCAGCAGCCTGGCGAGGATCTCCTCCGGCTCGGGCTCGAAGATGAAGTCGCCGCGCATGGCGTCGTCGCGGCGCTCCTCCTCGTCGGTCTCGAGGATGTCCGCCGAGATCGGCAGCAACTCCTGCTCGGTCACCGTCTGCACGAGCGGCGAGACGAAGGAGTTGTAGACGAGGACGGCGCTGTCGATCCCGCCCTCGACGTAGAGCTCCGCGACGCGGTGCGCGATCGCCTGCGCGTCGGCGTAGGCAGGCCGGTCGGTGAAGCCGGTGTACTCGCCCAGCACCTCGTAGCCCCGGAACGCGAGGGTCGAGCGGCCCTTCTTGCCGACCGCGATGAAGTGCACCTGCTTTCCGTCTCCGCGCAGCTGCCGCTCGAGCGCGAACGCCCGCCGGATGATCTGCGCGTTGAAGGGACCCGCGAGGCCGCGGTCGCCGGTGAGCGCCACGACAGCCACCGTCTTGGTCTCTTCGCGCTGCTGGAGCAGCGGCAGCCCGCGCACGGATGCGCTCGCGCGACCCACCCCGGCAATCAGCTCGCGCATCGTCTCGGCGTAGGGGCGCATCGCCTCGATCCGGGTCTGCGCGCGCCGAAGCCGGGCCGAGGCGACGAGCTCCATCGCCTTCGTGATCTTGCGCGTGTTCTTGACGGAGCGGACGCGCCGCTTGAGGTCCTGGACCGAAGCCACTACGCGATGAGCCCCTTGTCTTCTTCGACGTTGAAGCTCTTCTTGAACTTCGCGAGCTCCTCGTCGAGCTTCTTGGTCGTCTCGTCCGTGAGGTCCTTTGTCTCGTCGATCGACTTGTAGATCGTGCCCTCGGAGCGCAGGTACTCCCGCAGCTCATCCTGAAAGCGAGGCACCTGGGCGACCGGAACCTCGTCCAGGTGGCCGTTGATGCCCGCGTAGAGCGCAACGACCTGCTCGGCGTGCGGCCACGGCTTGTACTGCGGCTGGTTCAGGGTCGCCACCATCCGCTCGCCGCGGGCAAGCGTGTTCTGCGTGGCCTGGTCGAGCTCGGAGCCGAACTGAGAGAACGCCTCCAGCTCGCGGTACTGCGCCAGCTCGAGCCGCAGGCGGCCGGCCACCTTCCGCATCGCCTTCGTCTGCGCCGAGCCACCGACGCGCGAGACCGAGGTGCCGACGTTGATCGCCGGCCGGATGCCCGAGTAGAAGAGGTCGGCCTCGAGGAAGATCTGCCCGTCGGTGATCGAGATCACGTTCGTCGGGATGTAGCCGGCAATGTCACCTGCCTGCGTCTCGACGATCGGGAGCGCCGTCAGGGAACCGCCGCCCAGGTCGTCGTTCAGCTTGCACGCGCGCTCGAGCAGCCGCGAGTGGAGGTAGAAGACGTCGCCGGGATAGGCCTCGCGACCCGGCGGCCGGCGGAGCAGCAGCGAGAGCTGCCGGTAGGCGTCCGCATGCTTCGAGAGGTCGTCGTAGATGACGAGTGCGTGCTTGCCGTTGTAGAGGAAGTGCTCGGCCATCGCCGCGCCCGCGAACGGGGCCATCCACTTGATCGGCGCTGCCTCGTGTGCGGCCGCGGTGACGATGATCGTGTACTCCATCGCGCCCTCGTCCTTCAGGCGCTCGTACACCTGCGCGACGGTGGAGCCCTTCTGCCCGATCGCGACGTACACGCAGATCACGTCCGTGTCCTTCTGGTTGATGATCGCGTCGATCGCGACCGCCGTCTTGCCGGTGCCGCGATCGCCGATAATCAGCTCGCGCTGGCCCCGGCCGACGTTCGTCATCGAGTCAATCGCCTTGACACCGGTCTGGAGCGGCTCCTTCACCGGCTGGCGCTCGATCACGCCGGGCGCCTTGAACTCGAGCGGCCGGCGTTCGCTCGATTCGACCGGGCCGGCACCGTCGACCGGGTTACCGAGCGGGTCGACGACGCGGCCGAGCAACGCGTCGCCGACGGGCACGTCGACGACGGCGCCGCTCCGCTTGACCGGCTCGCCCTCCTTGACCTCCTGCCACTCGCCGAAGAGCGCCACCCCGACGTTATCCTCCTCGAGGTTGAACGCGATCCCGACGACGTCGTGCTCGAACTCGAGCCGCTCGAGCGAGACGCAGTTGTCCAGTCCGTGGACGCGCGCGATGCCGTCGCCGACCTGGAGCACCGTCCCGACCTCCGAGAGGTCGGTCTGGACGTCGTAGTGCTCGATCCGGGACTTGAGGATCGAGGTGATCTCTTCGGGGCGTAGCTTCACGTGTTATCTCCCTTTCACAAGCTCATGGCGTAGTCGGTCCAGGCGGCCGCGGATGCTCGCGTCGACACGCAGCGAGCCAGCCTGCAGGATGATCCCGCCGATCAGGGCGGCGTCGACCTTGCGCGTCGCCTCGACCGAGCGGCCGGAGGACTTCTCGATCTTCTTCAGAATCGTCGCCGCCTCGTCGTCGGAGAGCTCGTACGCCGTGGTCAGCTCCACGGTCAGCCGCTGCTGCTCGGCCGCGACGAGGGTCTCGAGCTCGCGGTAGATCTCGTCGATCTGCGCCGTCCGCCCCTTCTCCGAGAGCAGGCGCAGGAAGTTGCGGATCAGCTCGTCGGCGCCGCCCAGGATCTCGTCGAGCGCCGCCGTCCGCTCATCCGGATCGAGCTCGGGATTCGTGAGCAGGCTGCGCAGCTCCGGCACCTCCTGGAGCGCCGCGACGAAGTCGCCGAGCTCCTCGAGGACGGGCTCGAGGCGCTTCTGGTCTTTCGCCGCCTCGAAAAGCGACCGTGCGTAGAGGCGGGCGGCAACGGCCACTAGACGGGATCACGCTCCAGCGCCGAGAAGTCGAGGTCGCCGATCGCGTCCTCGATCAGCTTGCGGTGGTCGTCGCGGTCGAGCACCTTGCCGGTCACCTTGGCCGTCGCGAGCAGCGCGAGGTCCGCGACCTCCGCGCGAATCTGCTCGAGCGCGCGAACCGTCTCGGCCTCGATCTGCTTGCGCGTGTCCTCGAGCCTGCGCTGACGGTCCGCTTCGACTTCTTGCTTGGCACGCTCACGTTGCGATTCGGCGACCTTCCGAGCCTCGGCGAGGATCTCCCCCGCCTCGCTCTTGGCCTGGCCGATGAGCTTCTTGTGCTCCTCCAGCAGCCTGCGGGCCTCGGCGCGCGCGTGCTCGGCCTCCTCGATGGAGGAGCGGATGCGCTCGCGGCGCTCGTCGATCATCTTCTGGATCGGGCCGAACGCGTACTTCTTCAAGACGAAGAAGGTGATCGCGAAGCAGACGAGCGTCCAGATCATCAGACCCGGGACGACGTCGATCAGCGGTGAGGCTGCGACCAGCATCAGGTGCGTCTCCCTCTTCCCTTAGACCAGGACGTAGGCGAGCAGGCCGCCGATCAGGCCGTAGAAGACGACCGCCTCGGTGAGGGCGAAGCCGAGCCACTGGATGCCCTGCAGCTCACCGCGGAGCTCGGGCTGGCGCGCGACCGCCTGGATCATCGAGCCGAAGATGTTGCCGATACCGATGCCGGCCCCGAGCGAGCCGAGGCCGATGCCGAGAGCGAGAGCGATCGCCTTGCCGGCGTCGACGTTGCTCGCCGCTGCGGCGAGAAGGCTGAAAGACATGCTGGGTACTCCTCCTTGTTCTAGTGCTCCGGCTCGATGGCCGAGCCGATGTAGATGGCAGAGAGTGCGGCGAAGATGAACGCCTGGATCGAGACGACGATCACGACCTCGAAGATGTAGAAGAGCGCGGCCGCGCCGACGGTGAACGGCGCAAGATAGAGGTGGCCGGTCACGAAAACGAGGCCGATGAAGGTCAGGATCAGCATGTGCCCGGCGAGCATGTTGGCGTAGAGACGGACGCTGAGACTGATCAGGCGCATGAACTGGCCGAGGATCTCGAGCGGCACGATCAGCGGCAGGATCGCCTTCGGCACGTCCGGGATCCAGCTCTTGAAGTACTTGACCGGGCCGTTGTGGCGGATCCCTTCGACGTGCGTGAAGACGAAGGTCATGAGCGCGAGGGCGAGCGTGACGCTGATCGATGAGGTCGCCGCGTAGATGGCGAGCGTCGGCAGCTCCAGGCTCGTGCCGGGCACGGTGAACCTCTCGTTCGAGAGCGGCAGCGGGATGAAGCCGATCAGGTTCACGACCCAGATGAAGAGCATCAAGGCTGCGACATAGGGGAACCAGAGACCGATCGCCTTGTGCGGCAGGCCCTGCTCGGCGACCTGGGTCTGTGCGATGTCGTAGATCATCTCCCCAACCGCCTGCCGCCGCCCCACCTCGTTCTTGGCGCCGATCCGCGCCCGCATCAGGAAGAGCCCGAGCCCGATCGTCAGCGCCGTGCCGAGCAGCAGGTAGGCGACGGCCTTGTTGACCGAGAGGTCGAGCGGGCCGAGGTGGATCGGAATCCACTCGCCGAGCTCGAAGTCGTGCTCCGGATTGAACTTCTCCGCTTCAGCGCCGGTCGCGGAGGAGGCCAGCGCGACCTGTGGCAGCAGCAGGAAGAGCGTGACTCCGAAAGCGCTAAGCCGCTTCACGGGGCTCTCCCTTTGGCTGGCCGGAGAAGTAGAGCGCGAGCGCGACGGCGAGCTCGAGCGTATAGGCGAGCGCGTACAGCAGGACGACGGCGAGCGCGAGCCGCGCGTCCGTTGCTGCGAGCGCGACGACGACAACCATCACCGCAAGCGCCCGAAAGGTCATTCCGAAGCCCACCACGCCTGAGCCGGCGAGGTTACCCATGCCCGGGCGCAGGTGCGTCAGTAGCGCAGCGAGCGTGCGCGATGCCCCCCAGAGCGTCGCCCCGATCACCCAGCCGCGCAGGTCCCAGCCGGCCGCGAGGAAGACCGGGAGCGCCAGTGCGATGACGGCGGCGCCGGCGACGAACGGCAGCTTCTGGTCCGGCAGCGGCCTCGGAGTCGAGAAAACTCCGGCCATCAGAGCGCGTGCGCGTAGCGCTTGTAGGTCATGAAGACGCCGATCGGGATCCCGAGGATCGCGCCCGCGAGGAAGCCCCAGGCGGTCGAGCCGGCAAGCCAGCCGATCAGGATGCCGACGACGATCACCGCGGCCGTCGATCCGATCAGGACGGAGCCGGCGCCGGCGAGGTTGAGCTTCGGGGTCGGCTGCCGCTCCATCTGCGCGGCGAGCATAGCAGAGCTTGTAACAGCTGAAAGCCGCCTGTTTTGCGGGAAACGTGCCGACTTTGTACGAACGCCCCAGCGCCGTTCTGCGACTCGCGCCCCTACAGATCCAGACGTCCCTGCCGATTGCCGTGGCACGCGCGCTTCCTCGACGAGAGGCACGACCTGTCCGAGCACAGCTCCGCCGAATTTCACCAGCTGCCTGCGCCACCACCGCCCGCCAGGGCAGCGCAGAACCTCCTGCGCCGGTTTCGACGTGTGCTTCCCGACGGCAACTCCCTGCCCGAGAACCTCTGGTGGCGCCGGCACCAGTTCATCCTGTACCTGCTCTGGCTGCACGCGCCCGCGATCCTCCTCTTCGGGATCGCACGTGGATTCGGTGTTCCGCACTCACTCCTCGACGCGGGCATGGTGGCAATCCTGGCCGCGACCGCGACCCTGGCCGGTTTCCGTACGCGCAATCGCCGCATCCTGAGCACGATCGTCGCGCTCGGGCTCGTGACCTCGTCCGCGGCGATCGTGCATCTCTCGGGGGGCGCGATCGAGGCGCACTTTCACTTCTTCGTGATGATGAGCGTCCTCCTGCTGTACGAGGACTGGCTGACCTACGCCGCTGCGCTGGCCTTCGTCGTGCTCCACCACGCAACGGTCGGCCTGGTCAGCCCGGGCAGTGTCTACAGCCATCCCGGGGCGACGGATGCCCACCCGTTGCGATGGGCGGCGATCCACGGTCTCTTCATCGCCGCAGCGAGCATTGCGAACATCGCCAACTGGCGCCTGAACGAGACCGCTCGCCAGCAGGCTCGCAGCGCAGCCAGCCGCGCCGACCTGAGCGATCTGCGCTTTGCAGTCGCCTTCGACAACGCGCCCATCGGTGTCGCGCTGGTCGATCCCGACGGGCGGTGGTTGAACGTGAACCATGCTCTCCTGCGCATCGTCGGATACTCGAGGGAAGAGCTGCTGGCGATGAACTTCCAGTCGATCACGCACCCCGACGACCTCGCCAAGGCTCTCGAGTTCCTAGGGCGCATCGTGAGCGGCGAGATCGACTCCTACGACCTTGAGAAGCGCTACATCCATGCGACCGGCCGCGTCATCTGGATTCAGTTGGATGTCTCGGTCGTCCGCAACGCGGCCGGCGACGCGCTCTATTTCATTGGTCAGATCCAGGACATCACCACCAGGCGACAGCTCGAGGAGCAGTTCCGGCAGTCGCAGAAGATGGAGGCCGTCGGCCGGCTCGCGGGCGGCGTTGCGCACGATTTCAACAATCTTCTGACGGTCATCTCCGGATACAGCGAGCTTGCGCTCCAGCGGGTCACGGAGGGGGGCCCGCTCGCCGAGAGCAACGACGTTCGCGACGAGCTGGAAGAGATCAAGGGCGCCGCCGCCCGGGCAACCTCGCTCACGCAACAACTCCTCGCGTTCAGCCGGCAGCAGGTCGTTCGGCCGGCGATGCTCGACCCGAACGAGATCGTCGTCGAGATCGAGAAGATGCTCGACCGCCTGATCGGCGAGGACGTCGCGCTCGTCGTGAAGCTCGACCCGGCTGCGGGTCCGGTCGTGGCGGACGCCGGCCAGCTGGAGCAGGTGCTCCTCAACCTCGCGGTGAACGGGCGAGACGCGATGCCCGACGGCGGAACGCTCACGATCGAGACGGCTGCGGTCGAGCTCGAGCAGGCGCTCGACAGCGAACTGGGGCGACTCGAGCCCGGTCGCTACGTGCGTCTTGCCGTGACCGACGATGGCACCGGCATGGACGCCGAGACTCGGGGACGCGTCTTCGAGCCGTTCTTCACCACCAAGGAGCGAGGCAAGGGAACGGGCCTCGGCCTCTCGACGGTGTACGGAATTCTCGAGCAGAGCGGCGGTCAAGTCCGGATCGACACCGCACCGGGCAGCGGGACGTCGTTCGAGATCTATCTCCCCGAGTGCGCTCGAGCCGAGACGGAAGTGCCGGCTACCGCCGACACCGGACCGGCGGGCGGCTCCGAGACGATCCTTCTCGTGGAGGACGAAGCGTCGGTTCGCGACCTCGCCCAACGGATGCTGGAGGGGAGTGGGTACCGAGTGCTCTCAGCGGCCAGCGGGAGCGAAGCGTTGCAGCTCTGCGCAACCACCGACGAGCACCTCGACCTGATCGTCACCGATGTCGTGATGCCGGAGATGCGTGGCGTCGAGGTGGCGCAACGCGTCGCACGCATCCGCCCGGGCCTGCGCGTCCTCTTCATGTCCGGCTATACCGACAACACGATCGACCCGAGCCTCAGCGGATCGGTCCTCTTCCTGCAGAAGCCGTTCACGCTCGCGGAGTTCCTCGCCGCGGTCCGCGAAGCGTTGGAGGCGCCGGCGCCGAACCTCTCTCCGGATGGCCTCGAGCCGCAGCCCGGCGCGGCGGAGCTCGCCGTCCGCTCGCCGTACTAGGCCGAGCGACGCTCCGAGTCGGCGTCCTCGCTGCGGCGCAGGCGGCGCGGGTTGTTCAGCTTCACGATCTCGAGCACGTAGACGACGTAGAGAGAGGTCGCGAGCGCGACGAGCGCAATCGCCGCGACCGCTACCGTCTCCCAGAGGTGCCACTCGCCGCCCTGGCGGAACGGGATGAAGCGCGTGGCGAGTGCGGCGCCGGCGAGCGCCGCGCACCAGACCCACATCGTCACGGCAGCCCGGCGCTGAGAGAAGCCTCGGCGCAGAAAGCGGAAGTGGAGATGGGCTTGGTCCGCCACCGACACCCGCTGGCCGTGCTTCAGTCGGCGCGCGACGACGAACGACGTATCGATGATCGGCACGGCGAGGACGAGCAGCGGCAGCAGGAGGACCACCGTCGACGCAGTCTTCAGGAGGCCCTGCACCGACACCGCCGCGAGGAGGAAGCCGAGCACGAGCGCTCCAGAGTCGCCCATGAAGATCCGGGCCGGGAAGAAGTTGTGGCGGAGGAAGCCGATGCAGGCTCCGGCGACGATGGCCGAAAGGATCGCCGGGTCGGTCTTCCCGAGCGAGAGCGAGAGCACGGCGAAGGTGACGCCGGCGATCCCGCACACACCTGCGGCGAGACCGTCCATGCCGTCGAGAAAGTTGACCATGTTCATCACCGCGACGATCCAGAGCACGGTCAGCGGCACACCGACGGCTGCCGGCAGGTCGACCGGGCCGACGAACGGGAACGTAAAGTGGTCGATCCACACGCCGAAGAAGGGCGGGATCGCGGCGGCCACGATCTGGCCCGCCAGCTTGCGACCCGGTGCCAGCACGCGGAAGTCGTCGACCGCGCCGACGACGGTCGCGACCGCCGCGCCGAGCAGCACACCGCGCGTTTCCCGGCCGAGCTCGAGAAACGCGAGTGCGGGCACGAAGATCCCGAAGAAGATCGAGAGCCCGCCGAGCCGCGGGATCGGGTTGACGTTCAACCGCCTGCTGTCCGGGCGGTCGACGACGCCGAGGAGCCGGGCCATGCCACCGACCGCCGGCGTCAGCAGGATCACGATCAGGAGCGCGACGGCCGCGCCGTACAGGACCTCGGGGTGCTCCCGAAGCGCGTCCATCCGTCCCTACTTCGTTCCGTAGAGCCGGTCGCCTGCGTCCCCGAGCCCCGGCACGATGTAGCCCTTGCCGTTCAGCTCGCGGTCGATCGCGGCGCACACGATGTGAACGTCCGGGTGCTCCTCGTGCACGCGCTCGATCCCCTCCGGCGCGGCGACGAGGCAGACGAGCGTGACCGACCGCGCTCCGGCCGCTTTCACCGCGGCGACGGCGGCGACGCTCGAGTTTCCCGTCGCGAGCATCGGGTCGAGGACGATCGCGTCCCGCTCGTCCAGGTCGTCGGGCAGCTTGACGTAGTACTCGACCGGCAGCAGCGTCTCCTCGTCGCGGTAGAGCCCGATGAACCCCACGCGCGCACTGGAGATGAGCGAGAGGACGCCCTCGAGCATCCCGAGCCCGGCTCGTAGGACCGGGTTCACGGCGACCTTCTTGCCCGAGATCCGCTGCGCCTGCATCCGTTCGAGCGGGGTCTCGATCTCGACCGGCTCGGTCGGCAAGTCCTTCGTCGCCTCATAGGTGAGCAGCAGCGTCAGCTCGTTCACGAGCTTCCGGAAGTGGACGGTCGGTGTCTCCCTGTCGCGGAGGTACGAGAGCTTGTGCTGCACCAGCGGATGGTCGACTTGCGTGACCTTGCCTGCGCTCATACGTAGGACGTGTAGCCGCGGAAGCCCGAGTAGAGCGGCCTCTTTTCGCACAGCGCCTCGGACCGGGCGCCGAGCTCACCGAGCTCACCCTCGCCGGGATTTTCAAGCTGCAGCGCGCCCGCGATGATCCTCCCGACCTCGCGGAAGTCCTCCTCGTCGAAGCCGCGCATCGTTGCCGCCGGCGTACCGATGCGGACGCCTGAGGCGACGGTCGGCGGGCGCTCGTCGAACGGCACCGTATTCCGGTTCACGGTCAGCTTGACCTCGTCCAGCCGCTCCTCCGCGTCCTTGCCCGTCCAGTCCGTCTTGCGCAGGTCGAGCTGGAGCAGATGCGTGTCGGTCCCGCCTGTGAGAACGTCGAGGCCGTTCGTCATCAGCTCGTCCGAGAGCGCGTCGGCGTTCGCGCGCACCTGCTCCTGGTAGGAGCGGAAGGCTTCGGACGCTGCGATCCGGAAGCATGCCGCCTTGGCCGCGATCGCGTGCATGAGCGGGCCGCCTTGCATGCCCGGGAAGACCGCGCGGTCGAGGGCCTGCGCGTGCTCCTCGCGGCAGAGGACGAAGCCGGAACGCGGGCCCGCGAGCGTCTTGTGCGTCGTCGAGGTGACGATGTCGCAGTGCTCCACGGGGTTCGGCTGGAGGCCGGCCGCGACCAGGCCGGAGAAGTGGGCCATGTCGCACATCAGCAGCGCGTCGACCTCGTCCGCGATCTTGCGGAACTCGGACGTGTCGACGGTGCGCGGGTAGGCCGAGCCGCCGCAGACGATCAGCTTCGGCCGATGCTCCTTCGCGATCTCGAGCACCTCGTCGTAGTCGACCATGTCCGTCTCGCGCGAGACACCGTACGAGGCGATCGTGTAAAGCCGCCCCGAGAAGTTGACCTTCAGCCCGTGCGTCAGATGCCCGCCATGGTCGAGCCGGAGGCCGAGGATCGTGTCGCCGGGCTCGAGGAGCGCGAAGTAGGCGGCCATGTTCGCCTGCGCGCCCGCGTGCGGCTGGACGTTCGCATGCTCGGCGCCGAACAGCTCCTTCGCGCGATCGATCGCGAGTTGCTCGATCTCGTCGACGACCTCGCAACCACCGTAGTAGCGGCGACCGGGGTAGCCCTCCGCGTACTTGTTCGTGGGCACCGAGCCGACGGCCTCGAGCACGCTCGGCCAGGTGAAGTTCTCGGACGCGATCAGCTCGATCTGCGAACGCTGCCGCTCGAGCTCGCGGCCGAGGAGCGATGCGATTTCAGGATCGACGTCGGCGAGGCCGGCGGTGCGAAGCTGATCGAGCGTTGCCTGGGCGACGGCCATGCCGTTTCCTCCTCAGCCGGGGTAAGACTCGATGCTAGAGCACCGGCCCGACGAGCCGGAGCGCTTCGTCGGCTGGGACAGCGCCCTCGCGCAAGACGACGGGCTCCGCGCCGGTGAAGTCGATCACCGTTGAGGGCTTCCCCGGCAGCGGGCCGGCGTCGACGATGGCCTCGGCCGCAGCGCGGATCTGCGCCGGCACGTCGTCGATCGTCCGCGGATCGGGGCCGCCGGGGAGGTTCGCGCTCGTCGCGGCCATCGCGCCGACACGGGAGAGGAGGTCGGCCGCCTTGCCCTCGAGCGAGGGCACTCGGACCCCGATCGTGTCGGGCCGCGATCCGGAGAGCCAGCGGTAGCGCCGCGCCGGGTTCGGGACGATGAGCGTGTACGGCCCCGGCAGGAGCGCGCGCGCAATTACCGCTGCACGGCCGCGCAGCTCGGGCAGACATTCGAGCAGCATCTCGATGTCGGAGGCGACAAGCGCGATCGGCTGGAAATCCTCGCGGCCCTTTGCCCTGTATAACCGGCGGACCGGTGCCTCGGCGTACGCACTCGCCGCGAGGCCGTAGACGGTGTCGGTGGGGACGATCGCGAGCCGGCCGGCGCGGATCGCCTCGGCCGCTGCTTCGACGTCAGACGCGGAGTCCATCGACTACGCGGTCGCGCCCAGTCATGTCCGGGCTCGTGGAAACGTCGGCGTAGCCGAGCCCGTCGAGCAGCGCCGCCGCAGCCGCGGCCTGCCCATCTCCGACCTCCAGCACGAGCCAGCCGCCGGGGCAGAGCACCTCGAGCGCGGCACGAGCGACCGCCTCGGTGGCCCCGCTGCCGACCAGCGCGAGATGCGGCTCGAACTCGCGCACGTCCGGCATCAGCGTCGGGAGCTCCTCCGGCTCGACGTAGGGCGGATTGGAGACGACCAGGTCGTACGGCCCGCCCGGGAGCCCGGCCCGCAGGTCGTGCTCGAGGAGCTCGATCGTCAGCCCGGTGCGCGCCGCGTTCTCGCGGGCGAGCGAGAGCGCCTCGCGGGAGAGGTCGATCGCGGTCACGCGCGCCCCCGGATGCTCGTCGGCGATCGCGAGGGCGATCGCACCGCTGCCCGTGCCGACGTCGAGCACCCCCGGCTCCTCGAGTCCGCGCAGATGGACGAGCGCGCGCTCGACGACGACCTCCGTCTCGGGCCGCGGGATGAGCGCGCGCCGGTCGATCGCCAGGGTCAGCCGGCGGAAGCCCCACTCACCGAGAATGTAGGCGACAGGCTCATGCCGCGCGCGGCGCGCGACGAGCTCGCGGTAGCCGTCGAGCTCGCCGTTGTCCAGCGGCCGGTCGAAGTCCGTGTAGAGCTCGATCCGCTGCCGGCCGAGTGTGTGCGCGAGCAGAAGCTCCGCATCGAGCCGCGCCGTCTCCGAGGTCTTGCCGAGATGCTCTGTCGCGCGCCGCAGGACGTCTCCGACGGTCATGCTTCGAGCGCGCGGCGCCTGTCCTCGGCCTGCAGCGCCTCCGTGAAGTCGTCGAGCCCGCCGGGGAGCACTTTCTCCAGATTCAGCGTCACCTTGACGCGGTGGTCGGTGGCACGGCTGTCGGGATAGTTGTAGGTCCTGATCTTCTCGGCCCGCTCGCCCGAGCCGATCTGCAGCTTGCGCGCCGCGGACAGCTCCGCCTGCTGGCGCTCCCGCTCGGCTTCGTAGATCCGCGCGCGCAGCACGCGCATCGCCTTCGCCTTGTTCTGCAGCTGTGACTTCTCGTCCTGCATCGCGACGACGATCCCGGTCGGCAGGTGCGTGATCCGGACGGCCGAATCGGTCGTGTTGACGCTCTGGCCGCCGGGGCCGGTGGAGCGATAGACGTCGATCTTGAGGTCGTTCTCGTCGATCCCGACGTCGATCTCCTCGACCTCGGGCATCACCGCGACGGTCGCCGTGGAGGTGTGGATCCGACCCTGCGATTCGGTCTCGGGCACCCGCTGGACCCGGTGCGTGCCGCCCTCGTACTTGAAGACCGAGTAGGCGCCGTCCCCCTTGACTGCGAAGACGACCTCCTTGAAGCCGCCCGTCTCGCTCTCGTTCGCAGAGAGCAGCTCGGTCTTGAAGCCGCGGCTCTCCGCGTAGCGCGTGAGCATCCGATACACGTCCCCCGCCCAGATCGCAGCCTCGTCGCCGCCGACGCCCTGGCGGATCTCGACGATCACGTCCTTCTGGTCGGCAGGATCGTTCTCGACCAGCGCGAGCTTGAGCTCCTCCTCGAGCTCGGCGAGCCGCGCCTCCGACTCGGCGACGAGCTCCTTGAGCTCAGGATCGGCGAGCGAGGCCGTCACGTCCTCCCGCATCGCGCGCCACTCCTGCGCCAGCTTGTACGGCGTCTCGAGCTCTTTCAGGCGGCGGCCGACCTCGGCTGCCTCCCGGTGGTCGTTGTAGACCGCTGGGTCGGACAGGCGTTCCCGCACCTCCGTGTAGGAGCGCTCGAGATCGTCGATCAGGTTCTCGATCGTGATTGCCACGGGTCTAGGGTAGTGCAGCGATGACCCTGGAGGACGTGCTGCGAGCGCCGCTGCCGGACCGCGTCGACGAAGTCGTCGACCGGATGCGCTCGATCGAAAACGCGCTCCCGAGGCGGGACGGTGTGCGGGCTTTCACGAGCCTCTACCGGGCGGTGACGGAGGACGTGGACGAGCGCGTCCGGCCCGGGACGTTCGCCGACGCTCCCTTCGCCCGCTGGCTCGACGTCGTCTTCGCGACTCTCTACTTCCGCGCCCTCCGCGCACACGTCCTCGGCCCGAAGCGACCTCCGCGGGCGTGGGCGGCTCTGTTCGAGGCTCGGACTCGCCCGGGCGTGGCGCCGATCCAGTTTGCGCTCGCCGGAATGAACGCGCACATCAACCGGGATCTGCCGCTCGCGCTCGTCGCGACCTGTAAGGCGCGCAAGGTGATCCCGCTGCGCGGCGGGCCGCAGCATGCCGACTTCCGGCGGATCGACAGCGTGCTGGGCGAGACGGAGGCGCGGGTCAAGAGCGAGTTCGCGACCGGCCTCATCGGCTGGGCGGACGAGGCGCTCGGCCAGCTCGACGACGTCGTCGCGATGTGGAACGTGCGCAAGGCGCGGGCGGCGGCGTGGACGAACGCGGAGACGCTCTGGGCGCTGCGGGACCTCCCGCTGACAGCGGGGCGGTTCGTCGTCACGCTCGACCGGACCGTCGGCTTTGCCGGCCGCGGACTGCTCCGGCCGCTCGCATGAGAGTCCGTCGGGCAGTCGCGAGCGACTCGCCCGCCGCTGCGGCCGTCGTCCGCGCCGTCTACGGCGAATACGGCTTCACGTGGGACGAGGAGGGCTATCACGCCGACCTTCGAGACGTGGAGGCGTCGTACGCGGCGTTCTTCGTGGCCGAGAGCGACGGACGGATCGTCGGGACGGCGGGGCTGACCGGCCACGGATCGCTGGAGCGGCTCTACGTGCTCCGGGAGGCGCGCGGGAGCGGCACGGGGTCGGCGCTCCTGACGGCCGTCGCGGCCGAGGCGCGCCGCTGCGGCCACCCGCGGCTCGAGATCTGGTCGGACAAGCGTTTCGCCGACGCGCACCGGCTGTACGAGCGCCACGGTGCCCGCGTGGTCGGCGAGCGCGTGCACGACGACCCCGACGGGAGCGACGAGTGGGGGCTCCTGCTCGACCTCACCGACCCCCGGCCTGAAGAGACGTGACCGCAGCGAACACGTCCGGGGACTGTCCCCGGACGTGGCTCGGAGAGACATGTCTGACTGTGAATCTTGTGTGCCAATGTGTCCACACGGCCTCGCTCGCCGTCTTCCGCCTCTAGCTTGGGGGCATGGGCCGGCTGCCCCGCTCCACGTTTCCTGATTACGGCGTCTGGCACGCGACCACGCGCGGTGTCGAGCGTCGCGCTGTCTACCTCGACCGGGACGACGGCCGCCGCTTCCTGACCCAGCTGTGGCAGGCGGTCGAGCGGCGCGGCCTGCACGTCCACGCTCTCTGCCTGATGCCGAACCACTACCACCTCGTCGTCCAGAGCGTGCGCGATCACCTCTCGCGCGCGCTCCACCGAGTGAACGGCGTCTACGCGGAGGACTTCAACGCGAAGTACACGCGGAGCGGCCACCTCTGGGGTGACCGCTTCGCGCTCTGGCAGGTGCGGGACGACGAGCACCTGCGCGCGAGCTGTGAATACGTGCTGACGAACCCGGTCCGCGCCGGGCTCTGCGAACGCGTTGTCGACTGGCCGTGGAGCTGGAGCCGCTACGCGTCGAGGTCGGCGTCGAGCGTGATCTCCGGGACGCCGGCCAGCGCCTGCGAGACCGGGCAGCCCTTCTTCGCCGCCTCGGCCGCCTCGCGGAAGCCGCCTGCGTCGAGGCCGGGAACGCGCCCGCGCACTGTCAGCGCGATCTTCGTGATCCCGGTGCCCGGGACGAAGGTGACCGCTGCGGAGGTCCGAAGCTGCTCCGGCGGGTTGCCCGCCTTTGCCAGTCCGCCCGAGAGCGCCATCGAGAAGCAGGAAGCGTGCGCGGCGGCGATCAGCTCCTCCGGGCTCGTCTTCCCGCCCGACGCCTCCTCCGAACGAGCCGGCCAGCTCACGTCGAGCTGCCCGAAGGCCCCGGAGCCGACCTCGTCGATCGTCCCCGACCCGCTCATCAGGTCGCCGTTCCACGTCACCGATGCCCGGCGCTCAGCAGCCATGCTCGCTCCTCCTAGTTCGACTCGAGTTCAGCTCGAACGCTAACGGAAGCGCTCGCCCGAATGAGCGCGGAGAAGGTGCAGCCCTCGTCGGCGGCCTGAACGGCGCGCTCCAGCCCCGCCGCATCGATCCCCTCGGCTCGCGCCCGCACGTCGAGCTCCGAGGACACGATCAGGTGCCCCTTGTCTCCGACCTCGTCCAGAGTCACGGTGCACGCGACGTTCAGGCGCTCGACGGTTCCGCCTGCTCGCGCGATCTCGCCAGCGAGAGACGTCGAATAGCAGCCGGCGTGCGCGGCCGCCAGGAGCTCCTCCGGGCTGGTCCTCCCAGGCTTGTCGGCGATCCGCGAGGGCAGGTCGATCGGGAGCTCGAACGCTCCCGTCCCTGCCTTCGCCACCCCAGCGCCGCGCGAGAGGGATCCCTCCCACGCGACAGACGCTTCGCGCTGAATTCGCGGCACTAGGCCATGACCTCGACCTTGCGCTCCTCCGGGGTGATCCCGCCCTCACGGCGGAGCACCTCCTGGAGCGCACGGATCGAGACTTCGATCTGGTCGAGCGAGGGCTGCCGCGTCGTCAGCCGCTGGAGCCAGAGGCCGGGCGCGAGGAGCATCATCAGGATCCTGTTCTGCTGGTTCTTGCCGGCGAACCGGATCAGCTCGTACGCGAGGCCCGCGATCACCGGCAGGAGCAGGATCCGGCTCAGGATCAGGTAGTACCACGCCGGCTGGCCGACGAAGGCGAAGACGAAGATCCCGATCACCATCACCCAGAGCAAAAACGCTGTTCCGCAACGCGGGTGGATCAAACTGAAGGTTTGCACGTTCTCCGGCGTGAGCTCGTCACCCGCTTCGTAGGCATTGATCGCCTTGTGCTCGGCGGCGTGGTACTGGAAGACGCGCCGCAGGTCGGGCAGAAGCGAGATCAGGAGCAGATAGATGAGGAAGATCGAGACGCGGATCACGCCCTCGATGATCACGAAGGCGCCTGTCGTGTCGATCGGCAGCCAGCTCGTGATCAGAGCTGGCGTCACCTTGAAGAGCATCAGGGCAAATCCGATCGCGATCGCGAACGAGAAGAGGATCTGGCCGCGCGAGATCTCGGTCTGCACCTCTCCTTCCTTCGCATCCGGATCCTGGGCCGCGTAGTTCGCGGAGATCGCGAGCGCCCGGAAGCCGATCGCAAGCGATTCTCCGAGCGCGATGACGCCGCGGATCACAGGCAGCCGGAAGATCCGGTTGCGCGCCATGGGCGAACTGATGGCCGTGACGACCTGCGCGATCTGCCCGTCCGGCTTGCGGACCGCGACAGCCCAATTCGAAGGGCTGCGCATCATCACGCCCTCCAGGACAGCCTGTCCCCCGATGTTCTTCAAGGTCTGCTAGCCGCGGCGGGAGCCGCCGGCCTTCTCCAGCCGACGCTGGAAGCGCTCGACTCGGCCGCCGGCGTCCATCAGCTTCTGCTTGCCCGTGTAGAACGGATGGCAGGCCGAGCAGACGTCGACGTGAATCTCCGGCTGCGTCGAACGGGTCTCGAACTCGGCGCCGCAGGAGCAGCGGACGTGCGTGGATACGTACTCGGGATGGATTCCAGTCTTCATTGCCGAGCCAGAATAGCAGAGGCGGTTTCGGCGGCTACGTTGCCTCCAGAGACAACAGCGGCGAGTGGACCATCCCCTGCCTTGCCCGTCAGGATCGCCGCTACACCGACCGCGGCGGCCGGCTCGCACGCGAGCTTCGCCCGGGCGTAGAGGAAGCGAAATGCGTCCTCGATCTCCTCCTCGGAGACCAGCACGCTCTCGACGCCGTTGGCCTGCAGGACGCCGAGCGCGACCTCGCCCGCAAAGGGAGCCGAGAGTCCGTCGGCGATCGAGTCCGGGACGACCGGAACGGAGCGGCCGGCCGCGAACGCGTCGTGCACGGCGGTCGAGCGGTCCGGCTCGACCGCCAGAACGCGCCGGTCGGGCGCCGCCGCGGCGATGCCTGCGACGAGCCCGCCGCCGCCGACGGGGACGACGATCGTCTCCACCTCGGGCGCGTCCTCGAGCAGCTCGAGCGCGAGCGTCCCCTGTCCGGCGATCACGAGCGGATCGTCGAACGGATGCACGAGCGTCCGCCCCGTCTGCCGGATGTGGTCGTCGAGCCGCTCGAATGCCTCGACGGCGTCGGCTGCCTCGAGGTCAACGGCGGCGCCGTACGCGCGCGTCGCTGCGACCTTGGCCGCGCTGGCGCTCGCGTACATCACGACCAGGCAGTCGATTCGTTCGGCGGCCGCTCCCCAGGCGAGCGCCTGCGCATGGTTCCCGGCCGAGATCCCGATCACGCCGCGCGCCTTCTCCTCCGGGCTCAGCGAGCCGAGCTTGTTGAGCACTCCGCGCGCCTTGAACGAGCCGGTCTTCTGGAAGAGCTCCGCCTTCAGCCAGACCTGGTCGCCCAGCATCTGTGACAGCGTGCGCGAGCTGAACGTCGGCGTCCGGTGGACGCGGCCGCGGATCCGCTCCGCCGCAGCGAGCACGTCGTCGCGGGTCACCGGCATCGAGGCATCGTAGACTGCGGGCCGTGGACGACCATCCGGTACGGATCACTGTCGACGACGACCTCCTTCGCTCGCGGCTGACGGTCTTCTTCCGGCTGCTGCTCGCGATCCCGCACCTGATCTGGCTCGCGCTCTGGACCTTCGCGGTCGTCATCGTCGGCTTCATCGGCTGGGTGATCGCGCTTGTGCGCGGGCAGCTTCCGGATGGCCTGCACGACTTCTTCGCGATGTACGTCCGTTACGCGACCCACGTCGGCGCCTATCTCGCGATCGCCGCGAACCCCTATCCGGGCTTCACGGGTTCGCCCGGCTACCCGGTCGACGTCCAGATTCCCCCGCCCCAGGCCCAGTCGCGCGGGACGATCGCGGTTCGCCTTCTGCTCGCCATTCCCGCCCTGATCCTGGCCTCAACACTCGGATCCGGGGGAGGCGGAGGCTCGGCGGCGTCGCGCGAGGAGGGTGGCAGGTTCATCACCTCGACCGGGGTCGGGGGCGTCGCGGCCGTCTGCGCGTTTCTCGGCTGGTTCGCGTCGATCGCACGCGGCCGCATGCCGAACGGCCTGCGCGACCTCGGCGCCTACGGCCTCGGCTACACCGCACAGACCTACGCGTACACGCTCCTGCTCACCGACCGGTATCCGAACTCCGACCCGAACGAGCTCGGCCCGGCCTGGAGCCTGCCGCCGCATCCGGTCCGCCTCGAGCTCGACGACGACGGCCGCCGCTCTCGCCTCACGGTCCTCTTCCGGCTCCTGCTCGCGCTCCCGCACTTCGTCTGGCTGGCGCTCTGGAGCACCGCAGCGATCCTCGCGGCGATCGTGAACTGGTTCGTCGCCCTCGTGCGGGGCCGGTCTGCCGAGCCGCTGCACCGCTTCCTCGCCGCGTACATCCACTACACGGTCCACCTGACCGCGTTCCTGTTTCTCGTCGCGAACCCGTTCCCCGGCTTCGCCGGGGCGCCGGGCTATCCCGTCGACGTCACGATTGCGCCGGCCGAGCGGCAGAACCGGTGGATCACGCTCTTCCGCACGTTCCTTGCCGTGCCGGCGTTCCTCGTTGCAGGCGCGCTGGGCGGCGCGCTCTTCGTCGCGGGGTTCCTCGGCTGGTTTGCCGCACTCATCACCGGGCGGATGCCGACCGGCTTGCGCAACCTGGGCGCGGTGGCGGTCCGCTACCACGCGCAGACAGACGCGTACTGGTTCGTCCTGAGTGACCGTTATCCGTACTCCAGCCCCGCGCTGCAACCGCCACCGGAGCCCGAGCCGGAATGGGCGCCTGAGCAAGAACCACTCGGGGCGGCGATCTGAGCACGCGGAGCCCGGCGCTCCGCGTCGCCCTCTTCCTCGTCCTCGCAGGCATCTGGGCCGCGGCCGCGTGGTCGCTCTGGGACAGCGTCGTGCCGGCGAACCTGTCCCTACCCGGCGTCCGGCTCGACGGAATCTCGCCGCAGATCCTCGAACGCGCTGGGCACTACGAACGCTTCTTCCGGATCGAGTTCGTCTTCTCGCAACTCGTCCTCCTCGGCGTTCTGGTCCTCTACGCGAAGCACGGCGTCCGCTTTGCCAAGGAGTCGGCTGCCGGCCGGATCGGAACGGGAATGCTGCTCGGGATGATCGGGCTCGCGCTCGTCTGGCTCTCGCAGGTGCCGTTCCGGCTCGCGGAAGTCTGGTGGGACCGCCGCTACGACCAGACCGACAGCGGCTATCTCGAGACCCTCTTCGCGAACTGGTTCCAGCTCGGCGCCGAGTTCCTGTTCATCTCTTTCGCGCTCGTCGTCGTGATGGCGCTCGCGGGGGCGTTCCCCCGTCGCTGGTGGCTCGGAGCAGCTCCGTTCTTCGTCGGGCTCGCGACGCTGTTCGGCTTCATCTACCCGTATCTGACACCCACCGAGCCGCTTCGCCGCACCGACCTGATCGAGGCCGGACGGGAGTACGCGGCGAAGCAGGGGATCGAGCCGGTGCCGCTCAAGGTCGAGGACGTCACGGACTTCACGAGCGCGCCGAACGCCTACGCGGTCGGCTTCGGGCCGAGTAAGCGGATCGTCTTCTGGAACACGCTCCTCGACGGCAGCTTCAGCGACGACGAGGTGAAGACCGTGCTGGCGCATGAGCTCGGGCATCACTCGAGCGGCCACCTGATCGAGGGGATCGAGTGGTACGCGCTCTTCGCGCTCCCGGGCGCGTGGCTGATCGCGGTTGCGACGCGGCGGCGCGGCGGCATGGGAAACCCGGCGGCAGTGCCGCTCTCGCTGCTCGTGATCGTCGTGCTCGACCTGCTCTCGCTGCCGGTCTACAACCTGATCTCGCGCCACATGGAGGCGGAGGCCGACTGGAAAGCGCTCGAGACCACTCACGACCCGACCTCGGCGGAGAACCTGTTCAAGCAGTTCACGATCCAGTCGTTGAACGACCCCGATCCACCAAAGTGGTCGTACCTCCTCTTCGACAGCCACCCCTCGGTCGAGCAGCGGATCGCGATGGCCGAAGCCTGGAGAGCCCGATCTAGGTGAGGGTGTACTCGGGCCCGCTGCCGCCCTCGGGCGGAGTGAGGCGGCCACCCTTGGCGGAGATCGCGCCGCACTGGACGCAGTTCGACGGATTCACCTCGACGTGCACCAGACCGTCGGCGTCGGCGGCGCCGGCCTCGTAGACCTGCGCCGGGCACATGTTCACCCACAGATCCGCGAGGTCCAGCGGCACGTGCCGCTGGATCCGGATGTGGTTCGGCTGGTCGTCGCGCGTTCTGTTTCCCGACAGGAAGACGGATGAGAGCTTGTCGAACGTCAGCTTGCCGTCGGGCGCCGGGTAGCTCTTGGCGCGGTCGGTGCGGATCAGCGTCCGGTCGGCGTTCGGCTCGATCTGGAACTCCTTCGGCGGCAGGTTTCCCTTCGTCACGGTCATCGCGCTCGCGAGCGCCCCACCCAGAAAGAAGCCCTTGTCGAAGACCTGGCGCATGTTCCGAACCTCGTGCAGGTCCTGCAGTACGTAGCTCGCCCGCAATTCCTCGTCGTAGGAATCGAGCGCGCCCACGCGGCTCGGCGACTCGCCGCGCTGGAGCGAGCGGAAGGCCGCCTCGGCAGCCATGATCCCCGACTCGATCGCGTAGTGGATCCCCTTCAGAGTCGGCACGTTGACGAGCCCCGCGCTCTCACCCGCCAGCAAGAGGCCCGGAGCATGGAAGCTCCTCGGGAGTGCGTAGTAGCCGCCCTCGGTGATCGTCTTCGCGCCCCACGCGATCCGCTCACCGTCGCGCAGGATCTTGCGCACGAGCTTGTGCGTCTTGAACTCCTGCAGCACGTCGTGGACCGAGAATTCGACGTCGCGGTACTCGAGCCCGGCGACGAAGCCGAGCGAGACCATGTCGTCGCCCATCGGATAGATGAAGGAGCCGCCGAACTCGCCGTACTTCGCGCTCTTGCGGAGCGGCCAGCCCATCGTGTGCACGATGTGCCCGAGCGGCCTGGGCACCTTCCAGACCTCCTTGACGCCGAGCGCCCAGATCTGAGGCTGCTCGCCTTCCAGGCCGAAGCGCGAGACGGCCGCGCCGGTCAGGTGGCCCTGCGTACCCTCGGCGAGGACCGTCAGCTTCGCCACGATGTCCGAGCCCGGCTCGTGGGTGGAGAGAGGCTTCCCGTCGCGGCCGAGGCCCTTGTCGCCGGTCCGGATCCCGTGCACGCGACCGTCGGCGACGAGCAGCTTCTGGGCGTCGGTCTCGGGCAGCACCGCCGCGCCTCCGGCCTCCGCCTGCTCGGCGAGGAAGCGGCCGAGCTGCGAGACGGAGACGACCCAGTTGCCGTGGTTGCGCATCGTCGGCGGCGGCGGGATCCGGAGCGCAGCGCCCTTCGTCAGCAGATAGACAGCCTCGCCATGTACCTCGCCGTAGCTCGGCATGTCGTTCATCGACAGCCGGCCCCGGAAGAGCCGGCGCAGGGCGCGCGGATTGACCACCGCGCCCGAGAGCAGGTGCGACCCCGGCGCCTTCCCCTTCTCGACCACCGCGACCGGCACGTCGCCGAGGCGGGCGGCAGTCTCCGGCGACCCCTCCAGCAGCTGGCCGAGCCGGATCGCGCAGGCGAGCCCGGCGGGACCGGCACCCACGATCAGCACGCCCACCTCGATCCGCTCGTCGGCCGGATCGGTCGGTGCGGCGATCGCGTCCGACGGCGCGAAAGGCGGCGGGTAGTCGGCGGGACGGACAGTCATGACTTCCGTGCCAGGACCAGCACGGTCAGCTTCGGCAGGATCTGGTGCAGGTCGCCGACGACCCCGAGATCCGCGAACTCGAAGATCGGCGCGTTCGGATCCTTGTTGATCGCGACAATCGTCTTCGAGCTCTGCATGCCGACCTTGTGCTGGATGGCGCCGGAGATGCCGCAGGCCACGTAGAGCGTCGGCGAGACCGACTTGCCGGTCTGCCCGACCTGGGCCGAGTACGGATACCAGCCCGCGTCGACGACCGCGCGGGTTGCGGCGACGGCGCCACCGAGCGCCTTCGCGAGGTCCTCGACGAGCGAGAACTTCTCGGGCTCGCCGAGACCGCGGCCGCCGGCGACGATCACGTCCGCATCCTCGATCGAGGGACCGCTCTCCTCCGCGTGCGCCTGCTCGACCATCTCGGCCGCGAGCGAGTGCTCCTGCAGCTGCACCTCGAAGGGCTCGACCGTTCCGGCAGCAGGCTGCTCGGACGGGTCGAAGGCGCCGGCCCGAAAGAGGCCGATGCGCGGAGTCGACTTCCAGCCGACGTCGACGACGACCGAGTCGCCGAGCGCGGTCTGCTTGCCGACGAGGCCGCCGTCGCCGTTCACGATGTCGGTCAGCTGCCAGTTGAGGCCGGCCTCGAGCCGGGCCGCGAGACCCGACGCGATATCCGAGGCGAGGATCGACTGCGCGAAGAGCACGGTCTCGATCCCCTTCTCCCCGACGAGCTGCGCGATCGCGTCCACGCGCGGCTGCGGGAGCGGCGCTTCCAGCCTCGGGTCGTCGGCGACGTAGACCGTCCCCGCGCCGTGCTTGGCGGCCTGGTCGGCGAGACCGTCGAGGCCGGAGCCGACGATCACGCCGGCAACCTCCCCACCCAGCGATGGCCCCAGCGACGCGGCCTTCGAGAGGACCGCGAGCGAGCCCTTCTGCAGCTCGCCGCCGTGATGCTCGAGGAAGACGAGGATGCTCACCTAGATCAGCCGCTTCTCGACGAGGAACGCGACGATCTGCTCCGCGCCGCTGCCGTCGTCCTCGACCTTGCGCGTGTCGCCGCGCGGCGGCGGGTCGGAGAGCGCGAGCACCTCGGTGCGCGAGCCTTCCTCGCCGGCCTGGCCGGCCTCGACGCCGATGTCAGCGAGCGAGAGCGTCTCCTGCGGCTTCGACTTCGCACCCATGATCCCCTTGAGGGACGGGTACCTCGGCTCGTTGATCGAGTCGGCGACCGCGACGACCGCCGGCAGCGGCGCTCGAATCACGTCGTAGCCGAACTCCGTCTGCCGCTTGCCCGTGAGCGAGCCGCCGTCCAGCTTCAACTCCGCGACCTGGGAGATGACGGGACGGCGCAAGCGCTCGGCAACGGCGCCCCAGAGGACAGCGCCGTCCGAGTCGGATGACTGCTGGCCGAAGAGGACTAGATCCGGCTGCTCCCGCTCGAGCGCCTTCGCCAGCGTGAGGCTCGTGGCGACGAGGTCGGAGCCGGCGGCACCGTCGTCGGAGATCAGGACGGCGCGGTCGGCTCCCATCGCGAGCGCCTTGCGCAGCGAATTGATGGCGCGCTCGGGGCCCATCGAGAGAACGACGACCTCACCCTCGCCTGTCGCGTCCTTCAGCCGCAGCGCCTCCTCGACCGCGTTCGCGTCGAAACCGTTCAGCGCGCCCTCGCCGGACCGGTCGAGCCGCTTCGTGCCTGGATCGAGCCGCTTGTGCGCGGTGGCGTCCGGCACCTCTTTCACGCAGACGGCGATCTTCACGCGCCGGACTCTAACGATGCGTCGTCGTCCCGCTTCGGATGAGCCGTCCACAGCAGCTTTTACCCCTTTTGAGCGGCATTTCTCCGATCACGGTGCTAGGCTCCCGCCCTTCGAGCTCGAACCGGTACCCATGACCCTCGCCCGGACAACAGCCCGAGGAGCCCTCCTCGCCCCGCTTACAACCCTGCTCGCGCTCCTGCTCACCGCAGGTGCGGCGGGTGCGTCGACCTCGGCGAAAGTGCCGACGCTCGTCTTCCCGGTGCTCGGCGACGCGACCTACACCGATGACTTCGGGGATCCACGCGGCCAGGGTCGCCACGAGGGCAACGACATCATGGCGCCTCGCCAGGCGCTCGCGCTGGCGGCCGAAACCGGCACGGTCAAGTTCTGGACGACGTCCTCGCGAGCGGGCTGCATGCTCTACCTCGACGGTGTCAGCGGCACGGAGTACCTCTACATCCACCTGAACAACGACCTCACGTCGGAGAACGACAACCAGGGCACGTGCGTGCCCGGCATCGCCTACGTGAAGGGGTTGAAGAGTGGAGCGAAAGTCGTTGCGGGCCAGCCGATCGGCTACGTCGGCGACTCCGGCGACGCGGACGGGGTCCATCCGCATCTCCACTTCGAGGTGCACCCGAACGGTGGCGGCGCGGTCAGTCCGTACCCCTCTCTTCGCAAGGCGAGGAAGCTGCTGTTCGCCGCCCGGCTCGGAACGACCTTCACGCTCGCGCTCACGGGCACGGTCGTGACCGCCGCCGGACAGGACCTCGCAGTCAACCTCGAGCAGGTCCGCTCGTGGCCCGGTGGCCGTAAGATCAAGCAGGCCGGCCAGCAGGTCGCGGTCTCCGTTCCCGAGTCGGCGACGATCGAGGGGATCGACGCGCCCATGGGCGTCGCCTTCCCGGCGCTCGAGCTGCTCACCAAGGGCCTGCCGGTGACGATCTGGACCGAGCCGGCCAAGGTCACGCTCGCGGCGCAGTCCGGCACGAAGGGCGCGCTTGCCGTCTCCCGCGTCGTCGTCAAGCCGTAGGGGACCTGCCCGTCCGTCAAGCGCGGTTGCGGGGTCTGTCCCCGTCCGTGCGGTTGACAAGCGGACCTGGCCAAGCCCTAGGAGGCCGTTTGTCAGGCGCGCCTGCGGGGTCAGACCCCGTCCGCGCAGTTGACGGGAGGACAGCGCCCCCCGGGACCCCTCAGACCGGGATCTTCGCCTTCAGAAAGTCGACGATCTCGCTCGTCGGCGCGCCCGGCGTGAAGACCGCCGCCACGCCCTTCCCCCGGAGCTCCTCTGCGTCGTCGGTCGGAATCGTGCCGCCGACGACGACCAGCACGTCGTCGATCCCGCTTTCCTTCAGCCCGTCGAGGATCCGAGGTACGAGGGTCATGTGGGCGCCGGAGAGGATCGAGATCCCGACGGCGTCCGCGTCTTCCTGGATCGCGGTCTCGACGATCTGCTCCGGCGTCTGGTGGAGACCGGTGTAGATCACCTCCATACCGGCGTCTCGGAGGGCGCGGGCGATGATCTTCGCGCCACGGTCGTGACCGTCGAGGCCGGGCTTCGCGATCACCACTCTGATCTTCCGGGCCATGACGTCGGCAAGTATATGGCGGTGCGCCTGTCAGTTATCGGCTCGTCGCCGGCGTGGCCCAACCCCGGAGGGGCGTGCTCGGGCTACCTCGTCGACGGCAAGCTCCTGCTCGACTGCGGCCCCGGCGTGCTCGCGAAGCTGCGCGAGCGCGAGCCGTGGCCGACCGTCGAGGCGATCGCGATCACCCACCTGCACCTGGACCACTGGGGCGACCTGGTCCCGTGGGTCTGGGGGAGTCTCTTCGGCCCGGGGGAATCGGCGCCCCGCCCGCAGCTCTGGCTGCCGCCCGGCAGCCGCGCCGCGCTGCGGCCGGTCCTGGCGCTGCTCGGAAGCGAGGACATGCTCGAGCGGGCGTTCGACGTGGCCGAGTACGAATCGCGGAGGCCGTTCACCGCCGCCGGCCTGCAGGTGACGGCCGTGCCGGTCGAGCACTACGACGTCGAGGCGTACGGCTTCCGTGTCGAAGGCGACCGCGTGCTCGCCTATTCGGGCGACAGCGGCCCATGTCCCGCGCTCGAGGAGGTCGCGCGAGACGCCGACCTCCTCCTCTCCGAGGCCACGCTCTCGCGGGGCGAGCTCGACGGCCCCGAGCGTGGGCATCTCGCGGTCGACGAAGTGGAAGCCGCGGCGGCGGCCGCACACGCGAAACGGATCGTGCTCACCCACCGTCCGGACGAACGGCCCGCGCCCGCCGGCGCCGAGCTCGCATACGACGGGCTCGAGCTCGAGTTCTAGAACACCGGCGTCTCGCGCCAGATGCCCCATACCTCGCGCCAGGCGTCGCACATCTCGCCCATCGTCACGTAGTCGCGGGCCGCGTCGAGGATCGTAGGCATCAGGTTGACCTCGTCGCGGGCCGCGGCCGCCTTCAGGGCGGCCAGGCGCTGCTCGACCTTGGCCGAGTCACGCCGGCCCTTCAAGGCCTTGACGCGCTCGATCTGCTGCCCCTCGAGTGCCGCGTCGATCTTCAGGATCTCGGGTGGCGGCTCGTCGGCGAGCTGGTAGCGGTTGACGCCGACGACGACGCGCTCGCCCCGCTCGACCTCCTCCTGATAGCGGAACGCTGCATCTGCTATCTCTCTTTGCGGGAAGTTCTGTTTGATCGCCTCGACCATCCCGCCCAGCTTCTCGATCCGGTCGAAGTATTCGTAGGCCTGCGCCTCGATCTTGTTCGTCAAGTCCTCGACGTAGTAGGAGCCGCCGAGCGGATCGATCGAGTTCACCACGCCGGTCTCGTGCGCGATCACCTGCTGCGTGCGCAAGGCGATCCGGACCGCGTCTTCGGTCGGCAGCGCGAGCGCCTCGTCGAAGGAGTTCGTGTGCAGGCTCTGCGTGCCGCCGAGAACTGCCGCGAGCGCCTCGATCGCCGTCCGGACGATGTTCACCTCCGGCTGCTGCGCGGTGAGCGAGACGCCCGCCGTCTGCGAGTGGAAGCGCATCAGCCACGAGCGCGGATTGCGGGCGCCGAAACGGTCGCGCAGCTCTCGCGCCCAGATCCTGCGGGCGGCGCGGTACTTGGCGATCTCCTCGAAGAAGTCCAGATGAGCGTTGAAGAAGAAGGACAGCCGCGGCGCGAAGTCGTCGACGTCGAGGCCACGCTCGATCGCCCACTCGACGTAGGTGAATCCGTCCGCGAGCGTGAAGGCGAGCTCCTGCGCCGCGGTCGAGCCGGCCTCGCGGATGTGGTAGCCGGAGATCGAGATCGGATGCCACTTCGGCATCTCCTTGGCACACCACTCGACCATGTCCGTCACGAGCCGCATCGAGGGCTCCGGCGGGAAGATGTACTCCTTCTGCGCGATGTACTCCTTCAGGATGTCCGTCTGGATCGTCCCGCGCAGCTCGGCAGCCGGCACCCCCTGCTGCTCGCCGACTGCGACGTAGAAGGCAAGCAGGATCGCCGCCGGCGAGTTGATCGTCATCGACGTCGAGACGTCGCCGAGCGGGATGCCGTCGAAGAGCGTCTCCATGTCGGCCAGCGAGTCGATCGCGACACCCTCACGGCCGACCTCGCCCAGCGAGCGCTCGTGATCGGAGTCGTAACCCATCAACGTCGGCATGTCGAAGGCCGTCGAGAGCCCGGTCTGGCCGTGCTCGAGCAGGTAACGGAAGCGCTCGTTCGTCTCCGCCGCGGTGCCGAAGCCCGCGAACTGCCGCATCGTCCACAGCTTGCCGCGGTACATCGACGGATAGACCCCGCGCGTGAACGGATGCACCCCCGGATAGCCGAGGTCGCGGTCATAGTCGACATCCACCGTGTCCGGCGTCGCCAGCGGCTCGTTCTCGAGCCCCGAGATCGTGGAGAACAGCTCCCCCTGCCGCTCCTGCGTCCGCCCGTACAGCTCCTCCCGCCACGCCTGGGTCGCGTTCAGCGAGTCTCGGTCCTCGGTCGTGGCCATGACGAAGATTGTAGGGACGGCATGACCCGGCCGCTGCTCGCGCTTCTCGTCACCGCTCTCATCGCTGCTCCGGGCGCGGGCGCACTCGACCGCAAGCAGACGGAAGCGCTGCTCCGCCTCGCCGTCAAGGCAACCGGCCTCAGCGCGCGAGCGCCGGTCCGGATCGTCGTCCAGCCGCGCCCGCTGTTTCGGCAGCAGCGTGCGAAGCTCTTCGACCGGGACTACCCTCGTGCCGTCCAGGCTCACGACGAGGCGGTCTACCGGGGGCTCGGGCTCCTCAGCGGCGGCAGGGGCACCCTGCGGAAAGCGTTGCTCGCGCTCGACACCCGCTCCGGCGTCTACGACCCGGTGGCTCGAACCGCATACATCCAGGCGGGGAGGGGCGAGCGCGGCGCCGCCCTGCGCCAGCTCGTCCACACGCTCCAGGATCAGCACTTCGATCTGAGCCGCGTCCGGCGGCTGCGGGGCGGCCGGGATGCAACGGTGGCCGCGACGGCCGCGATCGAGGGCCACGCCTCACTGCTCCTCGGCGGGCCCGCGGCACCCAAGACCGACACCGGCAGCAGATTGACGCGCTTCCTCGTCCTCGAGCGCGGCTTTGCGCCCACGGTCGGCCTCCGGCTCGCCGCCGACCTCCGCAACCTCGGCGGCACGACCGCGGTGAGAAGCGCGCTGCGCCGCTTCCCCGCAACCACCGAGCAGGTCTTCCACCTCGACAAGTTCCTCGAGCACGAGCCTGCGTCGAAGCTCGTTCTCCCCGCCAACGCTGCCGGAATGCAGCTCCGAACGGCCGGCACGTTCGGGGAGCTGGACGTGCGCGCCCTCCTGGCCGTCTTCGGCGTGCCGCGGTTGGACGCCGCCGCTGCAGGCTGGGGCGGCGGTCGCTCCGCGGTGTACCGCGACGCGACGACGGAAGCGATCCTGGTTGCTCTCGACTGGGACTCTGCGGCCGATACCGTCCAGTGGGGCGCGGCCGCTACGGCCTACGTGAAGGTAGCCTTCGGCGCCGCCATCCCGACGGAATGCGCAGCGAGCACATGCTGGATTTTGAGCGGCCGGACGATCGCCTTCGACCGTCTCGGCGTCCACACGGCGCTCGTCGTGGCGGCCGACACCAGGCACGCCGAAGAGCTGGCACGAGCCGTCACCTCGGCCGGCTAAACGAGGCCGGCGCGACCGGAGAAGTCGAGCGAACATGGCCCCGAGGGCCGCTCCGTCCCCTCCCTCGATCCAGGGACTCAACCTTGGGTCGAGGCCTGAGATTCGTGATCGAACTCAACCTCAAGTAGAGACTGAGATTAGTCGTTCCGCTGCGCTTCGAGCCCACTCTCGCGCCGCGCTGCGAGACCCGTCCTTGGTTCCGCCTCCGCCCGGTTTCCGCGAGCCCCCCGTCGCCGGACTGCCGCTTTTCGCATGGACATGCGGCTCGTGCCCCGTCCACCCCTTGTGGCGGAGATGTCCCCCAACGGGGTGATCTTGGGGCGATTTTCTTACTTTAAGTGCGCATTTCTCCTCAAGTTTGCGGCCCCGGGAGTCGATGCCGTCTATGCGCGCACTCTCCCCTCTACGCGCGCGACGGGAAGCGGGAGAACACCCACATGGCGACCAACGAAGAACTGCGGCCTTCGAATCGCCCGGCAAGCGCCGGTGCGGTGCCCATGCGAGCATTCCGACTTATCCTCCTCGCCGTCGTCGCTGCCCTGGCCGCGGGCGCTGCGAGCGTCTTTCCGCATGGCTCTGCGATCCCGCAGCAGCCGGCCTTCCTGGCGAAGGCTCTCGGCGCCGGCGTCGCCGGCACGCCCGAGCGCCGCACGAACGCCGGCCAGCGCGTCAGCCTTCCCCGCTCCGGCTACCAGCTCGAGGCCGGGACGCACGCCCTGACGCTGAGCTCCGCGGCCCCCGAAGGCAACTCCTGGCACCAGTTCGAGCAGGGCGCGGTCCGCTCGACGCCCTTCGGCACGGAAACGGTCGTCGTCCACCGCAATGTCGTCGAGCAGTTCCTGACCGTCGAGAAGCGACTCGGCCCCAAGCGGTGGCGCTGGAAGCTGGACACAGGAACCCTCAAGCCTCACTTGAGGTCCGACGGTAGCGTCCTCGTCTCGGCCGGCAACCTCGTTGGCGGCTTTCGCATTCTTCCGGCCGCAATTCTCGACGGCCGTGGCCGCGAGATCAGCCCCGCCGGAACACAGTGGAATCTCGAGCGCAGCGACGGCTCCTGGTTCCTCGCGCTCGACGTCGACGACCGCGAGCTCGCGCTCCCCTACGTGATCGACCCGGCGACGATCTTCTTCCGCGCCGCCCAGGGCGCGAGCAACATCGCCACCGACACGTCGCTCGTCCTCACGAAGCCCGTCGGCCTCGCGCTCAACGACCAGATGATCGCGACGGTGCTCGGACGCTCCAACGGTTTCATCTGTCCGCCCGCCGGGTGGACGTCGGTCCTCCGCACCCTGAACGGTACGACCCTCGCCCAGGAGACCTTCCGCAAGACAGCGGTCGCGGCGGACGTCGCGGCGACCAACTTCACGTTTCTGCTCGACGACACCGCCGGCTGCGTCTCACCTCTCGCAACGCTCGCGTCGGGAGGGATCGTCGCCCACTACGGCGTCGACAACTCCAGCCCGACCTCCGCATCCCTCGGGCAGGCCAACGCCTCGAGCCTGAACATCACCGCGCCGACGATCACCCCGGGCGCGAACCATGTCGTCGTCGGCATCTTCGGCACGCGGCGCGGGCAGACGGTGATCACGCCCCCGCCGGGAGCGACTCCGACCTACACCGAGCGATCGGACTCGAGTAGCGCGGCCACTGCGAACGGGACGACTCTCGAGATGGCGACCGGCCTTTCCACCGGCGTCGCCACAGGGGCGAAGGTCGCGGTCGCGGGCGGCACCGCCGCTATCAACATCGGCCAGCAGATCTCGCTCCGCCTTGACGCAACTGTGCCGACCGCACCCACCCTGACGCTCGCCGACACGAGCGCCGACGTGCACACGACCGGTACGACCGCTTTCTACCGCCCGGCCGGCGCCGGCTCCTTCGACGTCACCGCCGCGTCGACCGACGCGCAGTCGGGCATCGCGTCCTACACATTCCCGGCGCTCGCCGGCTTCACAGGCTCCGGCGCCGCCGCAACCCGCACGTACACCCTGGCCACCCCGACCGAGCCGGACGGCACGAAGAACGTGACGGCGGTGGACAACGCGACAAACGTCTCGGCCGCGAGCACGTTCACGCTCACCTCCGACTCGACGGCGCCGGCCAGCGTCTACACCTTCCCGGCCGCGGCCGGCAACTACAACGCGACCGGCTGGACCGGCTCGATCACCGGCACCGCCTCGGACGCCGGCGCCGGCCTCGCCACCGTCCAGGTCGCGATCCAGCAAGGCGCCGGCAACTACTACGACGGGA
>JAWVCW010000009.1:0-4676 GCA_033857955.1 Gaiellaceae bacterium | reverse complement strand
TCGCTGGCCGACATCTCGACGCTGGTCGAGGAGTCGCTCTCGGTCTCCGGCGTGATGCTCGGCAAGACGATGGGCCAGAGCGACGTGCTGACCGAGCGCTTCCGCGGCGAGTCGGCCCGGCTGGCGGAGCTCGAGCTGCGGCAGCGCATGGCGGGCCGCTGGGTCATGTCGTCCATCCAGACGACGTTCGCGGTCATGCCGGCGCTCATCTACGGCGTCGCGGGACATGCGATGGCGGGCGGCTGGGCGCACGCGTCGGTCGGCACGCTGGTCGCGTTCACGACGCTGCAGACGCGTCTCTTCTTCCCGGTCGGCAGCCTGCTGAGCGTGCAGGCCGACGTGCAGTCGTCGCTGGCGCTCTTCGATCGGATCTTCGAGTACCTCGACCTGCCCGTGGACATCCAGGAACGCGAAGACGCCGTCGAGCTCGAGCGCGAGAGCGTGCGCGGCGAGGTTCGCCTCGAGGGCGTCTCGTTCGCGTACGAGCCCGACCGGCCGGTGCTGCAGGACGTCGGATTCACGGCCGAGCCCGGCTCCAAGGTCGCGATCGTCGGAGAGACCGGGAGCGGCAAGACGACGCTCGGCTATCTGATCGCCCGGCTCTACGACGTCAGCGACGGACAGGTGCTGCTCGACGAGCACGACGTGCGCGACCTCAGCTTCGCGACGCTCCGGAGGATCGTCGGAGTCGTCTCGCAGGACACGTACCTGTTCCACGGCAGCGTGCGCGAGAACCTGCGCTTCGCCCGGCCCGACGCGACCGACGAGCAGCTCGAGCAGGCGGCGCGCGCGGCGCGCATCCACGACCACCTCGCCACGCTGCCCGAGGGCTACGACACGATCGTCGGCGAGCGCGGCTACCGCTTCTCGGGCGGCGAGAAGCAGCGGCTCGCGATCGCGCGGGCGATTCTTCGCGATCCACCGGTGCTCGTGCTCGACGAGGCCACGAGCGCGCTCGACGTCGAGACCGAGCGGCTCGTGCAGCAGGCGCTGGACGGCCTCGCGGCCGGACGCACGACGATCGTGATCGCACACCGCCTCTCGACGATCCGCGACTCCGACCAGATCCTGGTGCTCGACGGCGGCCGGGTCATCGAGCGCGGTACGCACGACGAGCTGCTCGCACTCGACGGCCGCTACGCGCGGCTGGTCGAGCGGGACGCTGCGATCGCCGTGTAGCAGCGAGCCGGTGAAAATCATCCGATCGGGCCGCGCGCTCGTCCGATCGCCGTCTTGACAGACACGAGTGCCGCTTGAGAACATCCGCGCTCGAACGGGCGACGACGCTCGTTCGGTAGGCGACGAAGCCGCTCCCGCGTCCCGGGGCGGCTTTTTTCGTGGTCCCCCCGGCAGAGAGGAGCGGTGATGCTGTATCCCAGTTGGCTGAACCCGGGCGACAACGCGTGGCAGCTGACGGCGGCCACGCTGGTGGGCCTGATGAGCGTCCCGGGCCTGGTCGTCCTGTACGGCGGCGTCATGCAGAAGCGCTGGTCGGTGAACAGCATGATGCTGTCCTTCGTCGCGTTCGCCCTGGTTCTCGTCCTGTGGGTGCTCTGGGGCTTCAACATGGGCTTCGGGCACCCGATTCAGATCGGCGGCTCGCACACCGGCTTCTTCAACAACCTGGTCGGCAAGCCCGGAGCGGTGCTGAGCGCCCACGACCTCCAGGGTCAGGGGAACATCCCGCTGATCGGCAAGCTCGACTTCCCGCAGTCGTCGCTCGTCTACTTCCAGCTGGTGTTCGCGGCGATCACGCCGATCCTGATGCTCGGCTCGGTGCTCGGGCGGGTCAACTTCAAGGCCTGGATCCCCTTCGTGCTGCTGTGGTCGAGCCTGATCTACACGGTCAACGCGTTCCTGATCTGGGGCGGCGGCTGGTTCGCCCAGCAGGGCGCGATCGACTTCTCCGGCGGCTATGTCATCCACCTCGCGGCCGGCGTCTCGGGATTCGTCGCCGCGTGGGTCATCGGGCCCCGCCTCGCCCGCGACCGCGAGATCGACGCGCCGAACAACCTGGCGATGGTCGCGATCGGCGCCGGGCTCCTGTGGCTCGGCTGGAACGGCTTCAACGGCGGCGACACGTAAAACGCGGGTGCGGACGCCTCGGCCGCGGTGCTCAACACGAATGTCGCAACCGCCGTCGCATTCCTCGTCTGGGTCGCGTGCGACTACGCGACGAAGCGCAAGCCGTCGCTGATCGGCAGCGTCAACGGGATGATCGTCGGCCTCGTCGCGATCACCCCGGCAGCTGGCTTCGTAACCGGCTGGAGCGCGATGGCGATCGGCGCGATCGCCGCGGTCGTCGTCTACGCGGCCTACAACTACCTCGCGCTCGTGAAGCCGTTCCGCAACGTCGACGACACGCTCGGCGTGGTCTTCACCCACGGCTTCGCCGGCCTCATCGGCGGTCTGCTCACGGGCGTGCTCGCCAGCTCCGCGATGCAGATCACGCCCGGCGTCTCGGTCGACGCCAGCTGGGACCGGCTCAAGTGGCAGGCCCTCACCGCCCTCTGGGTGATCCTCTTCTCGGGCATCGGCACGTTCATCCTCCTCAAGATCGTCAGCATCTTCGTCCCGCTGCGCATGAGCGAGGAGGACATGGAGACCGGCGACCTCGCCGTTCACGGCCACGAGGTGTATCCCTCGGACATCCCGTCGCTCGGGTTCCCCTCGGGCATCCCGGCGGCCGCTGCGCCGGCGGGCGGCACCGCAGGAGCGCCCCCCGCCTCATAGGCCCGCGCGGTGCGTGCCCTGAACGCGACCATCCGGCAGATCGAGAGGAATCCGATGGCCATCAAGATCATCGTCTCCTACGACGGCACCAGCAACGACCGCGACGCGCTCGCGCTCGGGCGCCTGCTCGCGAGCGGAGGCGGAACGCTCGAGTTGGCATACGTCCGGCATGCGCACGAGACCGAGAGCGGTCGCGAGCGTCTCGCCGAGCAGGAAGTCGGCGCGCTCCTCGCCGCGGGCGCTGCCGCGATCGATCAGCCCGACGTGCCGCAGCACATCGTCATCAGCGCGTCCACGCCGACGGGGCTCCGCGAGCTCGCGGTCGCCGAGTGCGCCGACGTGATCGTCTTCGGCTCCGAGTACCGCACCGCCCCCGGCAGCGTCGATCCGCAGGCCTCTGCGCGGCGGCTGCTCGACGGCGGCCCCGTAGCGGTCGCGATCGCACCATCGGGCTTCGCCGACAAAGCCGGCGAGTACACCGTGGCGAAGATCGCCGCGCTCGGCGAGGACGGCGACCCGTGCGCGCTCGAGACGGCGGAGTCGCTCTCGCAGACGCTCGGCGGCGCCGTGACGGAGCCGGCGTCCGGCAGCGCCGACCTCGTCGTCGTCGGATCCAAGCCCGGCACGGTCACCGGGCGCGTCACGATCAGCGCCGCAGCCGAGTACCTCATCGAGCTGTCGCGCTGCCCCGTGATCGTCATCCCCCGGGGCGTGACCGTACGATTCGGCGGATGATCCGCACGACGGCAGCAGGGGGCTGACCTGATGCCGGCCGAGGCGATTCGGTTCCAGCGCCGGCTGGGGGCGCGGGATCGCTGGCTCATCGCGCTGCTCGTGGGCGGGATGGTGCTCGCGACCGTCATCACGCTGATCGTCGGCCGCGTCGGCGACGACTCCACCACCACCGGCTCGGGTGCCGGCTGCGTCTCGGTCTCGCGCGCCTCGTGGATGGGGAACGCGACGCTCAGGTACTGCGGTGACGAGGCGGTGGCCTACTGCCGCAAGACCGGCATCGGGCAGTTCGCGGCCGGTCACCCCGAGAGCGTCGCCGCCTGCCGCAAGGCGGGCTTGCTGCCGACGCCCTGATCCAGACGGAACGGCGCGGAGTGGTGTGCAGGGTGGACCAAAAGGTTCATTTCTTGACAACGCGCACCGAGATCCTGCACCATTCGTATCAGAGGGGGCGAAGTCGCTCCCTCGTAGGCAATGAAGCCGTTCCCGTACTTCGGGGCGGCTTTTTTCGTGGTCCCGAAGCGAAGGAGGGATGGCATGTCGCCAGAGGAACTGAAGCTCGCCATCGATACCGTGTGGGTCATCGTCGCCGCGTGCATGGTCTTTCTCATGCAGGCCGGATTCGCAATGCTCGAGGTCGGGTTCTCGCGGGGAAAGAACGTCGGCGCGGTCGTCGCCAAGATCCTCGTGAACCTCTCGATCGGTACGGTCGCGTTCTGGGCAATCGGCTTCGGCCTGGCATTCGGCAGCGGCAACAAGGTGCTCGGCCTTGACGGATTCTTCCTGCACAACTCGGCATTCGGTTCACTCTCGTTCTCGGATGTGCCGCTTTCTGCGAAGTTCCTGTTCGAAGTCGTCTTCTGTACGGTCAGCCTCGCGATCGTGTGGGGCACGATGCTCGACCGCACGAAGTTCGGCGTCTATCTGGTGTTCGCGGTCGCGTTCTCGGCGCTGATCTACCCGCTCGTCGGGCACTGGGTCTGGGGCGGCGGCTTCCTCGCCGGCTGGGGCATGCAGGACTTCGCCGGCTCGTCGGTCGTCCATCTCTGCGGCGCGACGGCGGCACTGGCGGGCACGCTCCTGCTGGGGGCGCGGATCGGGAAGTTCGACGCCAAGGGCAAGGCACATCCGATTCCGGGGCACTCCATGCCGCTGGTGGGCCTGGGGGTCTTGATCCTGTGGCTCGGCTGGTTCGGCTTCAACCCGGGCTC
>JAWVCW010000008.1:0-106502 GCA_033857955.1 Gaiellaceae bacterium | reverse complement strand
GACGGCGGATAGTCCGTGAACCAGCTCCACGTCGGCGCGGTCGCGGCGAGCCAGTCGTCGGCGGCGGCAGCGTCCGCGACCGCCCGTTCGATCTCGCTGCGGGGAATCGAGCCGTAGCCTTCGGCGTCCGCGTTCCCGGGCAGGTACGTCGTGTTGAGCGAGAGGTCGCACCGTTCCGGGACGTTCGAGATGAAAGAGCCGCCTTCGACGATCGTGGGATGCACGGCAGGGGTTCCCAGCAGCGGGTGGCGCTTGTCCGCACGGCCGGCCCACTCGCCCGACAGACGGTCGAGCGCGCCGAGCAGGTAGGCGGTCTTCTGGATCGCGTTCACCCCGCCGCCCTCCTGCCACGACGGCTGGTTCATCTCGGCGTGCGCGGAGCGGCCGGGAACGGTCAGCGTCCCGTGGAGCAGCCCGCGCGTCGCGACCCACAGGTTGAAGCACGTGGGCTCGGGGACGAGTCCGGCGTCGGCTCGGTAACCGCGCGCGATCGCGGCCATCGTGCCCATGGCGCACGTCTCCTCGTCGGGCACCGTCTCGAAGATCACGTCGCCCTGGAGCTCGACCCCGGCCGCGTGGAGCGCCTCGAGCGCGAAGAGCGCGGCACCGACACCGCCCTTCATGTCGCATGCCCCGCGCCCGTAGATGCGGCCGTCGCGCACTTCGGCGGCGAACGGCGGGGACGCCCATCGCGTCTCCTCGCCCGCGCTGACGACGTCGATGTGGCCGTTGATCACGAGCGACCGTCCGCCGCCGCTGCCGCGAACCGTGCCGACGGTGAGCGGGCGGCCGGCCCAGTGGTGCCACGGCGGCATCATCGGGTGGCCCACGAACTGCGCCGGGTCCGGTTCCCAGTGATCGACCTCGGCCCCGATCGCCGCGAGCCGCTCGGCCACCCACGCCTGCAGCGGTCCCTCCTGGTTCTCGGTGTGGGCGGATCCCGGCGCGAGATCGACCGACGTCGTGTCCCACCCGACGAGCGTCCGGACCAGCTCGACGAGGTCGGCCTCGTGATCCGCGATGTAGTCGTCGACCGCCGTGGAGAAAAGGACTCCGCTCAAGGCCAATTATTCTACGGGCCGCCGTGGACGACGGTCAAGGATCGACCGTCGCCAGCAGAGCGCGCACGGATGCATCCGTGTGGCGCACGTGGCGCGACATCGCCGTGCGGGCGCGGCGGCCGTCCGCGGCCTCGACGGCGTGCAGGATCGCCCGGTGGTCGCGGTTCGACCAGGCGTGCCAGACCGGTGAGTCCGGTAGGGCGACTAGTGCGTCGTTGAGGGCCAGCCGGGTGCGCTCGATGGCGTCGGCGAAGAAGCGGTTGCCCGTGGTGGCGGCAAGTATGAGGTGGAAGTCCGTGTCGCTCTCCATGAACTCGGCGTCGTCCTGCGCAGCGGCCGCCGCAGAGGCAGCGACGGCGAGCCTGGCGAGGTCGGCGTCGGTCCGCGCGAGGGCTGCTGCCTCGGCCGCGGCGGGCTCCACCTCGAGCCGGTACGCCAGCGCCTCCTCGACCGCCGCACGCGTCGCGCGCAGCGTCTCGATCAGCCGGTCGGCGGAGCCTGCGCTCCCGGCCGCGCCGACGACGAACGTTCCGCCGGTGCGGCCGCGGCGCCGCTCGACCAGCCCTTCCTCCTCGAGGAGACCGATCGCCCGCTGCACGGTGGCCCGCCCGACGCCGAAGAGCCGGGCCAGCTCGCGCTCGGGCGGCAGCGCTCCCGCGGGCGCGACGACGCGGAGCACGATCTGGCGGCGGATCTGCTCCGCCACCTCCTCGTGGGCGCGCTGGGAGCGCACCCGCTCGAATGCGACGCGGCCGGAGCTCACGAAGCGACGACGGGGACGTCGGCGGGAAGGTGGCGCAGATAGTCGACCCGCTCGTCGTCGACCCCGGCGTCGCCCACGCGGACGAGTAACAGCTCCTCGCCGTCGTGGGCAGCCTCGCCGAGCACCTCGCCGCCCGAGCCGACCGAGCGGCTGCCTCCCACGAACCGCACGCCGCCGGCCTCCCCCACCATGTTGGCGTACAGATGCGGCAACCGGTTCTCGAGCGCGCGCGCACACGTCGCAACCTCGTGGTCCCGGTAGAACGGATCCATGTTCGCCGACGCGGTCACGAGCAGGTCGGCACCCGCTCGAGCCAATCGGCGAGCCACCTCGGGAAACTCGACATCGAAGCAGATCATCACGCCGACCGACCGGCCGGCCAGGCGCACGACACGCAGCTCGCCTCCGGGCTCGAACGCCTCCGCCTCGGCGCCGAAGAGCTGACTCTTCCGGTAGACGGCGACGAGCGCGCCGTCCCGGTCGATGCAGGCAGCCGCGTTGGCCCGCCCGCCGGCCGGCAGCGTCTCGCTGAAGCCGATCACGACTGCGGTGTCCGCCTCCTCCGCCGCCGCGGCAACCCGCGCCAGCTCGTCGCAGCCGGACTCACGTGAGGCGCCGTCGAGGAGCGCGAGGTCGTAGCCGCTCAGGTAGAGCTCGGGGAAGACCGCGAGGTCGGCCTGCGGATGCGCTCGGATCGCATCGGCCGCGCGCTGCGCGTTCGCGGCGGGATCCCCGGGTGTCGCCGCGAGCTGGGCCAGCAGCGCGAGCATCACACCCCCGCCTCGACCTCTTCCGGCAGGTCGTACCACCGCTTCCGCTCCCCGACGCGGGCCCGGAGCTTCCAGCCGCGTGTCTTCGGCTCGGCCTCGATGCGCTCGAGCAGCGCGTCGAGCCGCTCCCCGACCTGCTGCCGGACCGCCTCCTGGACGGGAGCCTCGGAGACACGCTCGCGGCAGACGGCGAGATTTGCGGTGATCGTCCGCCAGAGACCCCAGTCGGCGGCGCAGAGCGCGGCGACGCGGGCCGCGTTGAGCCGGCTGCCGTCCTCGTCGCCGAGCTCGTGCGTCGCGAGCAGCGCGATGACGTCCGTGACGTCCTTCTCGTTCAGCTCGACGACCTGCAGCTTCGTCAGCAACAGCTCGGCGAGCGGAATGCTGATCGGATCGACGCCGAGGCGCTCCCCCACCGGAACCTCGTGGCACATCGCGAACTGGCCGACGAAGACGTCGACCTTCCGCCCGTTCGGCTCGTCGTAGAAGATCAGCCTCTCCCTGCCGTGCAGGGCATTGAACGCGCGGTCGGCCTCGTACCCCGCCGCCGAGAACAATTCGCCGACCGCGCCGGACGAGCCCTTCGCGGTGACGAAGTCGAGGTCGCCGTAGGAACGCGACAACGTCTCCGGGAACGCCTCCGCGGCCCGCAGCCGGACCGCGACGCCGCCGAGCAGCCGGAGCGCGACGGACCGGCCCTCCGCCAGCGCGAGCACCCGCCGCGCCTCGCTCACCACGTCCGGGAGCGGCTCAGCCATTCCGCCACGATATCGCGCCCCGGGCGCCGTCCCGCTCAGCCGGAGAGACGTTCGACGAGCCCCGCGACGCGACGCGCCTCCGGCACGTACGCGATCTCGAGATCGCCCGCGACGATCGTTCCGTAGCCGAGCAGCCGCGCGAGCAGACCCTGCTCCAGCTCGAGCGGCCCGATCCGCGTCAACCTCACCGCCGCCGCCCGTCGGCGCACGACCCCGTGCACGACGAACAGCTTCTCGCTCGTGAGCACGACGTGCGTCCGGTCCCAGCGCCACACCGCCGCGGTCGCCGCGAGCGCGGCGGCGATCAGGAGGCCGGCGCCGCCCGCGGAGAAGGGCCAGCCGGCGAGCATGGCCCCCGCACCCGCGACGGCCACGACCGTCGCCTGCGCCAGCGGGCGGACGAGCACGATGCCATGGCGCCGCGCGTCGACGACGATTCGCTCCTCGGGATGCGTGAACACGGGGGTTTGCATCCTTCGCCGCGGGGCGAGATAACCCTGTCATGCCCGGCACCGCGCGCAGGGTGGCCGTCACGACGCTCGTCGCCCTCGCGATCGTCGTCGCGGCGCTCGCCCTCTGGAAGATCAGGATCGTCATCGCCCTGCTCTTCCTGGGCTTCATCATCGCCGCTGCCATGCGTCCCGGAATCGACGCGCTCTACCGCCGCCGGGTCCCGCGGCAAGTCGGCGTCCTGATCCACTACGCCGCGCTCGCCGGCCTGCTCGCCCTGCTCCTGTGGCTCGTCGTTCCGCGGGCGCTCACCCAGGTGGAACAGGCGATCGGCAGCGTTCCGACCTCGTCGAAGGCGCTCGGCGACGCCGCGAAGAACTCGACCGGGATCAAGCACGAGATCCTGGTCGGGCTGCAGAAGCGGCTGGCGAAGCTGCCGTCCGGCACGAGCCTCGTCCACCCGGCGGTTACGGTCACCAAGACCGCCTTCGAGGTGCTCGTCGGCATCTTCTTCGTCTTCGCCGTGGCCGCGTACTGGATCTTCGAGCGCGATCGCGCCGTCGACCTCGTCGCGTCGATGCTGCCCCGGCCGAAACGCAAGCTCGTCCGCGACACGTGGACGCTCATCGACCACAAGCTCGGCGCGTTCGTGCGCGGGCAGCTGATCCTCATCGTCTTCGTCGCCGTCGTGCTCTCTCTCGGGTTCTTCCTGATCGGCCTCCCCTACTGGCTGCTGATCGGATCGTTCGCGGGAGTCGTCGAGATCGTTCCGGTGATCGGACCGCTCGCGGCCGGCGCGCTCGCGGTCGGCGTCGGCTTCACCGACAGCTGGAAGGTCGCGCTGTTCGCCGGGCTGATCGTGCTCGTCGTGCGCCAGCTGGAGGACTACGTGATCATCCCGCGCGTGCTCGGACACGCGGTCGGTCTCTCGCCGATCGTGGTGCTCGTCTCCGTCACTGCCGTCGGGCTGCTCCTCGGCGGCTTCTACGTCCTGCTGGCGATTCCGATCGCCGCGGTGCTCGCGACGCTGGTCGACGTCATCGTGCGCGACAAGGATCCGGCGGAGGAAGACGTTCCCGCCGTGCTCTTCACCGGGACGCGCGAAGCCTAGGCCTTGCGCCAGCGGCCGAACACGAGGCCGCCGAGCGTGAAGCCGATGCCGAACGTCCCGACGGCGAAGCCGCCGACCGCGAGCGCCTTGCGGGCCTTCGAGAGGCGCTGCCACCGGCCGAGGGCCTCCTGCTCCTCCGTCGTGAGCGCCTCGCCGCGACGCTGCTTGCGCAGTGCGCCCCCCGCGCGGAGACCGAGGTAGAGGTCGTCGAAGATCTCAGTGGACTCGTCGGCCATCACTTCAATCTATAGCCTCATTCGGCTGTGAGCGCACGCATCCTGCACGTTTCCGACCTCCACACGGGCACTCGCGAGGATCCGGAGGTGGCCCGCGCCCTCCACGCCCTGATCGAGCAGACGCGCCCCGAGCTCGTGATCGCGAGCGGCGACCTCACCCACCGCGGGCGCCCCGACCAGCACGAGCGCGCGTCCCGCCTGCTGACGAGCTTCGGACTGCCCGTCCTGGCGGTGCCCGGCAACCACGACATCCCGTACACGTTCCCGGCGCGCTTCACGCGTCCATTCGCCGAGTTCGAGCGGCACTGGGGCACGGCCGAGCCGCTCTACGCGTCGGCGGCCGTGCACGTCGTCGGACTGAACTCGGTGCGACCGTGGCGACACCAGTCGGGCGGGCTGCGGCATGCGCAGCTCGAGCGCGCGCGGGAGCAGCTGGCCACTGCGGAGCCCGGCGCGCTCAGGGTCGCCGTGCTCCACCACCAGATGCTCGGCTCGCCGTGGCGATCGCGCAAGAAGCCGGTTGCCCGACGCAACCACGTCCTGCGCACGCTCGTCGAGGCGGGAGCCGAGCTGATCCTCGCCGGGCACATCCACCAGGCCGCGATCAGCGAGCGGCACGAGTTCGAGGTCGTCGAGGGCGACGTGCGCGGGGTCGTCGTCTCGATCGCGCCGGGCCTCGGGCAGCCGCGGCCGAACCGGCTGGGCGAAGCGCGCGGCCTCCACGTCTACGACGCGGGCGAGAACACGCTCTCGGCGTGGACGTACATCTGGCGCGGAGACGACTGGGGCCTCACCGCCGAGCGGATCTTCCCGCGCGGCCTCGAGCCGCTCGCGGTCGAGCGCTAGCTCTGGACGATGCCGCGCTTCTGCACGAAGCGGCGGTACAGGTAGAGCAGCAGGATCGCGCCGAGGAGAGAGAAGAAGAACCCCGCGCGCTTGCCGATCAGCAGGCCCAGCAGGCCGCCGATGAACGAGCCTGCGAGACCGAGCGCGATCGTGGCGACGAGCCCCATCGGGTCGGGACCGGGCAGCGCGAGCCGCGCAAGCGCGCCGATGACGAGGCCGCCGATGAGGAGGGCGATCAGGAACGTGATCACGGCTGCTTCTTCTCCTCGTCGTCCGGGTTCGAATCGCGCTCGCGCTCCTTCTGCGACTCGAGCGCTCGGTCGAGCAGCCGGTCCGGATCGACACCGGCCTGGTTGAGCCGGGCGCGGTACTGCTCGACACCGACGCCGCGGCGCGGGAAGCGCAACGCCTCGGTGCCGACGACCGGCCGCTTCTGCACGAGCTTGCGGTACGCGACGACCGCGAGCACCGCGGTGCCGAAGGAGGCGATCGAGGCCAGGTACGGCTGGTGGCCGTTCGTCGAGGCCGCGACTCCGAAGCCGACCGCCGAGCCGAGCAACCCGATCGAGACGGTCATCCAGGCGGGCATCGGGTCGGGCCCGGGCACCGCGAGCCGCGCGAGCCCGCCGGTCACGAACGCGGAGAGCATGATCGCGATGACCTCGCCGAAGCTCGCCATGCGTCAGGCCGCCGCCGCCGCGAGGAGCTCGCGCCGCAGCTCCTTGATCTCGTCCCGGAGCTTCGCCGCGTACTCGAAGCGGAGCTCCTCCGCGGCCACGAACATCTCCTCCTCGAGCGTGATGACGAGCTTCTCGAGCTCGCCGCGGTCCATGCCCTCGATCCTCGCCTGGCCGCGGCGGCGGCGCCCCGGCACGGTCGGCGACTCGAGCATCAGGAACTCGGCGATGTCGGAGACGCCCTTCGTGATCGACAGCGGAGTGATCCCGTGCTCCTCGTTGTAGGCGAGCTGAACGTCACGGCGCCGGTTGGTCTCGTCGAGCGCGCCCTGGATCGCCTCGGTCAGCTTGTCCGCATACATCAGCACGCGTCCGTTGATGTGCCGCGCCGCGCGTCCGATCGTCTGGATCAGTGCGGTCTTGCCGCGCAGGAATCCTTCCTTGTCGGCGTCGAGGATCGCGACGAGCGAGACCTCCGGCAGGTCGAGCCCTTCGCGGAGCAGGTTGACGCCCACGAGCACGTCGTACTCGCCGAGACGAAGCTCGCGGATGATCTGGATCCGTTCGAGCGTGTCGATCTCCGAGTGCAGGTAGCGCGCCTTCACGCCTGACTCGAGCAGGTAGTCCGTCAGGTCCTCCGCCATCTTCTTCGTCAGCGTCGTGACGAGCGTTCGCTCGCCGACCGCCTCCCGCGCGCGGATCTCGCCGAGGAGGTCGTCGATCTGGTTCTTCGTCGGCCGCAGGTCGATCTCCGGATCGACGATCCCCGTCGGACGGATCAGCTGCTCCGCGAGCCGCGTCGCGTGACGGAGCTCGTACGCACCGGGAGTCGCCGATACGAACACGAGCTGCGGCACCTTGGCCAGGAACTCGTCGAAGCGCAGCGGGCGGTTGTCGAGCGCGGACGGGAGCCGGAACCCGAAGTCGACGAGCGTCTGCTTGCGCGAGCGGTCGCCCTCGTACATCCCACCGACCTGCGGGATCGTCTGGTGCGACTCGTCCACGAAGACCACGTAGTCGGACGGGAAGTAATCGAGGAGCGTGTGCGGCGCCGAGCCGGCGGGGCGCCCGTCGAGGATGCGCGAGTAGTTCTCGATCCCGTTGCAGAAGCCGAGCTCCTGCATCATCTCCATGTCGTACTCGGTGCGCTGCCGGATCCGGTGGGCCTCGAGCATCCGGCCCTGGCTCTCGAAGAGCGCCACCTGCTGCTCGAGCTCGTGCCTGATCTCGTCCTGCGCGCGCTCGATCGTCGGCTTCGAGGTGACGTACTGCGTCGCCGGGAAGACAGTGATCGAGTCGAGCTTCCCGAAGACCTCGCCGGTGAGCGGGTCGAAATGCGTGATCTGCTCCACCTCGTCCCCGAACATCGAGATCCGATACGCCGTCTCGGTGTACGCCGGCTGGATCTCGATCACGTCGCCCTTGACCCGGAAGCGGCCGCGGCCGAGCAGGGTGTCGTTGCGGACGTACTGGATGTCGATCAACTTCCGCAGCATCACGTCGCGGTCGGTCTCCTCACCCACGTTCAGGAAGACGACGCGCTTCTCGTACTCCTCCGGCGAGCCGAGGCCGTAGATGCAGGAGACCGAGGCGACGATGACCGTGTCGCGGCGTGAGAGCAGGTTCGACGTCGCCGCATGGCGGAGGCGGTCGATGTCGTCGTTGCGCGAGCTGTCCTTTTCGATGTAGAGGTCGGCCTGCGGGACGTAGGCCTCGGGCTGGTAGTAGTCGTAGTAGGAGACGAAGTACTCGACGGCGTTGTGCGGGAAGAACTCCCGAAACTCGTTGCAGAGCTGCGCGGCGAGCGTCTTGTTGTGCGCGATCACGAGCGCCGGGCGCTGCAGCTTCTCGATGATCCAGGCCATGGTCGCGGTCTTGCCGGTGCCGGTGGCGCCGAGCAGCGTCTGGTAGCGCTCGCCCGTCTCGAGGGAGCGCGTGAGCTCTTCGATCGCCCGCGGCTGGTCGCCGGTGGGGACATACGAAGCCGATGTCTTGAGTTCGATCATCCGGGTACAGGGTACCGGTGTCCGGGCAGCCTCCCTACCGCGCATACGCGACGATCGTGGGCACGTTCTTGGCCGGTCTCGGGGCGGTCAGCGGCCTCGCGACGGCACGGAAGCGGCCGCTCCAGACGATGGCGCCGATCGATCTTGCGCTCCTCGGCCTCGCGACCTTCAAGGCGTCGCGAACGGTCGCCCGCGACAAGGTGACGAGCTTCGTGCGCGAGCCGTTCGTCGAAGGCGAGGCGTACGACGGCGAAGACGAGAAGCCAACGCAGGATACCGAGATGAAACAGGCGATCGGCGAGCTCGTCACGTGTACCCGGTGTATCGGAACGTGGATCGGAGGAGGCCTCGCCTCGACGCAGATCCTCGCACCTCGCACCGGCCGCCTGCTGACGGCCGTGCTCGCGGCAGGAGCGGTCAACGACTTTCTGCTGGCGGGCTTCAGCGCGCTCACCGCAAAAGCGAACGAGCTCGAGCAACGGACCGGCGCGAGTTAAGCGCACCGTCAAATCCTCCGTCTAGGATGCGGCCGCGATGACTCCCGCCGTCTCTCGCACTCGCCTGCTGCAGCTTGGGCTGGCCGCTGCCGGTGCACTGCTCGTCGCCCCGCGAGTGGCACTCGCACAGCTGCGCGCGCCCTCGCTCGCCCGTCTTTCGGTCCGCAATCGGGGCCGGCAGTACTTCGGCGACCGCCGGCTCTTCGCCAGCGTGAGCCCCGGCGTCCCGGGCCGCGACACCGCCTCGGTCGCCTTCTCGCTCGACCGGCCGGCAACGGTCCGGCTCGAGGCGGTTCGCACGGCACTCCGGAAGCGCACGACGGTCTGGCAGACGGAGCAATTCTTCGACGTGGGCTATCACCGGCTCTGGTGGCGGCCCAACGAGAAGACGGCGGTCGGCTCCTACGTGATGCGGCTGACAGTGGAGGACGAAGCGGGCAACCTGAAGAGCTATGGCGGCAGCCGGCCGGCGAAGGCCTCACGCTCGAGGACTCCGGTCGTGCGGATCCTCGGCGTCGAGGCGGCATTCGACAAGCGCAGCTACGCGCCGCTCGAGCCCGCCCAGCTGACGATCACCGCCGACGCGGAGCGCATCACGCTCCAGTTCCTGGCCTGCGGGACGGAGGCGGAGTACACCGACCGCACGGATGAGATGCGCGGCCAGCCGATCGGTCCGCCCCTCTCCTACGGCTGGTCGAGGAAGCGGTCGGCACCGCACACGATCGTGGTGAACCCGGGCGCGTGGGTCAGCGGCGTCTACGCCGCCAAGCTGACAACCGACGACGGGCGAGTCGGCTTCGCGCCCCTGATCCTCCGGCCCGCCTCGCTCGGCACGGTGCGCCAGGCGGTCGTGATGCCGACGAACACCTGGCAGGCCTACAACTTCGACGACTCGGACGGCGACGGCTGGGGCGACACCTGGTACGCCGGTGGGAACCCGCCGGTCAAGCTCAGTCGGCCGTACCGTCAGCGCGGCACCCCGCCCTGGTTCCGCCGCTCGGACGTGCCGTTCCTGAAGTTCCTCCACCAGACCGGGCGGACGCCGGACGTGCTCGCCGACGACGACCTCGAAGCTTTCCCGAGCGGTGACGAGCTGCGGCGCCTGTACGACCTCGTGGTCTTCCCGGGCCACACGGAGTACGTCACCGAGCACGCCTACGACGTCGTCCAGCGGTTCCGCGACCTCGGCGGCCGTCTCATCTTCCTCACGGCGAACAACTTCTTCTGGAAGGTCGAGAAGAACGGGCCGTGGATGCGGCGGATGAAGCTGTGGCGCGACCTCGGCCGTCCCGAGGCTGCGCTCATCGGCGCGCAGTACCGAGCGAACGACAACGGAACGAAGCAGGGCGTCTACAACATCGTCGACACGGCCGGCGCGCCGTGGCTCTTCGAGGGGACCGGCCTCGTCAACGGCAGCACCCTCGGCGAGATGGTGGGCGGCTACGGGATCGAGATCGATTCGACGACGCCGTTCTCGCCTCCCGGAACGAGGGTGCTGGCACAGATCCCGAACCTGTTCGGACCGGGGCTGACCGGCGAGATGACCTACTACGAGACGGAGCAGGGGGCGCGCGTCTTCTGTGCCGGCGCACTCGACTTCAGCGGCTCGATCACCTTCCAGCCGGTCTGGCGGATGCTCGACAACCTCTGGCATCACATGACGAGCTAGTTCGTCGAACGCCTCGATTCACTGCTGTGTAAGGTGGGCCTTACATGGTGCGTCTACTCGCCCTTACGTTCATCGTGTGCCTCGCTGCTGGCTGCGGCGGCAACGACGCCGCCGACGAGGCCGGTACGACCACGACGGCCCCTGCCGAGGTCTCGGGACATCTCGCGGCCGCCGACCTCACGGGCGTCAAGTCCTACCTGACGGAGCACACGGATCAGCTCGTGGCCTTCACGGAGCGCTTCCGCTCCCTCGCCCAGGACTACGACAAGCTCGCCGCGAGCGTCGACTACGACCACGCGCGGCTCTTGAGCGAGCATCGCACCGAGGTCGCGCCGCTGCTCGCCAAGGCGAAGGATCTCTGGACGGAGGGCAACCCGTACTACGAGCGCATGGAAGGCATCGTGGCCGGCACGCCCTCGCTCGCCGAGTACGACATCATCATCGACGCGGGCTCGAGCAAGGCCGAGGATCCCGAGAGTGCCGTCCCCTTCGACCTGGATCTCGCCGACGGACGAGTGCTCGAGCAGCCGGGCAATCTCTACAACCTGACCGAGGGGATGCTCTGGGGCACGCGGCCCGAGTTCACGGCCCACGTCAAGGCCGACCTCGACGAGGACGGGAAGGTCGCCTTCGGCGAGGCACTGCCGGACGCGCGCGTCTTCACAGCCGCCGCGGATGCATTCGACCGCTACGCGCGCGAGCTCTCCACCAAGGCGCAGGCCTGGCAGCCGACCCCGTCGGACGCGTTTACGGCGCTGGTGGTGATGGTCCCGACGATGAGTGAGTACTTCGGCCAATGGAAGGCGTCGCGCTTCGTCCGCGGCGACGCTGCGAACGGCGATTCGTTCAACGTCGTCTCCCGGCTGTCGGACATCGGCGACATCATCGCCGGGCTCGAGGTCGTCTTCGACGGGGTCCAGCCGGCGATCGCCGAGGTCGACGCGGCGAGTGCCTCGCAGACGCGCGATGAGCTGTCCGACCTGGCCGCGTTCATCACCGACCTGCGCGCGCAGGAGTCCTCAGGCCGCCGCTTCGCCCCCGAGGAAGCTCACCGGCTCGGCATCGAGGCGCAGGAGCGCGGCAGCGCCGTCGCCGGGCAGGTGACGCAGCAAGCCGCACAACTGGGCGTCGAAATCCAGCAGTAGCGATGCGCGTGCCGATCCTGCTTGCGGCGGTCGTTACCGCCGCCGTCGCACTCGCCGCCGCACCTGCCGGCGCCCAGACGCCTCCGAACTGGACGACCGCGGTCGACGCGCGGCGCGATCTCGGGCTGGCGCAGACGGAGCTCATGCTCGGCGAGCGCACCAGAGCGCTGACGCTGGTGAACGAGGCGGATCGGACCCTGGCGCCGCTCGCGGCGAGCCTCCCACCGTCCGCGCGGAACGCCGTTGCAGCCATGAACCGTGCTGCCGCGCGCGGCGACGACGTCGCCTTCGCAGCGGCTCAGGCGCGCGCCTGGACCGAGATTCTGCACGCAGGGCTGCTCGGCGCAGTCGCAGACGCAGACCGCGGCGATGCCGCGGCCGCGCGCCGCTGGCTGCTGGTCCGGGAGTTCCGGGCGCCGACACGCTTCACGCGCGCCGGAACCGACGCGACGCTGGCAGTCGCCGGACTGAGCCGTGGCGAGCTGACCCCTGCAGCCGCTGCTCGGGCCGTCCGCGCCGATCTGCTGGACACATACGACGCGCGTCTCCGCGCGACCCTGCAGAGTGTGCGGGCCGCCTCGCTGCGTGGATTCGACGTCCGCCTCGTCGAAGCCGCAGCGCTCGCGCACGGATACGTCCGCATCGTCGCCGGGAGCTACGAGTCCCAGCGTGGCGTCGCTGCGTCGCGGCGGCTGGAAGCCGCGACGGGGCAACTCGAGCAGGCGGCGCGCGACGGCGACCGAGCCCGGGTCGAGCGCGCCGTCGGAGCGATGGACCGACAGCTCGAGGGGTTCCGCGCCGCCCCGCTCGCCCCGGCCGAGCAGGCCCGCCGCGCAGGCCAGCTCGACCGCTTCCTACGGCTCGTGCCGATCGAGTACGACCGTGGCGTCGAGGCCGGTCGTGTCACGCTCGCGTTCGAGATCCAGGAGGCGATCAGCTTCCGCGACGCTGCCGCGGCGGCCTTCTCGGACGTCGCCCCCACCCTGATCCAGCGCGACGCGAGTGCCACGCGCGAGCTGACGGCGATCCTCGCCTCGCTCGCGAACGCGCTGGACGCGGCCGGCAGCGGCCGTGCGGTCGCTCGCGCCGAACGGGTCTCGGCACAGACCGAACGCTCGCTCGACCTGATCGACGCGCTCTTTCCCGCGGCGTGGAAGGACGCAGCCGCAGGCGCTGACTTCGACGTGATCGCAGCGTCGCTCGACCGGCTTGCGAACGCGGCTCGGGCCGGAAGCTGGAGCCGCGCGGAGCAAGCGCGCCTGGAGGCGTATGGCATCTTCGAGCTCGGCCCCGAGCAGCGGCTTCGCGGGATCGCCCCCTCGCTCTTCCAGCGCATCGAAGGGTTGTTCTGGTACGGCGAAGGCGATCACGCCGGCCTTGTCCAGCTCGTGAAACGGAAGGACGCCGGCGCGGAGCTCGACGCGACGCTCGCCGCTCTCGACACCGAGCTCGTCGACGCGTCCCGGCGGGTGGGGACCGGCGCCAACTCGACGGCGTCCGTCGTCTCGAACAGCGCGATCGTCGTCTTCCGCGAAGGGCTCGAGGCGGTGCTGATCCTCGCAGCCCTGATGGCGAGCATGATCGGCGGCAACCGCAAGTACCGGCGGCCGCTGCTCGTCGGCGTCGCTCTCGCCTTCGTCGCCTCAGCTGTCACCTGGGTCGTCGCGCAAACCGTGCTCGGCTCGCTCGCGCAGTACGGCGAGCGGCTCGAAGCAGTCGTGTCGGTGATCGCGATCGCCGTGCTGCTGCTGATCCTCAACTGGTTCTATCACCGCGTCTACTGGGCCGAGCACCTGGCCGGCTTCCACCAGCGCAAGCAGCGCCTGCTCCGCTGCGCCGGCGTCGGACTGGTCGCTACGCAGACGCTTGGGCTCGCCGCACTCGGGTTCTCGAGCGTCTATCGCGAAGGGTTCGAGACGGTTCTCTTCCTGCACGCGCTGACGCTCGAGGCCGGAGTGCTCGCCGTCCTGCCCGGCGTCCTGCTCGGCCTCGCGGCGACGTTCGCCGTCGGCGCGGTGACGATTCTGCTGGAGCGAAAGCTGCCGCACCGCAAGATGCTGATCGTGACCGGCGTCCTCATGACCTGGGTGCTCGTGATTCTCGTGGGCACGACCGTTCAGACCTTCCAGGTCGTCGGCTGGCTGTCGGTGGCGCCGATCGACGGCGTGCACCTGCCCTACTGGGCGGGGACATGGCTCGGCATCTACCCGACCTGGCAGGGAGTGCTGGCGCAGATCGGCGCCGCGACGTTCGTCGTCGGCAGCTACCTCGCGGCCGAGCACGTTCGCGCGCGGCGACGGCGAAGAGTGCTCACGTCGGTCGCGGCAACCCGCTGACGGCGCGTCTCGAAAGGTGATCGATCCAAATGGATCCATCATCTTTCCCGTCTACCATTGTCGGCCGGATGCGCCGCCCCGTGCTGATCGTCGTGCTACTCGCGCTCGCCCTCCCGACGGCGGCAAGCGCGGTCGACCTGACGGCGGTGCCGCGCGAGTTCTCGCCCGACGAGAAGCGGCTGAGCGTGCACGCGGAGCTCCCGGCGCCGGAGCGAGTCGGTGTACAGCTCGCCACTACAGCCGGCAAGCCTCTGGGCTGGATCGCCGAGCCGCAGCGGCGCCGCTTCCTGACGCTGCGCTGGAACGGCCGCCTCGCCGGCTCGAAGGTGCCTGACGGCAACTACTCGATCCGCCTCGTCGACGGCTTGCGCGTGCTCGCGGAGACGCCGCTCAGCATCGATCGAATCGCGCCCAGGGTGATGAACATCGACGCGCACAACCGCGGCCGCCAGCCGTTCCAGGGCGACAACAAGCGGCTGACGACGATCTCGTCGAACGGCGACGGCCTGCGCGAATCCGCCAAGATCTCGTTCACGCTCAGCGAGCGCGCAATCGTGCACTTCGAGGTGACGCGCACGATCAGCCGCCCGACCACGATCTACGAGCTGACGGCAAACCTGCGACCCGGCCGGAACACGTTCACGTGGTTCCCGCACTGGTCGGTCGGCGCGCGCACGTACCTCGTGCGGATCACGGCGACCGACTCGGCCGGCAACCGTCGCACCTACGGCGACGACAACGCGCGCAGCGGCCGGAAGCTGAGGTCGGCAGTGGTGCGCATCCTCGGCGTCGACGCGGGCTTCACGGCCGAGAGCTACGTGGCGACCAGCTCGGCCCGCCTCGCGATCGAGACCGACGCGGAGTCGTTGACCCTGCAGACCTTCCGGGCGGGGCCGGAGGAAGGCCCGACGCACAGCGACACGCTGATGAACGGCGTGCCGGTCAACCAGCCGGTGACGATCCCCTGGACGGCCCGACACCGCCGCGCCACGCTCAACTTCGCGATCGGCCCCTGGCCGACGGGCGTGTACTTCGTGAAGCTGACGGCGAACGACGGTCGGATCGGCTACGCGCCGTTCACCGTCCGGCCGACCACGTTCGGCTCGACGAGCCGCATCGCCGTCGTGATCCCGACGAACACCTGGCAGGCCTACAACTTCCGTGACGCCGACGGGAACGGCTGGGGCGACACCTGGTACGCACTGGGCGCGCAGAGCACCGCCGAGCTCGGCCGCATGTTCCTCCGCCGCGGCGTCCCGCCGCAGTGGCGGAAATACGACGTCGGCTTCCTCCGCTGGCTGCACGCGACGGGCAAGCAACCAGAGTTTGTGACGGAGACCGATCTACAGTCGTTCCACACCGCCGAGGAGCTACTGGCCCTCTACGACCTCGTCATCTTCCCCGGCCACACCGAGTACGTGACGGCGCACGAGTTCAACCTGATCGAGGGCTACCGCAATCTCGGCGGCAACCTTGTCTTCCTGTCCGCGAACAACTTCTTCTGGGAGGTGCGCCTCGACGGCCGCACGCTTCGCCGCACAAGGCTCTGGCGGAACATCGGCAAGCCCGAGTCAGCGGTCATCGGCGTCCAGTACCGGGCGAACGACGACGGCCGCATCCAGCATCCCTTCGTCGTCCGCTCTGCCACGACGGCGCCCTGGTTCTGGGCGGGGACCGGGCTCGGCGACGGCGCCACCTTCGGGCAGGAGCTCGGCGGCTACGGGATCGAGATCGACCAGACGACGCCCGTGACACCAACCGGGACGATCGTGCTCGCCGACATCGCAGACCTCTTCGGCCCAGGTCTGACAGCGCAGATGACCTACTACGAGACGGAGACAGGCGCAAAGGTCTTCGCCGCGGGCGCGATCGACTTCGGCGGCAGCGCGATGATCACCTCCGTGCGACGCATGCTCGAGAACCTATGGGCACGCGTGGCGGTCCCGTAGAGCTCGTCCGCGCGTCGACCGAGGCCGAGCTCGCGGCCCTGCGGCGCCTCTACGCCCTCTACCTGCACGACCTCTCGGCACACACCACCCACTACGAGCTCGACGGAGACGCTCGCTGGCGTCCCGACTACCTCGAGGACATGCTCCCGCGGGCGGACTGCCACTGCCTTCTCATCGAGGCCGGCGGCAAGCCGGCCGGATTCGCACTCGTCACGGTCAAGCCGTTTCCCCAGATGGCGGCCGACGCCGATGTCGGGATGGCCGAGTTCTTCGTCGCGCAGCCCTACCGGCGCCGGGGGATCGGGCGTGCTGCCGCGCTCGAGGCCCTGCGGCGCTTCCCCGGCGCCTGGACCGTGGAGGAGCTCGTCGGCAACGAAGCCGCGGTCGCGTTCTGGCGCGACGTGATCGCAGAGGCGACCGGCGGCCGCTACACCGAGCACGAGCCGACCGGGGAGATCGTGCAGCGCTTCGCGATCTAGGCGCAAGGCGCGCCGAAGCTGAGGTTGCGTCGCAGCACTGTCCCCTGCGTGGCGACCTCGATGTGCACGCAGCGCGCACCGGCAACCAGGAAGTAGCCGCCGAACTGCGTACCGCGGTTCCATGGCTCGCGCGACCGATCTGCGCGGCAGGCCTCGAAGCGCACGCTCCGAGTGCCGTCCGCGAGCGGGACGCCCGTCCCGTGATGGCGGATCGCGTTGTAGCCGAGCGCCGTGTACGCGCGCGAGCGAGCAGCGATCGTCACCGTCGGAGCCGCGTTGGGATCGACCACGACGAGGACCTTCAGCGGCGTCGCCATCCCCGGCCCGAGCCGATCCGTGCTCATGCGGCGGTAGCTGCCCTTGATCCCGACAAACGCCACGTGGCCGGCAACGACCGCGCGCTGCCGCCAGCCCCGGCCGAGGTCGCCGAGCTGACTCCCGGCGCACGTGCGGACGTACGGCGCGGGCTCGTCGGCGAGCGCAGGCACAGCCACGACGAGGGCGAGGAGCGCAACTGCGATGCGCATCCTTGAATCCTAGGACAGGCCGAGCTCCGAATGGTAAGCCCTGGCGTAGATCTCCTTCAGCCTCTGGACGCGCGCGACGTAACGGCGCGTCTCCGCGAACTGGATCCCCACACCCTCGTCGCGCCACCGATCGACGTTCGACTGGCCGGCGTTGTAGGCGGCGAGCGCCAGCTCCTCGCTGCCGTACTTGTCGAGGAGATGGCGGAGGTACCACGAGCCGTAGCGGATGTTCAGCTCCGGGTTGACGAGGTCGGACTCGTGCCAGCCGTGGCCACCGGTGCGGTCGGCGATCCCCTGCGCCGTCTCGGGCAGCAGCTGCATCAGCCCGACGGCGCCGGACGACGAAACGGCGTTCGCGTCGAACTTCGACTCCTGGTAGATCACCGCGGCGACGAGCTGTGGGTCGAGGTTGTAGTTCTCGGCGTGCCCGGTGACGATCTGCTCGTAGCGGAGCGGATACCGAAGGCGCTCGTACCAGCGCGGCTCCGTCTCGAGCACGAAGGCCGCGAAGCCGGCGAAGACGAGCGCGGCCAGGGCCAAGGCTCCCAACCGGCTCACGCAGGCACTCGCGTCAGCTCGGTCATCACCTGCTCGACCCAGGCGTCGAGCTCCTCCAGAGTCCCTGTGTTGAGGTAGGAGTAGTCGGCTCGCTGCAGCTTCTCCTTGTCAGGCAGCAGCCGGCTGTCACGGTCGTCGCGCGCCACGCGGCGACGTTGCTCGCGCAACTTCGCCGGTGCGGTGATCACCACCACCTTGTCGAAGCGCTTGTCGCTGCCCGTCTCGTAGAGGAGCGGCACCTCGGTGACGCTGACCGCCGGCGGCTCGGGCAGCTCACCGAGCTGGTCGCGCCAGGTCAGGTACTCCTGCGTGACGCGGGGGTGCAGCAGTTGCTCGAGGAAGTCGAGCTTCGACCGGTCGGCGAAGACGATGTCTGCCACGCGCGCGCGGTCGATCGAGCCGTCGCCGCCGAGCACGCCCTCACCCAGCTCCCCCACGATCGCAGCTCGGACTTCGGGATCGGTGCGCAGGAGGTGGTGGACGATCTCGTCGCTCGAGACGGTCGCGGCGCCCGCTCGCTGGAACGCATAGAGGGCCTCGCTCTTCCCGGCGCCGATGCCGCCGGTGATCGCGACCGCGATCGGCCGCGGCACGGCTTAGGCGGTGGGAGGCGTTTCGGGCTCGTCGCCGGACGCCGCATCGGCGTCGACGGTCGACTCTGCCACCGGCTCGTCGCCCGTGGCCGCCTCCGCGTCGGCGGTCGACTCGGCTTCGAGCTCGACCTCGGCCGCGGCGTCCGTCTCCGGCGCCGGGATGTCCTCGAGCTCGGGCTCCGCGACCGCCTCGGGCTGCGGCTCGGCGGCGGCCTCAGCCTCAGGCTCGGCTGGGGTCTCAGTCTCGGGCTCGGCGGTGGCCTCTGTCTCCGGCTCGGCAGCAGCCTCTGTCTCCGGCTCGGCAGCGGTCTCGGGCGTCGCGTCGTCGAGCTCCAGCGGAGGCGCCTCGTCGATCCCGGCGGAACCCGCCGGGAAGACGTCCTCGGAGAGGTTGAGGTTCGGCGTCAGGTGCACGGACTCGCCGCCGTCGGCGCGCGGGAGCGGCTCCACGCCGTCCTCGACCCGCTTCAGCGACAGCGACAGGCGCCGGCGCTCGGCGTCGACCTCGAGGATGAGCACGTTGACTGCGTCGCCCTGCGAGACCACTTCGCGCGGGTTCTCGACGTGGTGCTGTGCGAGCTCGGAGATGTGCACGAGCCCCTCGACACCGGGAAGGATCTCGACGAAGGCCCCGAAGGTGACGACCTTGGTGACGCGGCCCTCGACGACGTCGTTCTCGGAGTAGCTCTCGAGCACCTGCTGCCACGGATCCGACTGCGTCTGCTTGAGGCCAAGCGAGATGCGCTGGCGGTCGCGGTCGATGTCGAGCACCTTGACCTTGACCTCCTGGCCGATCTCGAGCACCTCCGACGGGTGGTTGACGTGGCTCCACGAGAGCTCGGAGATGTGGATCAGGCCGTCCATCCCGTTCAGGTCGACGAAGGCGCCGAAGTCGACGATGTTCGAGATCGTGCCCTCGACCACGTCGCCCGGGTTGAGCCGGTCGAGGATCTGCTGGCGCTGATCCTTGCGCTCGTCCTCGAGCACGGCGCGACGGGAGAGCACGACGTTGTTGCGGGAGCGGTTGAGCTCGATCACCTTGCAGCGAAGCTCGGTTCCCATGAACTCGTCGAGATCCTGGACGCGGCGGATGTCGACGAGCGAGGCGGGCAGGAAGCCGCGGACGCCGAGGTCGAGGATCAGGCCACCCTTGACGACCTCGATCACGCGGCCGATGACCGGCTCGCCGGACTCGGCGGCGGCTTCGATCTTCTTCCAGGCGAGCTCGAACCGCGCGCGCTTCTTCGAGAGGATCAGGCGCCCTTCGGCGTCCTCCTTCGTGAGCACGAGCGCGTCGATCTCCTCGCCGACCGAGACCTCGTCGGCGGGGTTGACCGAGCGGCGGATCGAGAGCTCGGCGACCGGGATGACGCCCTCGGACTTGTAGCCGATGTCGACGAGAACCTCGTCCTTGTCGACGCGGACGACGGTGCCGTGCACGACTTCCCCCTCGTTGATCGTCGGGAAGGTCGACTCATAGTCGGGAATCAGCTCGCCGTCGGGCCCGGTTACCCAGACGCCTTCTTCGGCTTGCTGCGGCTTTTCAATCGTGTCGTTCGCCATTACGAGGTGCGCAGTATAGCCAGGTCCAACGCGAAGTCACCGATCGCGGCCGGGCTTGTGTTTTCGCCGCACAAATGCAACCTTGTCCGGCTGATGAACCCTGGCGAAGCGACTTCAACCCTCATGCGACTGGTCAACGGCTACCAGTTCTCGCAGGCGATCCACGTCGCGGCGACGCTCGGGATCGCGGACCTCCTCGCGGGCGGGGCGCGCACGAGCGACGACCTCTCGGACGAGGCTGGAGCCGACCCAGACTCGCTCCACCGGCTCCTGCGCGCGCTCGCGAGCGTCGGCGTCCTGCGCGAGGAAGACGATCGGCGCTTTTCGCTGACCCCGCTCGGAGAGCAGCTGCGGTCGGACGTTCCCGGCTCGATCCACGGCTGGGCGGCGTTCATCGGCCGGCCCTACTACTGGCAGGCGTGGGCGGGCTTGTTGCACAGCGTCCGCACTGGGGAGAACGCGTTCCGGCACGTGCATGGCCAGGACGTCTGGAGCTACCGCGCCGAACGGCCAGAGGAGAATGCGATCTTCGACGGGGCGATGCAGTCGCGCACTCGCGCCTCGAACGCGGCGCTCGTCGCGGAGTTCGACTTCTCACGCTTCGGGACGCTCGTCGACATCGGCGGCGGGAACGGCTCCCTGCTTGCGAACCTGCTCGCCTCGCAGCCCTCGCTCCAAGGCGTTGTCTTCGACCAGCCGCACGTCGTCGCCGGCGCCACGCCGGTGTTGGAGGCAGCGGGCGTCGCCGACCGCTGCCGAATCGAGAGCGGCAGCTTCTTCGAAGCAGTCCCCGCGGGCGGTGACGCCTACCTGCTCAAGTGGATCATCCACGACTGGGAGGACGAGGACGCGATCGCGATTCTGCAGGTGGTCCGCGCCGCGATTGCCGACGGCGCACGACTGCTCGTGGTCGAGCGCCATCTCGGCCCGCCGAATGAGGAAGCGCAGTCGAAGTTCTCCGACCTGAACATGCTGGTCGGCCCGGGCGGGCGCGAACGGACGCAGAACCAGTACGCCGCCCTGTTCGAGTCGGCTGGGTTCCGCCTCGTCGACGCGACGACGACCGGCGAGCTCGTCGTCTTCGAGGGCCAGCCGGTCTAGCTACTTCGCGTCGTTCCAGTCGTCGCCGACGCCGACGTCCACGGCGAGCGGCGGGTCGAGCGGGTAGGCGCCGGTCATCTCCTCGCGCACGAGCTCCTTGATCGCGCTCGTCTCCGTCTCGGGCGCCTCCAGCAGCAGCTCGTCGTGCACCTGGAGGACGAGCCTTCCGCCTCTCCCCTCCTCGCGCAGCCGGTCGTGGATCCGGATCATCGCCACCTTGATCACGTCCGCGGCCGTTCCCTGCATGACCGAGTTCACGGCGAGGCGTTCACCGAGCGCGCGCGTCTGACGGTTGCGGACGCGGATCTCGGGGATCGGGCGGCGGCGCCCGAGCAACGTCGTCACGTAGCCGTCGCGCTCCGCCTGCTCGATCGTGCGCTGGATGAAGTCCTGCACGTGCGGGAAGCGCGCGAGGTAGGTGTCGATGTACTCCTGCGCCTGCTCCCTGGGGATCTCGAGGTTCTCCGAGAGACCGAACGCCGAGATGCCGTAGATGATCCCGAAGTTGACCATCTTGGCGATGTTGCGCTCGTCCTTGGTCAGCGTCGCCGGGTCCTTGCCGAGCACCTCGGCGGCGGTCGCCGCGTGGATGTCCTCGTTCCGCGCGAAGGCCTCGCGCAGCCGCGGCTCGCCGGAGACGTGCGCGAGGATGCGCAGCTCGACCTGGCTGTAATCGGCCGAGATCAGCCGGTGCCCCGGCTCGGCTACGAACGCCGAGCGAATTTCGCGCCCAAGCTCGGTGCGGATGGGAATCGCCTGCAGGTTCGGGTTCGTCGTCGAGAGACGGCCGGTCGATGCGGCCGCCTGGTTGAAGGTGGTGTGCAGCCGGCCGTCGCGCTCGGAGATCAGCAAGGGCAGCGGGCGGAGGTACGTGTTGACGAGCTTCGAAAGCTCGCGCCACTCCTCGATCACGGGGACGATCGCGTGCTCGTCGCGGATCGTGCGCAGGACTCGCGTATCGGTCGAGTAGCCGGTCTTGCCCTTGCGTCCGGGAGTCAGGCCGAGCACCTCGAACAGGATCCGAGCGACCTGCTGGGTCGAGCCGATCATGAACTCCTCGCCCGCGAGCTCGTAGGCCTTCGCCTCGAGCTCCTCGACGCGGTCGGCAAGCCTGGCCGTGATCTCGCCCATCCGGTAGGTGTCGATCTTCACGCCAGCGTCCTCCATCGAGGCGAGGACGGCGGTGAGCGGCAGCTCGATCTCGTCGTAGAGCCGCTCGGAGCCGCGCTCGGCGACGCGCTCGCGCATCGGGCCGGCGAGCCGGCGCGCGGCCTCGGCGCGCGTGATCAGCGCCGTCGTCTCCTCTTCGGCCGCCGGCTCGGGGATCACCTCGAGCCCGTACTCGCGCTGCAGGTCCTCGATCAGGTACTCGGAGCGGCCGGGCTCGATCAGATACGCCTCGATCAGCGTGTCGTCGGCCGGCGCCATGGTCAGCCGCGGCAGCGACTTGTAGTCGTGCGCCACGAGCTGCGCGTCGCGGAGCCGCGGGATCAGGCTCTCGTCCCAGGGGCCGACGGTCACCCCGTCCTCCTGCGCGAGCGCGAAGCGGCCGTCGACGATCGCGAGCCCGGCGCGTCCGCGAACCTGCGGCAGCTCAGCCTCCCGCCAGGGAACGACGGTACCGGCCACCGGGATGGGAACGGCTGCGGGGATCGCATCCTCGAGGTCGTCGATCCGGTTCAGCAGGCCGCGGAACTCGTAGCGGCGGAACATCTCGCGCAGCTGCGAACGGTCGGGCGGCTGGAGCACGATCTGCGACGGATCGAAATCGATGTCGAGGTCGCGCCGCATCGTCGCGAGCTCCTTCGACATGCGCGCCTGGTCGGCGAACTCGGTGATGTTCTTGCGCCGCGCCGGTGAGAGCTCGTCCGCGTGCGCGATCACCTCCTCGAGCGACCCGTACTGCGCGATCAGCTGGCCGGCGGTCTTGTCCCCGATCCCGGGAACGCCCGGGATATTGTCGGACGTGTCGCCTTTGAGGCCGATGAAGTCCGGCACCTGGTCCGGCCGGATGCCGTAACGCAGCTCGACCCGCTCCGGCGTGTAGACGTTCACGTCGGCGACGCCGCGCGGCGTCATCATCAGCGTGATGTTCGCCGAGCAGAGCTGAAAGGCGTCGCGGTCGGTGGAGACCACCGTCGTCTTCACGCCCGCCTCGTCCGCGCGGGTGGCGAGCGTCGCGATCACATCGTCCGCCTCCCAGCCTTCGAACTCGAGGTTGCGGTAGCCGAACGCCTCGACGATCGGCCGGAAGTGCGGGAACTGCTCGCGCAGGAGATCCGGCATCGGCCGCCGGCCCTCCTTGTAGACGACGTCTGCCGCCTGCGCGACCGCGGCCCGGTGCGTGGGACTCGAATCCCACGCAACCGCGACACCCTTGGGCCGGTAGTCCGACAGAAGCTTGAAGAGCATGTTCGCGAAGCCGAGGAGGGCGTTCGTCGGAAAGCCGTCGCTCGTCGCGAGCTCCTCCGGAAGCGCGAAGAAAGCCCGGTAGGCGAGATTGTTGCCGTCGACGAGGAAGAGCTCCGAGTCGCGCGCGGGCCCGTCGTCGAGCTGCAGCTCCTGTCCGGTGAGCGTCTTCGGCATAGGACCAAGCTATCGTCTCGCCGCGATGACGCGCCTCGAAATTCGACCACTTTCCGACGAGTTCCTCCCCCACGCAGGCGAGCTTCTCGCCGCGCGCCAGCGCGCCCATCGAGCCGTCGAGCCGCTGCTCCCGTCCCGGTACGAGAACGCGGAGGCGGCCGCTGCCGAGGTGGAGATGCTCGCGCAGAGCGAGGGAGCGTCCGGCGCCGTCGCCCTCCGGGGCTCACGCGTCGCCGGCTTCCTCCTCGGCGTACGCAAGAGCGACGAGACCTGGGGCGCGAACGTCTGGGTCGAGACCGCCGGACACGCGGTCGACGCCCCCGAAGACCTGCGCGACCTGTACGGAGCGGCGGCCGCCCGCTGGGTGGAGGAGGGGCGCGACCGCCACTACGCGATCGTGCCCGCCTCGGATGCGCCGCTGCTCGACGCCTGGTCGCGGGTCGGCTTCGGGCAACAGCACGCATATGGAATTCGGGAGGTGCCCGACGTCGGGTGGCCCGAAGGCGTGCGCCTCGCCGAGGAGCGGGACGTCGGCGCGCTCGTCGAGCTCTCTCCGCTCATCCGAGAGCACCATGCAGGCGCGCCCGTCTTCGGCCTCGTGCACTCTCGCGAGACTCTGGAAGAGCTTCGCGCCGAGATCGTCGAAGACCTGGCCAATGAGGCGCGCGGTGACCTCGTGTTCGAGCAGGACGGGCGCATCGTCGGCTCGTTCGCCCTCGCCCCGGCCGAGCTGTCGAGCGTCCACACAGGGCTCGCGCGGCCCGACGGGGCCGCGCTGCTCGGCTGGGCGGCAACGCGGCCGGACGTCCGCGGTTCCGGCGCCGGCCTCGCGCTCACGGAAGCGGCCTTCGCCTGGGCGCGCGACCGCGGCCACGAGACGATGGTGACCGACTGGCGCGTCACGAACCTGCTCGCGTCGCGCTTCTGGCCGCGCCGAGGCTTCCGCGAGTCGTTCCTCCGCCTCTACCGGCGCATCCCCTAGCGCCAGACCGGGTAGCACCACAAGCGGCCCCAGGTAAGGTCGCGCGCGTCATGCCGAGGATCCCGCTGCCGTCGGGCTCTCGCATCGCGATCGTCAACGCCCCTGACGACGCGCTCGTGCTGAGGCCCCCAACACCGTCCGAGGGGATTGCCGACGTCGGCGCCGCCGTTCGCGACGCGCTTCGCTTTCCGCTCTCCGGGGCGCCGCTCGAAGCGCTGCTCAAGCGCGGCGGCACCGTCACGATCGTCGTCGAGCCTCCCGAGCTGCCGCTGCCGGGAGCGCCGAACGACCCGCGCCGCGAGGCGCTCGCGGCCGTGATCGCCGAGCTCGAGCGGCTCGGAGTGCCGTCGCGGCAGCAGACGATCGTCGTCGCCGGAGGCCTCAATCGCCGGGCCGGCCACCGGGAGCAGGAAGCGCTCCTCCCACCCGTGTCCGCCCGCCGGTTCCACGGCCTGGTCGAGATTCACGACGCCGAGGCGCCCGACCTCGTCCACGTCGGCGATGCGGGGCGGACGCCCCTGCGGGTCAACCGAAGGCTCGTCGAGACAGATCTCGTCGTCTGCGTGAGCGCCGCGGAGACGGTGCTGCACGGAGGCCCGGGAGCGCTGCTCGGCGCCTGCGGCCCGGAGACCCTTCGCGCCGCGACGGCCTACTCACTGCTCGAGACTGCGGCCGCGCGTGGCTGGCAGCTGGGACTGGCACTCGAGCGCGCGCTCGCCGCCCGCGTGCCTGTGATCGGCGCGTCGCTCGTGCTCAATCCCCCGCGACTCCTCGGGCGCTTTCGCGGCTATCCGTACGAGGAGGCTTCTCTCCGTCACCTGGTCGCCTCCCCGCTGCGCCGCTATTCGCTCTTCCCGTCGGGCGTGCGCCGCCGCATCCTCCAGGACCTCGCCCGGGAATTGACGGCCGTCGCGGCATTCGCGGGGCCACCGTCGGTCGCGCACATGGAGGCTCTTCTCCGCGGGATCGCCCGGCGCTCGAGGCGACTCGAGCGACCCGTCGACGCGATCGTGATCGGAATGCCGTGGACGCATCACCACTCCCCGCGCGAGCGGCTGAACCCGCTAACTGTGGCGACGGTCGCACTCGGGCTCGCGCTCCGGCTCTGGCGCGAGTCGTTTCCCGTCGTCGAAGGGGGGACGGCAATCGTGCTCCACCGGCTCTCGCGCCACTTCGCGCACGGGACCCAGGATCCGTACCGCTCGCTCTTCCATGCGCTCCGCGACGGCCGAACGGAGGAGGATCTCGCCGCGGGCGAGGTGGCGGCCGCGGCGGACACCCGGGCTCTCGCCGCGTACCGCGCCGGCCGCGCCTGCCACCCGCTCCTTCCCTACGTCGACTGGGACGGCTGCCGGCCGGCCCTCGACCGGCTGGGCGCGGTCGTCGTCGCGGGCTGCCGCGACCACCAGGCCGCCCGCACACTCGGCTTCGTGCCGACGCACAGCTTCTCCACCGCGCTCGAGATGGCCCACGGCCGCGCCGGCGGCGAGGCGAGGATCGCCCTGCTGCTCAGCCCGCCCTACTTCCCGCTCGAGGTCGGCTCGCCCTAAGAGACCCCGCCCTGAGAGACCCCGCCCTAAGAGACTTAGTGTTCCTGTAACACAAGCTCGACCCGCAGAACGGTGCGGTTCACGAGGAGCTTGTGTTACAGGAACACAAGCTCCCGGCCGGCGGCGGTCAGTCCTCGCCGAGGTAGGTCTTGCGGACCTGGGCGTTCTCGCGCAGGTCCTTCGCAGGCCCCTCGAGCGCGATCGCGCCGGTCTCGAGCACGTAGCCGCGGCTCGCCGCGTCGAGCGCCATCAGCGCGTTCTGCTCGACGAGCAGGATCGGCGTTCCCTGCTCGTTGATCTCACGCACGATCTCGAAGATCCGCTCGACGAAGATCGGCGCCAGCCCCATCGACGGCTCGTCGAGTAGCAGCAGCTTCGGCCGGGCCATCAGCGCCCGCCCCATCGCGACCATCTGCTGCTCGCCGCCGGACATCGTCCCCGCCTTCTGCTGCTTCCGCTCGGCCAGGCGCGGGAAGAGGCGGAAGACACGGTCCATGTCCTCCGGGAAGTTCGCCTTGTCGGTGCGCTGGAACGCTCCCATCTCGAGGTTCTCGAGCACGCTCATGCGCGGGAAGAGCCGACGTCCCTCGGGCGACTGGGCGATCCCCATCTTCACGATCTCGTGCGGAGGCGCGTTCGTGATGTCCTTGCCCTGGAAGGTGATCGACCCCTCGCGCGGATGGTTGACGCCGTTGATCGAGCGCAGCGTCGTCGACTTGCCGGCCCCGTTCGCGCCGATCAGGGTCACGACTTCGCCCTCGTGCACCTTGAGCGAGATGCCCTTCAAGGCGTGGATCGCGCCGTAGTAGGTGTGAACGTTCTCGAGTTCCAGGACGACCGCGTTCCCTGCAGCCGGCTCAGCCACCGCTCGTCGCTCCCTTCCCGAGGTAGGCCTCGATCACGCGTTCGTCCTTCTGGATCTCCTGCGGCGTACCCTCGGCGATCTTCTCGCCGTAGTCGAGCACGGTGACGCGGTCGGAGATCCCCATCACGACCTTCATGTCGTGCTCGATCATCAGCACCGTCAGGTCGCGCTCGTCGCGAAGCACGCGCACGAACGCCGTGAAGTCGGCGGTCTCCTGCGGATTCATGCCCGCCGTCGGCTCATCGAGGAGCAGGAGCTTCGGCTGCGTCGCGAGAGCGCGCGCCACCTCGAGACGGCGCTGGTCGCCGTAGGGCAGGTTGCGGGCCATCTCCCTGTCGCGGCCACGAAGGCCCGAGAAGCGGAGCAGCTCGCGCGCGGTTTCGCTCGCTTCGCGCTCCTCGCGGCGCACCCGCGGGGTGCGGAAGATCGAACCGAGGATGCCGCCTCGGAGCCGGCAGTGCATCCCGACGAGGACGTTCTCGAGCGCGGTCATGTGCTGGAAGAGCCGGATGTTCTGGAAGGTGCGGCCGACCCCGAGCTCCGTGATCGCATGCGGCGGTTTCCCGGTCACATCGGTGCCGTCGAAGACGATCGAGCCCGCGGTCGGCTTGTACACGCCCGTGAGCATGTTGAAGAACGTCGTCTTGCCCGCGCCGTTTGGGCCGATCAGCGACACGATCGAGCCCTGCGGGATCGCGAAGTCGATGTCGTTCGTGGCGACGAGCCCGCCGAACTCCTTCCGCACGTGCGCCGCAACCAGGAGATCAGTCATTGCTCGGATCACGATCCGTGTCGGAGCCCTCGTGCGTCACGTCGTAGAGCGGCGTGTCGGCGACGCCGAGCTCGAGCTCGCGCTTGTGCCGGCGCTCGGGGATCAGGCCCTCGGGACGCAGGAGCATCATCCCCACGATGATCAACCCGTAGATCCCGAACTGGAACTTGGTCGGCTCGAACCAGTCCCAGCCGGTCGAGCTCTGGACCTTCGACCCGATGGTCGCGAGACCCTCGACGTTCAGGTAGCCGAGGATCATGCCGCCGAGGATCACGCCCCAGATCGATCCCATCCCGCCGAGGATCACCATGCACAGCAGGAAGACCGAGATGTTGAAGTAGAAGTCCGCCGGGAAGGCGCCGCTCTTGAAGCTCGCGTAGAACGCCCCGGCGACACCGCCGAAGAAGGCGCCGATCGCGTACGACCACGTCTTCGTGCGCATCAGCGGCACCCCCATCGCCGCGGCCGCCGTCTCGTCCTCGCGGATTGCGATCCAGGCCCGTCCAAGGCGGGAGTCACGAAGGCGCACCGAGCAGAAGACGGTGATCAGCAGGAGCGCCAGCGCCGTCCAGTAGAACCATTGCGCACGTTCGAACGACGACTGGTAGCTCAGCGGCAGGCCGAGGGAGTCGCCCGCGCTGCCGAACCCGGGCGAGTCGATCGGACTGATCCCGAACGTCCCGTGCGTGAGGTCGAAGCCGAAGACGTTGTCGCCGTTGCGAACGACCTGGGGGATGATCTCACCGAAGCCGAGCGTGACGATCGCGAGGTAGTCGCCACGCAGCCTCAGCGTCGGCAAGCCGATCAGGATGCCCGCCATCGCCGTGAAGAGACCTGCGAGCGGGAGCACCAGCCAGATCGAGAGGTGAATGCCGGGCAGGTCGTCCGAGATCCCGACCGCGCCGAAATGGAAGTTCCACTGGTCGAACTGCTGCGAGGCGAACCAGGCCGAGGTGTACGCGCCGGCGGCATAGAAGGCGACGTAGCCGAGGTCGAGCAGGCCGGCGTAGCCGACGACGATGTTCAGCCCGACCGCCATCATCGTGAAGACGATCATGATCACCATCGAGTTGACGCTCGGGACGTAGTCGCCGAGGAGGGAGAGGTTCCCGAGCGACTCTGCGTACTTGGGATAGAGGAAGCCGAGCACGATCAGCGCGAGCGCCGCGAACGCGCCGGGACCATAGCTCCGCAGCCGCTGCTCGAATGCGTTCACGCGCCCTCGGGCGTGCGCTCGCCGAGCAGCCCTTCCGGCCGGAAGACGAGGATCGCGATCAGGATTCCGAACACGATCGAGCGAGTCCAGTCGGAGCCGGGCGTGTACCAGGTGAGCCCTTCGTTGAAGGCCTGGATGAAGCCGATCACGAGCGCGCCGAGCACGGCGCCGGAGAGGTTGCCGATCCCGCCGAGCACGGCGGCCGTGAACGCGATCAGGCCGAGCTCGAAGCCCGTGTCGTAGCGCATGTTGAACTGCAGCAGGTAGACGATGCCGGCAGCGCCGGCGAGCGCGCCGGCGATCGCGAACGTGACGGAGATCGTCCGGTTCACGTTGATTCCCATCATCGCCGAGGCCTCGGTGTCCTGTGCCACGGCGCGCATCGCCTTGCCCTGGCGCGTCGACTGCACGAACCACGTCAGCAGGACGAGGACGGGAATCGTGATCAGCAGGGCCGCGAGCTTGTTCCACGAGTAGGTGACGTCGCCGATCCCGATCGCCTCCGAACGCGGGATGAAGGACGGCACCGAGCGGAAGTTGACGTCGAAGATGGCCAGGGAGACGTTTTGCACGATGAACGACATGCCCACGGCGGTGATCAGGGCGGCAAGCCGCGGCGCGCGCCGGAGGCGGCGGTATGCGACGAACTCGATCGCTGCGTTGACGAACGCGAAGAAGCCCATGATCACGACGAGCGTCAGCAGCATGCCGCCGATGATCGCCAGCACCGACGCGTCCTTCTCGAGCCCTAGCCCACTGACGATGAGCGAGCTCGCAGTCAGGCCCGCGAGCGCGAACACGTCTCCGTGGGCGAAGTTGATCAGCTGCAGGATGCCGTAGACAAGCGTGTAGCCCAGTGCGACGAGACCGTAGATCGCGCCGTTTGTCAGGCCGATCAGGCCGACGTTGATGAACTCCGTCGGCTCCTTGAAGAAGTTGACGACCAGCCAGAGGGCGACGAGCGAGACGAGCCCGTAGCCGATGAGAGCGACGGCGCCCGACCTCCGCAAGCGGTCGAACGTGCTCGTCAGGGGCGGTCGCGCCATGCGGGGAAGAACCTAAAGGAAAGTTGGGGGAGGGCCAAGCCCTCCCCCAACTTCATGCTGGCGGCGACGTGCTAGCCGCGTGCCGCGTCGACGTCCTCCGGCTTCGGAGAGATCGTCTTGACGGTCTCGAGCTTGTCCGTGGCCTTGTAGATCGTGAAGCCCACGACTGCGCCCTCTGCGCCGCTCGGGTCGCCGTTCTCGTTGATCCCGAAGCTGCCGAGATAGCCGTCCGTGACCTTCGTCGCGAACATCTTCGCGATCACGTCAGCACGGCTCCCGTCCGACGCGGCGATCGCGTCGAGCATGACCTGCGCCGCCTGGGCGCCGTAGATCGCATACGGGTCGATCGCCTTGCCGCCGAGCCGTGGCTTGAACGCCTTCGCAAACTCGGCGCCCTTCCCCTTGAACTCGTCGATCGGCACGCCGGCGACGCTCAGGAACATGCCCGGCGTGGCCTCGGGGGCCTCGTCGATCGTCTGCTGCGTCGTGAACCCGTCCGGCGCGAACAACTTGACCTTGCCGTCGTTCGGGCCGAGCACGGAGACCTTGTCCTTGATCACCTGGGCACCGTTCTCGTCGATCAAGCCGCCGAGGAACACTGCGTCCGCGCCACTGTTGCTGATCTTGCGGAACAGCGCCTCGTAGCTCGACGCCTTCGGATCCCAGGCCTCGAAGCCCGCGAGCTTGATCCCCACGGCCTTCGCTGCGTTCTTGAAGTTCGTCGCGACGCCGAGGCCGTACGCCTCCTTGTCGTTCAGGATGTAGACGCTCGTGACGCCCTGCTCCTTCGCGAACTCGGCCACAGCCGCGCCCTGGTAGGCGTCGTGCGCGACCACGCGGGCGTAGTTGCGATTTCCACCCGGGTAGTACTTATCGGGCTCAGTCGCATCGCAGCCCGGACCGCCCTCGGTGAGGCAGACGTAGGTGTTCGCGGGCGAGATCATCGCGACACCGCCGCCCGGAGCCTGGTTCAGCACCGGAATCTCGATCGCGGCACAACCCGAGTTGAACGTCCCGATCACGCCGACGAGCTTCTCGTTGCCGGCATACGCCTGGGCGTTCGTCGAGCACTTGCCCGAGTCCCACTTGCCCGCCTGAGCGGTCGCGTCGTCGCAGGACTGGAACGCGACGTTGTGGTCTCCGGCCTTGTAGTTGGACTGCTCGAGGAGGTAGCGAATCGCCTCCACGATCTGAATGGTCTGGGTGCGCGACGACCCCTGGAGCGGGAAGTCGGATGCGAGGAGTACGTCCGGATCGCCTTCACCCTTGTACTCGACAGCAGTGCACGACGAGGACGGCAGCGCCTCGACGTTGCCCGTGCTGCCCCCGCCCCCGGAAGCTTCGGTGGTCGTGCCACCGCTGCTCGAACTATCGTTGCCTCCGCAACCCGCCGCGACCAATGCAAGCACCGCGACGAGCAGCGCCAGAACGCTCAAACCATGCTTTCTGGAAATCAACTGCTCTCCTCCTCCGTCCGATGGACCCGACGAGTTCTGCACGCTTGCGCAGCCCTTGTGGCGGGCGAAGTGGCAAGTATCCCGACAAGCCGCGCGACATTCAACTTAGTGCCATCCAGTCGCGCGCCAGAAGGGCGGATACCATCGACTCCCTGAGCCGAAGTGGCGGAACTGGCAGACGCGCCGGACTCAAAATCCGGTTCCCTCCGGGGAGTGGGGGTTCGATTCCCCCCTTCGGCACTCAGGCGGTGCCTCAGCTCTGAGGCTGGCGGCTCCGTGGATCCAGCTGCTCGACGTACTCCCCCGCCTCTCCCGTCTTGCGGACGACCCAGTGGGTGTCGTCCTTGACAACCAGATCCTCGATCTCCGGCGTGAAGTGCAGCGGCAGCACGACGAATTGCTTCGGATCGGCCCGTATCGCTTCATAGGTTGCGATCGGGAGCGTGAGTCGGAAGGTGCAGTCGGCGTTCGCGCACTCGCAGAGGAACTCGTACGGGACCTCCGGGCCGAGGTTGTGGGCCATCACCTCGATCCGCTCGTTCACCTCCCGGAACAGGGCCTCGTTACTTGCCATCCGCTTCTCGCGCGCGTCCATGTCACACCCTCAACGGAGTCATGGTCGGATCGGTTTCACGAGAACCGGCGAGCTTGCGGGCCTGCTTGCCGGGCGGGATGCGGATCACGTTCCAAGCGAGACCGGCGCGCTCGAGCAGCCAGATCAGCCAGCCGCCCGGGGTCGATCTCCTGTGGACGGGGGCCGTGGAAGGCTGAGGTGGGGAACGCGTGATGGTTGTTGTGCCAGGACTCGCCGAAGGAGCGCCAGGAGAGCCACCACACGTTCCGTGACTCGTCGCGGGATGCGAAACGACGGCGGCCCCACAGGTGGCAAATCGAGTTGATCGAGAATGTGACGTGTTGGAGCAAGAAGATCCGAACGGCGCCGCCCAGAAGAGCCCCGCAAAGAAGCCGTACCAGCCTCCGATCAGCGGCCAGCCGGCGACCGCCGGGGCGGCGAGCGAGAAGAGCACGAGCGGGAGGAAGAGCTTCGCGATCACGCGCATGCCGCGGTCGCGCAGCAGGTCCTTCGCGTCGCGCGACTGCACGGCGCGCCCGGCCGCCGAGAAGAGCCAGCCGGTGTGGGCATGCCACAACCGCCCAGCTCCGCAACGCGGCCGTCGCCGAACCCGACGTGGGGGCTGTGCGGATCGCCTTCCGGGTCGGAGAACTGGTGATGCTTCCAGTGGTCGGAGACCCAGGCGAGCACGTCCCCCTCGACGGCCATCCCGCCGAGCACCGCGAAGGTGTAGCGCACCCTGCGATAACCCTGTTTGTCCCTCGGCATTCGCGCGCCTCTGCCTAGACTGGTGGCGTGGCTCGGGTCGGAATCCTCACTGGCGGCGGCGATTGTCCGGGTCTGAACGCCGTCATCCGCGCGACCACGCGGCGATCGATCGATCGCGGCTGGGAGGTCGCGGCGATCCGCGAAGGGTGGCGCGGGCTCGTCGACGGCATCGTCGAGCCGCTCGGCCTGCGCGAAGTCTCGGGGATCCTGCCTCGCGGGGGCACGATCCTCGGCACGTCGCGGACGAACCCCTACAAGGTCGACGGCGGAGTCGACAAGGTGCTCGCCACCTTCGAGCGCGAGGGGCTCGACGCACTCGTGGCGATCGGGGGCGAGGACACGCTCGGCGTCGCCGCGAAGCTCCACTCCGAGCACGAGCTCCCAGTCGTCGGCGTCCCGAAGACGATCGACAACGACCTGAACGGGACCGACTACACCTTCGGCTTCGACACCGCGGTCACCATCGCGACCGAGGCCATCGACCGTCTGCACACGACCGCCGAGTCCCACAACCGCGTCATGGTCGTCGAAGTGATGGGCCGGCACACGGGCTGGATCGCCGTGCACTCCGGCATCGCCGGCGGCGCCGACGTGATCCTGATCCCCGAGCAGCCGATGACCGTCGAGGACGCGTGCTCCCGGCTCGAGAAGCGCCACGAGAGCGGCAAGGACTTCTCGATCGTCGTCGTCAGCGAGGGCTACGAGCTCACGTACGCCTCCGGCGAGAAGACGCTCGTTGCCGGCGAGGCGCGGCCGACCGACCAGTTCGGCCATGTCGTTCTCGGCGGGGTCGGCGGGGAGCTCGGCCGTGAGATCGAGGACCGCACCGGTTTCGAGACCCGAGTGACGGTGCTCGGCCACGTCCAGCGCGGCGGCACCCCCACTCCGCGCGACCGCGTTCTGGCGACCCGGTACGGGCTCAAAGCCGCCGACCTCGTCCACGAAGGCAACTTCGGCAGCATGGCTGCGCTCCACGGCGACGAGATCGTGGACATCTCGCTCGTCGAGGCGACGAGGGAGCTGAAGCTCGTCCCACCGGAATGGTGGGACGTTGCCCAAGCCTTCGCCGGCTAAGACCTAAGGCGTGCCGTGCGCGGGCGGAACGAGCAGCAGGTGGCTGTCGACCACGGCCTTCGCGATGTCGAAGAGTGGAGCTCGCCCTCGACCATGCGCCTGACGTCGTGCTGCTCGAGATCAGCATGCCCGTGCTCGACGGCTTCGGTCTGGCGGCGGCGCTCCAGGCCGACGAGCGGACGACTTCACCGTCGTCGACGGCTAGAACCGCCGAGGACTAGTCGAAGAGGAGCAGCAGGGCGTCGGTCGGCGCGTAGTCGTCGGTCAGCACCGGCACGTCCTGGGTCGAAATGGGTGCGTCGACACGGCCGTTGATCGCCGTCTCGAGATCCGGCGTACCCGGAGAGCGGCGGTGCACCTCACGCCAGCGGTCGAGGAGGAACTGCTTCGACGGCGCGGCGCCGTCACCGGCCACGAGGATGATGTTGCGGACCGCTTCGAGGTCCTTGCCGGCGGTATCGACCACGGGATGGATCGCAACGGTCGGGAAGACCGCACGGTAGGTGCGCAGCATCGAGCGGAACAGGCGGGAGCTCGGGCCTCTCACCGCACCGATGATGTTCGTGACGACGAGCCCGCCGGGCGTGAGCCGCGACCGGGCGAGCTGGAGGAACTCCCGCGTCGCGAGGTGGAAGGGGATCGAGTCGGCGTAGAACGCGTCGATGACGATCACGTCCCAGGGCCCATCGTGATCCGACACGTAGCGGCGGCCGTCCTCGACCTCGACGTGCAGCCGGGGATCGCGCGGCAGCTCGAAATACTTGTACGCGACGTCGACGACCTCCGGGTCGAGCTCCACCACGTCGATCCGCACGCCGGGGAAGTCGCGCCACGCCCGCTTGGGTGCCGAGCCGCCGCCGAGCCCGATGTACAGCACCTTCTTGGTCTGCGCTCGATAGGCGAACGGAAGCTGGAGGTAGTCGGAGTACGGGAAGCGCGTCCGGTAGGGGTCGGCGATGAACATGCCGCTCTGGAACGAGCTGTCGAAGCGGAGGTAGCGGCTGGTGTCGTCCTCGACGACGGCGATCCGGTGGTACTGCGAGTCCGAGGTGTGCAGGATCTCGTAGCCGGTCTGCGTGTCCTCGATCGCGCCGACGCGGGCCGCCTGCGACTGCTGCCGGTAGACTGGAGACCAGTTGCGCAGCTGCGAGGCGGCAACGGTTCCGCCCTGCTCGGGCGCCAGCGAGACGACGGCTCCGAGGCTTGCACCGGCGAGGGTGAGGGCGAGAGCGAACGCGACGACGAGCTTCTCGACGAGCGCGACCGCGGCGGCAGCCAGGATCAGCGCAACCGCGGCCGACGCGAGTACCTGGTCGGTGCCAAGCGTGGGGATCAGCCAGAACGAGGTCAGGAACGTGCCGGCAATCGAGCCCGCCGTGGAGACCGCGAAGAGCCGCCCCGCCGTTCGGCCGAGCTTCTCGATCGAGTGGGCCTTCAGACGCACGGCGACCGGCGACACGGTGCCGAGGACGACACTCGGCAGGCCGAAGAGGAGGACCGTGGCGATCACGGGGTTCAGCCGCGGGCCGGGGTCCCAGTCGACAACCCGGTCGAGCGTCCAGCCGTCGACGAACGGGATCGCGAGCACGAGCAACGCGCCCGCGCCCAGCAGGCCGACGAGGAGGCGCGGCGTCGGATACCGATCGGCGATGATGCCGCCGAGCCAATACCCGGTCGAAAGGCCCGCGAGCACGATCCCGATCAGCGAGCCCCAGACGTAGAGCGAGTTGCCGAAGAGCGGGGCAAGGACGCGGCTCGACGCGATCTCGAGCCCCAGCAGGGCTCCGCCGGCAATGAAGACGGCGACGCCGATCGCGAGCGAGCTGCGCAGCTCGCGGCTCATCTAGAGCGGCTCACGTACCAGCACGGCGTCGACCCCGGCGCGCTCGAGCTCTTCGATCTGCACCTGACTGACGCCGCCGACATCGGCAATGGCGAGCTTGCCGGCCGGCACGTCGGGAAGCAGGTCGAGCACGCGCTCGACCGGATCGTCGGCATCGCCGGCGGCCAGCACGAAGAGCTCCGGGTCGAGTCGCTCGAGCGCCTCCTCCAGCTCCTCCTCCCGCTCCACCTGCACGACGAGCTCCACCGAGTCGCCGAGCTCGACATCATCGTCGCCCGGACAGACGATGCGCGCGTCGCCGGCCGAGCCCGCTGCGGTCAGGATCGGCAAGCTGCTCGCCGCACGGATCGCTTCCACATCGCCTTCGACGAGGAGTGCCTCCGCGCCGCGTGCCTCGGCCTGCTGCGCTTCCTCGGGACCGGTCACGGCCACGATCAGCGAGATCCCGTCGCCCTCGGAGATGGCTTGGCTCAGACGTCTGGGGCCGGTCACGCGACCGCAACACTACCGATCGTGGCTACGTTTCAGGCGTGCGCGCGCGTCTGGCGATCGCCTTGTTGCTCGCGGCGCCGCCCGCCGTTGCCGCCGCCGCCGGATCCGCCACGATCGTCGGGACGGTACGGGCCGACCTCCTCATCGGTCGCGACGGCTCGGATCGCATCGTCGCGCGGGCCGGCGACGACAGGATCTCGGCCGAGTACGACGGCGGCTTCGACCGCATCTCCTGCGGGCCTGGGCGCGACGTCGCCGCCGTCGACGGCCGCGACCGCGTCGAGAACGACTGCGAGGTCGTGAGCACGCGCATCCACCGCGACCGGCAGGCGAACGTGGAGAGCCAGCACGAGACGCAGGTCGAGCCGGACTCCCAGACGGTCGGCGCGACCACGGTGGCGCTCTTCCAGAACGGCCGGAACGTCTCGGGCGGGGCCGCAAGCATCGGCTTCTCGAGCTCTCGGGACGGCGGCCGAACCTGGCACGAGGGCATCCTGCCGGGCCTGACCGCGACCTCGGTGCCGCCGGGACCATCGACTCGCGCCAGCGATCCAGTGCTCGCGTACGACAGCAAGCACGGCGTCTGGCTGGCGAACACGCTTGCCATCGCTCCGGGCGTGACGCGGCTCACCATCCACCGCTCCCGCGACGGCGTTGCCTGGACCGGTCCCCTCGACGCCGCGCGCTCGACGACCGCGAATCTTGCCTACGACAAGGACTGGCTCACGTGCGACAACGGCCCGGCGAGCCCGTTCCACGGTCGCTGCTACCTCGCGTACACGCTGGTCGGCGAGCAGGAGGGCCAGGACGACTTGGCAGTTCAGCGCTCGGACGACGGAGGCCTGTCCTGGTCCGCGCCGGTGACGCTCCGGACCGGCGTGACGGGCGTGATCCCGGTCGTCCAGCCGAACGGGATGCTCACGTTCGTCTTCTGGTCACAGCCGGCCTCGAGCATGATCGCCGTCCGCTCCACGGACGGCGGCGTCACGCTGGGCGATCCGGTGACGCTCGCGAAGTTCCAGTCCAAGCCCGCGAGCCCGTTCCGTGCGCCGCCGCTCCCGGCCGTAGACGTCGACGGCGCGGGCCGGGTCGTGGCGATCTGGCAGGACTGCCGGTTCCGCTCGCACTGCCAGGGAAACGACGTCGTCTTCACCCGGTCGTCGGACGGAACGACGTGGTCGCAGCCCGTTCGTATCACCCGCGACCGGAACGCGGTCATGCCGACGATCGGCGTGGAGCCCGGCACCGGCCGGCTGGCGATCGCCTACTACGCGATCCGGCCGGACGGCATCGACGCGGAACTCGTCACCTCACAGGACGGGTCGAGCTGGAGCGCGCCGCAGCGGCTGAATCCGCGGCGGATGTCGCTCATGTGGATGCCGGAGACGACGCTCGGCCGCATGCTCGCGGACTACATCGGCGTCTCGTGGTCGCGCGGCCGGCCGCTCGTCGTCTACGCGCTCGCCTCGCCGCCGCGGAACGGCAAGCTGCGCCAGGCGATCTACGCCGCCCGCGGCTAGCTCCGTCAGGCTGCTTTCCGGAGCACGTAGATCGTCGGCAGGAGCTTCCCCAGGTACTGATAGACGAGCCAGTGAAGGTTGGACTCGATGTGTCCGTAGATCTCCGAGCCAGCGTCCTGGATGACGCGGTCGCGCTGGCGGCGAAGCCGGGCAAGTCGCAAGAGGTCGCGCGAGACGGGCTGCGTTCGTTCCTCCGCATACTCCCGCCACTCCGTCCCGATCGTGTCCTTGACCGCCACTTCGAGCCCTGCACGGCTGAATGCGGCTTCGACCTTCTCCTCGACGAGGTTCGCCGGCACGACCGCGAGGCTCTGTGCGAGCAACGCGGCCTCCTTCGGCTCCAGACGGTCGGTGGCGAAGACGGTGAAGACGACCAGGTGTCCGCCCGGCCGGAGGACGCGTCCGACCTCGGCAACTGCGGCTTCAAGCGGCTCGACCACCTCGATCACGTCACGGCACCACACGAGGTCGAAGGAGCCGTCGGGCCAGGGGAGGTCCTGCATCACTCCTTCGGCGATCTGAATCCGAGCCTCCAGGCCGGCTTCGGCGACTGCCTCTTGCGCTCGTTCGACGAAGCGGCTAACGGGGTCGATCCCGACTCCGCTCGCGCCAGACGCCCGAACCAGCTCGATCAGATGAGACGCATCGCGGCAGCCCACATCGAGAACGACAGACGCCTGTGTCAGTCGCTCGGTCACCAGCGCCAGCATCACCTCCGGACCGCGTGGATCCAGGCTCCGGTCGAGAACGTCATACACGTCCCACGTCTCAGGCCCATAGACGCGCGAGATCGCCCGCAGATGGTCGTCCGTCACGCCTTTTCAGCGCCCGAGTGCAGCGACGAAGAGGTCGATCCGCACGGCCACGGTCCGCAAGAGATCGATCGACGCCCAGACTTTGTGTTTCAGAAACACAAGCCGCGTTCGTCGCCGCGAATTCGGCCTGATCATCGGGTCGTCGAGAAGCTTGTGTTTCAGAAACACAAGCGCAAGGAGCGCCACCACGCGAGTGGGGTCGCCCGCGTACCAGCGACCGGGACAGACGCCGAGGTCGACGTCCTCCACGAGCTACTGGCCGATCGGATGCCAGACGGTCTTGAGCTCCAGGAAGCTCGCGATCGTCCACGGGCTCTGCTCGTCTGCGCTGCCGTGCACGACCCGCTTGACGTTGTCGGCGGCAAGGCGCTCCAGCTCGGGCCCTTGCCCGTTGGCGCCGGTGATGTCGATCGCGTTCACATCCATGTGCCCGGCCAGGATCGACGCGATCTCCTCGCCGAGGCCGGTGAGGATGTTGACGACGCCGCCCGGCAGATCCGAGGTGGCGATCGCCTCGGCGAGCTCGATCGCGGCGAGGGGGTGTTTCTCGGAAGCCACGACGATGGCGGCGTTGCCGCCGACGATCACCGGCGCGAGCCGCGCGACGAGGCCGTCCAGCGCGGGCTCCTCGGGAGCGAGGACGGCGACGACACCGGTCGGCTCGGGGACGGAGAAGTTGAAGTACGGCCCCGAGACCGGATTGGAGGAGCCGATCACCTGCGCGAGCTTGTCGGCCCAGCCCGCGTACCAGACCACGCGGTCGATCGCGGCCTCGACCTCCTTCTTGCCGGAGCAGACCGCAGCGAGGTCGGCGGTGCGCGTCTCCATCATCTCCGCGAGCCGGTAGAGCACCTGGCCGCGGTTGTAGGCGGTCGCGCCCGCCCAGCCGGGCTGCGCCTTCCGCGCTGCGACGACCGCGTCGCGCGCGTCCTTGCGGGAGGCGCGGGCGACGTTCTGCCCCTCGGCCTCGTACGTGCGACCCGACTCGGAGCGCGGGAAGCCGCCGCCGATGAAGAGCTTGTAGGTCTTCTTGACGGGTAGCCGGGTCACCTGACGCCCCCGAAACGACGGTCGCCGAGCACCAGCGCGACGATCCCGCCGAGCAGCAGCAGGGGCACTCGAAAGCGCCTCACGAGTCGAACCTCAGATACGGCTCGAGCCCGTGCCGGCCGCCCTCGCGACCGAAGCCCGACTCCTTGTAGCCGCCGAACGGCGACGCCGGATCGAAGCGGTTGAACGTGTTCGCCCACACCACACCGGCCCGCAGCTGCTGCGCCATCCAGAGGATGCGCGATCCCTTTTCGGTCCAGACGCCAGCAGAGAGCCCGTACGGCGTGTTGTTCGCCTTCTCGACCGCCTCCTCGGGCGTGCGGAACGTGAGCACGCTGAGGACCGGCCCGAAGATCTCCTCCTGTGCGATCCGGTAGCTCTGCGCGACGTTCGTGAAGACGGTCGGCGCGAACCAGTAGCCCTTCTCCGGCAGGCGGCAGGGCGGCTGGTAGATCTCCGCTCCCTCCTCCTTGCCTGCCTCGACGAGCTCGGTGATCCGGTCGAGCTGCATCTTCGAGTTGATCGCTCCGATGTCCGTGTTCTTGTCGAGCGGGTCGCCGAGCCGCAGCGTCTCGAGCCGGCGCTTCAGCTTCGCGATCGTCTGCTCGGAGATCGACTCCTGGACGAGCAGACGCGAGCCGGCGCAGCAGACATGGCCCTGGTTGAAATAGATCCCGTTGACGATCCCCTCGACCGCCTGGTCGAGCGCGGCGTCGTCGAAGATGATGTTCGCCGCCTTGCCGCCGAGCTCGAGCGTCAGCTTCTTGCCAGTGCCGGCGAGCTCGCGTTGGATCGCCTTCCCGACCTCGGTCGAGCCGGTGAACGCGATCTTGTCCACCCCTGGATGCTTGACGAGCGCGGCGCCCGCGCGGCCGTCGCCGGTGACGATGTTCACGACCCCCGGCGGCAGCTCGGCCTGGCGGACGATGTCCGCAAAGAGAAGGGCGGTGAGTGGCGTGGTCTCCGCCGGCTTCAGCACGACCGTGTTCCCCGCCGCGAGCGCCGGCGCGATCTTCCAGGCGAGCATCAGCAGCGGGAAGTTCCAGGGGATGATCTGCCCTGCGACGCCGAGCGGCTTCGGCCTGCGGTTCGGGAACGCGTACTCGAGCTTGTCGGCCCAGCCCGCGTAGTAGAAGAAGTGAGCGGCAGCGAGCGGCAGATCGACGTCGCGGCTCTCGCGGATGGGCTTGCCGCCGTCGAGGCTCTCGAGCACCGCGAGCTCGCGCGAGCGCTCCTGGATGATCCGCGCGATCCGGAAGAGGTACTTCGCCCGCTCGGAAGGCGCGAGCGACGACCAGCCGTCCTCGAACGCGCCGCGGGCCGCCTGCACCGCCAGGTCGACGTCCTGCTCATCTGCCTGGGCGACCTCGGCAAGTGGCTCCTCGGTCGCCGGCGAGCTGGAGGTAAACCAGTCGCCCGACTTCGGATCGACGAGCTCGCCGCCGATGAAGAGGCCGTAGCGCTCCTGGAGCTTGACGATGTCGCGCGCCTCCGGAGCGGGCGCGTACTCCCACTCGGTCAGCGCCGGGACCGGCGCGTGACTCTTCCGCTCGAGCTCAGTCACGGGGTCAGTCCAACGTGAAGTAGTCGGGGGACTGGTACTGGCCGGTCTTCTGCTTGCGGATCTGCATCAGGACGTCGTTCAGGAGTGACGAGGCGCCGAAGCGGAACAGGTCGGGCGTCATCCACTCGAGGCCGAGCGTCTCGTGCAGGACGACGAGGTACTGGATCGCCTGCTTCGCGGTGCGGATCCCGCCCGCCGGCTTCATCCCGACGACGCGCCCGGTCTCCTCGTGCACGTCGCGGATCGCCTCGAGCATGCAGAGCGTCACCGGCAGCGTCGCCGCCGGGTTCACCTTCCCGGTCGAGGTCTTGATGAAATCGCCGCCCGCGGCCATCGCGAGCAGCGATGCCCGGCGCACGTTGTCGTAGGTGCCGAGCTCGCCTGTCTCCAGGATCACCTTCAGGTGCGCCTCGCCGCAGGCTTCCTTGACCTTGACGATCTCGTCGTAGACCTTCGCGTAGCGGCCCGAGAGGAAGGCGCCGCGGTCGATCACCATGTCGATCTCGTCGGCGCCCAGCTCGACCGCCTCTCGGACGTCGGCGAGCTTCACCGCGAGCGGGGACTGCCCGGACGGGAATGCCGTCGCAACGGAGGCGACTTTGACGCTCGAGCCGCGCAGGCGCGCCACCGCGACCGGGACGAGGTTCGGGTAGACGCAGACGGCCGCGACCGACGGTACGGACGGGTCGCTGGGGTCGGGCCGCATCGCCTTCGAGCAGAGAGCGGCCACCTTGCCGGGCGTGTCGGCGCCCTCGAGGGTGGTCAGATCCATCATCCGCACGGCGAGCTCGAATGCCTGCAGCTTCGATTCCTTCTTGATCGACCGCTTCGCCAGCGTGGCGGCGCGCTCCTCGAGCGCCACGGCGTCCACCGAGCCGATCCGGGGCAGACGAGGCTCGAGCGGCAGCTCGAAGCCACGCGGAAGGGCGGGCGCCTGGGCCATATGCAAAGTGTAGTCCGAGGGACTAGAACCGAGCCGAGCGGGAATCACGCCGCACTATGAAATGGCGTGGGCGTGGAGGAGCAGGCCGGATCGAGGATCGCCGCGGCGCGGGCGGCGGCTTGGGCGGCGGTGGATTCCCGATTCCGATGGGAAAGGCAGGCGGAGGCGGGCTCGGCCTGATCCTCCTGATCGTCGTCTACCTCCTCACCGGCGGAGTGCCGGGCGGCGGTGGCGGCGGCTTCGGAGTCGACCCCGGCACGGGCCAGTTCCAGCCGGGCCCGGGCGCGGCGTCGTCCGATCTGGGCAAGGCTCCCGCTGACGATGCGGCGAAGTTCGTCGACTTCGTCGCCGGCGATGTCGACGCCACGTGGCGGAAGATCTTTGCCGAGAGCGGCAAGACGTACGAGCCGGCGACTGTCGTCCTCTACGACGACGCCGTGCAGTCCAGCTGCGGCAACACGCCTTCGACGGTGGGGCCCTTCTACTGTCCGCGCGATCGGAAGGTCTATCTCGACTTGCCGTTTCTCGACCAGCTGCAGAAGCAACTCGGGGCACCCGGCGAGTTCGCCCGCGCGTACGTGATCGCGCACGAGATCGGCCACCACGTGCAAAACCTGCTTGGCGTGATGGACGACGTGGACCTCTCACGGCAGGAGAACCCCGACGACGCGAACGAGCTCTCAGTGCGCCTCGAGCTCCAGGCGGACTGTCTCGCCGGGATCTGGGGCCACTCGGCCTACACACGTGGCGACCTGCTCGAATCCGGCGACCTCGAGAAGGGACTCGCCGCCGCCGCCGCTGTCGGCGACGATCGCATCCAAGAGCAATCGGGGCAGGGAGTCCACCCTGAGGCGTTCACGCACGGCACGTCCGCGCAGCGGGTCAAGTGGTTCCGCACCGGCTTCGACAGCGGTGACCCGACCGCTTGCGACACGTTCGGCGGAGACGTCTAGGAACCCGGCGTAGACTCCCGCAATGAGGGATGAGCGCTGCGACGCCGAGGTGATCCTCGACGTCGTCTTCGACCGCGGTCTCCTCTTCCTCGTCGTCGAAAACACCGGCGACCGGCCCGCGCACAGCGTTCGGATCAAGTTCGACAAGCCGTTCGGCGGCGTCGACGGCACGAAGAAGATGCAGCGGCTCGCGCTCTTCCGCAGGCTCGAGTTCCTCGCACCGCGCAAGTCGATCTCCGTCTTCCTCGACCGCAGCGCCTCGTACTTCGCCCGCGACGAGCCGACCCAGCTCACCGCCGCGATCTCCTGGCGAACGCCGGCGGGCGAGCGTCGGTCGACCACCATCAACCACGACCTCGAGATCTACCGAGATCTCGGGTTCATCGACAGGGAGGTTCCCCGCAGTGGCCGTCCAGCGTGACAACCCGTACTTGAACTTCAACTTCCTCGTCGACATCGGCCTCGGCGACAACCTGGGCTTCAGCGAGGTCGAGATCCCGTCGGGTGAGATCGAAGTGATCGAGTATCGGGAGGGCGATGACAAGGCCAACACCGCGCGCAAGCTCCCGGGCCTCGTGAAGCACGCAAACGTGACGCTGAAGCGCGGCTTCACCGGGCGCACCGACCTCTTCGAGTGGTGGAAGGCGGTGCGGGACGGCCAGGTCGCTCGCCGCAACGTGACGATCACGCTGCTCGACGAGGCACGGCAGCCCGTCGCGCGTTGGCTGCTCCGCAACGCGTGGCCGGTGAAGATCGAGGCCGGCTCGCTGAACGCGACCGGCAACGAGGTCGTGATCGAGAGCCTCGAGCTGGCGCACGAGGGCCTCGAGCTCGAGTAGCTAAAGCCCGAGCCGCTCGAGTGTCGCATCGTCGCGCCGCCACTTGGGGCGCACCTTGACGACGAGCTCGAGGAAGATTCCGTGGCCGAGGAGGGCCTCGATCTCCGGCCGAGCGCGCGTGCCGATCTCACGGATCACCGCGCCCTTCTTGCCGACGAGGATCTGCTTCTGCGACTCCGTCTCCACGAGCACGAACGCGCGGAGGAGCTTTTCGTCCAGCTCCTCGATCTCGACCGAGATCGAGTGCGGCACCTCGTCGCGCGTCAGCTGGAGCGCCTTCTCCCGGATCAGCTCGGTGATCCGCTGCTCGCTCGTCTGGTCGGTGGCCGACTCGCGCTCGAACAGCGGCTGCCCATCGGGCAGCAGGTGCAACAGGTCACTGCGCAGCTCGTCGATCCCGTCCTTGGTCTTGGCGCTCACCGGGTGGAGCGCGTGGAAGTCGCCGAGCTGGGCCGCAGCCTTCATCTGCGTGATGATGTGGCTCGGCTTCAGGTTGTCGACCTTGTTGACGGCGACGATCACCGGGATGCCAAGCGAGTAGATCCGCCGGGCGATGAAGCGGTCGCCCGCACCGATGCGGTCGCGCGCGGAGACGACGAAGAGCACGACGTCGATGTCCTCGAAGGCAGAGTCCACCGTGTTCTGCATGCGTGTCGTCAGCTTGTCCATCGGCTTCTGGAAGCCGGGCAGGTCGGCCAGGACGAGCTGATAGTCGTCGCCGTTCGCGACGCCGTAGATCCGGCGACGGGTCGTGTTCGGCACGGTCGAGGTGATCGCGATCTTCTCGCCGACGAGCGCGTTCACGAGCGTCGACTTGCCGACGTTCGGCCGGCCCGCCACCGCGACGATCCCGGACTTCACAGGTCGTCGAACGTCTCGGGCAACAGCTCCGAGGGCGTCATCGTCACGACATTTCCCTGATTGCGGAAGAGGACCCGGTCGAAGCGGAACTCCCAGAGCCACTGGCGGCAGCCGCCGCACGGCGAGGCATTGATCGCGATCGCCTCGAAGTCGCCGACGCCGTAGCCCTCGGTGACCGCGGTGCCGATGCCGTTCTTCTCGGCACAGATTCCGAGCGGGTAGGCGGCGTTCTCGACGTTGACTCCTGCGAACACCGTGCCGTCTCGAGCGAGGATCGCGCAGCCGACCATGAACTTCGAGTACGGCGAGTAGGCACGGGCCGCGATCGCGTCGGCCCGGGCAAGCAGCTCCTGATCCGTCACCGCGCCACCTGGAAGACGGCAAGCGTGACGAGTGCGCCGAGAAGGCCCCCGTAGGCGACCTCCAGGGACGAGTGGACTCCGGATTCGACGCGGGTCTGGGCCACCAGCAACGCCATGATGAAGGTCAGCGAGGAGATCAGGAAGTGGTTGCGCGAGTTGTCGAGGATCAGCGTGGCAGCCATCCAGCCCGAGAACGCGACGGCCGCGTGGCCCGACGGGAGGCCGCCGCGGAGAGGCGAGCCGCGACCGGTGAGCGCCTTCGTCCCGATCACGAGGATCGTCGTCAGCACGAGCGCGATCAGGGTCAGCTCGGCCGGCACGTTCGTGAGCCTCTCCAGCAGCTTCGAGCTTCGGTCCGCGACCTGGCCGGAGAAGACCAGGTACCCGACGGCAACGGCAACCGCTGTCGCGATCAGGACCGCGCCGGCGGCGATGTCCTTCGCGAGCTTCGCCATCGGGTCGAACGACGTGGTCGCGACGTCCACGGCGGCCTCGACCGCGGTGTTCAGCATCTCGGCGATCAGCACGAACGCGATCGCCAACAGGAGCGCGATCAACTCCATCTTGTCGACGCCGGAGACGAGCGCGGCAACGAGGACGAGCGCCGCGATCAGGAAGTGGATCCGCATGTTCCGCTGCGTGCGGAGAACGTGGATGATCCCCTCGAACGCGAAGTTGAACGATTCGAGAATGGACGGAGGCCGGCGGGCTCTCACGCGTGCATCGCCTCCCGCTCCTCCATCTCGTCGCCGTGCTCGTATCCGAGCAGGTGCAGGAGCCCGTGCACGAGTGGTGCGCGCCACGCCTCGCCGACGACTTGCGGGCAGATCACGACATCGCCGAGCGCGCGCGGGAGTCCGTCAGGAATTTCCTCGCGCCCGTCGAGCGGGAACGAGAGGACGTCGGTCGCTTCGTCGATGCCAAGGTGATCGCGCTTCAACGCGCGGATCTCCTCGGGGCCGGTGAACGCGAGACCGAGCTCGCCGTCCTCGATCCCTTCCGCCGCGAGGACGCGCTGCGCGAGCTCGACCGCGGCGCGTTCGTCGACCGCGGCCCCGCTTCGGTTCTCGACCTCGACTCCGACCATGCTCACCGCTTGCGTGCGGTGCCGGTCTCTTCGGCGTGCTGTTTGTAGGCCTCGACGATCCGCTGCACGAGCTTGTGGCGGACGACGTCCTGATGGGTGAACTCGACGAAGGCGATCCCGTCGATCGACCCGAGGATCTCGCGCACCTGGATCAGCCCCGACGCCTGGTCGCGGGGGAGGTCGACCTGCGTCACGTCGCCGGTGACTACGACCTTGGAACCGAAGCCGAGCCGCGTCAGGAACATCTGCATCTGCTCGGGCGAGGTGTTCTGAGCCTCGTCGAGGATGATGAACGAGTCGTTGAGCGTGCGGCCGCGCATGAACGCGAGCGGCGCCACCTCGATCACGCCTCGGTCCATGTGCGCGGTCAGCTTGTCGGCGTCGAGCATGTCGTACAGGGCGTCGAAGAGCGGCCGCAGGTAGGGGTCGACCTTGGCGAGCATGTCGCCGGGGAGGAAGCCGAGCCGCTCGCCCGCTTCGACGGCGGGACGCGTGAGGATGATCCGGGCGACCTGCTTCTCCGAGAGTGCTGCGACGGCCAGCGCCATCGCGAGATACGTCTTGCCGGTACCGGCCGGCCCGATACCGAAGGTAACCGTGCACTCGCGGATCGCGTCGACGTAGCGCTTCTGCCCCATCGTCTTGGGCGCGATCTTCTTGCCGCGGTGCCGCCAGACGACGTCCTCGAAGACCTCGCGGATGTCCTCGGCCTGGTCGAGCGCAGCAACGACGGCGCCGACGGTGTCCGGCCCGATCTCGTGCCCGCCCTCGACGAGCTCGACGAGCTCGTCCACGACCGCGCGGGCAGCGGCGACGCGGTCGTCCGCCCCCTCGATCGTCAGCTGGTTCCCGCGCAGCCGGAGCGTGCAGTGCAGACGGTCGCGCAGCGTGTTGAGCACGCCGTCACCGATTCCACCGAGCTCGGCGGCGACTTCGTTCGGAACGGAGAGGACTTCCTGCACCCGATTCAGTGTAGGTGGGGCGTCAGCGGTTCCGTGTGCCGTGCCCGACCGTCGTTGTACGCCTCGACGGGCGCCAGGTCCACCATCGACTCAGTCTAGGCAGAGCCGTACTTCGGGGCGGTGGGCGTCACATGCGCACCGTCGATCCGTCTATGGAGCATTGACGCGATCGTTCGGAGGTCAAGGGCATCTTCAAGCCCGATCGGCCACGCGATTCGAGCGGCATGCGCAGTGGGACTTGCGGAACGCTCCGAACATCCCTCGGATCAGGTTTGCCAAGCCGGCGTGCTCGCTTCGTTCAGACAACGGGACGTAGAGGTTGAATGCTCGCGCAGGTGATACACCCTTCCGGATCAACCGTGAAACGGGGCTACCGGGCTCGCTCGGTAGATTGAGCCGAACTGAGGTTCTCGTAGATCCGCTTCCACTTCGTGGACTCAGCAGAGATGTTCGGTACCTGAGCTTCCGCGAACAGCCGGGTCAACTGAGTGCCGGACGCTGCCTCACCAAGAGCCCGCGAGAGCTGCTCAAGCTGCGCTGGCCCAACGAGTGGAAACTTGTGGGTTGCCACGCGCACAGTCCAACAGGTGCGGAGGACAGATGCTCAGGCGAGCTTCTCGCGCACGAGCTGGCTTACGGCCGAACCGTCCGCGCGGCCCGCGACCTGCGGCATCACGTCGGCCATCACGCGGCCGATGTCACGCATGCTCGTGGCGCCGACCTCGGCGATCACGTCGTCGACGATCGCCTCGAGCTCGTCCTCCGAGATCGGCTCGGGCATGAACTCCTCGAGCACGTCGAGCTCGGCCTCTTCCTTGGCCGCCTGCTCCTCCCGCCCACCGGCGCGAAAAGCCTCGGCGGCCTCGAGCCGCTTCTTCCGCTCGCGCTGCAACACCTGCAGCTCCTCGTTGTCGTGCAGCTCGCGCTGGAGCTCTTTCTGGGCGCCCTGGAGGCTGGCGAGGATCAGGCGCAGCGCGTCACGGCGCGCGGCATCACCCTCGCGCATGGCGCTCTCGAGCTGTTCTTTGATCTCTGTGATCAGGCTCACTGTGTGTTCCTCAAGCCGGCAGCCCCGTGATCTTCCCACCCAGGACGTGCCAGTGCAGGTGGAAGATCGTCTGGCCGCCGCCCGGGCCTACGTTGACGACCACGCGATAGTCCTCGAGGCCGGCTCCCGCGGCAGTGACGGCGACGAACTCGAGCATCCGCTTCGCCTCGTCCGGGGTGAACTCGGAGACGTCCCGGAACGTGTCGACGTGCCGCTCGGGGAGCACGAGCAGATGGGTCTCGGCCTGGGGGTTGATGTCGCGAATCGCCACGAATCCGTTCGCCTTCGCGACGTGATCGCCTTCCCGCACGAGCTGACAGAAGAGACAGCCCTCCTTAGGCAGCGAGAATCCCCTCCTGCGTGACGGCGGCGGCGCGGACCCGGACCAGCTCGCCGACCGGGCCCTCGACGAGCCACGGCGAGTAGTCGGCGCCGTAACCGCGGCCGGGACGATCGACGAGGACGACGTCGTCACGGCCGACCTTCTGCTCCCAGCGGGCACGGCACGCCTCGTCGGAGAGCGCGCGCAGCCGGGCGCTCCGCTCCTTCTTCACCTCGGGCGGCACCCGGTCGTCGGCGGCGGTTCTCGTGCCCGGCCGCGGCGAGTACGGGAAGACGTGCACCTTCGTCAGTCGGGCGGCGCGCACCGTCTCGAGCGTGCGCTCGAACGCGGCGTCGTCCTCGGCCGGGAAGCCGACGATCACGTCGGCGGTGAGGTTGAAGTCGGCGAGCGGCTCGAGCTTCCGCAGATAGGTGTCGACGGAGTAGCGGCGCGCCATCGCCTTCAGGACGGCGTTGTCACCGGACTGGAGCGGCACGTGCAGGTGCGGCCCCACCATCGGTGTCTCCCGCAGCGCGGCCACGAGCTCGTCGTCGACATGGTTGATCTCGATCGAGGAGAGGCGCAGCCGCTCGACGCCTTCGGTCGCGCCGGCAGCGCGGATCAGGCCGGCGAGCTTCATGCCGGCAGCGCGGTCGCGGAAGCAACCGAGGTTGACGCCCGTCAGCACGATCTCCCGGTGGCCCTGCGCAACGCGCTTCCGGATCTCTGCGAGCACAGCCCCGGCGCTTCTACTTCTCGTCGCGCCGCGCACGAGCGGGATCACGCAGAACGCGCACGAGAACGAGCAGCCGTCCTGGATCTTGACGAAGGCTCGGACGCGGTCGAGCCTCGCGCCGGCCTGGACGCAGCCGATGGCGCCGACGTCGCCGGCCACCGTCTCGACCGCCTCCTCGATCTGGCCGGGAACGACGGTGACGTTGACCGGCAGCCCCGCGAACGCGTCCCCGGAGAGCCGTGCCCCGCAACCTGTCACGTAGACGCGGGCGTGCGAGCGCGCGGCGCGCGAGGCGGCCTGTCGCGACTTGGCGAGGCCCTCGTTCGTGACGCAGCACGTGTTGACGACGGCGACGTCGCCATTGCTCTCGACCTCGCGGTGACCGTCGGCGACGAGGCGCTCGCGCAGCGCCTGCGCATCGGTCTGCGAGACCTTGCAGCCGAGGAAACGGACGGAGAAGCTCGCCATGGTGCGGGAAATCTACTGACGGACGTGGAGATCGGCCGCCCAGCCACCGTCCTGGACGCGCCGCTCGATCCGGTAGCCCTCCAGTTGCGGTTCGTCCGAGACCAGATAGCCGGAGGTGATCACGCGCGGCGTGCGCAGCCGGGCCGAGAGGGCGAGCACGGCCTCCGCGGCGATGTTCGCCAGCGCCAGGTCTGCGTCCGGCAGCTCGTCCTCCCGCAAGTCCGCCTGCCTGACGCCGATCGAGACGCCGTTGTCTGCGGCGTTCCGCTCGGTCGCCTCGACCGCTTGCGGATCGAAGTCGAACGCGAGCACAGGCTCGAAGCCGAGCTTCGCAGCGGCGATCGAGAGGACGCCGGAACCGCACCCCACGTCGAGCACGCTCCCCCGCTCCTCACCGGCGAGCAACTCGAGGCACAGCTGCGTCGTCGGATGCCCGCCGGTCCCGAACGCGCGGCCCGGATCGATCACGACCGCGATCGCGTCTTCGTCGGGCACCTCCCACGGTGGCCCGATCCAGAGCGAGCCGACGCGAACCGGCTTGTGGAACTGCCGCCAGCGATCCTCCCAGTCGTCCTCGACGTCGGACGCCGCGGCGCCACCGAAGGCCTGCCAGATCCGCTCCTCGCCGGCCGCGTTCGTGTACGCGGCAAGCTCCAGGCCACCCTCACCGTCGATCTCTTCAAAACCCTCGGGGAAGAGCTCGATCATCACGGCACGCGCCTGTTCGGCCCGAGCGTCGGAAACGGTGACCGAGACGCGGCGCAGGAGCGTCACGCCCGCCTGCGCATTCAGCGGATGGCGTTTCTGAGCTTCTCGAAGAAGCCCTCGTCGCGCCGGTAGGTGTCGTCGTCGGAGAGAGCCTCGAAGCGGTCGAGCAACTCGCGCTGCTCGTCGGTCAGCTGTCGCGGGACCGCGACGTTGACGAGCACGCGGTGGTCGCCGCGGCCGGAGCGTTCGAGAGACGGCATCCCCTTGCCGCGGAGCACGCGGACTTCCCCAGGCTGTGTGCCCGCGTCGAACGCGAGCTCCTGGTCGCCTTCGAGCGTGGGGACGGAGAGCGTCGCTCCGCGCGCCGCCTCGACGATCGTCAGGTCGACCTGCGAGAGGATGTCGTCGCCGTCGCGCTGGAGGCGCGGGTCACGCGCGACGTGCACTTCGACGTACGCATCGCCGGGGAGACCTCCGTTCGCGCCCGCGTGCCCGGCCCCTCGAATGCGGATCCGCTGGCCGTCGTGGATCCCCGCCGGGATCTCGACCTCGATGTCCTTCGACGCGATCGCGCGTCCGGCACCCTCGCAGGCGGTGCACGGAGTCTCGGCCACGCGGCCCGCGCCACCGCAGGTGGGACACGACTGCGTCCGCACGAACTCGCCGAAGACGCTGCGCGACACCTGCTGCAGCTGGCCCTGGCCACCACAGGTCGCGCACGTGACGTGCTCCGTCCCGGGCTCGGCGCCTTCGCCGTCGCAGCGCTCGCACGCCTGCGCGACCTCCACCCCGACTGTTCGCTTCACGCCCGTGAACGCATCGGCGAGCTGCAGCTGGACCGCAATTCCGACGTCGCCGCCGCGAGCGCGGCCGCCACGATTCCGCGCGAAGAGGTCGTCCCCGAAGAAGGCCGAGAAGATGTCCGTCAGGTTCGAGAAGTCGAAGTCGCTCGGCGCGTAGCCCCCGCGTCGAAGGCCCGCGTGGCCGTAGCGGTCGTACAGCTGGCGCGTCTCGGCCTTCGAGAGCACCTCGTACGCCTCGGCGACGGCGCGGAAGCGCTCCTGGGCATCAGGCTCCTGCGAGACGTCCGGGTGCAGCTCGCGCGCGAGCTTCCGGAAGGCCTTCTTGATCTCGGCCTCGCTCGCCGTCCGCTCGACGCCGAGCAGCTCGTAATAGTCGCGTTCAGCCGTGGCCATCGGGCAAGCCTAGCTCCAGGCCTAGCTGTCGTCGTACGTGGCTTCGACGAGGCGCGACAGCTCGTGGGCGGCTGCGCGGACCGTGCGGACGGCCCTGTCGTAGTCCATTCGCACCGGGCCGAGCAGGCCGACGGTCCCGAGCATCCGAGTCGGCAGTCCGTAGCTGGCGCCGACGAGCGCGACGTCCTGCAGGCCGGGATGGTCGAGACCCACCCGGACGAAGGCGCGTCGCGCGTCGAAGGCGTCCGTCATCAGCTCGAGCACGGCAGCCCGCTTCTCGAGCACCGAGAGCAGGCTCCGGCACGCCTGGAGCTCGTCGGCGCGGGCGCTGTCGAGGAGCGATGCGGCGCCGCCGACGTAGAGCGACTGCGCCGTCGGAGCAGCCAGCTCGAGGAACGACGGGCGGAGGGCGTCGAGGAAGGCGATCTCCCGCGGGGAGAGGCTCGGATCGTCGATCCGCCTCCGAAGGAGATGAGTGCCGAGGCGCACCCCGGCGAGCCGCTCGTTCAGATACTCGTTCGCCCAAGAGGCGAGGCCAGGATCGACCGGAGCGTCGAAGGTGACGAGCTTCTTCGCGACGCCCCCGGTCGAGGTGATCGTCACGACCATCACGACGGACGGCTGGAGCAGCAGCACTTCGACATGGCGGACGGTCGCTGTCTCGAGCCCAGGAGCGGAGACCAGCGCGAGCAGCCGCGTCACCTGGCTCAGCATCTCGGTCGTCGACTGCAATGCCGACTCGACCTCGCTCTTCATCGAGGTCAGGTCGAGCGGGAAGCGAGGCGGCCGGGTCTCTTGCCGTTCGAGCACTTCCTCGGCGTAGAAGCGATAGCCGGCCCCGGTCGGGATCCGGCCGGCCGAGGTATGCGGGTGCGAGAGCAGCCCGAGCGACTCGAGCGCGGCGAGCTCGCTGCGCACCGTCGAGGGAGAGACGGAGAGGCCGGAGCGCTCGACGAGCGTTTTCGAGCCGACCGGCTCGCCGGTGGCCACGTGCTCCTCGACGACGCTCCGGAGAATGTCGCGCTTGCGATCGCTGATCCCGCTCATTTGCAGGTCATTCTACCGGCCGTCAGACGAGCAACTCCGCCGTCACGCCGCCGCCGAGGAAGCGGCCCCGCCGGGTGAGCGCCAGCGTCGCGCCGCCGTCGCGCACGTCCGCAAGACCGAGCCGCTGGAGCCGCGCAAGCGCGTCGTGGTCCAGGGCACCGTTGAGGCCGGCGGTGCTGAGCGGCTCGTCCAGCCGGAGGCCGAGCAGGACCCGCTCCCGCGCACGCACGTCGGCGGCGAGCGGCTCCAGCTCCCGCTGTGGACGCTCGCCTCGCCGCAACGAGGCCAGATACCGCGGGAGGCTAGGGGCATTCCGCCACCGCATCCCTGCCACCGTCGAGACGGCGCCCACGCCGATCCCGAGATAGTCGTGCCCGAGCCAGTAGCCGAGGTTGTGGCCCGATCGCAGGTCACGGTCGCCGTCGCGTTCGTCATCAAACCTGCAGAAGTTGGCCGTCTCGTACCAGCGATAGCCGGCCCCGGTCAGCGTCTCGACAACCCGTTCGAAGTAGCCCTCCATCGCGTTAGCCTGACGCTCGAGCTCCTCGCCGTGCGCGTGCGTGAAGCGGGTACCGGGCTTGGCCTCGAGCTCGTAGCAGGAGAGGTGCTCGGGCTCCAGGGCGAGCGCTTCGGCGAGGTCGCGCTCGAGATCGCCGACGCTCTGGCCCGGAATCCCGTAGATCAGGTCGAGCGAGACGTTGTCGAATCCCGCGTCGCGAAGCGTGTGCACCGCGCCGCGCACGTCCTCCGGGCGGGCGCGCCGCTCGAGCGTCTCGAGCAGATGCGGTTGGAAGCTCTGCGCGCCGAGCGAAACGCGGTTGACCCCGTGCTCGCGGAGCAGCGCGGCCAGGCCGGGGGTGACGGTCTCGGGGTTGGCCTCGACCGTCGTCTCGGCGGCGCGCGGGAGGCCGGCGAGGAGACGCGCGAGCGCGGCCGGCTCCGTGAAGGTCGGAGTGCCGCCGCCGAGGAAGATGGTGTCGACCTCGTCCGAGAGCAGGCCGCGCTCGAGCTCCAGCTCTCCGAGCAGCGCGTCGACGTAACCGCCATGGTCGCCCTCATGGCCGGTGACGGTGACGAAGTCGCAGTAGCCGCACCGGTGCGAGCAGAACGGCAGGTGCACGTAGAGGTGATGGGCGTTCACTTGCGGTCGTCCAGGTTGAGGACTGCGAGGAACGCCTCCTGCGGCACCTCGACACCGCCGACCTGCTTCATCCGCTTCTTGCCCTTCTTCTGCTTCTCGAGCAGCTTCCGCTTGCGGCTGATGTCGCCGCCGTAGCACTTCGCGAGCACGTCCTTCCGCTTTGCCTTGACCGTCTCGCGGGCGATGATCCGGGCGCCGATCGCAGCCTGGATCGCGACGTCGAAGAACTGGCGCGGAATCTCCTTCCGCAGCCGCTCGACGAGCAGCTTCCCCCGGTCGTAGGCGAACTCGCGGTGGATGATCAGCGAGAGCGCGTCGACCGGCTCGCCCGCTACCAGGACGTCGACACGCACCAGGTGGCCCGGCTTGAACCCGGCCATGTCGTAGTCGAAGCTCGCGTAGCCACGGGTGCGCGACTTCAGCTGGTCGTAGAAGTCGAGCACGATCTCTCCCAGCGGCAGCTCGTAGACGAGGTGCACGCGCTCCTCGGACAGGTACTCCATATGGTCGAAGGTGCCGCGGCGGTCGTTGCAGAGCTCCATCACAGCGCCCACGTACTCCTTCGGGACGATGATCGAGGCCTTGATGTACGGCTCCTCGACCTCGTCGATCTCGGTCGGCATGTCGGAGGGGTTGTGCACCTCGACCCAGTCGGCACCCGGACGGGGCCGGACGCGGTAGGCGACGTTCGGCGCGGTCACGATCAGGTCGAGGTCGAACTCGCGCTCGAGGCGCTCGCGCACGATCTCCATGTGCAGCAGGCCGAGGAAGCCGCAGCGGAAGCCGAAGCCGAGCGCTTGCGACGTCTCGGGCTCGTAGAAGAGAGCGCCGTCGTTCAGCTTCAGCCGCTCGAGCGCGTCGCGCAGCTCCGGGTAGGCGTCCGAGTCCGTCGGGAAGAGCCCCGCGAAGACCATCGGCTTGACTTCTTTGTAACCCGGCAGCGGCTCCTTCGCCGGCCGTTTCTCGCTCGTGAGCGTGTCGCCGACGCCGAGCTTCGACACGTCCTTCAAGCCCGTGATCACGTAGCCGACCTCGCCCGCCTCGAGCGTCTTGACGGGACGCCGGTCGGGGGTAAGGAAGCCGAGTTCCTCCGCCTCGAAGCGCGTGCCCTGAGCCATCGCCCGGAGCGGTTCGCCCGTCTCGAAGCGGCCGTCGACGACGCGGACGAACGCGACGACGCCCCGGTACTGGTCGTACGACGAGTCGAAGATGAGCGCACGGGCCGGGGCTGCGGCGTCACCGGTCGGCGCGGGAATCCGCTCGATGATCGCGTCGAGGACGTCCTCGACGCCCTGCCCGGTCTTCGCCGAGATGCGCAGCACGCGCTCGGGGTCGTCTCCCACCAGGTCGGCGACCTCCGCGGCAGCGCCGTCCGGGTCGGCCTGCGGCAGGTCGATCTTGTTCACGATCGGGACGATCTCGAGGTTGTTCTCGATCGCCAGGTAGGCGTTCGCGAGCGTCTGGGCCTCGATCCCCTGCGCCGCGTCGACGACGAGCAGCGCGCCTTCGCAGGCCTGCAGCGAGCGCGACACCTCGTACGTGAAGTCCACGTGTCCGGGCGTGTCGATCAGGTTCAGCTGGTGCCCGCGCCAGAGCACCCGCACCGCCTGCGCCTTGATCGTGATCCCCCGCTCGCGCTCGAGCTCCATCGAGTCGAGCAGCTGCTCCTTCATGTCACGGTCCGCGACCGTGTCTGTCACCTGGAGGATGCGATCAGCGAGCGTCGACTTGCCATGGTCGATGTGCGCGATGATCGAGAAGTTGCGGATTTTTGCTTGGTCCATGCGTCATCGGTCCCGCCGGAAGCGGTCTCGCAGCGATAGTAGCGTCGAGATCTCGCGTACCCCGAGCAGCCGGCAGGCCAGGAGGTACACGGCCCCGCCGACCACGAGCGCGGCGCCGAGCGAGACGAGCTGGCCGGCGAAGGAGCGGCCGAGCGCGCCGTCGAGCACGTACCAGAGACCGTAGGCGACTCCGCCGAGCGCTGCCGAGGCGATCGCGACGAGCGCGAAAGACCGCGCCGTCGCGCGCAGGTCGAGCTGGCCCGTTCGCCGCCGCAGCGCAACGAAGAGCAGCGCGGCCCCGGCGATGTTCGCCAGCGAGATCGCGAACGGGATCCCCCATGCGCCGACGCGGTAGAAGACGACGTAGAGCGCGGTGTTCAACGCCACCACCGCGAGCGCGACGAAGGTCGGGACCCACGGCGCCTGGAGGCTGAAGAAGCCGCGGTTCAGCATCAGCATCATCCCGTTGAACGTGAGCCCGAGCGAGAAGGCGGCCAGTGCGCCGGCCACGACGTGGGTCTGGTCGGGCTCGAAGGCGCCGCGCTCGTAGAGCAGCCGGACGATCGGCTCGGCGAGGACGGCGGAGACCACGCCGGCCGGGATGAGCAGGAAGTTGATCTGCCGGACACCGCTCGAGATCGTGGCCCGGAGCCCGACGAGATCTCCGCGCGTGGCCAACCGTGCGAGCGACGGGTAGAGGACCGTCGCGACCGCGACCGAGAACATGCCCTGCGGCAGCATGTAGATGCGGAAGGCCTTGTCGATCGCGTTCGGGGCGATCGTCGGGTCGATCAGCTTGGAGGCGAAGAACGTGCCGATCACGGCGTTGACGTTGATCAGGCCGAGCCCCAGCATCACCGGCCCCATCAACTTGAACACCTGCTTCACGGCCGGATCGCGCAGGTCCAACGCGAGCCTGAGCCGGCCGTCGAGCCCACGCAACCAGGGCAGCGGGAGCAGGAACTGGATCAAGGTGCCGACGACGATAGAGGCGGCGTAAACGTAGAGCTTGCCGCTCTCGGTGTCGGCGTGCGGAACGCCGATCACGAGCCCGATGATGATCGCCAGGTTCCAGAACACCGGCGTCAGCGCCGGGATCGTGAACTGCTCGTAGCTGTTGAGGATCCCGGTAACGACCCCGAAGAGCCCGATCAGCACGACGATCGGGAAGAGGATCTGAGAGAGCGTGACCGCCAGGTTGTCGTACGCGTCGGTGAGGGGCGGCATCAGGAGCGGCGCGGCCAGGATGAAGAGGGCGGTGATCCCTCCGACAACGAGCAGGAAGAGCCAGAACACCGTCGAGGCGACCCGCCACGCGCGCGCCTTCTCTCCTTTCTCGAGCAGCTCGCTGAAGACCGGCACGAACGCAGAGGAGAGCGCGGCGTCGGCGACGAGCGCGCGCACGAGGTTCGGAATCTGGAAGGCGACCGTGAAGGCGTTGATCGGGCCGCGCGCGCCGAAGTAGTTCGCGGCCACGATCTCCCGGACGAGCCCGAGCACTCGCGAGAGCCCGGTCGCGGCCGAGAAGATCGCGGTCGACCACGCGAGCCTCCGTCCCTGGGCTCGCTCGTCCACGCTGCGAGTATAGGAATCAGGCCAGCCGGTACGGCCAGCGGCAGAGACCCGTCTGCTAGGATCCTGCGCGCCCGCAGAGTGCGGGCCTTCCTTCGAGATGCCGAACATTCAACAACAGAAAAAGCGTGTCCGGATCGCCGAGCGCCAGCGTGACGAGAACCTCCGCTACCGCTCCACGGTGAAGACGCTGACGAAGCGGCTCGAGGCCGCTGCGACCGCGGGGGACAAGGACAAGCTCGCCGCCGAGCATCTCGAGCTCGTGCGCACGATCGACAAGGGCGCCGCGCGCGGGGCTTTGCACAAGAACACGGCCGCGCGCAAGAAGGCCCGCGCAGCCCGCCTCGTCTCCGGCTCCTAGCGCTCCTTAGCTTCCGGCGCTCAGGTCGATCAGCGCCCGCTGCAGCTCGAGGTCGGGCGTCAGCTTGCTGCCTCCCTTGAGTGCGTGGTCGAGCCCGGCCAGGCGGACGACCGCGTCGCGCAGCTCGTCGTCGGAGAAGTTCGCCGCCTGCGCGAACACCTTCTCGACGTAGAACGGGTGCCGCTTCAGCGTCGACGCTGCGTCACGGGGCCTGACACCCTCGACCGCGAGCTGCTGACAACGGCGCATGAAGGAGAGGTGATTGCCCAGCGCACCCGCCATGCGGGGAGCGGTGTCGCGGCGCGGACGTCCCTCCCGCTCGAAGATCGTCTCGCTTGCGGCGAGCGTCCGGCCGGTGTCGCGCTGCGCCCACGCGTCGGTCAGGGCAAACGTCGGGGTCTCCGCCACGGCGGCGACGAGCATCTCCACCTCGTGCTGGCCGATCGGCTCGTCGCCCGCCCAGAGCGCGAGCTTGTCGATCTCGTTCGCGAGCTGGTGGAAGTCCTCGCCGACGAGATGAACGAGCGCTGCGCACGCCTCCGGCTCGGCGCGGGCGCCCGCTTGCTTGAAGCGCTCGGCGACCCAGTTGGCGACATTGCGCTTCGGCACCTCGTAGGCCAGGACGTCGCCGGCCTTGGCGCACGCCTTCGTCAGGGGAGCATCCTTCTTCAGCTCCTCGGCGACGAGCGCCAGCACGGTGCCGGGGGCCGGCGAAGCCAGGTAGTCGTCGATCGCCTTCACGTCGGCGACCTTCCAGCCGTTCGTAAGGCGGCCTTCGGAGTTCCGCCGCCCGTCGACGCCCTCGACGACGACGAGCCTCGCGTCGCCGAACAGGCTGCCGACATTGCAGAGCGCGGCCGCGTCCGGACCGGAGACCTCCTGAGCCGTGACGAGCTCGACGGCCTCCGGCTCGAAGTGGCCGCGCAGGCGCCCGAGCGCGGTCTCGATCTTGGGCCGATCGCTGCCGGTGAGCAGGTAGACGGGCTTCAGATCCGGTGTCGCGGCCACGGCTCCACCCTACTCAACGGCCCTTCCGGACCGTGATCCGCTTTCCATCCGTCTCGACGACGACGCGTCCGTCCTCGTCGGTCCGGTAGAGGCTGAGCCCAGGGCTCGCGCGCAGCGCCGCGACGGTCGAAGGGCGCGGGTGGCCGTAGTCGTTTCCCCGGCCGCACGAGATCACTGCGACCGCCGGCCGGAGCTCCCGCAGCTCGCTGGCTAGGCCGACGTCGGCGGAGCCGTGATGCGCGACCTTGAGGATCTCGACGTGCCGTGAGAGCAGCTGCGCTGTGACGTCGGTCTCGGCGTCGGCGGTCAGGAGCGCGTCGACCTGCCCGTAGGTGGCGAGCATGACGACCGGGAGCCGGTTTGGATCCTCGCTTTCCGTTCCGGGCCGATTCGGCCAGAGCACGCGTAGGTGCAGCCGGCCGAGCCGGAACGTGTCCCCCGCCCGCGTCTCCACCACCTCGACGCCGTGCTTCGCTGCTTCGGCCAGAGCGAACCGCCGGTAGATACTCGACCTCGCCAGATACGGGTCGAGCACGCGGTCGACCGCGATCCGGCGCAGCACGGCCTCGGCACCGCCGATGTGGTCGCGCTGCGGGTGCGTGAGTACGACCGCGGCCAGCCGACGCACGCCGAGCGTGCGGAGCTGTTGCGCGACGTTCGCCTCGGGCGGGCCTTCGTCGACGAGCATCGCTCCCTCGGGCACCTGCAAGAGGATCGAGTCGCCCTGACCGACGTCGAGGACCGTGATCCGGAACCCTTTCGGCGGCGGCAGCGACGCGGACGGTAGGAGCTGCCAGACGAGCAGGACGGGAACCACCGTCGCGGCGCACGCCAGCGCCAGCGGCCGCCGCCAACGCGGCAGCCTCTGCAGCGCGAGCAGCGCGAGCGGGGTTCCGAGCAGGACGGACACCGCCTTGCCCGATCCGATCTGGGCGAACGGAAGCTCGGAGACGATCCTTGCGCAGGCCGCGATGTATGCGGCCAGCCAGCCATTCAGCCACGCGAGCGCGAACGCCACCGACGGCAGCAACGGCTCCACGAGAGAGCCAACGAGCGCCAACCCGAGCAGCGGCCCGATCGCGAGCGCGACGAGGGCGTTCGCCAGCAGCGAGTAAACCGGGACGCTCCCGAACTGCAGCCAGAGAATCGGCGCCGTCGCCGCGCCGCAGGCGGTCGACACCGCGAGCGCGTCGCGGAGCCACTCCGGCAGGGGGTATCCCTCGAGCGCGAGCCGTAACCTGGGGAGCAGCAGGAAGATCGCGCCGACCGCCGCGAAGGACAGCTGGAAGCCCGGCTCGAACAGGCACGTCGGCGTCCATGCGAGCAGCACCGCCGCCCCGAGAGCGAGGAAGTGCCACCGGTCGCGGGGGCGGGCAAGCAGCCACGCGAGCGAGGCCAGCCCGCCGGCGATCCCGGCGCGCACCACCGACGGCTGCCAGCCGACCGCGAGGACGTAACCGGCGATCGCGCCGATCGCAGCGATCTCCGCCGCGAGCCGGTGGATCCCCAGCAGCCACGCGAGACCGAGCATTCCGATCGCGAGGTACGCGACATTCTGTCCCGAGACGGCCAGGAGGTGGTAGAGCCCGGAGGCCTTGAAGTTTGCGCGGAGCTCGTCCGTGAGCCCCTCGTCCTCGCCGAGCACGATCCCTGCGAGCACCGCGCGCCGTTCGCCGCCAAGGCCAGGGGCGATCGCACGCGCAACGTGCGCGCGGAGCCTGTCTGACACGCCGCCGATGCCGCCGCGCCTCCCGACGATGCGCCATTCGCCGCCGTGCAGGACGACATGGACGCCGCGGCGCGCCAGCCAGCCACGCTCGTCGAAGCCGTCCTCGGGACCCCGAGGCGCGCCGACCGTGACCCGCAAGACGAGGACTGCGCCCTGCGGAGGAGAGCGGCCGACGGGGAGCTCGAGCAGGACTCGCTCGCGGAGCGGACGCGAATCGAACCGACGAACCTCGGCGGGAACGCGAAGCGCGAACGGCGTCTTTCGCACCGGGCCGGTCACGATCGTCGTCGCGAGCCCCGAACGTCCGATCTCGGGCGCAAGCACGCTGCGGTCGAGCGCGTCGAGTCGCGCACTCCCCCACCACCAACCGACGAGGACGAGCGCGAGCGCGCAGGCGGGAAGTCGTGCGTCTGGTGCCAAGGCGGCGACGCCCGCGACGACCACCACCACTGCGAGGAGGGTGGCCGGCGCCCGCACGGCATTGGAGAGCGCGATCCCGATGCAGGCCGCCAGGACGAGGAGCGTCGGCCAGCCGCGCTCGACGATGCGCGCGATCACGGCGAGACCAGGTCCCGCAGCTGCTCGACCCGCGCGGGGCCGATTCCCGGAATCGCGTCGAGGTCTTCGACCGAGCGGAAGCCGCCGTGGGCGGCTCGATAGTCGACGATCTTCTGCGCGGTCACGGGCCCGATGCCTGGGAGCGCGTCGAGCTCGTCGACGGAGGCCGAGCTCAGGCTCGGACGAGCCGCCGTTGCCTTCCCCGCGCTGCCGGGAACGCGGCGAGGCACGAGCACCTGCATCCCGTCGGCGAGCGGCGCGGCGAGGTTGATGGCGGCGGTGTCGGCCGGCGCGGTCGCTCCGCCCGCACGGGCGACCGCGTCGGCGACTCGTTTGCCCTCGGCAAGCCGGTACAGCCCCGGTCGCCGAACGGCACCGGCGACGTGGACGACGAGCTTCGGCGCGGCCGCCGCATGCTCGGGAACGAGCCTCGCTGCAGGTTGATCCGTGGCCGTGCCCGCACCGGCCAGCGTGCGCCCGGCAACCACTAGGAGCGCAAGCGCAACCGCGGCGAGAACGAGCGCCCGCTGGCGCGACACGGGCAGGGAGGGCATGTCCCGAGCGTGCCGGGAGAACTGTCACAGAGGGCCAACGCCTCCGTGCCAACTTCGAGTCAGTTCTAGACCACGAAATTGACGAGCTTGCCGGGCACGACGATCGTCTTCCGAGGCTCGCCGCCGTTCAGGTGCGCCTGCACCCGCTCGGAGGCGCGCGCGAGCGCAACCAGCTCCTCCTCGCCGATCGACGCCGGTACCTGCAGACGGTCGCGGAGCTTCCCGTTCACCTGCAGCACGATCTCCACCGTCTCGCGCTCGAGCATCGACTGATCGGCCTCCGGCCACGGCTGCTCCCACAGGCGCTCGTTGCCGAGCTTCGCCCACAGCTCCTCGGCGACGTGCGGGGCGTAGGGCTGGATCAGCGAGATGGCCGTCTCGGCGGCGAAGCGGGCGTCCCCGTTCGACGTATCGCGCGACAGCTCGTTCACAAGCTCCATGACTGCCGAGATCGCAGTGTTGAAAGCGAACCGCCGGCCGATGTCGTCGGTCGCCTTCGCGATCGTCTCGTGGGCCTTGCGCGCCAGCGGTCCCCCCGTCGGCTCGCCTGCCGTCGGCTGCTCCGCCACCTCGTTGACGACGCGCCAGAGCCGCCGGACGAAGCGCGTCATCGCCTCAGCCGCGTCCTCTGTCCACTCCATGTCCTGGTCGGCCGGCCCGAGGAAGAGAATGCACAGCCGCACGGAGTCCGCGCCGTACCGCTCGATCACCTCATCCGGCCCAGCCGATGCCCCCGAGCGCTTCGAGATCTTCGTCTTCCCCGCTGTCACCCAGCCATTCGAGAAGAAGCTCGCGAACGGCTCCCGGAAGCCGATGTAGCCCAGGTCGTTCAGGACTTTCATCCAGAACCGGGCGTAGATCATGTGCATCGTGGCGTGGTCGACACCACCGATGTAGAGGTCGACGGGGTTCCAGTAGTCGACGATCCATCGCTCGAACGGCGCCGAGTCGTTCTGCGGGTCGCAGTAGCGCAGGAAGTACCAGGCCGAATCGACGAACGTGTCCATCGTCTCCGTCTCGCGGCGCGCCTCGCCCCCGCACTTCGGGCACGTCGTCCGCACCCAGTCCTCCGCCTGCGCGAGCGGCGGCTGCCCCTTCGGCTTGTAGTCGTCGACGTCGGGGAGGACGACGGGCAGCTCCTCGTCCGGCACCGGGACGATCCCGCAGGCGTCGCAGTAGACGACGGGGATCGGACAGCCCCAGTAGCGCTGGCGCGAGAAGCCCCAGTCGCGTAGCCGGTAGTTGACGGCGAAGCGGCCGCGCCCCTCCTGGTCGAGGCGCTCGACGATCCGGCGGCCGCCCGCCGGCGCCGGCAGCCCGTCGAACTCGCCGGAGTTGACCAGCACGTCACTGTCGGAGTGCGAGATGTAGGGCAGCGCCACCTCCCCCTCCGCCGGCCGGACCACCTGACGTACCGGCAGGTCGAATGCCCGCGCGAAGTCGAAGTCGCGCTGGTCGTGGGCCGGGACGGCCATGATCGCGCCGGTCCCGTAGTCGGTGAGGACGTAGTCGGCGACGTAGACCGGGATCAGCTCGCGGTTGACCGGGTTGACGGCATGCAGCCCTGTGAAGACCCCCGTCTTCTCCACCGCGGCAGCGCGCTCCTCGGTCTTCTTCGCGGAGGCGCGGCGGACGTACGCCTGCACCTCCTCCGACGCGATCCGCGACACAAGCTCGTGCTCTGGCGCGAGGACGAAGAAGGTCGACCCGAAGAGCGTGTCGGGCCGAGTCGTGAAGACGGTGATGTCCTCGTCCAGCTCCTCGATCCGGAAATCGATCTCGGAGCCCTCGGAGCGGCCGATCCAGTTCCGCTGGCGCGCCTTGATCGACTCGGGCCAGTCGACGGTGTCGAGGTCGTCGAGCAGCGCGTCGGCGTAGTCCGTGATCCGGAAGAACCACTGTTCCATCACGCGCGACTCGACGAGGGCCCCGCATCGCTCGCACGTGCCGTCGCCGAGTACCTGTTCGTTCGCGAGCACGGTCTGGTCGTTCGGGCACCACTTCACCGGCGCGCCCTTGCGGTAGGCGAGCCCGCGTTCGAGGAACCGCAGGAACTGCCATTGCTGCCAGCGGTAGTAGCGCGGATCGTGGGTCGAGATCTCCCGCTCCCAGTCGAACCACCACCCCATCCGGCGCATCGAGCGGCGGATGTTGACGATGTTCCGCTCGGTGATCTCCCGTGGGTGCCCGCCCTCGCGGATGGCGGCGTTTTCGGCCGGCAATCCGAATGCGTCCCAGCCCATGGGATGCAGGACGCGCAGGCCTGTGCGGCGCCGGAAGCGCATGACCACGTCGCCGATCGTGTAGACGAGCAGGTGTCCGAGGTGGAGCGACCCGGAGGGGTAGGGCAACATCTCGAGCACGTAGCTCTTCGACGGGTCGGCGGTGATCGGGTCGGCGGTGATCGGGTCGGCAGGGTTGTCGACATGCCAGGCGCGCGCCTCGTCCCAGACGCGCTGCCACTTGGGCTCGATCGTGTTCGGGTCGTACGTCTCGGTCATCACCGTCTCCGGGTACAAAAAAGCCTCTCGCTGGAGAGGCCCGTCGGAAGCTCTCGCGGCGGTCCGCCGCGATGACTCCCTGCTCTATGGAAGAAGCTGATTCACTGCCTGGATGCTAGCACTGTTCCCGCCCGGAACCGGCGTCGCGGCCGGCGAGCTGGCGCTCGAAGGACTGGGGGTGGCGGAACTCGCGCAGCGCTTCGGGACGCCGCTCGTCGTCTACTCCGAGACCGCCCTGCGCGAACGGGCGCGCATGTTCCGACGAGCGGTGCCCGCTGCACTCGTCGTCTACGGCACGAAGGCGTTCCCGAACGTGGCGGTGATGCGGCTGCTGGCCGAGGAGGGCCTCGGCGCCGACGTGGCGTCCCTCGGTGAGCTCGCCTATGCGCGGAGGGCCGGGATCGAGGGCGCAAGCCTGATCGTGCACGGGAACAACAAATCGGACGAGGAGTTGCGGGGCGCGGCCGAGGCGGATGCGCTCGTCGCGATCGACGCGCTCGACGAGCCGGCGCGAGCGGCGGAGGCCGGCGTCCGCCGGGTGCTCGTCCGCGTCACGCCCGGCGTCGTGGCCGAGACGCACGAAGCGATCCGCACCGGGCATCGCGGGTCCAAGTTCGGCCTCGATGCGGACGAGGCGCTCGTCGCGCTCGAGACCGCCCGTGCGGCCGGGCTCGAGGTCGAAGGACTGCACATGCACGTGGGCTCCCAGCTCCTGAACGGCCGCGCCCACCTGGAAGCCGTCTCGCAGCTCGGGTCGTTCGCTGCGCGCTGCCACCAGGAGCTCGACTGGACGCCAGCGCTCGTCGACGTCGGCGGCGGCTTCGGGATCCGCCACGTCGAGGACGAGCCGGAGCCGCCTGTCGAGGAGCTCGTGCGCTCCATCGCGGACGCGGTGGCGAGCGAGTGGGCGGCGCGCGGCCTGCCGGCGCCGCGCCTCGTGTTCGAGCCTGGCCGCTCGCTCGTCGGCCCGGCCGCGTTCACGCTCTACCGCGTCGGCGCCGTCAAGCAGGCGGGCGACACGCGCTACGTCGCGATCGACGGCGGCATGTCCGACAACCCGCGGCCGCAGCTCTACGACGCGCGCTACTCCGCTCTGCTCGCGAACCGGGCCGAGGAGAAGCCTGCAGACGGCCACTTCACGATCGCCGGGAAGCACTGCGAATCCGGTGACGTGCTGATCGAGCAGGCCTTGCTGCCGGAGCCCCGCCGGGGCGACCTGCTCGCGGTCCCGGCCACCGGCGCGTACACCCTCGCGATGGGCTCGAACTACAACGGCGTCCCGCGGCCGGCGGCGGTGCTTGTTTCGGAAGGGCGAGCGCGGCTGATACTCCGACGTGAGTCCGTTGACGACCTACTGTCGAGGGAGCCGGAATGAGCGAGCGCATCGTCGAGATCTGGAGCGACTACATTTGACCGTTCTGCCGCGCGAGCCAGCCGACGGCCGCGTGGATGGAGCGCCAGTTGGGCGCGAACGTCACCTGGCTCCCGTTCGACCTGCATCCGGAGTACCCGCCCGAGGGCCTGCCGCGCGGGCAGCTGCTCGCGCGCTACGGCCCTGAGATGACGGAGCGGATGCGGGAGTTCTTCGCCGCGCGCGGACTCGACTACAACCCGCATCCCGAAGTCGTCCCGAACTCGATGCGCGCGCAGCAGCTGACCGAGCTCGCCCGCGACCTGGGTCGCCACGAGGCGATGCACGACCGGATCATGGATGCGTACTGGAGCGAGGCACAGAACATCGGCGACCCCGACGTGCTCCGCCGCCTCGCCGTCGAGCTCGAGCTGCCGCCGGACGACGTCGAGGAAGTGCTGACAACCGAGCGCTACCGCGACCGAATCGCCGAGTCGACGCGGCAGGCCGCGTCGGTTGGCGCGAACGCCGTCCCCGCCTTCGTGCTCGACCGCAGGCTGCTCGTGCTCGGAGCTCAGCCCGAAGAGGTCTTCGAGCAGGCCTTCGCCCAGATCGAGGCGGCATGAAGGTCGTCGACGAGATCGTCGATGCGTTCGGCTGGATTCAGGAGGAGTCCGCGCAGCGCACCTCCCATGCGCTCGCCGCCGACGGACGCGTGTGGCTCTTCGACGTGGTCGACGACCCGGAGCTCGACGGACGCGTTCGCGAGCTGGGCGAGCCCGCGGCGGTCGTGCAGCTGCTCGACCGGCACGGCCGCGACTGCGCCGCGGTGGCGCAGCGGCTCGGGATTCCGCACCACGTCGTGCCGAGGCAGCTGCCCGGGACACCGTTCGAGCTCCACCCCGTCGTGCGGTTCCGCTGGTGGCGCGAGGTCGCGCTCTGGTGGGATGAGAGGCGCCTGCTGCTGGTCGCCGACGCCCTCGGCACGATCCCGTTCTTCTGCGCCGGCGAGGAGCCTGCCGGCGTGCATCCCCTGCTGCGGCCCTGGCCGCCGCGCTCGCTGCGCGGCCTCGCGCCCGATCACCTGCTCGTGGGGCACGGCGAAGGCGTCCACCATCACCCTCTCGCGCTCGAGAGCGCGCTGCGCACGGCACGCCGGCGGATCCCACGCCTGCTCACCGAGCTGCCCCGGGAGCTGCGCCGGGGCTAGCGGGCGCGGGCGAGCAGACCCGGGCGGACGAGCCGAGGCGGCGCCTTCAGGCCGGCGTCGTGGACCGGCGGGTTGAGCGGCTCGGCGAGCGGCGCCGCGGCGAACGAGGCCGCGCGCTGCTCGGCCGGCGCATCCGCGTAGAGCGTCGTTCGCTGCCGCGGTGTCCGGCCGTTCGCCCGGATCAACGCCTCCATCGACTCCGGCGGCATCTCCTGACCGTGCTCCGAGCCCGCCGAGCGCGAGATCGACTCGTTCATCAGCGTCCCGCCGAGGTCGTTGACGCCCGCGTTCAACGCCGCCGCGATCCCCTCCGGCCCGAGCTTCACCCAGGACACCTGGATGTTCGTGATCGCCGGATGCAGTGCGAGGCGTGCCACCGCATGGACGAGCAGCGACTCGCCGAAGGTGGGCCCCGAGCGCGCACGGCCCTGGAGCCACATCGGCGCTTCCATGTGCACGAACGGCAGCGGCACGAACTCCGTGAAGCCACCCGTCAGGAGCTGCTGCTCCTTCGCCCGGAGCAAGTGGCGAGCCCAGTGCTCGGGCGCCTCGACGTGCCCGAACATCATCGTCACGTTCGAGCGCAGGCCGACGCGATGCGCCGCGGCGTGCACGGACAACCACTGCTCGGTCGAGACCTTGTCCGGGCAGATCAGCGCGCGCACCTCGTCGTCCAGGATCTCGGCGGCCGTCCCGGGAAGCGAGCCAAGGCCGAGCGCATGCAGCCGGGAGAGATAGTCCTCGACGGGCAGACCGAGGGTCTCGGCTCCCTGCCACACCTCGAGCGCCGAAAAGGCGTGGATGTGCAGCTCGGGCAACTCGGCTCTGATCGCCGCGACGACGGAGGCGTAGTAGTCGCCCGTGAAGGCCGGGTGGATGCCGCCCTGGAGGCAGACCTCGGTCGCGCCCCGGTCCCAGGCCTCGCGCGCGCGCCGGACGATCTCCTCGTGCGGCACGAGGTAGGGCGCGCCCCGCAGGTTCGCCGCCAACTTCCCCTTCGAAAAGGCGCAGAAGCCACAGCGGAAGTAGCAGACGTTCGTGTACTGGATGTTGCGCGTGACGACGTAGCTGACCTCGTCGCCGCACACCTCGCGCCGCAGCCGGTCGGCCGCCGCGAACACACGCTGGCGCTCCGCGCCCCGGGCGCGGAAGAGGCGAACGAGCTCCTCCTCCCCGAGCTCGGCGGTGTCCACCGGCAGCGCATCCCGTCGAACGACGAACGGGACACTGCCCAGCTCGCCCGGGTGCCAGCTGTCCTCACGGGCGAGCCCAAGCGCATCGGACGCGCGCAAGGCCGTCGGCAGAACGGCCGGATCGATCCACGCGCCGGAGAGGTAGCGCGGGTACACCGGCAGGCGAGGCGCCAGCTCGAGACCGCGCGAGCGCGTCGCCTCGGCCAACCGGTCGCGGTCGGGCCAGGGCGCCTCGGGGTTGACGTGGTCGATCGTCACCGGCGAGACGCCGCCCCAGTCGTCGATGCCCGCGTCGAGCAGGCGCGGGAAGTCGTCGTAGGCGAGGTTGGGCGGCGCCTGGACGGAGACGTCCGCCGGCAGCAGCAGCCGCGCCGCCGCGATCGTCCAGAGGTGCTCGTCGAGGCTCGGCTCGGGGTGCGAGGCCATGCGGGTACCCGGCTTGGCGCGGAAGTTCTGGACGATCACCTCCTGCAGGTGGCCGTGGCGCTCGTGCAGAACCTTGAGCTCCTCGAGCGCGGCGAGGCGCTCGGCGCGGGTCTCGCCGATCCCGATCAGGATCCCGCTCGTGAAGGGAATCCGCAGCTCGCCGGCGAGGTCGATCGTCTCCAGTCGGCGTGCCGGCTCCTTGTCCGGCGAGGCCCAGTGGGGGCCGCCCTTGGCCGAGAGCCGTTCCGCGACCGTCTCGAGCATGATCCCCATCGACGCCGCGACTGGCCGCAGCGCAACGAGGTCGGCCCGGCTCATCACGCCAGGATTCAGGTGCGGTAGCAGCCCTGTCTCGTCGAGCACGAGCTTCGCCACCCGCGCGAGATACTCGAGCGTGGTCTCGCAACCGAGAGCGGCGAGCTCCGCCCGCGCGACCTTGTAGCGGAGCTCCGGCTTGTCGCCCAGCGTGAAGAGGGCCTCCGTGCATCCCGCCGCCGCCCCGGCGCGCGCGACGGCGAGCACCTCCGTCTCGGTCATGAACGCACGCTCGCCGCGGCGCGGCGGCCGAGCGAAGGTGCAGTAGCCGCAGACGTCGCGGCAGAGCGTCGTCAGCGGGATGAAGACCTTGGGCGAGTACGTGACGAGCCCGTCTCCCCGGCGCCGCTGGCGCGCCGCCGCCAGCAGGTCGTCGAGCGGCGCTTGGAGCAACGTCTCCATCGAGAGACCTTAACTACGAGGGTTCGCCGTGTTCCTCCTTTCGAGCGACTGCAAGCAGGTGCGCGCTTCCCCCGAGCAGAGCCGGCTCCTGTTGAACGGCTCGCGCGACCCACAGCATCCGCTCCTACTCGGCGGATCCTTCCGCCGGCGACAGCGGGGGTGCGAACCACCCCGCTTGACCCTCGATCCCGTACAGCGAGTCCAGGGCGAAGCCCCCCTCGGCCATCTCCGCGGCAAGCTCCTCAGGACCGTGGAAGAACGACGTCGTGAACGCCCGAGGGAGACCGGCTGGGTTTCGATGCTCGCCCGAGCGGAGGTCCTGCTCGACAATCGACTCGAACTCGGGGTGAAGGAGAAGCCCCGCGCGAGCCCGTCGATGATCGAGGCGAATCGTGAAATCCCCGCCGCGGCCAGGACACCAGCGCTCGTGGCCACCCGGCGCGCCTCGGCGATCGCCGCGACCCGTTCCTCGCGCTTGATCAGGTGATAGAGCGGACCCAGCAGGAGCACGACGTCGTAGCTATTCGCCGCTTCGGAGAGGCTGCGTGCGTCCCCTGCGGCGACGGTGAACGGACTGCGCGCTGCTCGGGCCGCCTCCGCGGCCTGCTCGACGTGGAGCGGCACCGGTTCCACCAGATGAACCTCGTAGCCGAGCTCGGCCAGCCACACGGCGTACGTACCCGGCCCGCCGCCAACCATCCAGCACGCGCGCAGGAGCAGGTGGAAGGTGGCGACGCAGCAATTCTTTCGTGGGCGCAAACTCGAGCCACGCTCACCTCGAGAGCCTGTCGCGCTCGTCACCAGCGTCGTAGAAGGCGCGGATACCTTCGTCCATCAGCCGCTCTCCCTGTACGCCCAGAGGCCGCCGAAGCGCTGCCAGCGTCCCTTCGACCAGCGCTCCAGCACCGACTGCTCGATCGGGAAGTGGTCGGTGGCGGTCGTCCTGATCGCGATCCCGGGCAGCAGGAACGGGTTCGACGCGTCGTTCAGCTTCCGCGTCTGAGCAATGACGGCAGCGCGCGTCGGCGTCGCCCCCGCCGCCTTCAGCACCTTCACCGTCTCGTAAGCCACCGCCATCCCGTAGACGTGCTCGACGTCCTTCGCGTTCGCGCCCGTCGCGTACCTCGACATGATCCTGCGGTAGAGGTTCATCGCGGCGTCGTCGCGCCAGGCGGTGTCGGTCGGGTCCTTCAGGAAGGCGATCGAGACCGAGCCCTCGATCCTCGAGTCAGAGCTCGTGACGATCAGCGGCTTCCAGCCGAGCCGGTTCGCCTGCGCAGAGACCTGGGTCGCCTGCTCGGGCGCCACGAAGAGCGCCAGCACAGTCGCGCCCGAAGCCTTCAAGCTCGCGACCTGCGCCTGCGCGTCGGGAGCGTCCGCCTCGGCCGGCTGAGCCGCCACGATCCGAGCCTTCGAGCGGACGAGGCTCTGTCTGAGCCCGGCGAGCAGGCCGTTGCCGGATGTGTCGTCCTGGAAGAGCACCGCGATCCTCGCGCCGGGCCGCGAACGGGACAGGTAGCTGCCGTAGATCCGCCCCTCGGCTTGGTGGCTCGGCCGGAACCCGATCGTCCACGGGTAGCGCTTGTAGTCCGACCCGAAGGTCGTCGCGCCCGACCCGATGAAGAGCTGCGGCACTTTCGCCCCGTTGAGGTAGTCGCGCGTCGCCAGGTTCTGCTCGGTCCCGGCTGCGTTGACGATCGCGAAGACCTCGTCCTGCTCGACGAGCTGCTCCGTCGCCTGCAACGCCAGCGACGGGTCGGAGGCGTCGTCGACGACCTTGTAGGCAAGCGTGCGGCCGTTGACGCCACCGCGGGCGTTCACGTACCGAAAGTACGCGCTCGCGCCGCGCGCGGCGGCCGACTGTGGCCCGGAGAGCGGCGCCGTGGCTCCGAGCAGGATCGTCTGCGGCGTGATGCCCGGGTCGTCGCTCGTGGCAGCCGCCGCGCCTGCGGCGAGCACGCCGCCGAGTACGAGCAGGAAGACGGGCCTAGCGAGCGCGATGGTAGCCGCGCGTGGCGAGGGACTTCAGGCTGGCGAGCAGGCCTGCGGCGCCACCCGGGAAGGCCAGCATGATCAGGATCAGGATGACGCCGAAGGCCACCGCGGGCGCCCCCGGGGCGTCCGTGTCGATGTCACCGAGCACAGGCAGCCAGTTCGGAATGATGGCTTCCACACGCTGCGCCCACTCGATCTGCATGAAATGGATGAAGATCGCGCCGAAGACGAGCGGCCAGAGCGAGCCGAGCCCGCCGACCACCACCCCGACGAGCAGGAAGATCGAGAGCGTGATCGGGAACGTGTCCGGGTTGACGAAGGTGGTCGCGATCGCCAGGAGCGAGCCGGCAACGCCCGCGTAGAAGGCACTGACTCCGAACGCGAGCGTCTTGTAGCGGGCGAGGTTGACACCGGAGGACGCTGCCGCGAGCTCGCTGTCACGTACAGCCCGGAGCGTGCGACCGAAGCGTCCGCGGAGCAGCAGCCAGGCGACGCCGAAGAGGACGAGCGCGATCGTCCAGCAGAGGTAGTAGAGCCATTCGTTGAACGTCGGGATGTTGATCCCGAGAATGTCGATTCCGCCGTCCTTTGACTCGAACGTGACCGGATCGGTCACCGACGTGCTCTGCGTCCGGGTGCTGAGGTCGAAGAGGTTGATCCCACCACCGCCGCCGGTGAACCCGTCGAACTTCTTGACGACGGCGGGGGCGGCGACCGCGACCGCGAACGTGGCGAGGGCGAGATACAGGCCGGCAAGGCGGAGAGCCGGAAAGCCGAAGAGGAACCCGACGATGCCGGCGACGAGGCCGGCGAGCGGGATCGTCCAGATGTCCCGCATGTCGCTCGCGAAGACGTGTGACCCGATCTTCAGCTGCTGGTCCGACATCAGGATCGCCGTGGTGTAGCCGCCGATCAGCATGAACGCTCCGTGACCGAGGGAGATCTGGCCGGTGATCCCGGTGAGCAGGTTGAGGCCCAGCAGCGCGATGAAGTAGATGCCGACGTACGCGAACTGCTGCGCCCGGAAGTCGTTGACGAACGGCAACCGCGGCAGCAGGAAGAGCGCCGCCGCTGCGACGAGAAAGACGCTGACGCGGATTAGGTCGGCCCGCTTCACACGCGCCTCGCAACGGCCTTGCCGAAGAGCCCCGCCGGGCGGACGAGCAGGACGACGAGGATGATCAGCAGCGCCACGGGCAACTTCAGATCGGCGCCGACGAAGTCCACGTAGTTCCCGATCAGGTTCAGTCCGACCCCGAGCAGGAGGCCACCGGCGACCGCGCCGAACGGCGAGTCGATCCCGCCGAGCACCGCGGCAGCGAAGGCGTAGATGAGCGTCGCCTGCATCATGTTCGGGTCGAGGAAGACCGTCGGAGCGGCCAGCATCCCGGCCACCGCGCCGAGCATCGCGGCGAGGCCCCACCCGATCGCGAGCATCCACCCGACGCGCACTCCGACGAGCCGGCTGGCGTCCGGGTTGAGCGCCGAGGCGCGCAGCGCGAGGCCCGTCTTCGTGAACTGGAAGAAAGCCCAGAGGAGGGCGACGAGCACGAGCACGACTGCGAACGTGCCGACACTCTCCTGGGAGATCGAGACGTCGCCGAGCTGCCAGGTCTCGTTCGGGAAGGGACTCGGGAACGCCCTGATCTCGGCTGACCAGATGAGGCCCGCGAGCCCGTTGAAGGTGAGTACGAGGCCGATCGTCATGATCACGATCGTCAGGACGGACGCGCTCGAGACGGGCGCGATCACGACGCGCTGAATGCCGACGCCGAGAACGAAGGCGAAGGCGAGCGTGACGACGAAGGCCGGCCAGTACGACCAGCCGTGGTTCTCGATCAGCGTCCAGGCGATGTAGGTCGTGAACATCGCCATCTCGCCCTGCGCGAAGTTGATCACCCCGGTCGCCCGGTGGATCAGCACGAGGGCGAGGGCGAGGGCAGCGTAGATCGCACCATCCCCGAGCCCTGCGACGACCTGCTGGAAGAACTCGGACATCAGTAACCCAGGTACGACTTTCTGACCGATTCGTCGCGGGCGAGCTCCTCGCTCGTCCCGGACACGGCGACCTTGCCGACCTCGAGCACGTACGCGCGCGCTGCGACCTCGAGCGCGATCGCAGCGTTCTGCTCGACGACGAGCACGGTCAGGCCCTCCTTCTCGTTCAGCTCGCGCACGATCCGAAAGATCTCCCGCGTGACGAGCGGGGCGAGGCCGAGCGACGGCTCGTCGAGCAGCAGCAGGCGCGGACGGCCCATCAGCGCGCGGGCGAGCGCGAGCATCTGCTGCTCGCCGCCGGACAGCGTGCCGGCGTGCTGCTCGAGCCGCTCGCCGATCCAGGGGAAGTAGCCGCTCATCCGCTCGATGTCGCCGTCGAGCGAGCCGCGGCGCGTATAGGCGCCGAGGCGCAGGTTCTCCTCGACCGAGAGCTCCGAGAAGGTCCCACGTCCTTCGGGAACGTGCGCGACGCCGAGCTTGGCGACCGCCTCCGGGCCACGGCGGCCGAGCGAGCGGCCGTCGAACGCGATCTCGCCCGTCCGCTTGACCGTGCCCGAGATCGCGCGCAACGTCGTCGTCTTGCCCGCGCCGTTGGCGCCGAGCACGGCCACGATCTGACCCTCGTCGACCGCAAGCGAGACGCCGTGCAGCGCCCGTACCGGTCCGTAGCGTGCCTCGACGTCGCGCAGCTCAAGCAGCGCCACTGGTGTCCTCAGGCTGGCCGGGCTCCTCGGTGTGGCGAGGGGGATCGTCGTCAGTGCCGAGATACGCCTCGATCACGGCCGGATTCGCGCGGACCTCGGTGGGCGAGCCGTCGGCGATCTTCTTGCCGAAGTTCATCACGCTGACGTGGTCGGAGATCCCCATCACCAGGTTCATGTGGTGCTCGACGAGGAGGACCGTCAGCTTCCGGTCGTCGCGGATCTTCTGGATGAAGCGGCCGAGCTCTCCGACCTCATCGTGGTTCAGGCCCCCGGCCGGCTCGTCGAGCAGCAGCAGCCTGGGGTGTGACACGAGCGCGCGGGCGAGCTCGACGCGCTTCAGGGTCCCGAACGGCAACCCTGCGACCGGCCGCTGCGCAATCGCTCCGAGACCGACGTAGTCGATCGCCTCGAGCGCCTCGGGTTCGACGTTGAAGCCACGCGTGTGTGCGCCGACGAGCACGTTGTCCAGGACGGTCATCGTCTTGAACAGCTCGACGTTCTGAAAGGTGCGAGCGATCCCGCGCCGCACGATTCCGTGCACGGGCGTCTTCAGCAGGCTCTCGCCGGCGAACTCGACCTCGCCCTCGTTCGGCGTGTAGAGCCGGGTGATGACGTTGAATGCGGTCGTCTTCCCGGCGCCGTTCGGGCCGATCAACCCGACGATCTGGCCCTCTTCCACGTCGAACGAGACCCCATCGAGGGCGACGATCCCGCCGAACCGGCGAGTGACGTTCCGCAGCGAGAGCAGGGCCATCGACCGGGGCAGCTTATGCAGGTCGGATCCCAAATGGCAAAGGAACCGCGCGCCTTCCGCAATGGCGGCTACTCTCTTCCGAGTGAGCACGCTCGCAGCCGAGACCTCGATGACGGAAACCCACATGACACGGGGTCAGAAGATCACGAACCTGATCGGGGTGACGGTGCCGTTCGCCGGCTTCCTCGCATCGATCTTCTTCCTCTGGGGCAGCTACGTCACCTGGCGCGACCTGACGATCTTCGCGGTCGGGTATGCGCTGACGACGCTCGGGATCTCGATCGGCTTCCACCGGTTGTTCACGCACCGCTCGTACGAGACATACCGGGCGATCCGCTACGCGCTCGCGGTGCTCGGCTCGATGGCCGTGCAGGGACCCGTGATCCGCTGGGTCTCGGACCACCGCAAGCACCACAGCTTCGCCGACCGCGAGGGCGATCCGCACTCGCCGCACGCCGGTTTCGGCCCCGGGATCCGCGGCAAGATCGCAGGCCTCTGGCACGCGCACGTCGGCTGGCTCTTCCGCAACGTCGGGCGCGCCGAGTGGACGAAGTACGCGAAGGATCTGCTCGCTGACCGCGGCATGGTCTTCGTCTCGAAGATGTTCCCGCTCTGGGTCGCCGTGTCCCTGCTGCTGCCCTTCGCGGCCGGCTGGATCTGGGGCGGTACGTTCGGCGCTGCTCTGCAGGCGATGTTCTGGGGCGGTCTGATCCGGATCTTCCTGCTCCACCACATCACGTGGTCGGTCAACTCGGTCTGTCACTTCGTCGGCTCGCGCCGCTTCAGCGTCAAGGACGAGTCGCGCAACGTCTGGTGGCTCTCCTGGATCTCGTTCGGCGAGTCCTGGCACCACAACCATCACGCCTTCCCCTCGTCGGCGTTCCACGGCCTGAAGCCCTGGGAGCTCGACATCGGCGGGCTCGTGATCAGGTTGCTGCGGAGGCTCGGGCTCGTCTGGAAGGTCGTTCAGCCGACCGCCGACATGCAGCGCCGCCGCGAGCTCCTGTCCAACTGAACGAGCCCAATGTGGGGTCGGAGACCGTGGGGCCGGAGACACCTCCCGATTCGCCGCTGACGCTCGACGACGTGATGTCGTCCCCGGCCTACCGGAGGTTGATGACGCCGACCCTGGCGCCCGGGGCTCCCGCCTTCCCGTTCGACCTGCCGCTCCTCGACTCCGAGACACACCGTCCGAGTGGCGAGCGAATCCGGCTCGCCGACTTCGCGGGCATTCGCCCCGTAGCGCTCGTCTTCGGCTCGTACACCTGACCACCCTTCCGCCGCCAGTTGGGCGAGCTCGAGGAGCTCCACGACCGCCACGACGACGACGTCGCGTTCTTCATCGTCTACATCCGCGAAGCGCATCCGGAAGACGGCTGGGTGCTCGCGGACAACCGCCGCGAGGAGATCGCCGTCGCCGACCCGACGTCGCTCGAACAGCGGGCAGCCGCAGCCGGCGCGTGCGCGGTTCGGCTGCGCACGCGCATCCCGGTGCTGCTCGACGGCGTAGACGACGAGGTCGCGCTTGCCTACGGCGGCTGGCCCGACCGGCTCTACCTGATCGGCTCCGACGGACGGGTCGCCTTCCAGGGTGAGGTCGGGCCGGACGGCTTCAGACCCGAGAAGCTGGCCCGCGCGATCGAGGTCGAGCTCGGCTGATTGAGCCGCGTCCGCCCGTCAAGCGCACGGGCGGGGACTGTCCCCGGCGGCGCGGTTGACGAGCGGACACGTCTCAGTCGAACGTGAACGTGCCGCCGTCCCGGAACTCCTTCAGGATCCGGCGGCTGACGACCATCCGGTGCACCTCGTCGGGGCCGTCGTAGATCCGGGCGGCGCGGGCCATGGCGTACATCGTGCCGAGCGGCGTCTCGTCGGTGAGCCCGCGGGCCCCGTGCACCTGAATCGCCCGATCGATCACGTCGTTCAAGACGCGGGCGGCGTAGAACTTGATCAGTGAGACCTCGACCCGCGCCTCGTCACCCTCGTCGAGCTTCCGAGCCGCGTCGAGGGTGAGGAGCCGGCAGGCCTGGATCTCGGCGGCCGAGTCGGCGATCCAGTTCTGGACGGTCTGCTTCTCGGCCAGCGGCACACCGCCGACCTGGCGCTCGAGCGAGTAGGCGCACATCAGCTCGAATGCCCGCTGCATCTGCCCGAGCCAGCGCATGACATGGTGGATCCGCCCCGGCCCGAGCCGCTTCTGCGCGATCCGGAAGCCATCCCCCGGTTCGCCGAGAACGTTCTCGAGCGGGACGCGGACGTTCGTGTAGCGCACCTCGCAGTGCGTCGACCAGCCGCGGCCGGTGTGGCCCATGACCGGGACCGGCCGGACGAGCTCGTAGCCGGGCGTGTCCGTCGGGACGAGGATCTGGCTCATGCGCCGGTGCGGTGGCGCGTCGGGGTCGGTCACCGCCATCACGATCCCGAATGCCGCGCCCTCTGCGGAGGACGAGAACCACTTGTGGCCGTTGATCACCCACTCGTCGCCGTCCTGAACGGCGGTCGTCCGCAGCTCGGTCGGGTCGGCCCCGGAGACCTCGGGCTCGGTCATCGAGAAGAACGAGCGCGCCGTCCCCTCGACGAGCGGGCGCAGGAAGCGCTCCTTCTGCTCGTCGGTGCCGAACATGTGCAGGATCTCGCCGTTGCCTGCATCGGGGGCTTGGCAGTTGAAGACGAGCTGAGCCCACGTGCTGCGGCCGATCTCCTCGTTCAACAGCGCGTACTCGATGAAGCCGGAGCCGGTGCCGCCCGCCTCCGGCGGGAGGTGCGGCGCCCAGATCCCGGCGGCCTTCGCCCTGGCGCGCAGATCCGCGATCAACACGTCCGACGCATCGTCCTCGCGTGCGAGCACGGCCTCGTTCGGATAGACATGCTCCTCCATGAACGCCCGCACCTGCGCGCGGCGGGCATCCACATCCGGCTTGAGCGCGAGGTCGGTCATCAGGGAGAGTCTGCACGTCTTGGAGAGCGGAAGCCAGGTTCAGAACGCGATCTACCTCGCGGGCGGCACCGAATGGCCCGTCTCTCCCGAGGAGTGGGAGGCCCGCGCCCGCGAGAAGCTCGAGCAGGGACCGTTCGACTACGTCGCCGGGGGCGCCGGATCCGAGGCGACGATCCGCGCGAACCGCGAGGCGTTCGACCGCCGCCGGCTGCGGCCGCGGATGCTCGTGGGGACGGCGGAGCGTGACCTCTCGGTCGAGGTGCTCGGCCTGCGTTCGCCGGTGCCGTTCCTGCTCGCTCCCGTCGGCGTCCTCTCGATCGTCCATCAGGAGGCGGAGCTCGGCGTCGCCCGGGCCTCGAAGGCCACCGGCGTGCCGATGATCCTCTCGAGCGCCGCATCGACCTCGCTCGAGGACGTCGCAGCGGAGCTCGGCGACGCGCAGCGGTGGTTCCAGCTCTACTGGTGGTCGGACCGCGAGCTCGCGGGCAGCCTCGTCGACCGGGCCGCGGCAGCCGGTTACGGCGCGATCGTCGTCACGCTCGACACGCTGACGCTCGGCTGGCGCGATCGCGATCTCAGGAACGGCTACCTCCCGTTTCTCGCCGGCGAAGGGCTGGCGCAGTTCTTCAGCGACCCGCTCTTCCGCGCGCGGCTCGATGCGGCGCCGGAAGAGGATGTTCAGACGGCATCGCTGATGGCCCTGGCCGCATTCCCGAACCTCGCGCTCACCTGGGCCGACCTGGAGTGGCTGCGCGCTCGCACCGACCTCCCGATCCTCGTGAAGGGCGTGCTGCGGGGAGACGATGCCCGACTCGCGCTCGAACACGGAGTCGACGGGATCGTCGTCTCCAATCACGGCGGCCGGCAAGTCGACGGCGCGATCGCCTCACTCGATGCGCTCGTCGAGGTGCGGGACGAGCTCGGCCCGGACGCGACCGTGCTGATGGACAGCGGCATTCGGCGCGCCGCGGATGTCCTGAAAGCGCTCGCGCTCGGTGCGGACGCCGTCCTCCTGGGCCGGCTCTACGCATACGCGCTCGCGGTCGGGGGCGCGGCAGGCGTCGAGGCGGCGATCAGGCAGCTCGCTGCGGAGCTCGACCTGACGATGGCGCTCGCGGGCGTCCGGTCGGTGCGGGATGTCGACCGGACCGCCGTGACGTGAGGCTCTACGCCTGATACCAAGATCGGATTACAGTCCGTGTTGTGGAGCTTCGCGACACGCCCGAGGAGGCAGCGTTCCGCGCGGAGTTGCGCGCGTGGATCGAGGCCAACCTGACGGACGAGATCCGGCGCGGCCGCTTCGAGGAGGCGGGCCGTGACTGGAGCCGCAAGCTGCACGAGGCCGGTTACGCCGGGCTGACGTGGCCCAAGGAGTACGGCGGCGCTTCCGCCCCCTATAGCCACCAGGCGATCTTCCTCGAGGAGATGGCGCGCGCCGAGGCCCCGCCGCACCTCGGAGTGATCGGTCTCGGCATGGCCGGGCCGACGATCATCGCGCACGGCACCGACGCCCAGAAGGAGAAGCACCTCGAGAAGATCCTCTCCACCGAGGAGATCTGGTGCCAGGGCTTCTCCGAGCCCGGCGCCGGCTCCGACCTCTCCGCCGTGCGCACGAGCGCGAGCCTGGCACTCGAGGGAGACCACTTCGTCGTCAACGGCCAGAAGGTCTGGTCGTCGTTCGCCCACATCGCAGACTGGTGCATCCTCGTTACGCGAAGCGACCCGGAGAGCGAGCGCCACGACGGCCTCACCTACCTGCTCGTCGACATGCACGCCCCCGGCGTCGACGTGCGTCCGCTGCGCCAGATAACCGGCGAGGCGGAGTTCAACGAGATCTTCTTCACGGACGTGAAGGTGCCGGTCGAGAACGCCGTCGGCGAGATCGGGGGCGGCTGGCAGGTGGCGATGACGACGCTGCTGCACGAGCGGGGCACCCTCGGATTTGCGCTCATCGCGGGGCTCGAGAGCCAGATCCGGAAGCTGATCGCACTGGCGAAGGAGAAGGGTGCGACGGAGGTGCAGCGCGATGCGATCGCACGTGAGTGGATCGGCCTCCAGGCCGTGCGCTACACGAACTACCGCTCGCTGACGACGCTGATGAAGACCGGCATCCCCGGCCCCGAGGGCTCCGGTGCCAAGCTCTGGTGGTCGGAGGCGAACCAGCGCGTGACGAAGCTCGGGCTCGAGCTGCTCGGCCCCGAGGCCCAGCTCCTGAACGCCAACGGAAACATGCAGCCGGGCTACTGGCAGCATCAGCAGCTGCGCTCGCGCGGAAACACGATCGAGGCCGGTACCTCCGAGATCCTGCGCAACATCATCGCCGAGCGCGTGCTCGGGCTCCCGAGGTCCCGGTAGATGGAGTTCGCGTTCACGCAAGAGCAGGAGGAGCTGCGCCGCCAGGCGCGCTCGTTCCTCGAGGCAAACCCGGACGCGCCACTCTCGGAGCTCCGCGAGCTCGGCTGGCTCGGCGTCTCGGTCCCCGAGGATCGCGGCGGCGGCGGGCTCTCGTTCGTCGACGAGGCGATCCTGTTCGAGGAGGCCGGCCGCGCGCTCTATTCCGGCCCCTTCCTGACGACCGCCGTCGTCCTCCCCGCGCTGCCGGAGGTGGACGAGAACGCCTGGTCGGTCGAGGTCGACGGCCTGGTGCCCCACCTGGACACCGTCGATCAGGTCCTGCGCGAGGACATGACGGCCGTTCCGGCCGAGGGCGAAACGCTCGCAACCGTCGATGAAACCAGGCCGCTCGGAAAGCTCGTGTTACAGGAACACAATGTCTCCCAGACCGCTGTCTCGATCGACGGTGACTTCGAGCCCGTCCGGCTGCGGCTGCTCGCGGCGCTGGCTGTCGAGGCGGTCGGGGTCGCCCAGAAGGCGCTCGAGCTCGGGGTGGCGTACGTCTCCGATCGCGAGCAGTTCGGCAAGAAGATCGGCACCTACCAGGCCGTCTCGCATCCGCTCGCCGACACCTACGTCGAGACCGAGCTTGCCCGCTCGCTCGCCTACTGGGCCGCGTGGTGCGTCGCGGTCGACGACGAGCAGGCGCCCGTCGCAGTCGCGGCCGCGAAGGCGCAGGCGGCAGAGACCGCCGTCGCGGCGTGCGAGCGTTCGATCCAGGTGCACGGGGGGATCGGCTTCACCTGGGAGCACGTCCTGCACCGCTACTACAAGCGCGCGCAGTGGATCGACGCGTTCGGCGGCCACGCCGCCAGGCAACGCCAGGTCGTCGCTGCAGCCCTGCTCGACTGAAGTGCGAATCGACGAAGGAGGCCCATGCCCGTCCCGAAAGCCGAAGTGCTCGAGTTGATGCGAATGGACGTCGACCCCGACGAGGTCGCGGAGATCCGCGAGCTCTGGAAGGAGCACTCGAAGGCGGAGGACAACCGCTCGATCGAGGGCCTGCTCGCGACGCTCTCCGAGGACTGCGTCTACACGGTCTATCCGGACGACGTCTCCTGGCACGGCCACGAGGGCGCAGCCCGCTTCTACACCGAACTGCTGACCGCGTTCCCGGACATCCTGTTCGAGCTGCAGAACATCGTGATCGGGCCGCAGGGCGTCGTCGAGGAGGCGATCGTCACGGGCACGCACAGCGCGACGTGGCTCGGCAACGAGCCGACGGGCGAGAAGATGACCTGGCGGAACGCGATCTTCTTCCCCTGGGATCCCGAGTCGCGCCGCTTCAAGGGCGAGCGCGTCTACACCGACGCACCCAGGAGGTCTGCCTGATGGCGCACGCGTTCTCGTCCCTCGACGAACTGGGCCAGGGCCCCGGCTTCCGCAAGGTGCGCGGGCCGCTGGGGATCACGGCCTTCGGAGTCAACGGCGTCGTCTATCCCCCCGGCTTTCCCGGGATCAGCCACTACCACGACACGCAGGACGAGCTCTACTTCGTCCACAGTGGCACGGCGAAGGTCGAGGTCGGCGGCGAGGAGCGCATCCTCGGACCGGGCGGCCTCTTCCACGTGGAGTCGACAACGCACCGGCGGATCGCGAACGTCGGCGACGACGATCTCGTGCTGCTCGTCGTCGGCGGCAAGGACGGTTACGTCGAGCGGGACGGCCACGTGACAAGTGACGAGGATCTCGCACTACGCGTGAGCCTGGGAAAGGAGCAGCAGTGAAGGGCCTGATGATGGATTTCCAGCTGACGCTGCCGACGGTCCTCAAGCGGGCGGAGACCTACTTCCCGTCCCAGCAGATCGTCACGCGGATGCCGGACCGGAGCTTCCACACCTACTCGTTCGCCGACTTCGGCAAGCGGGCGCGGCAGCTCTCGGTCGCTCTGAAGGGACTCGGCCTCGAGCCGGGAGACCGCGTCGCGACGCTCTGCTGGAACCACTACCAGCACCTCGAGGCATACCTGGGGATCCCGTGCGGCGGCTTCGTTCTCCACACGCTCAACCTGCGGCTGCACCCGAACGACCTCGGCTACATCGCCACGCACGCGGGCGACAAGGCGGTGCTCGTCGACAAGTCGCTGCTGCCGCTCTGGGAGCAGGTCAAGGACAAGACCGAGATCGAGCACGTCTTCGTCGTCGAGGACGACTACGAGGAGCTCCTGGCGGGGGCCGACCCGGACGACTACGAGGATCCGAAGCTGGACGAGGACACCGCCGCGGCCATGTGCTACACGAGTGGCACGACGGGGATGCCGAAGGGCGTCCTCTACTCGCATCGCTCGACCGTCCTGCACACGCTTGGACAGGCGCTCGCAGCGCCACTCGGCCTGCATGTGACCGAAGCGGAGACGTTGCTCCCCGTCGTCCCGATGTTTCACGCGAACGCCTGGGGCTATCCGTACACCTGCCTGATGGTCGGCACCAAGCTCGTCTTCCCGGGCCCCTTTCTCGATCCGGAGACACTGCTCGACGACCTCGAGCAGCACGAGGTGACGATCACGGCCGGCGTGCCGACGATCTGGATGGGCATCCTCGCCATGCTGGACAAGGAGCCGGATCGGTGGAATCTGTCGAAGCTGCATTCGATGCTCGTCGGCGGGTCGGCGGCTCCTCGCGCGATGATCGCCGGCTTCCGGCAGCGGCACGGCAAGACCGTCGTGCACGGTTGGGGCATGACCGAGACCTCACCGCTCGCGACCACGTCCGACTACATCGGAGACCTCCGCGCGGCGGACGAGGAGACCCAGCTGGACATCGTCGCGATGCAGGGCCTGCCCCTCCCGTTCGTGGAGCTGCGCGGGATCGACGACGAGGGCAAGGAGATCCCCTGGGACAGCGAGGCGATGGGCGAGCTCCAGGTGCGCGGCCCCTGGGTCGCCGCCGGCTACTACGAGACGCCGGAGCAGGCCGAGCGCTGGACGGACGACGGCTGGTTCAAGACCGGCGACATCGCGTCCTTCCATCCGCTCGGCTACGTGATGATCAAGGACCGCTCGAAGGACGTGATCAAGTCGGGCGGCGAGTGGATCTCGTCCGTCGACCTCGAGAACGCCTTGATGGCGCACCCGGCGATCGCCGAGGCGGCCGTGATCGCGATCCCGCACGAGAAGTGGGACGAGCGGCCGCTCGCGGTGTGCGTCCTGCGCGAGGGGCAGTCGGCGACGCCGGAGGAGCTGCGCGAGTTCCTCGCGCCCAACTTCGCCAAGTTCTGGCTGCCGGACGCGTTCGAGTTCGTCGACGAGATCCCGAAGACGGCAGTCGGCAAGTTCCGCAAGACCGCGCTGCGGGAGCAGTTCGCCAAGGAGCCGATGGCGAGTGAGCCGGCGCAGGCGTGAGATCGCGGCGCTCGTGACGCTCGTCGCGCTGGCCGCCGGCTGCGGCGGCTCGGACGAGAACGCAGGGCCCTTCACGGTCACCCTGTCGGGCTGGGCGGCCGGCGATTGCGACCCGGCCGGCAGCCACGGACCAGCGCACTACCGCGTCTGCTACTCCTCGCCAGAGCTGCGGAGCATCGACGTCCTCGATGGCGGGCGCGCCGGAAGGGTCGCAGTCGAGGATCCGCCCGGGACGGGCATCGGCCACTGGGACTGGGCCGCGTTGTCGCCCGACGGCCAAACCTTCCTCGCGACCTGGTCGGCGGAGTGCAATGTCCCGATCGCCTTTACCTTCCCCGCCGAGGGCGGCCGTCCCACGGTGGTCACCGGCGAGCGGGACTGGACGAAGGCACCCGAGTCGGAGGCGCTCGGCTGGACGACCGACGGTGAACCGATCGTGCGCCTGCCCAAGGGAGCCTGCAGCACGACCGCGGAGGAGCCCGGCACGTATGTCTTCGGAGACGGCAAGCCGCGCCGCGTCGACGACCGCCTCGAACCGTCGCTTGAGCCGAGGGACCTCTGATGCAGATCCGCGGGAAAACGTTTCTCGTCACCGGCGGCCGCTCCGGGCTCGGACAGGCCACTGCCGCGCTGCTCGAGGGCGAGGGCGCCAAGGTTGTGATCGCCGACCTGCCGGAGACCGACGTCACCGACGAGGCGGCCGTGCGCGCACTGATCGAGCCGCTCGACGAGCTGCACGGCGCCGTCAACTGCGCCGGCATCGGCGGTGGAGCCCGGGTGATCGGCTTTCCGCTCGACCGCTTCCGGAAGGTGATCGAGGTGAACCTGATCGGGACGTTCAACGTCCTCTCACTCGCCGCCGCCAAAATGGCCGAGGGTGAGCCCGACGAGGAGGGAACGCGTGGCGTGATCGTCAACACGGCGTCCAACGCCGCCTTCGACGGACAGATCGGCCAGGCGGCCTACAGCGCCTCCAAGGCCGGTGTCGCCGGCATGACCCTGCCGATCGCGCGCGACCTGGCCTCGAAGGGAATCAGGGTCGTCACGATCGCACCCGGCCCCTCGGACACGCCGATGCTCGGCCCGATGCGGGACGACATCCGCCAGAGCCTCACGTCCCAGATCCCGTTCCCGAAGCGGCTGGGGCGGGCGGAGGACTTCGCCGCTCTGGTCAAGCACATCATCGAGAACGAGTACCTCAACGGCGAGGTGATCCGTCTCGACGGCGCCTTGCGTATGGCCCCGAGATAACAAAGGAGCTGCATGGCTGAGTACGTCAAGGTCGAGCACGACGGTCGCGTCGCCATCATCACTCTCGACCATCCGCCCGTGAACGCGCTCTCCGCGCAACTGCTCGAGGAGCTCGAAGAGATCTACGACGAGCTCGACCGCTCGGACGAGACGCGCGCGATCGTGATCCGCGGCGAGGGTGAGAAGGCCTTCGTCGCCGGCGCCGACATCACCGAGTTCCCGGCGATGCGCGAGGCGATCGAGGAGGCAGCCGAGTCGGGCTCCGCGCGGGGAATCCAGAAGCTGGCGGCGCGGATGGACGCCGGCCGCACACCGGTCGTCGCCGCGATCCACGGCTACTGCCTCGGCGGTGGCCTCGAGCTGGCGATGGCCTGCGACATTCGGATCGCCGCGGAGGACGCCCAGCTGGGGCAGCCGGAGATCAAGCTCGGCCTGATCCCCGGCGGGGGCGGCACGCAGCGGCTGCCGCGCCTCGTCGGCCACGGTCGCGCGTTGTACCTGAACCTCACGGGCGACCCGATCTCGGGCTCGCAGGCCTACGACTGGGGCCTCGTCGAGAAGACGGTTCCACGCGCCGAACTGATGGACGCGGCACTCGAGCTCGCGCGGACCCTCTCGCAGCGCTCGCCGTTTGCGATGGGCGTGATCAAGGAGCTCGCCGCCGAGACGCGCGACCTGCCGCTCTCGGAGGGGATGCGCCGCGAGGCGCAGGGCTTCATCCGCTGCATCGGCAGCGCGGACGGCGCCGAGGGCGTAATGGCCTTCCTCGAGAAGCGGCAGCCGGAGTTCACGGGCAAGTGAAGGCGGCGGTCCTCCACGAGGTCGGCGGGCCGCTCTCGGTCGAGAACGTGCCGGAGCCGGAAGCCGGCGACGGGCAGTCCGTCATCGACGTCAAGGCGGCGGGGATCAACTTCGCCGACGTGCTGATCAGAAAGGGGCAGTACCCCCAGCCGCCGCCGCTGCCCGTTGTCCTCGGCAACGAGGTGGCCGGCGACGTGGGCGATCGGCGCGTGCTCGCGTTCGTGCGCGGAACGGGCGGCGGCTACGCGGAGAAGGTCGTGGCGGACGACGAGTGGATCTTCGACCTTCCGGCGGGAGTCGACTATGCGGAGGGCGCTGCGTTCCTGACCACCTACCTGACCGCCTGGATTCCGCTGACGCGCCAGGCACGTCTCCATCCCGACTCGAACGTCCTCGTCACGGCGGCGGCCGGGGGCGTGGGCACGGCGGCGATCCAGGTCGCTCTCTTCGCCGGCGCGAACGTGACGGCCGCTGCGGGCTCCGAGGAGAAGCTCGAGCTCGCCCGACGGCTCGGCGCGACCCGCACGGTCTCGTACGAGGAGATCGCCGACCTCGACGACATCGACGTGGCCTTCGATCCGGTCGGCGGCCCGGTCTTCACGGCCTGCATCAGCTCGCTTCGCCCCCTCGGCGCCGCGATCGCGATCGGCTTCGCGGGCGGCGCCTGGGAGCCGGTCGACCCGACACGGCTCGTGGGCCGCAACGTCGGCGCACTGGGCTTCTACCTCGGGCGCCTGATGGGCTTCCGGCCGCAGCTCGTCCAGCAGGAGGTGGACGAGCTGCTCGCGCTGTGGCGCCGCGGCGCCCTCCGTCCGGTCGTCGGCGCCGAGTACCCGCTCGAGCAGGCGAATGACGCGCACGAGCTGATCGCCTCCCGCAAGTCGACCGGCAAGGTCGTTCTTGTTCCCTGAAACAGCTCTCGTCACGGGGGCGTCCGGCGGAATCGGGCGCGCGATCGTGGCGAAGCTCGAGGCCGAGGGCGCCCCGGTGCGCGGGCTCGACCTCGTCGACGGCTTCGACGTCTCCGATCCGCAGGCGTGGCTGGACGTCGAGCCCGCCGACGTCGTCTGCCTGAACGCCGGCGTGCTCGCGAAGGGCGACGGCACGATCGACGACTACCGCCACATCCTCGCCGTGAACGTCGACGGTGTCGTCTTCGGCGTCCAGGCGCTCACGCCGCGCATGCGCGAGGGAAGCGTCTTCGTGGTCACCGCGTCGCTGGCGGGCCTGATCCCGATGGAGTCCGATCCGCTCTACGTGCTGACCAAGCACGCCGTCGTCGGCTACGCGCGCTCGATGGCGCCGCTGCTCGAGCCGCGCGGGATCCGGATCAACCTCGTCTGCCCCGGGATCGTCCGGACGCCGATGACCGAGGGCGCGCAGGCCGATCTCGACGCGGCCGGGTTCCCGCTGATGGAGCCGGAGCAGGTCGCCGACGCGGTGCTCGTGGCGGCGCGCAGCGACCAGACCGGCCAGGCGTGGGTGTGCCAGCCGGGCCGCGACCCGCTGCTCTTCAGGTTCCCGAACGTCCCCGGCCCGCGAGTCGAGGGCGCCGAGGGCACGGTGCCGCAGCTCTGACCACGCCTTCTCGGCCGAACCAGACGTGGCCTTCGAAACAATTGCGCAACTCTTCTTCCCCAACCGGCTCCGCCGGACGTGTCCGGGGACAGTCCCCGGACCGGTCCCGCGCGGACACGTCTCGTAGGATCGGCGGCAGATGAAGCTCGGGATGCAGCTCGGCTACGACGACCCGATCGGGTCGGTTGCGCTCGCGCAGGAGGCCGACCGGCTCGGCTTCCACTCCGTGTGGACGTCCGAGGCCTGGGGCGCGGACGCAGTCACCGTCGCCTCCTGGATCGCGGCGACGACGGAGCGAATCGGGATCGGCACCGCGATCATGCAAATGCCGGCGCGAACGCCTGCCACCACGGCGATGACGGTCGCGACGCTCGACCAGCTCTCGGGCGGCCGCGTCCTCCTCGGCCTCGGCACCTCCGGGCCGCAGGTCGTCGAGGGCTGGCACGGGGTCGCCTGGGGCAAGCCGCTCGGCCGGACGCGGGAGTACGTCGAGATCGTCCGCGCCGCACTTCGCCGCGAGACCGTCGAGCACCACGGCCCTCACTACGACATCCCCTACACCGGCGAGGGCGCAACGGGCCTCGGCAAGCCGCTGAAGCTGATCCTGAAGCCGCTCCGGCGCGAGGTGCCGATCTACCTCGCCGCGCTGGGGCCGAAGAATGTCGCGCTCGCGGTCGAGATCGCCGACGGCTGGCTGCCGATCTTCTTCTCGCCCTACCGCTTCCGCGAGATCCATGGGCCCTCGCTCGCGAATGCGCCCGAGGACTTCCAGATCGCGCCCCTCTGCCCGGTCCTCGTCGACGACGACGTCCAGATGTGTCGCGACATGATGAAGCCGACGCTCGCGCTCTACATCGGCGGCATGGGAGCTCGCGGCAAGAACTTCTACAACTCGCTCGCACAGCGCTACGGGTTTGAGGAGGCCGCAGCGAAGATCCAGGAGCTCTACCTCTCGGGCATGAAGGGCGAGGCGGCGATGGCTGTTCCGGATGAGCTCGTGGACGAGATCTCGCTCGTCGGCCCGAAGGAGCGGATCGCCGAGCGGCTCGAGGCCTGGCGTGAAGCCGGCGTCTCGTCCCTCCTGATCCAGACGCGCCAGAAGGAGGCGCTGGCGGTGATGGCTGAGCTGCTCCTGTGAAGGAGGCCTTCGCGGCCGCGCTCGACGCTCCCGTCGAGCGGGCGGTACTGCTCGCCGGCGGCGCGTCGAAGGAGGCCTGGGCGGTCGATTCGGACGGCCGCGAGCTCCTGATCCGGCGTGCCGCGGGCGGAGTCATCCACCAGGGAACGCTCACGCTCGAGCACGAGTTCGAAGTGCTGCGCGCCGCGCACGAGGCCGGTGTGAAGGTGCCGGAGCCGATTGCCTACCTCGGCGAGGTCGAAGGCCGCGAGTCGTTCGTGATGGAGCGGATCAAGGGCGAGACGATCGGCCGGCGGATCGTCAAGCAGCCCCCGCCGGGGCTCGACCTCCAGCTGGCGGAGGAACTCGCGAAGATCCACGCGATCCCGCCGGCGCGGTTGCCGTTCCTCGAGACGGGCGACCAGGTGGCGCGCTTCTACGCTGAGCTCGACTCGGTCGGGGAGCCGCACCCCGCAATCGAGTTAGGCCTCCACTGGGTCAAGGAGCGCCTGGCTGCCTTCTCTTTTGGGCATCGCGAGCCCGTCGTCGTGCACGGCGACTGGCGGATCGGCAACATCGCCGTCGACGAGAACGGGATCGTCGCCGTGCTCGACTGGGAGTTCGCGCACCTCGCGGACCCGGTCGAGGATCTCGCGTGGCCGCTCGTACGGGCCTGGCGCTTCGGCGCCGACGACAAGCATCTGGGCGGCATCGGCGACGTCGACCGCTACCTCGAGCGCTATGCCGAGCTCACCGGCCGCGAAGTGACGACCGAGGAACTGCTCGTCTGGGAGGTCTTCGGCAACGTCAAGTGGGCGACCGGCTGCCTCACCCAGTCGCGTCGGCACTTCAACGGCCAGGAGAGGAGCGTCGAGCTCGCGGTGCTCGGCCGCCTCGCCGCCGAGATGGAGTACGAGCTGCTGGACCTGATCGAACATGCAGCATGACCGGCCGACACCGGAGGAGCTCGCGGAGGCCGTGCGCGAGTTCTTGCAGGAGGAGATCCTCCCGATCCTCGACGACCACCGGCTGAAGTTCCGGACGCTCGTCGCGATCAACGGCCTCGGGATCGCAGAGCGCGAGCTGCGGGCCACAAGCACACCTCGCGAGGAGGACTGGGAGCTGGCGCGCAGGATCCGCGCCGGCGACGTGCCGGAGAACGCAGTCGCGCTCCTGAAGGAGCAGGTCGCGCAGAAGCTCAGGATCTCGAACCCGCGCCACCTCGCGAAGTACGAGTGAGGCGCCGTCTCTACCTGATGCGGCACGCCGACGTCTCGTACGTGGACGAGGCGGGCCGGCCGGTGAACCCGGAGCACGTGCCGCTCACCGAGCGCGGGCTCGAGCAGGCCGAGGCGGCACGCGAGGCGTTCGACGGCGTCGAGCTCGACCTCATCGTCTCGAGCGGCCTGCCACGCACCGCCGAGACGGCTGCGATCGTCGCGCCCGGGCACGAGGTCGAGCGCTGGCCCGAGTTCTCAGAATGGCGCGGCGGCCGCCTCGACGCGCTCCCGCCCGAGGAGCTCGAGTCACTCTTCGTCGGCGCTCTCCGCGTCAGAGACGAGGACGCGCGTTTCCTCGGCGGCGAGTCGCTCGGCGAGGCGCTCGACCGGATCCACCCCGCGCTCGACCGCCTCGTGGCCCGCGAGTGGGACACGGCGCTCGCCGTCTTCCACGGCGGCGTGAACCGGATCATCGTCTCGTACGCCCTTTCCGGCGACCGCACGTACTTCGGCACCTTCGAGCAGGCGCCCGCGTGTATCAACGTGTTCGACATCGGCGACGACGGCTGGATCGTGCGGACCGTCAACTACGTGCCCTACGAGCCGCTGCACCCGGCGCGGACGACGACGATGGAGCACCTCTGGGAGGAGTTGCGCGGGCACTTCGACAAACCGTCCTAGACCAGTGTGCGAAGGACGTCCGCCTCTCCCGGCTGCAGGTACGCGCCACGGATCACCGTCCACTTCCGTATCCGCTCCTCGTCCAGCCCCGCCGCGGCGAACGCCGCGAGCCGCCGCTCGGTCACGTCGCGCCGCATCCGGTACGAGATCGGGTTCCAGAGGAAGGACGGCACGTCGTACTCCGGCTCGCCGAGCATCGGCTTCGGGTCGATCGCGAGCGGCCCCCGTTCCGAGCGAAGGATGTTGTGGTGGTGGAAGTCGCCGTGCACGAGCGTCTCGCGACCCGCCTCGAGTGATGCGTAGAGCTCGCGCGCCAGCGGAACGAGCGCATGTCCGGCGGCGTTGTCGAGCCACCGCGGGACGTGGTCGCCGATCCAGCGGAACGGCTCCGCAGCACGGCGCCAGAGCCGGAGGCCGGTCGCAACCGCGATCTCGATCGCTTCCTCCTCCTCGAGACGGGCTATGTCCTCACCGGGCTGCGCCCGCTCCACGAGGAGCGCACGCCGCTCAGAGTCGCGGCGGAGGAGCCGCACCGCGCCGCGGCCGGCCCAGAGAGCGAGCGCGTCGGCTTCCTCGTCGGACTCGTCGTCCTCCCGCGGCGTGACTTTGAGGACAGCCTCGTCGCCTGCCGGGGCAACGTAGGAATAGCGCGCGAGCGGAAACGGCTCTCCGAGCTGGACGCCCCACTCGTCGGCGACCTCCCGTGCGATCCGCTCGAGCGGCGCCAGGTTGGGACGGTCGTCGCTCAGCGCAGGCGCTCGACGACCATGGCCATCCCTTGACCGCCGCCGACGCACATCGTCTCGAGTCCGATCGTGCCGTCGACTTCGTCGAGATCGTTGAGCAGGGTGCACATGATCCTGGCCCCGGTCATCCCGTAGGGGTGGCCGAGCGCGATCGCGCCGCCGTGGGGATTCAGCTTCTCGCCGAACGGGTCGACGCCGAGCTCGCGGCAGACGGGGATCACCTGCGCGGCGAACGCCTCGTTCAGCTCCATCACGTCGACGTCGTCGATCGTCATCCCGGCGCGGCCGAGCGCGTCCCGGACCGCGTCGATCGGGCCGACGCCCATGATCTCCGGGTCGAGCCCGGTTACGGCGCTCGAGATGATTCGAGCCTTCGGAGTGACGCCGATCGCGGCGGCCCGCTCGGCCGACATGATCACGAGCGCGGCGGCGCCGTCGTTCAGCGGGCAGGCGTTGCCGGCCGTCACCCGGCCGTCCGGCTTGAACGCCGGCTGCAGCTCCTGGAGCTTCTCGTAGGTCGAGCTCGGCCGCGGTCCGTCGTCGGCCGAGACAACGGTGCCGTCCTCCTTCACGTACGGCGTCAGCTCCCGCTCGAAGAACCCGGACGCCTGCGCCGCCACCGCGCGCTCCTGGGAGCGCTGCGCAAAGCGGTCCATGTCCTCGCGGGAGACGTCGTAGCGCTCGGCGACGTTCTCGGCGGTCAGGCCCATCGGGATGTAGACGTTCGCGATGGCGCCCTCGCCGACGAGCTTGGGGTGCAGCTCCTCGGAGTCCTTCGGATAGCCGTCGACCTGGGAGATCGACTCGACGCCCGCCGCCACGTAGACGTCACCTTCGCCGGCCTTGATCGCGTGAAAGGCCATGCGCGCGGTCTGCAGCGAGGACGCGCAGAAGCGGTTGACCGTCGTTCCCGGCACACGTTTCGGCAGTCCGGCCAGAAGCGCGGCACGCCGGGCGAGGTTCATGCCCTGCCGATCCTGCGGGAAGCCGCAGCCGACCATCACGTCGACGATCTCGTTCGGGTCGAGACCTTCCACCTGCCCGACCGCCTCCCTGATCGCGAACGCGAGCAGGTCGTCCGGCCGGACGTCGGTGAGCGATCCCTTGCCGGCGCGCCCGATCGGGGTGCGGACGGCGCTGACGATGACGGCTTCGGGCATTCCTCGTTTCTCCTTAGGTGAAAGCGCTCTCGCCGGTCAGGGCACGGCCCACGATCAGCGTCTGGATCTGGCTCGTCCCTTCGTACAGCGTCGTCACGCGCGCGTCGCGAAGGTATTTCGCCACAGGGTATTCGTCGACGTACCCGTAGCCGCCGAGCACCTGCACCGCGGCGTTCGCGGCGCGGACGGCCGCCTCGCTCGCGTACCACTTGGCAATCGCAGCTTCGACCGTGTACGGCTTGCCCGCATCGGCGAGCGCCGCTGCCCTCCACGTCAGCAGCCGTGCAGCCTCCGTCTCGACGTGCATCTCGGCGAGCAGCTGCTGGACGAGCTGGAAGGCGGCGATCGGCTTCTTGAACGCCTCCCGCTCCTTGGCGTAGCCAACAGAGGCGTCGAGGCAGCCCTGCGCGATGCCGACGCAGCCCGCGGCCAATGAGATCCGACCGTTGTCGAGCGCGGACATTGCGACCTTGAACCCCTCTCCCTCGGCGCCGAGCAGCGCCGAACCACGCACACGCACCGCGTCAAGCGAGAGCTCGGCCGTGTCCTGCGCGCGCAGGCCGAGCTTCCCCTTCAGCGGCCGCGCCTCGAACCCGGAGGACGCAGTCGGAACGAGGAAGGCACTGATCCCCTTCGGCCCGTCCCCACCCGTTCGCGCGAAGACGATGGCCGTCGAGGCCCATGAACCGAGCGTGATGAAGACCTTCGAGCCGGTCAGCACCCACTCGTCGCCGTCCCGCTCAGCTCGGGTCGACAGTGCAGCCGCGTCAGAGCCGCAGCCCGGCTCGGTGAGCGCGTAACAGCCCAGCCCCTCGCCGCTTGCGAGCCGCGGCAGGAGCTCCTGCTTCTGCTCCTCGGTCCCCCACTTCGCGACCGTCTTGCCGAAGAGTCCGTTCGAGACCGAGACGATCCCCCGCACCGACGAGTCTGCCCGGCCGAGCTCCTCGCAGAGCAGGCAGTACGAGACCGAGTCGAGACCCCCTCCACCGAGCTCCTCGGGCAACCCGGCCGCAAGGAAGCCGGCCTCGGCGAGCGTCGCGACGAGCGAGCGTGGCAGCTCTTCGGCCTGGTCCCAGGCCCGGGCGTGCGGCGCGAGCTCACGGGCACAGAGCTCGCGCGCGGAAGCGCGGATCAGGTCCTGCTCGGGGGTGAGGGTGAAGTCCATGGAACGATCGTGGGGGCCGTCGCCGGCCCCCACGATCCTCTCAGTTGCAGCTATGCCATGGTGCTGGTGGGACGCGAAGCGGCCCCTCTAGGGGTCTTCGCGCGATGAGCATCCGCTTCCGCGGATGCTCATCTGCGCAAGTGATCAGCCGCGAGGCCGCCCGTCGATGAGTGCGCCCGTCCCCGTCCAGAGTGGAGCGGTGTACGTCATCAGCCGCTGGTGCGAGATGATGAAATGATCCGTCGCCGACGTCTTCAGCTTCGAGCCCGGAAGCAGGTAGGGAGATGTCTCGTTGAGCGAGAGCAGCGCCCTCATCAGGCTGGCCCGCGTCGGGCTCGCTCCCGCCTTGTACATCGCACGGACGAAGGTGTCGCCCTTCGCGAAGCCGTAGAAGTAGAGGCCGTTGCTCGCGTTCGCACTTGGCGCGTACTTGGCCATCACACTCTTGTACAGCTTCACGGTCGCATCGTCCGCCCAGACGGGTGACGCCGGGTCCTTCAGGTACTGCGAGCTGATGGACCCGTTGACCGTTGCGGCGCTCGAGCGGGCGACGGCAGCTCCCATGAATGTGTCGGTCGCGGAGACCGAGTTCACGTAGATGTTCGCCGGCTTCCAGTTCAGCGCGCGGATGATCGCGTACGTCTGCACCGTCGGTGTGGGCGTGACGAAGATCATCAGCGTGTCGGCGCCCGAGCCGCGCAGCTTCACGAGCTGAGACTGCGGGGTACCGCCGCCGAGCACGTCGTAGCCTTCCTCGCCGACGACCTGCCGCTTGACGTTGGCCGTTCCGAGTGCCGACTTGAAGCCTGCGACGTAGTCCCGGCCGTAGCTGTCGCTCTGGTACAGGATCGCGATCTTCGCGTCCTTGTGGTTGTTGCGGATGTCGGTGCCGTAGAGACGGCCTTCGGCGACGTAGTCCGGCTGCCAGCCGATCGTCCACGGGTACTTCTGGAAGTCCTTGCCGAAGTCGCTCGCACCGGTCGAGACGAGGATGTGCGGCACCTTCTGCTGATTCAGATAGGGCTGCACCGCCTGGTTGACCTCGGTGCCGAGCGTTCCGACGACCGCGAACACCTTGTCCTGCTCGACGAGCCGCCGCTGCAGCTGAACCGAGTTGACCGGGTTGTAGCCGTCGTCGTAGTACTTGAAGACGACCTGCCGACCGCCGATGCCGCGCTTCTTGTCGGGACCGCGCCTGGCGTTGATGTAGCTGAAGTACGCCTTCATCCCCGCCGGGATCGGCGCATAGCTCGATGCAGGCCCTGTCAGCGGGAACGTGCCGCCGATCACGACTGTCTTGGCTGAGATCCCGGGGTCTGCGGCGGCCAGATCGGCCCTCGCAAACGCCGACGGGATGGCAAGGAGCAGCACTCCGATGATTGCCGCCCCGGCAAGTGAGACCCTACGCATGAATGTTCTCCCCTTGGTTAGTAAAAAGAGGCCCGCTGGATGGCGAGATTACTCCTTCTGGTGAACTTAGACAACGTGCGGCCCGGGAAGTTAGAAAGCGCACGAGCGCCGGTCACAGCAGTGCGGGATCCGTCACCGGCGCCTGGCACGCGAAGCGCTCGCAGACGTAGACGGCGGGCTCGCCGCCGACGAGCGTCTTCCCCGCGAGCAGCGGCACTTCCTCGTCGGGGCCGACGGCGACCACGGTCGTCGGCTGCCACCGCCTGAGCGACGCACGAGCGACGTCGGAGTCGACCGGGCCCACGATCGCAAGCTCCCGCGGAGCGCTCAGATGCAGGTCGAGCGCGCACAGCGCCCATCCGAAGGAGGCCGCGGCACGCTCGAGCGCCGGGCGGACGAGGCGGAGCACCGAGACCGCCTGTCGCTCCAGGTCGTCGTCGCCGTAGATCCGCGAGAGCCGGAGCAGTACGTGGGCCAGCATCGAGTTGCCGGACGGCAGCGGATGGTCGTCGAGCTCCTTCGTCCGCGCGACGAGCCGCTCGCCGTCGGCCGGCGAGAGAAAGAAGCCACCGTGCTCCTCGTCGGCGAAGAGCTCGATCGCGAGCCGGGCGAGCCGGTGCGCCTCGTGGAGCCAGCGCGGCTCCCCGGTCGCGACGTGGAGCTCGAGCAGCCCGTGCGCCACGTTCGCGTAGTCGTCGAGATAACCGGCTCCGCTCGTGCGCCCCTCGCGGTAGCTGCGCCGGAGCCGGCCGCCGTCGTCGGAGAGCGGGCCGAGCAAGAACTCCCCCAGCCTCCGGGCGGCGTCGATCCAGTCCGGCCGCTCGAGCCGCCGCCCGGCTTCCGCGAGAGCAGCGAGCGCGAGCCCGTTCCACGAGGCGATTGCCTTGTCGTCACGGAGCGGCTTCGGACGCTGCTCTCTCTCCTCGAAGAGCCGCTTGCGCAGGTCCTCGTCGAGCTCGCCGCGGATGATCGAGCGCCCGTGCTCGAAGGGCTCGAGCAGCTCGGCCGGGACCCCCTCCTCCTGCGTCCACGTGAACGTCAGCCCTTCGACCCCGTCCGTATCCGCGTCCTGAGCCGACGCGAAACCGCCCTCGGGGAGGAGCAGATCGTGGAGCAGGTACTCGATCGTCGCCTCTGCGATCGCGCAATAGCGGTCGTTCCCGGTGACGAGCCACGCATGCAGATACGCCGGCGCGAGCTGTGCGTTGTCGTACAGCATCTTCTCGAAGTGCGGCACGAGCCAGCGGTCGTCGACCGAATAGCGGTGAAAGCCGCCCCCGAGTAGGTCGTACATCCCGCCGGCCGTCATCTCGTCGAGCGTCTTGACCGCCATCGCGAGACCGGCCTCGTCGCCTCGTCGAAGCAGGAACTCGAGCACCGGCGCATTCGGGAACTTCGGCGCCCGGCCCCAGCCGCCGAACGCCGGCTCGAACGTGGTGCCGAGGGTGCGCGCCGCGCCCGAGAGGAGCTCGTCGGTCAACGGCTCGAGCGAGGGGCGAAGCGAGGCCGATTGACGGACAGCCTCGACGAGCTGTGCAGCGGAGCGTGCGACATCGTCGCGCCGGTCGCGCCAGGCCTCTGCGATCGCCGCGAGCACCTGCCGGAAGCTCGGCATGCCGTGGCGCGGCTCCGGCGGGTAGTAGGTGCCGCCGTAGAACGGTTCTCCGGCCGGGGTCAGAAAGACCGTCATCGGCCAGCCGCCATGGCCGGACATCGCGACCACCGCCTCCATGTAGACGGCGTCGAGGTCGGGCCGCTCCTCGCGATCGACCTTCACGCTCACGAAGTGCTCGTTCATCACGGCCGCCGTCGCAGTGTCCTCGAACGACTCGTGCTCCATTACATGGCACCAGTGGCACGCGGCATACCCGATCGAGAGGAGAATCGGCTTGTCTTCCCCGCGCGCCCGGGTCAATGCCTCCTCGCCCCACGGGAACCAGGCGACGGGATTGCCGGCGTGCTGGAGGAGGTACGGGCTGGTCTCGCCGGCGAGCCGGTTCAACCCAGGATCTCCCGGACTCCACGGAGCCGCGTTCGAATCATCGCCTGCGCGCGGGAAGAGTCGAGCGAGCAGTCGAGGGGGCGCGTTGCCGGCGCGGGCGCGCTCGCGACCGGCGCGCCGGTGATCAGCTCGGCGAACTCGGCGCGCGAGACTGCGTCCGCGCCGGCGACGTGGAGCGGGCCGGAGACGTCAAGCGCCGCCAGCTCGAGCAGAGCCTCCGCAAGGTCAGCGGCCCGGACCGGGTTGCGGATCTCGTTCGTGAAGAAGGTGAACGAGGGGTCCCGGGCGGTGACCTCGTGCTTGGAGGGTTCTGCGCCGCCGTAGATCAACGATGTGCGCACGATCAGCGCCTCCGGATGTGCGAGGGCCACACGCACCTCGGCCTCGGCCTTCGCGCCCCCGTAGTCGGTCACGGGCGAGAGTGGATCCCCCTCGACGTACGGCGCGCCCTTGCGGCCGTCGAAGACGACGTCGGTGGAGAGGTGCACCAGCCTCGCACCCACGGCCGCGGCCGCACGCGCCACATTTTCGGCACCGTCGACTGTGACTTCGTGGGTGTCCGGGCCGTCCTGGCGGTAGGCGGTGTGGATCACCGTCCCTGGGCGAACACGCCGCAGGAGCTCTGCGACCGCGTCGGCGTCGCGGACATCGACGCGCTCGGTCGACGCACCCGGGACTCGCCGGACGAGCTCCGAGCCCAGGTACCCGGTCGCGCCTGTGACGTGGAGCTTCACGGGTCGAACGCTAGCCGTGCGCGCGACGCCGGCGGAGATGTCGCACCAGCTCGACCGCTCCCGTCACGGCGAGCGCGACCGCGAAGGCGAGGAGGAGACCTTTCCACGGCTGCTTCTCGAAGGACTTGCCGCCGACGTAGCCGAGCATCACCGTGTAGGTGCCCCAGATGAAGCCGGCAATCGCGTCGAAGCGGATGAACCGGTGCCACGGGAACGTCTCCACGAAACCCGCGATGAACGTCGTCACCGTGCGGCCGCCCGGGATGAAGCGCGCGACCACGATCAGGTAGCCGCCGCGCCGGTCAAGGGTTTGCTGCGCCCATTTCAGCCGCTTCTGCGACTTCTCGCCGGAGAAGAACCGCCGTTCGACACGGGCCCCGAGGAAGTGCCCGATCGCAAACGACACGTTGTCGCCGGCAATCGCACCGAGTGCCGCCGCCAGGATGACGAGCTCGACCCGCAGGCCGCCGGTGCCGGCGACGACGCCGGCGGCAATCGCCGTCGCCTCGCTCGGCACGAGGGGGAAGAACGCGTCGAGCAACGCGATCGCGAAGACGATCAGGTAGCTCCAGTCCGAGCCGGAGACGGCGTTCACGGTCGACTGGAACACTTCCGCCATCCTCGCAGAGAGCCGGGTGGCGATGATGGGAGTGATGTCCTTCTCGCCTCTCGCAGGCCTGCGCGTGCTCGACGTGACGACGTCGATCGCCGGTCCCTACTGCGCCGAGATTCTCGGTGCGCTCGGCGCCGACGTGATCAAGGTCGAGCGGCCGGACACGGGTGACGACGGCCGCGCGTGGGGGCCGCCCTTCTGGAACGGAGAGGGAACCATGTTCCTCTCGGCAAACGCCTCGAAGCGGTCGCTTGCGTGCTCGCTGCGAGACCCGCGGGGGCGCGAGGCGCTGCTGAGACTGGTGGACGGCGCAGACGTCTTTCTGCAGAGCCTTCGCCCGGGGCTGGCCGAGCGGCTCGGACTCGGGCCCGACGAGCTGCGAGAGCGAAACCCGCGTCTCGTCTACTGCTCGGTGGGTGCGTACGGCCGCGTCGGCCCGCAGCGGGACGAGCCGGGCTACGACGCGCTGATGCAGGCGGCAGGAGGCCTGATCTCGATGACCGGGGAGCCCGACCGGCCGGGTGTCCGCGTCGGCTCGTCGCTGATCGACCAGGGCACCGGCACCTGGGCGGCGCTCGGGATCCTCGCCGCGCTGCTCGAGCGCGGGACGACCGGCGTGGGGCGCCTCGTCGACGTCTCGCTCTACGAGACCGCGCTCGGGTACATCGGCTACCACCTCGCCGGCTACCTCGCGGACGGAACCGTGCCACGCGGTCAGGGAACCCGCTTCCCGACGATCGCGCCCTACCAGGTGATCCGCACGCGCGACGGCGAGTTGATGGTGGCGGCCGGCAACGACCGTCTGTATGCGCTCCTCTGCGTGGAGCTCGGCGCCGACGAGCTCGCGCTCGATCCCCGTTTCCGCACGAACCCCGACCGCGTCGCGAACCGGGACGTCCTGATCGCGCTCCTCGAGCCGTACTTCGCGCGAGACGACACCGCCTCCTGGCACGACCGGCTCACCCGCGCGGGCGTTCCGGCGGCACCCGTGGCGGACGTCGCCGACATCCTCGCGTCTCCGCAGACCGAGGCGCTCGAGCTCATGCAGGAGCTTCCGCATCCTCAGATCCCGGATCTCAGATTGCCGGCACTGCCGCTCTCCCTCGACGGTGGGCGCGTCCTGCATCGGAGCCCGCCGCCGCTTCTCGGCGAGCACACCGCCGAGATCCTGCGCGAGGCCGGCTACGCCGACGACGAGATCGCAGAGCTCGCGGCAGCCGGCATCGTCCGCGTCCCCGATCCCAAGTAACAGACTGTTACTTGGCGAACACCACGCCTGTTCCTGAGCAAGACGAGCCTTGTAACAGACTGTTACTTGGCCCGGAAGGGGCCGGCTCGGTAGACGCGGCCCGGTAGCTCGCGGCCGAGCAACTCCTCGAGCCATTTCGCCACCGCGATCAGGGCCCCGAGGTCGACGCCCGTCTCGACCCCTTCACGTTCGAGCACGTAGAGGACATCTTCGGTGGCGACGTTCCCCGTGGCGCGCGGCGCGAACGGGCACCCCCCGAGACCGCCGACGGACGCGTCGAGCAAGGCCGCGCCCGCCTCGACCGCTGCCCACGCGTTGGCGACGCCGGTGTGTCGCGTGTCGTGGAAGTGGCCGCCGATCGGGGCGCCGAGGATGGACACGCGTTCGACGAGCCGTTTGACCGGTCGCGGCGTCGCCACCCCGATCGTGTCCGCGAGGACGATCTCGCCGGCACCCGCAGCGACGAGCCGTTCTGCGAGGTCTGCGACGACGCCCGGGTCGACCTCGCCTTCGAACGGACAGCCGAACGCGACGCTGATCGTGGCGGTGGACGGCCGGTCGGCCGCGACGAGGATCCGCTCGACCCGAGCCGTCGCCTCATCCAGGGACGCGTTCCCGTTGCGCTGGTTGAAGGACTCGGTCGCCGCGAGCGTGACGTTGACGCGGTCGAGTGGGGTCGCGGCGAGGCGCTCCCAGCCGCGCTCGTTCAGGACGAGCCCGGAGAGCTCGGCCTGAACGTCGCCGACCGCGGCGACGACCTCCTCCGCACCCGCCATCTGCGGCACACGCTCGTCACTGACGAAGCTGACCGCCTCGACGCGAGGGAGACCGGCCGCCGCGAGGCGACGAACGAGCTCGGCGCGAACCTGGGGAGCGAGCGCCTCCGGCTCGTTCTGGAGCCCGTCGCGGGGCCCGACGTCGCAGAGCGTGACGCGCACGCCGCGAGCCTATTCGTACTGGAGTGCCTGCAACGGATCGAGCTTGGCCGCACGGCGCGCCGGGAAGATCGCGGCGAGGATCCCGACGAGAATCGTCAGGACCCCGATCAGGATCAGCTGCCCGAGCGGCAAGGAGAACTCGATGAAGTCGACGCGCGCGATCAACAGGCCGCCGATGACGATTCCCAACACGATCCCGAGCACGCCGCCGATCAAGGCCGTGATCACGCTCTCGTGCCGGATCATCCGTCGCACCTGCCGCCGCGTCATCCCGACCGCCCGGAGCATCCCGAGCTCCCGGGTCCGCTCGAACACCGTCAGCACGAGGGTGTTCACGATCCCGAAGACGCTCACGATCACGGACAGCAGAAGTAGGACGTAGAAGACGATCAGGATGCGGTTGATCGGCGCCATCTGGTTCTCGACGAACTGGTCCCGGGTCTGCACTTTCGCGTTCGGGAAGCCGGCGACGGCTGCCTTCAGCGCCTTGGTGTTTGCCGCCGCGTCGCCGCCGCGCATCTGCACGAATGTGTAGAGGTTCCGGGGCGAGTCGTACTCGCGGTCGAAGGTCGCGCTCGAGAAGGTCACCCGCCCGAACGGCGATCCTCCGGCCGGCGGCTTGAAGATCCCCTTCACCCTGAGCACGATGCGGTTGCCCGACGGCACCTGGACGGAGATCTCCGACCCGATGCGCAGACCGTGATCCTTTGCGTAGTCGTCGTCGACAAACGCGCCGTCCGCGCCGAGCTGCCCGAACACCGCCTGCGACCCCTGCGTCCACTCGACGGTCAGGACCTTGCCGGTGTCCGGCTCGACCGCGGTCACGAGCTCGGTCTTGTCGAAGATCCGCGCCTCACCGGTGCGAGTGCTGGAGATGGCGTCGATGCCGCGAGCCTTGGCCGCCGCTTCCCCGACCGACGTGGGTATCGGCGAGAACTGGTTCTGAGCGGTGATCGCGTAGTCCGACGTGAAGATGCCGTCTACTGCGCTGCGGAACGTCGTCGTGATCCCTGCGGCCAGCGTGGCCACCAGGGTGACGAGGGCCAGCCCGATCATCAGCGCGGCTGCGGTCGATGCGGTTCGCTGCGGATTTCGGCGCGCGTTGTCTCGTGCGAGCGTTCCGGCGGCTCCGCCGAGACGCGCCGCGGGCCAGCCGAGCCAGGCTGCGAGCGGCCGGACGATCCGCACCGCGAAGAGAGCCACGCCCAGGAAGATGAGGAGGGCTCCGAGGCCCATCCAGGTGAGGACCTGCTTGGTGCCGAGCCCGCTACCGAAGATGCCGTAGACGAACGAGACGAAGCCGAGCGCGGTCAGTCCGAGCGAGCCGACGGTCCGGAAGCGGGCGAAGCGGGACTCAGGCAGCGTCGCGCCTTCGCGCACGGCCGCGATCGGAGGCACGCGAGTCGCACGGATCGCCGGCCGCAGGCTCGCGAGCAGGGTCACGAGGATCCCGACGACCAGACAGGCGACGATCGTTCGGTTCTCGAGCAGGAGGCCCTGGTTCGGGAGCGTGAAGCCGAACAGATCGAAGAGCCGGAACAGGCCCTTCGCGAGGAGAAGCCCAGTGAAGAGGCCCACGATGGCCGCGACGCTGCCGATCACGAGCGCCTCGAGGATGATCGAGCCCAGGACCTGGCGACGTGAAGCGCCCAGCGTCCGGATCGTTGCGAGCTCCCGCGTGCGCTGCGCGATCGTGATCGAGAGCGAGTTGGCGATCACGAAGCTGCCGACGAACAGCGCGATGCCTCCGAACGCCAGGAGGAAGATCTGAAGACCCGAGATGAACTGATTCGTCTCTTCGGCATCGGAGGCGACTTCCTCGCTGGCCAGGCGCGCCTGCGTCTGCGGGGGAAGGACAGCTTCGATGGAAGCGAGCAGCTCCGGATCCGGGACGCCGGGCTCGGCTGCGACCGCAATCTCGTCGAGCTTGCCCCGTTTGTTGAAGAGCTCCTGCGCCGTCGGGAGATCGAAGCCGGCGAGCGTCGCATCGCCGATCGTCGCCACCGACCCGAAGAGGATGATCCCGGAGATCCGCATCTTGCGAACCGGCCCCTCCGCCTGCACGCCGATCGTGTCCCCGACCTTGAAGTCCTTCGACTCGGCCGTCGCCTTGTCGATCACGACTTCTCCGGCGCCGGGCCAGGCGCCCTCGACGAGCGTCAGGGGGTTGAACGGAGACTCACCGTCGGCGATCGCAAAGCCCAGGCTCGGTGCGTTGCCGACGATCGCCTTGCCCTTCTTGTCGACCAGGATCGTCGTCTCGCTGTCGACGCTGCCTTCCGCGAGACGCACCCCGTCGACCGCCCGAACGCGCCGGAGCAGCTGCTCGTCGAACGGCGGCGGTGTCGTTCCGCTCCCGTCGGTCAGGTCGAACGCCGCCTTGCCGCTGACGATCACGTTCGAGCCCTTGCGGACGTCGGTGAAGATCGAGTCGAACGCCTTGTCGATCGAGTCGGTGAGGACGAAGGTGCCGCTCACCATCGCGACGCCCAGCACGATCGCGAATGCCGTCAGCGCGGTCCGAAGCTTGCGGCCGAGCAGCCCCTTGAGAGCAAACTTGGTCAAGCGGCGGCGATCTCGGTCAGTGTCGCGAGCACTTCTGCCTGACTCGCACCCGGGAGGTCGCGAACGATCAGGCCGTCTGCGAGGAAGAGGATCCGGTCGGCGATCGCGGCGGCGCGCGGCTCGTGCGTGACCATCACGGTCGTCTGTCCGTAGGAATCGACCGAGTCGCGCATCAGCGCCAGGATCTCGGAGCCGGTGGCGGAGTCGAGGTTGCCGGTCGGCTCGTCCGCGAAGAGCACCGTGGGCCTCGACACGAGCGCGCGCGCGATCGCGACGCGCTGCTGCTGGCCTCCTGAGAGCTCGGAGGGCCGGTGATGGAGGCGGTCGGCCAGGCCGACCTTGTCGATCAGGCCGCGGAAGAACTCGGGATCGGGCTTCTCGCCGGCGATCGAAAGCGGCAGCGTGATGTTCTCCTCGGCCGTCAGCATCGGCAGCAGGTTGAAGAACTGGAAGACGAAGCCGATGTGGCGGCGACGCAGCTTGGTCAGATCGGAGTCCTTCAGCGTCGTGATCTCGGTGCCCGAGACGGTGACGGTGCCGGACGTCGGCTTGTCGAGCCCCGCGAGGATGTGCATCAGCGTCGACTTGCCCGAGCCCGAAGGGCCCATGACCGCGGTCAGATTGCCCTTCGCCACCTCGAGCGAGACGCCCCGCAGCGCGTCGACCGCGGTGTCACCTTCGCCGTACCTGCGCGCGACGTCGCCGGCGACGACAACCGCGCCCGAGTTTCCGTTCTCCATCTGACCTCCCTGGACAGTTCCCCGACAGTACCGGTAGGCCGAGGCAGTGACAGGGCGGTTAACCGCACCTTTTTATGCCGTCGCCGGCTCCGTGACCATTCGCTTGCCGGCCTCGTCGAGCACCTCGCCGAGAATGCCGACCATCTCATCGAACTCCGCCTGGCCCGCCACGAGCGGCGGTGAGATCTGGATCACGGGGTCGCCGCGGTCGTCGGCGCGGCAGATCAAGCCTCGCTCGAAGAGGGCGCCGGAGAGGTAGCCGCGCAGGAGGGTTTCGCATTCCTCGTCGGAGAACGACTCGCGCGTCTCCTTGTTCTTGACGAGCTCGATCGCGTAGAAGTATCCCGTCCCGCGCACGTCGCCCACGATCGGCAGGTCGAGCAGCGTCTCGAGCGTCGAGCGGAATGCGTCCTCGTTCCCGAGCACCCGCTCCAGGATCTTCTCGCGCTTCATGATCTCGATGTTCTTCAGCGCGATCGCGGACATGACCGGGTGGCCGCCGAACGTGATGCCGTGCGAGTACATCGACGCTCCCTCGAGGAACGGCTCGGCCACCTTGTCGCTCACGATGACCGCACCGATGGCGGCGTACGAGGACGAGAGACCCTTGGCGCAGCAGACGATGTCCGGCCGGATGTCGAAGCGCTCGGAGGCGAACCAGTGGCCGACGCGGCCGAAGGCGGTGATCACCTCGTCGGCCGAGAGCAGGATGTCGTACCGGTCGCAGAGCTCCCGAATGCCGCGCCAGTAGCCCTCCGGCGGCGTGAAGGCGCCGCCCGCATTCTGCACGGGCTCCATGTGGACGAGGCAGATCGTCTCGGGGCCCATCGCGAGGATCGCCTCCTCGAGATCCTCCAGCAGCATCGCCGTGAACTCCGCCTCGGTTTCCCCGACCGGCCGGTGGTAGCGGTTGGTGTTCTTCACGTGCCGCACCTCGGGCACGAGTGGCTCGAAGGTCTCCTTCAGCGCGGGGATGCCGTTGATCGAGAGCGCCCCCATCGTCGTGCCGTGGTAGGCGATCTGCCGGGCGATCGCCTTGTACTTGCGGGGCGGCGGCGTGCCGACGCGCTCGTCGCGGCGCGTGTCGCCCGAGGGGACCTTCTTGCCGCCGCGCGCGAGGTAGTACTGGCGCGCGAGCTTCCACGCCGACTCGACCGCCTCCGAGCCGCCGGAGACGAAGAAGACGCGATTCAGGTCGCCCGGCGCCAGCGATGCGATCTCGCTCGCGAGCTCGATCGCGCGCGGATGGGCGTACGACCAGTTGGTGTAGAAGGGCAGCTCGCGCATCTGCGCGAGCGCTGCCTGCCCCATCTCCTCGCCGAAGCCGTAGCCGATGTTGACCGAGAAGAGGCCTGCGAGCGCGTCGAGATACCGCTTGCCCTTGGAGTCGGTCAGATAGCAGCCGTCGCCGCTGACGATCACGGGGACCTCGCCGTCGCGGTAGCCACCCATGCGGGTGAAATGCAGCCAGAGGTGGTCTCTCGCGGCCTGCTGGAGGTCGAGGGTCATACGGCTCCTTTTGCTCGGCGGTTCTGGATGACGACGTTGGAGACGGCGACGGTGAACGCGAGCACGAAGATCGCGGTGGCGAGAACGTTGACCTGCGGTGGCGCCCCGACCCGCGCTGCGCCCCAGACGAACAGCGGGAACGTGGTCACCGAGCCCGAGTTGAAGTAGGTGATCACGAAGTCGTCGACCGAGAGTGCGAAGCCGAGCAGGAGCGCCGAGAGGATTGCGGGCGCGATCAGGGGCAGCGTCACCTTGCGGAACGTCGTCCACTCGTCGGCTCCGAGGTCCATCGCCGCCTCCTCGAGGTGCCGGTCGAAGCCGATCAACCGTGCTTTCACGGTCACCACGGCATAGCTGATGATGAACATCACGTGCGCGATCACGATCGTCAGGAAGCCGGTCGGAACCTTCAGCTGCAGGAAGAGCGTCAGCAGCGAGGCGCCGAGCACGATCTCGGGCGTGGACATCGGCAGGAAGACGAGCAGGTTCGTCGCGCTCCGCCCGCGGAAGCCGTAGCGAACGAGCGCGAGCGCGATCAGGGTGCCGAGAACGGTCGCCACGACGCTCGAGATCGCCGCGATCTGGATCGAGAGCACCATCGAGTGCGCGAGCCCCGGCACGGAGTTCCAGTGGACCCAGTGGTCGAGCGTGAAGCCCTGCCAGGTGTAGTTGAAGCGCCCGGCCGGGTCGTTGAACGAGAACGCGATCACGACCGCGATCGGGAGCAGCAGGTAGGTGAAGCCGAGCAGCGCGTACGCGGTCAGCGCATGGCGGCGGATCACGGCCGTCATCCGGTCAGCTTCTCGGTACCGAGCGACCGGGCGTAGATCGCGACGAGGACGATGATCGCAGCCATCAGGACGAACGAGAGCGAGGCGGCCGCCGGGTAGTCGATCAGCTCGAGGAACTTGGACTGGATCACGTTCCCGATCATGTGCTCGCGCGGCGTCCCGAGCAGCTGCGCGTTGATGAAGTCGCCCGCAGCCGGGATGAACGTGAGCAGCGTGCCCGCGAAGACGCCGGGCAGAGAGAGCGGCAGCGTGACGCGGAGAAAGGTGCGTGCCTTGCTCGCGTAGAGATCCTGTGCCGCCTCCAGCAGCCGCGGGTCGATTGCCTCGAGCGCGACGTAGAGCGGCAGCGCCATGAACGGCAGGAAGTTGTACGTGAGACCCGCAACCACGGCGGTCGGAGTCGCAAGGACGCGGCCGCCCTCTTTGACGACCCCGAGCGTGCGCAGGACGTCGAGCACGAAGCCCGAGTCGGAGAGGATCGACTGCCAGGCGAGCGTGCGGATCAGATAGGTGACGAAGAACGGCGCGATGATCGCCAGCAGGAAGAGGTTCTTCCAGCGGCCGCCCCGGAACGCGATCCAGTACACGAGGGGGTAGCTGACGACGAGTGCGATCAGGGTCGCGAGCCCGGCGTAGATCAGCGATCGCTCCAGGTGCGCGTGGTAGCGGTCGATCGCATGCCAGTAGTTGCCGAAGTTCCAGTCGAAGACGTAACCGAAGTCGAACGAGCCGGTCTGGAGCGACTGGTAGCCGAGCACCGCGAGCGGCACGACGAAGAAGATCGCGAGCCACGCGAGGCCCGGAGCCAGCAGCAGATAGGGAACGAGCCCTCGGTGACGGTGAAGGAACGTCATCGCTCTTGCCGTTTCTCCGCCGGTGCCCGAGACGCGCTTCGCGGCCGGAGGCCGGCCTTGCCGGCCGGGAGGCCCGCCCCGTCATGGTTTGCGCCGCGACGAAGGAGGGGGTTCGAGGGGGAACCCTGGGTTCCCCCACGTAGCGCGAAGAAGATCGCGAGCCACGCGAGGCCCGGAGCCAGCAGCAGATAGGGAACGAGCCCTCGGTGACGGTGAAGGAACGTCATCGCCCGGACGAGCCAAGTAACAGTCTGTTGCAAGGTCCGCCTCGCGCGGACGTCGCGAACGTCTCATCCCGCCGCCGCGCGAGCCTCCCAAGTAACAGTCCGTTACTTGGGAGGCTCGCGGC
>JAWVCW010000007.1:0-33132 GCA_033857955.1 Gaiellaceae bacterium | reverse complement strand
CGACCCGATGGGCTGCAGCGATTCGAGCTTCAGCCAGATCTCGCACGGCGCGTCGACCTCGAGCCGCACGAGCGGCGTGTGCATGACCACGTCTTGGATGCGCGACTGCGCACGGCGGATCTCGTCGAGCGCGATCACTAGTCGGACTGCTTCGCGAGCTCGGTCAGCTCGGTGCGCACGCGCCAGAGCTCGGGGAACAGCTTGTTCTTGATCAGCCCGGCGAGCAGCTCGACGGGCGTGCCCTGTGTGCCGACAACGTCCTCGCCGATGATTCGAGCGACGACCTTGAAGTGGCGGTAGCGCCAGAGGCCGATGCGCTCGTCCCACTCGGTGAGCAGCTCGGCGAGCTGGTACAGCTCCTCGTGCTCGCGGCCGTGCACGTAGAGCTCGAGCAGCGAGAGGCCCTTCTCCTTGCGCAGCGCGTCGAACGCGTCGTACAGCGGCACGGAGACGCGCCTGAGCTCGCGGAAGCCCGGCGAGTCGAAGCCCGAGCCGTGCCCGAGCACGCGCCGCACCTCCTGGTACTCCCACGGCGACATCAGCTCGAGATGCTCGAGAAAGCCGTCCACGTACTTCAGGCAGGCGGTCGAGCGGCGCAGCAGCCGGTTCGCCGCGGCGAGGTCGCGCGCCTCGACGAGCCTCGTCGCCTCCTCGGCCTCGACCCAGGCATGCTTGAGCCAGAGCTCCGACGACTGGTGCACGGTCTGGAAGAGCAGCTCGTCGCGGTGGACCCACTGATCGGGCGTCTTCTGGAGCGCGAGCAGGCCGGCGGTGTTCAGGTAGCGCTCGTAGTCGCTTTCGCCCTCGCCTTCGAGGATTGGCTCCGAAAAGTCCTCGTGCGTCGCCACCGGCTGAGCATACTGACCTTGTGAGCGACCTCTTCGCCGATGCGGCCAAGGAACGCACGGCCGCGCTCGCGCCGCTCGCGGTGCGCCTGCGGCCACGCTCGCTCGCCGAGCTCGTCGGCCAGCAGCACGTGCTCGGGGAAGGCTCCGCGCTGCGGCGCGCGATCGAGGAGGACCGCCTGCGCTCGCTGATCCTCTACGGCCCGCCCGGCGTGGGGAAGACGACGCTAGCGCGGATCGTCGCGGTGGAGACAGGTGCAGCGTTCGAGGAGCTTTCGGCCGTCTCGGCGCGCGTGGACGACGTGCGCGGCGTCATGCAGCGTGCCCGGGACCGGCTCGGCGGCAACGGCCAGCGGACGATCCTCTTCCTCGACGAGATCCACCGCTTCAACAAGGCCCAGCAGGATGCACTCCTGCCCGCAGTCGAGGAAGGGCTCGTGACGCTGATCGGAGCAACGACGGAGAACCCGTACTTCGAGGTCAACTCGGCGCTCCTCTCCCGCTGCCAGGTCGTGGAGCTGCAGTCCCTCTCCGAGGAGGATCTCGGCGAGGTCGTCAGGCGCGGGGCCGCGGCGATCGCTGCCGAGGTCCCGGCCCATCTCGTCGAGGTGATCGCACGCCACGCCGGCGGTGACGCGCGCACGGCGCTGAGCACCGTGGAGCTTGCCTGGGAGACCGCGCAGGCAGAGGGCGTCCCGCTCGAGGAGCGTCACGTCGACGACGCGGCCCGCAAGCGCCCCCTCCGCTACGACAAGGGCGCCGACCAGCACTACGACTTCGTCTCGGCCTTCATCAAGGCGATGCGTGGCTCCGACCCCGACGCGTCGGTGTACTACCTCGCGTCAATGCTCGAGGGCGGCGAGGACCCGCGCTTCATCGTCCGGCGGATGGTGATCTTCGCCTCGGAGGACGTGGGCAACGCCGACCCGCGCGCGCTCCAGGTTGCCGTCGCGGCGGCTCACGCGCTCGAGCACGTCGGCCTGCCCGAGGCGCAGCTCAACCTCTCGCAGGCCGCGATCTACCTCGCGAACGCCCCCAAGTCCAAGGCCAGCGCGAACGCGATCTGGGACGCCCGGGAAGAGGTGCGAAAGGGTGGCAACCTCCGCCCGCCCGCAATGCTCAGGGACGCTCATTACGCCGGCGCGAAGAAGCTCGGGCACGGTGAGGGATACGTCAACCCGCACATGGACCCGCGCGGCTCCGAGGTCGACTACCTCCCGGATGAGCTGAAGGGTCGGCGCTACTATCGGCCTTCGGGCAACGGCGAGGAGGAACAGAATGATCGAGACCGGGAGTGACGCGCCGGACTTCGACCTCGAGGTCGACAGCTCCACGCGCGCGCGGCTGGCCGACTTCCGCGGCCGTCGCAACGTCCTCCTCGTCTTCCACCCGTTCGCTTTCACAGCCCTCTGCGAGGAGGAGGCGCTCGACCTGCAGGAAAACCTGCCGGCGTTCGAGAGCGCGGACACCGAAGTGGTGCTCGTCTCCTGCGACTCCGCTCCGGCGCGGCGGGCCTGGAAGGAGAAGCTCGGGCTCACGTACACGCTCGCCTCGGACTTCTGGCCGCACGGCGAGGCCGCACGGGCGTACGGCGTCTTCGACGAGAAGCGCGGTGCAGCCGTCCGTGGAACGTTCCTGATCGACAAGGACGGTGTCGTCGTCTGGAGCCTCGTGAACGAGGCCGGCACGCGACGCACGGAGCTCGCCTCCGGACCGCTCGCCGCCGCCGCGGAGTGAGCCTGGCGCGTTACGCGTGGGGCGACGAGAGCCTGCCTCCGCTCGTCTGCCTGCACGGCGTCACGAGCCACGGCCGGCACTTCCGCCCGCTCGCCGAACGGCTCGCCGAGCGCTTCCACGTGGTGGCGCTCGACCTGCGCGGGCACGGCGACTCGCTCTGGGAGCCGCCGTGGAACCTCGAGCAGCACGTCGAGGATGTGCTCGAGGCATCCCCGCAGGAGAGCTGCGCCTGGCTCGGACACTCGTTCGGTGGCCGCGTTGCCTACGAGGTGGCGGCCGCAGCGCCCGATCGCGTCGAACGGCTCGTTCTGCTTGATCCCGCAATCTGGATCCCGCCGAACATCGGTCTCGGCGCAGCGGAGAACGCGCGACGGGACCGGTCGTACGACTCCTTTGAAGAGGGGATCGACCGACGGTACGAAGAGAGCGTGCTCACGACGGCGCCGCGCGAGCTCGTCGAGGCCGAACTGCGGGAGCACCTCGTGCCCGACGACGACGGCCGCTGGCGCTACCGGTACTGCCAGAGCGCCGTGGTCGCCGCGTACGGTGAGATGACCCGAGTGCCGCCGGGGTTCGCGCGGGTTCGAATTCCGACGCTGCTCGTGCTCGGCGAGACCTCGTATCTGCCGTACGACCCACTGCTCGAGATCCACGCCGCGGCGCTCGGCGACCTGCTCGAGGTCGTCCGCATCACCGCTGGGCACACAGTGCTCTGGGATGCGCTCGCCGACACCGTCGGCGCGGTCGAGCGCTTTCTGGGCTGAAGTCGAAGCCCGCTCAAGAATCCACGCCGGCGGCCGACTCACCGTGCATGAAAATCCGCGAGTTCCTGCGCGATCACCTGCCGACCGGCGGCGAGCTCCCCGTCGAAGAATGGGAGCGACGACATCGCTGGCTGATGCGCATGCTGTGGGCGACGGTCGCGATCCTTGCTGTCTTCTCGTGGGTTTCGGGCTACCGGAACATCCACATCGTGTTGCACATCGGAGTGCTCGTCCCGCTCGCCGTCGCGGCGGCGAGCCGTCAGCTCTCACGTCATCTGCGCTCGGTGCTCTGCTCGCTCGGTTTCCTGACGGCCTCCGCTCTCGGCGTGCACATCGCGGGCGGCGTGATCGAGGCGCACTTCTCGTTCTTCGTCGTCGTCGCCCTGTTGACGCTCTATGAGAGCTGGACGGTCTTTGCGCTCGCCGTCGGCTTCGTGCTCGTTCATCACGGCCTCTTCGGCATGGTCGCGGCCAAGCAGGTCTTCGCGGATCCCAACCAGTACGCCCATCCCTGGAGGTGGGCAGCAATTCATGCGGTCTTCGTGGCAGCCGCGGGCGTTGCCGGCCTAGTCACCTGGCGGCTGAACGAGGACGTCCGCCGGGCGATGCGCGCCACGCAGGAGCAGCTTCATGCGGCCTCGACGACCGATGTCCTCACCGAGCTCGGCAATCGTCGCCGGCTGCTCGCCGACCTCGACGAGGCGATGAGCGAGCCGGGAATGAAATTGACGTTTTTCGACCTGGACGGGTTCAAGGCCTACAACGACACCTTCGGCCACCAGGCGGGCGACGTGTTGCTCACGCGCCTCGGCCGGCGTCTGCACAGCGCCGTCTGCGAGGCGGGGACGGCCTACCGGCTGGGTGGCGACGAGTTCTGCATCCTCGTTTCGGGGCCGAGCGCGGACGCAGCCCACGCCGCGGCGATCGAGGCGCTGAACGAGCACGGCGATGCTTTCATGATCGCAAGCTCCCACGGGACCGTCGAGCTGATGACCGAGGTCGAGTCCCCGGACAAGGCACTGTTGCTGGCCGACCAGCGGATGTACGACTCGAAGAACAGCGGCCGGATGTCGGCGAGCCGGCAGAGCACGAACGTTCTGCTGCGCGCCCTCGCCGAACGCAACCCCGAGCTCGGCCACCACGTCGGGGACGTCGCGCAATCGGCTGAGGCGGTCGCGCGTGAGCTTGGCGTGCCCGAAGATCAGGTCGCCTCCATCAGCCAGGCGGCTGAGCTCCACGACATCGGCAAGGTCGCGATCCCCGATGCCATCCTCGCGAAGCCGGGGCCGCTCGACGAAGACGAGTGGGCGTTCGTACGCCGCCACACGGCGATCGGCGAGCGCATCCTGGCGGCCGCGCCCGCGCTCTCCTTCGTCGCGAAGCTCGTGCGCCACAGCCATGAGCGCTGGGACGGCGGCGGCTACCCCGACGGTCTCGCGCGCGAGGCGATCCCGCTCGGATCGCGAATCGTGTCCGTCTGCGACGCCTTCGACGCGATGGTCGGCGAACGTCCTTACCGCGAGGCACGCAACTTCGAGGGCGCGCTCGAGGAGCTCGTCCAGTGTGCCGGCACGCAGTTCGATCCCGACGTGGTCGCCGCCTTCGCCAGGGTGGTCACCGGCTTGTCGCAACTGCCGCTCGAGGACACGTCGGCCACCGCCGCGATCCTCGCGTAGCAGCCTAGGCGGCGACCGCGGCGCGAGCCTCGACGGCGTCGGCGAGTGCGTCGACGACCGAGCGAAGCTCGATCAGGAGCGCCGCATCGACCCCGTTCGCCAGCCGCTCGTCCGCCTTCGGCACGGCAACCGTGTCCTCCAGGGTTCGCGCGCCGAGAGCGCCGAGAACCTTGCGGGTCTCCGCAGCAGCCCAGACGCCGCCGAACATTCCCGTGCTCGAGGACATCACCGCAACCGGCTTGTTCCGGACGGGCGACTCCACGATCGGCCGGGACGCCCAGTCGAGAGCGTTCTTGAGCACGCCGGGAATCGACGAGTTGTACTCAGGCGTCGAGATCAGTACGGCGTCGGCTTCGTCGAGAGCCGCCTTGAAGTGCGCCACGGCGGCCGGCGGGTTGCCCGGAATGTCGTCGTCGGCGTCGTACGGCGGGATGTCCTTGAGCCCGTGGTACAGCTCGACGTCGACGCCGTCCGGCGCGGCCGCGGCAGCGCCCCGGAGGAGGTCCGTGTTGTGGGACCCCTGCCGGAGGCTGCCGCTGATCGCGAGGATCTTCATCGTCTAGGCCTGCAGGAACGCGAGGGTGGCCGTGATCGTCACGTCGTCGCCGAGTGCCTGACTGCCATCCGGGAGCGGTGTGTTCCAAATGATCCCGTAGTCGTGGCGGTTGACCGTCGTCTCGAGGTCGAAGGCGACCCGCTGGCGCCCGTAGGCGTCCGCGAGCGGACCCGTGACCGTGCCCGTGATCTCGACAGGGTGGGTGACGCCGCGAAGCGTCAGGTCGCCCTCGATCGACACGTTGTCGCCGTCGCGCTCGATCGTCTTCGAGACGAACCGAAGCTCGGGGTACTGCTCGGCGTCGAAGAAGTCGGGGCTCTGCAGGTGGCCGGCGAGGTTCGGATCGTCGACCCGGACGCTCGCGACCTTCGCGACGCCCTCGAGGCGACCGTCGACGAGCTTTGCGTCGAACTCGTCGAATGTGCCGCGGAAGGTGCCGGCGCCGGCGTACTTGACGGCGAAGCCGATGCTGGAGTGGACTGTGTCCAGGTTCCAGGTGCCGGTCGGGATTGCGGTCGTGGTGTTTGCTGCTGTGCTCATTGATCTTCTCCCTTTCATCGGGTAAGCTTGTGTGCACAACCAATGTAGAGGATAAACCTTGACTAGTCAAGTATTGACTGCTCAACCACTCGAGCTCGACGCTTTTGCCCGCCTGATGCGGGCGCACACCGTGCTGCGGCGGGAGCTCGAAGCGGAGGTGCTTACACCTCGCGGGTTGTCGTTCAACGACTTCGAGGCGCTGCTGCACCTCGGGCGCGCGGACGGCAATCGTCTGCGCCGCATCGACCTCGCCGAGCTGCTGATGCTCTCGCCCTCGGGCGTGACGCGCCTCCTCGACGGCCTCGAGGCGACCGGCCTGATCGAGAACCACCACTGTTCCTCGGACGCTCGCGTCACGTGGGCGAGGCTGACCGACGAAGGGATTCAGACGCTCGAGTGCGTCGGCGTCAACCACACGAAGGTCATGCGCGAGCTCTTCCGGGGCTCCCTCGACGCGGGCGAGGTCGCCCAGCTCTCGGAACTGCTCGGCAAGCTCCCCGGCGTCGGCGCCGGGAGCTGCACCGGCTAGACGACGTACTCGTCTGCGATCGCGAGCACGTCGTCGAGGACGGCCAGGCCCTCGTCGAGCTCCTCGCGCGTGATCGTCAGCGGCGGGCAAATCATGACGACGTTCCAGTGGGTCATGAGATAGAGGCCTGACTCGAGCGCGGCTTTCTGGAGCCGCGCGACCGGCGCGGCAGTCTCTCCACCCGCGTTGAAGGGGACGAGCATCTCCTTCGTCTCACGGTTCTTCACGAGCTCGAGGCCCCAGAAGAGCCCGAGCCCGCGCACGTCCCCGACCGAAGGGTGCTTCGCCGCGAGCGCCGGCAGCGCTTCTGCGAGATACGCGCCGTGGTCGGCCGAGTTCTCGACGATTCCCTCCTCCTGGAACGCCTCGATCGAGGCGACCGCCGAGGCACAGGCCAGCGGGTGACCGGAGTACGTGAGGCCGCCTGCAAGGAAGCGGTCGCGGATCTGGTCGGCGATCGGCTCGGAGACGATCATCGCCCCGAGCGGCACGTAGCCGGAGTTGATCCCCTTCGCGACTGTGAGGATGTCGGGGACGACGTCCCAGTTGTCGCAGGCGAACCAGCGCCCGGTGCGGCCGAACCCGGCCATGACCTCGTCCAGGATCAGCAGGATTCCGTGTCGGTCGCAGGTCTCGCGGATCGACTGCAGGTAGCCGTCCGGCGGGACGATGATCCCGTTCGTGCCGACGACGGTCTCGAGGATGACTGCGGCCACGGTATGCGGTCCCTCGTACTGGAGGATCTCCTCGAAGTGAGGAGCGCCCGAGCACACCGGGCAGGGATCGGGATGTCCGGCAGGACAGCGGTAGGTGTACGGGTCGAGCATGCGCACGACCCCGGGCAGCCCAGGCTCTGCGTGCCAGCGCCGAGGGTCGCCGGTGAGCGTGATCGCTCCACCGGTGGCTCCGTGGTAGCTGCGGTAGCGGGCGACGATCTTGTGGCGGCCGGTGACCCAGCGGGCGAGCTTGATCGCGTTCTCGTTCGCCTCGGCGCCGCCGTTCGTGAAGAACGACATCTTCAGGTTGCCGGGCGTCACCTCGGCGAGCAGGCGCCCGAGCTGCGAGCGCGGCTCCGTCGCCATCGGCGGCCCGATCGTGCAGAGCTTCTCGGCTTGCTCCTTGATCGCCGCGATCACCTTCGGATGCCCGTAGCCGATCGAGACGTTGACGAGCTGTGAGGCGAAGTCGAGGTAGCGCTTGCCGTCGTAGTCCCAGAAGTGACGGCCTTCGGCGCCGGCCACGGGGATCGGGTCGATCGCGTTCTGCACCGACCAGGAGTGGAGGACGAACTCCTTGGCGTCCGCCTTGATCTGCGCGCCCAGCTGCGGATTCGTCTCGATCGTGGCCATGCGCGAAGCCTACCCTCGGTCAGTCCCGGCGACTACTGTGCTGTGTGATCGGCTTCGTGTCGAAGGCGCTCCCGCATCGGACGCTCGGCAGCTCGGCAATCGAGGTGTCCGTGCTGTCGCTCGGCTCCTGGAAGACGTACGAGCGGCTCTCGCGTGAGGAGGGACTCGCGGTCATGCTCGCCGCTCGGGAGCGAGGCATCGGCTTCCTCGACGACGCCCGGTACAACGACGAGACCGGCACCGCGCCGATACCGACCGGCTACTCCGAAGTCGTGTTCGGCGAGCTGTTCCGCGCGGCGGGTTGGCGCCGCGACGAGGTCGTGGTCGCGAACAAGCTCTGGTGGGAGTTCTGGCCGGAGCAATCGGCGGCCGAGGAGCTCGATGCCTCGCTCGAGCGGATGGGCTTCGACTACCTGGACCTCGCGTACACCTGGGTCGCGCCGGAGGGTCCCTCGGTGGCAGAAATTGTCGCATCGGCCGGTGCGCTCGTGGCAGCCGGGAAGCTGCGCGCGTGGGGCACCGGGAACTGGCCGCCCGAGCTGCTCGCGGAGGCGGCGCGCATCGCGGCGGCAGAGGGGTTGCCGCCGCCGTGCGCAGCGCAACTGCCGTACAGCCTCGTGCACCGGGACTCGGTTGAATCACCGGCAGCGGAGGCCGCGCTCGCCGAATCCGGTGTAAGCGTCGTCGCCTCCTACACGCTCGCAGGCGGCGTGCTCACGGGCAAGTACGCGGGCGAGGGCGCACACGGGCGACTCGCAGGCAAGCTCGTCGGCCCCGAGCTCGCGCCGGAGCTCGCCGCGGCCGAAAAGCTGCGAAGGCTGGCCGAGCGAGTCGACGCAACCCCTGCGGCGCTTGCGATCGCATTCGCGCTCGCGAACCCGCGTGTTGCATCGGCGCTCTTCGGAGCGACCAGGCCCGAACAGGTGGCCGACAATCTCCGGGCGGTCGAGGTGCTCGGTCGTTTGAGCGAGACCGAGCTCGCCGAGCTCCGCGCGATCGGTACCTGACCGCGCTGCGCTACCTCGCGATCGCCGCGCCGGTGTCGAGGTCGAAGAAATGGAGCATCCGCGTGTCCACGGCCACCTCGATCCGGTCGCCCTCCCGGGCCCGGGACTCTCGGTCGACGCGGGCGATGAACGGTGTTCCACCCTGCTCGGCCTGCTGTCCGAGCGCCGCGACGCCCTCGTCCGCCTCGACAGCGTCCTTCACGTCCTCGGTGGCGACGTGCGGCGCGTCGACCGAGAAGTGGAGGAAAATCTCCGCGCCCATGTCCTCTCGCAGGTCGACGGTGACGGGGAGCCGGCTGTCGGCGGGCACGTCGGAGAGCTCGGCGTCCTCGATGTCCTCCGGCCTGATCCCGAGCGCGACCTTGCGGCCTTCGTAGGCGGCGAGGCCGCTGCGGCCGTCGTGAGGAAGCGTGTGCGGCCCGAACGTCGCGTGCCCGCCGGCGACCTCTGCCTCCACGAGATTCATCGCCGGCGAGCCGATGAACTCGGCGACGAAGAGGTTGACCGGCATCCGGTAGAGGATCTGCGGCGTGTCGAGCTGCTGGAGCTCGCCCTTCCGCATGACCGCGACTCGGTCCCCGAGCGTCATCGCCTCCGACTGGTCGTGCGTGACGTAGATCGTGGTCACGCTCAACGCTCGCTGGATCCGGGCGATCTCGGCCCGCATCTGCACGCGCAGCTTCGCGTCGAGGTTGGAGAGCGGCTCGTCCATCAGGAACGCCCGCGGCTCGCGCACGATCGCCCGACCCATCGCCACGCGCTGGCGCTGACCGCCCGACAGCGTCCGCGGCTTCTTCGTCAGCACGTCTTCCAGCCCGAGCACGCGCGCCGCGTTCCGTACGCGCCGGTCGATCTCCGGCTTGTCGAGCCCGCGCATCTTGAGCGCGAATGCCATGTTGCCGTACGTGTTCATGTGCGGATAGAGCGCGTAGTTCTGGAAGATCATCGCCACGTCGCGGTCCTTCGGCGGCATCTCGTTGACAAGCACGTCGCCGATCCGGATCGTGCCGTCGCTGATCTCCTCGAGCCCCGCGATCATCCGCAGCGCCGAGGTCTTGCCGCAGCCGGACGGGCCCACGAACACCATCAGCTCGCCGTCCTCGATCGCGAGGTCGAGGTCGCGGACCGCGCGCGTCCCGTCCGCATACACCTTCGACACGTTCTCGAGTGCGATCTCGGCCACGCTTCAAAAAACGATAACGGGTTACGATCTGGGGTGTGGAGGCAGCTGCACGGCCCCCCCGGCGCCGAAGACGCGACCTCCTCGAGGAGCGGCGCTTCCTTGCGCCCGCGCTGATCGCGCCGGCGGTGATCTTCGTCGGCCTCCTCGTCGGCGCGCCGCTCATCCTCTCGGTCTATCTCTCGCTCACCGACGCGACCGCCGGCTCGCTGACCGGCGACTTCGTCGGCTTCCGCAACTACACGGAGCAGTGGTCTGATCCGAACTTTCGCACCGCGCTCAGGAACACGATCGTCTTCACCCTGCTGGCGAATGCGATCGTGATTCTCGGGGCCTCGATCCTCTCCCACTTCCTGATCCGCGAGTTCCGCGGCAAGTGGTTTCTCCGCTTCCTCGTCCTGCTTCCCTGGGCGGCGCCCGTCGCGCTCTCGACGATCGGTTTCCTCTGGATCTTCGACTCGCTCTTCTCGGTCGTGAACTGGACGCTCGTTCACCTCTCCCTCGTCGACAAGTTCAACCCACCGCAGTGGCTCGGCGAGCCGAACAAGGCGCTCGCGGCGATCACGACCGTGCATGCCTGGCGGCTGCTGCCGTTCGCGACCGTGATCATGATCGCCGGGCTCGCGTCGATCCCGAAGGAGGTCGACGACGCGGCGAAGGTCGACGGCGCGACGGGTCTCAAGAAGCTGTGGTTCGTGACGCTGCCCCTCCAGTTGCCGATCGCGACGATCGCCGTCCTCTTCGGGATCGTCTTCACGGCAACGGACATGGCGGTCGTCTACATCCTCACCCGCGGCGGCCCGTTCAACTCGACGCAAATGCTGCCGATGTGGGCCTTCCAGACCGGGATTCAGGCCGGCTCGCTCGGCCAGGGCGCGGCGATCGCGCTCTTCCTGCTGCCCGTGCTCGCGCTCGTGACCGTGCTGATGCTCCTCTTCGCACGCCGGGTGGAGGTGACGTAATGCCAATCCGGCGGCGCGACAACCTGCTTGCGTATCTCATCGTCGGTCCGTTCGCGCTCGTCCTCGCGTTCCCGTTCTACTGGATGCTGCAGACCTCGCTGAAGTCCGAGCTCGACCTCTACAACACCGAGAACGTCCCGTTCTCCTTCGGCAAGGGCTCGCCGACGCTCGACAACTACCGCTTCCTCTTCTCCGACACCCAGTACGCCCGCTGGCTGCTGAACACCGTGCTCGTCGGGGTCGTCGTCGTCTTGATCACGCTCGCCGTTGCGCTGCCCGCCGGGTACGCGCTCGCGCGGCTCTCGGGTCGCTGGGGGCAGAGCCTCGGCGTCGGCCTCTTCTTGGTCTACCTCGTGCCCCCGACGCTGCTCTTTCTGCCGCTGTCGCGGGTCATCGCCGAGGTGGGCCTGCAGGATCGCCTCGCGTCCCTGATCCTCGTCTATCCGGGCTTCACGATCCCGTTCGCCACCTGGCTGCTGATGGGGTTCTTCAAATCGATCCCGCGCGAGCTCGAAGACGCGGCGCTCGTCGACGGCGCGTCGCGCCTGGGCACGCTCGTCCGCATCGTTTTCCCCATCTCGCTGCCGGGAATCCTCACCGTGGTGATCTTCACGTTCTCACTCTGCGTGAACGAGTTCGTGTACGCGATCGCGTTCATCACCCACTCGGACTCGAAGGTGATCTCGACCGGCATCTACACCGAGCTGATCCGCGGCGACGTCTTCTACTGGGGCGCGCTGATGGCCGCCACGCTGATCCCCTCGATCCCTCTTGCCCTGCTCTACAACACGTTTCTCGACCGCTTCATCGCCGGCTTCACCGGCGGCGCTTTCCGTTAAGCCATAGTCCGCAACGAGGAAAGGAGATCCAGATGGCGGACGACAGCAGGACCATCGACCGGCCCAACGAGGAGGTGGCGGGCGGGCGCGTCACACGCCGGGAGATCCTCAGGAAGGCCGGCGCGGGCACGCTCCTGATCGTCTACGGCGGAGCGGTGCCGAAGACCGCTGCGGCGGGTGCTCCCAAGTTCCGCGGCAAGGAGCTGGCAGGGACGCTCCGGATCGTGCAGTGGAGCCACTTTGTCCCGGCCTACGACAAGTGGTTCGACAACACCTACGTCAAGCGCTGGGGCCAGGCGAACGACACCGAGGTGCTCGTCGACCACATCAACCAGGCGGACATTCCGGCGCGCGCCGCGGCCGAGGTCGCCGCCCAGAGCGGCCACGACATCTTCTTCTTCCTCTCGCCGCCCGCGGCGTACGAGGACCAGGTAATCGACCACGCGGACATCGTCCAGGAGGTCTCCAAGAAGCGCGGCAAGATGAAGGACGTCGCGCTGAAGGCGACGTACAACCCGAAGACGAAGAAGTACTTCGCCTTCTCCGACAACTATGCGCCGGACCCGGTGAACTACCGCACGGATCTCTGGGGTGAGGTCGGGCTCAAGCCGACGAGCTGGGACAACGTGCTCAAGGCCGCGCCCAAGCTCCGCGAGATGGGCCATCCGATCGGTGTCGGCATGTCGAATGAGATCGACTCGAACATGGCCCTGATGGCGATGATGATGTGCTTCGGCTCCTTCATCCAGAGCAAGGACCAGCACGTCGTCCTCAATTCGAAGGAGACCGTCGCGGTTCTGAAGTTCGCCCGCGAGCTCTACCGCCAGGGGATGTCGAATGAAATCTTTGCCTGGACAGCTGCGTCGAACAACCAGGCGATGCTGGCCGGCAGGCTGTCGATGACGATGAACGCGATCTCGATCACGCGCTCTGCCGAGCTCTCGAACCCCGACCTGGCATCGAAGATCGAGCTGATGCCGATTCCGAAGGGGCCCCACGGGCGGCTGGGGCTCGAGCATGTGATGGGGGCGTACGTGATCTGGAAGTTCGCGAAGAACAAGCCGATGGCGAAGAAGTTCCTCGTCGACCTGGAGACGAAGTACATCGGCGCATTCGAGAACTCGAAGTTCTACAACTTCCCCTCGTGGCCGTCGGCCGTGACGAACATCGCCCGCCGCGTCGAGCGTGACGCAGTGGCGAAGCCGTCCGGGAAGTACAAGGTGCTGGCCGAGATCGCGGACAAGTACACCCTCAATCCCGGCTGGCCCGGGAATACGAACGCGGCCATCGACGAGATCTTCAACAAGTTCATGATCCCGCAGATGTTTGCCGAGGTCGCCCAAGGCAAGCGCACGCCGGAGGACGCGGCGAAGGTCTACGACCGCTCCTTCCGCAGCATCTTCCAGCGCTGGCGCAACCGCGGGAAGATCTAGCACCCGCGTGAGAGCCTCATTGATCACGGAGCTCGGGCGCCCGCCACAGGTGGGCGAGGCGCCCGAGCCCGAGGGCAATAGCCTCGAGGTCCTCGCCGCTCCGGTGAATCCGGTCGATCTCGCGGTTGCGGCGGGACAGTTCTACGGCGGACACCCGCCGCTGCCCTTCATCCCGGGTTGCGAATTCGTGGGACGAGAGGCGGGCGGCCGCGTCGTCTGGACGTTTGGCGGCGGCCTCGGCCTTGCCCGCAACGGGGGGATGGCAGAGCGGGCGCTTCCCGGCTCGGTCGTGGCGGAGGTGCCTGCAGGGGCCGACCCAGCGGTCGCCGGGGCGCTGGGGATCGCGGGCCTGGCGGGGTGGATGCCGCTCGCGTGGCGCGCGCCCATCCGCAAAGGCGAGAGGGTGCTCGTGCTCGGAGCGACCGGGACGGCCGGACAGGTGGCGCTGCAGGCGGCGAGGCTCCTCGGCGCAGCTCAGATCGTGGCTGCGGGCCGAAATCCCGCCGGTCTCGAGCGAGCTCTCGAGCTGGGCGCCGACGAGGCGGTCGGCCTCGACGGCGACTTCGGCGAGCCGACCTATATCTTCGACCCGCTGTGCGGCGAGCCGCTCGAACGGGCGGTCGCCGCTGCCGCACCCGGTGCGCGCATCGTGCAACTGGGGCAGTCGGCGGGGCCGACCGCGACGCTGCCATCCGCCGCGATCCGCGGCAAGCAGCTCGAGCTGTACGGCTACTCGAACTTCGCCGTGCCAGCCGACGTTCTCGCCGAGCACTACGGCCGGCTCGTCGGCCACGCGGTCGCGGGCGAGATACAGGTCGAGCTCGAGCGGGTCCCCCTCGACCAGATCGGGCAAGCCTGGGGCAAGCCGGGAAAGCACGTCGTGATGCCCTAGCAAGCGCGCTAGGCTTGGGTCGACACTTTCGAGGAGGCAGGTATGACCGAGCTCGCGACCCCGCCCACCGAGCAGCGCGAAGGACTCACCCGCATCAGCCACTGGATCGGCGGCAAGACCGTCCAGGGCACGTCAGGCCGGACGAGCCCGGTCTACAACCCCGCGCTCGGGCAGCAGTCGGGCGAGGTCGACCTCGCGACGGTGGAGGAGGTCGGCGCCGCGGTCGCGGCTGCCAAGGTTGCCTTCCCCGCCTGGCGCGCCACGTCGCTCGCCAAGCGCGCCGAGTTGATGTTCAACATCCGCGAGCTCCTGCACGAGCGTCGTGAAGAGGTCGCACGCATCCTCACCGCCGAGCACGGCAAGGTGCTCTCCGACGCGATGGGCGAGGTCACGCGCGGGCTCGAGGTGATCGAGTTCGCCTGCGGCATCCCGCACTTGCTCAAGGGCGACATGTCCGAGCAGGTCTCGACCGGGATCGACGTCTACTCGATCCGGCAGCCGCTCGGGGTCGTCGCCGGAATCACGCCGTTCAACTTCCCCGCGATGGTGCCCATGTGGATGTGGGGGCCGGCACTCGCGTGTGGCAACACGTTCGTGCTGAAGCCCTCCGAGAAGGATCCGTCGGCGTCACTCTGGACCGCCGAGCTGCTCAAGGAAGCGGGCCTCCCCGACGGCGTCTTCAACGTCGTGCACGGCGACAAGGTCGCGGTCGACGCGATCCTCGAGCACCCGGACGTCGCGGCCGTCAGCTTCGTCGGCTCGACTCCGATCGCGCGCTACATCTACGAGACCGGGACCCGGCACGGCAAGCGCGTGCAGGCGCTCGGCGGGGCGAAGAACCACATGATCGTCCTTCCGGACGCCGACATCGACATGGCCGCCGACGCGGCCGTCTCCGCTGCCTACGGCTCGGCCGGCGAGCGCTGCATGGCGATCTCCCAGGTCGTCGCGGTCGGCGACGCGGGCGACAAGCTCGTCGAGGCGATCAAGTTGCGCCTGCCGAAGATCAAGGTCGGCAACGGTCTCGAGGAGGGCGTCGAGATGGGCCCGCTCGTCACGCGCGAGCACCGCGACAAGGTCGCCTCCTACATCGAGGGTGGTGCGGAGCAGGGCGCGACCGTAGTCGTCGACGGCCGCGAGACCGCCCCCGAGAGCGACGGGTTCTTCCTCGGCGTGACGCTCCTCGACGACGTCACGCCGAACATGGACGCCTACAAGGACGAGATCTTCGGCCCCGTGCTCGGGATCACCCGCGTCGGCACCTACGACGAGGCCGTGAAGCTGGTGAACGAGAACCCGTACGGCAACGGGACGGCGATCTTCACCCGCGACGGCGGCGCCGCGCGCCAGTTCCAGTTCGAGGTCGAGGCGGGGATGGTGGGGATCAACGTGCCGATCCCGGTCCCCGTCGCGTACTACTCCTTCGGGGGCTGGAAGGCGTCGCTCTTCGGTGACACGCACATCTACGGGCCGGAGGGAATCACCTTCTACACCCGGGGCAAGGTCGTGACGTCGCGCTGGCCCGACCCGGCCACCTCGAAGGTCGACCTGGGGTTCCCCCAGACGCGGTAGGGGAGTAGTAGCATCGCCCCATGCCGCGTTACGTGATCGAGCGCAACTTCGGGACGATCAGCGACGAGGACATGCTGGCTGCGTCAGCCCTGTCCGAGGAGCTGATCTCCGAGCGCTTCCCGGAGATCGTCTGGGAGCACAGCCACATCGTCGCGACCGACGACGGCGAGATCGTCACGTTCTGCATCTACGGCGCGCCGACCGAGGACATGATCCGCGAGCACGCCGACGCGTTCGGCTCGCACACGATCACCAACCTCTACGAGCTCGTCGACGACGTCACACCGGCGGAGGTTCGCCGGCGTGCCGCCGCCGCGCAACCTTCCTAGAGCGTTTGGCCTCCTAGCTAGCTGTCGAACAGCGCATGCGTCAGCCGCGCGAACGCGAGGGCGCGCGTGCGCGTGAGCCGCCGCCGGCGCTCCACGTCGGCGTCGGTGAGGAGCTTGAGCGCACGCGTGAGCAGCGTCACGGCCTGCTCGTAGGCGTCTCGCTCGAGAGCCCATTGCGCCGCCCGCTCGGCGAGCTCCACCGCCGCCTCGACGTCGGTCCCGTCCGCAGCGCCTGCGCAGCGGTGCAGGGCGATCTCAGCGAGCCGCGGCCCCGTTTCGAGGCCGTCGCGGGTTGCGAGCGCGTCCGCGGCCGCGCGATGCAGCCGGGCACGCCGGCTCGCGCCGAGCCCTGCGTAGACCGCGTCGCGCGTGAGCGCGTGGGCGAAGCGGTGCCGCCCGGCGCCGAGGTCCTCGATCAACCCTGCTGCGGCCGACTCGTCGAGCGTCTGCTCCAGCGTCTCGGCACCCCGTTCTGAGACGACCTCCAGCTCGGGCAGTCCGAAGGCCTCGCCGAGGACGGCCGCCGCTGCGAGCACGCTCGCGCAATCCTCGGACAGGCGCTCGACGCGGGCCCGAACGACGTCGCGGATCCCCTCGGGAACGTCGCCGAACGAGGTCCGCGGTTGTTCGGCGACGTGGCGTGCCAGCTCGCGCGCGTAGAACGGGTTGCCACCTGTCCGGGCATGGATCGCGCGTGCCTGCGCTGCCGCGGCGCTCGTCTCGAAAGCGCCGCCGATCAGCGCCGCCATCTCCTCGACCCCGAGGCCGAAGAGCTCGATGCGCTCGACGGCACAGTGGCGGCGAAGATCGGCGAACGCCGCAAAGAGCGGCTCGTTTGCTTCGTCCTCGCGGTAGGTGCCGACAACGAGCAGCCGCTCCGCCAGGTGGCCGCGCACGAGCCGGCTCAGCAGCGCCAGCGTCGCCCGGTCGGCCCACTGAAGATCGTCGAGCACGAGCAGAAGCCGGTCGCCGGGGATGCCAAGAAGCCGTTCTTCGAGCGCGGCGGCATCGAGGCCGCTTTCGCCGACGGCATCGGCAAAGGGCTCGTAGGGCACGAGGGCCTGCTCGGCGCAGCAGCCGTAGAGCACCGTCGCGCCCTGCGCGGCCGAATCGATCGCGAAGCGCGCCGCCAGGCGCGTCTTGCCACTGCCCGCTTCGCCAGCGATCAGGCCGATGCCCACACCCTCGCTGTGCCGGTCTCGGAGGTGCGCGAGGCGCGCGAGCTCGCGCACCCGTCCCACGAACAGCTGCGTGTCGATCCGGCGCAGCTGGGCCGGGACGTGTGCCGCTGGTGCGTCTGCTCGGAGGGCCTCGGCGGCGCGGCGTGTTTCCTCCGACGGTCCTACCCGAAGTGTCTGGAGCAGCCGCGTCCGCAGCTCCGAGAAGGCCGTGAGCGCGGCGGCGCGGTCGCCCGCCGCTGCGAGGCGACGCATCAACGTCCGGTGGGCCTCCTCCGAGAGCGGCTCGAGCGCGGCCGCGCGCCGCGACAGGTCTGCGGCTCGGCGCAGGTCGCCCGACGACTCCGCGCCCGCAGCGAGGTGCTCGAGCACTGCAGCCGTGCGTAAGCGGTGCTCGTCACGCGCTTCGAACGCCCACTCGTCCTCCAGCCCTGGCAGGAGCTCGCCGTCGGCCAGCGCCAGCGCCTCCTCCAGCTCCCCGGCGGCGCGCAGCCGCTCGGCCTCGGCGACGTCGACCCACACCCCTTCTGCGAGCCCGACTCGGTCTCGCGTGGCCACGAGCGATCCGTTCGCGTCGTCGCCGAGCTGCCTGCGCAGCGCCCAGAGAGCACTGCGCAGGCTTGCGCGGGCACTCTCGTCGAGCACCTCGGGCCAGAAGCGCGCCGCGACCGACGAGCGCGGGTGCAGCCCGGGGTTGAGCGCCAGCCAGGCGAGCAGTGCGGCGCCCCGGTCGAAGGCGGCGGGCGTTCGGTCCTCACCGCCGACCTCGACGCGAAAACCCCCGATCGCGTGAATGCGGAGCATGGGTTGAGCCTACTGCCGTGACGCGGGTTTGACGATCCCCGTGACGGTCGCTTGACGGTGCCCCGAGCACGATCGCACCGTCATCGACAGAAAGGGGCCTTCCAGATGGAGACCTACGTGATCCTTCGACGCAACGGTTGGCGGGACGGCGCCGACCTCGGCGCGGCCGCCGAGCGTTCGACGCTCGAGGGGGAGAAGACACCGGACGACATCCGTTGGATCCGCAGCTACGTGCTCGCGGAGTCCGACGGCACGCTCGGCACGGTGTGCATCTACGAGGCGTCGAGCCCCGAGGCGATCCTGCGCCACGCCGAGGCCGCCGGTCTGCCGGCGACCGAGATCGTCCCCGTCTCGGACCTCGTCGTCGTCCGGCCCGATCCCGAGCCGGCAACCATCGGAAGCTAGGAGGAACCAGTCGTGCGCAAAGCCATCACCGCATCGCTCGTCACGCTCCTGTGTGCCGCCGCAGGGGCCGTGCCGTTTGCCGCCGGCGGATCGGATCCCGCCAAGCCCGCTCACGTTCACCCGGCAACGCACCCCGGCGGGACGCCCAAGGCGATCGCGGCGATCATCGCCGAGGCCCGTCTCGCGACGGCGAAGTACGCGACGAGCCTCGAGGCGGCCCGCAAGGCCGGCTACACCGTCAACGTCACTCGGATGATCCCGGACATGGGCTGGCACTTCCTGAACCCGAAGATCAGCGGCTTCGATCCGAACAAGCCGCCGATCCTCGTCTACGAGAAGCGCGGCAAGGCGTGGCAGCTCGCCGCGTTCGAGTGGGTGTTCACCGAGAAGCCGGCGAAGGCGCCGCTGCCGGGAGCGAAGTACGGCGCCTTTCCAGCTGCGTGTCACTACGCCGATGGCACCTTCGTCGCGGCGGCGGCAGAAGCCGATTGCGCCAAGACGAGCCCCGAGAGCGGCGCTGCGTTCGGGTTCTGGCACCCCGACTTCGTGACGCTGCACGTCTGGGCGTGGTACCCGAATCCGGACGGCGTCTACGCGGGGATGAACCCGCTGGTCCGTCCCTTCAACGAAGGCTGAGGGATCGGCTAGCGCCAGGTCAGACGGGCGGCGGAGTGCGGGAGCGTCACGCTCCGAAGCCCGCCGCCCGTCCGGTCGTAGCGCTCGAGGCTGACCATGTCGACGACCTCGACCGCGGATGGCGTTGCGAGCGCCAGCAGCCGTTCGTCGGGCGACCACGCGAAGTCGCGCGCGCCGCGCAGGTGCTGGGGGAGGCTCAGCGGCGAGCCGTCCGGCCGGAGGATCACGTCCGGCGTCTGCGTGACATAACTCCCCCGGGGGCTGGACGCGAGGCGACCGCCGGTGGGCCGGAAGTACGGCGTGGCCGGCTCGAGCCGGCCACTCTGGAAGAAGGCGATTGCCCCGAGCGGCCCGAGCCCGTCCAAGCGGCCACCGAGCCGGATCGACATGCTCACCGCCGCACGCGTGTCCGAGAGCCAGGCTACTCCGTCGACGAGCGTCCGAAAGCGCGCCGGTCGGTCGGGAACGGTCGGGTGGCGCCGCGCCGCGCGCTCGAGCTGGGCGCGTCCGATCAGCGTCTCGGCGCACGGGTTGTGCGCTCCGCACGGACGGAATGTGACGACCTCGTCCCGATGGGCCAAAGTGAGCGTGTCGTCCGGTCGCCAGGCCGGCGCGCAGCCCGGCAGGTGCTGGACCTCGCCCGTCGCCGTCAGCTGCACCTCGACGCGGCCGTCGACGCAGCGGGCCACCAGCGTGCCGTCGGGCGACTCGACGCCGCGAATCCGGCAGTCGGTGACCGTGCGTCGCCTGAGCGAGGGGAGCGCGACCCGCTGCACGCTGCAGCTCTCGTCGTAGAGAACGAGCTCGCCGCGCGCGCCCAGGGCGGCGAGCGCGACAGCGGCGTCACCGCTGAGCGCGTCCTCCGCGGTCGTTGCCGGAGCCGGGTCGTCGTGGCGGCGGGCGCCGTCCACGACAGCTGCGGCGGCCACAGCGGCCGCCGCCAAGGCCACAAGGACGCCGAGCTTGGTTACCCGGCGACCTCGGCTGCTGCCGCCGCGAGCTTCTCGCCGAAGCGGGCGCGCGGCACGAACCGGCCAACACCCGGCTTCGCGACGACGTCGCCGCCTTCCACCAGCACGTGGCCGCGCAGGAGCACCATCTCGATGTCGCCGACGACCTCGGTCCCTTCGTAGAGGTTGTAGTCGGTCTTCGACTGCTGGCCCGCGGCGGTGATCGTGTGCCGCTTCTCCGGGTCGAAGATCACGAGGTCTGCGTCCGACCCGACCGCGATCGTGCCCTTGCGCGGGTAAAGGCCGAAGAGCTTCGCGGGGTTCGTGCAGAGCAGCTCGACCATCCGGTTGAGACCGATCCGGCCCTCACGGACGCCGAAGTGGTGGATCATGTGGAGCCGGTTCTCGAGGCCGGGCCCGCCGTTCGGGATCTTCGAGAAGTCGTCCTTGCCGAGCGTCTTCTGACCGTCCCAGAGAAAGGCGCAGTGGTCGGTGGAGACCACGCTCAGCGTGTCGCGCCGCACGGCGTCCCAGAGCACGTCCTGGTTTGCCTTGTCGCGCGGCGGCGGCGTGTAGACGTACTTCGCGCCCTCGAAGTCCGGCCGCTCGAGGAAGGTCTGGTCGACGAAGAAGTACTGCGTGCACGTCTCGCCCCACACGTCCCAGCCCTTGTCGCGGGCGAGCATGATCGGCTCGACAGACTCCTTGCAGGAGACGTGGACGACGTACAGAGCGCAGCCGGCGACCCGCGCGAGCTGAATCGCCCGGTTCGTCGCCTCGCCCTCGGTCTCCGGCGGCCGCGTGCGAGCGTGCCAGACCGGCTCGGTATGCCCTTCGGCGAGCGCCGTCTTCACGAGCACGTCGATCGCGTCGCCGTTCTCGGCGTGCACCATCACGAGCGCCCCCGTCTCCGCTGCGACCTCCATCGTCTTGAAGAGCGTCTCGTCGTCCACCATCAGCGCGCCCTTGTAGGCCATGAAGAGCTTGTAGGAGGTGATGCCCTGGTCGGGCAGCGACGCGAGCTCCTCCAGCGACCCGCCCTCCTTCAGGTCGGTGACGGCGATGTGGTAGCCCATGTCGATCAGCTGCTTGCCTTCGGCCTTCGACTTCCAGTCGGCGAGCGAGTCCGAGAAGCTCGTGCCAGGCGCCTGGATGCAGAAGTCGACATGACAGGTGGTGCCGCCGCGCGCGGCCGCCCGGTGGCCCGACTCGACGTCGTCGATCGTCGTCGTGCCCCCGAACGGCATGTCGAGGTGCGTGTGCGGATCGACCGCGCCCGGCAGGACGTACTTGCCGGACGCGTCGATCACGGTATCTGCCACGAGGTCCAGCGACTCCCCGATCAGGGAGATCCGCTCGTCCTCGACGAAGATGTCGGCGATGTAGTCGTCTGCCGCGGTGATGACGCGGCCGCCTTTGATCAGAACGGACATTGCGGATCTCCCTTCTCGGTTCGTGGGCTTACTTGCCGCCGGCGGTCACCTTGACGGTCGCCTTCTTCCACTTGGCGCCGTTGACGTCGACTCCCTGCTTCTTCAGCGCTGCAACTGCCGCTTTGGCGAGGTCGGACCGGAACGCGCCTGTCGGCAGCTTCTTGATCACGCCGAACTGCCGCGAGATCGACGCCGTCCGGCTGAACGCCTTCTGGTTCATCACGCCGATGCCTTGCGGCGCCGGCCAGATCAGCGCGTTGACCTCGTTCATCTGCCACGTCTGGTGGCCCTTCAGCAGGATCGGCCCGTTCTTGAGCACGATCTTCGTGCAGTCGGCGCCGTGGTCGCGGCACCAGATCCAGCCCTTGAACGATGCCTCGAGGAACTTCTTCGCCGTCGCCTGGTTCGCGGCCGACTTGATCCAGTCCGCCTGCACGAAGACACCGTCCTCGAGCATGCCCGTACCGACCGCCTCCATCTTGATCACGTTCAGGTCGGAGAGCTGGTAGAGCTTGCCCGTCTTCGCGTTCTTCGACTCGAGCACCTGCGCGAGCTCGTTGTAGGTCATTGCCGAGGCCGAGTCGATCTTCCGCTGCAGGAAGAGGTTCATGTCGAACGGCTGCTGGACGATGGTGACGCCCTTGTTCTTGGTCGGGTCCATGCCGTTCTTGACGAGTGCCGCGAAGAGCTCGAACTCGTTGCCGAAAAGCCAGTTGCCGACCTTCTTGCCGCGCATCTTCGCGATCGTGTTGATGCCGGAGTCCTTCCAGGTCAGCTGCGTCATGCCGGACCGGGTGTAGACCTGAGCGATGTTGACGAGATCGCTGCCCTTGTCGCGGGAGGAGAGCAGGCTCGGGAGCCAGTCGATCCCGAACTCGGCCTGGCCGGAGGCGACGACCTGCTCCGGTGTGATGTCCGGGCCACCCGGCTTCAGGTTCACGTCGAGGCCCGCGGCGGTGTAGTACCCCTTGGCCTTGGCCGCGTAGAAGCCGGCGAACTGCGCCTGCGTGACCCACTTGAGCTGAAGCGTCACCTTCGTCGCGGCCGGTTTTGCCGCGACGTCGGTGCGTGCCGCGGCGCCGCCCGCCACCGCGAGCGAGACGAGCGCCACAGCGGCGGCGCCGAGCACCGCCATCCTGCGTGTCTTCATCGAGCCCTCCTTGTGATTAGACCCGGTCGGGTCATGACTGCGCTCCTCGTGCAGAGGGATGCCAGCGCATCGCGAAGTGCTCCACGAGCGAGATCGCGAGGTAGAACGAGATGCCGAGGATGCAGGCGACGAGGATCGCCGCCCAGGCCGTCTCGAAGTTGAAGAGCGCTGCAGCGCTCTTGATCTGGATGCCGAGCGAGGTGAACGAGCCGCCGAAGTATTCGCCGACGATCGCCCCGATCATCGCGAGCACGCTCGCCACCTTCAGCGAGGCGAACAGGTAGGGCAGCGAGGCCGGGATGCGCACGCGTCTGAAGATCTCGAGGTTGCCCGCCGCGTAGGAGTGCATCAGCTCGATCGAGGAAGGCTTGACCGACGTGAGCCCCTTGAGCATGTTCACGAGCACCGGGAAGAAGCAGAGCACGCCGGCAATCGCGATCTTCGAGCCCTTGTCGATCCCGAACCAGGCGATCGCGATCGGCGCGAAGGCGATGATCGGGACCGCGTTGGCGGCGATGAAGTACGGCATCAACGCCGTGCCCAGTGGCCGGAAGCGCGCGAGCAGGAGTGCGGCGGCGATTGCGGCCGAGCACCCGGCGGCGAAGCCCCAGAGCGCCTCCTGGAACGTGAACCACCCAGCCGCCCAGAGCGTCTCGCGCTCCTCCCAGAAGCGCGACGCGATCGCGGTCGGTTTCGGGAGCAGGAAGCGCTGGATGTCGAACGCCTCGATCGCGGCCTGCCAGCCGACGAGGATCGCAACCAGCACGATGACGGCGGGAATCCAGTCCCTGACGCTATGGCCGACTCCGCGCGCCAGCGAGCGGCCGGGCTCGGCGGCGACGACGGTGCTCACTGCACTTCCTCCGCTTGGATCGGCTCGACTGCTCGGCCGCGCAGCAGCTCGCGGAGCTCCGTCGCGAGCTCGAAGAAGCGGGGCTCCTCGCGCGTGTCGGCCGTGCGCGGCTGCGGCAGGTCGATCTCCACGGTCCCCGCGATCCGGCCCGGCCGGGGGCTCATCACGACCACGCGGGTCGAGAGGAAGACCGCCTCGGTGATCGAGTGCGTGACGAAGACCACGGTCGAGCCGCTCGCCTCCCAGATCCGGAGGAGCTCCAGGTTGAGCCGCTCGCGCGTCATCTCGTCGAGCGCGCCGAAGGGCTCGTCCATCAGCAGCAGCTTCGGGTCGAACGAGAGGGCGCGCGCGATCGCGACGCGCATCTGCATGCCGCCCGACAGCTCCCACGGGTGATGGCTCTCGAAGCCGGAGAGCTCCACGAGGTCGATCATCTCCTTGACCCGGTCGTTGCGGCGGGTGCGGTCCCAGCCGGCGAGCTCGAGCGGGAGCGAGATGTTCTTCGTGATCGTGCGCCAGTCGAAGAGGACGGCCTCCTGGAAGACCATCCCGTAGTCGCGGTCGAGCCGTGCCTGGTGGGCGCTCTTGCCGCCGACCTTGACCGTGCCCGTCGTCGGCTGCACGAGGTCGCCGATCACGCGCAGGAGCGTCGACTTGCCGCAGCCCGACGGCCCGATCAGCGAGACGAACTCGCCCGGCTGGAGCTCGAGGTCGATGTCCTGGACGGCGATGGTGCCGCCCTTGGCGAAGGTCTTCGTAACCCCTTCGATCGTGACCGCGGCAGCGCTCTTCCCCGCTCCGGCGCCGGCGGAGCCGGCACCTGCGCTCCTCGGCGGCTCCGTCGAGCCTACGCCGGTGTTGCTCATGCGACGTGCTCCGGAGCGGCGCGGACGACGAGGCGCTCGGCGAGGACGACCGCGCCGAAGAAGGCGATTCCGAGCGCCGCTGCGACGATGTTCGTCGCCCAGAGCGCCGAGGGGTCGAGCGAGTAGTACTGGTTGAAGTTGAGGATCGCGCCGCCGAGGCCGTCCTGGATCGACGAGGGCAGCTCGCCGATGATCGCGCCGACGACGCTCCCGGTCGCCGAGACCTTCAGCGCCGCGAAGATGTACGGCAGCGACGCCGGGAACTTCACCTTCCAGAGCACGTGCCAGGGCGAGGCTGCGTAGGAGCGCATCAGCTCCAGCGCGCGCGGCTCGGCCGAGTCGAGGCCTCGGATCGTGTTGATCGCGACCGGGAAGAAGGTCAGGTACGCGGCGATGACAGCCACCGGCATCCAGATCGGCAGGCCCTTGCCACCGAGCCAGATCACGACCATCGGGGCGATTGCGAGGATCGGCACCGTCTGCGAGGCGACGACATAGGGGAGGAAGCCGCGGCGGAGCAGGCGCGAATGGTGGAGGACGACGCCGATCGCGAAGCCGATCAGCGCGCCGAGTAGGAAGCCCGCGAACGCCTCTCGCATCGTGAACGCGCTCTTGTCCAGCAAGTCGCGGATCAATGCCGGTTGCCCCTCGGCGACCGGCTCCCAGAGGCGGCTGACGATGTCCGTCATCGGCGGCATCGTCAGGTTGTCGACGACGAACGGGTGCGTCCAGCCCGTCGCCATCCAGATCGCGCGGTACGCCTCCCACAGGCCCCAGAGGCCCGCGAGCACGACCACGGTCAGACCCACCCGCTTCAGGAGGTCAACTGGGTGCGCACGCCCCTCGTGAGCGCGCAGCACCGGGTCCGCGGCGACCTCTGCGTGCACTGCGTCATGTCTAACACGACAGGTCGCCTTTGGAAAGGGCCGACCCGCACAACTAGGCTCCTCCTGATGGCGCTTCAGCCCCACCGGACCGTCGCCGAGCTCCAGGAGCTGCGCGCGCTCACCGGCGACGAGAACGGCGCGCAGCGGGTTGCCTGGACGCCGACGTGGGCGCAGGCCCAGAACTGGCTCGCCTCGAAGCTCGAGGGCCTCCCGCTCGAGTACGAGGTCGACGAGGCCGGCAACCAGTGGTGGACGCTGCGCGGCGAGTCCAACCGCGCGGTGCTGCTGGGCGGCCACATCGACTCGGTTCCAAACGGCGGCTGGCTCGACGGCTGCCTCAACCTGGTCGCGGCCGTCGAGGTGCTGCGGCGGATCGCCGAGGAGGGAACGCCTCCCGTCACCGTGCGGCTCGTCAACTGGGCCGACGAGGAGGGAGCCCGCTTCGGCCGCTCGCTCTTCGGCTCCTCGGCGGCGGCAGGCGCGATGGCCGATCAGGACGAGCTGCGCGCCTTGCAGGACCGGGACGGCGTCGCGCTTCCCGATGCGCTGCGTGAGCACGGCGTCGATCTCGACGACGCGCTGTCGGCGCGCTCTCAGCTGAAGGGAGCCGCCGCCTACCTCGAGCTGCACATCGAGCAGGGGCCCGTGCTCGAGTCGATGGACCTTCCGCTCGGCGCCGTCCTCGGCACCTTCGGCGTCGAGCGCCACCGGATCACCTGGCGCGGGCAGGCCGCGCATGCCGGCTCGACCCCGATGGACAAGCGGCGCGACGCGCTCGCGGGCGCAGCCAAGCTCGCGCTCGAATTGCGGGAGATCGCGAAACGGGTGGGCGGCGGCGCCGTCCTCACGAGCGGCGGCGTCGTCTGCAAGCCGGGGATCGTCACCTCGGTCGTCGAGACCGCGGAGCAGCTGCTTGACATGCGCGACCTCGACGCCGCGAAGCTCGCCTCGATGTGGGAGCAGGTCCGTGAGGCCTGCGAGCGCTTCGCCCGGGAAGAGCAGCTCGAGGTCGAGTACGAGCGGATCTGGGAGATCCAGCCGATCCTCTTCGACGAGACGCTGATCGGCTTCGCCGACGAGGCGATCCGCGAGGTCGCCGGCACGTCGCACAAGCTTCCGAGCGGGCCTCTCCACGACGCCGCCGAGGTCTCGCGTGCCGGCGTGCCGACGGTGATGATCTTCGTCCAGAGCCTCCGTGGCCTCTCGCACACGAAGCTCGAGGACACGAAGCCCGAGCACATCGAGCTCGCCGTCCGGGCGCTCGACCGCCTCGCCGACAAGACGATCGCCCGGGTCGCGTCCGCCTGAGCGCACCACCCTCGCCGCCTGCCGCAGTCGTCTTCGACTGCGACGGCCTCCTGCTCGAGACGGAGAGCTGCTGGTCGCTCGCCGAGGAGGAGCTGTTCACGCGCTACGGCAAGGCCTTCGGCGCCGACGAGAAGCGCGTTCTGATCGGCACGTCGGTCTTTGACGGCTCCCGTGTGCTCGAGCGGCTGCTCGAGCAGCCCGGGCGAGCGGAGCCGCTGGGCCGTGAGCTACTGGAGCTCGTCGAGCGGCGGCTGCTCGAGGAGGCGACGCAGTTCCCGGGCGCCGAGCAGCTCGTGGGCGAGCTGAAGGAGCGCGTCCCCGTTGCCGTGGCCTCGAACACGCCCGAGCGTCTCGCTCGTGGCGCTCTTGCTTGCGCGGGGCTGGCACAGTATTTCGACATCGTGGTCACGGCCGACCAGGTGGCAGAGCCCAAGCCGTCACCCGACGTCTACCTGCGGGCCTGTGAGCTGCTCGGCGTCCCGCCGTCTCGGTCGATCGGGCTCGAGGACTCCCCGACGGGTGTCGCCGCCGCACGCGCCGCCGGCATGTTCGTGATCGGGGTCCCGTCGTTCCCCGGCGTCCTGCTCGACGAGGCGGACCTCGTCGGCTCGTCACTGATCGATCCTCGCGTCCGCCAAGCGCTGGGACTCGACTAGACTCCTGCCCATGGTGACGGTGACGTTCCGTGGTCGTCCGGGCGTGCTCCTCAGGCGGAGCATCCGGCCAGCACTTCCTCCGCAGTAGCCGGCTCGCTGACGATCTCGTCTCCGACGCCGAGGTCGCGGCGCACGATCTGATCGTCGAGATCGGCGGCGGCACCGGCGTGCTCACACAGGCCCTCGTGCGAGCAGGGGCGGTCGTGATCGCGATCGAACGCGATCCCGTTCTCGCGGCGCGGCTCCGCAACCGGTTCGCGGCCGTGGAGGTGGTGGCCGAAGACGCCGCCGCATACGCATGGCCCAAGGAGCCGTTCTCGGTCGTCGCGAACCTTCCCTTCACCCGCTCGGGCGCGATCCTCGCGCATCTACTCCGCGACCCCGGGCTGCCGCTGCGGCGGGCCGAGGTGATCGTCCAGTGGGAGTTCGCCGCGAAGCACAGTGCCGCATGGCCGGCGACCCTCCGTTCGACCTACTGGCGCGCCTGGTACGACGTTTCGATTGTTCGCCGGCTCGACCGCACGGCGTTCGCGCCCCCGCCCAGCGTCGACGCGGCTGTCCTCCGTCTCACGCGCCGCGTCCGTCCCCGCGTCCCCACCGAGCTGCACGACGCCTACTGGGCCTTTCTCAGCGCCGCGTTCGCTCTCCGCGGTCCTGTCCGCAACGGACTCCGCCCGCTGCTCTCACCGCTGCAGGTGAAGCGGCTCGCCCCGGTGCTCGGCTTCGCACCCGCTGCTCGGGCGCGTGATCTCGACGCCGGACAGTGGGCTCGTCTCTTCACGGCCGATCACGCGCGCTGACGCTTCAGAGGAAGCGGACGGCCGCGACGCCCGCGGCGACGAGCGCGATTCCGAGCAGCCGTCCCGGGGTCACGGGGTTCTCGTCGAATCCCACCCAGCCGAAGTGGTCGACTGCGAGCGATGCCGCGGCCTGGCCGGCGAGGATGAAGGCGAACAGCGCCGCCGCGCCCAGCTTCGGCGCGGTGACGACGCTCCCGAGGACGTAGAACGCGCCGAGAAAGCCACCGATCCACACCCACCACGGCGCCGCGCCGAGCTTGTCCGTTCCCGGCCAGCCCCGCGCGAAGATCAGCGTCGCGATCAGCAGCACGGCGGCGCCGACGGCGAAGGAGACGAGCGTCGCCCGCAGCGGGCTGCCGACCCACGTTGCCAGCTGAGCGTTGATCCCGAACTGAATCGGGAGCATCGCTCCGGCCGCCACGGCGAAAAGGTAGTAGGGCCACGTTGCCACGCGCCGGGATTCGCGCGAGAATGCCTCTTTCCCTGCTCACGACCTCGGGGGTCCCATGCTCAGCTTCGGCGTCACCGTCCTTCCCGATCCGCCCTACCAGCGTCTGATCGAGCTGACGAAGCTCGCCGAGGCGCAGGGCTTCGAGTACGGCTGGACCTACGACTCGCATGTGCTCTGGCAGGAGTCGATGCCGGTGATGGCGCTCCTGGCCGACCAGACCTCGACGATCAAGCTCGGCCACATGGTCACGAACCCCGCAATCCGCGACCCGACGGTGCTCGCAAGCGCGTACGCCACCCTCCAGGACATCTCGAACGGCCGCATGATCATGGGCGTCGGCCGGGGTGACTCGTCGGTGCGCTACGTGGGCCGCAAGCCGATGAAGGTCGCCGACTTCGAGGAAGCGCTGAAGATGGTCAAGCCGTTCATGAACGGCAAGGAGGTCACCTGGAACGACAAGCAGCTGCAGCTGAAGTGGGTGCGGCCGGAGCTGCCGGAGATCGAGATGCACGTCGCCGGCTACGGGCCGAAGGCGCTCGCCGTCGCCGGCCGCCAGGGCGACGGTGTGATCATCCAGCTGGCCGACCCGGACATCATCCAGTGGATCATGGACACGGCCCGGAAGGCCGCCGAGGAAGCGGGCCGCGACCCGGCCGCGCTCAAGTGCATCGTCAGCGCCCCGAGCCACATCTCGGACGACCTCGCCGACGCGCGCGAGCAGGTGCGCTGGTTCCCCGCGATGGTCTCGAACCACGTCCAGGACCTGATCGACCGCTACGGCACCGATGGATCGGTCGTCCCGAAGGTGCTGACCGACTACGTCGAGGCGCGGAAGTTCTACGACTACAACGAGCACTCCCGCGTGGGCGCGAAGCACGGCGAGTTCGTCAGCGACGAGATCTGCGATCGCTTCTGCGTGCTCGGCACGGTCGAGCAGGCGGTCGCAAAGCTGCGCGAGCTCGAGTCGATCGGTGTCGACCAGTTCAACGTCTACCTGATGACGGAGGGACAGGAGGAAACGCTGGAGACCTACGGCCGCGACATCCTGCCCCAGTTCAGCGGGGTCGCGGCGTAGAGACGACGGAGGAGATCGGGCGGCGCTGGGACGCCGTGGCGAGTGCCTGGGAGGCGGAGCGCGAGCGGTTCGCCGCGGCTAACGCGCCGGTGACAGCGGCGCTCCTTGCTGCCATCGAACCGCACGCAGGGGACACCGTCCTCGACCTTGCGGCAGGCACGGGCGACCTGACGGAGGCGCTCGCCGGCCGCGGCGCGCGTGTGATCTCGACTGACCTCTCGCCCGCGATGGTTGCCGCGGCTCAGCGGCGCGGGATCCCGAACGCCGAGCACCGCACGATGGACATGCAGGCGATTGACCTGCCGGATGGCAGCGTCGACGCCGTCGTCTCGCGCTACGGCTACATGCTCGTGCCCGATCCAGCGGCGGCGCTCCGCGAAACGCATCGCGTGCTCCGCCGGGGGGCGCCGCTCGCGTTCGCCACGTGGGCGCCCGCGCAGCGCAATCCCTGGGCCACCGCTTACGGGCCCGTGCTGATCGAGCGTGGTCTCCAGGAGCCGCCGGAGCTGGGTGTGCCCGGCCAGTTCGCCCTCGCGGAGCCCGAGCAGATCCAGACGCTCGTCCGCGAGGCCGGCTTCGACGAGGTCGCGGTCGAGGACGTGCGGGTGGAGTACCGGTTCGCCGACTGGGATGAATACCGCAGCGTCGTCCCGAGGCTTGCGTCGGTGCTGCGGGAGTTGCTGAAGACGCTCGACGACGATGTGCGAGCGGAGGTGGACGAGGCTGCGAAAGCTCGCCTCGAGCGGTTCCGGACCGACGAGGGCTACGTCCTCCCCGGCGTCGCGCTCGTGACCCGGGCGACGTAAAGGCTCAGAGGATTTTCTTGCCGAGTGCGCTCGCGACCAGCTCGACGGCGAGTGCCGCTGTCGCGTTCGCGCGGTCGAGGATCGGGTTCACCTCGACGACCTCGAACGAGCCGGCGAGCCCCGACTCCGCCACGAGCTCGAGCGCGAGGTGCGCCTCGCGGTAGGAGAGCCCGCCGCGGACCGGCGTCCCGACTCCCGGAGCCACCTCCGGGTCGAGCGCGTCCATGTCGAGCGAGACGTGCACGAAGCCGGGCCCCGCGATCTGCGTCAGCGATTCGCGGATCGCCCGCTCGATCCCGATCCGGTCGATGTCGCTCATCGTGTACGCCTTGATCCCGAGCTCGTGGATCCGGTCTCGCTCCCGCGCATCGAGTGAGCGCAGCCCGACGAGCGCGACGCGACTTGGCTCGACCGCCGGCAGGGTCCACATCTCGCTGTCGAAGCGGCCGTCCGTGAGGCCGAGCGCCGCCGCGAGCGGCATCCCGTGCACGTTGCCGCTGGGCGAGCTCTCGGGCGTGTTCAGGTCGCCGTGCGCGTCGAGCCAGAGCACGCCGCCGACGCCGCGTGCATGAGCGAGCCCGCCGAGCGTCCCGAGCGCGACGGAGTGGTCGCCGCCGAGCACGAGCGGGAGCGAGCCCTGCTCGAGTGCGAGCCCGACGAGCCGGGCGACGCGGCCGCACGCGGCCTTGATCTCCGGCAGGTAGCGCGCGCTCGCATCGGTCTCCTCGGTCGCCTCCAGCACGGCCGTCTCGACGTCGCCCCAGTCGATGACGTCGTAGCCGATCCCGTCGAGCCGCTCGTGGAGCCCGGCGTAGCGGATCGCGGAGGGCCCCATGTCGACGCCACGGCGGCCTGCCCCGAGGTCGAGCGCCGCTCCGATGATCGCGACTTGCGTGCCTGCGGCCACGACGCAAAACCCTACTGGCTAGACTGGTTGCCGCCTGGGGCGAGGTAGCTCAGTTGGTAGAGCACACGGCTGAAAACCGTGGTGTCGCCGGTTCAAGTCCGGCCCTCGCCACTTCTTCGCGGTTCGAGTTGGGCTTTGTTGTCCGCGAGTCCGCCGCTCGGGTGAGAGCATCGCTGGCCCACGCGACTGGGCTGTACCTACGGCTGGCGGAGACCTATGGTGAAGGCCGTGATGAGTGCACAAGAGCTGACCCGCAATCAACTGATCCGGCAGCGCACCTTGTTCCTTCCGGTGTTCGGGGGCATTGCAGCCCTCGTCATCTACCTAGGCATGGACGCACCGACGTGGGCGCTAGTCGCCGCGGTTTTCGCAGGGGCGGCCGGAGTCCCTGTCGGCGTCTGGCTCGCCAACCGGCAGAGTCACGGCGGAACGGCGCGGGCGAGCTGGCCTTTATGGGTCGCGGTTGGAGCGTCGGGCGTCCTCCTCGTCGACGCTCCCGATCACGTGATGGTGATCTGTATCGCGTTTGTGGCCGTGTTCGCTGCGGTGCTCATCATCAAAGCCGAACTCCCGCGCAGACGAACTTCCGGCACGGCCTGACCAGGGGACATTCCCGGACTCACTGTCATGGTCGGCTGGTGTCGTCTGCTTTGGAGCAGAGACTCGGGTTGGCGGCGGCTGACTCGATTCCCGGATGTCGCCCCCGAAGGGTTGACTTGCCAGCGTTGTGTCGCCGCCGCCTTCCCGAGACCGCGAGCGTGACCTGATAGGAGCTTGGCAGCTGCCTCGAGTGAGGCCCGTCCGCTCGCCGGTCGCCCCCATTCTAGGAGGAGGCGATCTGAATGATCGTTGTTGGAGTGGACGTACACAAGCGCTCGCTGACGGCGGTCGCCGTCGACGAGGTCGGCCGGCCGGTCGCGGAGCAGACCGTCGGCGACGGCCAGGCGTTGCTGGGGTGGGCGGCGTCGCTCAGCGAGGAGCGGCTGTGGGCGCTGGAGGACTGCCGGCAGCTGACCCGCCAGCTCGAGCGAACGCTGATCGCTGCGGACGAGCGGCTGGTGCGGGTGCCGCCGAAGCTGATGGCGCCTGCGCGGCGCGCCAGCCGGATCCGCGGCAAATCGGACCCGATCGACGCGCTCGCCGTCGCCCGAGCGGCGCTACGGGAGCCGCACCTCGATCACCCTCGTCCTGGTGAGGAGCGGCTGCGTGAGCTGAAGCTGCTGGTCGATCACCGCGACGACCTCGTCGACGAACGTAGGCGGGCGCAGCAGCGGCTGCGCTGGCATCTGCACGAGCTCGACCCGCAGCTGGCGGTCCCGGCGGGCGCGCTCGACCGGGCGATCTGGCTCGACCGGCTCGCCCGCAGGCTCGCTCGCGGCGAGCAGACGGTGCTGGTGCGGATCGCGCGCGAGCTCGTCGGCCGCTGCCGCAGCCTCACCCGCACGATCCTCACCCTCGACCGCGAGCTACAAGCACGGATCGAGAAGACCACGCCGGCGCTGCTCGCGCTACCCGGCTGCGGCGCCCTCAGCGCCGCCAAGCTACTCGGCGAGATCGGCCCGATCGAACGCTTCCAAACAGACGCCCAGCTCGCCCGCCACGCCGGCGTCGCCCCGCTCGAAGCCAGCAACGGCAAACACCAACGCCACCGGCTCGACCGCGGCGGCAACCGGCAACTCAACTGCGCCCTCCACCGAATCGCGATCACCCAAGCCCGCGTCCACCCGCCTGCACGCGCCTACCTCGCCCGCAAACAG
>JAWVCW010000006.1:0-425097 GCA_033857955.1 Gaiellaceae bacterium | reverse complement strand
GTCGGCGCACAGCGGCCGCTACGTGATCCCTCTTACTTCTTGTTCTGCTTGGCGTAGAAGGCCGGAGACTTGAGGTACTTCAGGTCGCGAACGTCGTCGCAGCTCGGCTTGGTCCCGACGAGCCCGTACTGGGTGTCGAGCTTGACCTGCACCCCGAGTCTCGCACAGGTGAGGCCGTTCGTCGCGAGCGTCGAGACCATCTTCAGACTCTGCGCCAGCGCCTTGTCATCGGTGATTCCCGTGTACTGCTTGGCGATCCGGAAGATGCCGCGGCTGTTGCCTTTCCAGTCGTGCAGGTAGCGGAGCGCCTGGTTCAGCGCGACGACCACCCTCCCCGCGAGAGCCGGATTCTTGGCAAGCCACTCCTTGTTCGCCATGACCGCTGAGCCGTAGAGCTGGCTGACGTCAGCCGGTCCGTTGTTCAACGCCTGCTGAACCACGGGCTTCACGAGGCCCTGGTTGACGGCCTGCGCGTCGAACGGCGGGAACAGCATCGCCGCGTCGATCCGCTTGGACTGGAGAGCCGCCATCAGGTTGGGGCCCGTTCCGAGCGCGGTGATCGTGAAGTCCTGGCCCTCGCGAAGACCGGCGTGGCCGAACGTGGAGAGCAGGAAGGGATCGGCACCGCTGGCACGCCTTGTCGTCCCGACCACGAACCCCTTCATCTTCTGGACGTTGGCGGGGTACTTGCCGGTGACGGCCTTGTCGGCCCTGACGAACAGGCCGAGCGCATTCCGTTGCTGGATGATCGCAATCGCCGGCGTCGGCTTTCCTGCGCCGGCATCGATGATCGCCGTGTCGAGCGAGGAGATGAACAGGTCGACGTCGCCGGTGATCACCGTCGTCGCACTGCCCACCGTCGTGAACTTGGGCTGAATGCCTTGTTTTGCGAAGTACCCCTTCGCCTCCGCGACATAGACCGCGAGGAAGAGAGACGACGCGATGTGTCCGATATCGACAGTCTCCAGTTGTGCCTGCTTGTCGCGAACGGCGCTCGCACCAGACGAAGCCATCGCGAGCAGGGCGACCAAAGCCACGACGGCGATCACCCGCGCTTTCCCCAGGACCCGAAGCTGAGCCTTCATGCAGAACCTCCCTGTAATCCGAATGACAATGTGGAGACGAATGCGTGCAGTTACGTGTGGACGCGCCACCGAAGGAGGCGCTTTTCGATCACGGTGAGGACGCCAAACATCACCCAGCTCATGATGAGAAGGACGACGCAGCCTGCGAGGACGCCGGTGTTGTCGAGGATGTTCGAGAACGTGAAGATCAGGTATCCGACGCCCTCTCGAGCGCCGAGGTATTCACCGACGACGGCAGCGCCGAGCGACCATGCGAGCGCGATCCGCATGCCGGCGATGATCCACGGCACGCACCACGGAAGCGTGATTTTCCAGAGAACGTGGTACCACTTGGCGCCGAGCAAGTGGGCGACCGCCACGAGCTCGCGGTCGACGGTCAAGACGCCCGCGTAGGTGTTGAAGATCAGGATGAAGACGACGACGGTGAAGACGAGCGTCATCTTCGATGTCTGACCGATTCCGAACCAGAGGATGAACAGCGGCCCGAGCGCGACCCGGGGCAGTGTGTTCGCGAGATTGAGGAGAGGATGGAGGGCTTCAGCGAGCAGCCGCCACTGTCCGAGGATCAGCCCGATGACGATGCCCGAGGTGCTGCCGATCGCCAGCCCGACGAGCGCCTCTTGGAATGTGGCTACGACGTGACTCCAAATTCCGCCCGGAATCGTGCTGCCGACGGTGTTGCGGAATTGCCAGAGACGTTTGACGATGTCTTCCGGCGAGCTGACCCAGAACTTGTCGATGAGTCCCGAGGACACGGCGATCTGCCAGATGGCCAGGAACAGTCCGACGACTGCGATCTGAAGCAGCAAGACGAGCAGGCGTCCTCGGAACCCAGCGCGCCGGCGCACCTCGGGTGGTGCCTCCGCCTCGAGTGGCCTGATCGCCAGGTCGCTCACGACCCGTGCTCCACCTGGTTCCGCAGCTCGTGCCAGATCCGGCGGCGCAGAGCCTGGAACTCGGGAGTTCCGTGCAGCTCCTCGATGTTGCGCGGCCGTGGGAACTCGATCACGTACTCGGCCTGGAGCCGCCCGGGTCGTGCCGACATGACGATCACACGATCCGAGAGCGCCAAGGCCTCGTCGATGTCGTGCGTGACGAAGACGACGGTCTTCTGATGCGCCTCCCAGATCCGGACGAACTCCTCCTGCATCAGCGTGCGCGTCTGTGCGTCCAGCGCGCCGAACGGTTCGTCCATCAAGAGCACTTCCGGGTCGCCTGCAAGGGTTCGCGCGAGCGCGACGCGCTGACGCATGCCATGCGAGAGCTGGTCCGGATAGTGGTCCTCGAAGCCCGTCAAGCCGACTGTCGCCACGAGCTCCTCGACGCGTCGATCGCGATCGATGTCGCGCTTGTCGAACTCGAGCCCCAGCCGGATGTTCTTCGCGACCTTGCGCCACGGGAGCAGGCTGTCGCGCGCGAACATGTAGCCCATCAGCCCCGGCCGCAACCCGTCGACCGGAGTCCCGTCGACGTCGACCGCGCCGCGAGACGGCCGGATCAACCCCGAGATCATGCTCAGGAGGGTTGTCTTGCCACAACCGCTCGGTCCGACGATCGAGATGAATTCCCGATCCGCGACCGTGAGGTCGAAGCTCTCTACTGCATGGACGAGCTTCGCCGACCGAGGATCGCGATACCAGTGTGAGATGCCGCGGAGAGAGATCTTCTCCGACGGCCGCCGGTCGGACGAGTCACGGGAGTCCGCGAGTTTGGAAGGGTTGGCACTGTCGGTAGGAGGTGCGCTCATGTATGTCGGCCGACCGGTCGGTCGGGAAACGTCCGAGGGAGAATAGGACGCGCTGCGCCGCGCGTCAAGCGGCGAGCGGGCACCGCAGGTCCCCGATGTGACAGGGCCCCAGCGACCCGATAGTGTTCCCGACCGTACGGTCGGTCGAACAAGACGGGAGGAGGGGCCTTGGCCGAATCGCTTGGGGAAGCACGCTGCGACGTTCAGCCGGATGTCGCGTGGCTCTTCATCCGGAACCTGGACAACTGGATCCGCGAGTTCCAGGGGTACGACGACCACACGGTGGAAGCGGACGGCTCCATCTTGCTGCAGATGCGCGGGAAGATGGGCTTCATGACGAAGGTCACGCGCCTGCGGATCGTGATCACGGAGGAGCAGCCGCCTTCCCGGCTGTCGTTCTCGATGACCGGCGTGACCGACGCGCTCGATGGTGGCGGTGAGCTGCACATCACGCCGACCGAGGGTGGTACTTCGATCATCTCCTACCGAGTCACGCTCAGCGGACGCGGCATCGCGGCGCCGGTGCTCAACGAGTTCCTCAACTTCGTCGTGCCCGATGCGATCGGAGACCTTGCTGCCCGGATCGCGGAACGATTGACCCCGGAAGCTGCAGGCGCGTGAGCGCGGACCACGAGCTCATCGTCGTGGGAGCCGGCGGCGCCGGCCTGACCGCGGCGATCGCTGCGCATGACGCCGGCGCGAGCGTCGTCGTGCTCGAGAAGTCCTCGTACGTCGGGGGCACCTTCGCGTATTCGACCGGCCTCACGTGGATCCCCAACAACCACCACATGCGTGAAGAAGGCGCGGACGATTCGAGCGCCGAGGCGCTCCGGTACATCGTTCCGCGGACGTCGGGACGCCACGACGAAGCGGTGCTCGAAACGTTCGTGGGGCGTGGACCTGACGTGATCGCCTACCTCGAGCGGGAAGGGGTGCCGTTCGAGATCGTCCCCGGCTATCCCGACGAGCAGGCGGACGAGCCGGGCGGCCGCACGCACGGTCGGTACCTGTCGTCGCCCGTGTTCGCCGCCGCGGCCGAGCTCGATGCGGAGTGGCGTGAGATTCTCGTCCGGTCTCCGAACTACAGCGGTCTGCCGGCGTCCTGGCGAGAGATCCAGGGGTGGGGTGGCTTCGGATCGATCGCGAACTGGAACTGGGAGCTCCTGGCGGGGCGCGTCCGCGACGACGTGCGCGCGTTCGGGATGAGCACGGCCGGCTACCTCCTCAAGGCCGCGCGGGCGCGCGGGATCGAGATTCGCCTCGATACCGCCGCCGTCTCGCTGCTCACGGACCGGGGGCGTGTCATCGGCGTCACCGACTCGCGCGGGGAGGAGGTCCGCGCGTCTCGCGGAGTCGTGCTCTCCACCGGCAGCTACGACAACGATCCGACCTTCAAGCGCAATCTCGAGCCACACCCGCCAACCGTCTCCCTCGGCGCGCCGACCGTCGACGGATCGGGGCTGGTGATGGCGCTCGAGCTCGGGGCGCAGTTCGCGCTGCTCGGTGGGCAGCTCCTCACACCTGCCTACCACGTCGAGGGAGAGGAGACCGACGCCGGCCCGGTCTATCGGATGCTTGCCCGGGAGCCCGGGTTTCCGGGCAGCGTGATCGTCAACCGGAACGGCGAGCGCTTCTGCGACGAGTCGACGATCACCGAGCTTCGGCGTGCACTCGCTCTGCTCGATCCGCACACCCGGTCGTACCCCAACCATCCTGCGTTCTTCGTGTTCGACCAGCGCTGGAAGGACCGCTACCCGCTTGGGCCGATCATGCCGGGCGAGACGCCTGAATGGCTGTCTCGCGCCGATACGGCGAGCGAGCTGGCCCGTCTCATCGGCGTGGACGAAAAGCGCTTCGAAACCACGCTCACGACGTTCAACGAGGGCGCTGCTGTCGGAACGGACGAGTCCTTCGGGCGCGGTGAGTCGAAGTTCAGCCGCGCGCACGGCGACCCGGAGGTGACGCCGAACCCCTGCCTCCGGCCGCTGGAGCCGCCGCTCTACGCCCTCGACGTCTGTGTCGGGATCGTGGGCACGAACGGCGGCCTCGTGATCGACGGCACGGGCGCCGTGCAGAGCGTCCGGGGCGAGTCGATCCCCGGGCTCTACGCGGCGGGCAACGCGGCCGCGAACCTCGTGGGCGGGCTCTGGTACAACGCCGGGATGATGAACGCGCGCGGGATGATCTTCGGGTTCGTCGGCGCTCGAGCTGCACTCGGCGCCGAGTAGTCGTCCTAGGTCCCGCGGGCCGGCAGGGCGGCGGTCCAGCCGCCATCCACGGTCAAGCACGCGCCGTTGACGTAGGACGCCGCGTCGGAGCAAAGCCAGACCACGGCGGCCGCTACCTCCTCGGGGCTGCCTAGACGGCCGCTTGGCGGTGGACCGGCGAGAGGCACTCCGCCGGGCGGGTTGTTCACGACCATCGGGGTGAGAATGGTTCCCGGAGCGACCGCGTTGACGCGGATCCCAACGGGGCCGTTCTCGAGCGCCGCGGCCTTGGTCAGCATGATCACTCCGGCCTTGCTCGTCGAGTAGGCGGAGCGGCCGACCGCGGCCGCAACCCCGGCGACCGAGGCCGTGTTGACGATCGAGACCGCCGCTCCCTGCGCTCTCGCAAGCGCAATTGCCTGCTGGAGGACGAGGAAGACGCCGCGAAGGTTCACGGCGATGATCGTGTCCCACACCTCGATCGGCAGCTCGTGGAGCAGCGCGTCGGACATCGTGATGCCGGCGTTGTTGTGAACCGCGCGGAGCACCCCTTGGCGATCGGCGACCGCAAAGAGCTCGGCCACGTCCTGCTCGAGACGAACGTCGGTGTGGACGAACATGGAGTGCGCCGACCCGATCAGCGACACCGTCTCGGCGCCGCCGGCGTCGTCGACATCCGAGACGAGGACGAACGCGCCGGTGGCGGCGAAGGCAAGGGCAGATGCTCGTCCGATGCCCGAACCGCCGCCGGTCACGACGGCGACCGGGGCCCGCTTTTCAGTCGTCTCTGTCAATTCGCCTCCCGTCCGAACGGTCGGTCGAGTATAAGGTCCAGCCATGGATCTCGGCCTGTTGGTACCTAGCCAGGGAGTGCTGGCGCGCCGGGACGGGGCGGTCGAACGTGTCAGCCTGAGCATCGAGGAGATGCGCCTGCCCGACGTCTTCGCCACGGCCGACCGTCTCGGCTTCGCGTTTCTCGGGTTCCCCGATCACGTCGCGACCGCGCGCGGCGGCCCGCGTCACGCGGTTGCACCCGGCGTGTATCCCAAGTGGCCCGAACGTTTGACGATGCTCGACCCTCTGACGACGATGGCGGCCGCCGCTGCGGTGACGACCCGCGTCGAGTTGTGGACGTCGATCCTCATCGCCCCGCTTCGGCATCCGCTCGTCCTGGCGCATCAGCTCGCGACGCTCGACGGCCTCTCCGGCGGGCGCGTGATCGCAGGTGTGGGCTCCGGCTGGCACGAGACGGAGTTTGCGCCGTTGGGCGCGAGCTACGAGGATCGCGGCGCGCACACCGAGGAATGCCTCCAGGTGTACGACCTGGCGTGGACACGAGAGTGGGCGTCGTTCGAGGGTCGCTTCGTCCGCTTCGACGACGTCTCCGTGCTGCCGAAGCCGGTTCGGCAACCGCGGATCCCGCTTCTGTACGGCGGTGACTCGGTCACCGCGGCGCGCCGGGCCGCCCGTCGCTGCGACGGCCTCTACCCGCGCGTCGACGAGGGCGTTGCGGACCCAGCGGCTCGACACGACGCGCTTCGCGACGCCGTACGCCGCGAGGCCGACCGGATCGGGCGCAGTCTGGACGGCTTCAAGCTGGCGATCCTCGGCTCATTCGAGCTCGATCCGCAGCCGACTGTCGAGGCGCCCTTCCTGAGTGGCTCCACCGATGTCGTGCTCGAGCGCCTCCAGGAGCTCGCGCGGCAGGGCTTCTCGCACTGCACGCTCCGCCCGATCCTGCGCCAACCGACCGTCGAGGAGTTTCTCGAGGTCGCGCAGCGGATTGCCGAGGAAATCATCCCGCAGGCCGCGCAGCTCGAGCCGGCCGGGCTTTGACGAAAGGTGAGCGACGTGACACAGACAGCCACCAGCCCGACCCTCGGGCCGACGCGCGTCGGCGTTCGCGCGGCCGGAGTCGCGCTGCTCCCGGCAACCGAGGCGCAAGCGGTACTCGGGGAGATCGAGGACCTCGGCTTCGGGACGTTCTGGTTCAGTGAAGGGCCGAAGAGCAAGGACGCGCTCACCTACGCCGCGCTTCTGCTCTCGTGGTCCTCTCACCTGACCGTGGCGGCCGGGATCGCCAGCATCTACGCGAGAGACGCCTTCGCCATGAGCTCGGGCGCGCATGCTCTCGCCGAGGCATATCCCGGCCGGTTCGTCCTCGGCCTCGGGGTGAGTCACGCGCCACTCGTCCAGCGACGCGGACACACGTACCGATCGCCCCTGACCGCAATGCGTGAGTATCTCGACGCGATGGCCGAAGCTCAATACGCGGGGGCGATGCCCGCTGAGCCGCTGCCCGTCGTGCTGGGAGCGTTGCAGCCAAAGATGCTGTCGCTCGCCGGCGAGCGGACGCGTGGCGCGCACCCATACTTCGTCCCGGTCGCCCACACGGTCGACGCGCGCAGCATTCTCGGGCCAGGGCCGCTTCTCGCGCCCGATCAGGCTGTCGTCCTCGACTCCGACTTAGGCCGAGCACGCGGGATCGCGAACGAGTTCGCGACGGTGATGCTGCGTTTCGAAAACTACCGCCGGAGCCTGATTCGACTCGGGTACGACGAGTCGGAGCTCACTGGCGAGCCTTCTGATCGGGTCGTAGACGACCTCGTTGCGTGGGGGGACGCCGACCGGATAGCGGCTCGCGTCAAGGCGCACCTCGACGCGGGCGCGGACCATGTCTCGGTGCAGGTGCTGACGCCCGGACGTGAAGGGGTGCCGCTCGCCGAATTGCGCGAGCTCGCCCCCGCACTGCTCGCGTTGTGACGCCTGCTAGGAAGGGAGTGACACCCGTGGAACCTTGGAACATCGACCTGCTGCACGACCGGACGGTGATCACGGGTGGCGGCTCGGGGATCGGCCAGGCGCTTGCAGTCGAGCTTGCGCGCCTGGGCGGGACAAGCTACGTCCTCGGCCGACGCGAGGAACGACTCCAGCAGACCGTCACGCTCGCAGAGGGCGCCGCCGGGCGCGTGGTTCCGCTCGTGTGCGACGTCCGGGATCCGCAGGACGTCGAGAACGCGTTCCTCCAGGTGGCGAGCGATGGCGGCCCGGCGCAGGCGCTCGTCCACTGCGCCCTGAGCGTGCCCGGCTACATCGCGGCCAAGGACATCACTTCGGAACTGTTTCGCGAGGTGATCGACTCCGTCCTGATCGGAGCCTTCAACACGATTCACGGCTGGTCGAGCGCACTCTTCGAGGCAGAGCTCGACGGCGTGGCCGTGGCGCTGACGAGCGCCATCGCCTCCCGCGGAACCCCCGGGATCGCCCATTCCTCGGCGGGCAAGGCCGGCGTGGAAGCCTTGGTGAAGTCGCTCGCTCGCGAATGGGGACCTCACGGCCTGCGGCTGAACGTGGTCGGGCCCGGCTTCTTCCCCGTGGAGCGGACGCGCGGAATGTTCGATGCCGGGCAGGCCGGCAGCGCGCTGGTGGAGCTTACGGCGCTCCAGCGGGTCGGGAAGATCGAGGAGGTCGTCGGGCCGATCGTCTTCCTGCTCACGTCGGCCGCGTCGTACATCACGGGCCAGGTCCTCATCCCCGACGGCGGATTCCGCCTGACGCCGCCCGTCTTCCCCACGTGGGATTTCGACGGGAGCGATAGGTGAGCGACTCCGAGTCGCGGTCGTTCCTCGACACCGGGCTCGACTGGTCGACCGAGTCGCTGTCCGAGGATGAGAAGGCAAGGCTCCTTGCGTGGTACGGGGACGCGCACGTCCGAGACGGCACGCACTTGTCGCGGATGCCGACGTTCCTGATCGAGCATGACCCCGTCGGCTTCAAGCGCTACCGCCGGTACATCCTCGAGATCGATCGGGAGCAGGAGGGCGTCGCGCTCCCGCAGGCCGCGCACCTGCTCATGTTCCTCTACACCTACACCGTCTTCGGCTTCGAGAATGGGATTCTCTACGCGGCGATCAACGCGCGGCAACTCGGTGCGTCGCGCGGCGAGGTCGTCGACACGCTGCGTCTGGCAGCACTCGCTGCGGGTCCGGTCGGCCTCGACGCGGCCGGCGGCAGCACCGATTCGTACCTTCGAGAGTGGCCGCTCGACAGCGGAGAACCGGGCCTCGACTGGCCGGGAGGATGGCGACCGCGGCCGGAAGCTTTCAGATCCGGGATCGATCTTGCGACTGCCGAGCTCGAGCCCGGGGAGCTCGCGCTGATCGAGGACTGGTACCGCGGGGCGTACGGCGAGACTCCGGAGTACGTGCGGGTCCTGGCGCGTCTCCACCCCTCTGCGTACAAGGCGCAGCGGGCGCGATTCGAGACTGCGCTGGGCGAGACGCTGCCGGTCGAGATGGCGCCTCTCTGCATGCTCCACCTCGCTGCGATGCGCCTCTGGACGAAGCCGATGCTGCGCGCCGCACAGCTCGCCCGATCGCTCGGCGTCCGACGCCAGCACGTTGTCGCCACCCTCTTCTGGGCGGGGATGTACGCGGACGAGATGGTCATGGAGACGGCAGTCGACACGCTCGGCCCACTGCTCGATGGCTGGGACGACTAGGCGGCCGGGACGTTCGCGCGCTCGTCGCCGAGCGTGGTCGCCGGCCCGTGGCCCGGATAGACCACCGTCTCCGGCGGGAACGCCTCCATCACCAGCCGGACGGACGTGAGCAGCGTCTCCCAGTCGCCACCGGCATGTCGAGCGTGTCCGATGCTCCCCGCGAAGAGCAGGTCACCCGAGAAGAGGCACCCGCCGGCGTAGAAGGCGATGTGGCCCGCGGAGTGGCCCGGAACATCGAGGACGTCGAAGGTGATGCCCGCGACGTCGATGCGATCTCCTCCCGACACCAGGTGCTCGGGGTCGTACGGCCGGAGGCCGCTCGTGCGGGCCAGCGGTCGCAGGCTGACCTGCGGGTCGCGAAGGACGCTCGCCTCTGCGCTCGGACACCAGACGCCGGCTCCGGAGCGCTCGGCCATGTCCGCGACCGCGCCGACGTGATCGGCGTCAGTGTGCGTCAGCAGGATCCCCACCGGACGAACCCGAAGGCGCTGGAGCTCTGCCCACAGGAGATCGGGCTCTGCACCGGGGTCGATCAGCGTGACGTCCGTGTCCTCCGGCGTGGCACGAACGACGAAGCAGTTCGTGTCGAACTCCCCCAGCGTCACGGAGTCGACGACAAGGCTCATCCGGCGGAACTCCGCGTGGCGCGATCCTGCGCAGCCTGTGCCAGCAGCGGCACGCCCTCTTCGAGCCTGGCCGCGAAGCTGTCGTGCTCGAGCTCGCCCCGCACGTGTCGCGCGTGGATGGCCTCGCAAAAGATCGCGCCCTTCCAGAGGGCCAGCGTCTCGAACCAGGTCAGGTCGCCGACGCTCTCGCCGACCGTCGCCTCGTAGTACTCGACGATCTCGCCGCGGGTCGGAAAGCCGCGAAGCCGCGTTACCGGTGAGAGCTCGAGCACGTTCGCCGCTGTGGCCGGGCCCTCGCTGTAGGTTGCGAGCAGATAGCCGAGGTCGGTCCGAGGGTCTCCGATCGCGCCCATCTCCCAGTCGAGGACCGCGACGACCTCTGCGGGCGCCCGGCGCGAGACCATCACATTGCCGAGGCGATAGTCGCCGTGCACGACCGACGGGCGTCCCGACGGGGGACGGTTCGCCGCCAGCCACCGGCCGACGTCTGCCACCGCCGGAACGTTCCGTGTCGCGTTGTGCTCCCAGAGCGAGTCGAACCGGCGGAGCTGCCGCTCGAGGAAGTCGCCTGGCCTCGAGAACGGCTCGAGCTCCGGTGCTCCAATGTCCGCCTGGTGAATTCGGCAGAGCGTCCGGACGAAGCTCTCGATCAGCTGACGCCGCTGACCTTCGTCGGACTTGAGTAACCGCGGCAGTTCGCCCGTCACGACGTCGGCGTCGACGTAGTCGGTGATCGCGAAGGGCACGCCGAGCACCGCGCTCGTCTCCTCGAGCGCCACGACGTTCGGGACGGGGATCCCCTGACGTGCGACAGCCATCTGCAGACGGGCCTCTCGGACGATGTCGTGGGCAGAAGGCGGATACGGAGGGCGAGGGGGTCTCCGCAGGACGAACCGGTCGGGGCCTCGGGCGAGCAGGAACGTTGCGTTCGAGCTGCCTGCGCCGATCCGCTGCGCGGTAACCGGCCCCGCTCCGAGGCCCTGGTCATCCAGGTAACGCTGAAGTGCGCTGAGGACGACCAGCGGCGCCCTGCTCAGGTTCCCGGCTTCCGTGTCCGTGACGACGATCTCCGGGTTACTCACCGGCGCCGCCCGACGCCGGCTGGCGAAGACGTTCCCGCGTACGTGCGGCTCGGCGAGCGATGGCCCAGCGATGAACCTCCGAGGGGCCGTCGTAGATCCGGAAGGCTCGTGCCTCAATGAGATAGCGCGTCAGCGGCAGCTCATCCGTGACGCCGGCGCCTCCGCAGAGCTGGGTCGCCCGATCGATCACGCGAAAGACGGCCTCCGAGACAGAGACCTTGGCGACCGAGGACGCTCCCGTACCGCGGTCGCCGGCCACGATCGCTCGGCAGGCCTCTCGGATGACTGCTCGACTCGATTCGATGTCGATGACGGAATCGGCGATGAGTGCCTGGGCGAGACCGAGCTCCTGAATGGGCGAGCCGAACGCGTCACGTCCAGCGGTCTGGTCGAGCGCGATGTCGAGGCTCCGGCGCGCGATGCCGAGCCAGCGCATGCAATGGGTCAGGCGGGCGGGGACAAGTCGAACCTGCGCGTAGCGGAAGCCCTGGTGTGGTGCACCGAGCACCGCGTCATCGGGAACGAAGCAGTTGTCGAAGACGACTTCAGCGTGCCCTCCAGGCATCGACTTGTCCGGCGTGGGGACGTGGCGGGTGACCGTAAACCCCGCGTTCGTCGCATCGACGAGAAACATCGTCGCCGCGTCATCGGTCTTGCCGGTGCGTGCCATGCAGATCGCAAAGGCTGCTCCTTCGGCGCCGGTGATCAGCCACTTCCGGCCGTTGAGAACCCAGCCGCCGGCTTTCGGACGAGCAGTGGTGAGCAGCATCGACGGATCCGATCCTGCGCCCGGAGCGGGCTCGGTCATGGCGAAGCACGAACGAACGTCGCCGGCCGCGAGGGGTCGCAGATAGCGATCCTTTTGCTCCGGCGTTCCCACGATCTCGAGGAGATGCATGTTGCCTTCGTCGGGCGCGGCACAGTTCAGGGCGACTGGACCGAGGAGGCTGTAGCCGGCTTCTTCGAAGATCACGCTCTGTTCGTAGAGATCGAGTCCACCGCCGCCGAGCGACACCGGAGCGTGAGGGGCGAAGACGCCTGCAGCCCGAGCTTGTGACTGCAGGTCGCGCCGCATGGCCTCGTCGACTCCGGCGCTGGGCTCGTGCGCTTCTGCCGGGATGACCACCTCCTGGACGAACGCTTGCGTGCGCTCCTTCAGCACTTCAAGTTCGCGGGCATTCATCCGGGTTTCCAACCTCCTTGTGGGGTAACCGCCGGGGTCCTCAGCGCTCCGATGTAGACGCCGGCCAGGATCATGAGACCGCCGGCCACGAGGCCGAGCCGAAGAGGCTCATCGTCGAGCCAGAGCGAAAATCCGACCGTGACGAGCGGAATCACCACGAACGAGTACGCGGCTCGCGATGCATCCCAGCGTCCGAGAACTGCGATGTAGAGGATGTAGACGACGACGGAGCCGAGGGCGACCATGTACCCGAGCGCGAGCCACGTCGAGCCTTTCTGCGGTAGCGACACGTGTTCCCGGACCAGCAGGCTGGCCACGAGCTGCAGTGAGGCCCCGACGGCCATGCCGATCGCGTTCATCGTCACCGGGTGAACCTGAGGCATCCGTCGAACAGCGACGGTTGCTTGTGCGACGGCCAGTGCGCAGCCGAGGAGCGCGAGGAACGACGCGAGCGGCACGCCTTCCCGGAGGGGGGCGCGCACGAGTACGCAGATGCCTGCGAGTGCGAGCAGCGCACCCACGATCGCTTCCCGGCGCAGCCTCTCCTGCCGCTGGGCCACGGCAAGCAGCAGGGTCGCGAGCGGAATGACAGCAAGCACGGCTTGCGCGAGCCCGGCGTGGACGCGAACCAGGGCGTAGTACCCGAGCGAGAAGGCGACGCCGAACGTCAGCACTCCATACGCGACGGTCCCGAGCAACGCGCGGCCGCGTGGGAAAGGCAGTCTCATGACCGCCATCACGCCGTAGAGGAGCAATGCGGCTCCGCCGAACCGCAGCCCGGCGCCCCAGAGCGGGTCGAGCTCTCTGTTGCTCACTCGAATGGCGACCGGGTTGACCCCGGCGAGCACTGCTCCGAGTAGGAAGTACGTCAGGATCCGGCCTTCTGGCCCTCTCACCCCGCCGTCCCGGCGCCGGGTGACACGCCGTCCGCCAACAATGCCGGGTTACGGCCGTCGAAGGGGAGGACTGCCAGGTTGACATGGGGGGAGCGGCGGCTTATCGTGGCCCCATCTTATCGACCGACCGGTCGGTCAGCAAAATGAAGGAACCCGATACCCCAGACGATGGCGTCCAGGTACAACGGCAGACCGCCGCGGTCCCGGCTGCACCCACGTCTGACGAATGGAACGCAGTCGCGGTGCCCGACTGGGACGTCGACTACCCGCTCGAGTCGGTCGTCGTGGCGAACACTGTCGTCGCCGTCGCCCGCGTCGGCGATGCGGTCTACGCGTTTGCCGACGAGTGCACACACCAGCGATGCAGCCTGTCCGAGGGCGATGTCGAGGACTTCGTCGTCACCTGCCCGTGTCACAACGGCGCCTTTGACGTGCGAACGGGCGAGGTCGTCTCAGGACCGCCACCAGCCCCAATCCAGACCTACGACTGTCGGGTGGAAGACAACGTTCTTCAGATCCGTGTTCCAGTGACCCATGACTGATGTACCGAGTAGAGGAGGAACGATGCGAGGCATGAACCAGCGTGCGAGGCTGATCAGGCTCATCGCAGCGATTGGCGTCTTTGCAGCGATCACGGTTCCGGTGGCGACAGGAATGACAGATCTCAAAGAGCGCCAGACGGCGACGAAGCTCCTGATCGGCGAGAGTGCGATCAGGTCCGGGCCCGCTGCCGGGAGCTACATCATCTCCGAGGGCTTCCAGGGCTATCTCGACTGGGTGAACAAGAATGGTGGCGTCAACGGCTACACGTTCGAGATCGACACCAGGGACAATCAGTACAACGCGGCGCAATCCGCGCTCGCTCAGAACCAGCTGCTGGCCAAGAATCCGTTCGCGATCTCGGTGATCGGCACGCTCCCGGTGGTGTCAGCTGCGGAAATCAGCAAGAACCAGGGCAGCAGGGTTCCCCTCATGGTGGCAGCGGACGGTGCCCTCGTTCAGAGCCTGTCCAAGTCGCTTCCCGGGGGGATCTTCGGGATCGTTCCCAACTACAGCTATCTCGGGCCCTACGACGCCCAGTTCATCATGAACAAGCTAAAGGACAAGAGGTTCGCCCTGGTCTGGGAGAACAGCGCGCTCGCTCAGGGAGCGCAGACGGCGATCAATAGGTACGTCCGTCGCAACGGCGGGACCCTGCAGGCCAGCCTGCCCGTTGATCCCACGGCCACCGATCTCGTTCCGCTCGCGACTCGGTTGAAGGCGTCCGGCGCGAAGACGGTTCTCGTCTGGACGGGCCTCGGCTTGGTCGCGTCGCTCCAGAAGGCTGCGGACCAGATCGGATTCAAGCCGAAGTGGGTGACTCCGTTCTTCTCACTCTCGTCGGCGTACTTGCGGCTTGGAGGCTCGTTCGCAGAAGGGACCTACGTCAACGGCATCCTGCCGACGCGGGGCCCGGGCGTCGCGAAGTTCGTCACCCAGATGAAGACCTACGCTCCGCGTGCCATCAACGGAGCCGGCATGCAGGGCTGGCAGCTCGCCGCCGTCCTGGTTGAGGGCATTCGCGGTGCGACGGCCGGTGGCCGCCAGCTGACTCAGGCCAACTACGTGGCCGCGGTGCGGAAGATCCACAAGCGGGTGGAGCTGGCGGAGCTCGACTACCGAAAGCGGAACTGGGGCGTCACCCGGGCAGCGATGTACCAGGTGCAAAAGGGTCGCTTCGTTCAAGTACAGGGGTTCTCTTCGCTCCCCGGTCTCTAGCCTGCGGAGGATTGTTGCTCTCTCGCTTCGACTCGCTCTCTCCGGCCTCTGATGCGGTCGAGCTGGCGTCCCGGGATTCGCCCGGCGCACCGGCTCGACCGCTTCGGCGGCTGATCGACCGGGTTCGTCCATGAGCCAGCTCCTCACCGTCCTGGCCAGCGGTGTGGTGACGGCGAGTCTGCACCTCGTCGGGCTCGGGCTCGTCCACCCGTGTCGGGTGTCCGGGGCCAATAAGGCGTTGGGGCCAGCAGCGTTCGGCGATCGGGCGAGGTCGCCTAGGCTCCGGGCTGCCAGCCGGCGGACACCAGGCCCCCGTCTATTTGTACTGCAGCTCCGGTCATCCACGCCGCCTCATCGCTAGCGAGATAAACCCCTAGGTGCGCAACGTCGTCGACGGTCCCGAGTCGGCGCAAGGGATATCGCTCGGCTGCCCGAGCGAGGCCCGCCTCGATCTCGTTTGGGTCCAGCTCGCCTCGAGCGGTGTAGGCCTTCAGCACGAGAGGCGTCAGCACCGTGCCCGGGCAAATAGCGTTGACCCGAATGCCGTCACGGGCGAAATCCACCGCCATCTGCCGGCACAGCGCGACGACCCCGCCTTTCGCGGCAGCATACGCGGCGACCGCCGGGAGTCCGACAAGCCCCGCCACGCTCGCTACGAGCACGATGGATCCCCGGCTTGCCTCAACCATCGCGGGCAGCACGGCGCGCGCCGCTAGCCACGACCCAGTGAGGTTCACGCCGAGGACGTTGTCCCACGTCGTTCGATCGCAGGTCAGCGCTGTGCCCTCGGCCGTGATCCCTGCGCTATGAAAGAGCGCGGAGATCTGCCCATAACGCTCGAGTGCCAGTGCCGCGAGATCCCGAAGCGATGTCTCGTCCCTCACATCAGCAACGCAGGCCGTGGCTTCGCCGCCTCTAGCGACCACCTCGCTCGCCGTTTTGGCGACAGCCTCCGCGTTGACATCGGCCGCGACGATGTTCGCGCCCTCTGCTGCGAAACGCATGACCGCAGCTTGACCAATCCCTGACCCGCCGCCAGTTATCACGACGGTCATTCCCCTGAGCCGTCCGTGCCCATCGCTCATCTGGCCCTCCGCGTTGTTTTAGTGGTCGTCGAGCAGCCGCCTCTGAACCGCGCCACCGGCATGGTCCCTGCCGTGCTCGGGCGTCTGAGGATCACCTGCTGGAGTCGCGGACTACGGAGATCGCGCCTGTGGGACAGAGGGTTTCGGCCTCCTCGACAGCGTCGAGCAGGTCCGGGCCAACCACGGGCAGCCTTACGCGCGCAGCTTGTCTAACGGTGTCCATCTCGAAGACATTCGGGCACACGCGTACGCAGTAGCCGGTGCCTTGACACTCGGCGTGATCGACCTCCACGTGTGCCCTCATCCTGTCGTGGCTCTCCGCGGACTCGTCATGTCAAAGCTTCGTGAGGACGATCGGGACACTGGAGTACGAGTCATGGAAGCTCGTGTCATTGCGCTTCGGCAGAACATCGCGATCAAGCTCAAGTCCGGATTCGTACAGCGCACGCGCGATCTTCACCATCGTTCCGTCGGTCCCTGCGGCGGCGTCAGAATCCGTTCGCGTAGAGGTACCCGTGACGAGGGGCCGTCCGATGCAGAGGTGAACGCCCCCACCGAAGGTAAGGCCCCACGGTCGCTTCCGATCGGACGCCTCGCGGTACGGGTTGAACAACTCGGCGTCGTCACCGAAGAGTTCGGTCTCCCGATTTGCTGGCGTAAAGGCGAGTGCCACCCGCTCGCCTCTCGGGATGCGCCGACCGCTGGAGAGCGTGACGTCGGTGTTCGCGAACCGCAGGAGCGAAGGTACCGGTTGGTGAAGGCGTAGTGACTCCGCGGCCGCGAGCCGAAGAAACTCCGAGTCCGTGCGCTTCTCACTGTCCTCCGGATGCTCCTCGAACCAGTCGTGGAGGTGGAGGAACAGGTGGGGGAGGCTGTGGGATGTCGTCTGCGTCGACGCGACGAGGAAGAGCGTGCATTCGCGGATGGGAAGCTCCTCATCCCACGTGTCGTCCCAGTTCAGATACATCATCATCAGCACGTCCCGTGGCAGTTCCTCCTGCGCGACGGTGCCAGCGGAAAACTCCTTCGCCAGGTGCTTCCGTCGCTCTGCCGAGGCGATCCAGAACTCTTCGAGGAATGCCTGCTTGACATCGAGACCCTCCCGAACCACGTCAGCGTGGTCGCGGGTTGACCACTCGACGGTCGCTGCCTCGCCTAGCTTCTCGACGAGCGAGGAGAACCGTTCAGTGCGCTCCGCAATGTCGACGTCATCGATGCCGGCAACGACCGCGCTGATGCGGTGGAGCATCGCCCGCATCATCGGGACGAGGTCCGCGCGTACGGTTCCGTCCGCGGCACGGTTCTGACGCGCCTCCGCGAGCATTTGCTCGACGACCGGCACCAAGGCATGAGTCTCGTAGTAGTCCAGCGCGTCACGCCTGAAGAGCCTCGACTCAAGGCGACGGCGCCCGAGGTGAGCGTCGCCGTCCAGGAGGAGAAGTGTGTCACCAAAAAACGGCTTGCTCTCTGTGTGGGACCCCTGGCGGAAGTCCCGGGACCGTAGGATCTCGTCGATTTCGACATAGGAGTCGATCACCGTCATTGACAAGATGTGCGGCGGCGCTTTCCATTGCCACTTCAGCTGTGGATGATTCAGCAACATCGCGTCCCTCCGTAGGCAGCGTGATGATCAGTATAGGTCAGCTGACCGACCGGTCGGTCGGTCGGTCGGTCGGTCGTGAGGATGGCACCGCCCGCCAAGGCAGCAAGCGCGCCCCTACGATGGACAATTGAGACGAGGATGGGCCTTGCCTTCGCACGTTTCTAGCGGCTGGTGCGACGGCGCCGCGGTGCCGGGCGGCCTTGGTGTCGGCGTCGCACCCAGCCACTAGTTCTCGTCGCGGTGCCTTTGAACCGTGCGTGCGGAGGCAGCGCCATTGCCGGCCAAGTGGTCAGGCGTGCGAGCCGAAGTCGGACCGAGCAGCAACTCGACAAGCCGCTCCACCAGCGAACACAAGCGCCTGGAGATGCAGGTCCACAACCTCTTCAGTCGGGCAGGCTCGCCGACCGACGTTGAGACGCTGTGTAGCAACCATCACGCTTCGACCCGGTCGAAGTGCATGTAGACCGCCTTTGGCGCGCGGAAGTGGGGCACGGTCACATGCGTAAAATCGTTCTTGCCGGGCGTGAAGCAAAGATTTGTCATCCGGTCGAGCAGCATGTTGAACGCGATCTCCCCTTCGAGCCGTGCGAGCGGCGCCCCAAGGCAGAGGTGCGCACCGCGACCAAACGCAAGCTGGCGCTTCGCGATGTCGGGCCTCTCCGGCCAGAACCGATCCGCGTCCTCCCACTTCCGCGGGTCGCGGTTACCGGACGCCCACAGAATGAGAAGCGTCGACCCGGCCGGCACTTGGACGTCCGTGATCTCGACATCTTGCGTCGTCGTCCGCGATGTCCACTGCACCGGCGACTCCAGCCTCAACGCTTCCTCCAGCAATGGTCTGATCAGCGACCGGTTCACCTGAACCTGCTCGAGCTGGTCCGGATTCTGTAGGAGGAGCATCATCGCGCTCGAGAGCATGTGCGAGGTCGACGCGTTGCCGGCGACCAGGAGTACGCCCGCCTCCGACATCAGGTACTGGAGATTGAGTCGTCCGTCGCGCGCGACCTGTCCACTCACAAGCTGTCCCAGGCCATCGTCGCGTGGGTTGTCATATCGATCCAAGATGTGCGTTCTCAGATACTCGACGAGCTCGCGCGATGCTCGATCTTCTTCTGCTAGCTCTTCATCGGTCAGGAACCGGGCGCCCTGCGCGGCGCGACCGCCGAGTCGCTTGAGCAGTGTGAGATCTTGCTGTGGCAGGCCCAGAACGTCGGCGATCACCTTGATCGGCAGCCAGGACGCGAACTCGCCCACGAACTCGACCTCGCGGCGGTCGATGAAGGAGTCGATGAGTTCCTCCGTGTATCGCCGGATGAACGGCTCGTAGTCGCGCAGGCGCTCGCGCCCGATCAACTTCAGGCCGACGGCTCGCTTCATCTTGTTCTCCGGCGGATCGCAGATCGCCATGCTCGTGGGCGAGTAGCCAAACGTGGCATCGCCGGCCGCTCCGACAGCCGCATGACCGTCTGCGAAGTAACTGAAGGAGGTTTGCTCCGCGCCGCCCGTGCGGGAGCTCGCGGTCACGCTGCCGGGAACCAAGGCGCTCGAGAATAGGTCGGGGTGCTCCGCGATATAGGTGATGTCCTCCCACCGTGAGACGAGGTACTCGTCCCGTCCCGGGATTTGGTGCACGGGGGCCTGCTGGCGCAACGCCTGGTAATACGGAAACGGGCATTCCTGGAGCTCGGGAGACGGATATGTGTAGTCCAGCGGGCTACACGTCTCGTCGGCCTCAGGACCGTTTCTCGTCATCCCCACACCCCTTCCATTCTCAACCGCCACTTCTTCACATGCCCGGTTGACATCGAAGGAGCAGCACCTTATCTTTGTCGCTATCCTATCGACCGACCGGTCGGTCAGCAATGGGGATGTCGGTCCCTACGACGACCATGTCCAGGCAAGTTTCGCAAAACACAAAACTCGAACTGCATCTGCCGTCAGACAGGCTGAATCGCTATAGAGGAGGAGAGATGCGAGGCATGAAGCGTCACGCGAGGCTGATTAGACTCGTAGCAGCGATTGCCGTGGCTGTGGCGATTACGGTTCCGGTTGCCACCGGAGCGTCGGACGTCGGAGCGCGCCAGACAGCGACGAAGCTGGTGATCGGCGATAACACGCCCAGGTCAGGGGCGAACGCAGGTGCCTACCTCTACTCCGAAGGGTTCCAGGGTTACCTCGACCTAGTGAACAAGAGCGGTGGGGTGAATGGCTACACGTTCGAGGTCGACACCAGGGACAATGTGTACAACGCGGCTCAGTCGGCGCTTGCTCAGAACCAGCTTCTTGCCAAGAACCCGTTCGCGATCTCGGTGATCGGCACGCTTCCGGTGGTTTCGGCGGCAGAGGTCAGCAAGAACCAGGGCAGCACCGTTCCGCTGATGGTGGCCGCGGACGGTGCTCTCGTTCAGAGCCTCTCAAAGTCGCTTCCCGGCGGCGGGATCTTCGGCGTAGTCCCCAACTACAGCTATCTGGGACCGTACGACGCGCAGTTCATCATGAACAAGCTGAAGGACAAGAGGTTCGCGCTGGCGTGGGAGAACAGCGCGCTTGCGCAAGGAGCTCAGACGGCGATCAACAGGTACGTCCGCCGCAATGGCGGGAGCCTGCGGGCGAGCATTCCGGTTGAGCCCACGACGACGGACTTCGTTCCTCTGGCCACTCGGCTGAAGGCGTCGGGCGCGAAGACTGTTCTTGTCTGGACGAACCTCAGCGCGCTCGCGTCGCTCCAGAAGGCCGCCGACCAGATCGGATTCAAGCCCACGTGGGTCACTCCCTTCTTCTCGCAAAATTCGGCGTATCTGCGGCTTGCGGGCACTCTCGCCGAAGGCACATACATCAACGGCATCTGGCCGACGCGGGGGCCGGCCGTCGCGAAGTTCGTCAAGAAGATGCAGTCGTTCGCGCCACGGGCCATTAACTCGTCAGGCATGGGCGGCTGGATGCTCGCAGCCCTCCTAGTCGAGGGCATCCGCGGTTCCACGGCCGGTGGCGGGAAGCTGACTCACGAACGGTTCGTCGGTGCTCTGCGGCGCCTCAACAAGACTGTTGAGCTTGCACAGCTCGACTACCGGACGCGGAACTGGGGTCTCAACCGGGCCGCGATGTATCAGGTGCGAAAAAATCGATTCGTGCAGGTCCAGGGGTTCTCAAAGCTTCCTGGCCTGTAGCCGACGGGAAGTGCCGCTGTTTTGCACGACTCGTTTGACCTGTGAATATGCGGTCGAGCTGATGTTCGGCTTCTCGCCGGGACTGTCAGCTCGGCCGCTTGGGGGTCCAATCAACCGGAACCTGAAATGAGCCAGCTCCTCACTGTCCTTGCCAGCGGTGTGGTGACGGCGAGCCTGTACCTCATCTTCGGGCTCGGGCTCTCGATCGTCTATCGGACGTCGGGTGTCCTCAACTTCGCCCATGGGGCGGTGGGCGCGATCGCCGGGTACACCGCGTACTCTCTCCTCGAGCGCAACGTTCCGTACGCGGTCGTCGCTCTGGTCGCGGTTTTGACCGGCGCAGCCGTCTCGGGCGGCTCGTACCTGCTTATCATCGATCGGCTGTCGGCGCGATCGCACGAGCTCGTAGGCATCATGACGCTCGGGCTTGCAATCGTCATCCAGTCGCTGCTGCTGTGGATCTATGGCGGCGAGCCGTACGCGCTTCCGCAGCCCGTGGGGAGCCGAACGCTTGTCACGATCGGCGACTACAACTTGCAGGGCTCGAACGTCGTTGCGATCGGCGTAGCGATCGGCGCCACCGTATCCCTCTACTTCATCCTCTACCGACTCCGGATCGGGCTCGCCATTCGCGCAGTCAGCGAAGGGCGCATCACGGCCTCCACGTTCGGAATCAGCGGTCTGATGACTCAAACACTCGTGTGGGCGATGGCCGGCGCGCTCGCAGCGGTTACGGCCTTGCTTGTCACCCCGTCGAACTACCTCACACCCGACTTCCTCACCACGTACCTCATCGTCGCGTTCGTCGCCGTCGTCCTGGGCGGCTTCGAGCGCATCAGTGGTGTCGTGCTCGGCGCCCTGGTCTTCGGCACCGCGCAATCGCTGATTGCGACCTATCTGACGAACGAGCTCACGAGGACGGTCTCGTTTCTCACGATCCTGCTCGTGCTCGTCTTTCTTCCGTATGGGATTTTCGGCAGCTCGTTACCTCGTGTGCCCGAGCCGCATCTTCCCAGAAGGGCAACCTTCCGATTCGGTGGCGCGCTCAGGAGCGTGTCTCCGTTCCGGCGCAGGCGCACTGTTGTACCCACCACATCGATCGGCCTCCCGACCGCGCTTGCGGTCCTGGCGTTGGTCGGGGCGATATTTATCGCACTCGGACCTCGGCTCGACACATCGACGACGCTGTTGATCGCGACCATGGCCTGCTTCGCGATCGCCGCGTTCGGCATGGACGTGATCTTCGGCTTCTCGGGGCTGCTCTCGATCGGCCAGTCCGGCTTCATGCTCCTCGGTGCGTACTCGGCGGTGCTCCTGCAGGACCGTGCAGATTTCCCTTACGCGCTCGCGGTGGCGACAGCTGCCGCTCTCGCCGGCGTGAGCGGAGCGATTTTTGGTCTCCCCGCGGCACGGCTCCGGGGCGTCTACATGGCGGTGCTGACTCTCGCCTTTGCGTTGGCTGTCCCGGAAGTTCTCAGGTTCTTCGACGGCCTGAGCGGTGGAGACAACGGCATTTCGGCACCGCTACCGGCAGCGATCGGTATGGGGGCGGATCGGAACCTCAATATCTACTACTACACGGTTGGCTTGTGCGCGGCCGTCGCCGCCTTGATGCTCATCGTGAACCGGTCCTTCCTCGGAAGGTCGTGGAAGGCTGTTCGTGACAACGCAGTAGCTGCTGAGGCGGCCGGCGTCCGGGTCGTCCAGCAACGGGTGCTTGCGTTCGCAATCGGCTCCGGGCTCTGTGGGCTTGCTGGTGCCGTGCTTGCGTCGGTTACCGGTTACTTGACGCCCGAGACCTTCACTGTGTGGGACTCGATCTACTTGATTGTCGCGATCATCGTGGGTGGGCGTGCGTCAGTTCTCGGTGCCGTACTCGGGGCGGCCTTCATCATCGGAACCCCGTACTACGCCTCCGGCGTACCGGCGATCCCGGGGATCATCTTCGGGATCGCTCTGGCGCTCGTCATTCTCGTGCGTCCGCAAGGGATCGGCTCCATTCTCTCCTCCACGCTTTCCGTGCTGATCGGTTCAGTGGCTAGCTTTCGGCGTCGTCGAGGCTGGGGGGGATCCTCACGCGAGCCGAGCGGCTCAGCCGGCACCGTGACCAGAAAGGACGCTGTTGAATAAGCCAGCTGATTTGGTGCCGCTGCCTGGAGACGCTCCCCCGCTTCTGCGTGCGGCCAACATCCGCGCCGGCTATGGCGGAACCACTGTTCTGGATGGCGTCGACGTCGACGTTCCGGCAGGTGGAGTTGCCGCGCTTCTGGGTGCAAACGGTGTAGGGAAGACGACCCTCCTTCGCGTGGTCACGGGCCTGGTGCGGCCCAGCAGCGGAACGGTGACGCTCGCTGGAGAGAGAATCGAGCGGCTCTCAGCCCATCAGGTCGCTCGCCGTGGACTGGTTCAGGTGCCGGAGGGCCGCGGCATCTTTCCCGGCCTGACGGTGCGCGAGAACATGGCGCTCGTCGACTTCACGAGGCCGGCCCGCCGCGACTCGCGTGGAACGCTCGACCCGCTCGAGCTCTTCCCCATCCTGGCCGAGCGAATCGACCAGCTGGGCGGCACGCTCTCGGGCGGCGAGCAGCAAATGCTCGCTGTCGGGCGTGCGCTGAACGCGAATCCGCTGCTGCTGCTGCTCGACGAGCCCTCGCTCGGCATGGCGCCACGGATCGTCGAACAGCTCTACGAGATCCTCGCGGAGATCAAACGCGCCGGTGTCTCCATGCTCATCGCCGAGCAGGCCGCGCGGCGGGCGATCGAGCTTGCGGATTACGTCTACGTCTTCGGCGCGGGCGGCCGCGTCGTCACGGAGGGGCCCGCCGCCGACTTCGAGGACCTCGAAGCGATTTTCGAGGCCTATCTATCGTGAGGGTCAAGTCCGAGGAGGGATGAGAGTGAAGGTCGAAATTCCCAGCTATCTGAGCGTCGAAGACGCGGACCCGTTTCCCTACTACGAGCTCCTACGCGACCACACAGAGTCGGGGGTGCACTGGGACCAGGAAATGGGTGCATGGCTCACGGTCGGTCACGCCGACACGGCACGCGTGCACCGCGACGAGGAGACGTTTCGGCACCCGTACTGGGATCTTCCCGGGGCAGTCGAGGTGCAGGGCGGTGCGCGCGGAATCCTGATGCTGAAGGGCCGCGATCACACCTCCGTTCACCGCTTCCTCATCCGCCACTTCTCCTCACGCGTCGTCGACGACTACCGCGCGCGGTACACCAAGCCGCTCGTGAAGCGTCTGACCGACCGCTTCATCTCCGAGGGACGGGTCGAGCTCAGCTCCGCGCTCGCCGAGCACCTGCCGGCCTATGTGATCTGCGCGCTCCTCGGCGTGTCGATCGACGACGAGGATGTCCTCGCACGCTGCAAGGAATGGAACGACGACATCATGCGCTGGAGCGAGACCTTCGGCGAGGACCCGGGCGTGCTCGAGGATGCCCGCCGCTCTGCCCGCAACCTGGCTGAAGTCCTGATCCCGATCATTCGCGATCGCGAGCACAACCCGCAGGACGACCTCGTCAGCGCGCTCTGGCGGGAAGGCCCGAACCTGCTCGAGAACTGGAACGAGGCCGACGTTCTCGCCCAGGCGCGCGTGATGCTCTTCGCAGGGAGCGAGACGACGATGCACCTCCTGCGTAACGCGCTCTACCTCTTGCTCGACCGCCCCGATCTCCGCAACCGGCTCAGGGAGCAGCCTGAGTTGATTCCCGGGTTCGTCGAGGAGACGCTCCGCTACTACGGAGTCATCCATTTCCGGATACGCACCGCCGCGGTCGACACAGAGCTCTCGGGCTGCCCCGTTGCCGCGGGCGATCGCATCCACCCGGTCAACTCGGCGGCGAATCGCGACCCGAGTCGCTTCGATGATCCCGGCGAATTCCGGATCGGGCGCGAAAACATCAAAGATCACCTGGCATTCGGCCTCGGGCCGCGGATGTGCGTCGGGGCCAACCTCGCACGGTCGGAGGCGATCGAGGTCGTCGAGCACCTGCTCGAGCGCCTACCGGACCTTCAGCTCGACGAGACACAGGAGCCGCCGAGGATGCAGGGTCACATGCCGAGGTCCTACACCCCGTTGCATGCGCGCTGGACGGCGCCGGGAGCCTGACGCGATGGCTCCTTCCACTGCGGTCCTCAACGTCCAGAAAGTCTCGGTGTCGTTCGGGAGCCTCTGGGCTCTCCGCGACGTCGACCTCTCTGTGGCCGAGGGAAAGACGGTTGGCTTGATCGGGCCAAACGGTGCCGGCAAGTCGACGCTGTTGAACGTGATCGCCGGGGCACTGAGTGCACGACACGGAGTCGTGGCGTACCGGGGCCAAGACATCACGCGCCTGTCTACACCGATGCGCGCTCGCGCGGGTCTCCGCCGTACGTTCCAACACCTGGAGCTGTTCGAGGACATGACCGTGATCGAGAACGTCATGGTCGCGTCGGAGACGGCCGACCCGCCGCGCCTGAAGACCTTCGGTCGGACGAGAGGCCGGAAGCAGGAGGTTGCTCAACTCCTGGACGGGCTGGGAATCGGTCAATACGCGCACACGGAGGTCGCGAAGCTCCCGCATCAGATCAAGCGGCTCGTCTCGTACGCTCGTGCGGTCGCGGGCCATCCCGTCTGCCTGCTGCTGGACGAGCCGGTGGCCGGCCTCGCCGAGTCTGAACGTGAGGCGTTCGCCGAGCGCTTGCGAAAAGACATCAGCCGTCGCGGCGTCGCCGTTTTGCTGATCGAGCACGACATGCGGTTCATCGAGGGTCTGTGCGACGAGGTCTACGTGCTGAACGCGGGCGAGCTCATTGCTCACGGCACGTTCTCCGAAGTCGCGCAGTCGCCGCTCGTACGAGCCGCGTACCTCGGAGAGCCGGCGGATGACTGACGTTGCACGTGCTTCCGCGGCGCTCGTGACGGGCGCAGGCGGAGGCATCGGCCGCGCGATCTGCACGAAGCTCGCGCAAGCGGGCTATGCCGTGGTCGGCCTCGACATCGACGTCGACGCTGCGACCACCACGTGCGACGAGATCCGCGCGAGCGGCGGTAGCGCCGTGGCGGTCCAGGCGGACCTGACGAAGCTTGCGGACATCTCTCGTGCCCTCGACGAAGCGGAGCAGCACGTCGGGCCTGTTTCGGTGCTCGTCAACAACGCCGGCGCCTTGAGCATCGGTCCTTTCGAAGACATCGCCGAGTCGGAGTGGGACAAGCTGATGGACGTCAACGTGAAGGCGCCGTTCTTCCTGACGCAGGAGTTCGCGCGACGGATCGAGGCACGCGGCGACGGCGGCGGTGCGGTGGTCAACATCGGCTCGGTGGCGGGTGTGAGGGCGATGATGAACCGCGCTCACTACTGTGCATCGAAGGGCGCAGTCCAGACCCTGACCGCCGGGATGGCCCTGGAGCTCGCGCCGCATGGGATCCGCGTCAACTGTGTCAACCCGAAGGCGATCCTGAGCGGCATGAGCGGCCGGTGGATCTCGGCCACCGACGGCTCCTCGCACATCTCGGACACGACGTGGCTTGACGATCCCGAGCAGCGCACAGTGGTGCTGCAGTCCTTGCCCGTCGGCTCGCACGGCGAGCCCGCAGACATCGCGGAGGCAGTCGCCTTCCTCGTCTCAGACGACTCGGCCTACATGACCGGCGCTGTCCTCGACGTCGACGGCGGCTATCTCGCCGGGGACATGTTCACCCGCTGAGACACAGATGGAGGTAGAGACGAAATGATCGAGACACGGGCCCTTGACTTGCCCCTCGCGGAGCGCGTCATCGGGAACATCCTCCAGGAAGCCGCCGAGGAGAGCGGTGATCGCACGTTCCTGGAATTTGACGACTGCGCGTTCACCTACGCGGAGCTGAACCACCTCGCCGATGCCGTCGGCCGCGGCTTCCTTGCCCAGGGCGTCCAGCCCGGCGACCGGATCGTGCTCCTCCTTCGGAACCGTCCAGAGTTTCTGCAAGCCTGGTTCGGGGCGGCCAAGATCGGCGCGACGATCGTCCCGATCAACCCGGAGTGGGTGGGCGACACGCTGGAATACATCCTCCTGGACGCCGATCCACGCCTGGTGATCGTGAGTCCTGAGTCGCTCGTAACAGCCGCAGCGAGCCTCCCCAAGCTTCAGACCCTGCTCGCGCTCGTCGTGTGCGACGAGACGCCTGAGGCGGTTGAGGGCGGGGATGTGCCGCGAATCCCGTGGGACGACCTCGTCGTCGAAGCTGCGGGTCCACTCTCTCCACCAACTCCGGTGCGCCACGACACCGTGCTGGCGATCCTGTACAGCTCCGGGACGACGGGACGCCCCAAGGGGATCGTGATGCCTCACGCGCACGTCTACTCGTTCTCACGCCAGTGGATGCGCGCCACCCAGTTGACGGAGGCAGACACTCTCTATGCCTCCACTCCGCTCTTCTACATGCTCGCGACGATCCTCGGAGTGGTCCCGACACTCCTCGTGCGTTCCAAGATCAGGATTGCGCCTCGCTTCAGTGCGTCGCAGTACTGGGACGACATCCGAGCGTGCGGGGCGACCGTGGCGCACTCGGTCTTTTCCGTGATTCCGATCCTCCTCAAGCAGCCACCGAGTCCGCTCGATCGGCAGCACAACTGCCGAGCGCTCTTCATCGCCAAGAGCAACGCGGAGTTCGAGGAGCGTTTCGGTGTCCGGCTGATCGAGATCTACGGATCGACGGAGATGAACATCGTCGCCTACAACCCGTGGGACGAGCCGAAGGCAGGCTCGTGCGGCAAGCCCGCCCCCAACTTCGAGGTGAAGATCGTCGACGACGACGACAACGAGCTGCCGGTTGGTGAAACCGGCGAGATCGTCGCCCGCCCGCTCGAGCCCTTCTCGATCTCCTACGGCTACTACAAGCGGCCCGAGATCACCGTCGAGATGTGGAGGAACCTCTGGTTTCACTGCGGCGACCGTGGCTACTTCGACGAGGACGGCTATCTCTTCTACGTCGATCGCAAGAAAGACGTCATTCGGCGCGGCGGCGAGAACATCTCGTCGTACGAGCTCGAACGTCAGGTGAACTCCCACCCGCTCGTGCTCGAGTCCGCGGCAATCCCCGTCCCCTCCGAGCTCGGGGAGGACGAGGTCAAGGTCTGCGTCGTCCTGCAGCCGGGAGCCGACGTCGGCGCGAGCGAGCTGCTGGAGCACGTGAGCGAGCTCGTCCCGCGCTTCATGGCTCCCCGCTATCTCGAGTTCGTCGCCGAGCTCCCGCGTACCGGCAGTCTGAAGATCGAGAAGTACAAGCTTCAGCAGGACGGTCTGAACGAGCGGACGTTCGATCGGAAAACGGCGGGCTATGTCGTCCCCTGAGCGGCGCGTGATCCTGATCACTGGCGGCGGCGGCGGCATCGGACGCGCGGTCGCGAAGCACTTTGCCGCGGACGGGGCAGCGGTCTGCGCCGTCGACATCGACGAAGACGCCGCTCAGGAGACGGTCGCCGATCTGGGGTCAGACGTCGGACTCGCGGTTCGTGCAGACGTTCGGGACCGTGAGCAGGTCGAGGCGGCGGTACGTTCCGCGGCGGACCGCTTCGGCGGCGTGGACGTCGTCGTTCACTGCGCCGGGGTGTTGAAGACGGCGCGGCTGCTGAAAATGCCCGAGAGCGATTGGGACGAGGTCTTCGACACGAACGCCAAAGGCCGCTTCCTGGTCTCGCAGGCGGCCGCCCGGGACATGATCCGGCATGGGCGAGGGGGTGTGATCGTCGACATCGGCTCCATCACGACAGATCGCGTCGCGCCCGGCAGGCTGCACTACTGCGTCTCCAACGCGACCGTCGACGCGCTCATGCGGGCGATGGCCGTGGACCTGGGGAAGCACGGGATCCGCGTGGTCACAGTCAGCACCGGTCCCGTCGAGACCCAGATGCTGGGCGGGCGCGCCGACGACCCTGACCGCCTCGCCCGGTTCACGCAAATGATTCCTCTGGGACGGATTGCGCAACCGGAGGACGTCGCGCGCGCCGTCAGGTTCCTGGCGAGCGACTCGGCCAGGTATGTCACGGGCTCTGTCATGCATCTCGACGGTGGCTGGACGGCGGCTTGAGCGCCGGGCTCCAACGTGGCGTCTACGACAAGTTGACGGTCGGCTACCAATTCGGCCGGAGAGTCACACTCACCGAGACGCACCTGCTGCTGACGAACGCCGTCATGGCCGACTCGGTTCCTCTGCATGTCGACGAGATCACCGGCCGGGCCAGCATGTACGGAGGCAGGATTCTCCCGGGCCCGCTCGTTGCAGGCCTCGCGGCTGTCACGCTCGGCATGAGTCTCGGCGGGGCGGCGATCGGCTACCTGGAGCAACGGGAAGTCTTCAAGGCGCCGGTCAAGCCGGGCGACACGATTACGGTGACCTGGACGGTGCTCGAGAAGGTCGACAAGGAGCGGTTCCGTGGCGGAATCGTCACCTTCGGCGGCGTGTGCTCGAACCAGGACGGCGTCGTTGCATTGGAGTGCACAGGCGTCGCGATCATCACGAACGAGCCCGAGGAACAAACCATGGAGAGAACATGAACAGTCACGCTCCGACGTTCGATTCGCTGGAAGTCGGCCATAAGCTGCACGGCCGGATGACCGTGACCGAGGCGCACGTCGTGCTCGCTGCAGGCATCTTCGGAGACTTCGCGCCGCTGCATGTCGATGCGGAATATGCGAAGACGACGCGCTTCGGAGAGCGCATCGCGCACGGCACGCTGATCACCGGGATCATGGCCGGCGTGCTCAGCAAAGGGCTTGGCAAGTACGCGCTCGGATACCTCGAGCAGAACGTGAAGTTTCTGGCGCCGGTCTTTTTCGGTGACACGGTGACGACAGAATGGGAAGTGCTCGAGAAGATCCCGAAGGAGAAGCTCGGCGGCGGCATCGTCAAGCTGGCTTGCCAGTGCAGCTCGGACCGGGGGACCGTCGTCGTCTCGGGCGAGTCGGCCCTCATCGTGGGCAACGGACAGCCTGTCGAGCCGGAAGAAGACAGCGCGTGACCGAGGCGTCGATCCTCGCGGAATTGACGGATCGGCTGGAGATTCGCGAGTTGACAGCTCGCTACAATCGAGCGTCCGACACCGGTGACGGTGAAGGGTTTGCCGCGACCTTCACGGCGGACGGCGCTCTTGTCATGGCGGGCAAGACGCTCTGTACGGGCTCAGCAGAGCTGGTCGCTTTCGCCGGCAAGCCGCGAGGGACCGTGCACGCCACAACGGATCCGGTGCTCTCTCTGAACGGTGACGAGGCGACACAGGAGTGCACGTTGCTCCTCTTTCGCAAAGCGCGTGACGGATCGAGTGTGCGTCTCGAGAACACGGGAAGGTACGAGGACGAGCTCGTCAGAACGCAGGACGGTTGGCGCTTCCGCCGCCGGTCGGTGCTCTTCGATGCAAACCCTCCTAGTACCTCCGCCGCAACGACAGCGTGAAAGAATCGCGATGTGCACGTAAGCGAGCTCTTCAAACTGGAAGGCAAGGTGGCGATCGTCACCGGAGGTGCGACCGGGATCGGCCGTCAGATGGCGGGCGCCCTGGCCGAGATGGGGGCCAACGTGGTGGTGTGCGCTCGCGATGTGGCCCGCTGCGAGCAGGCGGCCGCCGAGCTCGAGTCGACCGGCGTCCGAGCCCTCGGTCTCGCATGTGACGTGCGGTCCGAGGCAGACATCGCCTCGGTCGTCGGCAGGACGCACGCCGAGTTCGGCCGGATCGACATCGTGGTGAACAACGCGGGAACCGTGTGGGTCGACTGGCCCGAGGAGACTCCGACCGAGGGGTGGCAGAAGGTCGTCGACGTCAACCTGACCGGCCCCTTCTTCCTCTCGCGCGCGGTGGGGCCGATCATGATCGGTCAGAAATCCGGCAGGATCATCAACATCGCATCGGTGGCCGGACTCAAGGGTGCCCCTGCCGAGATCCTGAATGCGCTGTCGTATCACGCGACCAAGGGCGGACTCATCGCCCTCACACGCGACCTGGCTTGCAAGTGGGCCCGACATGGCATCACCGTGAACGCAATCGCGCCCGGATGGTTCCCGACGGAAATGACCGGCTCGCTCCTCTCCGCTCATCAGGAGACGTTGCTCGACCATGTCCCGCTCCGCCGGCTAGGCGGTGAGAACGATCTGAAGGGAGCTGTCGTCTATCTCGCCTCGGACGCAGCGGCATACGTCACGGGCCACACGCTCGTGGTCGACGGGGGCGAATCCGCGTGGTGAGACGCGCGCGCAGCTAGACGCGCAGCCCGTCGAGAAGGAGGCTGAAGAAGAACGACGCGATTTCGTCGCTCTGCAGAGCCCCACCCGAGCGGTACCACTGGTACGACCAGTTGCACATGCCGAAGATCGCCAAGGTGACGAGTCGGGGATCGAGGTCGCGAAACTCTTTCTCCTTGATCCCGCGCTCGACGATCCCCTGAACGATCGCCTGGTACTTGTCCCGCTTCGTGCGAATCGTCGACTGGTGCTCCTCTGTCAGCTCGCGCCCGTGCTCGAAGAAGACGCGAACGTGGCCCCGGTGCGAGTCCATGAGCTCGAGCAGGTCTTTGAACGTCGCTTCGAGCTCGGCCGTCGCGGTCAACGTGCTCGAATCGCGACTCTCGCCCTTCTCGATCAGGTGGTTGATGAACTCCTCGTGGATCCAGAACAGGATCTCGTCCTTGCCCGAGAAGTAGTGATAGAGCGTCGGCTTTTCGAGCCCGACGGCACGCGCCAGCTCCGACATGTTCGTCGTGTAGTAGCCGGCTTGGTCGAACAGCTCGGCGGCCTTGGAGACCACCTCCTGTCGCCGTGCATCGCTTTTCACACGCGTCGCCACCTGTCACACCGTACCAGTGACCGACCGGTCGGTCGAGTGCGGATTCCGGAGTGGTTGACAATGCGGTGGCGGGGCCGTAGCGTTCTGTCCGACCGACTGGTCGGTCGAGCTATTTGAAGAGGAGCCGTCATGACCGAAACTGACCTCGACGACGGATTGATCGCTGCGACGGCGGGCGAACTCGGCCGGCGATTCGGACTCACCTACTGGCTCGATCACGACGGCAGCCACAGCTTCCCCGAGGATCTCTGGCGGGCGCTCGGCGCGGACGGGTGGCTCGGCATCGCCATCCCAGAAGAGTATGGCGGAAGCGGCCTCGGTATGACCGAAGCGATTCGGGTCGTGGAAGCGGTGGCCGCCGGCGGAGGCGGCTCGACCGTCGGACAGGTGTTCATGGGCGCGATGTTGCCCGCGACGAGCATCCTTCGACACGGCAGCGAGGCGCAGCGGGAGGCATTCCTTCCCGGTCTCGCGAGCGGAGAGACGTTCTTCGGGATCGCCTTGACGGAACCGGATGCCGGGAGCAACGCCCTCGCCACCGCAACCCGCGCCGAGCGTGTGGAGGGGGGCTACCGACTCCACGGCCAGAAGATCTACATCACCGCGATGGAGCGCGTGAATCAGTTGCAGGTTCTCGCCCGCACCACCGCGGCGGAGAACGCCGGCGGTCGCACACGCGGCTTGACGCTCTTCGTCGTGGATCCCTCGGCTGAGGGCGTCTCATACGCCCCGATGGAGAAGCTCGGGACCCACACCATGTCGACGTCGATGCTCTATCTCGACAACGTTTTCGTGTCCGACGACTCCGTCATCGGCCCGCTGGACGACGGCTGGAAAGTGCTCGTCGACGCCCTCAACGTGGAGAGGCTCATTACCGCCGCCTCAGCGCTCGGGGCAGGCGAGCTCGCGCTCGGACTCGCCGTGGAGTACGCCACGAATCGTGTGGTCTTCGGGAAGCCGATCGGCGCGAATCAAGCGATCGCATTTCCGCTGGCGCATGCGAAAGCGCAGCTCGCGTGCTCGCGCACGTTGTGCGAACGTGCGGCTGCGCTGTACGACGAAGGGAAGCCCTGCGCTGCCGAGGGGAACATGTCGAAGCTCATCGCAACCGAGGCGAGTTTTGCTGCTTGCGACCATGCGCTACAGGTGTTCGGCGGTGCGGGCTACATGCGAGAACAACACATTGAACGGCTGTGGCGTGATGCGCGGCTCTGGAAGATCGCGCCGGTGTCCCAGGAGATGGCGCTCTCATTCGTCGCGCAGAACGTTCTCAAGCTTCCCCGGTCCTACTGATGGCCGTCGAGCTCTCAGTCGACGGTGCGATCGCTTCGATCGTGATCAACAGGCCCGAGGCCATGAATGCCGTCTCGCCGCACGTCTTGGCGGAGATCCATAGCCGGCTCGACGACGTCGAGGACGCCGGCGCACGCGCCTGCGTGATCTCGGGTGCAGGCGGCCGCGCATTTTCCGCCGGGGCGGACCTCGCGGAGATGCTCGAGTTCTCCGCGGACGAGGCCCGGGCCCAGCTGCAGGAGGGAATCCGGCTGACGAGGCGGCTCGAGGCCGGGCCGTTCATCAGCATCGCTGCCGTCTCCGGCTACGCGCTCGGGGGCGGGATGGAGATCCTGCTCGCCTGCGACCTCCGTTTCGCGGCGCCGAACGCGAAGCTCGGGCTGCCCGAGGTGACGGTGGGCATCTTCCCCGGGTGGGGCGGAATCGTCCGCCTGCCGCGGCAAGCGCCGCTGCCGGTTGCGCTCGACGTCATCCTGACGGGGCGGATCCTGTCGGCAGAGGAAGCTCAGCGCGCAGGCATCGTCGAAGACGTCGTCGACGATCCACTCGAGGCCGCTCACGCCGCAGCCGAGCGCCTCCTCCGCGCCGGCCCCGAGGCACAGATGCTGGCTCGTCGGGTCGTGCACGAAACGCTCGGTCTGGGCCTGGAGAGCGCGCTCGAGCATGCGACCGACCGGTGGATGGAGTTGATGGGGTCCGAGCAGCGTGTCGAAGGTCACCGCGCCTTCATCGAGAAGCGGTCCCCGAATTGGGTGGTCGAAGCCTCCTGAGCATCGTGACGGACACCGACAACCTCGTCCTCGAGATCTACCGAAACGTCGCCAGGATCCGTGCGGCCGAGCTCTTCCTCCAGACGTACATCGAGGAGCACGGGTTCGGGGGCTTCTGGCACCCGGGGCTCGGACAGGAGGGTCTGCAAGCCGGCGCGGTTCAGGCCTTGCGCCGGTCCGACTACCTCTTCCAGGCCCACCGCGGTCTCGGCTACGCCCTCTCGAAGGGACTCTCCTTCGAGCGGATCTTTGCGGATCTCCTCGGCAAGACGACCGGAACGGTTGGCGGGAAGGGCGGAGGCACCGTCCACTTCGTCGATCCTGCTCTCGGGATCCTCGGGCAAGGAGGAACGCTCGGCTCCAACTTTCCCCTCGGCGTCGGTGCTGCGCTTTCCGCCCAGATCCTCGGCGAAGACCGGGTCGTTGCGATCTTCTTCGGGGAGGGGGCAGCTGCGCGCGGCACGCTCTACGAGGCTGCGCTCCAGGCGGGGGTCTGGAAGCTGCCGGTCGTCTTCGTCTGCGAGAACAACGGGTGGGCGATCTCGGCGCCGTTCGAACGCCACTCGCCGACGAAGAACGTGGCCGATCGGGCCGCGGCGTTCGGATTCCCCGGGATCGTTGTCGACGGCCAGGACGCGGTCGCGGTCCACGCTGCGATGAGCGAGGCGGTCGAACGGGCGCGCGGCGGCCAGGGCCCGTCCCTCATCGAGGCCATGACCTTGAGGCTCCGTGGCCACTACGAGGGAGATCGTCAGCGGTACCGCGACGACGAAGGCGCTCTCGACCCGGTCCGCTCGCGAGATCCCGTCGACGTGTTGCGGACGCGGCTCGACGCTGAGCAGTACGAACCGATCGACCGCGCGGCCGACGAGGAGGTCGAAGCCGCGTTCGCGCTCGCGTTGGCGGCGCCCGACGCCGGCCCGGAGGTCGCGTTCAAGGATGTGTGGGCGGAATGAGCACGACCGTGACCGAAGCGCAGACAGAGGAGATGACCTACGCCCAGGCGATCAATCGAGCACTCGCCGAGGAGATGCGGCGTGACGACCGTGTCTGGATGATGGGGCAGGACATCGGTGCCATGGGCGGTGTGTTCGGCGTCACCCGGGGGCTGCTCGAGGAATTCGGGGAGCGCCGCGTACGGGACACGGCCATCGTGGAGACCTTCATCGTCGGCGGCGCGGCCGGAGCGGCGATGACCGGAACGATCCCCGTGGTCGAGCTCCAGTTCGCCGACTTCCTCTTCATCGCCGGCGACGAGGTGCTGAACAAGCTCGCGAAGTGGCGCTACATGCACGGCGGGCAACTCGAGCTGCCCGCCGTGGTGCGAGCTCCGATGGGGCTGGTCGGCGGCGTCGGAGCAGAGCACTCCCAGTGTCCAGAGGCGATGCTGCTGAACGCGCCGGGTCTGAAGATCGTCCTCCCGGCGACGCCTGCCGACGCCAAAGGGCTACTGAAGACGGCCATCCGCGATCGAAACCCGGTCATCTTCCTCGAGCACAAGGGCCTGTACCGGGTAAAGGGTGAGGTTCCGGTCGACGAGGACTTCACGGTCGCGTTCGGGCAAGCGGCGGTGCGCCGTGAAGGCAATGACCTGACGATCATCGCGACGGCCATGATGGTCGGCCGGTCGCTCGAAGCCGCCGAGCGCCTGGCGCTGGACGGGATCGACGTGGAGGTCGTCGATCCACGGACGCTCGTTCCGTTCGACATGGAGACCATCGCGACCTCCGTCGAGAAGACGAGCAAGGTAATGGTGGTGCACGAGGCGCCGAAGACCGGCGGCGCCGGCGGCGAGATCGCAGCCCGTATCCAGGAGGAGCTCTTCTTTCACCTTGACGGACCGGTCGTACGAATCGCGGGCGCCGACACGCCCATCCCGCAACACCCGGTGCTCGAGCAGCTCGTGATTCCGAGCGTCGAGGCGATCGAGCAGGCGGCTCGGGAGCTGAACGCGCTATGACGGAGACGACGGATCGCCTCGACCCGACGGTTGTGCGGGTGAGCCCGGACAACCGCTTCGAAGGAGTCGTGGCGCTTGTGACCGGTGCAGGGAGAGGCATCGGCCGCGCTGTCAGCCTCGCGCTGGGGCAAGCAGGAGCGACGGTCGCACTCGCCGCCCGTACGACAGCCGAGATCGAAGCGGTCGCCGGCGAGATCGTTGCCGCCGGTGGAGATGCCAGCGCGTACTACGCAGATGTCACCGTGCTTGACACCGCCGAGAACCTCATCCAGGCGGTAGAGGGTGACCTCGGACCGCTGCACGTCCTGGTGAACGCCGCAGGCGTGAGCCCCACTTACACGAGTGCCGAGCGCATCACGGCCGAGGACTACGACCTGATCATTGCGACAAATCTGACAGCTCCGTTCCGCCTGAGTCAGGCGGCGGGGGCCCGCATGCTCGAGCGAGGCAGCGGCTCGATCACCAACATCGCGTCGATCGGCGGCCTGGTCGCGTTGCCCAAGCTGGCAGCGTATTGCGCTGCGAAGGCCGGTCTCATCTCGATGACGCGCGCGATGGCGCTCGAGTGGGCCGACAGGAGCGTGCGCGTCAACGCGGTCGCACCGGCATACGTCCCCACGGAGATGGCGAATGGATTGATCAGCCACCCGGAGATCGGTCCGTCGCTGATAGCTCAGACGCCGATGGGCCGGTTCGGGACGACGGACGAAGTTGCGCGAGCCGTGCTGTTTCTGGCCTCTGACGATGCCGCCTACATCACGGGTCAGACGCTCGCAGTCGACGGTGGCTGGACCATTCACTGAGGGACATGAAGGAGGACGATGTCTGAGGATCAGAAGAAGAGACGCCTGGGCGACTACTACCGGTCGGGGAACTGGAGCGACTACTGGCAGACGTCGGTCAGCTTCGTCGGGCCGCACAAGCTTCTGATCCGCGGCTATCCGATCGAGGAGATCGTCGAGCGGTTGACCTACCCCGAGGTCCTGTTCCTGACGATCCGTGGGGAGCTGCCCACGAAGGCCGAGACCCGCGTGCTCGACGCTGTGCTTTGCTCGATTCCGGCGCACCAATGGGTCGCGGCGCATCTCCTCGCAGCGGCCGTGACCGCCTCGGCATCGCCCGAGTCGCCGATCCCCGGCATCGCCAGCGGCATCCTCACGATGGGCTCGGTGACCGTCTCGCCGCAGCACACGGCGGAGCTGATCGAGCGGGCGCGCGAGCTGATGAGCCAGGACGGCCTCGACATGGATGCGGCGGCAGAGCGCGTGGTCGAGGAGTACAGAGAGCAGGGGCGGCTGCTCCCCGGCCTAGGGCATCCGAACCACAAGGACCACGACCCGCGGGCGACGGCGGTGGCCAAGGTTGCGCGCGCGGAGGGAGTCTGGGGTGAAGGCTGCGAGCTCTATTCGCGCGTGCACGCCGTCTTCGTCCGGACGACCGGGAAGGCGCTGCCCATCAACATCGACGGGATGATCGCCGCCGTGCTCGGCGACATGGGCTTCACGCCGCACGAGATGGCAGGCATCGCCGCAACGGCGGCCATGCCGGGCATCGTCGCTCACGTGATCGAGGAGATCGAGCGGGGAGTACCGCTTCGGATCGTGCCCGAGGAGCTCGGTTCGCGCTACGTGGGTGAGCCGGAGCGACACATCCCGGAGGACTGACGACTAGCTGGCGGCACTCGAGCTCCGCAGATCAAACGCCGGGTCCCGGAGTGCCGACGCGTCGACTTCGGCCGCGCGGTGAATGAGCGGGAGAGAGCGACGTAAGTCGCGTCCGTTGTTGAGCGCGACGGCCGAGGTAACGCGACCGGCGGTCAGGCCGAACACGACGAACCGTCGTTCGGCGAGAGAACCGCGCAGCACCTGCTCGTCTGCGTAGCCCGGCAGGCCGGCCGCCTGGATGTTGGCGTCGTAGATGTCGGACCAGAACCAGTAGCCGCACTCGTACGACACGTCCTTCCCGAGCATGGCCCGAGCAGCGACCACCGCGTGTTGGAGCGCGTGGTCCCAGTGCTCCACGCGGACGTGCCGGTCGTGGCGGGGATTGAAGTGCGCGGCCACGTCACCCACCGCATAGACCTTCGGCGCACTCGTTCGACAACGCTCGTCGACCACGATGCCGCCGTCGACACGAAGGCCGGCGCCGACGGCCAGTTCGACGTTGGGGAGCATCCCGGCACCGATGACCACGAAGTCGGCTTCGACCGTGTCGCCCGTGTCGGTCACGACCGCTTCGACCCGATTCTTGCCGCGGAAGGCGACAACGCCTTCCCCGGTCCGCAGGCGGACGCCGTGTTCGCGGTGCAGCTCGAGCACGATATCGGCCACTTCGCCTCCGATCGCTGCAGCCAGTGGCCGCTCGAGCGGATCGAGTGCCGTCACCTCGAGCTCCGACGTCCGCAGCGTCGCAGCGAGCTCCGACCCGATGAAGCCGAGGCCGACCACGACGACGGCGGTGCGTGTCTGCGCTTCGGCGGCGATGCGCTCCTTGTCGTTCGCAGTTCTGAGGTAGCGGATCCCCTCGAGGTCGCTCCCAGGGAGCGAGAGGCGCCGAGCGCGACCTCCGGTGGCGAGGAGCAGCCGGTCGTAGTGGATGGCCTCACCCTCGGCGAGTTTCACGAGCTGCTTCCTGGTGTCCAGCTCCTCAGCGCGGGCGCCGACACGGAGCTCGATCCCCGCCTCCTCATAGGCGGCCGAGGGTCGAAGAAGCTTCAGCTCCGGATCGTTCAAGCCCTCCTTCGAGAGCGGGGGCCGCTCGTACGGCAACTCGTCCTCGTCGCCGAGGAGGACGAGCTCGCCGTCGAAGCCGGCGTCGCGAAGCGTGAACGCGGCGGTCACCCCTGCCGCGCCGGCTCCGACGATGACGAACGTCTCAGGCACGCATGGCTCCGATCTGCGAGACTACTACTCGACCGACCGGTCGGTTGAGATGACCCCGAGCCGAATCACCCGGATAGCCGTCCCGACGCCCTTCCGGGTTGGGCCCGTCAACGCGTATTTGATCGAGGGCGATCCGCTCACGCTCGTCGACACGGGCCCGAATTGGGACACCTCGCTGGAGGCGCTCGAACGCGACGTGAAGGGTCTCGGCTATCCGCTCTCGGCGATCGAGCAGGTCGTCCTGACGCACCAGCACTTCGATCACGTGGGACTGGCCGCGCAGATCCGACTGCGCTCCGGGGCGAAGGTCGTCGCAGTCGCGCAGCTCGCCCGCTTTCTCACCGACTATCCCAACTCGATCGAGCAGGAGGACATCTACGCGGAAAGCGTCATGCGTCGGTACTCGACACCCGTGGACCAGATCAAGGCCGTTCGCGACATCTCTCGGTCCCTCTGGCGATTCAGCGAGCGAGTGGACGTCGATGTGACGCTGCGTGAAGGTGAGCTCGTGTCGCTCGGTGGTCGCGACTTTCGCGTCCTCGCACGGCCCGGCCACAGTCCGACGGACACGATCTTCGTGGATGAGCACGCCGGCGTCGCCCTGGTCGGCGATCACCTGCTTCCGGCCATTTCGTCGAACCCGGTTCTCCACCGGCCGGCCGACAGCGGCGACCCCGAGCGGCGGATACCGACGCTCGCGAGATACCTCGAGTCCCTCCGCGAGACGGATGCGCTCGAGCTCGACTCGATTCTCCCTGGTCACGGCGCGCCCACGTCGGCCCCGCGCGAATTGATTCACAAGCGAATCCGGGAGCACGAGGAACGAAAGGAGCTGATCTTCGGCCTGTTGGCAGATCGTCGTCTCCCTGCGCACGAGCTTGCCGAGCTGCTCTGGGGCGAGGTGGAAAGCTCGCAGATCTACCTCGCCGTGTCGGAGATCGTTGGTCACACCGACCTGCTGATCGCAGAGGGTCGAGTGCGTGAGTTCCGGCTGGCCGATGGAACTCGTGTCTTCGAGCAGGCCGCGCCTCACGCCTCGGCTCCGCTGGTGAAGGCGGCCGGTCACGATGGTCAGGGTTCGTAGCGACGATGACGGACCCGTTGCCACAGCACCTGGAAGAGTTTCTTCAGCGTCCGAATCCCGCAGTTCTCGCGAGCGTGAGGTCGGACGCGTCTCCGCACACCGCGGTCACGTGGTACGAGTGGGACAACGGCCGTGCTCTCGTCACGATGGACGCCATTCGCTTGCGAGTCCGCTTCCTGCGGGCAAACCCGCAGGTCTCGCTCACTGTCATCGACGCGGAGGATTGGTACCGGCACGTGACGTTGATGGGACGTGTCGTCTCGCTGGAGCCTGACGAGGGCCTCGTCGACTATCAACGCCTGGCTGCGAGGTACAGCCGGGAGCCAGGGCGGTTGGATCGGGATCGACTGAGCGCCTGGATCGCCGTCGACAAGTGGTATGCCTGGGACGCCGGCCGGGATACCCCGCGCTAGGACGGCGTAGTGGCGGACGTAGCGGAACCTCTCGAGCACCCTGCCGCCTCACACGTGCCGCGGCGGGCGTGGCACGTGCTCGGGGTGGCCGTGATCGCACAGTTCGGGTTCTCGATCATCGAGCAGGGCATGCCGACGCTGACGGGCTTCATCAAGGAAGACTTCGGCATCTCCGCGGCTGCGGCCGGGCTCCTCGTGTCCTCCCTCGCCTTCGGAAAGATCCTCGGGTCGTATGCCGCCGGCCTTATCGCCGACAGGATGGGCGAGCGCCTCGTCCTCGTGGGCGGCGGCCTCGCGACCGGAGTCTTGCTCGCGGTCGCGATGGCGTCGCCGCTGCCGGTGCTGCTAGCGCTCCTGTTCCTGGCAGGAATCGCGAGCGCAGGGGCAACGCCCGCCGGCGGACGACTCGTGCTGCTCGCGTTTCCCCGCAATCGTCGCGGCCTCGCACTGGGCATCCGCCAAACCGGCGTTCCCATCGGCGGCGTTGTCGGCGCATTGCTGTTGCCGTGGATCGCTCACACGGCAGGGTGGCGGTGGTCGCTCGCCGTCGCCGGGATGATTCTTGCTGTCGCTGTGCTGCCACTGGCGCACTCGAAGGCGGGTGGTCGTGTCCGCGAGCTGATCGAGCCTGCGCCTCACCTCTGGCCGGGGACCGACCGAAACATCCGCCTCCTGACGCTCTGGGCGTGCCTCCTCGTGACCGGGCAGTTCTCTGTGCTCGCCTTTCTCGCGCTCGATCTGCACGAGAGCGCGCACCTCTCCCTCCCGGCGGCTTCGCTCCTCGTCGCCGTTGCCCAGGGCGCGGGCGTCGCCGGTCGCGTCCTCTGGGGTGTGTTCAGCGATCGTGCTGTCGCTCACGGACGCAAACCGCAACTCCTGGCGCTCACGGCAGTCGGCCTGCTCGCGGTCCTCCTCCTCCTTGCAGTGCCGCGATCCGTGCCGACGGCGGTGCTCGTCGCGGTCGCGGCGCTTGTCGGATTCGCGCTCATGGGATTCCAGGGACTGTGGATAACCGTTCTCGCCGAAACCGCAGGACCCGACCGTGTCGGTGCGGCGACAGGGTTGGCGGTCACGTTCGTCATTGCGTCCGCCGCTCTCGCCCCGCCGCTCTATGGCCTCGCTGCGGACGTTGCAGGTACGTATCGCGCTGTCTGGGCGGTACTCGCCGTCGTGCTTGCGGCCGCGTTCATCCCAGCCGTGCTCCTGCAGGAGCCGGAGGGCCAGGCCTGATCGGCCGCTGCGCCGATCGGAAAAGACAAATCGTCCGTCGCCCGCTGCGTCGCTCGTTCTCTCGATGACGGGTCTCGTCGGAACGCCTCAGAAGGGACCCCGCCGGACGAAGGCGCGGGCCGCTCTGAACGATGCGTGGAACGTGTACGTCGAGGATGCCCCGAATATCGTCTGCGCCGGTGACGGCGGTACAGAGGTGCCGTGCCCGGGGCCCAAGCGGTTTCCGGAATGGGAGATGCTGCGATTGCGTGGACGCCCGGCGTGCCTGGTTCACATGGTTCGATGTGATCCGCGGCCCGCTGTTCATCGCCGTCCAGCAGGCTCGTCGACCACCGTGTCGCTCGCGCAGGGGAAGGCGATCGCCAAGCACCTTCTCGCAGTGATCCCCAAGGAACGGCCGGCGCCTCGAAGCGGCGGTAAGTCGCTACCAGCAGGTACTTCGAGAGACGGGACCTAAGCGCGCTCTACGACGTAGACCATTCCTGATGCGAACAGCGCCGGGAATCGCCGGCACAACATCCACACGCCGTGCTGTGGGTGTTGCCCAACCAGACGGTATCCGCAGTGCTCGACCCACTCCCGAAAGTCCCTGACGGTCCAGAATCGCAGGTGCTCACGGACGTGGAAGACACAGCAAGTTGTCGGGAACCGGCCGAACACTGCGAGCCGCACGCGGCACCCGATGAACCCTACGTTCGGAACGCTCACGATTGCCTGCTTGCCGGTCGCGTTCATCAGGCGGTGAAGGGCGGCTTCGGCATGCGCGATGTGCTCGATAACTTCCAGGCACGTCACGTAGTCAAAACTGCCGGGAATGTCCGTCGTCTCGAGGTCCAGCACCGAGGCGTCCATCCCCTCCGACTGCGCCATCTCCACCGCCCTCGGCGAAGCGTCCACTCCCTGGACGATGCAGTTCGGCCGCCGCTCCTTCAGAACGGCCAAGAACTGGCCGGAGCCGCACCCGACGTCCAGGACGGTCGACCCATCCGGGATCAGATCTCGAGCGATCTCCCACCGGCGATGGATGACCGTGAGCCTTCCGCGCCACTCCCAGTACTCGTCGTAGCTCGCGAAGTCGTCCAGCGGCGCAGCACGGTTGAGCTCGGTGATTCGCTTCACTTCAGCCAGTCCTTTTCTTGCACGCACCAGGAACGTCATGGCCCCGACGAGAATCTGCCGGCTGGATGTACGGATACCTGGTGAACGACCCCCGGTCGCACTGACGCATAGACCGCTTGGAGTGCTACGAGAAACTCACGAGAGGCCGGTACGACAGGGGGCATCAAATACAGATATACACGGGTGTACCGTACGAGCTTCAGGCCCGCGGACACAGTCTCAGCCAGCCAGCAGAGAGCGATGAGGGCCAAGAGCTGCAGCAGGATATTGCCGGATTCGATCTGGAATAACCGGGTGTGGTAGGTCTGAATACCGTAAGCGAGTGAATACATCGCGATGAGTAGAGGTAGAAGCGTGCCCGAAAATGACACCAGTCTCGTCATCTGTCTCGAGGCCCGCCCCGATGCCCACCGGGTAGTACGGTAGAACGTCCAGCCGATACCGGCTTCCTGAAGTGGATCGAGGTAAATCCTCAAGTAGGCCTGAGTTCGATTGAGGTAGAAGAGATAGAGGATGGCAAATTCCAGGTACACCGCCAGCACCAGGGCGTATGCGAACAAGAAATACGGTGCTTCTGGGCTCTTGGATGTAACGTCCGGAAGGGTCGCCTTGAGCAACGTACTAAAGAGCGTGAAGAAGCCGAGGAAGAGCAGGGAAAGAACGTTGGCCCAGTGCCTCACCTCCTCTTCTCGCTGCTTGAGGTTTTCGATCCACGTTGGATGGCGACGATCAGGACCTTGTCCTGATGGGTTGAAGTGGGCGAGGGCGACACGGCAGAGCGCGTGGGGCGCAATATCGAACTGAACGAAGTGCGCCAAGCCAGAGAGCGAGATCAGCCGAACATGGTCTGAGGAGGCTCGCTGAACACACTCCACCACGGCCGAATAGTCCGCCACCGGATCGTCGACGGAATGAACGAAGAGCACTCGGCGACTCCGCGGCACGTTGCAGAGGATAGGAGCCTCTGCGATGACGCTCGCCAACGTGGATGTCGGTATCTTCCGCGCCCACTTCAACTCAGCGCGCGTGCGCTTGGAACTCACTCGTGGCTTCCGTGAGCCAATTGGCGGGAAACGTCGGAAACGAAGAGCGACCTTCGCTAGCAGCCGCTTCCTGGGGCGAGCAAAGGTAGACACACATAGCACGCCGTCAACCTCTCGCTCCGAAGCAACTCGAAGTGCGAGTGCCGCGCCTAGTGAGAATCCGACGATATAGATCGTGCTACCGCGCGTGATGGCGGCATCGACCGCCTGTCTGACCTGATCAAGCCACCGATCGATCGTCGTGTTAGCCAGCTGGTCGGCTGACTCATCGTGCCCCTCGAGGGTGAGCGTGTGACAGCGGATCCCGCGCTCCTCGAAGGCGTGAGCTAGCGGTAGCAGGTCCAGCTTGGTTGTACCCAACCCGTGGACGAAGATTGCTTCAGCCCCGTCGACGAGCTGGTCTCGGAGAGCTTCTTCGACACCCTCGTCGGACGAGTTTTGGTGGAGATCGGATGCCTCGCTCGCCGGGTCGTAGCTATCGGGGGGCTCCCCGTCGTCTTCGTGTGCGATCCCACCGAACGCGCGCTCGAACTTCTCGCGCTCGGCCTCTAGCGGGCGGCGTGCGTCATCAGGGCCCATGACGCTCAGCATACGAACGAACGTGCGGAACTCGCCGGCACCGGGGTGAGCCACATCTATCGCGAAGCGGGCTTCGCCCCCGGACGAATCGCGCCACGGCGGCTTCGCGCGGGAGCGCTACGCGCGGTCCTGAACGAGGTGCTCGTGCGACCAGAGTGCGATCTGCTCGAGCGCGGGAATCAGCGCTCTGCCGCGGTCGGTCAAGGCGTACGACACGGAAATCGGGGGGCCCTCGTCGACGGTCCGCGCGACGAGCCCGGCTCCGGCTAGATCGGCAAGCCGACCGGACAGGACCGAGTCGGAGATCCCGCCGATCGCGCGCGAGAGCTCACGGAAGCCTGCGGGGCCGCTACTGAGAACGCCGAGGACGACGGCGTTCCAGCGCTTGCCGAGGAACACGAACGCGCGGGCCAGTGCTTCGTCGCCGCGGACGCACTCCTCGGACTCGGAGGCGGGCACGCCGGACTTGGGCGTCGTAGCCATAGGCGTCCTATGCTAGCGTCTCCGTCGTCACTTCGATTTTACAAGTCACTTCGTCTATCACTGTCGATACGCGAATCAAAGTGAAGGAGGCTCGGCTCATGATCCACACTTCCAGCGAACGCGCGTCCGTCGTCATCATCGGCGGTGGCTACGGCGGGATCAACGCCGCCAAGGCATTGGACGACGTCGCCGACGTCACGCTCGTCGACCCCACCGAAGCATTCGTCCACAACGTCGCGACCTGGCGTGCGCTCGTCGAGCCGGAGTGGCTCGACCGGATCTTCCTGCCCTATGAGCACCTGCTCGCAAACGGCCGCTTCGTGCGCGATCGCGCGGTCGAGGTCGACGGACCGCGCGTGAGGCTCGCCTCAGGTGAGGTGCTCGAGCCCGACTACCTCGTGCTCGCGACCGGCTCCTCGTATCCGTTCCCGGCCAAGACGGAGGAGCCCGACATCGCCTCCGCCCGGGCCCGTTTCCGCGCGGCGCACGAGGCGCTGCTGGCGGCCGATCGCGCGTTGATCGTGGGTGCGGGCCCAGCCGGCCTGGAGCTCGCCGGGGAGATCAAGGCTTTCTACCCCGACAAACACGTCACGATCGTCGACGTCGCGGATGACATCCTCGCCGGCCCCTACGACGAGGCTCTGCGCGACGAGCTGCGGCGCCAGCTCGACGCGCTCGGTGTCGAGCTCCACCTCGGTCGCGCGCTGACGAACCTCCCCAGCGCACCGCCGGCGACTCTCGGCGCGATCCGGGTCCTCACCGAGGACGGGGACGAGCTCGTCGCCGACATCTGGTACCGCGCGTTCGGCGTGCGGCCACACAGCGAATACCTCGAGAGCGGCTCTCTGTCCGATCGCCGCGACGAACGCGGCTACATCCGCGTCGACGAGCACCTTCGCGTCGCCGGTGAGACACGCGTCTTCGCCGTCGGCGACGTCGCTGACGCCGACCGCGATATGGCCGGCATCGCCAGCGCGCAGGCCGGTGTGGTCGCCGCGAACATCCGGGCGCTCATCAGCGGCGAGGAGGAGCTCACGACCTGGGAGACGTTTCCGCCGCTGATCGCGATCCCGCTCGGGCCCGAAGGCGGAGCCGGCCTCCTCGGCGACGGCGTCGCAGGCGCGGAGACGATCGCCGAGATCAAGGGTCGCGACATGCTCGTCGACCGCTACGCGGAGCTCTTCGACGCCGCCCCGACTGCGGCCTAGACGGGCCCGAAAGGAGAAGTCGTGAAGGAACAACTCGAGGCGACAGGACGCGCAGCGGTTCTCGTGGAGGACGCAGCGTTGATCCGGATGATGGGGCAGCCCGTCCTGGAGGCCCTACCTTCCCGTGCGATCCCGTACGAACTGACCGATCCATTCATCCTCGTTCACGAAGGTCGCGTCCGGCCGTCCGACATGAAGGGCGTCGACACCAAGCATCCTCATCGAGGGTTCGACAACCTGTGGTACGTCCTCGAGGGATCGGTCAGCACTGGCCACAGCACCGGGCCGGGGGGAGCTATGGAGCGGGCGCGCATGTCCGAGGGCGCGCTCCTGGCGCTCCGGACAGGGCGAGGTGTGTGGCACGCCGAGGCCATAGGAGCGGACGAGCTCGACTTCAACGGGCCGTACGTGGACTAGACGCGGGCTCGTTGACGGTCGGAGCGAGCAAATACCAGGGATTTCCAGCCCGATCGCCGCGATCGCGGGCGTGCGCGTCGGAACCGGGCTTGCGGGTGGGATCGCCTGGGCGACGACGGCAGTAGTCCGACGAGACCGTGTTCGGGGGGTCAGCGGCCGTCCGACAGCGAGGGGGCCGGGCTTGCGGCCTAGCCCCTCGCGCGGGCGAGAGTTGCCCTGGAGAGCCTAGTCCAACGGAATGACGACGAGCGGGGCTGCGTTGATCCGGTCGTGGAGAGACCAGTCGGGATCCTGTACGAGCACCCGCAGTGGTTTCTGCCGCTGTTCGCCGAGCTCGAGCGCCGCGAGATCCCTTTCGAGCGGATCGAGGCCGACAGACTTCTCTTCGATCCCGCCGATCTAGAGCAGCGCTACTCACTCGTCGTGAACCGGATGAGCCCGTCAGCCTGGACGAGGGGCCACGAGCGCGCGCTCTTCTCGACGCTGCACTACCTTGCCTACGTCGAGCAGACGGGCACGCCGGTGCTGAACGGCCATGCCGCGTACCTGGTCGAGCTCTCCAAGGTGCGGCAGATCGCGCTGCTGGCGAGCCTCGGGATCGAGCATCCGCGCACCCGCGTGATCGACGATCCGGCACTCGCGGTCGAAGCCGCGCACGATCTCGAGTTCCCCGTCGTCGTCAAGCCGAACGTCGGCGGCAGCGGCGCGGGCATCACGTCGTACGCTTCGCTGGACGAGCTCGGCGCGGCGGACGTCGAGCTCGGCATCGACGGCACGGCGCTCGTGCAGGAGCAGTTGCCGGCCGAAGGAGACTCGGTCGTACGGATCGAGATCCTGGACGGCCGCATCCTCTACGCGATCCGGTTGCTCCTGTTGCCCGGCAGCTTCAACCTCTGCCCGGCGGACTACTGCGAGCTTCCCGGCATCGCCGACGGCGTCTCCGGGCGCGGGCTCCCGGTCGAGGGCTACGAGCCGCCGGGCGAGGAGATCGACGATGCGATCAGGATTCTTGCGGCGGCCGGGATGGACCTCGGCGGCGTCGAGTATCTGGTCAACGCTCGAACAGGCAAAGCCACGTTCTATGACGTGAACGCGCTTTCGAACTTCGTCGCCAACGCACCCGAGGTGATCGGCTTCGATCCGTTCGTGCAGCTCGTCGACCTCATCGGCGCGCGCGCCGGGCTCCTCGAACCGGTTCGCTAGCGCACCGCAGGCCGCCCGCCATCGGCGATGATCGCTGCGTGGATTCGATCCTCGATGCGATCGGCAATACGCCAGTCATCCGTCTCCGCCGCTGCGTGCCTCCGAATGGAGCCGAGCTGTGGCTGAAGCTGGAGTACCGGAATCCGACAGGGTCGATGAAGGACCGGATGGCCCTGGCGATGATCGAGGGTGCAGAGCGCGACGGATTGATCTCGCCCGGCGACACCGTCGTCGAGTACACCGGCGGGAGCACTGGGCCCGCGCTCGCGCTCGTGTGTGGTGCCAAGGGGTACCGCCCGCTGATCGTGATGGCCGACTGCTTCACCGAGGAGCGCTTCCAGCTGATGTGGGCGCTCGGAGCCGAGATCGACGTGGTTCCGTCGGTCGAGGGAAGGCCGAAGGTGACCGCGCGCGACATCGAGAACATGGTCGCGCGGGCCGCAGAGCTCGCTACGCGGCCCGGCCACTACGCGACCGACCAGTTCAACAACCCCTACATCATCCCCGACCACCGGGACCACCTCGGGAGGGAGATCTGGGAGCAGACCGAGGGACGCGTGACTGCGTTCTGCCACGGCATGGGCACCGCAAGCTCGGTCCTGGGCGTCTCCGCCGCGCTGAGGCCGCACGGCGTGTTCATTCAGGCGCACGAACCGGCGAGCTCGGCCGCGATCACGGGCAACGCGCGCGGGCCATTCGTGATTCAGGGCTGGACGGGTCTCGTGATGCCGCACTGGGATCCAGACGGCGTCGACCACATCGAGCCGATCGGCGACGACGAGGCGGTCGAGATGACGCTGCGACTGGCACGCGAGGAGGGTGTCTTTGCCGGCATCTCGACCGGCGCGAACGTGGTCGGCGCCCACCGGCTGGCGGAACGCCTCGGGCCGGACGCGGTGATCGTGACGCTGGCCGTCGACACGGGGTTCAAGTACATGAGCGTCAGCCCGTACGCCGACGTTTAGCATGCCGCCATGCGGGAGTTGCAGAAGGGCCTCTGGCACTGGGAGGCGCCGCACCCGGACTGGAAGCCGGGCGAGGAGTGGGACCAGGTGGTCTCGTCCTACGCGATCGACGACGGCGGGCGGCTGCTGCTGTTCGATCCGCTGGCGCCGCCGAGCGAGATCGACGCGCTCGCGGGCGGACGCGAGACGGCGATCGTGCTGACGTGCCCGTGGCACGCGCGCGACGCTCAGAGCCTGGCGGAGCGTCTCGGCGCGCCGCTCTACGTGCCGCCGCCGGACGAGGGCGACCCGAACCCGCTCGAGGGACAGGTGTTCAGGGCCGGCGACCGGCTGCCGGTCGGTGTCGAGGCGTTCCCGGGGATGGAGCCGAACGACCTCGTGCTCTGGGTCGAGAGCCGCCGGGCGCTCGTCGCCGGCGACACCCTCATTGACCGCGGCAACGGCCTCGAGTTCCCGGCCGACTGGGCGAACAAGGGCGTGCCGCCCGAGCAGATCCTCGAGGAGTTGCGTCCGCTGCTCGAGCTGCCGGTCGAGCTCGTGCTCCCGACGCACGGGGCACCCGGCGACCGAGCCGCACTCGAGCGCGCGATCTCCTGACCGACGCCGTGACGATCAGTCGCGCCGTCGCCAGGCGCTTTCTGGCCATCCGCCACTTTCTCGCTCCACCGCGATCGCTGCCTGCCGAGCCGGCCAGTGTGATGACCGTGATCGAGCGCCTCGCCTCGCTCCAGTTCGACCCGCTCGAAGTCGCCGGTCGCAACCACGATCTTGTCCTCCTCGCCCGGATCGACGGCTACCGCCGGGAGTGGACGGACGGCCTCCTGTATGAGGAACGGACGCTCTTCGAGGCCTACAACAAGGGCCTCTCGATCCTGCCGTCGGCGGAGCTTCCCTACCACCGGATCACCTGGGATCGGTCGCGAGCCCGTCATGACGGCGGGGCGTTCGATGAGCACGCGCCGCTCGTCGAGGAGCTGCTCGAGCGGATCCGGACGAACGGCCCCCTCGTGCCCGGTGACGTCGGGCCGCGCGCCGCGATCGACTGGTACTGGCGGCCGACGAACCAGGTCCGGGCCATCCTCGAGGCCCTCGCCGAGGCCGGCATCCTCGGCCTCGCCCGGCGCGACGGCAATCGCCGTATCTACGACCTCGCGGAGCGACTCTTTCCCGAGGAGCTGCTCGCGGAGCGACACCCGCCGCGCGATCAGTTCCGCCACAAGCTTCTCTCGCGCTATCGCGGGCACGGGCTACTCGGCACGAGCGGATCGGCGGAGCTCTGGTTGGGAACCTCGCCGAGGAACGGAGCGACCTTTGGCCTCGAAGGCGACCTGTCGTTCGGGGCGGTCGGGCGGGGCGAGCTCCTGTTCGAGCTCCTCGAGGCAGGTGACCTGCTGCCCGTCGAGGTCGAGGGAATCCGCGGCCGTCGGTTCGTCGTGGACGGTGAGCTCCCGCTGCTGGAGGCGGCCGAGGCCGAGGTCGCCAGAGCCGCCGATCCCGGTGGCACCGATCCCGGCGTCGCGTTCCTGGCGCCACTCGACCCGCTCGTCTGGGATCGCGACTTCCTGCGCCGCTGCTACGACTTCGACTACGTCTGGGAGGTCTACGTCCCCGCGGCCAAGCGTCGCTGGGGCTACTACGTCCTCCCCATCCTCTTTGGCGACCGGCTCGTCGGACGGATCGAGCCGCGGATCGACCGCCGGGCGGACACCCTCAGGATCCTCGATGTGTGGTGGGAGGATGGCTTCGACCCATTGGCGGACGAGCGCTTCCTGCCGGCCCTCGCCGCGTCGCTCGATGCCCACCGGCGGTTCGGCGGGGTCCGCCGGGTCGCATTCCCGCGGACGGCCCGCCTGCGGCCGGTCGTCGCGGCGCTGCGGGGGCAACTGGCGGTCGCCGGTCGCTGACGTGAGTTTCGTTGCGTGACGCAGTCCGAAATCGGAGCCGCCCTGGAGCCTCAGTTGACGACGAGCTTCAGCGTGTTGTCGTGGGGGTGCTGACCGACCATCGTGATGCGATAGGAACCGCGCGTGAGGGTGATCTTCTTGGCAACGGCAACGTGCTTCACGCCGCTCGGGCCGACGATCTTGAGCGCAGCCTCGTCGTAGTTGGCGAGGGCGACCGGGCCCTTCACGAACACCTTCAACTTCATCGTCACCTTCCCGCCCACCGAGAACCAGTGGCAACCGGGATCCTTCATGACGACTTTTACCGTCTTGATCGCGTTCGACTGGCCTGGTGCAGCGGCAGCCTGGCCGCCGGCAAGCACGAATGAGCAGGCGGCGATCGGGATGAGAATGGTGGTGAGCTTTCTCATGGTGGCGACTCCTTGTTGTCTCGGGCCCTCAACGTCGAGGCCGGTTTTCTTGCAGCCTCGCTGCCTGCCGCCGATCCACCATCGGTCGTTCGCCACAGGCTGGCTGCGGCGAACTCCTCTGCTGCACTCAGTAGTTGCCCACCGAAGGATCCGCGGCGGACGGATCGGGGATGATCACGCTGGAAAGCTGAGCTAGGCGAAATCCCGTCCGTACTCGTGCCGTGTCTGCGACGCCGAGGTACACGGTGACGCGGCGCACCTGCACGTCCGCCGCAACGGGTTCCATCCGGCCCTCGTGGAGCGAAGCTCTTCGGCCAACGCGAGCGCAGAACGTGACGTTTGACAGGAGCTCGGTGAACGGGAGCGACGGGACTCGAACCCGCGACCTCCGGCGTGACAGGCCGGTACGGGCTCCAACCGGCACAGCCGGCTCCCCGCCTCGAATGACCCATCAGAGCAGGTGTTTCGTACTGGATCTGACCGGCTGCGACCGGTTACGACCGGCCAGAACGCTCTCTGCGAGGACATGTTCCGGGACCGAAGAGGCTGCTGACACGCGCTGGCAATGGACCGGTAAGCGTGTGATCCTGCGAGTCCGCGGCTGAGCTCCAATCCGTGAGGTTGGTGTACCCGTCGCTGGGCGGACGGCTCGCGCGGTGACGGCGCGAGCGCGAGTCAGCGCTCGTACGCCCGGTGAGGTCCAGGAAACCGCCGCTTGTTGACCTGTGGATCGAAGTCGCGTAGATACATGTTTGGGGCGTTGCAAGGGTCGAAGGGGAGAGGGCAGAAATCGGTCGACGCGCGGTTGTTGCTGTGTTCGTGCTGCAGGTCCGGCTTGCGCTTGCCTTGCGTGCAGAGACGCGGCGCTGCGGGGCTGGCGGGACCGGCAGGTCCGGGGGCCGCGCGGGCTCACTGCTGCGCCACTCAGCATGTGGATTGTCGCGGCAGCGACAGGCTTCCTTGACAGCGGCGTGTTCAGGCGGCCCGGGCGAAAACCTAGGGGTTTCCCTGGCGCGAGTGGCGCGGGGTGCGGCCTAGGGTCGAGCTGCGTGTCCTCTCGCGAGGGCACGCCACCGCCACCAAGTCACAACGACATGAGGACACGCACCCGCATCGAGCTTGCCGGGCTCGCGCCCGACGCCGCGCTGACACGCGGCGTCGCAGCGGCGCGCTGCGAGAGACCGGAATGAATCGTGCCGTGCGAGTTGCCGTGCTCGGCCTACAGCTCTTGCTTGCGCTTGCCTTCGCGGCGGGGGCGTCCGCGTGGCGCGACGTCTCGATCTACGACTGGGGGTTCTATCCCGGCCAGGTCTCGGTCGAGCACGACAACCTCCAGTTCACGAACGAGACGAGCCTCCCGCAGCAGGTCATCTCGGACGAAGGGCTCTTCGACTCCGGAGCCATTCCACCGGGCGGCGGCTTCAGCTTGCGAATCGACCTCCTGGGCACGCACCCATACCACTCTGCCGACGGCGCGTTGAAGGGTTCGATCGCCGTGCCTCGCCGAACGCTTGGCGGGCAGGCGGACGACCTTGCCGCCGACCACATCCCGGACATCGCGTTTCCGCCGGCCGCCGACGGAGACCGTGCCGAGGATCCTGAGCTCGGGATCCTCGCCTCGCGAACGCGGATCCTCGTCACGTTCGTCCCGGGCACGACCGTGGCGGACGCCAACGAGATCCTCGGGTGGGCGGGCGTCATGATCATCGGCGGCATCCCGGATCTGGGGGTGCTGCTCGTCGAGGCCCCCGACTACGGAGGCGACGGCGAGGGAGGCTCGAGCTCGGACTTCTCCGGACGGGACGGCGCGCTCGAGACGCTCCGGTCGGACGACCGCGTCGAGGCAGCCGCGAAGGATATGGATCTCGAGCCGAAAGCCGTGCCGCGGCCCGCGGCGCCGTTCACACGCCTCACCGCCGGCAGCAACGCCGCCGGCACCGGCACCATTGACGTGAGCAATCCAGCCAGCTGGGCCTGGGGAGATCTCGGTCCCGCGAACGAGCTCTACGCCGGCGACAACTGGTATCTCGAGGCCGACCGGGCTCCCCAGGCCTGGAACCTCCTTCAGGCGATCAAGTCGAAGAACGCGACCGTCATGACCGGGGTCATCGACGATGCGGCCGACAAGGCGGACACCGACCTCACGGGCGTCCAGAACCACCAGTTCTGCCAGACCGTCTATCTGGTCTCCTCCCGCTGCACGGACACCACGCCCGGTAATCACGGTACGCATGTGGCCGGGACGATCGGCGGCGCCTGGGACGACAACACGGCCGACGGGCCGGTGACGCGCCAGCCCAACGCAACGGGCATCGACGGCATCAATCCCGTGGCAAAGGTGCACAACGTCGGCGACGACTTCCAGGGGAGCAAGCCCGGGTATGCGGACGAGCTGACGATCTTCGACAATGTTCTGGACGAGGTTCGCCCGGGCGGTGCGCTCGCTCAGCTGCGCGCGATCAACTACAGCATCGCGCTTCCGCCCCCTGGTGTGACGGAGATGCAGAACCGGCATGCGACGGCTGACTGCGGGCCGGGCGCCGCCGACGACGGCCAGCCGGGCTCGACTCAGGACTGCTCGATGGAGAACGACGACATCTGGTTGACCGAGGTCGCAAACGTCGGCCCGATCGCGCGGCGGATCGCGGAGCGGGCCTCCGGCCTCGGCGTGATCATCGTCCAGGCCGCGGGGAACGAAAGCAACGACTTCTGCGCACCGCTCAGCGGAGATCCGGACACCTGCCCCACGTTCGCCGTCATCTCCGGGCAGAACTCCGGCGAGTTCATCTGGGCGTCCAAACGCTGGACTTCCCCGAAGACGAATCCGATCATCGGCGTCGAAGCGATCGGCGACAGTCCAAACAGCCTTCCCGGACTGATGCGGGCGAAGTTCTCGAACGACGGCGGCGACATCTCCGCTCCGGGCGTCGGGATCATCAGCACGGGCAAGGGCGGCACTTTCCGGAACATGGACGGAACCTCAATGGCCGCGCCGCAGGTGACGGGCGCGATCACCTACCTCCTCTCCTACAAGCCGGACATGACGATCGCGGAGGTCAAGAGCACCCTGCTCGACTGGGCACGCCCCGACACGACCGGCAACGCTACGCAGACCCCAGCGCGGACGCCGCAGCCGCGCCTCGATCTCTTCGCGTCGCTGCTGTCGCTGCCGGGGGCGGCGAAGGATCTGGTCGACGTCAACGACAGGACGAAGGACGGAAACCAGCGTGTCGAGCGGCACGCGACGCCGCCGAATCCGACACTCGCGCCGGAGCCGATCAAGCCGGACGGGAAGATCGACATGCGCGACTTCCGCGCGTTCCGCGACGCGTGGCTTCAGGGCTGCGGCTACACGCCCGCCGACACGAGCTGCCCGTCGCCCGGCGAGATCGTCCTGGACGGTGGACCGACCCACGGCAAGAACGACGCGAACCTCGACGGCTGCGTGGCCGCACAGCCGCCGGTTGCCGCCTGCCCGACTCCGGAGAACGTCTTCTCCCGCTTCGACTTCAACGGCGACGGCAGGCTCGACCGCCTGCCCGGGCGGTTCCCACTCGACCAGTCGGGCAGTCTCGCCAGTCCGCCCGGCGCCTTCATGACCGATCTCAACGTCCTCATGAGCGCGTTCGAGGCAACCCCGGACGCCACCGAGGGCTGGGCGAAGAGCGACCTGTCGACGCTGATGGAGTCCGGAGACGTCGAGATCCACGCAGACGACCTGCTCGATCGCGGGGCGGGCGACATCGAGATCTCGATCACGGCTGACGGCGTCGCGCTGCCGACCCGGCACCTGAAGCCGACAGGAGACCGCAACAAGGACTACATCGTCGCGACGGTGCCGAGCTTCAAGAGCCTGCAGATCCAGGGCAAGGCGACGGTCTACGGCGAGAACGTCGAGTCGGCGATCTACACGACGACGATGTTCAACGGGGAGGACGAGCGCGTCGATCTCTGCCAGCGGCTTTCGCTCGTCGCGAAGCCCGGGCGCGTTCCGGCCGACGGTAGCTCGACCGCGAAGCTCGTCCTCGAGGCGCGGAAGTGCAAGGACTCGGACGAGATCGCCGGCAAGGCGATCACTTGGGCGATCGACAAGAGCTCCGCGAGCCTCACGCAGACGCCCTCGAGCACCGACGGCACCGGCCGGGCCACCGGCGTCTTCAGCGCAGGCAGCACGACCGACACCTACAAGGTCACGGCCACTGTCGACTTCGGCAACGGCGAGACGCAGACGGCGAGCGTGGACGTCACGACGGCTCCGAAGCTGAAGATCACCTACCTCTGGCGGCAGTCGATCGACGAGTGGCACGAGTCCGGCTCGACGCGCTGGTCGGCCGCGCCGCCGGGAATGCCCGACTGCACGCTCGCCGGAGTCGATTACTGCCTCGACAACTTCGAGATCCACATCGACAGCCAGGCGAACGGCGGGATCTCGCGCTCGGGGACGCTGGAGGGCGGTGGCTCGAGCTTCAAGCTCACCGAGCAGCTCACGGACAGCCTCACCACGTCGCGGGCGACGTGGACCCTCGCCAACGTCGACGGCTCGACCGAGAACGGCGAGAAGCTCTCGACCTGGCAGGTGATCGACCCCAATGCCTATGCCGACAAGCCGGTCGACGGCGTTGCCTCCGACGACGCGGCTGACGGCCTGCACGTCCAAGGGTTGCAGGCGGTCGGCGACCTGCCGTATCACTATGCGCTCTTCGGCAGCCTCGCGGGCGGCACCGTCGACCCAGTAGAGGTGCACGCGGCCCGCACGGAGACCCTGTTGATCCCACAGGGCGTCGGCAATGAGGTCCGCTTCGCAGCCCACCCCGAGCAGGAGATCGTCTTCCCGCGCAATCCCGACGGGACGCTCGCGCCCTTCCAGTCCTGCGGCGTGAAGAACAAGGATCTGACGACCTCGTTCGGGTACCGCGTGGCGTCCGACGGCGGCACATATCTTCCTGGGGCGACCAGCATCGGGCGCAAGGAGGACTTCGCGCCCGGCGACCGTCCGATGCCGGTCGGCCCGGGTCACCTGCACGTCACGTACGCGTTCGCGGCGGTCGCCTCGTACGGGACCGCGCTCGCTCCGACGCCGACCCTGCCGGACTGCGGCGTGCCGCACGCGCCGGTAGCCGCCTTCACTGGCCCGGCCGCGGCCGAGGAGGGTCGCCTGCCGCAGTTCCACGACCGCTCGACCGACGTCGACAACGACATCGAGAAGTGGGCCTGGGACTTCGGCGACGGTGAGCCAGGGCAGACCGGCCCGAACCCGCACCATCTGTTCCCGGACAATGGCACGTACACCGTGATGCTCACCGTCACGGATGCGAAGGGCCTCTCCGATTCGAGTCAGCAGCAGATCGTCGTCTCGAACCTGCCGCCGGAGGGACACATCGAGGATGCGCAGGGACAGCAAGGAACCCCCATCTCGGTGACGTGGGGCATGGTCGATCCGGGAAAGATCGACAAGACGCAGCTCGTCTGGTCGATCACGACCACGAAGCCCGGCATCGCGCCGCTGGGTGGAACGGACGCCGCGCAGGAAGGTTCGCTCGAGTTTCCGGCGACCGTGCCGGCCGGCATCTACCCGCTCGTGCTGAAGGTGACCGATAAGGACGGCGACTCGACGACCGCCGAGGCGACGCTGACCGTCACGCCAGGGCCGACGCCGGCCTGCGACCCGTTGACCGGCCAAAACTGCCCGCCGCCGCCACCACCGGGGGTGATCGTCTGCGATCCGGGTGTGGCCCTGGACGCCGAGGAGACGAACTTCCTCAATTTCGTCAACGCCTATCGGATCCAGAACGGCGTCGCTCCGCTCCTCGGCGTCTCTCCGACGCTGACGAAGGCCGCCGAGGAGCACGCGCACGACATGGCCGTGAACGACTACATGGCTCACACGGGCCTCGACGGGCGCGGGCCGGGCGAGCGGGCCTGGGACGCGCTCTATCCGAAGACGGCGGCAGTGGGGGAGAACCTGGCCACCGACTCGGCCACCGGCTTCCAGGCGTTCTTCGCCTGGCGCGCCTCCACCGCCGGCCACAACGAGAACATGCTCAACCCGTCCTGGAAGGCGGTCGGGATTGCGCGCGAGCAGGGCAATCACTGGCGCTGGGCGACGAGCTACGGCACGGCGCTCGACTGCCCACCTGCCGTCCCAGCGGGACGGTCCGCCGCTCGGTCATCGGGGAAGGATGCGGCGCCGAACACCGATTCACTCGAGGCAGCGACGAGCGCCGGCGAGGACGGCATCGCAGGCGCCGCGGCCCCAGAGGTCGTTCCGACGCCGACCGGGGCAGGGGCGACGGTCGTGGAGACGAGCACGTCCGAGTCGGCCCCGAACGACTCGAAGGAATCGAGCGCCGCCGCGTTCTTCGCGACCGAGCAGGCAAGGCTCCTCATCGCCGCCACGCCGCCGGCCGAGCCGCCGATTCCCGCCTTCACCGTCTCCGACGTCTCGCCGCTCGAATCGAAGGCGATCACGTTCACGAACGTCTCCCGTGACGCCGCGGGCACGCCGATCGGCGCCGTGCTCGACTTCGGTGATGGTTCTGGCGCGGCCGTGCTCGCGCCTGGGGAAAGCATCGTGCACCGCTATACGTCGAGCGCATATCTCAATGCGAAGCTGACCGCGACCGACTCGAGCGGGCGCTCGCTCTCGGTCGACAGGTGGCTCTCCGTCGAGTCACTGCCGACGCCGACGCTGTTCTACACAGGCGACACGCAGGGTTTCGTCGGAAAGAACGTGACGCTGCGCACGCTCGCGAAGACGTGGTATTACGGCCAACCGATTCCCGGGCTACCGGTGACGTTCACGATTGGCGACCTCACCGCCACCGCGGTCACCGGCGCCGACGGCCAGGCCGAGGCGACCGTGACCCTGACGGGCGTGGCGGCCGGCCCCCGCACCGTCTCCATCAGCTTCGCGGGCAACGACGACTACAAGGCCACGAGCGGATCCGGTTCCCTCTCTGTGCTCGCGAACACGCTGCCTGTCGCCGAGGCCGGTGGGCCCTATCTGTCGGGGCTCGGCAACGCCCTCGTGCTCGACGGGTCGCGCTCCCGCGACGCCGATCCCGGCGACTCGATCGGCTCGTACGCCTGGGACCTCGACAGCGACGGTGCCTACGACGATCTCCTCGGCGGCACGCCGCTGCCCGTCAACTGGGCCAGCGTCCTCGCGACGGTCTGCGGCGGGACGTGCCTGGCCGCCCACGACTACACGATCGGCCTACAGGTCACAGACAGCCGCGGCGACAGCTCGACCGACACCGCCACCGTCCGGTTCACCAACGACTTCGCGCTCTTCCTCGGCGGCGAGGGCAAGACGATCGTCCCCGGGGCGTCCAACAGCTTCGCGGTCACGGTCGTCGGCTCCGAGGGCTTCACGGAACCGGTCACTCTCTCCGTCGAAGGCTTGCCGGCCGACGTCACCGGCTCCTTCAGCGTCAATCCCGCCCCGCCCGGCTCCGTCTCGGTGCTGACGATCACGGCCGGTCAGGGCGCGCAGACGGGCAACTTCCCGATCATCGTCACCGGCACCGCGGGCGGGATCACCCACACCGTGAGCGATGAGGTGAAGGTTGCGTTCGGCCTGATCCCGATCTGCTACGGAACGATCAGCGGTGGCGTCACGGACGCCGAGTCCGGCGCTCCCGTCATCGGCGCGACCGTTCTCGACAACTACGGGCCGTCGGCGGTCACGGACGCGAACGGCCGGTTCACGCTCCGCAACGTCGCTCTCGGCTACTACAACGCCCCGGTCGGGCACTACCTCACGGCCACCAAGACCGGCCACTGGGAGTCGTCTGCGCTGACGACTGCGTACTGCGGTGCGACGTCGTACGTCGACCTCACGATGCTGAAGAAGCGGCAGGGTCACTTCTCCGGCAAGGTGGTCGAGGGAGTTCCGGACCCGGCCAACCCGAACCAGGTCGTGCCGACGACGACGCCCATCCCGGGTGCGTCGGTCGCGATCGCCTATTACGGCCCGTCATTGACCGCCGGCTCGGACGGGACATATGCGGGAGATGCCGAGCTGGCGCCGGGCAACCAGCCCATCGGGTACGGGGTCACTGCCGGCGCCGCGGGCTACTGGGAACAGTCCAAGGCCGTAACCGCCGACAAGGACAATCCGAAGACGCTCGACTTCGAGCTCGTCAAGCAGTGCACCGGGAAGGTCCGCGGCGGTCGCGTGCTCTACCTCGACGCTGACGGCAACGAAACCGGTGAAGTCGCGGCGAACCACTCGGTCAAATTGTGGGTCACGTTCTACAACTACGTCTTCTTGCAGTCCGATGCGCAGGGCCGGTTCGACTTCGATCGGACGCTGCTCCTCGGCCACAACAATGCTCCGACCAGCTACCGGGTCGAGCCGGTCCCGAGCGACGACGACCCGCCGGGATCGGTGGGCGTTACCCAGGATCTCTTCATCTCCGGCTGCGGCGACGAGGCGCACGGGGATGTCTGGATCAAGAAGGGGTTCTCCGGCTACTCGACGTTCGAAGGGTTCGTCTACGACGAGGAAACAGGCGCTCCAGTCGCTGATGCCTACGTCGGCAACATCTACGAGTACGGCTATGGCACCTTCACCGATTCGACGGGCCACTTCCGGGCCGAGAACATCTTCCTCGGCTTCCTCCAGACCTCGGCCTACCGTTACCCGTCGGCGACCAAGGACGGCTACTACGCCTCGCCGTACCAGGTCGTCCTGCTCGAGAACGGCAAGACCGCGACCGCGAACTTCCGGCTCCTGAAGAAGCGCTACGGCGCCCTCGCCGGCTCGGTGAAGGACGTCACGACCGGCGCGCCGATCCCGTCCGCCGTCGTCACCGACGGGGGAATCTACTGCTACCCGTCGACGATCTGTGGCAGTACGGACCGGAATGGGAATTACTCCGCGCCGCAGATCACGCTCGGCAACCGGAACGCGGCCGTGGGCAAGAACCTGACCGCGTACGCGACCGACTACTGGAGCATCTTGCAGATCACGACGATCGAGGCCGACAAGACGTCGCGACTCGACTATCGCCTGCTCCGCAAATGCACGCCGGCGCGTATCGTCGGCTCGGTTGTCAATGCGAACACGCAGGCACCGATTGCGAGCGCGCAGATCGCAGGCGGTACGTACCCGGTGTACACGGACGCCCAGGGCCGGTTCCAGATCGACAACATCCAGCCGGGCTTTGGCAACAACCCCACGCAGGTGTACCTCACGGCGTCGGCGAGCGGGTTCTTCTCGCAGTCGAAGACCGTGACCATCTTCTGCGGCGCCACGATCGCGGTCGACTTCGGCACGCGGCAGACCTCACTCGGGGTCCTCGTCGGCAGGATCACGAACGCGGACACCGGCAATCCGATGCCAAGCGTCTTCGTCGGCACCGAGTTCGGCGGCAGCGCCACGACGGACGCGAACGGCGACTACCGGATCGAAGGCGTTCCACTCGGCGACCTCAACGCCGACAAGGACTGGCGCGTCACCGTGGCGCCGCCCGGCTACAAGCCCCAGACGAAGATCGTGACCGCCAAGGCGAACGTCGAAGCCAGGGTGGACTTCTCCTTCAGCCTCGCAAGCAACCAGGTGCCGGCTGCGCTGGCACAGAGCGTCACGCTCACCGAGGACACTTCCTCGTTCCCGATCACACTGGCCGGCTCGGATCTGGACGACGATCCGCTGACGTTCAGTGTCATGACGTTCCCGCAGCACGGCACGCTGGTCGTGAGCGGCGCCAGCGTGTCATACCGGCCCGACCGGGACTACAGCGGCGCGGACTCCTTCACGTTCGCGGTCAACGACGGGCAGGACACATCGCTGCCGGCGACCGTGGACCTCACGATCGACCCGGTGAACGACGTGCCCTTCGCGCAGGCTGACAACTTCACGACGAACGAGAACACGGCCCTCGCGATCCCGATCGCCGACATTCTGGCGAACGACACCGACGGCGACGGCGACACACTGACCCTGACGGCCGTCCTGCCGCACTACTACACGTTCGGAACTGCGGTCATCTCCGGCGACATGGTGCTCTACACGCCGGAGCCCGGATTCAGCGGCCAGGCCAACTTCCGTTACGAGATCGGCGACAGCCACGGCGCCACGACGCTGTCGAACGTCTACATCACCGTCGTTCACGTGGCAGGCCCGCCCAGCTGCCCCGACGCGTCCTTCTCCGGTGCGGAGGACAAGCAGATCATCGGCGCCGTCACCTGCACGGACGGCGAGAACGACCCACTCGCCTACGCGGTCGTCGTAGGACCGGCTCACGGCGCCCTGTCGTTCAACGCGGACGGGACGTTCACCCACACCCCGCAGAGCGGTTACTCCGGGCCCGACAGCTTTACCTTCAAGGCGAACGACGGCACCGCGGACAGCCGCGTCGCGACAGCGTCGCTGACGATCGCCGCGACCACCGCTGCACCGACAGCTGTCAACGACGCCTACACGACGAGCGAGGACACGCCACTCGTCGTTGCAGCGCCGGGTGTGCTCGGCAACGACGCGGACCTAGACGGCGATGCGCTGAGCACGTCGCTGATCACACAGCCCGCCCACGGCTCGCTGACCTCTGGCGCTGACGGCGGCTTCACCTACGTCCCGAGCCACAACTACAACGGGCCCGACTCGTTCAGCTACGCGGCGAGCGACGGCACCCTGCTTTCGCCCGCTGCGACGGTCTCGATCACCGTCAGCCCGGTGAACGATCCGCCGGAGCCGTTCTTCGATGAGGTGTTCACGCCTGAGGACACGCCGGCGTGGGGGAACGTGCTGACCAACGACCTCGACCCGGACGGGGATGCGCTCACGGTGACGCTCGAGTCGAGCCCGGCGCACGGAACGGCTTCGCTGCAGCCGAACGGCGACTTCCTCTACGCACCGGCGGCGAACTATGTCGGCCTGGACGAGTTCACCTACCGCGCCAGCGACGGGAAGGCGAGCGAGGTTGCGTTCGTCAAGATCGTCGTCACCCCGGTCGGCGAGTCGCCGGTGGCCGCGGACCTGAACGTCATGACACCGGAGGACACGCCCGTGTCGATCACGCTGACGGCCACCGATCCGGACGGCGGCACGCCGACGATTGCCGTGATCGATCCGCCCGATCACGGCAGCTACGTCGCGGGTGTGTACACGCCGAGCCCGAACTTCAACGGCACCGACAGGTTCGTCTACACCGCCACGGACGCTGACGGGCAGGCCGACAACGGCACGGTGACGATCCACGTGGCGCCCGTGAACGACGCTCCGGACGTTCTCGACCGCTCCGTCGGCGTCGATGAGGACAGCTCGGTGGCGATCGCGTTGACGGGGACGGACGTCGATGGCGACGCGCTCTCGATCACCCACACGTCGCCCTCGCACGGCAGCTACGACGGCACGACCTACACGCCCGCGGCGGGCTACAACGGCCCGGACTCGTTCACCTACACGGCGGACGACGGCCTCGGCCGCACCGACACGGCGACCGTCAGCATCACCGTCCGCCCCGCGAACGACGCACCGGACGTGGCCGACCGCGCACTCGAGACGGATGAGGACACGCCGCTGACGATCGTCCTTTCCGGCAGCGACCCTGACGGGGACACGCTCACGCTCACGACGACGAGCCCGAGCCACGGCAGCTTCGCCGGCGCCGTCTACACGCCCGCGGCGAACTACAACGGGCCCGACTCGTTCACGTACACGGCGGACGACGGCCACGGCAGCACCGACACGGCCACGATCTCGATCACGGTCCGGCCGGTGAACGATCCGCCGGTCGCGGGCGACCAGAGCGTCGCCCTCGACGAGGACTCCTCATTGGCGATCACCTTCGGCGCGACCGATGTCGACGGCGGCGAGCTGACGTTCGCCGCCACGACCGCGCCGCAGCACGGCTCGTGGGACGGTACGACCTACACGCCGGCCGCGAACTACCACGGCCCCGACTCGTTCGACTTCGTCGTCTCCGATGGGCGCGGGGGCATGGACGTCGGCTCGATCTCGATCACGGTGCGGCCGGTGAACGACGCGCCGGATGTCGCCGACAAGTCCGTCGCGACGGACGAGGACATCCCACTCGCAATCGCGCTCACGGGTACTGACGTCGACAGCGACTCGCTGACGATCACCACGACCGCGCCCGCCCACGGCAGCTATGCGGGCGGTGTGTACACCCCGGCTGCGAACTACAACGGACCCGACAGCTTCACCTACGCCGCCGGCGACGGGCACGGCGGCACCGACAGCGCCACCGTCTCGATCACCGTCCGGCCGGTCAACGACGCGCCGAAGGTCGACGACCGCTCCGTGACGACACGCCAGGACAGGCCCATCGCCATTCTGCTCGCCGGCACCGATGTCGACGGCGACACGCTCACGTTCACGCACGCCACGCCGTTCCACGGCAGTTACGACGGAACGACCTACACGCCGGCCGCCGGCTACACCGGCCCTGATCTCTTCAACTACACCGCGAGCGACGGCAAGGGCGGTACCGCGACGGCGATGGTCTCGATCACCGTCACCCCGACCACGCCCCCGGTGGACACGACGCCGCCGTCCTGCGAGATCGTCGAGCAGGGGACGACTGCCGCCGGCAACCCGTTCATCCGCTTCCGAGTCGAGGAGATCGGTTCCGGCCTCGCCCGGCATGAAGTCACCTACAAGTTGAACACGACCGTCGTCGTCGAGCCCTACCCGGTCGGCTCACTAGGCCCGGTCACGCTCATCGCGACCGCCATCAACAAGAAGAAGAGCATGGGCGTCGAGGTGCTCTTCCACGATCTCGCCGGCAATCCCGCGATCTGCGACCCGATCGTCATGACCGTGCAACGCTTCGCCGGCAAGCCGCAGGACGAAGTCTTCCGCAACGTGCCTCATACAGATCACCGAGTCACCGTCACAAACGGCACGCCCGGAATGCGCAAGGTCGTCCTGCTCGTGAACGGCAGGTACTTCGGACAGCATCGGCTGAAGGCCGGCCAGGTGCGCAAGTTCACGGTGGGCACGGCGATGAAGCCCGGCTACGTGAACACGATCCGCGTCCAGGCCAGCGGCCCAAAGGGCGCGAAGGCCACGATCGTGATCGCCAACATCCCGTAGATCGCCCCGGCGTATCGCGGAATTGGTTCGGAGAACGTGGTGGGGGCAGTTGCGTGTCAGCGCGTGTCAGCAGGTGGCAGCCGCGCCATTCGACTTCAATTGGATCCGACGAACCTCACGATCGGGGCAGGCGAGCTTTGGCTTGGGCGCCGACGACGGCTCCACGCGTATCCCGTTCGGATCGTTTGCTGCCCGAGCGTCCGCTCATGTTCTCGGGAGCGGCAACAAGATAGGCCTGTCGTTATCGGTGTGCTTGAGGAATTCGACGCATGGATTGCGTACTCCGATCCGTCACGACAGTCGTAACACGTCGGCAAGAGGGCAAGCGGTTTCCTCACCCAAATCGGTGTACGCCTGACTGATGAGGTTGGGGGCTCCGGGTCGGTACGGCAACCTCGGCAAACTTGCTGATCGCGCCGACGAGGACGCTTCGGCGCACTCACCGGCCTCGGATTCCAATGCCCTCGCGTGAGCGTGGCGAGGGCGGGGGATGGCCTAGTTACCTCACGACTCCGGCATCTCGCCGGCACATTCTTGATGGCGAGACCAGACCAAATGGAAGTTACTCGGGAGACCGCGCCGGGACAGGGTTCCCGCGCAAGAGCGAGTTTCCATCGGACTGGTCGGACAACGAGATCATTCACGAGCTATCTGACGTCGCGAACGATCCGAGCGCGGCCCGGGTCAAGCAGGGGTCAAGAACCACTGTCACCGGTAAACGTGGAGACGTTCCGCGAGGAAACGGTCGACCGGCACGGCCGCTTGTAAGGGTCTGAGCGCACTTCCAAGCAGCTCTCGCGCACAGGCCGGCGGCGTCGCGAGGTGGGCATCGAATAGCCGGGTGAGTGGTTCGTCGAGGGTCGGCGCCGCGCATCGGCTATCTGGTGACCGCCGGACCACAAGGTCAGCCATCGCCCGCTCTGCAATGAGCGGAGGCCCGCTCGGAATACAGCCCGCGGGCAAGACTCGAGCTACCGGCCAGCGTTGCGGCTTGAGGGACGCGCCTGACGACACGCCGGAAGTCAAGCGACGAACCCGTCTGGAAACGCCCGTCGGATCCGGCGAAATGTCACGATCCAGGCGGCTCGCGTCGGCGTGGGCCACGACGACGGGCTCGGCGCGCGTCGCGTTCTGATTGTTTGCTGCCCGAGCGGTCGATCCCGTTCTCAGTTAGGGCAACAGAATAGGGCTGTTTGCAGGGTTTCTAGACGGGAGCGACGGGGCTCGAACCCGCGAGCTCCGGCGTGACAGGCTTGTTCCACCGATACGACGATTGACGACGACTGACGCGCTATCGCTCCATTCATGCGGGTCGGCGGACATTGCACGCTGATTTGCGCACGATCACGCAGACTCGATTTCGGGCCGACCAGAGCTCGGCATTCGAATCGCCGACGAGCACAGGACTCGGGGCCGTCCTGCGGACATGGGCTAACACGCGAAACGGGACGCCTGTGACCGTGCGATTTACGGTTGACCTCTAATCTGTGAGGTTGGTTTGCCACACACACGCGCCGACAGTGCGCTCGTCGGGCGCGCTACACCGTGAAGTCGACGGTGAGGGCGCCGAGAGGCGTGAGGTGATATTCGATTCGATCCCCGGGTGTCACGAACATCAGAGGGACTATCGATCCTGTGATGATGACCTCGCCGGCGCGGAGACGTTCGCCGAATCGGGCCAGAAACCGAGCGACGTGACAAACCGAGGCGATGGGATCGCCCACGACCGCGAGGGGATCTGCGATGGCTTCTCGATCTTCGCCGTTGACGAAGATCTGGGCGTGGATTTCCTCGTTGTGCGGCCTTGCGGGACCTAGCATTACGTGACGATGGAAAAGGTCGCCGGCGAGGATCGGCGCTACGTCCTCCATCGGTACATCCACGTCGACGAGCTCGATCGCTGCGCCGAGACCACTGATGGCTGCGGCCGCAGCTGCGGGGCTGGCATCTGGCTGCACGTCGTGTGCGAGGTGAACTGCGATCTCGGCCTCGGCGGCAGGGTTTACCCAATCACCAATCGAGCATGTGGCACGCTGCTCAAGGACGCTGCGATCGGTGAGGAAGCCGACAAGAGGAGCGGTGGTTCCGAAGGTTTCCATCGCGTCGGGACTTCCCAGGCCGAGTTTCCAGCCTATGGCAATCGCACCCTCCGCAAGAAGCCGACGGCGCAGAGCGAGCTGCTCCTCCATCCCCTTTAGCACGAGTGGGCTCGCGTCTAGAGAGGTCATCGGGAGCCTCGATCGACTGCGTTCTCCATCTGTCGAAGCTAGCACCGATCCGCCGCGTGGTCAACTGGCTTGACCAGCATGTTAGGGTGGCGATCGTCTTGCCCATCCAGAGGCGAGCGACCGAGGGAGACAAGGCCATATGGCGGTAGAGATGCACGTCGCCTGGACACCGAAGTACTTCACGGGGGAAGCGCGGAAGATGTTGATTGGTGGCCGCTGGGTCGAAGCGGCCAGCGGCAATCGTTTCGGGACGATTAACCCAGCGACTGAGGAAACTCTCGCTCTTGTCGCGGAAGGTGGCGCTGAGGACATCGACCGTGCTGTGCGCGCCGCACGTAGCGCTTTGGGCGGGCCGTGGTCCAAGCTGACGCCATCTGAGCGTGGTCGAATCATTCATCGAATTGGTGATCTGATCTCAGAGAACGCTGAGGAGCTCGCCGAGCTTGAGTCCCTGGATAACGGCAAGCCGGCATCCGTCGCCCTGGCGGCAGACGTTCCACTTGCAGCAGATCTATTTTGGTACATGGCTGGTTGGGCGACGAAGATGAACGGCGAGACGATCGCTCCATCGGTGCCGTACATGACTTCGGCCGAGTTCCACGCTTATACCCGGCGTGAGCCAGTTGGCGTTGTCGGCCAGATCATTCCTTGGAACTTTCCGCTCGTAATGGTCGCGTGGAAGCTGGGGCCGGCCCTCGCCGCTGGGTGCACCGTCGTGCTTAAGCCGGCTGAGCAGACTCCATTGTCTGCGCTGCGGGTAGGTGAGCTTCTCCTAGAGGCCGGCATCCCTGACGGGGTCGTGAACATTGTTACCGGCGATGGGGTTCCAGGCGCCGCCCTCGCGGCCCACCCCGATGTCGACAAGATCGCGTTCACCGGTTCCACCGAAGTCGGCAGGGAAATCGTCCGGGCAGCTGCCGGGAACCTGAAGCGTGTTTCGCTCGAGCTCGGCGGTAAGTCACCGAACGTCATCTTCGCCGACGCAGACATCAATGCAGCGATCGCGGGCGCTGCGCAGGGGATCTTTTTTAATCAGGGCGAGGTTTGTAGCGCCGGGTCGCGCCTTTACGTCCAGAAGGAGCGCTTCGACGAGGTCGTCGCTGGCGTATGTGCGGCCGCCGAGGCGATCAAGATGGGGAGTGGGCTCGACCCTGAGACGGACATGGGGCCGCTTGTTTCCCAGGAGCAGTTCGAGCGCGTTACGGGCTATCTAGCCGAAGAGGCGCTTGGAGCCGCGCGGGCTGCGACCGGCGGGCGAGGCGTCGACGGGCCGGGGTTCTTCGTCGAGCCGACGGTTCTCGTCGACACCGGCAACGATCACGTCCTCGTGCGGGAGGAAATTTTCGGTCCCGTGATCACGGCGTTACCGTTCGAAGACGTCGAGGACCTCGCTCGCCAAGCCAATGACTCTATCTATGGACTGGCGGCCGGTATCTGGACGCGGGACATCTCGTTGGCCCACCGGCTCGCCGGGCGGATCCAGGCCGGCACGATCTACCTCAACACGTATCACATCTTTGGCGCCGAACTGCCTTTCGGAGGGTTCAAGCAATCCGGCTGGGGGCGCGAGATGGGGCAGCAGGTGTTGAACAACTACACAGAGACGAAGACGGTGATCGCGCAGCTTTAAAGGAGCTGCCGCCTGCGGTTCGGCTCCGCCCGAGCCGCAGGCGTCGTCTCACCCGCGGCCGATGAAGGAGGGCATCCCCGTAGCCAACACTGTAAGGAATTGCACGTTTGCTTCCAGCGGCAGTCCTGCCATATAGAGGACAGCGTCTCCCACATGCTCGGCCGCCATCGTGGGTTCGCGGGCAAGCGAACCGTCAGGCTGAAGGACGCCCGACTCGAAGGCCACCGTCATGTCCGTGGCTGCGTTCCCGACGTCGATCTGCCCGCAGGCGATCCTGTACGGACGGCCCTCGAGAGAGATCGCTTTCGTCAACCCCGTCACGCCGTGCTTCGTGGCGGTATACGCCGTGGCGTGGGGGCGAGCGACGTGGGCCGAGAGTGAGCCGTTATTGATGATGCGGCCCCCGGACGGAGCTTGATGACGCATCGTTCTGAAGGCGGCCTGGGCGCAGAGGAAGGCTCCAGTGAGATTTACATTGACCACATTCAGCCACTCTTCGTGCGAGATCTCGTCGAGCGGTGCCGGCGTCCCGAACACTCCCGCGTTGTTAAAGAACAAGTCGAGCCGACCGAAGCGGTCGCTCGCCTGCGTGAACAGCCGGCCCACATCGTTTGGATCGGTGACGTCGGCTGGTACCACCAGCGCGTAGCTGGATGACCCGCCTAGCTCTGCAAGCGTGTCGTGGAGCGCCTCTTCGCGCCTGCCTGCCAGCGCGACGCGGTAACCAGCCTCGAGCAGTGCGCGTGTCACGGCGCGACCGATACCGGAACCGGCACCGGTCACAATGGCTGAGCGGCCGCCAACTGACACGACATGAACGTACAATCATACGCACGTCTGGTCAAGCCAGTTGACCAGACGTGCGTGACCCGGTAGATTCCCGGTGGTGGAGAACACTCTCCCAGTCTCGACAGCTGCCGGGGATCGGCGCCAGGAAACGCTGGCTTCGACGTCTGCAAAAAGCCGGGCGCCTAAGTATGACGGCCCCGTCATCGATGTCGACGTCCATCACAGCCCGGGCAATTCAGACGAGCTCGTCGCTTACCTCCCTCAAAGCTGGCGCGAGATGGTCATGGGAACAGGCGTGCCACCCGTGGCAGTCATTACGGCGTATCTTTCGCCTGGTGGCTTCCGACGAATGGACTCGTACCCATCTGACGGGCGGCCACCTGGGGCGGATTACGATCTGCTTAGAACACAGGCTCTCGAGCCGCTGCGCGTCGAGCGCGCGATCCTGAGCTACAACGTCGGCTTCGAGGTTGCTCATGAGAACCCGTACCTCGCGGCCGCGCTCGCGAGTGCGAGCAATGACTGGAGCCTCGAGCAATGGCTAACCGATGTGGACGACCGACTCTACGGTGGTCTGCTCGTTGGGACGCAGTTGCCGGAGGAGGCTGCAAAGGAGATTCGGCGGGTGGGTGAGCATCCAAGGATGGTTGAAGTGCTCGTCGTCGACGGCGGACTAGGACAGCCATTCGGCCATCCTGTTTATCACCCCATCTACGATGCCGCCGCGGAATTCGACCTTCCGGTAGCGATTCATTTCGGGACGAACATCACGGGGGCGCTGCCGGCGTTTGCGGCCGGCGGGATGCCGCAGACGACAATGGAGTACTACCCGCTCCTGAACCAGGCAGCGATGCACCATGCGACGAGCTTGATCACGCATGGCGTGTTCGAAAAGTGGCCGCGGCTGAAGGTCGTCTTCCTTGAGTCCGGATGCAATTGGGTGCCCTGGTTGTTCTCGCAGCTCGACGCCCACTGGGATCTGTTCCGGCGAGAGTCACCGTGGGTCAAGAAGCAACCGACCGACTACCTTCGAGAGAACCTGCGCTTCGGTGTTCAGCCGTTCGAGCCCGCCGAGGAACCGCGCCAGCTGATCAGGCTGTTGGAAACCGTGCCGGAGATCGAGAACCTGCTTCTCTTCTCGACGGACTACCCTCACTGGGACACCGATGAGCTCGAGTACGTTGCTCGACATTTGCCCGACCAGTGGCAGGCCAAGGTGTCATATGAAAACGCGCGCGAGATCTACCGTTGGCCCGACTGAGATGGCCGAAGACCTCGGATCGGTTGCGGAATTCGAGCACGGCGCCTTCCGCACCCTTGAGGTCGGCGGCAGGGATGTAGGCGTCTTGTTGTGGGAGGACGACGTTTACGTCGTCCGCAATATTTGCCCGCATGCTTTCGCTCCGGTCTGTGCAGGAGTCGTGACCCGGAAGCTCGTCAGTGGAGCAGTAGGCGAGCTCGGTCTGGAGGAGCACACTGCCACATTGCTGTGCCCCTGGCATCGGTGGGAGTTCACGCTTCCGGAGGGCAGGGCCACACGTAATCCCAAATATCGGCTGAAGACGTACAAGGCATGGATCGACAATGGCAGGGTCTTCGCCGAGTTCCGGGCGAGCACAGGAACAGAGGGGTGATCCGCTGCCGTCTGTGATTGACACCTCAGTTCACCACGATTGGTCACAGCAGGAAGAGATCGCTGCTTACCTGCCGCGCGCGTGGCGCGAACTAGTCGAGCAAGTGAGCCATGTGCCGGGCCGCGAATCGATGTTGCGGCTCCTCGATGTCGACGTTCCGTTTCGCAATCCAAACGGTGCTGTTCACGCCGGGGAAGCGCCCGGTGCCAAGGGAATCACCGACCCTGAGCAGCTCAAGGGCCGTGATCTCGCAGGTTCTGTTCTCGCCTATGGGGGCGCTGCGGGGATCTCATTGCACGGTGACACTGCGCTCGGGGTGGCCGTTTGCGCCGCGATGAACGACTGGACCGCCGATCGGTGGCTCGGCGCAGACGACAAGACATGGGGATCGATCATCGTGCCAACACAACTGCCACTCGAGGCCGCGAAGGAGATCCGTCGGCATGGATCAAACCTGCGAATGGCGCAGATTCTGATCGCAGGCAATGGGTTGGGGGAGCCGTTCGGGCACCCGCTCTACCACGATATCTACCGCGCCGCAGCGGAGTACGAGTTACCGATTGCGATCCCAATCGGAACCGAGGCGTCGGCCTTTTCGAAGACGTTCCAGACGGCGGTGGCACCTCCCGCGACTTACACCGAGTACCGCATACTGGCCGTCCAAGCTTTCATGACGCACGTGATCAGCCTTGTCGGCCAAGGCGTCTTCGAAGAGTTTCCTCGCCTCAAGATCATGCTGGTGGGAGGCGGAATTGGCTGGGTTCCATCAACGTTTTGGCGGCATGACGCCTGCTACCAGGGGTTCGGAACGACAGCACCGTGGGTGAGGCGGCGTCCCTCGGAGTATTTCCGCGAGCACTTCCGGCTTTCGACGTACCAGCTTGAGTCACCAGAGGCTGTCCTGGCCACCTCGGAGAGCTTCCCGGGTATCGAGGACATGCTGTGCTTTGCCAGCGGCTTCCCCCGCTCCGATTCGCAGACTGTAGAGCAGGTGTTGGCGCTCGTCCCAGCCGACTGGGCTGCGAAGGTGACGTCCGAGAACGCGCTGGCCTTCTACGGTGACCGTATTTCTTCCCGGGCACTTGCCGGCGGGGGTGCTCAATGAGCGTCGATACGGAGCTGACAGTCGATGTCATCGTTGTAGGAGCCGGAACGGCGGGCTGCGTGATGGCGGCACGCCTTTCGGAGGATCCGGCGTGTCGGGTGCTGCTCGTGGAGGCCGGCGGCGATGAACCTTATGTCGAGGCGGGCGACGCGGCGAAGTTGCACGCCGATCCCAACCGAGACTGGCGTTACCCTGCTCGGCTCACTCGGCGGGCAGAGCAGGATGTCGTGCTTTCACGCGGCCGCATGGTCGGCGGCTCCGGTGCCATCAATGGCGCGATCTTCTTCCGCGGATTGCCGGAGGATTACGATGGCTGGGGCTCACCGTTGTGGAGCTATGACGCGCTCCTACCTCTCTTTCGGCGGGTCGAGCACGATTTCGACTTTGCCGGACCGCACCATGGCAGCGACGGTCCGATCCCAGTTGTCAGACCGCCCGAAGAACAGTGGTACCCGTACACGGACGCGTTTTACGAGTCCTCGATCGAGACCGGGTTCGCGGAGAAGCCAGACCTCTCGGCGCCAGACGGGTCCGGAATCGGCCCGATCCCGTTGAACCGCTTCGAGGGACGACGTGTTTCCGCCGACATTGCCTATCTCGATCCGGCGGCGATCCGCCCAAACCTGCTCATTTGGACCAACGCTGCTTCCACGAAGATCATCTTCGACGGGATGCGGGCAACGGGCGTAGCCATTTTGCGCGACCGACGGCTTGAGCTCGTTCGGGCCGACAAGGTGGTTCTGTGCGCGGGTGCGATCGCGACACCGCACCTCTTGATGCTCTCGGGTGTCGGGCCAGCTTCTCATCTGAAGGAGCATGGAATCCCGGTCGTCATCGACATGCCGGGGGTCGGATCCAATGCATCTGATCATCCGATGCTGGCAGTTTCTGTGGCCGTTACGCCACAGCATCTGCCGTCGCCGGACATTTATCCCTACTTTCAGGCCATGCTCGTGCATTCGACTCCAAGCGGCTCGCGCAATGACATGCACACGTGGCCGACCTATGTCCCGCCCACTGGTACTCATCCCGTCACCGCCACGCACGGCACGCAGTCGGGTCTTGTTCTCGGTTCGTTGCTGCAGCAGCCTGCAAGTCGGGGCGAGGTCAGGCTTCGATCCGGTGACGCTCTTGCGTCACCGAAGCTCGCCTTCAACCATCTGGAGGACGCGGGTGACCTCAGGCGCTTCCGGGAGGCAATTGACGTGACGCTGGAGATTCTCGCCGGCAAGCCGCTCGCAAAGCTCGTTGGGCGACGAATATCGCCGAGCGATGAGGACCTCGCCACCGCGCGTTCATTTGAGAATTGGGCTCACATCAGCCTCGCGACCGCGAAGCACACGACGGGAACATGCAGAATGGGGAGCACCACGGATACGTTCGCTGTCGCAGATTTCGACGGGACAATCCACGGCGTTGAGAACGTGACCATCGCCGACCTCTCGCTCTGTCCGCAGATTGTCCGCGCTCCTCCGAACAACACAGCGTTCGTCATTGGAGAACGGATCGCCGATGTACTCAAAGGCGAGGCGGCGGTCGGGTCGAAGACCCTGGTCAACGCATGAACCAGCCAGCGGTATCGATTCGGCCCAATCGCGCTCGGCGACGGCTTCGCGCTGGCTTGCCGGTTGTCTCGGCGAGCCTCGCTGCAAACTCGACTGGCGACCGGGAGACGCTCGAGCTGTTTGCTGCACAGGGTCTCACCGACGTGGTGTGGGTTGAGATGGAGCACGGAGGTACCGACTGGGGCGAGCTCGGCGATATTGCCCGCGCGTGTGATCTCTGGGGCGTTACATCACTGATCCGCGTCATGCGAAACGACTCCGCCGAAATCGGTCGCGCACTCGACCGCGGTATGCAGTCGGTCCTGGTCCCACACGTCACCACACGCGAGCAAGCCGAGCGGATCGTCAACGCTTCGCTGTACGCACCCGAAGGTGAGCGTGGGGCGGCATTCCCGCGCCAGAGCTATGGCGTCCCAGACTACCTCGCCACTGCGAACGAGGAAGTCTTGATAGTCGCGCTCCTCGAGGACATCGAGGCGTTCGAAAACCTCGACGACATCCTCCAGGTGGATCGGATCGATTGTTTTTTCATCGGGCCCGTCGATCTTGCGCAGACGATGGGTGCCGAATACCTTGGCCAGCCGTTCCACCCTGATGTTCAGACGGTCGTGCGAGACGGCATCGTCCGGATCGTCGCCGCCGGGAGCTGTGCGGGCACTCTCGTCAACGACGAAAATGTCGCCGAGTTCCTAAGCGCAGGAGTCCGGTTCCTCCGTCTTGCGGCGTTGTCGTACATGGAGGACGGACTCAAGGAGTTCCACCGCCGGGTAGCCGACACGAGCGAGCGCGCGGCAGCTTTGAGCGGGCCGCCCGTAGTAGATCGAATATGACGGCGAGCGAAGTGCAATCAGAACCGCAGTCGACGCACCTTCCGCTGCGGCACCGGCTTGAGTCGGGAGGCTCGGTGCTTGGGCTCTGGGTGACGCTCGAAAGTCCTGCGGTCACCGAAATTGCGGCTGAACTGGGGTTCGACTGGGTGACGATCGATACCGAGCATGGCCATCTCGGTCCGCGCGAGGTACTGGAGCATCTCCGCGCCGCGTCGGGTAGCCAAACCAGTGTGCTAGTGAGGGTGTCTCATCTCAACGAGGAGCCGATCAAGCGCGCGCTCGATATGGGAGCGGATGGGATTCTCGTCCCACTTGTGCGCGCCGCGTCTGATGTTCGGCGGGCGCTGGCCTGCTCCCTCTACCCACCGGATGGGGCAAGAACAGTAGGGGTGGAACGGGCCTTTCGTTGGGGCTTGAAAACCTCTGACTACCTCGAGGTCGCGAATACTGATGTTGCAGTCGTGCCGATAATCGAGACACGGGAAGCTATGGAGGCATTCGACGAAATCCTTCAGGTCGGGGGGTTCCCAGCGGTGTTCTTCGGGCCTGGGGATCTCTCCGCCAGTCTTGGGTACGTCGGGGAGTGGGAGGGCCCGGGGGTCGCGGATTTGATTCTCGATGCGCGCGGACGCGCGGAGGCGAGGGCGATTGCGTCGGGGTTGGTCGCCCGGGACTTGGAGGATGTCCTTCTTCGCGTCGAGCAGGGATTCCGGATGCTCGCCATTGGCCCCGACACGCGACTATTGATCGATCGAGCGGCGGAGATCGTCGAGCAGGTGCGGAATTATCGGACGCCAAGGAGGGCATGAGTGGAGTATTCGCCGATCAAGCGTGAGACTGTCAGCGAGGAAGTGGCACAGCGGCTGCTGACCGGAATCCTCAACGGCGAATTTGAGCTGGGTGAGCGATTGCCGTCCGAGCGCGAGCTCGTGTCTCTGTTCGAGGTCGGCCGCCCGACAATCCGTGAAGCCTTGCGCGTCTTATCTGTGCTCGGCGTGCTGGAGGTCCGCTCCGGTGAAGGTGCCTTCGTTGTCCGACGTCACTCTGATTTCATCGCGAACGCCTTCCGCATTGCACTTATGCTCGACCGTCAAGCTGCCACCGACGTCATTCACGTCCGGATGGCCATCGAGATCGAGCTGGCCGGACTCGCCGCGGAGCGGGCGACGGACGAGGAACGATTGATACTCGCGGAGGTAGTGGCAAGGATGGCGGACTGTCTCGACGACAGCGCAGCACTTACCGCCCTAGATCTTGACTTTCACCTCGGAATCGCCGCCGCGGCGCGTAATGTCAGCCTGAGCCGGCTTCTCGACGGAACACGCGCGCTACTGAAAGACTGGATCGAGCGCGTCCTCTCCGAAGAAGGCGCTGCGAAGAGAGCATGGGAGCAGCATCGGGCAATCGTCGAGGCGATCACCGCTAAGGATCCGGAAGCCGCAAGGGCCTCGATGCGGATTCATCTCACGAGCGTCGGAGCCGCTCTGATGGAAACCGTTCCCGCTCGTTGACGCTACTAGTCGAGCGCGACATCAATTCTCGCGCACAACATGCCGTAGTAAGTGGGCACAACGTACGCGAGGACGTCTCCCCGCCATCGATCCTCTATGCCGAGCGTGCCGTGGAGCGAGAGCATGGGCCGCCAGCTGTCCGCCCGCGCCTCGGTCGCGAGGTCCTCGACCGCCGGCTCGAGAAGAGCATCCAGCCGACCCCGCTCGAGCGCGCCAACGACGAGTCGGTCATATTCCACGGCCGCAAGGTCATGACCGAATGGCCCGTCGGCTCGATGCGTCTGACCGTGGTCGCCGCTCGCGACAACCGCCAGCCGTCGGCCCAGCGTCTCCGCTGCGGCGCGCACGTGTTCGCCCGCTACGACATGGTCGGCTGCGGAAACCGACCGGGCTGTGTTGACGACAACGACCCTCAGGCCCTGATTCTGTTGAAGCAGGAACCAAAGGGGGATCAGGATCGCCCAGTCGGCCGGCATCGTCGCCAGTTCATCCGGCGCCCCGAAACCGCACGCGACGGTTGCTGCGCCCGCGGAGCGGAGTGTGCGAACCGCCTGCACCGCGAGCTCGCGATCGCACTCAACCTCGAAATCGACGGCGCCAAGGTGTTCCACGTCAATCCCGGCTTCCAGATAGGGGAGGTTGAACGAGTCGCCCAGCCCTCCCCCGATCCTCGCGGTGACGACGATCGAGAGCAGACCCTCGAGCTGAAGTCCGTGCGGCGTGAACAGCACGAGGACATCAGGCGCTGCTTCGGCGAGCTGGCGTGTCAGCGACGCCATCGCCAACTGGATGTCCGACACGCCGGCCCCGCGAGATGCACCCGGGATCATCGTTCTGCCGTGCGGGACTATCGCAGCGAAAACGATCGGCACCTCAGCCTGGCTTCTTTGGGGTGGCAGTCATTCTGTCGCAACGTACCAAGGAGGCTCTGACAGTGGAGATCATCGATTCGCAGATCCACGAACCGAAAACGGCCGCAGTGTGGCCCGACGCAGACGCGGAGGTGCGGGCTGCGGTGGCCTGCGAAATCGCGATCGCCGCGATGGACGCCGTTGGCGTCGACCTTGCACTCCTCGACGGTAGCCCCGCGTTCAATCGGATGGCGCTGGAGCGATATCGGGATCGGTTTCGTGCCGTGGGCAGACTCGATCATGAGGCTCCTGACCTTTTGGAGCGCGTAGCTGAGATCAAGAGCGATGTCGGGCTCCTCGCGTTGCGATGCGTGCTGTTCGATTGGCAAGGCGGCACCGGAACCGCCGCACTCCGAGAAGGGCGGTTCGACCCGCTCTTCAACGCGGCCGCTAGAGCCGATCTTCCGGTGTTCGCGTTCGTGAACGATGCGACATCCGACCTCTCGCTGGTTGCAGCACGCTTCCCTGAGCTCCGTCTGATCGTCGACCACCTCGGGCTCACGCAACCCCCGGTGTTTCGCGCCGCCCAACCGCCGTTTGCGAAGCTCGACGATCTTCTCGCACTGGCAACGTTCGAGAACGTCGCAGTGAAGTTCAGTGGCGCCCCGACCCTGTCAGAGACACCCTTCCCCCACGAGGACCTGTGGCCTCATCTGCACCGCATCGTCGAGTCGTTCGGAGTCGGTCGCCTCATGTGGGCGAGCGATTTCACACGACTTCGCATGGTGTCGGCCGACCAGAAATGGGCCGGGCTCTATAGCGACGCGGTCGGTTTCCTTCGCGACACGCCAGAGCTTTCCCTCGACGAGAAGAAAGCCATCTTCGGCGGCACAGTCCGCACCTGGCTGAGGTGGGTCTAGGTGCAGGCGGTTGTCCTTTGTGACCACGGTGCTCCCGATGTGCTGGAGCTGCGTGATGTGCCGGAGCCGGTTCCGGGGGAGGGTGAGGTCGTGGTCGAAGTGCGAGCCGCCGCATTGAACCGCCGGGATACGCTTATTCGCGCGGGCGCCGGACCGGCTTACCGGTTCCCGCTGCCGCTGATCCTCGGCTCTGACGGTGCAGGGATCCGACGTGACACCGGCAGCGAGGTCGTGATCCTGCCGTCGCTGAACTGGGGCACATCAGAGTCCGTCGCCGGTCCTGATTTTCGAATCCTCGGCGGGCCGCGCGACGGCACATATGCAGAGCTCGTGGCAGTTCCAACGGAGAACCTCTTTCCGAAGCCGCCTGGTCTTTCGTGGCAGCAGTCAGCAGCACTCCCGCTCGCTGCATTGACTGCCTTCCGCGCGCTCTTCCGAGTCGGGGACCTTCGGCCGGGCGAACGCGTTGTCGTGCTCGGGGTCGGTAGCGGGGTCTCACTCGCAGCGATACAGCTCGCCGTCCACGCAGGCGCTCAGGTCGCGGTCACCTCCTCTGCGTCGAGCAAGCTTGCTCGTGCGTATGAGCTTGGAGCAGACGCCGGGGCCAGCTACCTCGACGCCGACTGGGTGGGTGCGCTCCGCGAGCGCATAGGTGAAGCTGACCTCGTCCTCGATTCCGTCGGGACCACATGGGCTGAGTCGCTGCGGCTCCTGCGTCCAGGTGGCCGTCTGGTTGCGCTGGGCGGAACCGGGGGTAGTGAGGTGACGCTGGACATTCGGTCGGTATACCTCTCGCAGAAGCGGATTCTGGGCACGATGATGGGGAGTCCCGCCGATTTTGGCGAGGTGTTGCGAATTGTCGACCGAGGAGAGCTCATGCCGGTAATCGACTCGGTCAGCTCTCTGGGAGATGCGGCGATGGCGCACGCCCGAATGGAGTCGGGGCAGCACTTCGGCAAGCTTGTCTTGACGGTATCCGGGTCTGGTCTGGCCACTTGACCGTAGGCCCAAGGGGTGCTACGTTGCTGCGAAGCAGGCGACGCCATAAAGGCGCCGCCACGGTTCCGAGATTCGCGCGGTTCCGAACTGAAAGGGGATCTTGATGGGGAGCAACGTGACTTCCCGGCATAGCCGGCGACTGCTGATGCTGCTCGCGACGGCGTGTTTCGCGCTGATCGCGGCGGTCAGTGCGACGACGGCGACCTCCGGAACAGACGGGGCCGCGGCGAGCAAACCTCCGGCGCAGAAGCCGGCGACGGCGGCCGCGTGGAAGAGCATCATCGCGAAGGCCAAAGCTGAAGGCTCGGTAACCCTCTACTCGAGCCAGGACCCAAACAACCTCGCGAAGTTCGCGGCACGGTTCAAGGAGTTGTTCGGGGTCACCCTCAACTTCTATCGAAACAACGACAGCATCACGGTCGCTCAGGTGACTGCCGAGCACGGCACCGGCAAGGCCGTCGCCGACATGTGGATCTCGGCCGCCCGGCCGCATGTACTAGGAGCCGTCAGGAACGGCTGGGTCGTGTCAGCTGTCGGTCCAAACCTCTTCTACAAGCGCTACGACCGCGCGAAGTTCGCTAAGCCAGGAAAGGCGTTCAACGTCGGCACATCCACACTCGGCATCGGATGGAATACCCGGCTTTATCCGCAGGGTGTTAAGGACTACCCGGACTTCCTCAACCCGGCTCTCGCAGGCGGACGCATCGGCGTGCTGCAGCCGACATCTCCCGCGATTGTCGACTACTACCAGTACATGGAGAAGGTCTATGGGAAGTCATTCGTCACGCGGCTCGCGGCCCAGAAGCCGCAGGTCTACCAGTCCGCCCTACCGATGCTCCAGGCTATGGCCGCCGGCGAGATCTCCGCAGGGACGCTAATCCCGGGAACGAGCATCGACCTGAAGGCGCAAGGGGCACCCGTCGACTTCGCGATCCCGACAGGGAGTGCCTGGAACGCGCCCTACTGGGGCATGGTGTTGAAGCAAGCGCCTCACCCGAACGCGGCACAGTTGCTTGCCAACTTCATGCTCTCGCCCGAGGGACAGGGCCTCGTTGCGCGGCGATACGGTTCCGTGCTGAAAGGCATCCAAGACACGTTCTTCGTTCCGTTTCATCAGCAGATCCTCCTCGACCTCCAACCGGCCAAGGTCGCTGCCTACCAGCAGTACTGGGCGTCTCTATTCCTTAAGAAGTAATCGAGTTGGGAGCGGGCATCCTAAGATGCCCGCTCCCAACTCGACACAAGCCAGAGCGATGTTTGAGCATGAGGGGGCTCGTTGACCAACGTCAGCATTCGAGGGCTTTCGAAGCGGTTCGGCGGCAAATCGCCAACCGTCGCGATCGACAATCTCGACCTCGAAGTGGGGCAGGGTGAATTTGTTGTCTTACTCGGCCCGAGTGGCTGTGGGAAGACCACAACACTTCGCTGTATCGCCGGGCTCGAATCTCCCGAGTCCGGCCGAGTCTGTTTCGGAGAGCGCCCCGTCTACGACGCCGCGGCTGGGATCAACGTGGGTGCGCACAAGCGAAACATCGGGATGGTGTTTCAGTCATACGCGCTCTGGCCCCACATGACGGTGCGGAAGAACATCGGCTATCCGCTGCGAACGCGACGTATTAAGCGCGCCATCGCGAGCGAGTGGATCGAGGAGGTCGCCAGGCTCGTGGACTGCGGGCCGCTGCTCGACCGCTACCCCACCCAACTGAGCGGGGGGCAGCAGCAGCGCGTAGCGCTGTCGCGCGGACTTGTTGCGCGGCCCGATCTCGTGCTATTCGACGAGCCGCTCAGCAACCTCGACGCACGGTTACGGGATCAAGTCCGGACAGAAATCCACGAGCTCCATCAACGCCTGAAGTTCACCGCCGTCTATGTCACCCACGACCAAAGCGAAGCCCTAGCGCTGGGCGATCGGCTCGCGATCATGCGAGACGGCAGAATCGACCAACTCGCTACGCCTGAAGAGGTATTTGAGAACCCGGCTACCGAATACGTCGCCGAGTTCATCGGGATGGCGAACCGCTTACAACTCGACCGAAGAGACGGACACTGGGTATACGGCGGACACGCCGTGCACGGATGTCCCACTGTCGCAAGCGACGAGATGGCCGCCAGGGCTCGACCCGAAGATCTTCATCTCGCTCCAGCGAGCGAAAACGCGCCAGAGGACGCCGTCTGGTTCCCCGCAACCGTCGTCGCTTCGGAGTTCGGGGGGCGCTACATCGACGTGGTCATTTCGATCGGCGATGAGCGCTTACATAGCCGCCTCCCGGCGGGCGAGCGCGGGAATTGGGCGCGAAGCCTGCTGCCCGGAGACCCTCTTCTCGGTTTTTTCCCGGCCGGGACGTTGACCTTCTTCGATAACACGGCTACCAGAATTCCCACGAGGGGCTCCTCGACCGCCGCTCGGATGGCGATCGGAGCCTAGGTGGCCGCGGACGCTGTTTCGGTCGGCATGAGACCGCGCCGACGCCGTGTCACGCGCGCGCGTATCGGCACGGCCGTCGCGGTAGGGGCGTTCACCGCTGGGCTCGGCTATCTGACAGTCGTCCCGCTGGTGCGGCTCCAGGCGCTCGCCTTCGAAGATCGCGGACAGGGATTCGTGGACGCTTTTACTCGACCCGGCATCTGGACAACAATTCGGATGACGATCGCCCTCGCGCTGGGATCGCTCGCGATCGCGCTCGTCTTTGGAACCGCGCTTGCTTGGGCGGCAAACTCACTCTCGCCGCGGCTGCGCCCTCTGCGGGCATTGCCGATTCTTCCAATCGTCGTCCCGGCCATTGCAAGTGTCCTCGGGTGGGGATTTCTGTTCTCGCCCAGGCCTGGCTACCTCAACGCGTTGCTCCGGCATCTGCCCTGGTGGACAGACATCGACCAGGGCCCCATCAACATCTACAGCCTGCCTTGGATCATCATCATCACGGGACTCGCGCTCGCAGCGTTCGTTTACCTCTTCGTCAGTGCCAGCCTAGAGAGCATCAACGGTGAGCTGATCGAGGCCGCCCAGGTTTCAGGTTCATCACGCGCCGGAGTCTTCTTCCGCGTCACGCTGCCCCTATTGCGGCCAGCGCTCGTCTACGGCGGTGGCGTCGCACTCCTGCTGGGGCTCGGCCAGTTTACGGCGCCGCTTCTGCTAGGACGAACTCAGGGAGTGTCTGTATTGACAACCGAGATGTACTTCGCGACCAAGCAAGAGCCTGCCCAGTATGCGCTCGCAGCGGCTCTGGGGTCCCCGCTTCTGCTGTTCGGGGTTGGGGTGCTCGTTCTGCAGCGTGTCTTGCTTGGGGATCACGCGCGGTTCGTGACGCATGGGTCGAAAGGCTTCCGGCCGGCCGCGCGGAGTTCAAGGCTCGGAGCCGTGGCGATTCTTCTGTACACGCTCTTCGCCACCGTCCTGCCGATCGTTGCGCTCGTGATCGTCGCGCTGTCGACCTGGTGGACAGGCGACATCGTCCCGAGCACATTCACATTGGACAACTTCCGGAACGTCATCGAGACATCGGGAATCACATCGGCCATTCGCACGAGCCTCATCGTCTCGGTCATCGCCGTTGGAATCGCCTTGCCGGTGGGATTCATCGCCGCTTCGATCTTGTACCGGCGGCGTGAGCACCGGCTGATGGGCCCCGTGCTGGACTTCATCGTCGCGATGCCCCTGAGCATCCCAGCCGTCATCTTCGGCCTCGGCTTCCTGCTCACGTACACGCAAGGACCTGTCGTGCTCTACGGCACCAACTGGGTGATGATCCTGGTGTACGTCACCCTGATGCTTCCATTCTCAACGCGAATGCAGCTCTCAGGCCGAGTCGCGCTCGGCGACGCGTACATCGAGGCCTCGCGGGTCTCGGGCGCCGGACCTGTTCGGACGAACCTCTCGATCCTCGCTCCCCTAATGCGCCCCACTTTCGGGGCGGCCGCCGCCCTGATGTTCGTCCTCCTTGCGAACGAATTCACCGCATCGCTCCTCGTCCGCTCCCCGACCGTGCAAGTGATGGGAACCGTCCTCTTCGACACCTATGACAACGGTCTATATCCGGTCGTTGCATGCGTCGCTCTGATTATGATTCTCGTCACCGCCCTGGGCGTCCTCCTCGCAGTTCTGCTTAGCGGGTCGGACGCATTCAGGCGACTGTGACCATCGCAAGCTCCGACGATGCCGGGAGCCCCGCCCTCCGCACGGAGTCGCCGAATCCCGGGATGACCAAGACTGCGGGTTACTGGCTGCACTTGACGCGCGCCATCGAGGAGGCCGGCCGGCGACTCTATCTCCAAGGGCGGATTCCCGGCTCCTTCTACGACGGTCGCGGTCAAGAGGCCACTGCTGTCGGCGCGGCTCTGGCAATGGCGCCTGACGATGTTGCCACGCCCCTGATCCGAGACATGGGAGTCCACCTCGTTCGCGGCGTTACCCCGAGCGCGGTCATGCGTCACTACCTCGGCAAATCGGGCGGACCTATGGAAGGACGGGACGGCAACATTCACCTGGGCTCACTCGAGCATGGCACGGTAGCCATGGTCAGCCACCTGCCGGAGATGCTGCCGGTAGGCCTTGGCGTGGCGCTCGCCCGGACATGGCGTGGACAGCCCTCAGCTGCTCTGTGCTTCTGCGGGGACGGAGCCGCTGCCGGTGGCGTCTGGCACGAAACGTTGAACCTCGCCGCCCTCTGGAACGCACCTCTCGTAGTACTCGTTGAACGTAACGGCTGGTCGTACATGACGCCGGAAAGGAAGTACCTTCCTGTCGAGCGGATCTCCGACCGTGCTGCCGGTTATGGCGCACAAGGGCGAACGGTGGATGGGAACGACGTGTTCGCCGTCTACGACGTCATCCAGACGGCTCTCGACCACGCGCGGGACGGAGGTGGCGTCACAGTCGTGGAGGCATTTACTTATCGCATGCATGGACATGGGGCCCATGACTCCCAGCGATACGTTCCGGAGGAGGATCTTGAGCGCTGGCGGGAGCGCGATCCCCTGAAGGTATGGCGGCATCGTGCTGAGGTCGACCTGGCCTGGTCGGAACACGACCAGTCCGAGCTTGAGGCCGAAATTTCACTCCAGGTCACCGCCGCACTAGCCGATGCTCATGCGGCTGCGTATCCCGCGGCGGACACGCTTGCCGAGAGCGTTTTTGCGCCTTGACCCAGGTGACGTACCTCGAGGCAATTCGTCGCACACTCGACAGCGCGCTCGAAGATGATGACCGCGTTCTCCTGATTGGTGAAGATGTCGGATCGGGCGGCGGCGCCTTCCGAGCGACCGAAGGGCTGCAGGAAAAATACGGCATCGACCGCGTGCGCGACACGCCAATCTCAGAGTCGGCGTTTACCGGCGTCGCGATCGGTCTGGCCTTGGCAGGTTGGCGCCCAATCGTCGAATATCAGTTCGCGGATTTCCTCACATGCGGTTTCACCCAGATCGTAAATGTGGCCGCAAAGATGCACTTCCGCACACGGCAGCACGTTCCCATGGTTATTCGCGCGCCGGCTGGCGGCGGGTTTAGCGGTGGCCCGTTCCATTCCCAAAACCCGGAGGCCTGGTTTCTCCGCACACCGGGTCTGAAAGTCGTTTGCCCTGCTACGGTCGAGGACGTCGGACTGCTGCTTGCAGCGGCCGTTCGTGATCCGAATCCTGTCGTCTTCCTCGAACAGAAGAACCTCTACACCCGCATAAAAGGGAGTTATGCGGCGTCATCCGACGACAGTGTCGAAGGCGCACGATTGGCCCGTGCGGGCACGGATCTGACGGTGGTCACGTACGGCGCGGCGCTTCCGACCGTTCTCGAGGCTGCCAAAGCCGTTCGCGCAGAGGTTGACGTCGAGGTCATCGACCTCCGGGTCTTGTGCCCGCTTGATTGGGACACCGTTGCCGCCTCCGTGACGCGGACGAGTCGTTGTGTCGTTGTAACCGAGGACTACGCCGAGTATGGCGTGGGAGCGGAGGTATCGGCACGGGTAGCAGAACAACTTTTCGAGGAACTTGATGCGCCGGTTCGGAGACTGGGCTCTGGGTTCTGGCCGATCCCCTTCAGCCCTCCACTCGAGGCCGCAACGCTGCCCGGCGTCGATCAAATCGCGTCCCTACTACTCTCGACGGCACGGTTCTGATGAAGGTGGGACCGCTCAACGAAGGCGACGCAGCGCTCCACGCTGCGCTCGATGTCACGCTGGCCGAATTCGGGATATCCATAACTGGCGACGGTGCGAGGGCAGCTGCCGGGCGGCTCGTAGCGCTTGAGATAGCGAGCCGCCTCGGACTCCGCGCGGCTCGAAGAATCCTGAGCATGGAACGGCAACTTCTGCTCGGCTCGTGCCTCCACGGTGCGTCCGCTGCGGAGTCTGAGCACGTCCCAACGAAGGGCCTTTCTGTTGTGACAGGAAAGCCCTATGAGCGCTTCGAGCTCGTGAGCGATCGGAGCTCGCCGGCGCGTAGGTTGCGTTCGAGCACGGGTGGCGAGACTTGTGACGCCGGCGCGGGTTAGAGATGAGCTGCAGCGCCGGCCGGAGAGCGCTGGCGATGACGGTGAGGCCGGAGCCCCTGTGTGGCCGGCGGTGTCAGCGCGTGTCAGACACCCGTCCAGCAGTGTCGCACCGTGTCGCGCAAGAGCGGCGAAAGGGCCTGTCTAGCCGTTCTAGTCCGGCGGGGTCGTGCTGCGTCCTGCTCAGGGACGACTCGACAGGTTGGAGGTCACGCACGCAGCGAGCCGGTCAGCCTGCAGGGGGTTGACTACGAGCCACACCGCGGCGGGATCGGCACGGAATTCGATCCGAGAGGCTGCTGGGGCCAGGATGATCTTGCGGCTCCGCTGTCTCCTCGAGCCGCTCGTTATTGGGTTGGCAGTGCCGAAGCTGACGGGTGAAGCGCTGGCGCAGGTCGACCAACGCCACGAGCGGCTTCCGGCTCGCTTTTCCGGGGACGAGCTCGGAGGCGCGGCGACGCCGCACGAGCCGTCTTGGTGGCCATCCGGGCTGGCAACGCGGAGGACGCTGGGCGAAGCATGCTTGCTTCACACCGAACGAACCGAGAACGCTCTCCTTGGGCAGCTGACGACCGCTCGATGAGACGCCGGAGGCAAGTGGCGAACCTACCCACAGCTTCTATTGGATCCGGCGAAACGTCACGATCCGGGCAGGCTGGCGTCGGTTTCGGCGCCGACGAACGGCTCCGCGCTCGTCCCGTTCTGATCGTTTGCTGCCCGAGCGTCCGCTCATGTTCTCGGGAGCGGCAACAAGATAGGCCTGTTTACAGGGTTTTTGTACGGGAGCGACGGGACTCGAACCCGCGACCTCCGGCGTGACAGGCCGGTCTTGGTACTTCCGGGCTGAGCGGGCGTGGGCGGGGATTACCCGCGATAGCAGGGCTTTTCGACCCTGGCTTTGCGGGGATAGCCCCGGCGGGAGCTTCCGGCGACCTCCTGCGGTATCTGCGCGGGATGGAGTGTTGTCTAAATGTCAACCACCGGTATGTGTGCGGGGCGAGCGAGAGATCGGCGATCGCACGCAGATCGGGTTGAGGTATCGCAGGCTCAGGCGAGAGTACGCTCGCCCAGGCGAGGCTCACCTAGACTCGCTTCTCGACTTCGGCGTCCGTCGGCGTGCATTTTCGCGGCGCGGCTCAGTTCACGCCTCCGGCAACCGGACCACGAACGTCGTCCCGCGGCCGACCGTGCTCTCCACCGTCACCGAGCCCTCCATCGCCTCGATCAGTTCCTTGACGATCGCCAGGCCGAGCCCGGTTCCGACCGCCCGGTTCGTGCCGTAGCGGCTGTGGAGGAAGAAGCGCTCGAACGCGCGCGGAAGGTCTTCGGCCGCGAGGCCCGGGCCGTTGTCGGCGACCTTCAGCTCGCCGGGGCTCGCCGTCACCGTCACCCGGCCGCCTGCCGGCGTCGAGCGAAGGGCGTTCTCAATCAGGTTGGACAGCACCTGGAGCACCCGATCCGGATCCGCAGTCGCGCGCGCCGCGGCAGGTGTTTCGGCGACGAGGGAGATGCCGACCCTGCGTGCCTCGTTCTCGTGTCGCACAACGGCGTCGGCCGCAACGGTGGCCAGGTCGACGGGCTGCAGCGTGACCGAGAACTCCCGTTGGTCCAGACGCGCGAGATCGAGCAGGTCGCGCACCAGCCGCTCGAGGCGCTGCGCTTCCTGTACGACCACGCCCGCGCCCGTCGGCACGTCGAGCACCAAATCGAGAAGCGCCTCGCCGTGGCCGCGGATCGAGGCGAGCGGCGTCTTCAGCTCGTGGCTGACGGAGAGCAGGAAGGATCGTTCGGCGTCCTTGGCGCGGTCGAGGTCCGCCGCCATCTGGTTGAACGCCAGTGCGAGCGAGGCCACCTCGGCCGCGCCTTCGACCGGGAGCGGGCCGTGCGTCTCGCCGGCAGCAAGTCGCCGGCTGGCGATTGCGACCCGGCCGATCGGGCGCGCGACGGCGCCTGCCAGCAGAAACGCGGCGATCGCGGCGATTCCCGCGCCCGTGGCTGCCGCGATCACGAAGGCGAGCGTGAAGGGACGCCAATCCGAGGCCTCGAGCTTCGCCGAGCGGAGCAGAACGATCGCCCGCTCGCCGATCGGCCGGGCCGCGTAGAGGTAGCGCCGCCCGCCAACGTCGACCGACCCCTGGGCAGGCTGCCCGGCGTCGAGTGCGGCAGCGCCGTCGCTCGGGAGGAGCAGTGCCGCCTGCGGGATCGAGATGATCGCGAGACGCTCCTGCTGTGTCTCGAAGAAGACGCCGAGACTCGTCAGCTCCTGCGGCTGTGACGGCTTTGCGCCCTCCTGCGCTGCGATCAGCGCGGTCTGGCGCGCGAGCGCGCTGAGCGCCTCGTCCTTGACCGAGCGGCGCACCAGAATGGCCGCGACGACGAGTGTCACGACCACGGCGGCGACGACGGCGACGGCGATCGCCGCGAACTCGCGGGCCCGCAGCGACCTCATCACGCCGCGCGATGCCCGGTTGGAAGCTCGTTCACGGCTGCACCGCCTTGTAGCCCAAGCCCCGGACCGTCTGGATCAGGTCGGGCCGCCCGAGCTTGCGCCGAAGCTGAGCGACGTGCACGTCGACCGTGCGTGTCCCCCCGGCGTAGTCGTAGCCCCAGACCCGCTCGAGTAGCACGTCCCGCGAGAGCACCGCGCCGCGATTCTGGATCAGGTACGCGAGGAGGTCGAACTCCTGCGGGCGCAGCGTGACCGCCTCGCCTGCGACGGCGACTTCGTGAGCGCTCCGGGTCAGGACGACGTCGCCGAGCACGAGCAGCTCCTCCTCGGAATGTGGCTCGCTGCGTCGCAGCACCGCCTTCATCCGTGCGACGAGCTCCCGGGGCGAGAACGGCTTTCCGATGTAATCGTCGGCACCTGTCGCGAGCCCCGCGAGCCGGTCTGTCTCCTCGTCTCGCGCTGTGAGCATCACGACGGGCACAGACGAGCGGGTCCTGATCTGCCGGCAGACGTCGAGCCCGTCCATGTCTGGCAGGTTGAGGTCGAGCACGACGAGTCGCACCGGCTCCGCCTCGATCACCCGCAGGGCCTCGGCGCCCGTGACGACCGAGATCACGCGGTAGCCCTCTTGCTCGAGATAGGCCCGAACGAGCGAGGCGAGGTTCTCCTCGTCCTCGACGAGCAGAACGCTGCCGCTCATGCGCCGATGTTAGCCCGGCCGGAGAAAGCGGAGCTCGCGCGCGGGTCTGCCGCCCTTCGCGTCCTTCGCGGTGCGCACGACCGTGTAACCCGCCCTGACGGCGGCGAGCGTGGACGGCTTCCCGTCGACGAGCACGCGCGTCTTCGCGTCGACGCGGATGGACACCGTGCTTCCGCCCGTGCCGGTCACGACCACGGCGCCGGTCGAGACGGAGTCGACGACCCCGACGCTCACTGCTTTCGGACCTGACAGATTGAAGGCCTGGAGAACCCGTGCCGGCTTGCCCGCCTTCCATACTGCGGAAGCGACGAACCCTGCCCTAACGTCGCGGAGCGAGGCCCGCAGCCCGTTGACGAAAACGTGCGTGTTCGCAGCGACCGGAATCCGCACCGTGCTCCCGTCGAGCTCCCTGAGCACGATCGCCGTGGCCGAGACCGACTGCACGATCCCCTTGCCGGCGCCGGCATTGCCCGGGCCGCGAGCGGGCGGCGCTTTCCCATGAGATCCCCCGGGCACGGGCTTCTCGAACGTGGACGCCTCGGCGAGCGACGCACCGACGAGCACCACGGCGGTGACGGCCACGACCGCGCTCCAGCTTCTGATCGAGATCTCGTACATCCGGCCCCCACTATTGCCGCCCGTGATTACCGGACGGTACCCGTGACGTCATCGCAATGTAAACGTGGGCTTCTCCGGTGACCGGCGCCCTCGATTTTTACAAGCGGAAAACACCGCGAACACGGTCGGATGACCAGGCCCGGGTACTTAGAGGGTCACGAACGAGAACGTTGTCTTCCACAGGAGGTACAGACATGCTCCGGAAACTGATGTTGGTGCTCAGCGGGACGGTGCTGGCGCTGACCATCGCTCTTCCGGCCACGGCTTCTCACGGGAAGCCCGTCAAGCCGGCCAAACCGGCGCACGCCGCAAAAGCGCCCTCGGCGCACACCGCCTGCATGCAGGCCATCGCGCAGGCGAACAAGACCTTCGGAGAGCAGCAGAGGGCAGCGGCGAAGACTCTTCGCGCTGACCAGAAGGCCGCGAAGAAGGCCCTCCGCATCGCGCAGAAGACCGCGCGAAAGGCTCTCCACGATCAGCAGAAGGCCGAGCGGGCGACGTTCCTGCAGACGCATCCGAACGCGACCGCGGCCGAACTGGAGGCGTTCAACGCTCAGCAGGTCGCTGCGAGGAAGGCGCTCAACGCTCAGCAGAAGACCGAGCGGAAGGCTCTCCACGCGGCACAGGTTGCGGCAAGGAAGGCGCTCCACGCTCAGCAGAAGTCCGCGAGGGAGACCTTCCGCGCTCAGCAGAAGGCCGCGAAGCTGGCCTGCCCGGCTCCGTAGCTCCTCGCTCGATCGCGCAAAGACGGCGCCGGAGTTCGCCCCGCACGGAGGGGCGGCTCCGGCGCTTTCATCTTCCTGAGCATCGGATCGAAAATCTAAGAGGCTCGGCGTCAACATCGCTGTTCTCTTAGACATGGTGTGGGCGCCTTGGCGTTCTGCACGCACGTCGACGCGGTGGAGGTAATCACAGACGACCGCCGGTCATGCGGACCGGGAAGCGCTTGCGGGAATTCGCGGCTCTCGCCGGCGTCATGCGGCGATTCCCGTGCGGGATGTGCGCGGGATGGATGGAAGCCGGCGGTCGTTTGCGCCTAAGTAGACAACAAAAGACGTAGATTTACAGGGATTTTATGGGAGCGACGGGACTCGAACCCGCGACCTCCGGCGTGACAGGCTGTTCCACGAACACGACGATTGACGACGATTGATCTGCAATCGCTCTATTCATGCGGCGTTCGAGCCGCGTAGGTCTGGTTCGCAGAGGCTTGATCAGCTTTGATTCCGGGCGTTTGCTGCCCTTCTGCTGCCCGAGAACCGTCAGCGCGGAGCGTCGGCTGCCGCTCGAAGACCTCCAGCCGCCACGCTGCGCCCGAGTAGCGCTCGATAGGCGGCCCCGAAGGCGGAAGCACTTCGGCGAAGAGGCTCCTGCGAATGACCGTGCCGGGGAAGAAGCGCGCGAACGGTCGTCTTCGAAGAGGACAGGAGAGCTTCGAAGAGGACAGGAGAGCGCGCGACCGTGACGGCGCCGCCGTAGCGAACCGCACCCACGGCGAGTGTCGTCAGGCAGACGAGCTGATCTCCGAGCCGCTGGGCGGTTCTTACCTTCCAGCTCGCACGTGCGGGCGGCGACCGTCCGGCGCGGGCGGTGTGAGGTCTTGTATGCAAGATCTACAACGTGGCGGATCGCCCCGCCATGGAGCGCACTATTTCAAGCCGTTTCTGTGAGCGTCGCACTCGGTTGATTTACGTGGTGCATACGATATGGTCGCGATCGTGGGCATCTTCGACGGGCACCCACCGCTCGGACGGAACGCCAGCACAGGGGCTGCGGATCTGATCAGGCAAGCGATCCTGGGCGGGCAGGTCAGCCCGGGCCAACGCCTGAAAGAGGAGGAGTTGGCCCAGCAGCTCGGCATCAGTCGGACGCCGGTCCGGGAGGCGCTTCTCGTTCTGCAGACCGAGGGTCTCGTCGAGGCCTCGCCCAACCGCGGGGCTACCGTCCGCAGGTACGAGTTGCCCGACCTGGCGGACATGTACGAGCTCCGGGCGCTGCTCGAGGGCAACGCAGCCAGGAGGGCAGCGACGCGAATCGACGCCGACTCGCTCCAGAGGCTGCACGAGAGCTGCGCCCGTTTCCAGACACTCGTCGGCGGCTCCGACCTGAACAGGCTCGTCGCGGAGAACGCTTTCTTCCACGAGACCATCCTCGTTGCGGCAGACAGCGAACGGCTCGCGGGCATGGTGCGCCAGGTAATCGCGCTGCCGCTCGTCTACAAGTCGTACATCTGGTACTCGCCCGAGCAGGCGACGGCCTCCTACCACGGTCACCGGCAGCTCACGAACGCGCTCGAGCGCCGTGATCCCAGCCGGGCCGAGTCCATCATGCGCGAGCACGTGTACGAGGCCGGGGACGTGCTCGCTCAGCACATGGGGTCGGCCGAACTGCCCACCGAAACGAAAGAGGCGGCCGCGTGATGCCGCCCGCGGAAGACTTGAAGCAGAGCGCGGCGGAGGCCGGCGGACAGATCGGGCCTCTCGCGGGCATTCGGGTGATCGAGCTCGGCACACTGCTCGCCGGCCCGTTCGCAGGGCGGTTGCTCGGTGACCTCGGCGCAGAGGTCGTCAAGATCGAGCCACCCGGTCAACCCGACCCGATCCGCGAGTGGGGCAAGGCCCGCTACCAGGGCCGTTCGCTCTGGTGGCCTGTGCAGTCGCGCAACAAGAAATGCGTGACGTTGAACCTCCGGCTCGAGCGCGGCCAGGAGCTCCTCCTCCGGCTGATCGAGCACGCCGATGTCGTGACCGAGAACTTTCGCCCCGGCACGCTCGAGAAGTGGAACCTCGGTTTCGAGCAGATGAGCGAGGTCAACCCCGGCATTGTCCTCGCGCGGATCTCCGGATACGGGCAGACCGGCCCGTACGCGAAGCGCGCAGGCTTTGCCTCTGTCTCGGAGGCGATGGGCGGCATCCGGCACATCAACGGCTTGCCCGGCGAGGCGCCGCCACGGCTGCACATCTCGCTCGGCGACTCCCTGGCGGGCATGTTCGCGGTGCAGGGAATCTTGTCGGCCCTCTACTGGCGAGACGCGTGTGGTGGCGGACTCGGGCAGGTCGTCGATGTCTCGTTGATGGAGTCTGCCTTCGCGTTGCTCGAGAGCACCGTGCCCGAGTACGACCGGCTCGGCATCGTTCGTGGGCCCCAGGGCACGAATCTGAAGGGCATCGCCCCGTCCAACATCTTCCGTTCGCGCGACGACAAGTGGATGGTGATCGCGGCGAATGCCGACGGCGTCTTCCGTCGCCTCTGTGACGCGATCGGGAAACCCGAGCTTGCGGACGACGAGCGGTTCGCCACGCATCTCGCGCGCGGCGAGAACCAGGAAGAGATCGAGGGGATCATCGCCGACTGGGCGCGGGAGCGTGACGCCTCCGACATCGACCTCGTCTTGAATGAGGCAGGCGTCATCTGTGGCCCGATCTACACGATCGAGGACATCTTCGAGGATCCGCACTACCAGGCACGTGACATGCTCCTCGAGCACATAGACCCCGAGTTCGGCCCCTACATCGGGCCCGGGATCGTGCCGAAGCTCACTCGAACGCCGGGTGCCGTGCGGTGGTCGGCGACCTGGGACGAGGGCAGCCACAATCAAGAGGTTTACGGGGAGCTGCTCGGCCTCACCGAAGACGAGCTCGCGGAACTGCGCGAGGAGGGTGTCCTGTGACGCAACGCGTCACGCTGTGTGACGTCGGGCCTCGGGACGGCCTCCAGAACGAGACCACGATCCTCGAGCCAGGGAAGCGCGCGGAGCTCACCGACAGGCTTGCCGCCGCCGGGATTCCGCGCGTCGAAGCCGTCAGCTTCGTGAATCCGGCGCGCGTACCGCAGATGGCCGGCGCGGAGGATGTCGTCGCGGCGCTGAACCGGCGGCCGGGAACGGTGTACGCGGGTCTCGTCCTGAACGACAAGGGCTACGACCGGCTCGTCACGACCGGGCTCGACGAGATGCACTTCTCCTTCGCGTCGACCGAGACCTTCAACCAGCGGAATCAAGGCGCCGGTGTTGCCGAGTCGATCGCGACCGCCGTACGCCTCGTCGGCCGCTCGCGCGACGACGGCCTCCGGTCGACGGTCACGATCGGCGCCTCGTTCGGTTGCCCGTTCGAAGGCGCGGTCGATCCGGGCCGGATCACGGAGATCGTGGCAGAGCTAGCGGACGCAATGCCGGACGAGATCGTCCTCGCCGACACGATCGGCGTCAGCACCCCGACCCGCGTGCGGACACTCGTCACGGCGGCGGTTCGCATCGGCACGCCGGTCGGCGTGCATCTGCACAACACCCGGAACACCGGCTACGCGAATGCGATCGCGGCACTCGAGGCCGGGGCGAGCATGCTCGACGCCTCGATCGGTGGGATCGGGGGCTGCCCGTTCGCGCCCCGCGCGACCGGGAACATTGCGACCGAAGACCTCGTGTACGTGCTCCACGGCGAGGGCATCGAAACCGGAGTCGATCTCGACGCCCTTGTCGCGACTGCGGAGTGGTTGGAGGACGTCCTAGGGCGTCCGCTCGAGGGTCAGGTGTACAGGGCCGGCACGTTCGCGCCGGTTGCCGGCTGAGAAAAGGAGAGCGAGATGGCGTACAGGCTGGGGGTCGACGTCGGGGGTACGTTCACCGACCTCTTCCTCGTGAACGACGAGAGTGGGGCCACGCAGTTCCGTGTCAAGACGCCCTCCACCCCGAGCGACCCGTCGCAGGGGGTGCTCACGGGCGTCAAGCGGATCTGCGAGGAAGCGGAGATCGAGGTCGGCGAGTTGCGGAACATCCTCCACGGGACCACGGTCGCCACCAACGCCGTGCTCGAGTCGAAAGGGGCACGCGTGGGCCTGATCACCACGCTGGGGTTCAAGCAGATCCTCCATCTTGCGCGCTCGCAGACACCCGGTCCGCTCGCAGGCTGGATCATCATGATCAAGCCCGATCCCCCAGCGTCGCTGGCCGACACGCGGGAAGCGGTCGAACGGATGGGACCACGTGGCGAGACAGTCGTAGCCGTCGACGAAGCGCAGGTCGAGCGCATCATTCACGAGCTCGTCGAGTCCGGCGTCGAATCCCTCACCGTCGGCCTGATCAACTCGTACGTGAACGCGGAGCACGAGGAGACGATCGCGTCGATCGTCGAGCGTCTCTACCCGGGCTTCCCCGTCACCCTGTCGGCGCACGTGCTCCCGGAGTTTCGCGAGTACGAGCGCACGCTGACGGCCTGCATGAACTCATACGTGCGGCCCAAGGTCGCGAGCTACGTGCAACACCTGCAATCGGAGCTCTCCGCGATCGGTGCGACGGCCGACGTCAACATCCTCCGTTCGGACGCCGGCTTGATGACGACGCGCGAGGCGGCGCAGAATCCGATCTACGGGATCCTGTCAGGGCCGTCAGGCGGCGTCGCCGGTGCGCTCTATGTCGCGCGAAAGGCAGGGTTCGAGGACATTCTCACGTTCGACATGGGCGGCACTTCGACCGACGTCGCTCTATGCCAGAACGGCGAGCCTACGATCGGCCGTGAGACCGCGATCAGCCACTTCCGGATCAAAGTGCCCTCGGTCAACGTGCACACCGTCGGTGCAGGGGGCGGCTCGATCGCACACGTCCCCGAGCTCACGAAAGCTCTCCGCGTCGGCCCCCAGTCCGCAGGGGCCGACCCCGGGCCGGCCACCTACGGGCGCGGCGGTGAGGAACCTACCGTGACTGACGCGAACGTCGTGCTCGGCCACCTGCCGCCGCGGCTGCTCGGCGGCGAGATGACGCTCGACGTCGATGCGGCGCGGAGGTCGGTGCAGAAGATCGCCGACGCGATGGGTCTCTCCTCCGCCGAGGAGGCAGCTGAGGGAATGATCGCGATCGTGAACGAGAACATGGCCGGTGCGCTGCGGCTCGTCTCGGTGCAGCGCGGGCACGATCCTCGCGACTTCGCGCTCGTGGCCTACGGCGGCGCAGGACCGCTGCATGCGAACGCTGTCGCGGAGATCATGGGGTCATTCCCCGTGCTCATCCCGCCGGCGCCCGGGCTCCTCTGCGCGATCGGTGACCTCGTGGCCGACTTCCGCGACGAGTTCGCGCAGACCTACATCCGCGTGCTCGGCGATGCCGAGCCCGGCCAGGTGGCCGAGATCCTCGAGTCGCTCGGCCGTCGAGCCACCGAGTGGCTCGACGGGGAGGGCATCGCCGAGGAGGCGCGCACGATCGTCTACAGCGCCGACATGCGCTACCACCGGCAGGGATACGAGATCCCGGTCGCGCTCGACCCCGAGGAGGTGCGGAACGGACTGGCGGATCTCGACGAGCGGTTCAACCAGCTTCACGAGCAGCTCTACGGCTTCCGGATGCCCGGCACGTCGAGTGAGATCGTCAACCTCCGCGCCGTCGGATCGGGCGCGGTGCCCAAGCCAGAGCTGCCGGTCGGCAGCGCCTCCGGCGCCGACGCGTCTGCGGCGATCGTGGAAGAGCATGAGATCGTCTTCCACGGCGACCGGCTCTCGACGAAGATCTACGACCGCGCCCGGCTCGCCCCGGGGAACCGCTTCGACGGGCCTGCGATCGTGACCGAGTTCGACTCGACGACGGTCGTGCTGCCGGAATACGTCGCCGAGGTGGACACGAACTTCAACATCCTCATCAATCCGAAGGCGTAGGGGACACAATGAGCACAGTCGCTGACGAACTGCGGATCGCGGAGATCCCGACCGGGGTGACGGTCGACCCCGTCACCCTCGACATCATCGAGGGCGCCCTCAAGAGCGCCCGCTACGAGATGGACGCAGTGCTTTTCCGCTCGGCCATGAGCCCGGTCATCCGGGAGCAGCACGACGAGTTTCCGATGCTCACGGACCCCCGCGGCCGCATGGTCGTAGGCCAGTTCGGCGCCTACATCAACGAGATGATGGAGGACTGGGACCGGGGGGTCTACCCGGGTGACGTCATCCTCACCTCCGACCCGTTCAAGTGCTCGGCCTCGATCTCGCACACGAACGACTGGCTCGTCCTGGTGCCGATCTTCTACGAGGACGAGCTCGTGGGCTGGTCGTCGCAATTCGGCCACCAGATGGACGCCGGCGGGCCGCTGCCCGGATCGCTGCCGACGGGCGCGAAGACGATCTTCGAGGAGGGCATCATCATCCCGCCGCTGAAGATCGTCGAGCGTGGGGTCGTGCAGGAGGAGATCCTGCGGCTGATCTTCAACAACGTCCGCCTGCCCGAGATGAACCGGGCCGACCTGTTCGCGATCATCGCGGGCTGTCGGGCGGGCGAGAGGCGCGTGATCGAGCTCTGCGAGCGGTTCGGCAAGGAGACCTACCTGGCCGCATTGCAGGCGCTCCTCGACCGCACCTACAACGCGATGAAGTTCCTGATCTCGGTTGCCATCCCCGAGGAGCCGCAGACGTTCGTCGACTACGTCGACGACGACGGGCTCGGCAACGGGCCGTTCAAGCTGCAGCTGACGATCTGGCGGGAGGGTGAGCACGCCTTCTTCGACTGGTCGGGCACCGACCCGCAGGCCCTCGGACCGATCAACTTCTACCTCTCCGAGGGCATGTTCAAGATGTTCATCGGGATCTACCTGATCATGGTCAACGATCCCCAGATCCTCTTCAACGACGGCTTCTATCCCCTGCTGCACGTTGTCATGCCCGAGGGAAGCCTGCTGCGACCGCGCTATCCAGCGGCGCTCGGCTGCCGCACGCACGCCCTCGCGCGCCAGTTCGACGTGCTCGGCGGGGCGCTCTGCAAGAACGCCCCGGAGCTGAACACGGCCGCCGGCTACGGCACGAGCCCGTACATGCTCTACTCGGGCTGGGACGGCAGCGGCGAGTTCTTCTACTCGATGGAGATCCTCTACGGGGGCATCCCCGGCCGGCCGATCGGCGACGGGATGGATGGGCACTCGTGGTGGCCGCTCTTCGAGAACATCCCCACGGAGTACCTCGAGGCCTATTACCCGCTGCGGATCGACGGGTACACGACGATCACCGACTCGGGCGGCGCCGGACTGCACCGCGGCGGCAACGGGGTCGAGAAGCGGTATGTCTATCTGGAGCCGGGCGAGGTCTCGATCCACGACGACCGCTGGCTGACCCGCCCGTGGGGAGTCCTCGGCGGACTGCCGGGCGACCGCTCGGAGAAGGTCCTCAAGCGTGCCGACGGCACCGAGGAGCGGCTGCCGTCGAAGTGCGACCACGTCGTCGTTGAGCCGGGCGACATGCTCGTCTATCGAACCGCAGGCGGCGGCGGCTGGAAGGACCGTCTCGACCGTCCCGTGGAGACCGTCGTGCGCGACGTCTCGTTCGGGCTCGTCTCGCGCGAGAACGCCCTCGCCGGCTACGGCGTCGTGCTCGACGACGACGGAACAGCAGACGGCGCGGCGACAGAGGCAGAGCGGACGCGTCAGCGGGCGGAGCGGGGCGATGCACCGAACTTCGACTACGGGCCGTCCCTCGACGATGTTCTCGCCAACTGCAAGGCCGAGACGGGACTCGAGCCGCCGACGCCGGCGAAGCCGCTGAGGTGGTCACCGCTCGAACCCGCAGAGGACGCACTCGCCCGGGTTCGCGCAGGCGACGGGATGCCCGCACCCTCGTGAGCCACCTGGCCGGCTTCGGAGAGCGGCAGGGCGCCGGCAGGCGCCCTGCTCTCCTCGTCATCGACATGAGCCTCGGGTTCACCAGCCCGGACTCCCCGCTCGTGTGCGATCTCCACGGCGTCGTGGAGGCGATCCGACGACTGCTGGAAGCCGCACGCGCAAAGGGGCTGCCTGTCGTCTTCACAACCGTCTCCTACGGCGAGGGGGAGAAGGCTGTCGCGAAGGCGTTCATCGACAAGGTGCCGATCCTCTTGACCCTGGCAGAGGGAAGCCGCTTCACCGAGATCGACCCCCGAATCGCCCCGCGACCGGAGGAGCCCGTCCTCAACAAGCTGTTCGCGTCCGCCTTCTTCGGCACCTCGTTCCAGAGCCTGCTCGCGGCCCACGACTGCGACTCCGTCATCGTCACCGGGGCCTCGACCTCCGGCTGTGTGCGTGCCACAGCGGTCGACGTGCTCCAGAACGGGTACCGGCTGATGATCCCCCGCGAAGCAGTCGGCGACCGCAACGAGGCAGCGCACGACCAGGCGCTGTACGACGTCGACGCGAAATACGGCGACGTCGTTTCGCTCGACGAGGCGCTCGCCGTGATCGAGGCGGCGGAGTGACAGCGGAGCAGATCCGCCTCGACCCCGACCCGCTCGAGCCCTATCGGCTCTCGCAGGGGTTTCGCGTCGGTGAGCTCGTGTTCGTCTCCGGGCAGGCCGCGATCGACGTGGACGGGCAGGTCGTGGGCGTCGGCGACTTCGATGCTCAGGCCGAGCAGGTCTTCCGCAACCTCGCCCGCGTTCTCGAGGCCGGTGGGTCGAGCCTCAGCCGCGTCGTCAAGGTCACGATCTTCCTGACCGACATGGGGAACTTCCCGAAGATCGTCGAGCTGCGTGGGAAGTGGTTCACGCCGCCGTATCCGGCGGACACGATCGTCGAGGTGAGCTCGCTGGCGCTCCCGGAGCTCGAGCTCGAGATCGAGGCGATCGCAACCGCCGGCTGAGCCGCTACCAGGCGGTCCAGCCGCCGTCGACGGCCAGTACGTGGCCGGTGACGAGTTCAGCCTGGTTCGACGCCAGGAACACGATGGCACCGACGACGTCGGACGGGGTGCCGATGCGCCCGATCGGCAGCCGGCGAAGGACGTCGGCCTTGAAGGCCGCGTCCTCGAACATCGGGCGAGTCAGGGGCGTGTCGATGAACGTCGGTGCAACCGCGTTGACCGAGATGCTCAGCGGCGCCCACTCGACGGCGAGTGCCCGAACAAGCCCGTTCACCGCATGCTTGCTGGCGCAGTAGGCGGCGCGGCCGGGATAGCCGACCTCGCCCATCTGCGAGGAGATGGCGACGATCTGCGCTCCATGCCCCTGTCCGACGACGGCTCCGGCGAACGCTCGACAGGTGAGATACGTGCCGCGCAGGTTGGTGTCGACCACGAGGTCGAAGTCATCGACTGTCTGCTCGAGCGTCGGCCCGGGCCTGTTGAGTCCGGCTGCAGTCACGCAGATCGAGAGGTTGTCGTGCGCAGAGGCGACCTCGACCAGCCGGCGGACATCGTCCGGCGACCGAACGTCTCCAGTGCAAGTGTCCGCATGCGAGCCGCGATCGTGGACCTCGCGCGCGACCTCGCCGAGATCGTCTCCCGTCCGGGCGAAGAGCGTCAGGCTCGCGCCGACCTCCGCCAGGGCGAGCGCGGCCGCGCGCCCGATGCCCCGCCCGGCTCCGGTCACGATCGCATGGCGACCGTCGAGCCGCTGCGCGGGAAGGACGGGGATGAACTCCGTCACCCGTCCAGCTCACGGCGGAGGCGCGCAAGGGCGAGGTACGCGCGATCTCTCCGGTCGATCAAGGCGGCCGCCTCGTCTGTCGTGATGTCTAGAAATCCACGTCCGCTCTTCACGCCGAACTCGCCGTTCGCGACATGCGCCGTCAGGAGCTCGGGCGCCGAGAAGTCTGGCCCGAGACCGCGCTCGAGCGTGTCGAAGATGTCGGCGTAGACGTCGAGGCCGGCCATGTCCGCGATCGTGAACGGGCCGAAGAACGGAAGCCGGAATCCAAACGACGATCGTACGACCTCGTCCACCTGCTCCGGGGTCGCGAGTCCCTCCACCACGATCTTCGCGGCTTCCTTGAACATCGCGAACTGAATCCGGTTGGCCACGAATCCAGGCCCGTCGCCGACCACCACCGGGGCTTTGTCGAGCTCGGTCAACATGGCCACGACGTCCGTGACGACCTGCTCGTCCGTCGCAGGAGCCGGGATCACCTCCACGCAGGGGACCAGCAGCGGCGGGACGAACCAGTGCACCCCGAGGAATCTGCCGGGAGCCGTCAGGCGAGACGCGAGCAGCGCGATCGGGATCGACGAGGTATTGGTGGCGATGACCGACGACGCATCGGCCGCCGCCTCGATCGTCTCGTACACATCGTGCTTGACGTCGGCTCGCTCGACCACGGCTTCGACGATCAGATCCGCTTCGGCTACCCCCGCCTCGACAGAAGCTGCCGCCGAGGTGAACTGCCCGACGCGGCCCGGAGCTCCGCGATCGACGGTCCCCGCCTCTGCCAGCGCGGCGACGAGCTGCAACGAGCGCGTACGTGCTTCCTCGGCGCGGGCTGCGGTTGCGTCGATCAGCACGGTCGGGACGCCGGCGAGGGCGAACACGTGCGAGACGCCGATCCCCATCGTCCCGGCTCCGACCACGGCGACGCTGGAGGGCCAGCTGCCGGAGACGTCCGCCGGATTCGTCACAGGGAAGCTCGCAGCAGCGATTCGAGCTCTGCTGCCCCGACCGGCTTCGGGGAGCCGACGAGCAGCCGCTGCTGCTCCAGGGCGCCGGCGACAAGCGCAGGAAGGTCGTTTTCGGTGAAGCCGACCTCGCGCAGCCGGGTAGGCGCGCCAACGTCCTCTAGCAGGCGCTCGAAGGAGGCCGCGAGATCGGTTCCGCCGTCGAGCAACCGGGCGGCCGCCGCGCACCGTTCCGGCATCGCATCCTCGATGAACCGGAAGGCGGCCGGCGCGGTCAAGGCCACCGCGAACCCGTGCGGGACGAGCGCTGCGCCTCCGTACCCCGGCGGGCTCCAGCCGTGCCCGAGCGAGGCGATCGGATAGGCGAGCGCGTGCGGCACGTGAACGCCGGCGCCGGAGAAGGCGATGCCGGCCGTCGTCGCCGCAAGCGACATCGCCGTGCGCGGCTCCGCGTGATCGCCGTCGGCGACGGCGGTACGGAGATGCTTCCCCACGAGCCCGATTGCACGCTCGCACAGGGTGTCCGAGAACGGGTTGGAGCCCTGGTAGGGCGGCCGCTGCGCGAGCGGCAGCCGGGGCCGTGCGTCGTATGCGAGGACCGTGTAAGCCTCGAGGGCGTGAAGCAGCGCGTCGATTCCGACCGACGCCGTCACGCCTGGAGGGCACGACACCGTCAGGAGCGGATCGACGATCGCCAGGGCCGGCCTGAGGTGACGATGCGAGACGCCGGTCTTGGTCCCGAGTCGCGGGAAGTCGACGATCGCGACCGTCGTCACCTCGGACCCCGTGCCCGAGGTCGTCGGGACGGCGACGAGTGGAAGCAGCGGCCCCGGCACCGGCAACCCTCGACCGAGCGGTGCGTTGACGTAGTCGAGCAGCTCTCCTTCGTGGGTCGCGAAGAGGGCGCAGAGCTTGACGGTGTCGAGCGCGGAGCCTCCACCGATGCCGACGAACCCGTCGAATCCGCCGCGACCCGCCTCTATTGCCGGCAGCACCGACGACTCGGTCGGCTCACCGGTGATCTCGCCGTAGACCTCCGACGCGACGCCCTCGCTCTCGAGAGACGACCGGAAGCGCTCCGCCAGGCCCGACTCGGCGACGAAGCCGTCGCAGACGATCAGCGCGCGGGTGACGCCGAGGTTGCGGAGATGCTCGCCCGTCTCGGCCGACGAGCCTGGTCCGAATTGCACCCTTGGCGCGTCGAAGGCGAACGAGGCGGCGGGATCATGCGCCACGACTCACCCTGCGGCAGAGAGAGTGCCGGCGGCCTCGACTACCGCGATCGCCTCGGCGAGCGAGATCACGTCGCCGTACTTCGCGTCTAGGTCGAGGAGCGATGCGCGATGCGCGTCCTCCGCGCGGTCGGCCGCTCCCTCTCTCGGGACGAGGACGCGGTATCCGTACTGCAGGGCATCGACGGCCGTTGCCCTCACGCATCCCGACGTCGATGCGCCGACGACGATGACCGTGTCGGAGCCGGCCTGGCGCAGGAATTCGTGGAGCCGGGTGTCGAAGAACGCGGAGGCGAAGAGCTTCGTGATCACGAGCTCGTCGTTGCGGCGGCCGAGACGTGCGTCTACCTCGACCCAGCGGGAACCCGGGCGAAGGGTCGCGAGCGCGGGCGCTTTCGCGATGAACATCGCCGCCCGCTCGAGATCGTCGTCCGAGTAGGAAACCGTCGTGAAGATCACCGGCAGCGAGGATCTCCGGGCCGCTTCGAGCAGCGTGGCCGTGGCGACGACCGCGGAGTCTGCGTCGCACGCGAGCCTGGACTCCGGGTTCGTGAACCCCTCGATGAAGTCGACGACGATGACCGCGGGACGCTCACCGGCGCCCTGCCGGCCGCCGAAGCCGCGCGTTTGGTAGACGTCCGCCGCGCTCACCGTGTTTGCCACTTGGCGAGGCCGAGGATGTCGTTGACGTCGTCGAAGCTCGTGAAGCGGTCGGTGAGCGCCGCGGTCGTGCGATCGCGGACGACGGCTTCGCAGAGCTCGGCGTACGCCTTCGTGAACAACCAGGTCTGGGTGCTGGGAAAGATGACCAGGGCGTAGCCCATCGCCTCGAGCTCGGACGTCGGGATCGCCGGAGACTTTCCGGTCTCGCTCATGTTCGCGACACCAGGGGCGGTGCAGCGTTCCCCGATCGCCTCGTACTCCTCGCGCGTCCGCGGTGCGTCGACGAACACGAGGTCGGCCCCGGCGTCGGCGTATGCGTTGCACCGAGAGATCGCGTCGTCGAGATCGGTCACCTGGAGCGCATCCGTCCGCGCGATGATCAGGGTCTCGTCCGAGCGTCGAGCTTCCACGGCTGCGCGCACTTTCAGCGTCATCTCCGTCGCCGGGATGACCTCTTTACCTTCCATGTGCCCGCATCGCTTCGGGGAGACCTGGTCCTCGATCTGAACAGCGTTCGCGCCGGCCGCCTCGAGCTCTCGGGTCGTCAACCAGGCGCCCGCCTCGGAGCCGTACCCCGTGTCGGCATCGACGATGATCGGCAGCTCTGTCGCGGCCCGCATGCGCCGGACGCTCTCGACGACCTCGGCGCGGCCGACGAGGCCGACGTCGGGCAGACCGAAGTGGTGCGCGGCGAGGGCATAGCCACCGTGGTAGATGGCCTCGATGCCGGCGCGCTCGGCGAGTCTTGCCGTGAGCCCGTCGTGAGCGCCGAGCGCGACGAGAGCGTTGGGTTGCGCCAGGCGGGAGCGGAGACTGGTTGTCATGCTGGCACGACCTCCTGTAGTGGACCGAAATCGAAAGGCTGGATGGGGCCGCGTGCCGAGCGCTGCTCTGCGCGTTCGGCGTTCGTCGCGGTCTCGTCGACGGTGTCGCCGTCGATCAAGACGCCGTACTCGCTGAGGGCGGCCTCAACGGACACGAGGTCGCGCAGCACGTCGCGGAGGACGCTTTGCGGGTCGCGGTCGAGTGGGTCTCCCCACCCACCGGCGCCGGCGGTGCGGAAGACGAGCCGGTCTCCCGGGCCGACGGGCACCTGGTCGATCTTGGAGGGCAGCTCGACCTGCTCACCCGAGGCGCGGAGCAGCTGCTTGCTGCTGCAGCCGCCGTGTCGGCCGCCGTTGATCCCCCACGGATGGATCGTCGCGCGGTCGTCGTTGACGGTGAACGACCCAGAGCTGGTGAAGACGTACACCTTCTCGATGCCCGTGCCGCCGCGGTAGAACCCGGCGCCACCGGTGTCGCGCGCCGGCGTATACGCCTTGATGCGCACGGGGTAGTAGCTCTCGGCGTACTCGGCCGGCGTCGTCCGGAACAGCGGCCACCAGGAGTGTCCATCGAGACCGTCGCCCTTGTAACGGGCGGGCAGCCCGCCGAAGAGAAGCTCGACGAACTGGAAGTACTCACCGTCCGCGTCGTAGCCGGAGAAGACGAAGAACGGACTCGTCCCATACCCGGCGGCCATCGACAGCTCGGGAGCCTTCTGCCCGAGCGCGCCGCTGATGCAGTCGAACAGGCGGGTGTGGACATTCAGCCTGTTCGAAAGCGGTGCCGGGAACTTCGGATTCAGAAGCGACCCTTCCGGGAGCGTCACCTCGAACACGTCGTAGAGACCGTCGTTGAAGAGGATCCCCGGGTCGAAGGCCATGATCATGTAGATCCCGAGAAAGAGCTTGCAGAGGCCCTCGTGAATGTGGAAGTTGATCGAGCCCGGCGCCTGGTCGTCCGTCCCTGTCCAGTCCGCGTAGCAGACGTCGCCTTCACGCCAGATCGTCAGCACCATCTTGAAGGGGCCGTTGCCGAGACCGTCGTCGTCGACCCAGTCGGTGAACGTCGCCGGCTCCTCGGGGATGTACTGGCGGATGATGTGAGCCATCGCCCGGCGGGTGCGGTCGAGCAGCGCGTCGCAGGCGGCCTCGAACGTGTCGGGGCCGAAGCGGTCACAGATCTCGACGATCCGCTTCTCCGCGGCGCGGCAGCCGCCGATGATCGCCATCAGGTCGCTGCGGTTCGTGTCGGGCGTGCGGGTGTTGTTCAGGATGACGTCGAGGGCCGTCTCGTTGAGCACGCCGCGGCTGAAGATCTTGATCGGCGGGATCCTGATGCCCTCCTCCCAGATCGAGGTGGCGTCGGAGACCTGGCTTCCGGGAACCTTCCCGCCGACGTCCATCATGTGACCGAAGAGCGAGGCGAATGCGATATGCCGGCCCTCGTGAAAGACGGGCAGGATCACGAGCCAGTCGTTGCAGTGCGAGATCGACCCCTTGCAGAGGTACGGGTCGTTGAGCAGGATCACGTCACCCTCCGAGATCTCACCGCCGAAACGGTCGATCACCTCGGGGATGTACGATCCGAACTGGCCCACGACCATCTGGCCGCGGGCGTTGCAGATCATGGGGAACTCGTCGTGCTGGACGCGAATCGTCGGAGACATGGCTGCACGTCGCACGACCTCGTCCATCTCGAAGCGCGCATTGAGAAGCGCATTCTCGATCAGGTCGAGGGTCGCCACGTCGACGGTCTTGGTCACCGGTTCCGCTCCTCCGGCCAGATGAGGAGGTTCATCCAGGGATCGACGACGGCTCGGTGATCCGGAAGAATCACGGTCGTGGCGTCGTACTGCTCGACGATCGCGTATCCGTCGATCTGCATCCCCGGCTCGAGCGCGGCACGGTCGTACGTCGGGACATCGACGACGCCGGCCGGTGTCCAGACGGGTTGCGTGCCCGTCTGGGCGGCGGAGGCGTCAGCGCCGCCGACGGCGCGCGCCTCGACCTCGGGCATGGGAACCCGGCCGACGGCCACGACGCGAAGGTGCACGATCTCGGCGCCACCTTCCAGCACGAACCCGTAGAGGAGTCGATGCGCCTCGCCGAAAGTGTCCTCTAGCTCTCCGAGGGCGAGCGCGGCCAGCTCGGCCCCGCCGAGCTCGATCGGGATCTCGTATCCCTGGCGCGCGTAGCGCATGTCGAGGATGAAGCGAAGGTCTTGGTCGGCGGCAGCGACGTTCTCTCCGTCGAGCCATTCGCGGGCGCGGGAGGTGAGCGACTCGAACCGCTCGCGCACGGCATCCGTCGTCGTGGACGCGATGCTCCGGACGAACGTCTGGCTGAACTCGTTCTTGATGTCGGACGAGATGAAGCCCATGGCCGAGAGGACGCCCGATTCCTCCGGAACGATCACCGGGTACGAGCCGAGGATCTTCGCGAGGGCGTTCGCGTGCAGGCCGCCGGCGCCGCCGAAGGCCACGAGCGCGAAATCGCTGGGTGTGCGGCCCCGCTGGACCGTCACGACCCGCAGCGCGCCCAGCATCGCCTCGTCCACCATGTCGACGATCGCCCGCGCCGTTTCCTCGACGCCTGCGCCGCGCGCGTCGGCGACGCGCGTGACGGCCTGATGCGCGGCATCCACGTCCAGCTGCATGGCGCCTCCGAGGAGCCGAGGCGGGAGGTGTCCGAGGACGACGTTGGCGTCCGTGACGGTCGCCGCCGTGCCGCCGTGGCCGTAGCAGGCGGGCCCTGGGACTGCGCCTGCGCTCTGGGGGCCGACGCGGAGAGCGCCGGTGGCCTCGGCGATGTAGGCGATCGATCCTCCCCCTGCGCCGATGCTCGCCACGTCGACTGCAGGAGCGCGCACTGGGAAGTCGCCGACGCTCGTCTCGCGGGTGATCTCGGGCCGGCCGGACACGCAGACCGCGACGTCCGTTGAAGTGCCTCCCATGTCAAAGGTGAGGATGCGCTCGAACCCGGCTCGGGTTGCGACGACCGAAGCTCCGCTTACGCCGCCGGCCGGACCCGAGAGCACCGTCTGGACGGGGTTCCGGCAGGCGGCCTCGAGGCTCATCAGGCCCCCGTCCGAGCGGACGATCTGGATCGGCGCCCGGGCATTCGCGGCCTTCAGCCCGTCCTCGACGTTGGCGAGATACTTCGAGAGGGCGGGGGCGACGTACGCGTTCACGAGCGTCGTCACCGTGCGCTCGTACTCACGGAATTCCGGCAGGATCTCGGACGAGATCGACACCGGCAACCCCGGCGCGATCTCTGCGGCGATCTCCGCCACCCTGCGCTCGTGACGTCCACTCGCATGGGCGTTCAGGAGGCAGACGGTGAGTGCCTCCACGCCGTCCGCGACGAGCGCGGTAAGCGCTTTGCGGACAGCCTCCTCGTCGAGCGGCTCGATGGTCGAACCGTCTGCTCCGATCCGCTCGGGCACCTCGTGCACGTACCGTGTGTCAGTGAGCGGCTCCGGCTTCTCGTACACCATGAACCCGAACAGGGGTCCGGGGGTCCACGCCTCTGCGAGGTGCAGGATGTGCCTGAATCCCTCCGTGACGATGAGGCCGACGCGGGCACCGCGTCGCTCGAGCACGGCATTGGTCGCGACGGTCGTCCCGTGCAGGATCGCATCGAGTTGGCCGAGCTCGATCCCCGCGCTGGTGGCGGCAAGCTGCATGCCCTCGATCACGCCCACCGACTGGTCTTCCGGCGTGCTGGGCGTCTTCGCGAGCCAGACGCGCTGCCGCTCGCTGTCATGGAGGAGGACGTCGGTGAACGTCCCGCCAACGTCGACCCCGAGGCGGTAGGTCACCCCGCCTCCCTCGACGACACATCCTCACCTGCGGCGACCTTCGCCTGCGTGTATTTGAGAACCCTCGCGTCGCAGCTGCGCGCGTGGCCCTCGAAGTTCTCGATCCGGCACTGGCGTGCGGCGACCTCTCCGACCATCACGCTGGCAGGCTCGTCGCACTCCTGGTACGTCACGGTCTTGAGGTACTTCCCGACCCAGAGACCGCCGGTGTAGCGCGCGGCGCCGGACGTCGGGAGAATGTGGTTGGTGCCGATCGACTTGTCGCCGTAGGCAACCGTCGTCGCCTCCCCGAGGAAGAGAGCGCCGTAGTTGCGCATCCGCTCCAGGTACCAGCGAGGCTCGGCTGTCTGGATCTCGACGTGCTCGAACGCATACGCATCCGCGAGCTCGAGCGCCTCCTCGTCGGAGTCGACGAGCACGACCTCGCCGTAGTCCTCCCAGGCGCGTGCGGCCACGTCGGCCGTGGGGAGGTCGACGAGCTGGGCGTCCACCTGACGCATGGTCTCCTCCGCCACAGCTCTGGAGGTCGTGATGAGCACGGCCGGCGAGGCGGGGCCGTGCTCGGCCTGGCCGAGCAGGTCGGCGGCGAGAATTGTCGGATCGGCGGTGCAGTCCGCAACGATCAGGATCTCCGTCGGGCCGGCGACGAGGTCGATGCCGACCTTCCCGAAGAGACGCCGCTTCGCCTCGACGACATACGCGTTGCCCGGCCCGGCGAGGAAGTCGACCGGATCGATCGTCTCCGTTCCGAGCGCCATTGCAGCGAGCGCCTGCACCCCGCCGAGCACGTAGATCTCGTCGGCTCCGGCGATCTGCATGGCCGCGATGGTCGCGTCCGGCATGCGACCGCCGAGCGGGGGGGTGCAGGCGGCGACCCGCTCGACCCCCGCGACCTTGGCGGTGACGATGCTCATATGGGCCGACGCGACCATGGGGTAGCGACCGCCCGGAACGTAGGCGCCCACGCTGTTGACGGGGATGTGACGATGGCCGAGTCGCACGCCTGGAAGCGTCTCGACCTCGAGATCGAGCAGCGTCTCGCGCTGCGCCTGGGCGAAGCGCCGAACCTGCGCCTGGGAGAACTCGATGTCGTCGATGACTTGTCGAGGAACGCGACCGAGGCACTCCTCGATCTCCTCCGGGCCGAGTCGGAAGCTCTCCGGCTCCCAGCCGTCGAGCCGCGCCGAATACGAGCGTACGGCCGCGTCACCGTCCCTTGCGACGGCGCTGATGATCTCCTCCACGACCTCTGCCACGGCGGCCGTGCCGCCCATGTCGGCTGGTGTCGTGCTCTTCGTTTTCAGTGTCTCCACGAGGAGCCTCTTCCCTATTCCTCTTCCCTTTGTGACTACGTATGCATAGACTCTGGGAGGTGGCCTTGTCAACTACCTACCGCTCTGATTCACGCCCCGCCGGCCTGACGACGAAGATCCTGGCCGGCCACGGAGCCGGTGACGCGAAGCCCGGAGCGCTCGCGACCGTGTCGTGCGATCTCGTGATGATGAACGACGTCTCCGGCTCGCTCGCCATGCGTGCGTTCGAGCGGATGGGGGCCGTGCGCGTGTTCGATCCCGAGCGTGTCGTCCTCGTGGCAGATCACTTCGTGCCGGCCAAGGATGTGCGGAGCGCCGAACTCGTCGCCGACCTCCGCCGCTTCGCGCAGCGGTACGGGATCGAGCACTACTACGAGCTCGGCCGCACGGAAGAGGCCGGAATCGAGCACACGCTCCTGCCCGAGCTCGGGCTCATCGCGCCCGGGAGCCTGATCGCCGGCGGCGACTCCCACACGTGCACCTACGGGGCGTTCGGCGCACTCGGGCTCGGCTTCGGATCGACCGACATCGCCTCTGCGCTCGCGCTCGGGGAAGTCTGGGTGCGGATGCCGGAGACGATCAGGATCGAGTTCGTGGGGCAGCCGGGCCCGTGGACGGCGGGGAAAGACCTCATCCTTGCCGTCCTCCGGCAGACCGGGTCGTCGGGCGCCGCGTATGGGGCGCTCGAGTTCTGGGGGGACGTCGTCGACGAGCTCTCCGTCGACGACCGGATGGCGCTTTGCAACATGGCGATCGAATCCGGCGCGAAGAGCGGCATCTGCGCACCGAACGCCGCGGTGCTGGAGTGGCTCGACGCCCGGTCGGTGCCGCGCGTCGACGCGCTCGTCGCCGACGAGGAGGGTTACGACCACGTGCTGCGGGTGGACGTCGACGGGCTCCCGCCCCTCGTCGCTTGCCCTCCGGATCCGGCTGCGGTGATCGCGATCGACGAGCTGCCGTCGGGGCTCCGCCTCGATCAGGTCTATGTCGGAAACTGCTCGAATGGAACGCTCTCCGATCTACGCCAGCTCGTCGCCGGCCTTGCGGGAAGGCGAGTGGCCCGCGGGACGCGCCTGATGGTCGTACCGGCGTCGAACGCGATCCACCGGGCCGCCATGACCGAGGGACTGATCGAGACGCTCGTCATGGCCGGAGCGGTGATCGTTCCGCCGACGTGCGGGGCGTGCTTCGGAGGCCACATGGGCATCCTCGGCCGGGGCGAGCGGGCGCTCGCGACCACGAACCGGAATTTCCGAGGCCGCATGGGGCACGCGGACTCGGAGGTGTACCTCTCCAACGCCGCGGTCGCGGGCGCGAGCGCCGCCGCGGGAGCGATTGTGGATCCGAGAGCGTCATGAACGGCGCCACTCCGCTGGCCGGGCGCGTGGTCAGGCTCGGGGACGATGTCAACACCGACATCGTCCTCGCGGGCGAGTATCTGAACATGACAGACCCGGACGAGCTCGCCCTCCATCTGCTCGAGCGCTTCGAGCCCCCGGTTGCCGACCGGATCGGTCAGGGGACGGTCCTCCTGGCCGGGCGCGCATTTGGCGGTGGGTCGTCTCGCGAGCAGGCCGTACTCGCGATCGTCGCACGCGGCGTGACGGCGCTCGTGGCGGCGAGCTTCGCGCGAATCTTCTTCCGCAACGCGGTCAACCTGGGCTTGCCCGCGGTCGAATGCCCGGATGCCTGGCGGGACGTCGCAGACGGAGACGAGGTCACGATCGATCTCGCGTCAGGGACATTGACCCGCCCCGTGGACGGGGCCGTCTGGTCGTTCCCCATACCGTCGCCCTTCGTCGCCGACCTTCTGGCCGCCGGGGGACTGGAGGAGTGGACGCGCCAACGGCTCGCCTCCCTCGGTTCGGGTTAGCGAGCTGTTCTTGAGGATGCGACTCGGATGGCAGTAACGAGCAAGGACATCGCAAAGGAGCTCGGGGTTAGCCAGTCGACTGTGTCGCGTGCGCTCCGGGGCGACCCGCGCGTCGCTGCCCCCACCCTGCAGCGCGTCGTCGAGGCCGCCCAGCGGCGGAACTACACGCCGAATCTCGCTGCCAGGAGCCTGATCACACGCAAGACGCGCACGGTCGGGGTCGTTGTCTCCGACATCACCAATCCGTTCTATCCGGAGCTGCTCGACATCCTCCACAACGAGTTTGCGCTCGCGAACTACCGGACGATCTTGATCAACCAGCGGACCGACGCCCGGCTCGAGCAGCATGTCGCCCAACTGATCAACGGAGGCGCGGTCGATGGGCTCGTCTACGTGTCGGCCGTTCTCGGGATGCCGCTCCCCGGTCGGGGCGCCAGCGCGCGCCCGGTCGTGCTCCTGAACCGCGAGATCAGCTCCGCGACGACGGATGCGGTCGTCTCGGACAACACGGGCGGCGGCCGCGCGGTCGCCGAAGCAATCCTGAACTTGGGGCATCGGCGGATCGCGCTCATCGGAGGCCCGGAGAACACCTCGACGAGCCGGGATCGCGAGCTCGGCTTCACCCAACAATTGCGGGCGGCCGATACTCCTCTCGACCCGCGGCTTCGGCGCACGGGCCAGTACAGCCACATCAGCGGCTACCAATGGTGCCTCGATCTCCTCGCGACCGATCCGCGACCGACCGCCGTGTTCGCCGCGAACGACGTGATCGCGTTCGGGGCACTCGACGCTGCGCGCCGTCTGGGGATCCGGGTTCCCGAAGAGCTCTCCATCGTCGGCTTCGACGACATCGACATGGCTGGGTGGGAGGCGTTCAACCTCACGACGGCACGCCAGCCGCTCGCAGAAATGGCGCGCACAGCCGCCAGGCTCCTGCTCGAGCGGATCGACTCCGAGGAGCCGCTTGAGCCGCGGAGACGGGTCTTCCCCGTCGAACTCGTGCACAGGAGCACCCTCGCGCCCCCGCCGCCGGACTAGAGATTCCCCTCGCCCGAGTTGTTTGACAGCGAAGGTGGCACATTGTATGACTACGTATGCATGACTCTACCCTCGGCCAGATCGCTGGCCCCAACGAACCCGTTCTCTATGGAAAGGACGAGTGATATGAGGCACAAGACATCGCGTTGGGCAGCGCTCGCGGCCCTCGCCGTCGCCCTTACTATCGCGTTCGCCGCCACGGCATTTGGGGCGAGCAACCAGCGCCAGGCCGGGCAGGCGCTTGCCGGCAAGCGGGTCGGCGTGATCATCTGCACGAACCAGAACCCGTTCTGCGCCGCCTGGTCGAACTCGGTCAAGCGCGGGCTCGAGAAGCAGGGCGCGAAAGTAACCGTCCTCACGTCGATCTTCGACCCTGGGGTCGACGCGCAGAACATGAACCGCCTGATCGCGGACAAGCCGGACCTGATCATCTCAGTGCCGGCGAGCGCATCCGCGATCGTGCCGTCGTATATCCGAGCGAAGCGGGCGGGTATCCCGATTCTGGGCGCTATCGGGCGCCAGTCGGACGCAGGGGCGAAGCTCGTCGTCGCCGAGGCGCGCACCGACGACCCCGCGCTCGGAAAGTTCGCCGCACAGAACGTCGTCGAGGGCATGAAGAAGGCGGGCTACACCAAGGGCAACGTGATCGCGCTCACAGGGACCGCCAGCCAGAACAACGTGACCGATCGCATGGCAGCCTTCAAGGCGTACATGAAGAAGTTCCCGCAGTACAAGATCGTCGCCGTCGAGGATACGAACTGGGATCAGGCGACCTCGGCCAAGGTGGCCCAGCAGCTGCTGTCGAAGTTCGCATCGAAGGGTGGCATCCAGGGCGCGTACGGGATGGCCGACAACATGGCGATCGGGATCATCCAGGGCGCCAAGCAGGCCGGGGTTCCCGTCGGGGTTGCCAAGGAGGGCCTGGTCGTGACCGGCAGCAACTGCCTCAGCGTCGGCATCAAGGCGATCAAGGCCGGGCAGCAATACGGGACGGGAACGCAGGCGCCTCAGGTCGAGGCTGCCCTTGCGGTCAAGGTGGCAACTCAGATCCTCACCGGCGGCAAGCCTCCCAAGGTGTCGTACGTCCGCGAGGCTCGCATCACCAAGGCGAACGTCGCCCAGTTCACGAAGGTCTGCACCTTCTAAGCGGCAACGATCCACGCGTTGCATGAATGACGAACGGGATCCGGCACCTCCTGCCGGATCCCGTCGTCTTTCCGGCAGTCCTGCCGAGGGCGACGTCCTCCTCGAGGTCGAGGCCCTTTCGAAGTCGTACGGCCCCGTGCGGGCGATTCAAAGCCTGACCCTCGACGTCCGAGCGGGCGAGGTGCATGCGGTCTGCGGGCACAACGGCGCCGGCAAGAGCACCTTGGTGAAGGCCCTCGTCGGCCTGGTTCGGCCGGACGAGGGAACGATCCGCTTCGGCGGCGAGGAGCTCTCGCTGCGGAACCCTCAGGACGCGCAGGCCCATGGGATCGCGCTTGTCAACCAGGAGCTGAGCCTCGTCCCCGAGCTGAGCGTCGAGGACAACATCTTCCTCGGCGGGATCGACGTGCCGCTCCTCTACCGCAGACGCAGTCTCTCGGAGCGTGCACGGCGGACGCTCGACGAGCTCGGGCTCGAGCATGTCTCGCTGAACGCCGCCGTCGAGTCGCTTGCGATCGGTGAGCGACAGCTCGTCGAGATCGCCCGACTGCTGGTCCGCGAGGCGCGCCTCTTGATCCTCGACGAGCCGACCGCCACCCTCAGCAAGCCGGAGATCGAACGGGTCTTCAGGGCGACGCGCGAGCTCGTGGCGCAGGGCAGAAGCGTCATCTTCGTCTCACACCGGCTCGACGAGGTATTCGACCTCTGCCAGCGCGTGACCGTGCTGCGCGACGGCCGGGTCGCCGGGACGCACACGATCGGGGAGATCGACAGACGTTCTCTGATCGATCTGATGCTCGGAGAGATGGAGGGAGCTGCAGCCGCCCGGCTTCACGTCAGCGAGCCCGCTCAGTCAGGCGGCGAAGCCGTTCGGATCGAGGGGCTCGACGTCCCGGGACGAGTGGACGGGTTCTCGCTGACGCTCGAGCGGGGGATCATCACTGGTCTCGCCGGCCAGGTCGGCTCTGGGACGAGCACCGTACTTCGCGCTCTGGGCGGCCTCGTCCCGGACTCCTCCGGAGCCGTCGAAGTCATGGGTCGGCCGGCTCGCCTCAACACTCCCCGTCGAGCGTTGCAGGGAGGAATCCTCTACATGCCGAACGACCGCCAGCGCGAGGGCCTCTTCCTCGGCCAGGCAGTCGAGAGCAACCTGACGGTCGCGAGGCTCCGCCGGCTCAGCCGGCTGGGTGTCGTAGTGCGACGCCGTTCGCTGCGCGTTGCGCGCGAGCTCGCGACCATGGTCGGCGTCGACGTGGGCCGGCTCGGTTCACCGGTCTCCAGCCTGAGCGGCGGCAACCAGCAGAAGGTCTTGCTGGGTCGTGCGCTCCAGCTGAAGGGAGTCGTCCTGCTCGCCCTCGACGAGCCGACTCGTGGGGTCGACGTCGGTGGGCGGGCAGATATCCACGAGCTCGTCCGCGAGGCTGCTCGCGGGGGGACAGCGGTGATCTTCTCGTCCACCGAGCTCGACGAGGTTCTCGATCTCGCAGATGTCGTGGTCACGATGTTCGCCGGACGAATCGTCTCCGTCATCCCACGGGCAAAGGCATCGGCTGCCTCGGTCCTCGCCGACATGACCACGAGCCAGCCACGCGACGGCGAGGTGCAGCAGTGAGCGCTGGCGCCGGGGGAGCGCTCCGGCGTCTGGGCGACCGGCGCCGGTACCGCCTCGCCGACACGGCACTCGCTGCCTGGATCGGCACGCTGACGGTTCTGACCGTGTACGGCGCAGTGACGACCACCGGGTTCATGACGGTCAGCAACGTGAAGGCGATCCTGACAGCGGCGTCGTTCGTCGGGATCATCGCGGTCGGGTTGACCCTCATCGTGCTCAGCGGGAACCTCTTCTCCCTCGCCCTCGGCCAGACCGTCGCCGTCACGGCGATGTTCTTCCTCTACTCGCTGCAGTGGGGCCTCGGCCCGGCGATCGTAATGACACTGCTGCTCGGGCTCGCGATCGGCGCCGTCCAGGGGTTCGCGGTCGGCGCGTGGGGCGCGAACCCGATCATCATCACGATCGGGGCGGCGGGCCTCATGGAGGGGCTCGCAGTCTGGCTCTCGCATGGCCAGAGCATCGTTCCTCCGGTCTCCGCAACGAGCTACGAGCGGCTCGCACAGCCTCTCTTCGGCGTGCCCTTCGCGATCTTCGTGTTTCTCGCGCTGACGGTCGTAGTGGAGGTCGCGATGCGCCGGACGCGCTTCGGTCGCCAGATCTATCTCCTGGGAGAGAATCGCGTCTCCGCCAGGGCGGCCGCGCTGCCGATCACCCTGTTGACAACGGCCGCCTTCGCCCTGGCGTCGCTCTTTACGGCCGGCGCGGGCGTCCTGATCGGCGCCACGAGCCAGAACGCCTCCCTCCTCCTCACCGGGAGCTACACCTACGATGCGATCGCCGCCGCGCTCGTCGGCGGGAACGCCGTGACTGGGGGCAAGGGATCGGTGCTACGGACCGCCGCCGGTGCCATCTTCATCGCGACGATCTCAGACATGCTGCTGCTTCGCGGCTACAGCACCGGTGGGCAGATCCTCGTTCGCGGAATTATCGTCGTCGTCGTGGTGGTTCTGATGAACCTCCGGGAGAGGAGCCGATGAGCGCTCTGCGCATTTCGAAGGCGCGTGCCGTCGGGGTGAGCCGGATCGTGCCCTACGCGATCCTCGCCGTAATGATCGCCACGATGGTGTTGTTGCCGGTCGTCACGAGCTACACCCTCCGGACAGCCTACGTCTACGACATCCTGCAGAACTTCTCGTCCTACGGCCTCGTGGCGCTCGCTCTGGGGATCACGATCATGGCAGGGGAGTTCGACCTCTCGGTTTCGTCGATGTACCTCCTCGGCGGGATGGTCGCCGTCCTCACGGGCAACGGCTCTCCGCTCGCCGGCGTGCTCGCGGCGCTCGGCGCAGCCGTCATCGTCGGCTGCGTTCAGGGCGGCCTGATCTCCTACTTCCGGCTGAACTCGATGCCGGTGACGCTCGGTGGCTACCTCGTGGTCCTCGGCCTCACCTACATCCTCGGCCACTCGAAGAGCGTCATCTACGAGAACTACGACGTCGGGCTCCGGCTCGACGAGCCCATCGCCCAGGTCTTCTCGATTCGAAGCCTGATCACGCTCGGGATCTTCGTGCTCGCCGCCCTGGCCCTGCGCTACCTGCGTGTCGGCCGGGACATTCGCTCGATCGGCGGCGACCGGAGAGCCGCAAGGGTCGCCGGTGTGCGGGTCGACCGGCTCCTGGTCTTCGTCTTCATCATGTCGGCGATCGGTGCCGCGTTGCCGGGCGCGCTTCTCAGCTACAGCCTGGCGACGGCGAGCCCCACGAATATCGGCTTCGACGTGCTCACGTTCTCCGCCACGGCGGCGCTGCTCGGAGGCGTCAGCCTCTCCGGGGGCCGCGGAAGCCCCGTCGGGATCGCGGCCGGCGTCCTGTCCCTCAGCGTGCTCCAGGAGATCCTCTCCATCGTGCGCTCACCCGACTACGTCTCGAGCCTGATCACCGGCGGCCTGCTCGTCGCGGTCACGATCCTCTGGGCGCCTGACATCTCGCGTTGGTTCAAGACGACGCGCGTGGCGACTGCCCACTACAGGTGACCCGATGACGGAGCGGGTGCAGGTGACCGTGTACAACGATGCGGGCTGCCCCTGGGGCTATTCGGCGAATCCCGCGTTCCGGGTGCTCGAGTGGAGGTACGGAGCGCAGCTCGACTGGCGGCTGGTGGTGATCGGCTTGACCGAGCATGCGCAGGAGTACGTCGATCGCGGCTACACCCCGCTCCGGTCGGCCGAGGGTTACGCTCGGCGGTTCCGGCGCTTCGGGATGCCATTCGCACCCGAGCCTCGAGCTCGGGTCATCGGCACGGGACGAGCATGCAGGGCGGTCGTGGCGGCGCGCCTGCAGGCACCCGGCAGCGAGTGGGCGGCCTTCCGGGCGCTCCAGTTTGCGTGGTTCACGACGACCCTGATCCTCGACGAGGACGACGGCATCGCCCAGGCTCTCAGCGGTGTGCCCGGGATCGACGTCGATGCGGTGGTGGGGTCGATCGGCGTGCCCGAGGTCGAAGCGGCCTATCTCCGCGATCGAGTCGAGGCTCGGAGCGCAGCCGCGTCGCCGGCCGAGCTGCAGGGCAAGACCGCCACCACCGACGGTCCGGTCCGCTTCACCGCTCCTTCCGTCGTCTTCGAGCATGGCCGCAACAGACTCGTGGCCGGCGGTTGGCAGACGGTCGAGGCCTACGACGTTCTGGTTGCGAATCTGATCCCGGACGGGGAACGTCGCGGCGTACCGGATGACCCAGTGACGCTGCTCCAGCGCTTTCCAGGCGGCCTGACCACCCAGGAGGTCGCACAGCTGCTGACGCGCGGCAACGACGCGCCCGACCGGGTCGGTGCCGAGGCCGCCATGCTGGCACTCACCGCTGCCGGGTCGGCGACCCGACTACAGCTCGGCGACGACGCGCTTTGGACGTCTGCTTCGTGGAATCAAACGCAGTCAGCCAACGGATAGCGCGACCTCCGGCGTGACCGGCTCCCATGCTTGGGAGGCAGGGATAAGACGCGACGCGCCGATAACACGCCGGAGGTCAAGTGACGACGGTATCCGCGACCTCGATCGGATCTAGCGAAACATCACGATCCGGGCAGGTTCGCGGTGGCTTCGGCGCCGATGGACGGCTCTACGTGCGTAGCTTTGATTGTTTGCTGCCCCGAGCGCGATGATGCCTTCGGACGTGACAATAAAAGGGCGGTTTTACAGGGAGTTTTCTACGGGAGCGACGTGACTCGAAACCGCGACCTCCGGCGTGACAGGCCGGCGTTCTAACCAACTGAACTACGCCCCCCGGGGCGACGGACAGTGTAGCCGGGTACCTCAGTAGGGTGGCGGAGTGACGAGGGTCGACTGGATTGCTGCGGCCGTGATCGGCCTCGCGGCGCTGAACGGGCTCCGGCGCGGGCTCGTCGGGGGCATCTTCTCGCTCGCCGGGATCGCGGCGGGCGCGTACTTCGGGGCGAAGCTCGCGCCGCAGTTCCTCTCCGGGAGCGAGTCGCCGTACACGCCGCTCGTCGCGCTCGGCGGGGCGGTCGCGCTCGGCTTCCTCCTGCAGAGCCTCGCAGCGATGGCCGGGAACGCGATTCGCTCGAGCCTCTTCGTCCTACCGCCGCTGCGGGCGCTCGACTCGGTCGGTGGGTTGGCGCTGGGCGCCCTCGCGGGGGCGGCGATCGTCTGGGTGGCCGGCGCCGTGGCGCTCCACGTGCCCGGCCAGGTGCAGCTGCGTGAGGAGGTACAGCGCTCGCGGATCCTCGGGGAGCTGAACGCGCGTGTGCCGCCGTCTCGGCTGCTGGACGCGATCGCCCGCGTCGACCCGTTCGCTGCGATTCGCGGTCCGGAGCCGAATGTGGGCCCACCCGACCCGGCGCTGCTCGGCAGTGCGGGCGTCCGCCTGGCGAGCCCGAGTGTCTTCCGCGTGATCGGAACGGCGTGCGGGCTCGGGGTCGAAGGCTCGGGCTGGGTCGCTGCGCCGAACCTCGTCGTCACGAACGCGCACGTCGTCGCCGGGATGAAGGACGCGCACGTCGACCACAACGACGGCGAGTCCCGCGACGCCGACGTCGTCGCCTTCGATCCGCGCAACGACATCGCCGTGCTTCGCGTCGCCGAGCTCGGTGCGCCGTCGCTCCGCCCGGTCGATCCGGTCGAGGGACAGGCCGTGGCGATCCTCGGCTATCCGGAGAACGGCCCGTTCACGGCGACGCCCGGCCGGATCGGCCAGACCGGTGGCGTGCTCACCGAAGACGCCTATGGGCGCGGTCCGATCCGGCGTCTCGTGACGACGCTGCGCGGGCAGGTCAGGCACGGCAACTCGGGCGGTCCCGCAGTCGACGCCCAGGGACGCGTGCAGACGACGATCTTCGCTTCGCGCATCGGTGCGGCAGCCGGCTATGGCGTCCCGAGCGACCTCGTGCGCCGCGCCCTCGACACCGTCTCCGCAGCCGAGGTCTCCAGCGGCCCCTGCGTGCGCTAGAGAACTTCGAGAATCCCGAGCGGCTGCCGGAACGGCGCCACCACGTAGACGCCGCCGGCCTTCTCGCGCGCCTCCGCGATTAGCTCTCGTGCGAGATCTCGCCCGACCTCGCGCGCCTCGGTGCCGGCGGCGCGCAGCCGCTCCTGCACCGGCTGCGGCACGACGATTCCGGGCACCTCGTTGTGAATCCGGACAGCGAGCTGGAGGCTCGGCATCGGCCACACGCCGACGAGCAGCGGGATCGGCGAGCGGCCGCCGAAGTGCGCGAAGAACGCATCCAGATACGCGAGATCGAAGAGGATCTGCGTCATCGCGAACTGAGCGCCGGCCTCGAGCTTGCGCTCGAAACGCTCGAGCTCGAGGTCCATGTCGTCGGCGGACGGGTTGACGGCGACGCCGACGAAGAAGGAGGTCGGGGCGTCGATGCCGCGGCCGTGGTAGTCCTCGCCGCGATTGAGCCCGGAGATCAGCCGCGTCAGCCCGATCGCATCGACCTCGTACACGCCGCGCGAGCCCGGGTAGTCGCCCTCCTCCGGCGGGTCGCCGGTGACTGCGAGCATGTTGTGCACTCCCTCCGCATGAGCGCCGAGCAGGAGCGACTCGAGACCGGCGACCGACATGTCTCGCGTCGTCAGGTGGGGGATCGTCTCGATCCCGCAGGCGCGCTCGATCGCGACGGAGGCCATGACCCCGCTCATCCGGGCCCGCGCGCGCGGGTTGTCGTTCACGTCGACGAAGTGCGCCTTGCCGGACTCCTTCAGAGCCCGGGCGGCCTCCACGAGCGCGCTGTTGTTGGCGCCGAGTGGGGGGTCGAGCTGAACGGAGACGACGAAGTCCTGCTCGCGCAGCATCCTCGCGAGGCCGGTCTCCTCAGAGGCTGCCTCGGCGGCGTCCGCCAGCTCGCGCTCGCGGACCGCAAGCGGCGCGGCCGGTGCGCGATCCTCCTCGATCGCGGTCTTGATCGCGGTGATCTGCGCCGGTGTCGTGCCGCAGCAGCCGCCGATGATCCCGGCGCCGAGTCGCCGCGCCTGGGCCGCGAACTCCGCGAAGTAATCGGGCGTGGCGTGTGGGAAGACCACGCGCGATCCGGCCAGGCTCGCGAGGCCGACGTTCGGCAGCGCGGCCAGGACGAGCCCTTCTCGCTGCATCGCTGCGAGCGCGTTCAGGGCGGCCGCCGGGCCGGCGCTGTGGTTTGCGCCGACGGCAGCGACGCCGAGCGCCGCAAGCCGGTCGGCCGCCTCCGCGGCCGACACGCCCCCGAACGTCTGTCCGTCCGAGTCGAAGGTCATCAGCGCGACGATGGGGAGCGAGGAGACGCCTCGGACAGCCTCGATCGCGCCGACGAGTTCCTCGAGATCGAAGAACGTCTCGAGCATGAACAGGTCGACACCGCGCCCCTCCAGCACCTGCGCCTGCTCGCTGAACGCCTCGCTCTGCTCGCTGGCGTCGAAGCGCTCGACCTCGCCGCTCGGACCGATGGAGCCGGCGATGAACACGTCCGCGCCGGAGACCTCCCGCGCCTCGCGTGCGAGACGCACCCCGCTCGAGTTGATCCGTTCGAACTCGTCCTCCAGGAAGTGCGCCGAAAGCTTGCGGCGATTGGCGCCGAAGGTGTTCGTCTCGATCAGCTCCGCGCCGGCGCGAATGAAGCTCGCATGCAGTGCAACGACGCTCTCCGGGGCGCGGAGGTTCGCCTCCTCGGGGCAGCGCAAGCGGGGAACCGCGCCGGAGATCAGCGTGCCCATGCCGCCGTCGGCGACGATCGGGGGGCCACTGCGCAGACGTTCTTCGAACCGGCTCGACATGTCGGCAAGGGTAGAGGCTGGCTGACGGCACGTGAGCGGGTGCGGGCCTTTGGCCGCTGGAGCCGGCCCTTCAGGGGCCTTCGCGCGCAAACTGGAGAGTGAAGCGACACCGGTCAACCCCGTTCGAGGGACGAGTCAACCGCTGAAGGGTGATTCCCGAGCAGTGGGCAGCCTCGATACTAAGGACATCTTCCGAGCGCACCGATGTGGCGGGCGCGGCGCGGAAGGGATAGTCCGGCTTCCGATTCAGGAAGCCTCAGAAGGGCCCCTGGCGGCGGGGCCCTTCTCCTTTTGTCAGGGGTAAAGCTTCGCCTGTCGGTTGCCGATACGGCAAACGACTCTCCTGTCGGGGACTGACGGCAATCTTTCCTGCGGCGCGGCGAGTTCGGAGCGGTGAGCCAGCAGCCTGGCTTGCCGCTCCTTTTTCGTTCAGCTGTCGTGAACGACCCGGCCTTCCATGCCGCCCGCGACGGTGACGACCTGCCCGGTCACGTGCCCGGAGAGCTCGTCGGAGGCGAGGACGACCACCTGGCGCGCGACGTCCTCCGGCTGGGCGATCTTGCGTAGGGCCATCGTGCGCGAGATCTTGCGGACCGCCTCCGGGTCGACGTGGCCGCGCGTCATCGCCGACTCGGTCCAGCCCGGCGCGACCGCGTTCACGCGCCCGTCCGGCGCGACCCGCACGACCTCGTTCTTCAGGCTCAGGAGCAGGCCCCCGAGAATCGCGGACTTCGCCGCAGCGTAGTCCGCATGCCCCGCTTCGCCCACGAGGCCCGCCGTCGAGCCGACGAGCACGAGCGAGCCGTGCCCGTTGCGCTCCACCTCGCGCAGGAAGCCACGCGCAGTCAGGAAGGATGAGGTCAGATTCTGGCGCACGGTGTGCTCCCACCGCGCGAGCGGCAGCTGCCAGACGGGAAGGTCCTCCGACGGCCAGACACCGGCCACGGCTGCGCACACGTCGATGCGCCCGAGCGCGGAGCGTGCTTCCGCGAAGAGCCGGTCGACCTCGTGCTCGTCCGTTAGATCGGCCTGGAGCGTCGGCGCGCCGCCGAGCGCTGCGGCGACCTCGCGTGCCCGCTCTTCACCGCGGTGGTAGTGGACGGCCACGCGGGCGCCCTCGGCGGCGAAGGCGCGCGCGCACGCGGCGCCGATCCCGCCCGAGGCGCCGGTGACGAGCACTCCCTTGCCTGCGAGCCCGGTCTCCACGAGCCCTTAGGCTACTGACATGCGCGTTCACATCATCAGCGACATGGAGGGCGTCTCCGGGATCGTGAAGCCCGAGCAGACGACCGGCGGCGACCCGATGTACGAGGAAGGCCGCAAGCTCTACACCGAGGAGATCAACGCCGCGGTGCGCGGCGCGAAGGCAGGTGGCGCGACCGAGATCGTCGTCATGGACTGCCACGGGGCAGGCGGCGGCTGGACGTTCAACTCGCTCATTCCGGAGGACTTGCACCCGGATTGCGAGTGGGTCGTTCAGGAGGAGTGGACCGGCTACACCGAGTTCCTGGAGCAGGGGTGCGACGCGGCGCTCTTCGTCGGCATGCATGCGATGGCCGGGTCACAGCTCGGCAACATGAACCACACGGTCTCGGGCCGCGACTACCAGCGGCTGTGGTTCAACGGGACCGAGGTCGGCGAGACCGGGATCAACGCGGCGCTCTGTGGAACGTGGGGCTGTCCTGTGCTGCTCGTGACAGGGGACCAGGCGTCTTGCGAGGAGGGGAAGGCGCTTCTCGGCGAGGGTTTGACGACGGTGGCGGTGAAGCAGGGTCTCGCCGCCGGCGCGGCGCGGCAGATCCCGCCCGTGCGGGCGAGACAGATCATCGAGGAGGGCGCAAAGAAGGCCCTTTCCGACCTGAATGCCGTGCCGCCGTACGACCCCGGCAGCCCGTGCGAGATCAAGGTCGAGTTCAAGCGCACGCGGCCGGCCGACCGGCTCCGCTTCCATCCGGGCGTCGAGCGGCTCGACGGACGCACGATCCGGGTCGAGGCTCCCACCTGGTGGGAAGCCTGGAAGCTCTTCTTCTTCGAGACCTAGGCCCGTGGCCTAGACCGCGGCCGGCGGCTCGACGACGCCGAGCTCCTCGACCAGCGTGAAGAAGGCGCGTGCGAACGGAGAGTCGACCGTCCGTGACCGCACGTAGTCCCAGTCGATCTGCTCGCGCAGCGAGCGCGCGAGCTCGAGCACCGAGGAGAGGTCCGGCTCCTGCTCGTTGAGCGCGAGCAGCTTCGTCGTCAGCACGTCGCCGAGCGACGCGACGGGCATCGTCTGAGCCGCGACCTCGATCGACTCGGACCGCTCGAAGAAGCCGTCGTCGACGGGCCCTCCGGCCGTGAGGAAGATCAGATCGATCAGCGTGTCGCCGTCCCAGGCCTTGAGCAGCCAGCTCTCCGGCGGCCGCTCGGGCTTCATCCCCGCCGCGACGAGTGCGTCGAGGGCGCGCTCGGCGTCCCGCTCGGGGACGAAGAAGTCGACGTCGTGCTCGGTCGGAGGCCCGCCCCGCGCCCAGGCGGCGAGGCCGCCGCCCAGCATGTACGGCACTTCGGCGTCGCGCAGCGCAGCGGCCGCGCGCTTCATCGACTCGATCAGCTCCGGGAAGTTCTCGCTCGGCGTGTAGGCCATGGTGACGCCGTATACCCCAGAACCCGTTTGTGAAAGCCGCCCCATGCGAACATGGCGGAGGATGGCCGAGTCGATTCGCATCGCCGCCGCCGGCGACATCCACTGCGCCGAGCCGCTGCGCGCGCGGATTACGCACGCGTTCGCCGACATCGAGAACCACGCGGACGTCGTCCTCCTCGCCGGTGACCTGACGACGCACGGCGAGCCCGAGCAGGCGGCGGTGCTCGCTGACGCGTGCCGGCCGCTCGAGCTCCCCATCTATGCCGTGCTCGGCAATCACGACTACCACGCCAACCGCTGCGACGAGGTGATCGCGGTGCTCGAGGACGCGGGCATCCGGATGCTGCAGCGCGACTATGCCGTGCTCGAGGTCGGCGGGCTCGAGCTCGGGATCGTGGGCGCCAAAGGGTTCGTGGGCGGATTTCCCGGGGCGGAGCTTCCGGACTTCGGCGAGCCGCTCCTGCGTGAGGTCTACGCTGAGACGACGCGTGAGGTCGATGCGATCGAGGCAGGGCTCGAGGCGGTGGCGGGCTGCCACCGGCGCGTCGTCCTCCTCCACTACGCCCCGATCCCGGAGACGCTGATCGGCGAGCCGGAGCCGATCTGGGCCTTCCTCGGCTCCTCACGGCTGGCGGCGCCGATCGGGGCGCACCGGCCCGATCTCGTGCTCCACGGCCATGCCCACCGCGGCTCGTTCGCGTCCAACCTCGGGCCTGTGCCCGTGCGGAACGTGGCGGTGCACGTGATCGGCAAGGACTTCGAGATCTTCGACCTCGGAAACCCGGGTCCCGCGAACCCGTGTTGACATGACAGCACCCACAAGGTGAGATTCCGTCATGCAGCAGATTTTTGTAGTTTCGGAGAGCGACATCCAGGGCCGCAGAACCGAAGGAGATACCGCCTTCGAGAAGCTGATCCTGGGCACGAGCACCGGCTCGCAGCTGCTCGAGCAGCGGGTCACTCGCTACGCCCCGGGCCGCTCACTGCCGCGTGGTGACGCGGAGCGCGACGAGCTGCTCTACGCCGTCTCGGGCTCCGGCACACTCGAGCTCGAGGGCGATGCGCACGAGCTCCAACCCGAGAGCGGTGCCTACGTCCGCGCCGGCGAAACCTACGTCATCGGCAACACAGGGCCGGACGAGCTACTGATCGTCTCGACGACCGTCCCGATCGAGCAGGCCTACCGGCCGCCGCGCGAGGTGATCGTCCGCTTCGCCGACCAACCGGAGCTGCGGGCGGATGCGAAGCGCACCTTCCGCTATCTCGTCAACCAGGACGCCGGCTGCATGGATGCCACGCAGTTCATCGGCATCGTCGAGCCCTGTCGCGCGCCCGACCACAGCCATACCTACGACGAAGTGGGCTACATTGTCGCGGGCGAGGGATTCGCGCACATTGGTGGCGAATCGATTCCCCTCCGGCCTGGATCCTGTTTCCACCTTCCACCCGAGCAGATTCACTGCATCGAGAACACGGGGCCGGGAATCATGCGCATCCTCGGGGTCTTCCATCCGTCGGGCGATCCGGCTTCAAGAGTGTACGAGGACAACTCGCAACTGATTCCAGCGTCTTAGACCTGTGCCAACAAGATTCCGAGCTGTGACATCAACAGGAGGGCATGCAATGCACGGAGGTAGAAGGAAGGGAGCGGCCGCACTTGCGGTGCTCACCATTACGTCGCTGGCGATCGTCGCCTCGGCGTTCGCGCGGGCCGATGTCGCGCCGACGGCGGCGTCGGCCTCGAACGCCAGCTGCGCCAGCGCGAAGATCGGCTTCATGGGCCCGATCACCGGGGACGCCGCATTCATCGGCAAGGAGCAGCTCGGGTTCGCGAAGTACGCGATCCGGAAGCTCGCCAAGGGCAAGATCGCCCTCGTTCAGGGCGATACCCAGCTCGACCCGGCTCAGGCTTCGACGGTCGGGGCGAAGTTCCAGGCGGACACGGACATCCTCGCGGTGGTCGGCCCGGCCGGCAGCCAGGAAGTGCTCGCGGTCGCACCGATCTTCAAGAAGGCGGAGCGTCTGCCGTTCATCTCCGGCTCGGCGACGAAGACATCGCTGACCGCCGGTGCGATCCCGAACTTCTTCCGGACCGTTCCGAACGACAGCGTTCAGTCGCCGACGACGGCGAAGTACATCCGTCAGGTGCTGAAGGCCAAGGAGGTCTTCATCGTCGACGACCAGACGGCGTACTCGAAGCCGCTGGCGAACGGCGTGCAGTCGAACCTGCGGGCGGGCGGCGTCAAGGTGACGCGGAACTCGGTCAACCAGAAGGTGACCGACTTCTCCGCGCTCGTTTCGAAGATCAGCGACACGACCGATGTCGTCTACCTGCCGTGGCAGATCGCCGCCAACGGCCAGATCTTCGGCCAGCAGATGAAGGAGCAGGGTAAGAAGGCGATCATCTTCGGGTCCGACGGCATGGACTCCGGTGACTTCCACATCGCGGGCTCGTACATCTCGGCGTTCGCGCCGGACATCCGCGGGATCAAGGGGAACGCCGCCTTCATCAAGGGCTACGGCGCGAAGTTCGTCTCGAACTTCGGCCCGCCGATCTACGTGGCCACGCAGGCTGTCATCGGTGCGATCCAGAAGGCATGCGCCGACGGCACCGTCAGCCGCGCGGAGGTGCAGAAGCAGCTCAAGGCGACGCTGCTGCCGAAGACGGTGCTCGGAGGCAACCTCCAGTTCACCACGCACGGCGACGTCAAGGGCGCGAAGTTCTACATCTTCAAGCTCGGGGCCGGCGGCAAGAAGACGCTGGTCGGGTAGCAACCTCGTTCGACTGCCGTGCGGCTCGCCCTCCGGGGTGGGCCGCACGGCGTTTTTCGTGAGAAGGTCTCTGCGGTGGACTGGGATTTCTTCGTACAGCAGCTCGTCAACGGAGTGACGCTGGGAAGCGTCTACGCCCTCGTCGCGCTCGGCTACACGATGGTGTACGGGATCCTGAAGCTGCTCAACTTCGCCCACGGCGAGGTCTACATGATGGGCGCATTCGCCGGCTTCGGCGTCCTGACCGCCTTCGGTGGCGCGCTCGCGGTCTCGATCAACGTCGTCGCGCTGATCGTGATGATGCTCGCGGTGGCGATGCTCGGATCCGGCCTGCTCGGCGTCGTGATCGAGCGGTTCGCTTACCGCCCGCTGCGGAACGCGCCCCGGATCGCCCCGTTGATCTCGGCGCTCGGTGTCTCGTTCTTCCTCCAGTCGACCGCGCTCCTCCTCTTCGGCGCCGACTTCCGCACCTACGAGACGTACGAGTACATCGACCTTGCCTCCGGCATCCACTGGGGGCCGCTCAACATCTCGATCGTCCGGATCACGGTGATCCTGACCGCGGTGGCGCTGATGATCGGGCTGACCCTGCTCGTCTCGAGGACGCGGCTTGGCAAGGCGATGCGCGCCACTGCCTTCGACCGCGAGGCCGCTGCGATGCAGGGGATCGACGTCGACCGCGTCATCGTCGCGACCTTCTTCATCGGCTCGGCGCTCGCGGGCGCGGCCGGCGTGATGGTCGGGCTCGTCTTCTACAAGGTCTACCACCTGATGGGCTTCATCGCGGGCCTGAAAGGCTTCACGGCGGCTGTGGTCGGCGGCATCGGCTCGATCCCGGGCGCGATGCTCGGCGGCCTCTTGATCGGACTGGCCGAAGCCTTCATCACCGGCTACGTCTCCTCGACGTTCCAGGACGTCTTCGTCTTCTCGATCCTGATCGTGCTGCTGCTCGTGCGACCGAGTGGCCTGCTCGGCAAGGCGGACATCCAGAAGGTATGAGCGAAGTCGAAGGCACCCCGGAGGGCCCGAAGATCGGCGTCGACGAGTGGGTCGCCCGCGCCGAGGAGCGGACCGGCGTTCGAGGCGGACCGCTCGCGCCGCTCTTTACCCGCGCCGAGCGCCTCCCGTGGTGGGCGATCCTCGCGGCGGCGGTCGCCGTCACGGCGCTCGTGCCTTTCCTCTCCGACTCGGGCTATGTCATCCGTGTCGCCGTCAACACGGTGCTCTTTGCGTTGCTCGCGCTCGGGCTCAACGTCGTCGTCGGCTGGGCCGGGCTGCTCGACCTCGGCTTCATCGCCTTCTACGGCTTCGGCGCCTATGCCTACGCGATCATGTCCTCGGACCAGTTCGGCCTGCACTGGCCCGCACTGCTCTCGGTGGCTGTCGTGATCGTCACTTCGGCGCTGCTCGGGCTGCTGCTCGGGCTGCCGTCGCGCCGGCTGCTCGGCGACTACCTGGCGATTGTCACCCTCTTCTTCGCGCAGATCTTCGTGGTGATGACGACGAACGCCGACCGGATCACCTTGCCGTGGAACAACGGTCCGACCGACTTCACCGGCGGGCCGAACGGGATCACGAACATCGACCTGATCAGCGTCTTCGGCTACACGTTCGACTCGATCCGCAGCTATCTCTGGCTCTCGCTCGGTGTTTTCGCACTCGTCGTCGTCGCGCTGCAGCTCGTCAACCACTCGCGCACCGGCCGCGCCTGGCGGGCGCTGCGGGAGGATCCGCTCGCCGCCGAGCTGATGACCATCCCGGTGAACAGGCTGAAGCTTCTCGCGTTCATGTTCGGCGCCGCCACCGCGGGCCTGACCGGGACGCTCTTCGCCGCGGTGCAGGTCAACGTCTTCCCGCAGAACTTCGAGCTGCCGCTCCTGATCACCGTCTACGCGATGGTGATCCTCGGCGGCGCGGGCAGCATCCCCGGCGTCGTGATCGGCGCGATCGTGATCAACGTGTCGCTCGAGCTCCTGCGCGACCCCGAGAACGCGCGACTCCTCTTCTACGGCGCGATCGGGCTGGGGCTGCTCGCGCTGATCCGTCCCTGGCTGAGGCTCGTGGCCGTCTCGGCCGGCACGATCGCGTTCGGGATCGTCGCCTATCAGCTCGCCGACTGGCTGCGGCCTGCGTGGGTCTCCGGCTCGATCGAGGGCGGCACGGGCGCCGGCCTCCTCGACGGCTGGGTGATCCATCCCGTAAACGGGACACATCTCGGCAACGCCGGCTTCGTGCTCCTGATCGCCGCCGCGCTGCTGCTCTCCGAGCTGCGCGGAGTCTGGCGGACAATCCTCCTGCCGCCGACCCTGTATCTCGCCGCGTTCGTCTGGGAAGCCCGGCTCGTGACCGAGCCCAGCGTCACCAGGATCCTCTTGCTCGGCGCCCTTCTGATCGTGCTGATGAGCTGGCGCCCGCAGGGCCTGCTCGGCACGGCGCGGGTAGAGATCGCCTGATGGCGGCGATGCTCCTCGAGCTGAAGGGGATCTCGAAGGCGTTCGGCGGCCTGCAGGTGATCGACCGGCTCGACCTGCACGTGGACGAGGGCGAGATCGTCAGCGTCATCGGCCCCAACGGCGCCGGCAAGACGACGCTCTTCAACCTGATCACCGGCGTCTACCGCCCCGATCACGGCGAGATCCTGTTCGACGGCCGCTCGCTCGTGGGGCTGCCGCCGCACCAGATCACGCGGCTCGGGGTGGCGCGGACATTCCAGACGCTGCGTCTCTTCCTGAACATGACCGTGAAGGAGAACGTGATGGCCGCGGCGTACGGCCGCACGCGCGCCGGGGTGCTCCGCTCGATCCTGCGAACGCCGGGCATGCGGCGCGAGGAGCGGGAGATCAACGAGCTCGCGGAGGAGAAGCTCTCGTTCTTCGGCCAGCGGCTGATGGGCTACCGCTGGAATCAGCCCGCCTACTCGCTGTCGTACGCGAACCGCCGGCGCCTCGAGATCGCCCGCGCAACCGCGACCGGTGCGCGCTTGCTCCTGCTCGACGAGCCCGCCGCAGGAATGAACCCGAAGGAGACGCACGAGATCACGGAGCTGATCGCGAAGCTCCGCACCGACGGCGGCTACACGATCCTCGTGATCGAGCACGACATGCACGTCGTCGAGGGGATCTCGGACCGCGTGATCGCGCTCGACCACGGCATCCAGATCGCCGAGGGCAGCTTCGACGAGGTCGCGACGAATCCGCGCGTCGTCGAGGCGTACCTGGGCACGAAGGCGACGGCGACCAAGTGACGGTCACCGAGCCTGCGAAGCCCCTACTCGAGCTGGAAGCCGTCGACACCTACTACGGCCAGATCCACATCCTCCAGCAGGTCAATCTCCACGTCGGGGAGGGCGAGCTCGTCTGCCTGCTCGGGGGCAACGCGTCCGGCAAGTCGACGACGCTGAAGACGATTCTCGGGATCGTCTCGCCGCGGAACGGGACGGTGCGCTTCGCGGGGGAGGAGATCACGCAGCGGCCGACCGCGCACCGGATCGCGCGCGGGCTAGCGATCGTGCCCGAGAACCGCCGTGTCTTCGCGCCGATGAGCGTGCTCGAGAACCTGGAGATGGGCGCCTACCTGCGGCCGAAGGCCGATCTGAAGGAGGAGTTCGAGCGCGTCTACCGGCTCTTTCCGCTGCTGTACGAGCGCCGCAAGCAGCTGGCCGGAACGCTCTCCGGCGGAGAGCAGCAGATGCTCGCGATGGGCCGCGCGCTGATGTCCAAGCCCAAGCTCCTGCTGATGGACGAGCCCTCGATGGGGCTCGCGCCGATCCTCGTCGAGCGGAGCTTCGAGATCATCAAGCAGGTGCACGAGTCCGGCGTCGCGATGCTCGTCGTCGAGCAGAACGCGAACGTCTCCCTCTCGATCGCCGACCGCGGCTACGTGCTCTCGACCGGTCGCGTCGTGCTCGAGGGGAAGGCGAAGGACCTGCTGGAGGACGAGGATCTCCGCAAGGCCTACCTCGGCCGCTGAGAGCGGCTTGTGTTTCTGAAACACAAGCTCCCGCCCACCGCATGGTTGCGGCGTTCGGAGCCGCGCCGAGGCGGCTTGTGTTTCTGAAACACAAAGTTTTCTGATGACCGCTGGGTCTCGCGTAGCCCGCCGCAGGATCGCCTCGGCGCAGGGCGAAGTGGTTTGACTGGCACGTATCGCGAGAAGGGGACAGTGATGACGCGAGAGCCAGACAACCGACGGCGCTTGGCGGCCCTCGCCGGGCTTGCCGTCCTCTGGGGCGCCTTACTCGTCGCGGTCGGGATCCACCCCCTGCTGGTCGCGGCAGCCGTCGTTGTGGGAGTCGGAGCGGCGGCGGTCGCACTTCAGGGTCGGCCCGGCGTCGCTGCCGCGTCTGCGCGGGCCGCACGGATCGACTGGGCAGGGCTGCGCGACGGGGCTCGCCGCCAGGCACGCGCCGCGGCTCGGATCGGCGGCCACGGCGCGGCGGCCGTTGGGCGTGCGACTCGGCGTGCGGCTGGACGTGTCGCTCGGGCCGGTTCTCAGAGCGCGGTCGCCGCCGGGCGCGCGGCTCGGGAGATCCAGCTTCCACGGCTCGACCCGGACCGCAGGCGCGAGGCGATGAAGCTCAACGAGCGCGCAGCAGCGTGCCGCCACGCGGGCCAGGCTGAGGAAGCGATCGCGCTCGGCGAGGAAGCACTCGAGATCTTCCGGGTGCTCGAGGACCGCCGCGGCAAGGCGCTGACGCTCAACGGGCTCGGGCTTGCTCAGGCCCGGATCGGCGACGAGGCGGGCGCACTCGACTCTCTGGAGACGGCCGTCGCGCTCCTGACCGAGCTCGGCGACAGCCACGGTGCCGGTCGCGTGCTCGCGAACCTGGGCGCGCTCCACCGCGGTCAGGGGCACGACGAGCAGGCTCGTGCCTACCTGCACGACGCGCTCGAGCGGCTCGACCCGGGCTCGGTCGAGCACGACCGCACCGCACAGCAGCTCCGCCTCGCCGGCTAGACCCACTTGACAGCAATAGCAATCTCGCTATGATCGCAAACATGCGATACGGTGAGGAGAAGCCCAAAACGTCCGCCACCCGCCTCAGAGCCCGCCTCGCGGGCGCGGACAAGGGCTGGTTCTTCGCCGCCATCGCCAACGAGCTGGCCGAGCGCCGCGGGGCGCTGGGTCTCTCGCAGCGCGAGCTCGCCAATCGAGTCGGAACGACGCAGTCCGCGATCGCCCGGCTCGAGAGCGGCGGCCGGCCACCGCGCATCGACACCCTCCTCCGCATTGCGGACGCGCTCGACTGCGACCTGCATGTCGAGCTGCGGCCGCGCGAGGACACGATCGAAGGGACGACATGACCACGATGCTGGAACGACTCGAGCGGATGGAGCGCGATCTCAGCCGGCTCAACCAAGAGGTGGTCGACCTCCGCGCCGAGCTGACGCGCACCGAAGCTCCGGCACCCGAGACGGCGCCACTGCGCGTCGCGCCTCCTCTGCCTCCCGCGACGCCCGTGAGCGTCTCGCCGGAGGCGTGGGCGCGCGAGCCTTCCGCGCCGCCGCCGAAGCCGGCCTACGTGGCGGCGCCGCCGCGCGCGCCATCTTTCTGGAGCCGCGAGGTGATGATGCCCCGGCTCGAGGCGGCAGACCTGCTGGGCGCCCGCGGTCTCGCGCTCGCGGGCGGGATCGTGACCCTGCTCGGCGTCGTCTTCTTCTTCGCCCTGGCCGCGAGCAACGGCTGGATCGGCCCGACCGAGCGGGTCGTGCTCGGCGCCGCCGCGTCAGCGATCGTCTTCGCCGCCGGCGTGTTCGCGCACGCTCGTTATGGCCGGCTCTACGCGGCGGTCGCTGCGGCCGGAGCCGGCATCGCGGGCGGCTACGCGACGCTGCTCTTCGCGGCAGCCCGGTACGACCTGGTGCCGCCGCTGGCGGCCCTCGCACTTGCAGCGGGGATCGCGGCGATCGCAGTCGCGCTCTCGCTCCGCTGGTCGTCCGAGATCGTCGCGGCCTTCGGCCTCATCGGCGCGATGTGCGTGCCGGCCGTCGCCCTGATCGACGATCAGGCAACGGCCACCGGAACCGGCTTCGTGGCGCTCGTCTTCCTCGGCGCCGCGATCGTCGGCGCCTACCGGCGCTGGGACGTCCTGCTCATCGCCGCGGGTGTCGTCAGCGTGCCGCAGTTCGCGACGCTCGTCTTCCAGGAGGGCGAGCCCGCGCGAGCCCCGGTGCTCGTCGTCGCCGCTGTCTTCGGCCTGCTCTACCTCGGCACCGGCGTCGCACGGCAACTGCGCTCCGGCGGGTCGCAGCTCGACGGGATTGCCAGCCTCTACGCCGGCGCAAACGTCGCCCTGACCTTGTTCTCCAGTTTCGTCCTCCTCGACGGCGACGCACGCGGAATCGGAGTCGCCGCAGCGGCCATCGTCTACGGCGCCGTCGCACTTTGGGCGTGGCGGCGCCAGCGCGAGCTCTCGGCTCTTGCCTCGGCTGCCGGGTCTGCGCTGGCCGCGGTGGCGCTCGCTCAGTTCTTCGACGGGCCGGCGCTCGTCGTCGCGTGGGCGGCGGAGACCGCCGTGCTCGCGTGGCTCGGCCGGCGCATCGCCGAAGCACGCTTCCAGTTGCTCGGGCTCGCATACCTCTGCCTCGCGCTCGCGTACACGCTGGTGCGCGAGGCGGAGCCCGACCTGCTCTTCACGCGGTTCGGAGACCACATCGCCGGGGTGCCGGCCCTGCTCGCCGTCGCTGTCGGCGCGGCGGCGTACGGGCTGCTGGCTCGCTCGTGGCCGCATCCGCGCGGCCTCGACACGACGCCGAAGTTCCTCCGCGAGTTCCTGGAGGACATGCACGACCAGCGCCGCACCCTGTCTCTCGCCTCGCTGGGTCTCGCCCTCATCCTGGCGGTAGACGCCGCGTCGCTCTCTCTGCTCGAGCTCTTAGACCGGATGAACGTCGAGCCCGCTTTCGACTGGGGGCACGTGGCGGTGACGGGACTGTGGTCGCTCGTCGCTCTGGCTCTACTCGCGCTCGGCGTCCGCCGCTCACAGCTGCTCGAAATCGGCGGGCTGGCCGTCCTCGGCGTCACGATTTGCTCGTTCGCACTCTTCACAATCCCCGAGCTCGATCACGTCAGCGGCTGGTCGGCCCTCATCCTCGCCGGCGCCTGCGTCTCCGCTGCGCTCTTCCACGGCTTGCTGGCCCGGCGGCCGGTGCCGATTGTTCCCGCGGCCGCAGTCGCGTTCAGCGCTCTCTTGTCCACTTTCGCCTCCTCCCAGCTGCTCTCGGCGGACCGGCACGGCTATGGGCTGCTGGTGGCGGCGTCGGCTCACGCCCTTATCGCGGCCGCGGTCTGGCGCCGCCGCGAGCTCGCGACGTGCTTCTGGGTTGCGGCTACCGCCCTGGGCATCGGCGCATCGTGGTTGCTGCTCGACGGCTCGTGGCTCGTCCTCGCTCTGGCTCTCGGCGCCATCGCCGCGGCCGCGCTCGGCCGGTTCCTGCTCGAGCCGCGCCTGTGGCTCGCCTCCGCCTCACTCGCTGCGATCGCGGCCGGCTACACGCTCGAGGAGCTCGCGCAGCCCGGCGACTTCGTGCATGCGAGCAGCGTGCCCGCCGAAGGCGTCCCGGCTCTCCTGCTCGTCGGCGGAGCGCTCGCGGCGCTCTTCGTCTTGCTGCGGCGCTTCGAGGCGGCGGACGACGTCGACCGCTGGATCGACGACCACGTCGAGGTCGTGCGGCAGGGACTGCTGTGGATGCTCGGCTGCCTCGGCCTCTACGCCGCCTCTCTCTCGATCCTGGGCATCGCCGAGGCGCTCTCCACGGCCGGCGAGACCACGGAGTTCCAGCGCGGGCACACCGCGGTCAGCGCCTTCTGGGGCGCGGTCGCCTTCACGGCCCTCATCGTCGGCCTGCGCCGCAGCCTGCGGGTGCTGAGGCTTGCCGGCCTCGGGCTCTTCGTGCTCGCGCTCGGCAAGCTCTTCCTCTACGACCTGAGCACGCTCAACTCGGTCACCCGAGCCCTCTCGTTCCTAGCGGTCGGCGCGGTGCTCCTGCTCGCCGGCTTCTTCTACCAGCGGCTCTCCACCGAGGTTGCTTCGAGCTAGTCGTTCGCCGGATCGCCGGCTGGAAGCACGTCGCGGGCCCACTCGCGCCGCTTCCAGTCCGGCACCGGTGGCTCGCAGTCGGCGCGCGGCGTGAAACGCGAGTGCTCGACGAGCTGCATGCGATGGATGTAGCGCGGGCAGTTCGGGAAGACCTCGGTCGCCCGGACGCGGACGATGCACTGCGCTCGCGCGTACTCGGCGAGGAGGGGGTCGTCCTCGTCGATCGACGCAGACCCGTTCAGGCGCAGCCGTTTCTGCCCTTCGAAGTCGATGAAGAGGAGTCCGACCTGCGCCGTCTCGGCGATGTTCCCGAGCGAGAGGTACATGCCGTTGCCGTCGAAGCTCGGGAACGCGATCGTGCGCTCGTCGAGCACGCGGACGAAGCCGGGCTCGCCGCCCTTGTAGGAGCACTGCGGCGCGCCGTCGGCGTCCACCGTGGCGAGGAAGAGCATGTCGCGCGCCTCGATGAACGCGCGGTCGCCGTCGTCGATCGCGTCGTGGACGATCCGTTCCTCGATCCGGTCGGCGAGCCGTCGCGTGTCGAAGCGGTCCTGAAAGCTCCGGTTGCCGTCGTGGTAGATGCCCACCCGGAGAATGATGCGCCGAGACGCGCGGGAAGTCCACGCCGCCGCGTGAGCTAGCGTTGCGCTCCGATGATCGGCTACGGCGCCCGCTCGATGACCGACCCGCTCAAGCGGGTGCTCGTCCGTGCCCCGCAGCCCGCCGACGCGGAGCGGTGGGAGGAGTACGGCTGGCGGTCGAAGCCCGACTCGGCCGTCGCGGCGGAGGAGCACCAGGCCCTGCGCGTCATCCTCGAGAACGCGGGCGCCGAGGTGATCCTCGCGCAGGGCGAGCCGGGAAACCCGGACGCGATCTACGCCTACGACCCGCTGCTCGTCGGCGTGCAGGGCGCTGTCCTCCTTCGCCCCGGCAAGGACGGGCGCCTGGGCGAGCCGAGCGCGCTCGAGGCAGACCTCGCGGCTGCGGGCATCCCGATCGCGGCGCGGATCGAGGCGCCCGGGACGATCGACGGCGGCGACACGCTCTGGCTCGACCGCGAGACGCTGCTCGTCGGTCGCGGCTATCGGACGAACGCCGCCGGCGTCGAGCAGCTCGCGCGAGCATTCCCGGACGCCGGGGTGCTCAGCTACGACCTGCCGCACTGGAACGGCCGCGGCGAAGTGATGCACCTGATGAGCCTGATCTCGCCGCTCGACGACGATCTCGCGCTCGTCTACCCCCGGCTTGCCCCCGTCCGGATGATGGAGCTGCTGCACGAGCGCGGGATCGAGATCGTCGAGGTGCCGGACGAGGAGTTCGAGACGATGGGCCCGAACGTCCTCGCGCTCGGCCCCCGGCGCGCGCTCGCGCTCGAGGGGAACGACGAGACCCGCCGGCGGATAGAAGCGGCCGGGGTGGAGGTCGTCACCTACAAGGGCGACGAGATCTCCCGCAAGGGCGACGGCGGCCCGACCTGCCTGACGAGGCCCATCCTCAGGAGCTAGAGCTGCTGACGCACGCCCGGCTCGTGGGCGACGTTCGCGATCTGCTCGGCGTAGGTTCCCTTGACCGCCTGCTCGCCCTTGCCGCGGCGGCCGAGCGGAAGCAAGGGCCTCTTCAGCACGTCCTCGAACTCGGCCGCGTAGGCGGCGTAGACCGCGAAGCACGCGAGCAGGAGGCCGATGACGCCGGCTGTGTTCTCCCAGGCTTTGTTCGACGTGAGCTGGTAGAGGCCCGTGACGAAAAAGCGGAGACCGGCGGTCGAGAGCACGAGCGTCGGAACGAGCTTCGACGCGACCGCCGACGAGGCCGGTGCCCACATCGCCACGCCGGCGACGAGCAGGAAGAGCCCGAGCGCATCGCTCGTCGTGCCCGGCTTGCCCGTGAAGGTGACGAGGCCAACCGCTGCCCAGATGCCGCTCAGGAGGCCCATGCCCGTCGCGGCGACGCCGTCACGCGCCAGGAAGCCGAAGATCGAGGCCGTGAACTGCAACGGCACGGTGAACGCCAGGATGCAGAGCGCCACCTGTTTCCCTTCGGTCGGCTCCACCCAGCCGAGCTGCAGCCCCGACATGACGAACGTCGCTGCGGCGAGCCCGAAGAAGCCGAGCGCGAGCGGGCCCGCGATCGGTCGCAGCGTGACGCGGGTGCGTGACGCGAGTTCCTCACGCGCCGCCTTCTCGCCGGGCGTCTCGCTCATGCCACCACGAGCGCCTGGGGCGCGCCGGTCTTGATCCGGGTCATGAACCACTTCGCCTGCACCTCCGTCTCGGACTGGCACTCGGTCGCGAGCGTCAGCAGTTCCTGGTCGCGCGCCGCCTTTGCCGCTTGCATGACCATCACCCAGGTGATCGCGCTCTCCTGGGCGCGTAGGTAGAGCGACCGCAGGTCCTCCAGCAGGTCGTCGCTGCCGTCTCCGACCGCGGACTTCCATGTGGACTTGCCGCCGTACCGCTCCGCGAGCGGCTCGAGCTTCTGCACGCGCTTGTCCGCAGTGACCGCGAACGTGTGGCACTGGTGATAGACGTCGTGGTCGTCCCGGTGACGCTCGGCGGCCGCGCGCAACTCGGCGGCGACCCCGGCCTCGAGCTCCCGCAGGTGGGCAAGGAGCGGCCCGATCCTCATCCGAGCTTCTCCACCTTCACGGCAGCCGTCTTCAGCTGTGGCTGCTTCGAGACCGGGTCCCAGATCGTCATCGTCAGCTCGTTCGCCGCTCGCGGCCGCCCGTCGGGCCCGGCCTCGTCGCCGACATCCCAGTAGCCGTAGTGGAAGGGAATGAAGACGACGCCCTCGCGCGGCCCGCCGACGCGCGCCGGCGCCTCGACCGAGCCGCGCGGCGAGGAGACGCGCAGCATGTCTCCCTCCGACACGCCAAGCCGCTCGGCGTCCTTCGCGCACAGCTCGACCCAGGCGTCGGGCGCGGCTGCCTGGAGCTCCGGCGCCCGCCCCGTTTTCGTGCGCGTGTGGAAGTGGTAGACGGTCCGCCCGGTGGCGAGCGCGAATGGATACTCGTCGCCCGCCCACTCGTGCGGCGGCGTCCACTCGGCCGCCTTCAGGACCGCGCGCCCCTGCGGGCCCAGCGCCTTGAACTCGGCCTCCGAGAACGTGGCTCCCGTCTGGACGTCGTGCCCGTAGTCCTCGCAGATCTCGGGGAAGGTGGGGAAAGTCAGGTCGGTGTAGAGCCGCTCGGTTCCGTCCGGTGCCTCGTCGTTGCACGGCCACTGGATCCCGCTGCCGCCGCGCAGCTTCTCGTAGCTGAGCCCGGTGTAGTCGCACGGCCTTCCGCGCGTGCACTCCTTCCAGGCCTCGAAGCACTCCTCCGGTGTCGACCACTTCACGAGCGGTTGCCCGTCCTTGTCGCGCAGGTCGAGCCGTTGCGCGTAGTCGAGGAAGGTCTCAATGTCGCTCCGCACGTCTCCGGGTGGCTGCACTGCCTGCTCGGAGAGATGCACGGTGCGATCGGTATTGGTGAACGTCCCGGTCTTCTCGCCCCAGATCGCCGCGGGCAGGACGACGTCGGCGAGCCGCGCAGTCTCGCTCAGAAAAGCGTCCGAGACGACGAGGAAGAGCCCTTCCCGCGAGAGAATCGAGCGGATGCGGTGCAGTTCGGGCAGCGATACGGCGGGGTTCGTCCCGATCACCCAGAGGAACTCGATCGATCCCTGCTCGGCGTAGCGGAAGATCTCCATCGCGTGCGTCGGCGGCCCCCAGTGCGGGATCTGCAGCGGCTCGACGTTCCAGAGGCCCGCGAGCTCCGCGACGTGCGCCTCGTTCTGCCAGTTGCGGAAGGCCGGGAGATCGCCGTTGCAGCCGGTCTCGCGCGTGTTCTGCGCGGTGGGCTGGCCGTTCATCTGCAGGATCCCGGCGCCGGGCCTCCCGATCATGCCGCGGAGCAGGTTGACGTTGTTCGCCGCGCAGGCGGACGCGGTGGCCTGGTGCGACTGGTAGACGCCCTGGAGGACGAACGTGAGCAGGTGCTCGGCCTCGCCGATGATCTCGGCCGCGCGCCGCACGTCGGCGGCCGCGACACCGCAGATCTCGGCGACCCGTTCCGGCGTGTACGAGGAGACGGTCTTCTCGAGCGCGTCGAAGCCGATCGTGTTGACGTCGACGAACTCACGGTCGATGCAGTCGTTCTCGATCAGCTGCTGAGCGAGCCCGTTCAGCACCGCCAGGTTCGTGCCCGGCTTGATCGCCAGGTGGACCTGCGCCTCCCGCGCCGACTCCGTCTCGCGTGGGTCGATCACGATCGTGCGCGGCGGGTCGGCACCCCGCAGCCGGTCGAGCTCGTGCATCCAGAGGACCGTCTGCGTCTCGGCAGTGTTGATGCCGACGTGGAGGATCGTGTCGCAATACTCGATGTCGTGGACGCCGTTCGGTTGCCCGTCGCAGCCGAATGTCTCCTTCAGCGCCTGTCCGGCCGTTGCCGTGCAAAGGCGCGTGTTGCCGTCGAGGTGGTTCGTCCCAATTCCGCCGCGGGCGATCAGCGCGAGCGTGTAGTAGTCCTCCAGGAAGAGCTGCCCGGTCGTGTAGAAGCCGAGTGCGCCGCTTCCTTTCGTGGCGAGCAGCTCGCGTGAGCGCTCGGCGACGAGATCCATCGCCTCGTCCCAGCTCGCCTCGCGCAGCTCGCCGTCCCGGCGCACGAGCGGATGGAGGAGCCGGTCGCCGGAGTTGTTCGCCTGCCAGCCGTAGAGGCCCTTCGGCCCGAGCCGGCCGTGGTTGACGCGGTCGACCTCGCGCCCGCGCACGCCGACGATCTTTCCGTCGCGGACGCCGATGTCGAGCGCGCAGCCGTGCGAGCAGAGGACGCAGGCCGACTGCACCCAGCGGTCGACCGGGCCGTCCGTGTACTCGTCCACGCGAACCGGCCAGTCCCCACCCTGCGGGTACGGAGTCCGTGGGCCCCAAGGATCCGCGATGCGATCCGCCATGGCAGGTCATTCTCTCTCCCGGCCCTGCCTCCCAAACGTCTGCGAGGATTGAAGCCATGAGCGTCTTCGAAACTATCGCCGCCGGCGACAAGGACGCGCTGGTCGACCTGCTCGAGCGGCGTCCCGAGGCAGCAGGCAAGCGCAACAAGGCGGGGCTCTCGCCGGTGCTGCACGCGCTCTACAACGGCAAGGCCGAGCTCGTCGACATCCTGCTCGACGCGAACCCTCCGCTCGACGTCTTCGACGCAGCCGCAGTCGGTCGGACACGCGGGATGGAGGAGCTGCTCGACGGCGAGCCGGGGCTCGCGCGCCAGTGGTCGTCAGACGGCTTCACGCCGCTGCACTACGCCGCCTTCTTCGGGCAGGAGGACGCGGCCCGGATCCTGCTCGAGCGTGGGGCGGAGGTGGAGGTCGTCGCGCGCAACGAGAGCATCCGCGTGACGCCGCTGCACAGCGCCGCCGCCGGCTCGCACGCCGCGATCGTGAAGCTGCTGCTCCAGGCGGGCGCCGACCCGAACGCCGCTCAGGACGGGGGCTTCACGCCGCTGCACTCCGCTGCTGGGAACGACGACCGCGAGAGCGCCGAGGCGCTGCTCGAAGCCGGCGCCGACCCGTCGGTCGCGAACGACGAGGGCAAGACTCCCGCTCAGCTGTGCGGCGACGACACTCGCGATCTATTCGGCTGAGATCAGCTCGATCCGGTTGCCCCACGGATCGGCGACGAAGCAGCGGCGGACGCCGGGAATCGCGTCGTCGTCGGCGACCTCGACGCCGCCGGCCTGCAGCCGCTCCCGCAGCTCGTCGTAGTCATCGGTACGGAAGGCCGGGTGCGCCTTGCGCGCCGGGGTGAAGTCGGCCTCGACGCCGATGTGGAGCTCGTGCGCCCCGACCCGAAACCAGACGCCGCCGCGCGCGCGGATCGCCTCCGGCTTCGGGATCTCCTCCAGCCCGAGCAGTTCGCCGAAGAAGCGGCGCGCCGCCTCCTCGCAGCCGGGAGGGGCCGCGAGCTGAATGTGGTCGATCGCGAGCATGCGGTCGAGGATACGCCCAGGGTTACACCCGCCGGTCAATGGTGCGTTGGAGCCACCCGCCGTAGCCTCTTGCAATGGCGAACGCAACGGCAGAGAGGCATCCACCGATCACTGACCGGCAGCGCGACGTGATCGTCCTCATCGCCGCCGGCTGCTCGAACGACGAGGTCGGAGAGCGGCTCGGCATCTCCCCCAGAACGGTGAAGGCGCATTGCGATGTGCTTCGGCAGAAGCTCGGTGTGCGTCGTCGTCGGCAGCTTCCGATCGCATATCGGAGCCTGACCGGCGACGACCCTCTCGCACAAAGCCTCGGCCCTCGCGGGTCGGGGAGCTGACGGCAGCGCGCCCGCGATCGAGTCGATCGCGGGCGCGCCTATTCAACGGGGCGCACGCGAGGTACGCTTTCGAGCGGGCTTGCGGCACCCGCTACTAGCTATGGGCGAGGGCACTACCACACAGCCGCACAGTCGCCGTCAGCGCATCGTCGCCCGCCCAAGGCTGCTGAAGTCGCTCAACGACTCTGCAGCTCGGATCAAGATTCTCGTCGCTCCGGCCGGGTACGGCAAAACAACGCTCGCGCAGCAGTGGCTTGCAAACGCACCAAGCGGGTGGTGCACATGCGGCCAGGCGTACGCCGACGTCGCCGCGCTGGCGAGTGGGCTGCAATCCGCTGTCGCGTCAGTGTTGCCAGGTAGCGGCGCTGCGTTGCTCGAGCGGCTGCCGGTGACTCGTCGGGCGGATGAGGAAGTTGATGTGCTCGCCGGGATGCTGGCCGAGGACCTAGTGAGTTGGCCCGCCGCAGGGTGGCTTGTGATCGATGACTACCAGGCGATTGCGGGAGCACGCGCGGCGGAGCGCTTCGTCGAAGCGCTTTTGCTGCAAACCTCCGTCAACCTGCTTGTCCTAACTCGGCGCAGGCCCACCTGGGCCTCATCTCGTCGCATCCTCTACGGAGAAGTCTTCGAGCTTGATCGAACGGCGCTCGCCATGACCGACGATGAGGCTCGTCGAGTGCTAGCTGACTCGGCTTCAGATGCGGACGCTTTGATCGGTCTGGCGCAAGGCTGGCCGGCGGTCCTTGCCCTCGCATCGACGTCAGGTGTCGCTCCCCCGGACTTGGTAGCAGCACCGCACCTGTACACGTTCTTCGCTGAGGAGATCTATCGACGTATTGATCGCCGCACGAGACGAGTACTCTGCGAATTGGCGCTCTACGATGTGGCCGGGCGTAGACTGGCTCTCGCCGCGCTTCGGCCTGAAGAGGCGGAGCGGGTTATTGGAGTCGCAGTCGACCGAGGGTTTATCACGGTCTCGCGCGGCGCGAACCTGGAGATGCACCCACTCCTACAGTCATTCCTGGAGCGAAAGCTCCGCGAGGAGTCGCCAGGAAAACTCCACGAACTCCTTGGCCAGGTCGCGAGAACGTTGATGAGACATGAGCTATGGGACGAGGCGTTTTCAGTCATCGACCGCTTCGGAGAAATTGATCTGTTGACCGAACTCATTGAGTCGTCGCTTGAGCCAATGCTGCGGTCCGGTCGCTCAGCAACATTGAGGAACTGGATGAAGAATGCTCCGCAAGCGGCGCCGCCTGTACGTCTTGCAGCAGCGGAGCTGGCGTTTCGCGAGGGGCGGTTCCATGAGTCCGAGGCGCTCGCTTCGCTTGTTGCCCAGGAAGCTAACGAAGGTGGCGAACTTGAAGCTCGTGCGCACACAGTCGCGGGCCGTGCCGCTCATGCGGCGTCCCGGGAGGATGAGGCGTTTCGCTGCTATCAGCTGGCGCGGCAAGCTACGGAAAATCCGGAGCTCCGGCGGGTCGCCATGTATGGGGAGCTTGCTGCCGCAATCGAACTCGAACTTGAGGAGCACGCGGCCGATCTACTCAGATCGCTCGGCCCTTCTCAGTCGCTCGAGCCTCATGACCGAGTGATTTTTACTGATCGGAAGATGAACCTCGAAAGTCACTTTGGGATTTCGGATGGCCTCGAGGACGGACGTGCAGTCCGACAGTTACTTGGCTTCGTAGCTGATCCAATCGCGCGCTCGTCTTTCAGGAACGTTTTCGGCTACGCACTTGCTGTCGGCGGATGCTACGCCGAGGCGCTCGACGTCACGCAAGAGCAACTTGACGAAGCTGATCGGTTCCGGCTGGACTTCGTTGTTCCGTACGCGCTGATTGTTCGCGCGTTGGCTAGTGGCGGCCTCCACGAGTACTCAACGGCAGATGAGTCACTGTGCGAGGCCGACGAGCGAGCAAACTTGGTGGGCGATCCGACGGCCCGTCACATCACCCAGGCTGTTCGGACGCGCCTCTTTACCGCTCAAGGCGCATTTGAGCTTGCAGTGAGCAAGCCACTTCCGGCTAGCGATGATTTGCCACGGGCAATCTACGCCGAACTCTGCAGCGCATACGCGGTCGCGCTTGCGGGTCAAGGATATACCGAGCGCGCCCGTCGTCTCGCAGATATCGGCGAGAGTCATTCGATGAGTGCGGACGCGAGGATCGGCGCCGCGTGCGCGCGAGCGATTGTTGCTCTACGGAGCTCCGAGTACGATAGAGGCTGTCGCGAAGCACAGCTCGCTCTCACTCGCGCGACACGCGCGGGGTCGATCGAACCTTTCGTGACTGCCTACAGAGGGTGCCCAGAGATCCTTCTATCGCTATTGGCTGATCCGGAATCTCATGGCGACGTAGCGCGTGTTCTGACACTTGCTGGTGATGCCACGCTCGTGGGTAGCCAAGCACTTCCAGATCATTCCGTTCTTACCTTGTCTCGGCGCGAGAAGGAGGTTCTAGCTTTGGTAGCCCGCGGGCTTTCGAATGCCCAGATTGGAGCAGCGCTCTTTATCAGCCCAGCCACAGTCAAAGTACATGTGCGGCACATCTTCGAGAAGCTCGGTGTGAAGTCGCGAGCTGAGGCTGCGATGCGCGCGGCCCAATTGCCAAGATGACCTAGGCGACCACTGCTATTGCCTGCAGATGAACGTCGTGCTCCCGATTGGAAAAGTCGAAGTCGGGTCTCAAGCCCAGCCGGTACTGCTCGTCCGCAGTTGCAAGGATCGCCTCGAAAGCGGCCACAACCGACGTATCGAACTGAGAGCCGACGGCTTGTGCGAGCCGCATTCGCGCGACACGACTCGGCATAGCCTCACGGTAAGGACGATCCGAAGTCATTGCGTTGTACGCGTCGGCCACCGCGATGATGCGTGCCAGTTGTGGCATTTCATCCTCAGTCAAGCCATCTGGGTAGCCGTTCCCGTCCACGCGCTCGTGGTGGTGGCGCACGATTGTGGCGATGTCACTGTAGTCGTCGACCTTGGCAAGAATCCGTTCGCCAATCTCGGAGTGCGTCTGCATCACGCGACGCTCCTCAAGCGTCAGCGGTCCTTCCTTCTCAAGTAAGCCTACGGGGAGGCCAATCTTCCCGATGTCGTGGACGAGGCCGGCGACGTGAACTCGTTGCTGATCCATCTCGGAGAGTCCAAGGCGCGCGGCTATGTCGCGCGAGTAGATAGCGACCGCTGCTGAGTGACCTGCCGTATAACGGTCCCGAGCGTCGAGCGTGGTCACAAGTGCTGAGGCGAACGAGAGGTTAGCTCGTTCAAGTTGTTGGTTGGCCCCTTCAAGCCCTTCAGCCAACCTCCGCTGGTCTTGGTAGAGCGCGAAAAATCTCTGGGCTGCGAGCCCCGGCGCGAAGAACAGCAGGAGTGTCCACGGCGACAGTTCGCGGTAGGACAGAGCTAGTAGGACGACGACCGGGGCGTACAGCGGGACTGCCGCGAATACGACCGGCGCGATCATTTTGACGGAATCGCGCATTCTTCCGCGTCCACGAATCCTGATGGTGAGAGATGCGAAAGCCACATCCAGCGACTGCGCAACAATGGCGCCGCCAAATGCTGCCATCGCGATCCCCTCCAGACCGCCTCCACGTGCAGCGTAGAGCGAAGCCGCCACCAGAGCAGTGACCGCAGCGATCAGAGATCGGCTAGACGTGTAGATAGCCCACTTCTTGTACGGCTCTTCCTGGTCGTGGGCGGGACGGAGGTCCCAGAGCATCGAACCGGCAGCCACGATCATGGCTTCCAGCGGGCCGAACTGAACCGCGGCAAAGAGCGTAGGCAGGAGTGAAATGGACTCCTCGAGGTTGGAGCTCAGTCTGACCGTCGCACGCTCGGCGACGGCAGCGACGGCAGCAAGGAGAAGCACCACCCAGGGCGCTTGGACTGAGTAGCCGAACAACACTAGGCCGAGGGCCGTCGCGATTGCGGCCCAGACCACGCCGGTCAAATACAAGTTAAGAGTAGTCGTGCGACTACGGCCAAAGTGGAAAAATTGGTTCAAAGCTCTTGCATCCTCCCCCGAAAGGGTTATATGCTCCGCGTGCCGTCAGTTCCCTACGAGGAGTGAGTCATGCGTTATTCCGTCGCTCGCCTAGTCGTCCGCGCCGCCATCGCGGGCGGCACCAAAGGCTGGTAAAGCCAACGAATCCTGCGCTTTCCGGCAGGCCATTGGCATCCCTCGTTAGGGGGGTTTCCACAGGCTGTGGGAAACGGGGATAAGTTCGGTTCCAGCTCGCCCATAAGAATTCGATCCGGGCCCCGAGGTTCCCTCCGGGGGCCCGGATCGCTTTTTCGTTCCTTTGCCAAAGGTTGGGCGCTCTAGGCGATGATGCCGCGGCGATAGCCGACGGCGACCGCGTGGGCCCGCGAGCGGGCCTGAAGCTTCGCGAGCAGGTGGCGCACGTGCGACTTGACCGTCTCCTCCGAGAGGAAGAGGCGCTGGCCGATCTCGCGGTTCACGAGGCCGTCCGCGACGAGCTGGAGCACCTCGATCTCACGCAGCGTCGGCTCCTGCTCGAGCTCGCGCATCGGAGCGACGAACGGGATCACCTCGGCGTCGCCGTTCGACCGCCGTGCCGCAGCCGCCTCGAAACGGCGACTGTGGTCCATGTAGCGGTTCAGGATCTCCTTGCGCTCAGCAGCGTCCACGAACCCGATATCGGCCGACCCCACGGCCTCCTTTAGCTCGAATGAGGTAATCCGTAAGGGGGACGGATCCGGACGAAACCCCGCCGGATCTCCCGCAACGCTTCCGGCTCGCGCTCGTCGACCACTACGCGGCTGCCGGCGGCGTGCAGGATGCGCCCCTCGCCGAGCCAGAGGGCGATGTGCGTGGCCGACTCGCGGCCGTAGACGGCGAGGTCGCCGTAGCGCGGGTCGGCCACCCTTTCAGCCGCTTCCTCCTGCTGGCCGGCGTCGCGCGGCACGAGCGTCCCGAGCCGGCGCCAGGCCATGTGGACAAGTCCCGAGCAATCGATGCCGCGCTCGCTCATCCCGCCCCAGAGATAGGGCGTGCCGAGGTACGCGCGCGCCTCCTCGACGGGATCGCCGTCGCGGACGGGAGGCAGCCAGTCGCCGGCGGGCTCTTCCGAGACGGCCGAGAGCTCGACCCAGCCCTGGTAGCCGTACGCCGTCGCCACGTGCGCCCAGCCGTCGCGACGCTCAACGAGCGTGAGCGGCTCGCCGCGCAGGGCCTGTGTCACCTGCTCCGCGGACGCGTCCGGCTCGGAGCGGAGCGGCGTGACGTCGACCGCGCAGGAGAGCTCAGCCACGGCCCGGCCGGCTCAGATGGCCGCGGAGGCGTGCGATCCTCGCGTCCCACTCGTCGCCCACGCGCGCGATCCAGGCCACTGCCTGGTCGAGTGGGGCGGGGTTGAGCTGGTAGAGCGTCTCGCGGCCGCTCTTGCGCGAGTCGACGAGGCCCGCCTCCCGCAGTGCGACGAGGTGCTTGGCCACCGCCTGCCGCGTCACCGGCAGCTCGGAGGCGAGCTCGGTCGCCGATGCTTCGCGCTGCGCCAGCGCCTCGAGGAGGTGACGGCGCGTCGGGTCGGCCAAAGCATCGAAGACCCGCGCGTCGAAGATGTCGCTCAAGCGTGCACGAACGCGAGCGCGCGCAACGAAAGAGCGGTGCTCCAGCCGGCCCCGGCGGTCTCGGTGACGAGCACGCGCGTGCCGCCGTCGATCTCCTCCAGCTCGATCTCGACGCGTCCCTCGTCGTCCCAGGTAAACGTGAAGCGCCGCTCGGGCACGACCTCCTCGACGATCGCGTGGCGCTCCTCGCCGTCGTCCCAGCGGAAGACGCCGTCGCCGCCGGGCTCCAGGTCGAGCTCGACGTCGTTCGCGAACCACTCCTCGAGCTGCTCCGGATCCGTCAAAGCCGCCCAGACCTCCTCGACCGGCGCCTCGAGCACGACCTCGCGCGTTACCTCCACGACCGCCTCCTCTTTCGCGCAACCTTAGGGTTGCATATAGTGTCGCAACCGAGTGGTTGCACATTACCGGAAGGAGCCGACGTGAGCCCCCTGATCCCGATGGTCGTCGAGGCGGACGGCCGCTACGAGCGGTCGTTCGACATCTACTCGCGCCTGCTGCGCGAGCGGATCGTCTTCCTCGGCCGCGAGGTCGACGACGAGATCGCAAACGTGATCGCAGCGCAGCTCCTCTTCCTGGAGTCGGAGGACCCGGACAAGGACATCTGCCTCTACGTCAACTCGCCCGGCGGCTCCGCCTATGCGGGCATGGCGATCTACGACACGATGCAGTACGTCAAGCCGGACGTCTCCACGATCTGCGTCGGGATGGGGATGTCCGCGGCGGCGATGATCCTCGCGGGCGGCGCGGCCGGGAAGCGGATGGCGCTGCCGAACGCGAAGGTCATGATCCACCAGGGCTCGGCCGGCTTCCGCGGTACGCCGGCGGATATCGAGATCCACGCGCAGGAGGTACTCGCGATGACGCGCCGGATGGCGGAGATCCTCGCCAAGCACACCGGCCAGCCGTTCGAGCAGGTGATGACGGACATCGACCGCGACCGCTTCATGACGCCGGGCGAGGCGGTCGAGTACGGCCTCGTCGACAAGATCGTCGAGCCGCGGGCGGTGGCCGCCTAGCGCGCTGCGCTCGCCTGTTCGACGTCGGATGTTCACCAGCCGGTGACCCACCGCTTCGATCCTCCCGCCTAGTCTCGCAGCGGTCCGCTCCGAGGCCCGAAAACGACGAGGAGGAGCAATGCACGCATCGAGCACACCGACGTCCCCGGGGAGGTTCCCGAGCTTCTTCGCGGCGGTTCTCGCGGCTGCCCTCGCCTCGGCGCTCACCACCGGAATCGCGCTCGGCAACGGTGGGGATGACGACAACGAGGATCACAGCTCCCGTGCGGCCTACACCCTTGGCCTGTGGGGCGACGTTCCGTACTCGGCCGACCAGGCGAGCGCCGGCGTACCCAATCTGATCGTCGACATGAACCGCGCCAGGCTGGCCTTCTCGGTCCACGTCGGGGACATCAAGTCCGGCAGCAACCGCTGCGACAACCCGGTCTACAGCCAGTTCAAGAACTATCTGAACAGCCTGCGCGCGCCCGCCTTCTACACGCCGGGCGACAACGAGTGGACGGACTGCGACCGGCCGAGCAACGGCGCGTTCGTCTCCGGTGAGCGGCTTGCGTACCTCCGCGCGAATCTCTTCGACACGCCGTCCTCGCGCGACTCGAAGCGGCTTCACGTCGAGGCTCAGGCGGCGCCGTACATCGAGAACCGACGCTGGAGCAAGGAGCGGGTGACCTACGCCACCCTGCACGTCGTTGGATCCGACAACAATCGCTCCGGTGACGTGGCTCCCGACCCCCTGGAGTGGGCGGCGCGCAACGAAGCGACGACTCGTTGGCTCCAGGAGACCTTCGCGGACGCGAAGCAGAGCCACTCGGTCGGCGTGCTGCTCGTGCTGCAGGCGAATCCTGGCTTCGACGCCTCCGACCCGACCCGGGCGCCCATCCGCAATCCGCTTACCCTCGCGCCCGACGACGGCTACTTCAGCTTCTTGAAGACGCTGCGGGCCGAGACGATCGCCTTCGGCAAGCCTGTCGTCCTCGTCCACGGAGACTCGCACTACTTCCGCGTCGACAAGCCGCTCCTCGACGCGCTCGGGAACCGGATCGAGCACTTCACGCGTGTCGAGACACCGGGAGACAACGCTCAATCCGGCAGCAACGAGGTTCAGTGGGTGAGCGTCACGGTGGATCCAGGCGACCCGGAAGTGTTCTCCTTCCAGCAAGAAGTCGTGGCGGAGAATCTCCTGCCCGTCTACCAGCCGTAGCTGATCGAGGGCGGCGGCCCAGCGCCGGGTCGCCGCCCTCTCCCAGCTACGGTCGGTACTGCTGCTCGAGCGAGCGGACGACGCCGGTGCGGGCTCGCAGCCAGAAGCCGCTCTCGATCGGCAGCCAGGGAGGCTTCTGGTCGCCGGCGACGATCTTTGCCAGCGCCTCGATCGAGATCGGAACGTTCTTGGGACCCAGCACCACCACGGTCAGCCTGGCGTCACCGGGCACGCGGTAGGTGAGGAGACGATGCCCTTCGTCGACGATGTAGTAGTCGTTCGGGACCGGCTCGCCCGGCTCGACCGCGCCGTCCTCCGCGGCCGCCACGTTCGCGGTCTCGCCGCCGAGGAAGAGCGCCGGGTCGAAGCGGAGCTCGTAGCTCGAGCCCTTCTTCGTGAGGGACTTGACGTAGCCGAACAGCATGGTCTCGGTCGGCGGTCCCACGCCCTCCTTCGCCGTGTTGTCGACGGTGACCGTCTTCGTCACCGTCACCGTCTTGGTCCCGCCGCAGCCCGCCACTAGGGCGAGCAGCACGCAGCAGCTGATTGCCCGGACCGTCATCTCAGCTGCGCCTCGATCGCGTCCACGAATGCTCAGTCTCAGGCGCGGGCTCGACCGCAGCGGGTGGGTCGCAGACCTCGCGCGGGGAGAGGAGCCCGCGCTCGGCCAGCAGCGCGACAGCACCGTGGCGGATCCGTGCCGATCGACGCCAGCGGGAAACTCCACCGCGAGCACATCGAGCTCCTCGTCTGCGAGCGGGGGGAAGCGTGCCCGCATCCGGCCGACGTTCGGATCGCCGTCGTGGAGGTGCAGCCAGGTTCGCGTTTCGGGGTGCAGGGTGGTTGCCCCGACGTAGACGACGCCGTCGTGGGCGAGCCACGCGTAGACCCACTGGCCGCCACTCTCCAGCTCGCCGTCCTTGACCCGCAGGACGACCATCAGACGACCGGCGGTTCGTATGCCGGCGCCTGCGGCCCAGCCTCGAAGATCACCTCACGCTTGCGCGGCTTGATCAGACCGGCCTTGATCTCCTCGGCGAAGTGGCACTTGACGAGGTGCCCTTCGAGGGGCCGCAGCTCCGGCTCGTCGTCGCGGCAGCGCGTTTCCTGGACGTAGGGGCAGCGCGTGTGGAAGCGGCAGGCGTGCGGAGGGTTGGCCGGGCTTGGCAGATCGCCCTGGAGCAGGATCGACGTCCGCGCCCGCTCGACTTCCGGATCGGGGATCGGAATCGCCGAGAGCAGCGAGATCGTGTACGGGTGCAGCGGATTGTCGTAGAGATCGTCGGCGGGGGAGAGCTCCATGATCTGGCCGAGGTACATGACCGCGATCCGGTCGGAGATGTGCCGGACGACCGCCAGGTCGTGCGCGATGAAGAGATAGGTGAGCTCGAAGTCGCGCTGGAGCTCCTCCATCAGGTTCACGATCTGGGCCTGGATCGAGACGTCGAGCGCCGACACGGGCTCGTCGCAGACGAGGAAGTCGGGGTTGAGCGCGAGCGCGCGGGCGAGGCCGATTCGCTGTCGCTGGCCGCCCGAGAACTCGTGCGGGTAGCGCGTGGCTGCGTCGGCCGGGAGCCCGACGGTCTGCAGGAGCTCGCGCACCTTGTTGCCGAGCCCCTTGCCGCCGCGCCCGTGCACGCGCAGCGGCTCGCCGACCATGCGGCCGACCGAGTGGCGCGGGTTCAGGGACGCGTAGGGATCCTGGAAGATCATCTGCATCCGCTGGCGCAGCGGCCGCAGCTCCCGTTCGCCCATGTGCGTGATGTCCGTGCCCTCGAAGACGATCTTGCCGCCGGTCGGCTCGTACAGGCGCAGGAGCGCACGGCCGACCGTCGACTTGCCGCAGCCGGACTCGCCGACGAGCCCGAGCGTCTCGCCGCGCTCGATCTGGAGCGAGACGCCGTCGACGGCCTTCACGTCGCCGACGTGGCGATCCATCACGATCCCGCTCCGGATCGGGAACCAGACGCGGAGATCCTCCATCTCGACCAGGGCGTCGCTCAAGCTACTCCCCCGAGCCGGGTCCGCTGCCACTCGTCCGCCGGCACCGGGTTGAAGCAGCGGACCTCGTGGCCGGGCTCGATCGGCTCGAGCGGCGGCACCTCGAGGCGCGACTGCTCGACCTCGTAGCGGCAGCGCGGCGCGAACGGGCACTCGCTCGGCGCGCTCAGCATGTTCCGCGGCGCGCCCGGGATCGGCTGCAGCTTCTGGCGCCGGCCCGCGTCGAGTCGCGGCACGCTCTGGAGCAGGCCGAGCGTGTAGGGGTGGCGCGGCTGCGAGAAGAGGCGGTCGGCGCTGCCGGTTTCCACGAACATGCCGGCGTACATCACGTTCACGCGCTCGCACATGCCCGCGACGACGCCGAGATCGTGCGTGATCATGATCAGCGCCGTGTCGAGCTCGGAGACGAGGGTCTTCAGCACCTCGAGGATCTGGGCCTGGATCGTCACGTCGAGAGCCGTCGTCGGCTCGTCGGCGATCAGCAGCTTCGGCTCGCAGGCCAGCGCCATCGCGATCATCGCGCGTTGCCGCATCCCGCCCGAGAACTGGTGCGGATAGTCCTTCAAGCGCTGCTTCGCGCTCGGGATCCCGACCTGGTCGAGCAGCTCGACCGCGCGGCGGTCGGCCTGCTCGCGATCCATCCCGAAGTGCGCCTCGAGCGGCTCCCGGAGCTGGCGCCCGATCGTCAGCACCGGGTTCAGCGACGTCATCGGGTCCTGGAAGATCATCGCGATCTCGCGGCCGCGGATCGAGCGCAGCTGGGCGTCCTTCAGCTGCAGCAGGTCGCGGCCGCCGAACATCGCAGTGCCCTTCGTGACGCGGCCGTTGCGTGCGAGGATCCCGAGGAGGGCGAGCGAGGTGACGCTCTTCCCGCAGCCCGACTCGCCGACGATTCCGAGAGTCTCGCCTGCGGCGATGTCGAAGGAGATGCCGTTGACCGCGTAGACGAGCCCTCTGCTCGTCCCGAACCGGACGTGCAGGTCCTCGACGGTGAGGAGGGGGCTACGCGCGGCCACGGAGCTTCGGGTCGAGGGCTTCGCGGAGGCCGTCGCCGATCAGGTTGAAGCCGAGCACGCTGACGACGATCGCGACGCCGGGGATGATCGCCAGGTGCGGCGCCGTCTGCAGGTAGCGGATCGTGCCGGTGAGCATCGTGCCCCACTCGGGCGTCGCCGGGTCCTGGGGGCCGAGCCCGAGGAAGCCGAGGCCGGCGACGTCGATGATCGCCGTCGCGAGCGCAAGCGTTCCCTGCACGATCACCGGCGAGAGCGCATTCGGGAGGATGTGCGACATCAGGATCGATCTCCGCGGGACGCCGATCGAGCGGGCCGCAAGCACGAAGTCGTTCTCCCGTTGCGCAAGGACGGCGCCGCGCAGGAGTCGCGCGAAGACCGGGATGTTCACGACGCCGACGGCGATCATGATCTGGAAGAGGCCGGGGCCGAGCATGGCGACGATTCCGATCGCGAGCAGCAGCCCCGGAATCGCCAGCATGATGTCCATCAACCGCATGATCACGCTGTCGACGATCCCGCCGAGGTACCCCGCGGTCGCGCCGAGGACGAGCCCGATCGAGAGGCCGACCGCCACCGAGACGACGCCGATCAGGAGTGAGTAGCGGGCGCCGTAGAGGACGCGCGAGAGCTCGTCGCGACCGAGCTGATCGACGCCGAAGGGGAAACTCGCCGACGGCCCGGGGCAGCAGCCCTCACGGATCCGGCCGAGGTCAACGTGCTTCGGGCTCTCCGGGGCGAGCCAGGGGGCGAACAGCGCCACGAGCACGAAGATGGTCACGAGCCCGAAGCCGATCAGCGCTCCCTTGTTGCGGCGCACGCGATGCCAGGCGTCGCGCCAGAGGCCCTGCGGCGCCTCCAACTGGATCTCTCTTGATTCCAGCTCGGCGATACTCATCCGCGTCCCTCGCCGGCGCCGGCTCCCACCGGGCGGAGCCCGGCTCCGCCGCTGCCTCCCGCCGCTGCGCGCACGCGGCTCTCAGGGTCTGTGCTGATCGCACTATCCCCTCCGGCCGCGCACACGCAGCGACGGCCGAGGAACGCGGATGAAGCCTTCGGCTTCAACTGAGCCGGATCCTCGGGTTCAGGAACGCGTACGAGACGTCCACGATCAGGTTGACGAGCACGAAGACGAGCGCGACGAAGAGGATCCCGCCCTGGAGGACCGGATAGTTGCGGCTCTCGATCGCATCGACGAGCCAGGTGCCGATTCCCGGCCACGCGAACACGGTCTCAGTCAGCACCGCGCCCGCGAGCAGGAAGCCGACCTGGAGGCCGATCACGGTCACGATCGGCAGCAAGGCGTTCCGGAGCACGTGCCGCCGGTCGACGATGCCCGGCGCCATGCCCTTCGCCCGGGCCGTGCGGACGTAGTCTTCGTTCTGGACGTCGAGCACGGCCGCACGCGTGATCCGGGCGATGATCGCGAGCGGGATCGAGCCGAGCGCGACCGCAGGCAGGATCAGGTGCTTCAGCACGTCGAAGAAGGCGTGCACGTTGCCCGCGATCAGCGCGTCGAGGACGTAGAAGTTCGTCGGGTGCTCGAGGTCGATCAGGACGTCGATCCTGCCGACCGTCGGTAACAGGCCTAACTTGATCGCGAAGATGTACTTGAGGATGATCCCGAGGAAGAAGACGGGGATCGAAACCCCGAGCAGCGACGCGACCAGGCTGATGTTGTCGAAGGCGCCGCCGTAGCGCTTGGCGGCGAAGAAGCCGAGCGGGATCCCGAAGACGATCGAGAAAAGCATTGCCGCGAATGCGAGCTCGACCGTGGCGGGGAACTTCTGCTCGAGCTCGGTCGTGACGTCGCGGCGCGTGGTGACCGACTGTCCGAAGTCGAACCGGCCGAGCGTCTCCATGTAGCGGAAGTACTGCACGTACACGGGCTTGTCGAGCCCGTACTCGTGCTCGATCTGCGCGATCGCCTGCGGGGTTGCGCGCTCGCCCAGGAGCGCCTGCGCCGGCCCGCCGGGCAGGGCTCTGATCCAGAGGAAGACGAGGATCGAGAGCCCGAGGAGGATCGGGACGAGAAGGAGGAGTCGGCGGACGACGAACCGAAGCATGGTCGCCCGCCGACTCTACTAGCCTCTCCTTATCCCTTCGTCACGGTCGCGAACGACTCGAGCGAGACCGGGCTCGGTTGGTAGCCCGTGATCCCCGCCTTGAAGGCGAGCGCGGGCTGGGAGTGCGCGTACGGGACGCCCGGCAGCCAGTCCATGATCAGCCGGTTCGCGTCCTGGTAGAGGCCGGTGCGTGTGTCGATGTCCGTCTCCGACTCGGCCTTGTCGAGCAGGTCCGTGACTTCCTTGTTCGGCTTGGCGATCGTGCCCCAGGACTTCTGCGGGCTCTGGAAGAACGTGCCTACGAAGTTGTCCGGGTCACCGAAGTCACCGGTCCAGCCGAGCAGGTAGACCTGGGCCTTGCCCTCGTCCACCGTTCCGAGGTAGTCCGGCCGCCACGGCGCCGACTTCGGAGTCACCTTGAAGCCAGCGTCGTTCAGGCTGGCCGAGAAGGCCTCGAAGTTGCGCTGCGGGTCGGGCATGTACGGCCGCGAGACGTCGGTCGGATACCAGAAGGTGATCGGGACCGGTAGTGTCAGCCCTGCCTTCTGGAGCAGTTCCTTCGACTTCGCGGGATCGTACGGGTACTCGGTCACGTCGTCCGCGTAGCCCGTGACCTCGGGCGGCATGAACTCCTTCGCCACCTGGCCGCGACCCGAGTAGAACGAGTCGACGACTTCCTTCCGGTTCAGGCCATAAGCGAGCGCCTGCCGCACCTCGAGCTTGTCCATCGGCGGGATCGCCTGGTTGATGCCGACGTAGGCAACGTTGAACGCCGGCCGGTTCAGCAGCTGCAGGCTCGAGTCACCCTCGATCGTCGGGATGTCCTGCGGCTCGACCAGGTCGTAGCCGTCGATCTCACCGTTCTGGAGCGCCTGGAGACGCGCTGCGTTGTCGGCGATGGGCCGGAAGATGACCTTGTCCACCTTGGCCTTCTCGCCCCAGTAGTCGTCGTTCCGGGCGAGCACGAGCCGGTCTCCAACCGTCCATGAATCGAACTTGAACGGGCCTGTACCGGTCGGATGCTCGGTGCCGTACTTGCCGGTCGGATGGAAGATGCCGTCCGCGTCGACCTCGCCCTCGTCGGCGCCGAAGTCCTTCAGCGCCTTCGGGCTGGCGATCGAGAAGGCGGAGAGCGAGAGCGCCCCGAGGAACGACGAGGAGGCCTTGGTCAGGCTCAGCACGACTTCTTCGTCTCCGTTTGCCTTGCAGCTCTTGTAGAGGCTGGTGGCGGGTGCGCCGCTCTTCGGATCGGTCTTCTTGAAGCCGCCGAAGACGGTCTGCCAGTAGTAGGAGGCACTCGGGTTCTGGAACGAGCCCGTGAAGTTGTACCAGCGGTCGAAGTTGTAACAGACCGCCGCGGCGTTGAAGGGCTCGCCGTCGTGGAAGGTGACGCCCGTCTGCAGCTGGAACGTCCACTCCAGGCCGTCGGGAGACGCCTTCCAGCTCTTGGCCAGCGCGGGCTCCAGCTCCGTGGTGCCCGGCTTGAGGCCGACGAGCGTCTCGTAGATCTGGTCGATCACGCGCAGCGACTCGCCGTCCGAGACGAGCGAGCCGTCGAGCACGACCGGGTCGGCCGCGCCGGCAAAGACGAGTGTCCCGCCTGTCGCACCGCTGCCGCCGGTGGTCGCCCCCGCCGTACTCGCCGCGTTGTTGTCGTTGCCGCCGCAGCCGGCCGCCGCGACGGCGAGCATGCCGACGACGAGCAGCATCAGCAGCCTGTGCCACTTGATCCTCAACGTGTCTCCTTTCAAAGCTCCCGGGTTCAGCTGGAGTAAATCAGGTTTCCTGCAAGAAAAGGCATCCGCCGAGCGGATGCCTTTTCGCGCTAAGACCCCTGAAGGGGCGGCTTCGCCGCCCGCCGATTGACTATGCGGCCAGGGAGGCTAGATCTCGAAGAGCGGCGAGGCGTGAGAGCGCCTGGCCCTCGAGCTGCCGGACGCGCTCGCGCGTCAGGTCGAGCTCGTGCCCGATCGCCTCGAGCGTCCACGGCTCGCCCTCGAAGCCGAATCGCAGCTCGAGGATCCGGCGCTCGCGCTCCGGGAGCGCATCGAGCGCGCGGCGGACACCCTGCTTGCGCAGCGACTCCTCCGCCTCGTCGAACGGGTCGGCGGCCTCGCGGTCGGCGAACAGGTCGCCGAGCTCGCCCTCGTCGTCGGCACCGACCGTCTGGTTCAGCGAGACGGACGCGTGCGCGGCGCCAAGCGCCTCGTCCACGTGCTGGATCGGTAGTCCGGTCGCCTCTGCAAGCTCCTGCTTCGTCGCCTCGCGACCGAGCTCGACCTCGAGCCGCCGCGCGGCGCGCGACAGCTTCTGCTGCCGCTCGACGACGTGCACCGGGACGCGGATCGTCCGCGCGTGGTTCGCGACCGCGCGCTGAACCGACTGGCGGATCCACCAGGTGGCGTACGTGGAGAACTTGAAGCCGCGCCGCCAGTCGAACTTCTCGACCGCGCGGTTGAGGCCCAGCGTTCCCTCCTGGATCAGGTCGAGGAACGGCACGCCGAGGCCGCGATAGCCCTTGGCGATCGACACGACGAGTCGAAGGTTCGACTCGATCATCCGCCGCTTCGCGATCAGGTCGCCGCGCTCGATCTGCTTGGCGAGCTGGACCTCCTCGGCGGCGTTCAGCAGCTTGTGGCGGCCGACGTCGGCGAGGAACAGCTGGAGGCTGTCCGCGGCGCCCGAGGCAACCGGGGCGGCGACGGCCGGCTCCGGATCCTTCTCCTTCTCGGCGTCCTTCGTGTCCTTCTCCTTGCCCGCGCGCGACTGCCCGACCTCCAGGCCGAGTGTCTCCAGCTCGCGGGTGAGCTGTTCAGTCTCCTCGTCGTTCAGGTCGTGCTCGAGCACGAACGCCTCGAACTCGGTGGGCTCGATGAACCCACGCTCCTCCGAGCGTTCGACGAGCGCCTTGACCTGCTCCGACTCAATCAGTTCGATCAGCTGATTCTGCGTCAAAGAGAAACGTCAGTCCTTTCGGGCGAATCTTCGGGGGGAAGCTACAAACTTACGCACCATAAGCTGTTTTTCCTGCGTTTGCCAGGGGTACCCAACCCTGAGGCGTGTTACAAGCTCCAACGTGGAGCCTTCTTTGTCTATTCCGGTGAGGGGCAAAAATCGGTTTTCGCGCGACTGACGTTAGCGCGTCTGAGTGCGCCCTCGTACAACAAGACGCCGGTCGGCACGGAAAGTTTGCACTTTGGTTCGGATTACGCTGCAGATCGCCGGCCGCCGCCGCGCTTCTTCTTCGGCGCGGGCCCCTTCGAACGCCGGTCGGCCAGGAGCTCCGCGGCCCGCTCGATCGTCACCGTTTCCGGGTCGTCGCCGCGCCTGAGACTCGCGTTCGTCTCGCCGTCGGTGACGTACGGGCCGAAGCGGCCCTCCTTGAGCACGACCGGCTTGCTGCTGACCGGATCGGGGCCCAGCTCGCGTAGCGGCGGCTTGGCTGCGCCCCGGCCGCGCTGCTTGGGTTGCGCGAGCAGCGCGAGCGCGTCCTCGAGGGAGATCGTGAACAGCTGCTCCTCGCTCTCGAGCGAGCGAGAATCGGTGCCTTTCTTCACGTAGGCGCCGTAGCGTCCGTTCTGGGCGGTGATCTCCTCTCCGTCGGCCGGATCGACGCCGAGCGTGCGGGGCAGCGAGAGCAGGCGTACGGCCTCCTCGAGGGTGACCGTCTCCGGCGACATCGACTTGAAGAGCGAGGCGGCGCGCGGCTTCTCGGTCGCGCCTTCCGCGAGCGTCTCGGTCACGTAGGGGCCGTAGCGGCCCGTCTTGACGGTGATCTCGCGCTCCCACTCGGGATGGGTGCCGAGTGCGCGGTCGCCGGTCGGGGCGGAGAGGAGCTCCTCGGCCTTCTCGACCGTCAGCTCGTCGGGCGCCATGTCCTCGGGGACGCTCGCCCGCTCGTCGCCGCGCTCGACGTAGGGGCCGTAGCGGCCGACGCGGAGCACGATCCCCTCGCCGATCGGCAGCGAGTTGACGGCGCGCGCGTCGATGTCCCCGAGGTCGGAGACGAGTGCGTGCAACCCCTCGTCATCGTCTCCCTCGCCGCCGTAGTAGAAATGGCGAAGCCAGTCGACTCGCTCCTGGTTGCCGGCTGCGATCTCGTCCAGGTCGTCCTCCATCTTCGCCGTGAACGAATAGTCGACGAGCCGGCTGAAGTGCTGCTCGAGCAGGCCGGTGACCGCGAAAGCGAGGAAGGAGGGAACGAGCGCAGTGCCTCGCTTGAAGACGTAGCCGCGGTCGAGGATCGTGCCGAGGATCGACGCATAGGTCGACGGCCGGCCGATCCCGCGCTCCTCGAGCGCCTGCACGAGGCTCGCCTCGGTGTAGCGCGCAGGCGGTGTCGTCGCGTGGCCTTCCGGCTCGAGCTTCAGGGCGCTCAGCTCGTCGCCGGGCTTGAGGTGCGGGAGCGGCCGCTCCTCTTCCTCCCGCTCGGTGTCGTCGTCGCGGCTCTCCTCGTAGGCGGCGAGGAAGCCGCGGAACGTGATCACCGTGCCGGAGGCCGAGAACTCGGTGTCCTGGCCGGAAGGGGTCTTCGCCCCCAGCCGGAGCGAGACCGTCATGCCACGCGCGTCCGCCATCTGGGAGGCCAGCGTCCGCTTCCAGATCAGGTCGTAGAGCGCGAGCTCGTCGCGGTTGAGCTCGCGCTCGAGCTGCTTCGGCGTCCGGAAGGAGTCGCCGGCCGGGCGGATCGCCTCGTGCGCCTCCTGCGCGTTCTTGACCTTGCGCGTGTACTGACGGGGCGCGTCCGGGATCGAGCCGGCGCCGTACAGCTCGACGGCCTGCTTCCGCGCGGCCTGGAGCGCCGACTCGGACAGCGTCGTCGAGTCGGTGCGCATGTAGGTGATGTAGCCGTTCTCGTACAGGCGCTGCGCGACGCGCATCGTCGTCTGGGCGGCGTAGCGCAGCTTGCGGGCCGCTTCCTGTTGCAGCGTCGACGTCATGAACGGGGCGGCAGGGCGGCGGGTGTAGGGCTTCTCGTCCGCCGAGCGCACTGCGAAGGGAACGCCCTCGAGTTCGGCGGCGAGCTCACGTACCTGCGCTTCATCCAGGCGGACAAGATCGGCCGACTTGAGCGTGCCGTCCTGGGCGAAGTCGCGACCCTGGGCGACGCGCCGCCCATCGACGGCTGCGAGCTTTGCTTCGAACGAGCCCGGATCGAAGAGGCCCGTGATGTCCCAGTAGGCGGCACTGACGAAGGCACGACGCTCGCGCTCGCGCTCGACGACGAGCCGGACCGCCACCGACTGGACGCGGCCGGCAGAGAGGCCCTGCATCACCTTCTTCCAGAGCACGGGCGACACCTCGTAGCCGTAGAGGCGGTCGAGGATGCGCCGTGTCTCCTGGGCGTCGACGAGGCGCTGGTCGACCTGGCGGGTCTCGCCGAGCGCGCGTTGGATCGCGTCGCGGGTGATCTCGTGGAAGACCATCCTGCGCACGGGCACCTTCGGCTGGAGCACTTCGAGCAGGTGCCAGGCGATCGCCTCGCCCTCGCGGTCTTCGTCTGTCGCGAGTAGGAGTTCGTCGGCGTTCTTCAGGAGCTTCTTGAGCTCGCTGACCTTGCCCTTCTTGTCCGAGTCGACGACGTACAACGGCTCGAAGTTGCTCTCGACGTCGACTCCGAGGCGCGCCCAGGGCTCCTTCTTCATGTTCTCCGGAATCTCGGAGGCGCGGTTCGGGAGGTCGCGAATGTGGCCGATGCTCGACTCGACGACATAGTCGTCCCCGAGGTAGCCCGCGATTGTCTTCGCCTTCGCAGGGCTCTCGACGATGACCAGCTTCTTGGCCGACATGGCGCACCACCTTAGCGACCGGTTGGGATACTCCGGTCATGGCGCCCCGACCGAGCCCGGTCTACCTGCTCGTCGCCGGGCTCAGCTGGCCCGTCCTAATGAGCCTTTTTCGGCTCAGGACGCGGGGTCGCGAGCATCTGCCGGCGGGCGCGTTCGTGCTCGCCGCAAACCACAACTCGAATTTCGACCCCTGGCCGCTCGGGATCCCCCTCTTCCCGCGGCGCTATCTCCGCTTCATGGCCAAGTCCGAGCTCTTCTGGACGCCCTTGAAGCAGTTCGTGACGGCCGCCGGGGCGTTTCCGGTCCGTCGCGGCCAGGCCGATGCCGAGGCGATGGCGACCGCGACCCAGCTCTGCCGCGAGGGCCATATCGTCGTCATGTTCCCGGAGGGAACGCGGCGGAAGAAGGGCCTGCGGAAGAAGTACGACGCTCGCGCCCACACCGGCGCGGCACGAATCGCGCTCGATGCGAACGTGCCGCTCGTTCCGGCGGGGATCGTCGGCACCGACCGGCTCGGCAAGCTCGCGCAATTGCGGGTGGCGTTCGGCCCGCCGATCCTGCTCGACGATCTCGCCGGTCGCGAGGACGCGCCACAGGTTGCGACCGAGCGTCTGATGGCCGCGATCGACGAGCTCGAAGCCTCGGCGTGAGAGCGACTTTGTGTTTCTGAAACACAAGCTCTCCTCGCTGCGGATTCTCGGCTTGGTTGAGCGGCCGGCGGCGGCGAAAGGGACTTTGTGTTTCTGAAACACAAGCCGTTGTTGATCGTGGACGGTGACTCGTTCGCGCACCGCTCCTACCACGCCTTGCCGAAGTCGATCCGCCGCGCCGACGGCGGGCCGGCGGGCCTGCTCACCGGGGTCGGCAATCTGCTCGTCCGGCTCTGGGAAGAGGAGCGTCCCCGCGCGGTGCTCGTCGCCTGGGACACGCTGACCGTGCCGACCTACCGGCACGAGGCGCTCGCGAGCTACCAGGGCGGACGTGAATTCGACGCCGATCTGCTCGAGCAGCTCGACCTGGCGCCGCAGCTCGTCGAGGCGATGGGCTTCGCCGTCGCGAAGGCGGACGGGTACGAGGCCGACGACTTCCTCGCGGCCGGCGTCGCGTTCGAGGAGGCCCGCGGAGGTGAGGCGCTCGTCGCGAGTGGAGACCGCGACACGTTCCAGCTCGTCAGCGAGCGGACGTCCGTGCTGCAGCCGCAGAAGGGCGGCGGGCCGTTGGCGCGGATCGGGCCGGCGGAGGTGCGCGAGCGCTACGACGTCGACCCGAAGCAGGTGCTGGACTTCATCGCGCTCCGCGGCGACCCGTCCGACAAGATTCCGGGAGCGCGCGGCGTGGGGGCGAAGACGGCTGCTTCCCTGCTCGCGCAGTACGGGAGCCTCGAGGCCGCGCTCGCAGAGGGCCGCTTCGCCGCCGAGGCTGATGCGCTACGGCTCTACAGGCACGTCGCGACCATGGACGCCGAGGCGCCCTTGCCGCCGCTCGAGGACCAGGAGCCGACCTGGGCCGGCGCAGCCGCGCTTGCCGGCGAGTGGGGACTGGCCAGGCTCGCGAGCCGCCTGGAGACGCTGTCGAGCTCCTGACGAACCCCGTGCTCGCGCACCTCCACCCGACGGGCAACCATCCGGAGCGGCAGGACCGGCTGCTCGGCCTCGGCGGCGAAACCGTCGAGCGGTACGCAAGCGACGAGCAACTGGCTCGCGTCCATACCTCCGAGCATCTGGCGCTCCTCCAGGCGATCGACCGCCCCGGGCACCTCGACGCAGACACACTCGGCTCGGAAACCTCCTGGGAAGCGGCGACCCTCGCGGCTGGGATCACGCTCGAAGCCGTCGACCGAGGCGGGTTCGCGCTCGTTCGGCCGCCGGGACACCACGCGCTCGCCGACCGTGCGATGGGCTTCTGCCTCCTCAACAACGTGGCGGTGGCCGCGCGCTACGCCCAAACGGAACTCGGGCTCGAGCGGGTCGCGATCGTCGACTTCGACGTACACCACGGCAACGGCACTGAGGCGATCTTCCGCGGCGACGACTCCGTCCTCTTCGTGTCGCTGCACCAGTGGCCGCTCTATCCAGGCACGGGGGGCCCAGGCACGAACGACGAGACGACGCTCAACCTGCCCCTTCCAGCCGGCTCGGGGGACGCCGACTACCGCGCGGCTTTCGAGGGTGCCGTCGAGCCGGCGGTGCGCGGGTTCTCGCCGGACATCGTGCTCGTCTCGGCCGGCTTCGACGCCCACGTGGAGGATCCGCTCGCGTCGATGGAGGTGACGGCGGCCGGGTTCCGCGAGTTGGGGGAGCGCTGCGCATCGTTCGCACCCCGCCTTGCTGCAGTTCTCGAGGGCGGCTACAACCTGGCGACCTTGCCGGGACTCGTCGCTGCGGCGCACGAAGGGTTTTCGGAGTAGAACGAGGAACGGCCGGCTTTCGCCGGCCGTTCATGCCATGTGCCGCACCACCGCGTTCCTCGGAAGAATCGCTTGATTCAAGTGATCGACACCGGCGCCCGTTCTCTCATCGCCCGCACTTCGTGAATCGCATCCCCCACCGTGGGGGATGTGCCGCGTCTCTAGCGGCGCGCGATGGCGAGCTGCTCGAGTGCGTCGCGGCGAGACGAGACGCCGAGCTTGCGCAGCAGGCTCTTCACATGCGAGCGGACGGTGTGCTCCGAGATGAACAAGCGCTTGGCGATGTCGTCCGTCGAAAGGTGGTCGTCGAGCAGCAGCAGCACCTCGACCTCGCGGGCCGAGAGTGCGTCCGCGATTCCATTCGGGACGCCGCCGCCGAGTCGTCCACCGGTGCGCAGCTGATCGAGCAGCCGGCGGGCGATCTCGCCCGAGAGCGCAGCTTCGCCGTTCGCGACCCCGCGTAGAAACGCAACGATTCGCTCCGGCGGCTCGCTCTTGAGCAGATACCCGGCTGCACCGCCGCGGATCGCAGCGAGCAGGTTCTCCTCGGTGCCGGACGCGGTCAGCACGACGACCTCACAGCCCGGCGCAGCAGCGCGCAGGCGCGGGAGCGCCGAGAGGCCGTCGAGGCCGGGCATCGAGAGGTCGAGCAGGACGAGATCGGGCTGCAGGGAGTGCGCGAGCTCGAGCGCGGCGGCGCCGTCCGCGGCCTCACCGACAACGTCGAAGCCTCCCGCACCGAGCAGGCCGGCAAGCGCATCGCGCGTGAGCGGATGGTCGTCGACGATGAGAATTCTCTCGGACATCTTCCCTCTCATCGGCAGACGGCCGCATGCCGATTAGGGGGACGTGCAGAAGAAGAACCCGAAGGACACATTCGAGGCGTGGCTCGTCGGCGAGCTGCTGCTCGTCGCGCTGCTCGGCTCGGCAACGGCGCTCTTCCTGACCAACCCGATCCTCCGCAACACGTACGAGCTGCCCGAGGGCCGGCTCGTGCTCGACACCGCGGTCGTCCTCGCCGCGACGATCGTGGCGATCCTCGCCGGCGTCCGCTTCTCGGTCGAAGGGCGCGTGCTCGACCTGCTGCTGGCGGCAGGCTTCTGCATCGCCGGCGTCGGAACGCTTGCGTTCTCGGTCGCACCCGTCCTCGGGGGCTCGAACCAGGGCGCACCCGAGGCGTGGGCCGCCATCGGCTCCCGTGTCCTGGCGGCGACGCTGATCGCGCTCGCGCCGCTCGTGCCCGCACCGCGGATCATCGCTCGGAAGCGCGCGCTCCTGACCGGAATCGCGATGCTGCTCGTCGCGCTGTTCGCGATCTGGTTGCCCCTCCACGGCTTCGGTGCCCGTCTGAGCGTGATCGACTCTGCCGGCGACGGCCACCGCGCGTTCGAGCTGACGGTGGCAACCTCGTTCCTCGCGCTCCTCGCGCTCATCGCGGTGATCGGCTTTGCCACTCGCTATCGGCGGCGCGGCGACGACCTCGACAGCTGGCTCGCGCTCGGAGCGACGCTCACCCTCTTCGCCGAGCTGCACTATGTGCTCACTCCACACGTCTCGAGCGACTTCATCTCGCAGGGCGACTTTCTCCGGCTGCTCTCCTACGGGGTCCTGCTCGTCGGCGTGTGGCGCGCGATCAGCTTCGCCGAGTTCGGTCGCGCCGTTGCCGAGGAGCGAGCCCGCGTCGCGCGAGAGATCCACGACGGCCTCGCGCAGTACCTCTTCGCCGTTTCGACCCATGCGAGCATGCTCGAGGCGGGTGCGCCGATCGACACGACCCTGCCGAAGCTGAAAGAGGCAGCGGCGGCCGCCCAACAGGAGGCGCGCTTTGCAGTCCTCGCGCTGTCGTCTGCCAGCGGCACCGCCCCCTTCGACGCGGCGCTGCGCCGCTATGTCGAGTTCCTCACGACCGACGGCTCGTTCGACGTGGACATCGAGATCGATCCCGCCATCCTGCTCGCCCCCGACGAGCAGATCGAGGTGTTCCGCATCGTCCAGGAAGGTCTGGCGAACGTCCGCAAGCACGCGGGCGCCCACCATGCCGAGGTCTGGATCGGCCAGCGGCTCGGGCGCCGGATCGTGAGCGTCAGGGACGACGGCGTCGGCTTCGACGGCGAGGAGGCGGCGGCAGGCCAGGGGCTGAAGAACATGCGCCTGCGTGCCGACACGATCGAAGGCGGCTTCGTGCTGCGCTCGCGTCCCGGCCGTGGCACCGCCTTGGAAGTCGTCCTCCGGGCCTAGCGGCCCCTGGACGGCTGCGCCTCCCGGCTGGCGGAGCCGGCCTCCGGCGCAGCCTCGCCCCGCTCGCGGCGCTCCAGCCGGCGACGCGTACCTCCGTACTGCTCCACCGGCCTACGCACCGCGAGCGGCGCCAGGAACCGCTCGGAGAGCTCAGCAGCTGCGAGTGATCTGGTGGTACAGGCTCGCCTGGGCGATCAGGCCTGAGCGCACGTGGGTCGTCTTGACCGACATCGAGTAGCGCCCGGGCTTCCAGCGGCCGTTCGCGCACGCCATCTTGTAGGCCCGCGGGTTGAGATCGAAGCCGAAGTTCGGGCCGCCCTCCGCGCAGTTGTCGACCGAGCCGGTGCGGGCCCGTGTGACTCTCGTCGTCCTGCCCGCAGAGACGAGGTCGATCTGGATCGAGACCCGCAGCGCGCGCTTGGTCAGGCAGGTCTGTTTGCCGTCGAGCCACACTCCCTTCATCTCACCTCCACTGGGGCTCAGCAGCACGCGACTGACCACCTTGAGGCTGCCGCGCTGGGCCATTCCGGTTGCCTCGGGAAGGTCGGCAGCGATGGCCGGAGCGGCGGCAGCGAGGGCCAGCATGGCGAGCAGCGTGCGCATCTTCACGAACCGTAACCCGGTCATGTCAGGAGAGTGCAAATCATGTGTGCGGAATCGCCCTTCGTTCTGAGCCCGTGCCGGAGCTAACCTCAGTCACGTCGATGGACGAGCCGCCGCGCAACACCACGTTCGAGTTCGGCGACGCGTTCGCAGAGGTCCTGACCGAGACCACGCAGTCGCTCGTCTGCGTGCTCGACCGGAACGGGCACATCATGCTCTTCAACGACGCGTGCGAGGTCGCGACGGGCTTCACGCGCGGTGAGGTGCTCGGCCGGCCGGCTTTCGACTCCGTCATCCCGCGCGAGGAGGCAGAAGCGTTTCGCGAGGTGGTCGCCTTCATCTGGAAGACGGGCCACTCGAGCCCGCAGGTCGGACACTGGCAGACGAAGGACGGGGGCCGTCGCCTGATCGCGTGGTCGAACCGGCTCGTGAAGGGCGCCGACGGTTCGCCCGCGTATCTCGTCACCTCCGGGATCGACCTCACCGACCGCTCGGGGAGGGCGGAGGAAGGCGAGCCGGCCCTGGAGGGCGACCCCGACGCGAAGCTCGCCGAGGTCGGACGGCTCGCCCAGGAGCAGCGGGCGCTCCGCCGGGTGGCGACGCTCGTCGCATCGGAGGCGAGTCCGGAGCGTGTCTTCATGGCGGTGTCCGCGGAATGCGCCCGCGTCCTCGAGGTGAACGCGTCCGCGGTGTGGCGCTACGAGGGGGACGACACCGCAACGGTCGTCGGTCGCCACAACCGCGACGGAATCGATCCGTTTCCGCTCGGTACTCGGCTCTTCGCGGACGAGCAGACGTCAATTGGTCGTGCCCGCGACACCGGAGCGCCGGCCCGCGTCGACGACTGGGGTGCGGCGAGCGGCGAGTTTGCGGAGCTGATGCTGCGCAGCGGCTACCGCTCCACGGTGGCGGCGCCGATCGTCGTCGCCGGCATCCCCTGGGGCGCCGTCTCGATCGGAAGCGCGAGCCGGCTGCCGGAGGAGACCGAGGTGAGGCTCGGCGCGTTCTGCGAGCTCGTCTCCCTCGCCGTCGCGAGCGCGCAGGCGCGTGAGGATCTGCAGGCTTCCCGCGCACGGATCGTCCGGGCAGGCGACGAGCAGCGCCGGAAGCTCGAGCGCAACCTCCACGACGGGGCGCAGCAGCGGCTGGTGGCGGCCGCCCTGACGCTCCGCGCGGCGCAGGCCCGCTGGAGTGCGGATCCCGAGTCGGCGAGCCAGCTTGTCGGCGTCGCCGCCGGTGAGCTCGACGCCGGGCTCGAGGAGCTGCGTAAACTCGCCCGAGGGCTGCATCCCGGCGCGCTCACCGACCATGGCCTGCCCGGCGCGCTCGCTGCGCTCGGTGCTCGGCTGCCGCTGCCAGTGGAGCTGGACGTCACCGAGGAGCGCCTCGGGAATCACATCGAGGCCACCGCGTACTACATCGTCTCGGAGGCGCTCACCAACGTGGTCAAGCATGCGCAGGCGACGAGCGCGACCGTCACGGTCGGGAGTGCAGACGGCGTCGTCCGCGTCGAGGTCAGGGACGACGGCCGCGGCGGGGCGGACACGTCGGCCGGATCCGGGCTGCTCGGTCTTCGCGATCGCGCGGAAGCCGCGGGCGGGACGCTCGTCGTCGTCAGCCCGCCCGGCCGCGGCACCGCAGTCACCGCTTCGTTGCCGCTCAGCATCTGAGCGCGGGTCAGGGCGCCGTCGCCGGCCCGGCGCCGTTCCGCAGCGGGTTGCCGCGTCCGGTCGGCCAGGGCAGGCAGCTGGTGCTCGAGCCGGGGACGCGGAAGACGTCGATCCCATGGTCGAAGGTGGACAGGACGATCTCCAGCCGCCCGTCCCCGTCGAGGTCGCCGATCGAGGGGGCCGCAGGGACGCCGATGCCGTTTCCGTCCTTTCCCTGGTGCGGCAGCCGGATGTCGTAGAGCAGCTTGCCGGCGGCGGAGAGCACGACCAGCCGGCCGGCAGCCGGGGTCAACGCGTAGGTGCCGAAGACGAGCTCGGGTCTGCCGTCGCGGTTGAGGTCGGCAGCGACGACCTCGGAGGCGAACGTCTTCGCAGCGCCCCTGGCGTAGTCGTAGCGCCACAGCCGCTTGCCGGTCGGAGCGACGGCATAGACGAATCCGTCGGGTACCGAGGTCACGATCTCCGGACGGGCGTCGCCTGCGATGTCGGCGACGGTGGGAGCAGGTATCCCCGAAGGCGGATACCAGTCGCCGTTCGGGCGCACGGCAGGCTTCCCGCTCAGGGGCAGCGTCACGAACCCTCGGTGCCTGCGCGCCGACCGCACGCCGCCGTTCTGCGCGCCATCGAGCACCATGAACGCGTAGGCCTGCGTCTCGTACGGCTCCTTCAGCTCCGCATTCGGGAGGCCGATCACCTCGTTCTCTCCATCACCGTCGAGGTCGGCGATCGACGGCGGGGAGGCCGTCCACTGCAGCCACATCGTCTTGCGCACGTCGGGCCAGGCGCCGACATGCTGGTGGTAGTGACGATCCTCGACCGCCGGATTCAGCCAGCGGATGAACTGGCCCCAGCCGAGGCGGCGACCACTGTGGCGGCTGTCGCGATTCCGGTACCAGGGCGAGGCGAGGACCGAGGTGCCGTCGTGGTTGAAGACGTTGATCTGGTGGTTGTCGAACGTGACAACGATCTCGAGCTGCGGGTCGTCGTCGAGGTTGCCGATCCCGACGTTCTCGCCGTAGGCGCCGTAGCCGTGGTTGCCGACGCCGTTGAAGCCGGCGTCGTTGCCCTTGCCGGACAGCCCATTGAACCGTGGCCACGCGGTTGCGGGCGCACCCTTCGGCCGGTACACGGATCCCTTTGCGTCGAAGACGAAGACCTGCGATCCCGTGGGCGAGGTGTTCGTCGTCGTGACGACGACCTCGATGCGGCCGTCCCCGTCGAGATCGGCCGCAGCCATGCCCCGCGCTTCCGGGCACTGGCCGCCGCTGCACGTCGACGCGGGCCAGCCGGGCTCCAGCCTCAGGCGGCCGCCACGGAGCTCGTAGGCCGCCACGGTTCCCTCGTTGCCGCCGACCACGATCTCCGGCACCTTGTCGCCGTCGAGGTCTGCGACCACGCCCGGCGCGTAGACCCGGCCCTTCGTCGCCGTCCCCTTGCCGAGGAGGCGGCCCTTCGCGTCGAAGACGAAGGTCGAGTAGAACGGCGCGACGATCTCGAGACGCCCGTCGCCGGTGAGGTCGACGAGTCCGGGCGAAGCGAACCAGCCGGTCTCGCCCGTGGCGATCGTTCGGACGAAGCGTGGAGCGGACACCGCAGCGGTTTTCTTGGCCGCGGCGCAGGCGGCGGGGACCTTGGCCGCGTTCGAGCTACCACTCGGCGTGAGCGAGATCGCGACGACCAGGACGGCAAGGCGCACTGCCGGCAGAGAAAGAACTCTCACTACCGAAAGTAAAGTAGCGCGACCGTGAGTGCTCCAGACGCGCAGCTCCGCGCCAACGTTCGTCTGCTCGGCGACGTGCTCGGACAGGTCCTGGTCGAGCAGGCGGGTGAGGAGCTGCTCGAGCTGGAGGAGCAGATTCGCGGTCTCGCCCGCGATGCTCGCGAGACGGGCGACCGCGCAGAGCTCAAGGAGATCATCCGCGCCCTCGATCTCGACCAGCAGTCTGCGGTGTTGCGCGCCTTCTCGATCTTCTTCCAGCTTGCGAACATTGCCGAGCAACACCACCGGCTGCGCCGGCGGCGACAGTACGAGCACGAGGGGCGCGTACCGCGCGAGTCGCTCGCCGATGCCGTCGCCCGCTTGCGCGAAGCCGGCGTCAGCGATGACGAGCTGCAGGCGGCAGCGGCCCGGCTCGAGGTGTGGCCCGTGCTGACTGCGCATCCGACCGAGGCCACCCGTCGGACGATCCTGCAGGCGCACCAGCGCCTCGCGGGCGCCTTGCGGCGGCTCGACGACCCTGAGCTGCCGCACTCGACGCAGCGGCGCGTCCGGGAGCAGATCGCGGAGGAGGTGACGATCCTGTGGCAGACCGACGAGGTGCGCTCGCGGCGGCCGCGTGTCGTCGACGAGATCCGGCACGGGCTCTGGTTCGTCGAGGCGAGCCTGTGGCAGGCGCTGCCGCGGCTCGTCCGCGAGCTGCGCGAAGCGATCCCGGGAGCGCCGCCGCCGCTCCGGCTCGGCACCTGGATCGGGGGCGACATGGACGGCAATCCGAACGCGGGGGCGGAGACGATCGTCGATGCGCTCGAGCGCGCGCGTACGCTCGCGCGCGACCTCCTGCGGCGTGACGTGCGCGCGCTCGGCTCGGCCTGGGGAATGTCCACCGAGCTCGTGGGGCCGGTGCCGGAGCTCGACTCGACGAGCGACGAGCCGTATCGCGCCGCGCTGGTCAGGATCTGGGAGCGGCTCACCGCCGACGAGTACCGGGATGCCGAGGAGCTCGCCGGCGATCTCGACCGGATCGACGCAGCGCTTCGCGCCCATGGTGCCGCCCGCATCGCCGACGGCGCCCTCGCCGACCTCCGCGCGCGCGTCGAGGTGTTCGGATTGCATGTGGCGAGGCTCGACCTGCGCGTCCACGCGAAGGAGGTGCGGGAGCGGGCGAAGCGCGTCCTGGACGCGTTCACGGCGGCCACCGAGGCGCGCAAGCGTCACGGGCCGCGCTCGCTCGACCGCGTGATCGTGTCGATGACGGCAAGCGCCGGCGACGTGCTCGCGGCCGAGGAGCTCGCGCGCGAGGCGGGCCTGAGCGTCCACGCCATGCCGCTCCTCGAGACGATCGCCGACCTGCGCGGCGCGAGCGACCTGGCGCAGGAGCTCCTCGACGCAAGCCCGCGTCCGCGGCTCGAGGTGATGGTCGGTTACTCCGACTCCGCCAAGGACGGCGGCTACCTCGCCGCCAACTGGGAGATCTACCGGGCGCAGGAGGACCTCGTCGAGCTCGCGGCTGAGCGCGACGTCGAGCTGACGATCTTCCACGGCCGCGGCGGCTCGGCCGGCCGGGGCGGCGGGCCGACCTACGCTGCGGTGCTCGCTCAGCCGCCGGGTGCAGTGGCGGGGAGGCTGCAGCTGACCGAGCAGGGGGAGGCGATCTCCTTCAAGTACGGGCTGCCGGGGCTCGCGGAGCGGAACCTCGAGGCGGCCGTCGCCGCGACGCTCCTCACGGCGTTTCCGGACGCCGCCGGACTCGCGCCGCCGAACGAAGGCGCGCGCGACACGATGACGACGCTCGCCGCATCCTCCCTCGCCGCCTACCGTGCGCTCGTCTGGGACGACCCGGCCTTCCCGCCCTTCTTCCGCAGCTTCACGCCCGTCGACGAGCTCGCGCTGCTCGAGATCGGATCACGCCCGGTGTCGCGGCCGGAGGCTGCGGGGCGCGGCGAGCTCGAGGCGCTGCGCGCGATCCCGTGGGTGTTCGCGTGGACGCAGAACCGCTGCCTCTTGCCGTCCTGGTACGGCTGCGGCGCCGCGCTCGTGGACTACGGCGTCGAGGGCGAGCGGCTCGAATGGCTGCGCCGCCTCTACCGCGAGTGGCCGTTCTTCCGCGCGCTCGTCGAGAACCTGGAGATGACGCTTGCCAAGTCGAGCTTCGAGATCGCCGCCGGCTACCTCGACCTCGTGCCACCGAGTGCAGATCGCGACCGGGTCTGGGGCCTGCTCTCCGAGGAGCACCGGCGCACCGTCGAAGCAGTGCTCGCGATTGTCGAGGCGAAGGCACTACTCGACCGGCACCCCGTCGTGCAGCGCTCGGTGCGGCTGCGGAACCCGTACGTCGACCCGATGAACGCCATCCAGGTCGAGCTCCTGCGTGCGCACCGCGCGGGCGACGAGCGCGCAATCCGCCCTCTTCTCCGCTCGATCGCCGGCATCGCCGCTGCGCTGCGCAACACGGGCTAGTCGCCGCGTCGCCGCGTCGCCCGGTAGTCGAGGCCGCTGCGGTGACGCGTCTGCGAGCGGTAGCGTAAGCGTCAATGGAGTACGTGAACCTTGGCAAGACCGGGCTGCGGGTCTCGCGCCTCTGCCTGGGAATGATGAGCTACGGCAAGCACGAGGAGCGGCCGTGGGCGCTCGACGAGGCCGAAGCGGAGCCGATCATCCGTCGCGCGGTCGAGGGCGGGATCACGTTCTTCGACACCGCGGACGTCTACAACGGGGGCCAGAGCGAGGTCGTGACCGGCCACGTCCTGCCGCGGCTCTTCGGCATGCGCGAGGAGTACGTGGTGGCGACGAAGGTCCACGGGCGGACGATGCCGGGTGAGAACGGCCGCGGCCTCTCCCGCAAGCACATCCTGGCCTCGATCGACGCGTCGCTGCAGCGGCTCGAGCTCGACTACGTCGACCTCTACCAGATCCACCGCTGGGACCCGCTCACGCCGATCGAGGAGACGATGGAAGCGCTCCACGACGTCGTCAAAGCGGGCAAGGCGCGCTACATCGGCGCGAGCAGCATGTACGCCTGGCAGTTCGCCAAGGCGCAGTCGGTCGCGACGACGCGGTTCGTGTCGATGCAGAACCACTACAACCTCGTCTACCGCGAGGAGGAGCGGGAGATGATCCCGCAGTGCCTCGACCAGGGCATCGCCGTGCTGCCCTGGAGCCCGCTCGCGCGCGGACTGCTCGCCGGCAACCGGACACGCGAGGGCGAGAAGCTGACGACGCGCGCCAACACGGATGATTTCGGCGACAGCCTCTACAAGCCGGAGATCGACTTCGCCGTCGTCGACCGGGCAGCCGACGTCGCAGCCGCACGTGGGGTCGCGACTGCGCAGATCGCGCTCGCCTGGCTGCTGCACAAGCCCGGCGTGACGGCGCCGATCGTCGGGGCGACGAAGGTCGAGCACCTCGAGGACGCGATCGCCGCCGAGCAGGTGTCGCTCAGTGCGGACGAGATCGTACGGCTCGAGGAGCCGTACGTGCCGCACGCGATCTCCGGCCACTAGCCGGTCGGGCCGGCCACGTCGTCAGTTGAGGTTGAAGCCGATTGCCGTCGGAGTGACGAGGAGAAGTGCGGTGATCGCAGCAGCGAGTGCGGTCAGTCGAAGCAGCCGCTTCCGGCTGTGCAGCCCGGCGTAGGCGAGCACTGCGGCGGACACGAGCATGAGTGCGACAGACAGGACGAACATCGGGCCGAGCGCGCCGCCCGGCGACCGGTACGCGTCCCAGCGGCTGATGCCGTTACCGCGGTAACTGTCCTCGCCGAACACGTACGCGGTGAGGACGCCCGCCATCAGGAGCGGCAGCGCAGCGACCAGCGCTGACCGACGGCCGAGCCCTCGTGTCAGCCGGCCCATCCAGGCAACGGCGACGAGAATCAGCGCCACGACGAGATTGACCAGGACGACCGCGGAAGGTGGCACCACGGAATGGTGGCTACGGCGCGATCATCCTGAAGCGGCTGCTGCTCCCGGCGGCAGTCCGCCGCCCTCCGGCCCGCGCGGGGCGAGCCTGACGAGTCGCCGGTGAATCAGGGCTCATTCGCGACGTCGCAAAAGGGCGCGAAAGGGGGCCCGGTGATGCACCGGTGATGCACGGGGCTGTTGCCGCACGTCCGCGTCTCACGAGTGGATGTGGCCGCGCAGCGCCGGACCGGCCACGAGCGCGAGCGCACCGAATGCGATCACAGCAACGACCACCGTCGCGATCCGAACGTTCCGTCTACCCGCCGCGAAGACCGGCAGTACCGAGACCACGGCAATCGCGGCGGCTGCAAGGACGTCACCGCGCTGCGCGTTCTCGATCGTCTCCGGCAGGGACCATGCGATGGGCGCCGCCAGACACGTGTCACCGGCGATCCCACTTCTGCGCGCAAGCGCGGCGATCGGCGCAAGCGCGACACAAATCGGCGGCGCCAGCAGAAGCCAGGGGAGCGCCTCGCGAAACGCCGCCGCGGAAGAGACGGACTGGGCGACCGCGAAGAGCACGTGGTACGCGACCAGCCACGCGATGAGGTAGGCGGCAAGGACGCGACCGCCGGCACGACGCCCCGCCGCCCACACCGCGAGGGCGAACCCGACTGTCAGCCACGGCGCCGTCGCGGCGCCGAATTGCATCGGCTCGCCCTGCACCTGGCGCAGGGCCTGCGCGAGGACGCCGAGGCTGATGCCGACGAACAACGCCTCTGCTGTCAGGTTACGACGCACGCCGCGGATCGCCGAGAACACGTGCTCATCCACCGGGCGCCCTCGGGCAGTTGAGCTCGACGTCGCGCCGCAGCCCACGGAGGTCGCCGTGCACCGCACGTCTCAGAAGATCCTCGACGAGCGGCCTCGACGCCGGCGCGAGGGCCGTCGTGAAGTAGTACGTCTTGCGGAGCGACGCGGCGCTCGCGACGGCCTGCCGCCGAGCCGAGGCACCGACGCCGGGGTCAAGCGCGTGGGTCGCCCACGAGCAGTACCAGTAGCGGTCCGCCGCCTGCGTCCCGAAGCCCCGCTCGTACATCATCCGGCGACCGTCCGGCGCGGTCCGCGGAATCGGCGCGGCGGGCCACTTCCAACCGGGCGCCAGCGTCAGCCCCGCCGCTTCCTCACGGAACTCCGCGGCGGTCCGCTCCGGCGCATACGCCACGAACGTCGTCTCGCTCGACCCCCTCGTCGCAAGGTAGGCAGCCGGCGCGGCGACGATCAGAAAGCACGACATGATCCTAACGAGAAGCGATCCGCTCACGATTCCTCGGGCCCCCTTTCGTGTAGCGGGCCTGCCGGAGCGCACCCCGGCAGGCCGACGACGGTGACGGCTTAGTAGTGCTCGGTGCCGTCGAAGTTGTAGTTCGACTGGTCGTCCGGGCACGAGTAGCTCGTGTCGCGGAACGAGTTGTAGAACGACTGCCCGTTCCCGTACGAGCTGGTGAACGTCCGCCAGATGCCGGTCTCCGTCTTCGTCCAGGTCTGCTGGCTCCCGATCTGGGCGCCGCTGGCGGTGAGTAGCCTGAACGTCAGGCCGCCGTCGTTGACGGTGTTGAACTGGGCCGTGATCGGTCCGGTGCCCTCCTTCACGCGTTGGGTCGTCGAGTTGAACCACGGACCCGAACCCGAGCAGCCGCTGTACACCGTGCCGCTGATGCCGTGGTCGGACGCGCCGTAGGCCAGTCCTGCCGTGACGAGGCACACGGCGACCGCGAACGCGGCGACCACAGCGGTCTTCATCCTGGACTTCCTCACCTCGAAGCCTCCTTCGGTTGTGGTGTTCGCTCGCGTCCCGGGTTGCGAACTGTTTCACCGTTGCCTATGTCCGCGACCGGCCGGATCTTTCGCGCGCCGTTGGCTGAAAGGATCTCCGCCGTCCGGACATGAGTTCGCGGCTGAGTTCTCCGTCGACAGGCAATCGATCGTCCGCGCTCCTCGGGCGCGGAGAGGAGGATGTCAATGCATCTCAAGTTTCTCGTCCCGGCGTACGTGACGCTCGCACTCGTTCTCGCACCGGCGTCGGCGCGCGCGGACGAAGGCTCGGCGGGCCCGATCGCGACGTTCGAGGGGACGCAGATCAACCTGTCGCAGGGGTGGGGCGATGCACAAGCGTGCCTCGTCGCGAACGGCGCAGTCGAGTGCTTCCGTGACCGCTCGAAGCTTCTCGCGCGCGAGCACGTGCTGTCGACACAGCCGAGGACCGCGAGGATATCGACGGCATCAACGAGCTGCTCGTCGCCACTCCGCCTCTACGAGGAGCCGAGCTACGCCGGGCGCGAGCTCGACTTCTACGATCGGGGCTACTGGCAGAACCTCAGCACCTGGGGCTTCAGCAACCAGCTTTCGTCGTACAAGGTCGGCGCCTGCGGCGTCTACCTCGCTGACGACGCCGACGGCGGCGGCTCCTGGTACCCCGGAAACACGAACGCCGGCCACGTGCAGCCGTCGATGCTGTCCGGCTGGAACGACCGCATCGGCTCGATCTTCATCCAGTAGAGGTGCCGCGAATAAATCATGACGACAACGGCTATTGATGTAGCTGTGGGGGTCGCCCCATCCGAGACTTCGCACGACCAGGACGGACGGGACTCGAGCGGGAGTTCCGTCCGCCCCGCGTGGGAGTCCGCAGAGGTGCGCTTCCGCCGCCTGTACAAGGCGAACTACGGGCCGATTCTCTCCTATGCGCTCCGTCGTTGCGGCGACGTGGCCGAGGCGCATGACATCGCCGCTGACACGTTTCTCGTCCTCTGGCGGCGATTCGCAGAGGCGCCGGTCGATGAGGATGTCCCGCTCTGGCTCTACGGCGTCGCGCGGCGGATCGTCGCGAACAAGTACCGGTCCCGGCTCCGCGCCGACCGCCTCGTCGGGCGTCTGGGTCATGTCCTGCCGAAGCTCTCGAGCACGGAGGAGCGCGCGGAGCAGAGGGAGGCGGCGAACGCCGTTCTCCGGTCGCTCCAGCGCCTCAAGGACGACGAGCGCGAGCTCCTGCTGCTCGCAGCCTGGGAACGTCTGCCGGCGAGCGAGATCGCCATCGTCCTCGGGTGCTCACCGAACGCGGCGGCGATCCGGCTGCATCGCGCGCGCAAGCGACTCGCGGACGTCTACGAGAAAGAACTGTCCCGCCGCGGACATGACTAGGCGAGAGATGAAGGAGCATTCCGATCCGTTCGAGGTCCTCGCCGGCGTCGATCCGCTCGACCACGACGCGGTGGATGGCGCCCGCTCGTCGGTACGCGCGCAGGCGACGCTGGACCGGATTCTCGCTAAGCCCACGCGCACCGGCGGCCGGTCGCGCCGAGGGCGCCTCTACGCCCTTGCCGCTGTGGCGGCGGCGATCCCTGCGGCAGGCGCCGCGTGGGCACTGACGAACGAGCCGACGCACCGGCTCGAGATCGGCTGCTATGCCGCGAACAGCCTCGACGCGAAGACCGTCGTCGTCGATGCGGGAGATGCGTCGCCGGTTGCCGCATGTCGCGCGGCGTGGAGCCGCGGCGAGCTCGGGGGTCCTGCTCCGAGGCGGCTCGAGGCGTGCGTGCTCCCATCCGGCGCGATCGGCGTCTTCCCGGAGACGTGTAGGCAGCTGAAGCTCACACCGGTCGGCAGGGCGTCGGCGCACGCGCCGCCGTCGAACGGCTCCCCGACCGCGTTGAAGCGGTCGCTCGTCGGGACATACCTGTCGCGCCGCTGCCTCGGCCGCAGAGCTGGAATCGCCGCCGCCCGTGCGGCGATCCGGGCGAACGGCCTCACGGACTGGCGCGTGCACGTGACGACGCCGTTCACCCCACTGCGCTCCTGCACGAGCTTCGCGTTCGACGAGGTACGTCACCTCGTCCTGCTCGTCCCGATGCCGCCGCGGCACTGAGCGCGAACCGACTGCCGCTACCTTCCGCAGCGGGCGGGTCATCTTGTTTGCTGGGGCAGGTGGGCCTTCGTCCTCATAGGTGGCGCCGCCGGTCGACTCGTCCGCTCCTCATAGGAAAGCCCCGCAAATGCAGGGCTTTTCCTTAGCAGGCCTGTAAGCCGGATTCTTTGTCACGCGGACATGCAGGAGGGCGTAAGTGGCTCGATCGTGCGGTCTTCGATTGCCGTTGTCGTGCAGCGGCGCGTCCTCGCGATGCACCGGTGATGCACGGACGCCGTTCTCCCTGCCAGCAGCGTGGGATGACCGCCTTCGCGGGAGCTCGAGTTCCGTCGCTCCCCCTAGCATGACTTGGACACGACGTCAGTCTGACGCCGCCGACGCCGGCTCTTAGTGCCGTCGGGCGTCGACTGGCACGGCGGCTGGCGTCGTCTGGCCGTAAATCGACTCGAGTGCCGCGGCGAGCATCGGGCTGCGGGGGGCCTCCGTGATGATGGCGTCGGCGACGCGGTCGACGACGGCGCGCACGTTCGCTTCGACGGCGCGACGTCGCTCGGGCTCGAGGGCGTCAAGGCGATGGCGGACGCGGTGGAGCTGCTCGTCCACCAGCTCGTCGGCGTGACGGCGCATGGCCTCGGCGTACGCGCTCACGCCAGCGCCGCCTTCTCGAGATGCGGCTCGGGCGGCGCGACCGGTCTCGGCTGGGGCCGGCGGCCCACGACGGTGAAGCCCGCGAACATCAGTGTGATTCCAACCAGCTGGCCGAGATACACGAGCGAGTAGTCGCCGGCCCGGGAGAGGCCCGTCGCCAGCGCGAGGACCAGGGCTCCGCCGCCGATCCAGATGTTCACCCGCACGCGCCGGCGCCTCGCGATCGAGTAGAGGGAGCCGCCGACGAGGAAGACGGTTCCGAACGAGTTGAGCGCCACCGCCCACAGAAGCGCATGGCCCCCGAGCGCGCCGTTCGCCGGCGGGCGGCCGCTCGCGGTCGCCGCGAGCTCGGCAGCGTCCACCGGAGCGAGCATGACCGCCACCGCGGCGGCGACGGTGGCCACCGCGAGCGCACCTGCGAGCGCGTCGCGACCGCGCGGGCGTAGGAGTAGCCACGCGGACCCCGCACCGAGATACGCGACCGTGAGAACGCCGCCGGAGAGGTAGTACGCCCGGAAGAGCGTGGGACTCCAGCCGCTTCTCTGGGCAACGGCCTCGGCGGCGGTGGCCACGGCGAAGAGCAGGAAGCCGAGGCCCCACAGCGCCTTCTGTCCCGCGGGGCGCCGCCTGAACGACGCTGCGAGGAGCAGAGCGAACGCGAGCGCGGCGATCGTCGCCGCCACGGGGAGCAGCGTGTGCACGACCGCCGGGGCGCGACCGTGGCCTGCGGCGTTGATCGGCGTCACCGCCGCCGCCGGCGGAACGACGGTCAGGTAGGCGTAGTCGCGTCCGCCGAACATGCCCTCGTGCGTTGCCAGGAACGCGTAGCGCGCGGGCCGCAGCGCGACCGGGGGCGCGAGCGTGACCCTCGTCGGGGTCGAGGACCGCGCGACGAGCGGCACGCCGCGACCGCGCCCGAGATCGAAGAGCTGATAGGCATTCGGATCGTCCACCGCCGCAGCGCGCGCCACGAACGAGTCGACGTCTGACGCGTGGACCCGAAGCGCATCGGCGGGGTAGGCGCCCTGCGGATCGCGCCACGCGAAGAGCTTCACCGTTCCCGCGGGCGTGACGAGAAACTGCCCCGTCACCTGGCGCGACGGCCCGGGCTCGTAGGAGTAGCGCACCGAGCCCGGCGCGCTTCCGGCCACCGCCGCCACAAACGGAAGCGAAACGAGCACGAGCGCGATCAGGCCGCCGGCGAGCCCGACGCGTGTCCGGTAGCCACCACCCCCGGTCCGGCGTCGCGGCCGCGGAGGCATGAGCCGCGCCCGCCGGCGCCGGTGGGAGTAATAGAGCGCGCCCGTCGAGAGGAGCGTCGAGGCCGGCAGCCAGACGAGCTCGGCCTGCCAGCCCACCCCCCGGAGCGGCCCGCTGCCGAAGGGCGTGAACGCCGCCGGGACGACGGCCCACGCCAGCGCGGGACCCAGCATCAACAGCACCGCCCCGGCAAGCGGGAAGCCGGCGAAGAGCCAGCCGAGGCCGGGGAAGCCGAGCAGTGCCATCGGCACCTCGCAGCCGGCCACCGACGCAGGCGAGCGGAGGCGAACGCGGTTCGGGATGCGTCCGGAGAAAGCACCCGGCGCGGCTGCGAGCGCCCGGCGCCCCGCCGCGCGATCCGCCGACGTCAGCGTCCAGGCGGAGCGTGCATACGCTCCGAAGCCCACGAGAACCGCCAGCGCGGCGGGCACGAGCACGAGCGCCGGCCACGGCTCGAGCGAGGCGACGACCGCGCCGTACGTCCGCCCACCGGCGACCTCGTGCGCCTCGATCGCCGAGAACAAGAGCCCGCCCGCGTAGTACACCGCAATGCCGCCGATCACCCCGCGGAGCGCGAGCCGCGTTGCGCGCGGCCGCCCTTCTGTTCCGAGCAGCCCGAGCGCGAGGCCGAGCAGGAGCACCATAAGGCCGCCCAGCATGTTCAGCTGGGCGTGCAGGTTGACGATCACGTCGCCCGCCTCCGCGCCCTCGTCGAGCAACTCGCCCACCGCGGGAAACGCCTGCACCGGACCCTGTAGCGTGCCGACCGCGAGCGCCGCACAACCGGCGAAGACGAACGACCGCACCGGCAGTCGCGCGCCACGGTAGGCGCGCACCACCGTCGCCAGCAGGAGCCAGAAGCCGGCCAGCATCGCGATCCCGCTGCCCATGATCAGGAACGGGTGCAGGGGCGTCGCCCGCTCGGCCTGCTCCGGTGTCAGACCCCCGTGCACGACGAGACCGCCCTCGTGGAATCCCAGATAGAGGCACGTGCCGTAGAAGGCCACGGACCCGCCGAGCAGCAGGAAGTAGCAGTCGGTCGCAGCGCGTCGGCGGGGCGCGGTGCCTCCGAACGAGGGCGCGACCTGGAAGAGAGCGCCCGCAACGAGCATCGCAAGGCCGGAGACGAGGTTGACGTGCGCGTGGCTGATCGGATCGATCCACTCGCCCGCGTGCCCGGCGCGGTAGAGCCAGTCCGCGTTCGCAGGCTGTACCTGCACGACACCCTGCACCGTGCCGACGGTCAGGCCCGCCGCACCAGTCGCCATGAACTTCGCGAGGTGAGCATGCGGCCGCGGGATGCGTACGAGGCGGCCCTGGAAGATCGTGAGAGCGACGTTGGCGGCGAAGCACCAGTACCCGAGGCCCATGATCCCGGCGCCCATCCCGATCGGCACCTTGTACCAGTCGCCCATCGACGCCTTCGCGAGCCGGTAGTCCTGACCTTGCTCGACCAGACGGCCGATCGCGATCCCGTTGCCGACAAGCGCGACATAGAAGACGAGCAGGCCGGCAGCGGTGAACCAGAACGCGCACTGCGCGAGTCCCTCGCTGGCGAGCGGCCGCCCGACCATCCGCGGCAGGCAGTACCAGCAGAGCCCCGTCGCGAGCAGCGTGCCGCCGCCGACGATCATCACGTGGGTGTTGGAGAGGTCGCCGACGAGATGGCCGGCGTAGCCGGCCCGAGCGAGCCACTCGGAGGCCCACGGCAGGTTCTTCGCGACCATGTGCAACGACCCGAGTACGAGGAAGAAGCCGGCCCCGACGAAGTACTTCGCCAGCCGCCGGTCGTGCGCGTACAGCTCGTCGTCAGGGTACGGCTGGGCGCGGAAGGGTGGCGTCTTGCCCGGCAGGAAGCGGAAGATCGCGCCGATCACGACCGCGAAGAAGGCGACGTACGTCAGAAACTGGAGCGACGAGAGGTGCTTGAGGTACACCGGCCCGGCTTACCGGAGGCCGGGCTCGAGGAAGTAGACCGTCAGCGTCCACGCGAGGTAGATGACGATGAGGAATGCCAGGATCACCCACGTGAGCCTCTGCGCGCGCTGCGAGTGCCGCACGTCCTCACCGACGTCGCGGTAGCCGAAGAGCGGACGCGCCGGCCGTCGCAGACGTGCCATCAGAAGACCTTCTCCATCGCGAGCGACCGCTCCGGATCGAGGCCGACGACGTCCGCGAGCATGCGCTCGAACGTGTACCCGCGCGCGAGAAACGCCTCAAGCTGGACGGCCGTGTCCCAGATCGTGTAGCCCTGGATGAGCACGGCGCCTTCCGCTTCCGCGCGCACGAACACCTCCAGGTGCTGGCAACCCGGGTACTCCTGGACATGACCCTTGAGCGCCTGCAGCGAGGCGTACACATCCGGCCACGCCGCTGCGGGGACGAGTGCCTCGGTCATGGTGGCGTACGAGACGTATGGCCCCGCGGAGGCCATCAGAACTTCTGCCCCCAGATGATGTGGCCCGCGACCAGCAGGACGGCGAAGACGGTGAGGATCGTGGACAGGACGAGGAAGAAGAGTGTCGCCGGCCCGGCGAGCTCCGTCGTGTAGCCGCCGAAGCTGTCCACCGGGTAGAGGCCGGTGCGCTGGCGTGTCGTCCGGTACTGCCAGACCCAGAGGAGCAGAACAAACGACACGACGGCCACGAAGCCCCAGAGCCAGGCCAGCGAGACCCAGTCGACCGTCCACGTCTCGACGCGGTGGTCCGTCTGGTGGTGAGACTGGAGGTAGTCGTAGTAGCGCTGGGCTACGTCCGGCGTGTCACCGCTTGGCATCGCCATCGGCCCACTCCTCCTCTTCGAACGCCCAGTCGGGCGTGTAGTAGTCCTGCTCCTCGACGAGCAATGGAATGCTCCCGTGGCGCTCGAGCTCGTAGAAGTGGCCTGCCTTCCAAGCGGCGAGGAACGCGACGAGCGCGAGCCCGGAGAAGATGAAGAAGGTGTCCATCATCCAGTCCGTCATCACCCAGCGCGACTGATCGTTCTCCGGCGGGTCGTGCGCGAAGACGGGCGCCGCCAGCAGGAGCGCCGTGAGCCCGGCGAGCGGGAGCGCAAGCGCGAGCCGTCTCATTGCTGGCCAGGCACGGTCGGCGGAACGTCCTTCTGCGAGTCCGGCGGCAGCGTGTCGCCACGCGCGCGCGCGTCGTCCCAGGCGCGGTTCAGGAGCTCCCCGTAGGTCGTGCGGATCGACGTGGCGATATCGCTCAGCGACAGCGGCGTCTCGAGGCCGTCCACGACGACGCTGTCGGCGGGGGCGAGCCCCGGGAACATACGCATCGCCTCCTGCATGAACGGGTCGGAGACCTCCTCCTTCGAGAACGACGCGTTCTCCTCGAGGCGCTGGCTCCCATCGATCCAGGCGAGCAGCTCCTTCGTGGGCTGCCAGACGATGTAGTCCTTCGGCTTCGGCGTCACATTCGGCCGCAGCGTCTTGTTCGGGATCGTCTTCAGGAAGAGAACGACCCGCCAGATGTCGTTGACGGACAGCCTGTCGCCGAAGTTCTCCATCGCGGTGCCCGGCCAGCCGTGCAGGATGCGGTAGTAGAAGTCGCCCGGGCTGGTGTCGGCGCCACAGCACTGGTCGTCGGCGTCGTCGAACGGGAGCGGCGGCGGCGACAGGAAGCGCGCGGCCGGACCTTTGCCATTGCCCAGCGTGCCGTGGCAGCCCGCGCACCGGTCGAGGTAGATCTCCTTGCCGCGCAGGAGGTTCCCCTCGGTGACCGGCAGCGGGTCGCTGGAGAGCCAGTAGCTGCGGTCGATCTGCGCGAGGTTCGGCGCCTCCTCGAGCTGCGTCTTCGGCACCTTGCTCGGCGCCGCATGCTCTTCCGCCTCCTTCTCCTTGACGATCGGCTTGTGCGCGCCCTGGAAGCCCGTGTACGGGTCGGGGAAGTTCTGCGTGGTGAGGTTGAGGTGCTTGGCGTAGAGCTGGCCGGCGTAGCGCAGCAGTCCGGACTTGCCGCTGCGCGTCTGGACGTACGTGACCAGCCGCTCCACCTGCTGGTCTGAGAAGAGAGACCTCATCGACGGCATCAGCGAGAGCGGGTCCGCGAAGCGGGGGTCGTAGAAGTGCATCCGCTGCCAATCGTCGGGATGCCAGCCCGACTCCTGGGAGAGGTCCGGGCCGGTGCGCTCGGTGCCGAGCAGGTTCGGCGACTGGTCGCTCCCGAAGAAGTCACCCGGCTGCGAGACCTTCGGGTAGAGGAAGTAGAGCGAGTAGCGGACGTCCTGCGGGCGGGAGTAGCCGGAGTGACACGTGTAGCAACCGTTGGAGGCGAAGAGGTTGCGACCCTTGGTCGCCTCGGTCGAGAGCGGCGCCCAGTCGTCGGACGCGGGTGGGTCGAAGGTGTGGATCGGGAGCCAGACGACGACGAGCACGACAGTGAAGAACGCAAGCAGTCCGCCGATCCCGGCCACGAACGGCGTGATCAGCATCCGCTCGCGCGGGTGACGGACCCAGCCGCGTGGAACCTTGGGCGTCCCGTCTTCTTCGCGCTCGCTCATCGCCTCACCCCTGCACCGGCGGCGCGATCGCTTCGGCAACGGCAAGCGTCTCGCGCCTGCGCCGCTCGTGCGTATCGCTGGTGAGCGTCATGCCGATGTTGACCATCTGCACGATTCCCGAGAGCACGATCATCGCGCCGAACACTCCGCGAGCGATGTAGTACGCGTGCAGCTGCGGGAGGACGTTCACCTCGGGGATGCCCTGCGCCCACGCGAACCCTTGCTGGAAGCCTGCCAGCGTGAGCACGCTGAAGAAACCGGTGAACCCCACCGTGACGAGCCAGTACTGCCACTCGGTCAGGCTGCGGCTCCAGAGCGGTCGCGCGTAAACCTGGGCGACGATGTAGTCGATCACGCCCATGCCGAGGATCGTGAAAGCCCCCAGCAGCGCAAGGTGCGCGTGAGCGACGACGAAGTTCGTGAAGTGCGTCAGCTTGTTGAACGGCTGGATCGCCTCGAACGCGCCCTGGATGTTGACCAGGAAGTAGAAGAAGAACGCCGTCAGGGTGAACCGGAGCGGCAGGTTCGTGAAGAACCGGTCCCAGTTGCCCTTCATCGTGCCGAGGATGTTGATCGTGAACGCGAAGACCGGGACGAGCAGCATCCACGACGAGACCGTGGCGATCGTCTTCAGCCACGCGGGCGTCGGCGACTGCAGGATGTGGTGATCGCCGACGCCGGTGTAGAAGAAGGCCATCCCCCAGAAGCTGACGAGCGAGAGGGTGTAGCTGTAAAGCGGCGTGTTGGTGACGCGCGGGACGATGTAGTACGTGATCGCGATCAGCATCGGCGTCAACCAGAGGCCGAAGAGATTGTGGGCGTACCACCAGTTGAGCATCGCGTCCGAGAGGCTTCCCGAGAGCGCACCTGAAGGTGCGCCCCAGATGTCGCCCGGACGCCAGATCACGTTGCCGATCGCGTAGTCGACGGCAAGCCAGAGCGGGCTCGCGATGAAGAACCAGACGGAGACGTAGATCGGACGGATCGTCCGGATCGACACCGTCGCGAGGATGTTCACGATCATCGCGCACCAGATGACGAGCAGCGCGATGTCGATCGGCCAGATGAACTCGCCGTACTCCCGGCCCTGGCTGTGGCCGGTGAGCAGGCCGATCACGCCGAGCAGGAACATCGCGTTCCAGGCCCAGGCGCACCAGATGCCGAGGCGCTCGCTCCACATCCCGCGCGTGCCGACGAGACGCGGGAGCATGTAGCAGAGCGCGCCGAAGTACATCATCGAGAGCCACGCCAGGATCACGCCGTTGACGTGCGCCGGCCGGACGCGACCGAACGAGAGCCAGGAGAAGTCACCGAAGGCCTCGGGCGTGACGAACTCGGTCGCGAGCACGAGCCCGAAGAGGTCGACGACCGTCAGCCAGACGATCGACGAGAGCAGCCAGTGCTTCGCCGCGCCGTCGGGGAAGGTGAACCGAGGCGCCGGCCGGTCGGACTCGGGCCGATGCGGATCGAGCATCGCGGCCTCGGGGGCCACCGGACGCTCAGCCATTCGCGGACCGTACGACGAGGCGAGCGGTCAGGACCGGCTAGATGACGAAGCTGTCATCGGCGTGTCATTTCCGGGTCATTCGCGTTAGGTTCACCGGGACGCGCGCCCACATGCGAATTCTCGTTATCGAAGACGAACCGAGAATCCTGTCCTTTCTCGTCCAAGGCCTTCGGGCGGAGGGATACGGAGTCGACGCGGCCGCCGACGGGGCCGCGGGTCTAGACCAGGCACTCAGGCTCCAGCCCGACCTCGTCGTTCTCGACCTGCTGCTCCCGCGGGTGGACGGGCTCACCGTGCTGCGCGAGCTCAAGCGGCGGCGACCGACGTTGCCGGTGCTCGTCCTCTCGGCGCGCTCGGACCTGCCGACGAAGCTGCGCGGCTTCGAGCTCGGAGCGAGCGACTACCTCGCCAAGCCGTTCGCGCTCGACGAGCTGATCGCGCGCGTGCGTGTCCAGCTCCGAAGCTCGGACTGGGCCGGTGCGGATGGAAACCTCCTCCGCGCCGGCTCGCTCGTGCTCGACCTCGCGCGCCGTCAGGCGCGTGTCGGCATCACCGTCGCCGCGCTGTCGGACCGCGAGTTCCGGCTGCTCCACTACCTCGCGCTTCATCCGGCCGAGGTCGTGAGCCGCGAGCGGCTGCTCGCCGAGATCTGGGGCTACCACTTCGACCCGGGCTCGAACGTCGTCGACGTGTGCGTGCGCCGGCTGCGGAAGAAGCTCGGCGCCGAGGCGATCGAGACCGTCCGCAACGCGGGATACCGGCTTGTTGCGGAGTAGGTGGTCCGTCGAGCTCGTGTGGCTCGCGTTCGCGCTCGCGAACGTCGCCGCCATGCTCCGTTGGGAGACGTGGGAGACGGTTCCGTTCCACTTCATCTGGGTGAGCCTCACGCTCCTATATGGCTTCCGCGTCTGGCGGCCCCGGCCCACCATGGCGACGCTGGTCGCCGTCGCCCTCGTGACCGGGACGCTGATCGCGCACGACATCAGCCACGGGACACAGCCATGGGGGGAGCTGTTCGAGGTCCCGCTGATGTCGGCGATGTTCGTCGCGATGGTCTGGCACGCGCAGCGCCGCCAGCACGCGCTGCGGGCTGTCGAGGAGCTGGCGGAGAGTCGCGCCTCACTGCTCGAGCGTCAGGAGCGCTTCATCCACGACGCTTCGCACGAGTTGCGGACGCCGGTGACGATCGCGCGCGGCCACCTGGAGCTGCTGCGAGACGACACAGGCAAGGTCGATATCGCGCTCGACGAGCTGCAGCGGATCGAGGGAATCCTCGAGCGCCTGCTCCTGCTGGCAAAGGCCGACCAGCCCGACTTCGTCGTCGCGGCTAGCCTCGACCTGGAGCCCTTCCTCGAGGACGTATTCATGCGTTGGTCGGAGGTCGCGCTGCGCGCCTGGCGCCTCGGCGGGCTCGTGCAGGGAACCCTCCGGGTCGATCCCGAGCAGCTGCGGATCGCGCTCGACGCACTGCTCGAGAACGCGGTGAAATACACGGAGGTCGGCGCTGCGATCGAGCTCTCGTCACACGCCGAGGGCAACATGGCCGTGATCGAGGTCGCGGACGCCGGCGGCGGCGTCCCGCCCGAGGCACTCGGACACATCTTCGACCGTTTCGCACGGCCCGACCCTGCGCGCAGCCGCGCCAACGGCGGCGTGGGACTCGGCCTCGCGATCGTCGACGCGATCGCCAAGGCGCACGGCGGCCGGTGCACGGTAAGCGCGGACGAAGACGGCTCGACCTTCTCGCTGCAGCTGCCCGGATTCCTCGCAGCCCCCTCCCCGAAGCAGCTCGTCGCGGTCGACTCGGACACGAATTAGCCGGCGACAGCCGTCCGCGCGGACATCACCGAGCCATCACCGACTTCTTAGTGTCCTCTCATTCGGGGCGGGTACGTTGATCGCGAAATCGCAAATGCGGGATCGATGATCTCGAAGGAGGGTCAGATGAAGCTCAGCGAATCGACCGGAGACGGATGCGTGCGCCGCGACCTCGAGGCGACGCACGCCGTAGTTCTCGCCGCCCACGGCTACGCGGAAAGCGCGATCGAGCGAGCCGCATGGCAGCGCCGCGGTGTGCTCGGCAGGCTGGTCCGTGTCCGAGACGTCCTGGCGACCGAGATCCCCGCGGATACCGCCGCGAGGAGGCAGGCAGCGTAACCACGACGCGTCCGCAGGCGAAATAGAAAGCCCCGCGTTTGCAGGGCTTTCCTTAGCAGGCCTGTAAGCCGGATTCTGTCGAGGGTGACCATCCCTCTAGGCCGGGAGTTGCCTCACGGCTCGAGCGGTGTACCCGATCCCTCGGCGGGCCGCGTCAACGGGATCTGCTTCACCTTGCACCGGACGGGGTTTGACGAGCCGCCGTGTCACCACGACGCTGGTGGGCTCTTACCCCACCGTTTCACCCTTACCGTCGGAGCCTCCGGAGAATGCTCCGACGGCGGTTTGCTTTCTGTTCCACTTTCCGTCGACTTTCGCCCCCTGGGATTTCCCCAGCGTCCTGCCCTTCGGTGTCCGGACTTTCCTCGGCGGCGGACTCACAAGGAACCAGCCGACGCGGTCACCCGGCCTGCACGATGAATTCTAGCTCGGATTGAGGGACTTCGAGGCCGTCGCAGAGCAGCGTCCCGCACTCGAGGCACGCGTGTGCGACCGCCCGCTTGAGCAGGAACTCACCGCAGACGAGGCATTCGAAGCTGGCGCCGCGCGCGATCGCCGCCAGCTCCTGGTCGAGGGTGCGGTTGAGGAACGCGACGGTCATCAGAGGGTCCGAAACACCCCGGTGACGATGCCGAGGATCTGAACGAAGTCGGCATAGATCGGCTCGAGCGCGTCGTTTTCCGGCTGGAGGCGAACGCGATTGCCCTCGCGGTAGAAGGTCTTGACCGTCGCCTCGTCCGCGAACTCGTCGTCGCCGACGAGCGCGACCACGATCTCGCCGTCGCGGGCATCCTGCGCGCGCTGGACGACGAGGATGTCTCCGTCGAGGATCCCGGCGTTGATCATCGACTCGCCCTTGACCCGGAGCAGGAAGTCGGCCCGGCGGCCGAGCGGCTCGGGTACTGCAAGCTCGTCCTCGATGTTCTCCTCCGCCAGCAGCGGGCTGCCGGCTGCAATCTGTCCGAGCAGCGGCAGCTTCGGAAGCTCGGCCTCGCGAGCAGGCTCCTCGCGGTTTTCATCAAAACCGCGGGACTCGCGCCGGTGGCCGATCAGGTCGAGCGCGCGCGGCTTCGTCGGGTCGCGCCGGAGCAGGCCGGCCCGCTCGAGGTTCGCGAGATGTGCGTGCACGGTCGACGGAGAAGCGAGCCCGACCGCCTCGCCGATCTCGCGCACGGTCGGGGGATAGCCGTGCCGGTCGACGTAGTCGACGAGGAACTGCCAGATCTCCTGTTGCCGTGCGGTGAGCATCGCGCCTCCGGTTTGCCTGTCAGTAACGATGGGTGTCGAACGTGTGTTCGCTCTGAAGGGTAGAGATCCTTCCGGACGGCGTCAAGGAGGTGCGAGACTGGCCAGGAGCGTGGACTGGCCGACGATCACCCTCGCCGACGTCCTGGAGGCGCGCCGGCGGATCAGCCCGCATCTGCGGGCGACGCCGCTCTATCCGTATGCGGGACTCGACGAGCTGCTCGGCGCCGAGGTCTGGGTGAAGCACGAGAACCACCAGCCTGTCGGGGCGTTCAAGGTTCGGGGTGGGGTCAACCTCGTCTCCCAGCTCTCCGACGACGAGCGATCACGCGGGCTGATCGCGGCGTCGACCGGTAACCACGGACAGTCGGTCGCGTACGCCGCGCGTCTGCACGGCGTCGCCGCCCGCATCTGCGTTCCCGAGGATGCCAACCCGGTCAAGCTCGCGGCGATGCGCGCGCTCGGGGCCGAGCTGATCGAGCACGGGAAGGACTTCGACGCGGCCCGCGAGCACTGCGAGCTGCTGGCCGCCGAGCACGGCTATCGCTACGTCCACTCCGGCAACGAGCCGCTCCTGATCGCGGGGGTCGGAACCGAGACACTCGAGATCCTCGAGGACCGGCCCGACGTCGACGCGATCATCGTCCCGATCGGCGGCGGGAGCGGTGCCGCCGGCGCCTGCATCGTCGCGAAAGGGATCCGACCGGACATCGAGGTGATCGGAGTGCAGTCGGAGGCCGCGCCCGCCGCCTTTCGCTCGTGGCAGGCCCGCGCCCTCCTAGACGACGAGACGGCAACGAACGCCGAAGGCCTCGCGACGCGTGTCCCGTTCGAGCTCCCGCAGCAGATCCTCTGGGAGCACCTGGACGACTTCGTGCTCGTCAGCGAGAACGAGATCCGGCATGCGAACCGGTTGATGATCGAGCACACGCGCAATCTCGTCGAACCGGCCGGCGCCGCTCCGCTGGCTGCAGCGCTGAAGCTCCGAGCCCGCCTGCGCGGCAAGCGTGTCGCGCTCGTTCTCAGCGGCGGCAACATCAGTCCCGCACAGCTGGCGAGCCTGTTTTCCTAGGTCAAACCTGCTGGTCGAGGCCGCTGACGCCCCACGTATCTGCGAGCAGGTAGCCCTCCGGGTAAGGGTCCGTGGGGTCGAGGAAGTGCTGTGAGATGCCCGTGATCCAGGCGCTGCCTCGGATTGCGGGGACGATCCCCGCTCGGTCCCCGACGCGCGTCTCCTCGACGATGCGGCCCTCGAAGGACGACCCGATCGCCGAGGCGTGCGCCATGCCGTCACCGACCGCCATCAAGCCGCGCGCATGAAGAACAGCCATGCGGGCCGAGAGACCGGTTCCGGTTCCGGAGCGGTCGAGCCGTCCGGGGGCGACGACGACCGCGTTCTTCGTCACGGCTCCGACGCCCTGCCACGGCGCTGCGATCTGAACGATGCTCACGCCTGCGATGGCCGGGTTCTCGGGATGGGTGCAGGGAAGCTGCTCGCGGGCGGCGGCGCGAATCGCCTCTCCGGCCAGTGAGAGATCGCGCGCCTCGTGCGGCTCGATCTCGAATCCGAGCGCCTGCGCGTCGGCGAGCGCGTACCACATGCCGCCGTAGGCCACGTCCACCGTCAGCGTGCCGAGCCCCTCGACCTCGAGCGGTGCGTCGAGCCGGTCGGCGTAGCAGGGGACGTTCGTGAACTCGACGCTCTCGCAACGGCCGTCACGACACGCTGCTCGCACTTCGACGACGCCACCCGGGGCTTCCAATCGGAGGGTGGTCTCCGGCTCTCGCATCTCGACCATTCCCGTCTCGAGCAGGACGGTCGCGGTGCACATCGTGTTCGATCCCGACATCGCCGGATACTCGGTCGGCTCCATGATGATGAACCCCGCGTCGCAGTCCGCCCGCGTCGCGGGCACGACGAGGTTCGCGTGGGCCGCCACGCTGCCGCGCGGCTCGCGGAGCAGCATGCGGCGGAGCCAGTCCGCATCCCGCTGGAGCGCCTGCATCTGCTCGAAGACCGTGGCGCCGCGGGGCGGCAGCACGCCTCCGACGATGACGTTTCCGATTTCGCCGCCGGCGTGGCAGCCGACGACGGTGATCATCCGCCGCGAGCGCATCGCCCTCGACCCTAAATGAGACGGGACGCCGTCACCGGCGTCCCGTCTTCCCGCATGCGCTGGAGAGGACTTGAACCTCCACGGCCCTAAGGCCACAAGGCCCTCAACCTTGCGCGTCTACCAATTCCGCCACCAGCGCGGGGACGAACAGTGTAGCCCTAGGCCAAAAGCCGGTAGAGCACGACGCTGTTGATGAAGAAGACCGTCGCGACGGCGACGGTCAGCCTCGTCAGGTTCCGCTCGACGATGTGCGTACCGCCCTGCGAGGCGGGCGTGAAGCCCATCCCGCCGAGGCCGGCGTCACGGCCGGAGTGCATCAGGATCAGCGACAGGAGCGCGACCGAGACGATGACCTGGAAGACGGCGGAGACCTGCAACATGACGGTTTGGAGGGTAGCAGCGGGTCCTAATTTGGGTTGCCGGCGGCAGCCAGAATCGCGTCGACGAGCCGTGCCGCGATCGCGTCCTTCGTGATGTAGCCCTTCGCACCGACGCGGCGCGCCCGATCGACGTCCTCCGGCGCGTTCGAGCCGGTCAGCATCAGGACGGCCGGCGGGTGCGCGAGCTGCTTGAGCTCGGCCGCGGCCTCGAAGCCGTCCATCACGGGCATGCTGATGTCGAGCGCGACGACGTCCGGCTCGAGCTTCCGGGCCATCGCCACCGCCTCGCCGCCGTCGGCGGCGCGTCCGACGACCAGGATCCGATCCTCGGTGGAGAGCACGGCTTCCAGCGCCTCCGCGAACAGACGGTGATCGTCCGCGATGAGCACCCGAACCGGAGGCGGCTTGCGCTTCTTCATCGTGACCCCAACGTGATCTTGCCTGGCTAGGCTACGGATGTGAACCCCCCGAGCAATGGGAGCGGCGACGAGGTACGCGCCAAGATCCAGCGGTTGCTCGTCACCGGCGACAACCGGCTCAAGCAGGGCGTCGCCGCCGAGAAGGCGCGGCAGAGCTATGAGCAGGCGCTCGAGCTGGCGCGCGAAGCGGGTCTCGAGGACGCGGTCCGCCCGCTGGTCGAGATCAGGCTCGCCGATCTCGAACGGCTCGCTCGAGAACCGACTCCACCCGGCCCGCCTGACGCCTGACGTCGTGCGCCTCGGCGGCCGCCCGCGCCGCCGGGTTCGGGACCGGTAGCGCGGCCGCCTCGCGCAGGGCGTCGGCGAGGGCGTCCTCGTCCTCCGGGTCCACGAGGATCCCGGCACCCTCGGGCACGAACTCGGGCGGGCCGCCGACACGCGTGCCGACCACGCTGCGGGCCGAGGCGAGCGCCTCGAGGGCCGCCTGGCCGAAGGGCTCGACGAGGCTCGGCTGGCAGAGGACGTCGGCGGCCGCGAGATAGCCGGGCACCTCGTCGTGCGGCACGTAGCCCGTGATCGTGACGCCTGTGCGGCCCTCGAGCTCGGGCCGCAGTTGCCCGTCGCCGACGAAGGTCAGCGTCCCGTCGGCGAGCCGCGCGAACGCGTCTGCGAGCCGGACGACGTTCTTGCGCTCGATCAGGGAGCCGACGCAGACGAAGGCGGGGCTCGGCCCCTCGGCTCGGTCGAGCGGGCGGAACCGGTCGAGATCGACGCCGCAGTCGATGACCTCGGTCTTGCCTTCGGCTTCCGGCACGCCACGCTCGAGCTCCCCTCTGAGCCACTCCGAGACGGCGATCACCGCGGCAGCGCCTCGCACGACGAGCCGCGTCGGCCGCCGCACGAAGGGATAGCGCGTCACGTTGGCCACGTCCTGCCCGTGCGCCGTGACGACGAGCGGCGCGCGCGACGCTCGCGCCGCGAGGAGGGCCGAGAGCCCGGTCGGGAAGAGGAAGTGGGCGTAGACGACGTCCGGGCGGAAGCGGAGGGCGGCGCGGATCGCACGCAGCGCAAGACCGGCGTGCCGCAGCTTGCCGCCGCCGCGGCGGTCGATGACGACGCGCTCGATCACGTGACCGCGGGCGACGAGCTCCCGCTCGAGGCCCTGCACGAAGACGCCGAAGTCGGGCGCGGCGGCAGACGGATACATCTGGGAGACGAGCAGGATGCGCACCGGCGAATCATCTAGGTTCAGGGCGATGTCCGAGCCCGCCGTCCGCGTCGCCGAGCTGCACAAGGCGTTCTTCGTCCCCGAGCGGGAGGCGGGTCTCCGTGCTGCCGTCCGGAGTCTCGTTCGCCGCAAGACCCGCGAGGTGCGCGCCGTGGACGTGATCTCCTTCGAGATCGAGCCGGGCGAGGTCGTCGGCTTCCTCGGCCCGAACGGCGCCGGCAAGACGACGACGCTGAAGATGCTCTCCGGCCTGCTCTACCCGACCTCGGGCGAGGCCCGGGTGCTCGGCCACCTGCCGTCCAGGCGCGAGCGGGACTTTCTCAGCCGGATCACGCTCGTGATGGGGAACCGGAACCAGCTGCAGTGGGACTTGCCCGCGCTCGACTCGTTCGAGCTGAACCGCGCGATCTACCGGATCGCACGGCCCGAGTTCCTGCAACTCCGCGACGAGCTGATCGAACTGCTCGACGTCGGCGACCTGGTCCGGAAGCCGGTGCGCCAGCTCTCGCTCGGCGAGCGGATGAAGGTGGAGATCGTCGGCTCGCTGCTCCACCGGCCGCAGGTGCTCTTCCTGGACGAGCCGACGATCGGGCTCGATGTGACGATGCAGAAGCGGATCCGCTCGTTCGTCGCCGAGTACAACCAGCGCTACGAGGCGACGGTGCTCCTGACGAGCCACTACATGGCCGACGTCCAGGCGCTCTGCAAGCGCGTGATCGTCATCCACCACGGCCGGATCCTCTTCGACGGACAGCTCGCGCGGCTCGGCGACCAGTTCGCCGCCTGGAAGACGCTGACCGTCGAGCTCGACGATCTCTCGGCCGACCTCTCCGGCTACGGCGACGTGCTCGAGCGCGACGGCGCCCGCGTGAAGCTGCGCGTGCCCAAGGCCGACACGGCGCGGGTGACCGCCCAGCTGCTCGCGGAGCGCGAGGTCGCGGACCTGACCGTCGAGGATCCGCCGATCGAGGACGTGATCGAGCTCGTCTTCGCGCAGGAGCGGAAGTGAGCGCGCGCGTCGGCGCCGCCCGCTCGCTCTTCGACTACTACCTCGTCCGCGGCCGCACGCAGATCCAGAGCCAGATCCAGTACCGCGTCGCCACCTACTTCTGGCTGATCGGGATGCTCGCCGAGCCGATCGTGTACCTCGTCGTCTGGACGACGATCGCCGAGCAGCAGGGCGGGTCCGTGCAGGGCATCTCGACCGGCGAGTTCGCCGCCTACTACATCGTCTGGACGCTTGTCCGGAACATGAACATCGTCTTCACGCCGTACGGCTGGGAGTGGCGGATCCGCGAGGGCGAGCTCTCGGCTGCGCTCTTGCGGCCGCTCCATCCGCTCCACGACGACCTTGCCGCCTTCGCAGGCTGGAAGTTCGTCACGATCCTGCTCTGGCTGCCGATCGCGGCAGTGCTCTGGATCGCGTTCGACCCGGTGCTCGACCCGACGCTGCTCGAGGTCGGCGTCTTCTCGGTCGCGATCTGGGGCGCCTACCTGATCCGGACGATGTTCCTGTCCGCGCTCGGGATGATCACCTTCTGGACGACGCGGGTCAGCGCGATCTTCGAGCTCTTCATCGCGGCGGAGCTGCTGCTCTCGGGCCGGCTCGTGCCGCTGCGGCTGATGCCCGACTGGGCGCAGGACGTCGCCGGCTTCCTGCCCTTCCAATGGTCGTTCTACTTCCCGATCCAGGCGCTGGTCGGCGACTACTCGACGCGGGAGTTGCTCGGCGGCCTCGCGATGCAGGCGTTCTGGATCGCGGTGCTGACAGGCCTGACGCTGTCGGTCTGGCGGTTTGCCGTCCGCCGCTACTCGGCGGTGGGCAATTGAGAGGACTCCGCCTGGCCTGGCTCTACTTCCGCGTCGGCTCGATGAACGAGCTCCAGTACCGCGCGAACTTCTTCATCCAGGTGCTCCAGTCCGCGGTCTCGGTCGGCACGGCGATCGTCGTGCTCACGCTCGTCTACTCGCACACGAACGAGCTGAACGGATGGAGCGAGTCGGAGCTGCTTGTCGTGATGGGCATCCAGATCCTCCTCGGCGGTGTGATCCAGACGACGATCCAGCCGAACATGCAACGCCTGATGGAGGAGGTGCGCGACGGCAAGCTCGACTTCGCGCTGACGAAGCCTGAGGACTCGCAGGTGCTCGTCAGCGTCCGCGACGTGCGGATCTGGCGTGCGGTTGACGTGCTCTCGGGCGGTGCGGTGCTCCTCTACGGGATCGCCGGGCTCGAGCACTCCGTCTCCGCCGGCGACGTGGCGCTCTTCTTCGCGATGCTCGCCGTGGGCACGGTCACGATCTACTGCTTCTGGCTCGTGATCGCGACGCTGGCGTTCTGGATCGTCAACGTCTGGGAGATCGCAGAGCTCTTCGACGGGCTCTACCAGACGGGTCGCTGGCCGGTGTCGATCTATCCGCTGTGGCTGCGGATCGGCGTCACCTTCATCGTCCCGATTGCCTTCGCGATCACCGTGCCCGCCCAGGCCGTGACGTCGCGCCTGGGCTGGGAGACGATTGCGGTCGCGGTCGGCTTCTCGGCCGCGCTGTTCGCTGCGACGCGATGGTGGTGGAGCTTCGGCCTGCGGCGCTACTCCGGCGCCTCGGCCTAATAGGCTTTCCGCATTCCGCGCGAGGCGTCGAACGTCCCGAACTCGTCGCGGGAGCGCGTTGCGAGATCTCCGCGATCGTGAGCCCGGCACGGTCGTGCCGCGCCGGGCTCACCCGCCGTGAGTCAGTCGCCGTTCTTGTCGCCTTTGTCTTGCTTGCCGCGGTTGTCGTCCCAGTGGCGACCTTTGTTGGTCGGGACGAAGAGGGCGAGCAACTGGCCGTACTCGACCAGCTCGGGATCCGGGTTCGCGAGGTGCACCTGCGCATCGAACAGGTACCAGCCCTGGCCGAGGATCTCGCTCGCGTCGATGATCCCCGAGGACTCCTCGTCGTTCGTGATGAAGCCGGGCTTTCCGGGCGTGAACTTCGCCGGGTCGAAGGTCGCGACCTCGGTCAGCGAGTCGTCCTTGATCCGGTACTGCCAGATCCGGGCGAGGTAGTCCTGACCGCCTGGATCCTCCTGCAGCATCACGTTGCCACGCCTGTCCACCGTGATGTTGTCGAGCATGTGGAACCGCTCGGAGGTGCCGCCGGTCTCGAGGCCGGTCAGCAGCTGGTCGACCTTCCCGCCGGCCGCCGGATTTGCCGGATCGACGAACCGCAGCCGGTAGAGCTTGCTCTGGTTGGTGAAGCTCGCCGTGATCGCGAAGTACAGGTCATTGGGGTGCTCCGGATCCCAGGCCGCGTCTTCCGGCCTCTGCCACTCGGTGACGCCGGCCGCGAGGCTGTCCGCCTGCAGCTGGGCCCCCGTCTTGTTCTTCACGTCGCCGAGGTCGGCGCCCGTGAAGGCGGTGCCGGACGGAACTCCGGTGTTGATGGGGTCGATCGGGAAGCCGGTGACCTTCACTCCGTAGAGCTTGCCGCCGGTGAGGCCGGCACGCTCCGCCGGGTTGCCGGTCGCCTTCTTGTCGCCGACGTACACGTACACCTGGCCCGGAGTCGAGTCGTCCGTGCCGACGACGACCGTCTTGCGGCCGGTGGCGGGATTCGCGACGGCGTTCTCCCACGAGAACTTGCCGAGCGAGGACAGCTCCCAGCTGATGCCACCTTCGGCATGCGCGAAGGCACGGCCCTCGGGCCCGTTTTCCTCGCCGCTCAGGAAGAGCGGCCCGTTGTAGCCGACGCCCTCATGGCGGTCATCGAAGGCCGAGCGTGCGCCCAGATCGGCCGAGCAGAGACGGGCGAGCGCGACCCCCTTGGCGGGTGCGTTGTAGGTGCTCGTGAGCGGGTTCCACGTCGCGATCGAGTGGATCTGATCCTGTCCAGCGGCGACGCGGCCGGACCGCTGCGCGATCACCCACTTGGAGACGAACGCCCCGATCGCGCCGTGCGTGCGCGGCACGCCGCGGTTGTTCGGGAGCTCGTGGTTCATCAGCACCGTGTAGGTGCCCGGCCGGCTCTCGTAGGCGCCGAGCCCGTCGGGGATCCCGACCAGCCGGTACCCGTCGACGGAGTCGCCGACGGTGAGCAGCGACTTCGTGAACACGCCGTCCTTGGACGGGATCACGTACGGCGGCTGTGAGCTGCTCGGCCCGGTCGCCGTCGTCGTCCCGGTCGCGAGAGCGGTCGCAGCCGCCACACCGCAGACGAGTAGGACGGCAAAGACTGTCTTGGTCCGCATTCCGATTCCTCCCCTAGTTGACGGCCGCATCGTCTGCGAGCCGCGCGTCCTGGTGGGCTGCGGATCGGGGAATTTCCTGTGTCCGAGTGGTGAAACTAGGCGTGCTGCGCGTCGAACGTGCCGAACTCGTCGCGGAGCGCGTTCGAGATCTCGCCGATCGTGACGCGGGCGCGGAGCGCCTCGCGCATCGGCGGCAGCAGGTTCTCGGGGCCGGCGGCGACACGGCGGACTTCCGCGAGCGCCGCGTCGGCCTCCTCGGCGTTCCGCTCCGCCCGGACGCGTGCCGTCCGCTCCAGCTGGCGGCGCTCCGCATCCGGGTCGATCCGGAGCAGCTCCACGTCCTCCTGGTCGTCCTCGACGAAGCGGTTGACGCCGACGATCACGCGCTCGCCCGACTCGACCTGCTGGTTCCACTGGAACGCGGCCTCCTCGATCTCACGCTGGACGAAGCCCTGCTCGACCGCGGCGACGGCGCCGCCCAGCTCGTCGATCCGCTCGATCAGCTCGCGGGCCTGCTCCTCCAGCTCGGCCGTGAGCTCCTCGATGAAGAAGCTGCCGCCGAGCGGGTCGGCGGTGTCGGTGGCGCCCGCTTCAGCCGCGAGGATCTGCTGGGTGCGGAGCGCGATCCGGGCGGACCGCTCGGTCGGGAGCGCGAGAGCCTCGTCGAATCCGTTCGTGTGCAGGCTCTGCGCGCCGCCCGCGATTGCCGAGAGGGCCTGGATCGCGACCCGGACGATGTTGTTCTCCGGCTGCTGGGCGGTCAGGGTCGAGCCGCCCGTCTGCGCGTGGAAGCGAAGCGCCATCGCCTTCGGGTTGGTCGCGCCGAAACGGTCGCGCATGATCGTCGCCCACATTCGCCGCGCCGCGCGAAACTTCGCCACCTCCTGGAAGAAGTGGTTGTGTGCGTTGAAGAAGAAGGAGAGGCGCGCGCCGAACTCGTCCGGCGAGAGACCCGCCGCGACCGCCGCCTCGCCGTAGGCGATCCCGTTCGCGAGCGTGAACGCGAGCTCCTGCACGGCGGTCGAGCCCGCCTCCCGGATGTGGTAGCCGGAGATCGAGATCGTGTTCCAGCTCGGGATCCGCTCGGCGGCATACGCGAAGAGGTCGGTCGTCAGCCGCATCGACGGTCGTGGCGGGTAGATGTAGTTCCCGCGGGCGATGTACTCCTTGAGGATGTCGTTCTGGACGGTGCCGCGCAGCGCGGTTCCGGGAACGCCCTGCTCCTCGGCGACGAGCTCGTAGAGAAGCAAGAGGAGCGACGCGGGCGCGTTGATCGTCATGGAGGTGGAGACCTCGTCGAGCGGGATGCCGGCGAGCAGGAGGCGCATGTCCTCGATCGAGTCGATCGCGACACCGGTGCGTCCGACCTCGCCGAGTGCGTGCGGGTCGTCCGAGTCGTAGCCGAGCTGCGTCGGCAGGTCGAACGCGACCGACAGCCCGGTCTGGCCGCGGTCGAGCAGGTAGCGGAACCGCTCGTTCGTCTCTTCCGCCGAGCCGAAGCCCGCGTACTGCCGAATCGTCCAAGGGCGGCCGCGGTACATGTCCGGGTACGGCCCGCGCGTGTAGGGGAACTCGCCGGGCTGCTCGCCCTCGCCGTAGACCGGCTTGATCTCGATCCCCGAATCGGTCTCCCGCTTCGCGGTTTTCTCTTTCACCGTGCGGATGCTACGGCTAAAGCAGCTAGAGCACGCCGCCGGTCTCCTCGATCGCTTCGAGCGCGATTCGGCGGCCCGTCGCGATGTGAGCCCTGATCGCCGCGCGGGCGGCGTCGAGGTCGGTGGCCTCGTAGGCGTCGACGATCGCCGCGTGCTCCGGCGGCAGGTACTCGCCGCCCTCGAGCTTGCCGCCGCGGATCACCTGCATCATCAGATTGACCGACAGCTCCCGGTACACGCGAGAGAGCAGCTCGTTTCCGGCGAGGTCGACCTGGTGCTCGTGGAAGGCCGCGTTCGCCGAATCCCATTCGGTGTGCGAGACCGCCTCGGCGGTCGCCTCGTGTAGCTCGCGGAAGCGCCGGAGATCCATGCGTCCGACGCGCCCGACCGCGTTCTCGGCCGCCTGAAGCTCGAGCGCGAGCCGCACGTCGTAGCCCTCCGCGATCGCCGCCTCGGTCAGCGGTGTCACGAAGTAGCCGCGTCGCGACTTGACGCTCAGCAGCCCTTCCGAGACGAGTCGCGTCAGCGCATGGTGGACCGGGCTACGGGAAACACCGAGCGTGGCGGCGAGCTCGTGCAGGCTCACCTTCTCGCCCGCGCGGAGCTCCCGGCGCACGAGCTGCGTCTTCAGCGTCTCGTAGACCTGGTCGTTCAGGTTCGTCCGAGGCGGGGCGGTGACTGTCATGCGGCATTCGTAACATGACACGGTCGGGGGAGGCAACCCCCTTCCGGCCGAAGCTGAGACGGTCGACGCCGCGATCTCGCGCGCTCGGAGGCGCGCTCTGGCGTGTCTGGGCCGCTCAGAGCAGCCAAAGCGCACCCAAGACGGACGACTCATGGCATGAACCATCTACCCTGCGGAACGTGCACGTGAGCATCCGACTCTTCGCCGGTCTGCGCGAGCGCGCCGGCACCGGCGCCCGGGAACTGGAGCTCTCCGACGGCGCGCGTGTCGCCGACGTGTGGTCCGCGCTCGACCTCGGCAGCGAGCCGTCCGGACTCCTCTATGCGGTCAACAAGAGCTACGCGGATGCCCAGTCCGCACTCGCCGACGGCGACGAGGTGGCCCTCATCCCGCCCGTCTCCGGGGGCACCTTCAAGCTGAGCGAGGCACCGCTCTCACTCGACGCCGTCGTGCGCGAGGTGGCCCGCGACGAGGCCGGCGCGGTCGCGACCTTCCTCGGCACCGTCCGCAACCGCTCGCGCGACCGCACCGTGCTCTACCTCGAGTACGAGGCCTACGAGGGGATGGCCGAGGACGTGATGGCGCAGCTCGCGGCGCAGCTCGAAGATCGGCACGAGCTCTCCGGCATCGCGATCCACCACCGGGTCGGCCGGGTCGAGATCGGTGAGCCGAGCGTCGTCGTCGCCGTTTCGTCGCCGCACCGAGCGGCAGCGCTCGCCGCCTGCACGGAGGCGATCGACACACTCAAGGAGACCGTGCCGCTCTGGAAGAAGGAGGTCTACGAGGGCGGGGAGGAGTGGATCGGGCAAGGGTCATGAGCAGCTACGACCCTTACCAGCCGCACGACGTCGACCCCGAGCACCAGTACTCGCCCGTCAAGCACGGGATGACCCTCAGGGACCTGCTGCGCAGGCTCTGGGCGCCGATCGCAGGGTTGGGCGCGTTTCTGATCAAGTTCGGCGCCGTCATCTTCAAGCTCAAGGTCTTCACGACCGCCGGCACGATGCTCGTCTCCGTCGGCGCCTACGCGCTCTTCTGGGGCTGGAAGTTCGCGGTGGGCTTCGTCCTGCTCCTCCTCGTCCACGAGCTGGGCCACGTGCTCGAAGCGAAGCGTCAGGGTCTGCCCGTCTCCGCGCCGATGTTCATCCCGTTCCTCGGCGCGGTGATCACGCTCAAGCGCCTGCCAGATAACGTCTGGGCGGAGGCGAAAGTCGCGATCGCGGGACCGATCATCGGGAGCCTCGGTGCTGCCGCCTTCTGGGCGGCGGGCGTGGCGCTGAACTCGGATCTCCTGACCGCGCTCGCGTTCACGGGCTTCTTGCTCAACCTGTTCAACCTCGCGCCGATCAGCCCACTGGACGGCGGCCGGATCGCTGCGGCCATCCATCCCGCACTCTGGGCGCTCGGGCTGGCAGTGCTCGTCGTCCTCGCGGTCGTGGCGCCGAACCCGATCCTCATCCTGATCCTGATCCTCGGCGCGCTCGAGTCCTGGCGCCGCTGGCGGATGCGCCGGTCGCCGGAGGCGCAGGAGTACTACCGGGTCTCGCCGACCCAGCGTGTCGTCGCGGGAGTCGCGTACGTCGCACTCGCGGCGCTGCTCTCGGTCGCGATGGCCGGCAGCCACATCCAGAAGGACATCTAGTTGGAGGATCGTCGCGTCCTCGAGCGCACGCACGAAGACCTTGCGAACGACGTCGCCGTGATCGCGTCCGAGTTCCTCGGCGGCTTTCAGAAAGTGCTCCAGATCGACCGGCCCGCGGTCACGATCTTCGGCTCGGCCCGCGTGCCCGAGGACAGCGAGCCGTACCGGCAAGCGCGCGAGACGGCGGGGCTCTTCGCCAGGGCGGGATTCGCGGTCGTCACCGGCGGCGGCCCCGGCGTGATGGAGGCGGCGAACCGCGGCTGCAAGGAAGCCGGCGGCCTCTCGGTCGGCTTCAACATCGAGCTGCCACACGAGCAGGGCCTCAACCCGTACTGCGACATCGCGATGACGTTCAAGCACTTCTATGCCCGCAAGACGATGTTCGTGAAGGCGGCCGAGGGCTTCGTCATCTTTCCCGGCGGCTTCGGCACCCTCGACGAGCTCTTCGAGTCGTTGACGCTCGTCCAGACCGGCAAGGTGCTGAACTTTCCCGTCGTCCTCGTCGGCCGCGACTACTGGCAGCAGCTGCTCGACTGGGTGAACGGCGACCTGCTCGCCGGCGGGATGATCTCGCCGAACGACGTCGAGTTGCTGCACGTGACGGACGATCCCGCCGAAGCGGCTCGGATCGTCGTCGACAGCCACGAAGAGCGCAGCAGCGCGTCCTCTCCGGCCGAGCCGGAGAAGGCCGACGCGCAGTAGGAGCCAGAGCTAGACGCGCGGCAGCACGAAGTACGGCCCGGGGATCGAGCGTCCGGGGCCGTAGATCTGAGTCGGCCCGACGGCGATGTACGCGCTCGTGAAGGCGTCGCGGCGCTTCAGCTTCCCGTGCTCGTACACCTTGCGCGAGACCGTGACGTCGAAGCCGGACTCGTTCGAGCCGGAGACCGTCCGCACGGAGCCGCGTGGGGCGAACGGGTCGAGTGCGTAGGTCAGCCGCGGCGAGCGCCAGTTCGTGCGCTCCCCGGTCGACGAGACCACACGCCTGCCCGGGTCGGTGCCGTAGAAGCTGAAGGTCAGCGTCGAGCTCGTGTAGCGCGTCTTGATCAGGATCCCGGTCTTCAGGTCGTTCTTGAAGGCGAAGTCGGGCCCGCCCCAGGAGACGGTCGCATCGCGCCCGATCGGGTAGTGCGAGATGTAGAAGCTGTGGTTGTGCCGCTCGACGATCGGGAGACCGAGCTCGAACGCGTTGTTGAAGAGCGTCGTCGCCGTCTGGCAGACGCCGCCTCCGATCGCCGGAAGCAGGAGTGAGCCGATGATCATCTGGCCCTCGCGGAAGCCTCGCTCGGTCGTTCGCGGGCCCACCGACTCGTTGAACGAGAACGACTGGCCGGGCTTGACGATCGTCCCGTCGATGTAGTTCGCCATCAGCTGCACGTTGTGGACCCGGTTCGACGAGGACGGGCCCATGTCCGTCGTGAACGTGGAGATCTGCTGCCGGATGCCGAGCTTCTCCGCCTCGCCGGTCGTGAGATCGGCGCGGACCTGCTTCAAGCGCAGGGAGGCGCGGCTGAAGGATGAACTGGCCGCTGCGGCAACCGAGTCGGCCACCCACCTGCCGTCGACGGCAAGGCCGGGCCGGGAGGGGCGGATCCGCACCTGCGTGCCGTCGACGACGAACCGCGCGTTGACGGCCCGCTGGCGCCAATGCGCGAGCAGCGGCTCGACCGCTTTCGCCACCCGCTGCGGATCGAACCCCACACGGAAGCTGTCGACCCCGACCCGAAAGCGGACGAGCCTTGCGAGCTGCTCGGGCGAGAGCGACCCGACCTCCTCGTCCTTGAACGTCAGCGCCACCGGCTCGTCCACGAGAGCCTGCGCCTCGGCGACCGCCGCTTCGGCCGCGGGAGTCGTCAACGCCGGCTCGACGTGTGTCAGCGGGGGCGAGATCGTCTGCGCGCCGGTACGCGCCGCCCGCTCGAGCGCGATGAGCAGTGCATCGGCGTCGACGGCGTCGCCCGGCTGCGACGGCAGGACCGAGAACGAGCCGCCGCGGGAGACGACCTGGGCGCGACGGGGCTTCGGGAGCGCGTGCGAGACCAGCTCGGCGAGACGCTCGGCGCCGGGCCGGACCGCGAGTACGGGATCCACTTTCAGGACTGGCGGGCTCGGGTCGACCAGCTGTCGGACCCGGCGGAGAAATGCGTCGTGGCCGGCCTTCACCAGTGCCGCCTGCGTCGCGGTCTCGTCGATCCTCAGCGCCTCTCCGGGCTGGACGTCGTACGTCTTTTCGCCGACGACGACCTGCACGCTCCGTCCGAGGTCGACCTGGGAGAGCGCCACGCCGGGGAGCGGCTTCTGCCAGTACACCGCATCGCGTGCGGCCACTGCCGCGACCGCCGCGCCGGCGAGCGCCGCGAGAAAGGCAACGGCAATCAGACCCACGCGTCTCACGATTTGCAAAGTAGCCGCTGCGGCGGTTCTACACTGCTTTTCGTGAGGTTGCGCGACCTTCCGTCCGTCGACGAGCTCGTGCGAGACGTGGACGATCCGCTCGCCGTCGCCACCGCGCGCGTCGTGCTCGACCGCGCTCGCGCGGAGATCCGCGCCGGCGCCGAGCCCGGAGACCTGCGCGGGCGGCTGGCCGAGGCACTCGTGGCCGCGCGGCGCCCGGCGCTCCGCCGCGTGATCAATGCCACCGGCGTGCTCGTGCACACGAACCTCGGTCGCGCGCCGCTCGCCGAGGCCGCGCTCGAGCGCGTGCGGGAGGCTGCTGGCTACACGAACCTGGAGTACGACCTCTCGACCGGCTCGCGCGGCTCGCGCCAGGACCACCTCGCGCCGCTGCTTCGGCGGTTGACCGGCGCGGAGGCGGCGATCGTCGTCAACAACAACGCCGCGGCGATGCTGCTCGCACTGGCCGCCCTCGCCGAGGGTCGCGAGGTCGTCGTCTCGCGCGGTGAGCTGATCGAGATTGGGGACGGCTTCCGCATCCCGGACGTGCTCGCTCGCTCGGGCGCCCGCCTCGTGGAGGTCGGGACGACGAACCGCACGCGCGCGGCCGACTACGAGCGCGCGATCGGGCCGGACACGGCGCTGCTGCTCCGCGTGCACCAGTCGAACTTCCGGGTCGTCGGCTTCGCCGAGCAACCGCGCGTCGAGGAGCTCGCCGGGATTGCGCGCCGCCACGGGCTGCCGCTCGTCGACGACCTCGGCTCCGGCGCGCTCGTCGAGGTGGAGGGCGAGCCGACTCCCGCTGCGGCGCTCGCCGCCGGGGCCGACCTCGTCTGCTTCTCGGGCGACAAGCTGCTCGGCGGGCCGCAAGCCGGGATCGTTGCCGGCCGCGCCGATCTGGTCGAGCGCCTGCGCCGGCACCCGCTCCACCGCGCCTTGCGCTCCGACAAGCTCACGCTCGCCGCACTCGAGGGGACACTCGCTCTCTACCTCGACCGGTCCGACGAGATTCCGGTGCTGCGCATGTTGCGCGAGCCCGTTCCCGTCGTCCGCGCCCGAGCCGACCGGCTGGCCGAGGCGACAGGCGGCGCGGTCGAGGAGACGGTCGCACGGGTGGGGGGCGGCGCGCTCCCGCTCGCCGAGCTGCCGAGCTACGCCTGTGCCGTCGAGGAGGAGCTTGCTGCGGCGCTTCGCGGCCACGAGCCGCCGGTGATCGCGGTCGTCCGCGACGGCCGCACGCTGCTCGACTGTCGTACTCTCACCGACGCCGAGGCGGACGAGGTCGCGGCGGCTGTGGGCGCATGTCGTTGACGGTCGGCACGGCGGGCCACATCGACCACGGCAAGACGTGGCTCGTGCGGGCACTGACGGGAAAGGACACGGACCGGCTGCCCGAGGAGCGCGAGCGCGGGATCTCGATCGACCTCGGGTACGCGCCGCTCGACCTCCCGGACGGACGTCGCCTCTCGCTGATCGACGTTCCCGGGCACGAGCGCTTCGTCCGGAACATGGTCGCCGGCGCGACCGGAATCGACCTCTTCCTGCTCGTCGTCGACGCCGCCGAGGGGGCGCGTCCCCAGACGCACGAGCACCTCGCGATCCTCTCTCTGCTCGGGATCGACCGCGGCGTCGTCGCGGTCACCAAGGCCGACGCCGTGGACGAGGAGACGCTCGAGCTCGCGCTCGAGGAGGGGCGGGAGCTCGTCCCGGGAGCCGAGGTGGTCGCAGTCAGCGCGAAGACCGGGGCCGGGCTCGAGGACCTCAAAGCCGCACTCGCGCGCACGGCGGACTTTGTGTTTCAGAAACACAATGTGGAAAACGCGCCGCGCCTCTACGTCGACCGCGTGTTCTCGCTCCGCGGGATCGGGACGGTCGCGACGGGGACGCTCTGGTCGGGCTCGATCGGCGCCGGCGACGTGCTTCGCGCCGAGCCCGGCGGACGGAACGTCCGCGTGCGTAGCGTCCAGGTGCACGACCGCCCCGTCGAGCGAGCCGAGGCGGGACAGCGGGTTGCGGTCGCGCTTCCCGGTGTGGAGCGGCACGAGCTGCGGCGCGGCGATGCACTGGTCGCGCCCGGGGCGTTTGCAAGGAGTTACCGGCTCGACATCGCGCTCGAGGAGCTTCAGCCGATCGCGGACGGCGCGCGCCTCCATGTCCATCACGGCACCTCGGCGGTGCCGGCTCGCGTGACGCGCTCGGGCGAGAGCTACGCCCAGCTCCGGCTTGCGGCGCCTGTGGTCGCGGCCCGCGGAGACCGCGTCGTCCTCCGAGGCGAGACCACAGTCGGCGGCGGTACCGTCATCGACCCCGCTCCGCCCCGTCACGCCGACCCCGCGCGCTTCGAGGGCTCCGAGCGCGGTGAGGTGACGGTGCACTCGCCGGTGCTCGTCGACGGCGCGTGGCGCTTCTCGGAGGCGTGGCTCGAGGAGTTGCGCGCGGAGCTCGAGCAAGAGATCGAAGGCGCCGACCCGCTCGACCCGGGCGTGAACGCGCCCGTCGAGCCCTGGGCGAAGGAGGTGCTGGCGCGCCTGCCGTTCGAGCGGAGGGGATCGAAGCTCTACCGCGCCGGAGGGGACGCGAGCCTCGGCGAGCGGGCGGCCGAGGCTCTCGCCGTCGAGGCCGAGCTCGAGGCGGCGGCGCCCGCGCCGGTCAGGGTCGCGGACGCGGAGCTGGCGCGCTTCCTCGAGCGGGCCGGCCGGCTCGTCCGCCTGGGGGAGGGATACGCGGTCTCGCAGGCGGCATACGAGCGGGCGCGGACGCTCGTCGTGGAGGAGTGTGAGAGTGCGGGCCGGATCGCCCTCGCGCGCTTCCGCGACCTCGCCGGCTGCGGTCGCCGCGATGCCCAGCTACTGCTCGAGCGCCTCGACGCGGACGGGGTCACGCGCCGGGTCGGCAACGACCGAGTTCTGAGAACCCGAGCCAGGGCGAACAGCTGAGCCGCCGGAACGCGCTGCGCGGCACGATCCTTCGTCCTTCATTGGACCCGGCGACGACGTGCGCTCGTAGTGTCCAAGAGTGACTCGATCACCAGGGCTCTCGGTCTTGCTCCTGCTTGCGCTGTCCGTCTGCGGCTGCTCGGGACCTGACTCAGCCGCCCCGCCGACGCAATCCCAGAAGTTCGAGAAAGCTCGACTCACGTTCGTGCCCGCCTCGAGCGAGCTGATCGCCTCGTGTCGCACCACTGCCCGTGCGGTTGGCTATCCGATTCCGTGCCCGGCGAAAGTGCCGCACCGCTTGACCGAAACGCGCGTAAATGGGCCGAGCGGGTGCGCGCTGCACATCATCGGCCCCGCTGGGATGGGAGGCTGCCCGAAGTCGTGGCGAGGGTGGGTCGTCGGCTCCGGCGAAACTCCGACCGATCACCTCGTGATCACGGCGTCTCCGCAGCCTCTGCACAACTACGGGAAGGTCGTGAACGGCCCTGCCTGGTACCCGAATGCTCTGGTCAAGCCGCTCGGCTGGATAACCGTTGGCCACACTCGCATGCGCGCGGTCTTCGTTCCGCAAGCGACGAACGATGGCAGCGCGTTCGCCAATCACGTCGTGCTCATCTGGACCGTCGGCCAACACACATACGGCGTCGGGTTCCACGTCGTGAAAGACCTTCGCCAGACGCTGCTGCTCGATGAGGAGCTTGCGAAGCACATCAGGTTCGTGCGTCCTTGAGCGGCCGTCGCGCTCAGACGTTCGGCGTCACGGTCAGCGTGAGCACGTCCGGCCGGTGGTAGTGGCCGGCCGGGTCGAAGCGCTGGCGTGACTCGAGCAGCAGCTCGGGATCGAGCCGGGCGTAGAGGATCCCTTCCTCGCCGTAGAGCGGCCCGGCGAGATAGCTCCCGTCCGGACCGAGCACGGCCGAGCCCCCGCGCCCGAGGATGTCGTGACCCTCGAGCAGCGACGCGAGCGGGAAGTCGTCAGGATAGGAGCTCGCGCGCTGGAAGTGGCAGGGTGCGATCACGAACGAGCGCGACTCGAGCGCGATGTGCTTCAACGTCGCCTGCCACGAGTCGCCGTCGTCGGCGGTCGAGGCGATGTAGATCTCGACGCCCGACTCGTAGAGCGAGAACCGCGCCAGCGGCATGTAGTTCTCCCAGCAGATCAGCCCGCCGAGCCGGCCGATCGGCGTCTCGATCGCGCGGAGGCCGCGGCCGTCGCCCGGCCCCCAGACGAGCCGCTCGTGGTTCGTCGGTACGAGCTTGCGATGGTGGAGCGCCAGCTCGCCCTCCGGTGAGTAGTAGAGCAGCGAGTTGTAGAGCGTCCCGGGCCGCGCCGGGTCGACTTCGTTGACGCCGATCACGAGCCAGACACCGTGCTCGCGGGCGATCCCGGCAAGCCGGTCGGCGTCCGGTCCCGGCAGCTCGAGCGACTGGCGGTGCAGCAACGCGAAGGCCTCCTTGGCGCCCGGCTCGCCCCAGCCCGCGAGCGCCCTGGCCCACACCGAGGACGGGTAGGCGGGGATGAACGTCTCGGGGAAGACGACGATGCCGGCGCCCGCGCCCGCGGCCTCCGCGGTGCGCTCGGCGACGCGGTCGATCGTGCGGGCGCGATCGAAGATCACCGGCTCGACCTGCACGCAGGCGGCGGTGATGGGCGAGCGCACCTACGCCCAGTCCATTGGGGTGTAGCCGCTCGTCTGCGGCGCTGAGACGATCAGCACGGTCGCGTCGGACTCGCTCCGGTTCACGACCGTGCGCTTCGGCTCCGGGTCGAGCCGCGCGAAGGTGCCCGCCGGCGCCGGGTGGTCGACGCCGTCGATGACCATCGTGGCGTCGCCCGTGAGGACGATGAACACCTCTTCCTGGTCGCTCTCGGTCTCGTCGTGCTCGGGGATCGTCTCGCCCGGCGGCAACTCGACGACGTTCATCCCGAACGACCGCAGGCCGAGCGCCTTGCGCGCGAGCGCCCACTTCGGGAACGGACGCTCGAAGTCGTCCATGTGCACGATCGTGAACCCGGTCACTTCAGCTCCATTCCGGTTCGGGATCCGTCCCGACTCCTTCTGCGATGCGATTGATGTAGTTGAAGTATGCGATCACTTGGATCGCGTCGTGGATCGCAGCGTCGTCCCAGCCCTGCGCGCGCAGCTCGTCCGCGTCTGCGGCGCCGACCGACGCGGGATCCCGCGTCAGCTTGACGGCGTAGTCGCAGAGGGCCCGCACCGGCTCGGGCAGCTCGGCCCGGCGGTAGTCGTGCTCGGCGTGCGCCGCCAGCTCCTCGTCTGCGCCCTCGGCACGGAGGTCGTCTGCATGCGCGCGAATTCAGTAGTGGCAGTTGTTTTGACGGGAGACCACGGTCGCGATGAGCTCGCGTTCCTGCCGCGAGAGCCCGCACGGCCCGAACATGATCGCCTTGTAGAGCTCCATCGAGCGCTTCAGGACGCCCGGCCGGAGGCTCATCGACTTGACGATGTTGTAGACCTTGCCCGCCCGGCCGACCGCAGCGTCGTACTCCTCTTTCAGCTCTCCCGTCGCCTCTTCGACGTCGATCACGCGCAGATGCGACATGCGCCGATCCTCGCACACGGGGCCCGGCGGGACGCGGATCCCGCCGGGCCCTGATGTGGCCCCCTTTAGCGCCGGAGGTCGACCGGGAACGAAACGAGGCGGCGCGTCGAGACGCCGCCGAGCAGATCCTCACCGGCTTTGCGGGCTCGGGCGAAGATCACCAGCAGCTCCTGGCTGCGCGCGGCCGGGAAGCCGCGGTCGCGGTTCATCGTCAGCGTCGCCCAGCCGTCGGCGCCCGTGGGCTGCTCCGCCGGCGTGGTGAACTGGTTGAACGGGACGGCGTCGCCGTAGACGAGCGCCCCCTGCACGGGCTTGCCCTTGCAGCTCACCCGGAAGCGGAGGGTGATCGTCTGGGTCGAGCGGCCGACCACAGTCGGGCTGATCGACTGATCGTCGATCAGGAGCTGGCTCGGCAGCGCGACGCTCGCGATCGGGATCGGCGCGGTCCCGTCGCACCCGGCGGGTGCCGGAGCGGCGGCCGGACGTACGACCGCGGTCGGAACCGAGGTCGATGGCGTCGAGCCGTCCTTGTTCGTCGCGGTGACACGCACACGCATCGTGTTCCCGACGTCGACCTTCTTCAGGACGTACGTCTTCTGGTTGGCGCCGCTGATCGCAGCGCAACTGCCGCCGTCTGTGTCGCAGCGCCGCCACGAGTACGCGTACGTGATCGGATCGGTGCCGGTCCAGCGGCCGTCGGTCGTGGTCAGCGTCTTTCCTTCCTCGGTTGTGCCCGAGATGACGGGCGGCGACTGGTTTGCAGGCGCTGCCTGAGCCGCCGCATCGCCGATCTCCGCCCGGCCGGCGATCGCGGCGAGCACGACCAAGATGCTCGCCAGCGCCGACCAGAGAAGCTTCGATGTCCGTTTCATGTGAGACCCCTTTCCGTTCATCGCGATGTCGTTTGCGTAGGCTCAGTGCGGAGCGGCACGGGCCCGGTGGCCCAGCCGGTCTTCAAAATCGGCCCGGTCGTGCAACCCACGGCTTGCTCGGTTCGACTCCGGGGCCGCTCCGTTCCTCCTCGGACGCGCCCGGCTCCCGCCGGGGAGCGCCCGGTTCCGCCGAGCGCTCTCGCCGCTGGCGGCGCTCCACGCGGGCGTCCGTGCTCGCGCACTGTCCACCCGCGCTCCGCACCACCAGCGACGAGCCGAGAAGGAACGTCTCCGGTTGGTCTTTAGCGCGGGCGGCGATACACGATCTCCTTGCTGAACGCCGCGAGGTAGCCCGCGCCGGCCTGGTTCACGGACATTGCGATCCGCAGCCGGCTCGTTCCGACCGGAAGCGTCGCCTGGAAGCGGGCGCGCGAGTTCAGATCGAGCGAGACGCGCTTGATCGTCACCCACTGCCCGAAGCTCGAGAATCGTTGCAGCTGCACCTGCTTTCGCGCCATGCTTCGCCCCGCGAAGACACGGGTGACGAAGCCGTTCAGCCGGCCGAACGAGATCGACGGTGCGACCGCTGTTTGGACCGGGAGGCTCGACGCCGTCTTCCAGGTGGCGCGGTAGGTGGTGAGGATCTTCGGTGTCACGTTGAAGCTGTACAGGCCGTCGGTGGCGGTGATCACGGTCGCGAGGACGGCCTCGGACCCCTGCCCGTACGGCAGGTAGCTGAGCTGTACGTTCTCGCCGGCCTTCTTGCTGTTGATCTGGCCGGAGAGGGTGATCCGCGTGCCGTAGGTGATCTGCGGCAGCGACGTGCCCAGCGTGACCGCCGGCGGTGCGCCTGCGACCCTGATCGTGCCGGTGCTGGTCGGGACGAGCGCGTCGCGGTACTTGTACGTGCCGGCGACCTCGAACTTGAACGAGTACGTCTTGCCGGGGCCGAGGACGGGTGAGGCGAACGTGCCGGTCGTCGAGACGACCTGGTGGTCACGCGTGTCGTTGTTCTTCCAGCGGATCGAGTCGCCCGCCGTGATGTTGACGGTCGCGGGCGAGAACGACGAGCGATGGATCGAGACGCCCTTCGTGGCCGCCAAGCCAGCGGGAGCGACGACGAGCGTGGCAATCAGAGAAGCGACTATGAGAAGTATTCGGCGCATGGCACGTTCGTGCCCGCGCCCCGAGGCTCCCAAGCGCCAACGCGTGAGGTTTTACTGAATGCACACACCGGGCTTACGCTGCGCTTGCGTCGGCCGGGCGACGCGCGGGTTCTCTAGGCTCTCCCGATGCGAACGCGACGGCTCGGCAGTTCCGACCTCGAGGTGACCGTCGTCGGGCTCGGCTGCAACAACTTCGGCGGCCGGATCGACGAGGAGGCCTCGCTCGCCGTGATCGACGCGGCGCTCGAAGCGGGCGTCACCTTCTTCGATACCGCGAACAGCTACGGCAACGGGGGCGGCAGCGAGGAGATCATCGGCCGCGCCCTTGCCGGCAGGCGCGACCAGGTCGTGCTCGCGACGAAGTTCGGCTACGACCTCGGCGACGGCGAGACTGCCCGTGGCTCCCGCACCTACATCCGCAAGGCGTTCGAGGCATCGCTGCGCCGGCTGCAGACGGACCGGATCGACCTCTACCAGTACCACCGCCCGGACGGCGTGACGCCGATCGAGGAGACGCTCCGCGCGCTCCACGAGCTCGTACAGGAGGGTGCCGTTCGCGCGATCGGCTCGTCCAACTTCACCCCGGCGATGGTCGAGGAGGCACACGCAATCGCCGGCGAGCAGGGGCTGACGCCCTTCGTCAGCGAGCAGAGCGAGTACTCGTGGCTCGTCCGCGACGCGGAGGAGGAGTTGCTGCCGGTGTGCGAGCGGCTGGGCATCGGTTTCATTCCCTACTTCCCGCTCGCGAGCGGCCTCCTCACCGGCAAGTACAGGCGCGGCGAGCCGGCGCCGGAAGGCACCCGGCTGCACGGCCGCGAGCTCGAGGATGCGCGCCTCGACCGCGTCGAGCGACTCGAGGCGTTCGCGAACGAGCGGGGCGTCACGTTGCTGGAGGTCGCGATCGGCGGGCTCCTGGCCCAGCCGGCCGTGGCCTCGGTGATCGCAGGAGCGACGAAGCCCGAGCAGGTGCGCGCGAACGCCAAGGCGGGAGACTGGGAGCCGTCGGCCGACGACCTCGCCGTACTCCGCTCGCTTTGAAGCGGCTGTTTCCAAACTGACAACGTTCACAAGAAATTGTCCGCACGTTGCGGACATCGCTCTTGAATCGCGCCGGTCGCGCCTGAAACATTCACGGTCCTCCCACGCGCAAGGATGCAGCCCTTGTCGAGCAACAATCCGCCGCCGAATGTCACGATCGTGCTCGAGTGCCTCGAATGCGGTACCCGAGACGAGGCCGCCAAGGACTGGCGCGCGTACCTCGAGCCGGAGGGCGACGGCGTGCTCATCTTCTGCTCTGCCTGCGCTGAGAGGGAGTTCGGCTCCGGGGACTAGGGTGGGGCCGTGCTCGCCGAGATCACGGCCGCCGCAGCGTTGATCTGCCTCGATCCCGGTCACGGGACGGCGCCCGAGGTCGGCAGGCAACTCGAGCCGATCGGGCCGGGCTCGAAGCAGCAGAAGATCAAGGATCCCGGCGGCGCGGCGGGCGAGGAGCCGGTCGCGCTCGCGATCGCGCGGCGGACCCGGGCCCTCCTGCTCGTGCGCGGCTACCGCGTGGCGATGACCCGGAACGGCCCCGGCTACCGGGGCGGCAACCGCGACCGCGCTCGCTTCTGCAACGAGAGCAAGGCGGCGCTGATGATCCGGATCCATGCGGACGGGTCCTCCGATTCCTCCGTGCACGGGATCTCGACACTCGTGCCTGCCCGGCACGTCGGCTGGACAGACGACATCTACGGCCCGAGCCGGCGGGCCGGCTCGCTGCTCCAGCGCGAGCTCGTCGCCTCCACGGGGGCACGGGACCTCGGGGTCGTCGAGCGCCCCGACCTGACCGGCTTCAACTGGGCTGACGTGCCCGCCGTCCTCGTCGAGACGGGCTTCATGTCGAACCCACACGAGCGGGCTCTGCTCCAGTCCGGGGCGTACCAGAGGAAGGTCGCCGGGGCACTCGCGCGCGCGACTCAGCGTTTCCTGAGCCGGTAGACCACGCCGCGACCCCAGTCGCCGACGAGCAGGCCGCCCTGTGGCTCGACGGCGAGGCCGAGCGGGTGCTCGAACCCGTCAGCGAAGGTGGTCGTTCGCCTGGTCGCCAGGTCGATCCGGACGAGCTTCCGGCCCCGGCGCTCGCTCAGGTACTGCCCCCATTCCGCGACAGAGAGCGAGCCGCGCCAGAGCGCCAGCGTGTCCGCGGAGGAATGCGGCTCGAGGTACGCAAACGGGGGTGCGACGCCGGCGCAGCGGCCCTTCAGCCGGCGCTCCTTCCAGCTCGCCCAGCAGTCGGGCCAGCCGTAGTCGGCGCCGCGCTTGAACACGACCACGGTCTCGGCCGGCTCCTCGGCTCCGAGGTCGTCACGCGCGTTGTCCGAGACGAACAGCCGTGCGCCGTCGAACACGAGCCCGAACGGGTTGCGGAAGCCCGTCGCGTCGACGCGCAGGTCGCTGCCGTCGGGCCGGAAGGAGAGGATCGCGCCGCTCCGCCGGTCCTTTTCGCGGCAGACGTCGCAGGTCGTGCCGCTGCCGAGGTAGAGACGGCCGTCGGGGCCGAGTGCGATCGTGTCCTGCTGGTGCCGGCCGAACGGGAGACCCGTGACGATCGTCTTGCGGGAGACGACCCGCGTGCCCCGGACCGCGAGCCGGTGCACCGAGCCCTGCGCCGAGACGAAGAGCGTCGACCCGGACCAGGCCAGCCCGAGCGGGGTCTTGAAGCCACGGGCGAGCACACGCGGTTTCGTCGAGCCGCGTCCCGTGGCGACGACCTCACCCGTCTCCTCTGTCGCATAGAGCAGGCCGCCGGGGCCGAAGGCGAGCGCCGTCGGCCGCTTCAGGCCGGCCGCATAGACCTCGGCCACGAACCCGCGCGGGACTGTCAGCGCAGGCGCAGGACGCAGGCCCGACGCACAGGGCACGGCCACGAGCGCGACCGCGAGCGCGGCCGCGGCGAGGCTACGCCTCCCAGGGATCGGGCGTGCTCGGGTCGGCGGCACGACGGCGCCGCAGCCGCAGGCCTCGACGGCGCGGCTCGGCGGGCGTAGCGCTCGCCTTGCGGACGGATTCGTCCGGCTCGACGGGGAGCTTGGCCACGATCGTCTTCGATTCCGGGTCGGGGCCGCTCTCGACGACTGTTGCCTCGACCACGGGCATGTCCCAGGGCCCAGTGTCGGCGGCCTGCTCCGAGTCCGAGCCGGCCGGCGGCGCGATCTCGTCGAGGCGCCACCGCGCCCGCTTCGCGGCCGCGGCCCACTCGGTGAGGGCGACGAGACCCCACGCGACCGCCATCACGAGCACGATCCATGCGGCCGCCAGATCGGCGAGGCCGGCGAGGATCGCGACGAGCAGCAGGAATGCTCCCTCGACGACGAGCCGCGGCGCTGCCGGGCGGCGCGCGAACGGCGGGGGCACGGCTGCCACCCAGTCCGGGGACGGAGCGAAGCCGGCGTTCGAGACCCGTGCCTCGGCGGGCCAATCCTCGTTGTCGTAGCGTGCGGGCGCGACTCGCTCGGCCCGGATCGCCTTGAGCTCCGCGCGCAGCTCGGACGCGACTGACTCGAGCTCGCGCACGCGGTCGGCGAACGTTGCGAACGCCTCCTCGACGCGCGCGGGGTCGTACCCCTCGTCTGCGTGCGGCAGCTCGTCGGCCTGCGGCAGCTTCCTCATCCCTCTGAAGTATGCCGCGGTCGCGAAGAAGCCTGCTCAGAGGATTTTCTACTCGCCGGGCTCGGAGCGGTTCATCTCGCCGAGCGCCTGCTGAGCCTTCTCGTGGATGGCCTGACGACGATCCTCGATCGACCGGGGCTGCTCGACCTCGTCGACCGGCTGGCCCTCGGCCGCGTCGAACTCATCGCGGTCGTCAGCGGCCTGGCGCGCCTGCTCGAGTCGCGACCGCAGCTCCGAGGCGGGATCGGCCTCGACCGGCTGGTCGGCCTCGACCGGCGGAGGCTGCGCGGCCGGTCGGCGGAGGAACCGCCAAAGGGCGGCCAGTCCGAAAGCCCCGCCGAGCCCTGCCAATACTCTGCCCATACCGGCGATGCTACTCTTCCTGCCGCTTCCTGCCTCGTCTCGCGTGCGCTGTTCCCACTCACGCTTGCCGGCGAGGCCGCCTAAGACCGAGGGAAGCCCGACGGAAGGAGACCGGGAACGTGAACGACTACGAGATTCTGCTGATGCTGGACCCCGACCTGCCCGAGGAGCGGCAGGAGGAGATCGTCAAGCGCACGCGTGACCTCGTCGAGAAGGGTGGGGGCACGTGGGACGGCCAGGACGCCTGGGGGCGCCGGAAGCTCGCCTACGAGATCAACAAGCGCTCGGACGGCGTCTACCACCTGCTCTCGTTCAGCGCCGACGGCGACACCCTGGACGAGATCGCTCGCGTCCTCAAGATCGACGACGACGTGATGCGGCATCTGGCGACCCGTCGCTACAAGCCTGGTTCGACTCAGCCAGTAGCGGTGGGCGGGCCTGCGCGCGAGGATGTCTCCGAGCCCATCGACACCTCGTTGGAGGAGGAGTAATGCCCCAGAACATCAACAGCGTCGTCCTCGTCGGCAACCTGACGAGAGACCCGGAGTTGCGCCACACGCCGTCCGGCACCGCCGTGACGACGCTGCGCATCGCGGTCAACGACCGCGTCAAGCGCGGCGAGGAGTGGACGGACGCCGCCTACTACTTCGACGTCACCGTGTGGGGCCGCACGGCCGAGAACTGCGCGCAGTATCTCGCCAAGGGCCGTCCCGTCGGCGTCCAGGGCAAGCTGACCTGGCGTGAGTGGGACGCCCAGGACGGCAGCAAACGCCAGTCGGTGGAGGTCGTCGCCGACAACATCCAGTTCCTCGGCTCGCGCGGCGACGACGGCGGCGGTGGGGGTCAGCAGTTCGTGCCTTCGGGCGCAGCGCAGCCCGCCGACGACTTCCCCGCCGCAGCCGCGGCCGACGACGACATTCCGTTCTAGGAGACGTGTAGATGGCACAGCCGAAAACCCAGCAGACGCGCAAGCGTCCGGGCTCTTCGATGGCCCCCGGCCGCCGCAAGAGCTGCCTCTTCTGCAAGGACAAGGTCGAAGAGGTCGACTACAAGAACCTGAACCAGCTCCGGCGCTACATCTCGGAGAAGGGCAAGATCCGCAACCGTCGCATCACGGGCGCCTGCCGGCGTCACCAGCGGCAGGTCGCGGTCGCCGTGAAGCGGGCGCGCGAGATGGCGCTCCTGCCCTACGTGGAGGCGCGCTAGCGATGGAGGTCATCCTCCTGAAGGACGTCGACAAGGTCGGGCTCCGGGGTGAGGTCGTGAACGTCGCCCGCGGCTACGCCCGCAACTTCCTCCTCCCGCGCAAGCTCGCCGAGCCGGCCACGTCGGGCCGTGTCGCGGAGCTGAAGCGGATCGAGGAGCAACGCGCCCGCAACGAGGCACGCACGGTCGAACAGGCGAACCAGATCGCCGATGTGCTCCGCCAGGCCGAGCTGAGCTTCGACGTCAAGTCGGGGCCGACCGGCGCGCTCTTCGGCTCGGTGACGACGACCGACATCGCCGACAGGATCTGGGCAGACCACAAGATCCGCGTCGATCGCAAGAAGATCGACACGGACTCGATCAGGCGGATCGGCCGGTACGCGGTTCCGATCCAGCTCTTCGAGAACGTCACCGTCGAAGTGAAGACCCTGGTCGTGCCCGAGGGTGGCGAGCTGCCGCCCGAGGAGGAGCTGGCCGCGATGGAGGCCGCCGAGGCCGAGGTGCAGGCGGCTGCGCAGGCCGAGGCGGACGCCCACCGGGCCGAGGCCGAGGCCGCGCTCGAGGTCGAGTTGGAGGCAGAGGAGCCGGAGACCAAGACAGCGGCCGAAGCAGCGGCCGAGGCGGACGACGAGCCCCAGCCTGAGGCTGAGCTCGCGCCGGCCGCGGAGGCCCAGCCCGAAGCCGCCCAGCCCGAGGAGACCGAGGAGCCGTAGGTTTTCCACAGCGTGCTCCACAGCTCTGTGGAGCACGCTGTGAACTTCCCGCTCTCTCCGGCAGAAGCGGGCATGTCCCCTGTGGACGGGCTGAGACCGGCGCGGCCCTCGCTCGTGGAGAACGCTGCGAACGGGCGTTCCTTCTGCCTGCAAATCGCCGCCGCAGCTGCGCACCGCCGCCTGTGAATCCCCAGGCTTGAGGCCGTCCGCCGCTGCGGCTCTAATGGGGAGGCCATGTCCCAGGTCGCCTCAGTTCCCCCCTCGGCACAATCACCGCACGTCCCGCCGCAGAACCTCGAGGCCGAGGAGTCGGTGCTGGGCGCGATGCTGCTCTCGCCGGGCGCGATCGGAGCGGTCACCGAGATCCTCTCCGCGAACGACTTCTACCGTGAGAGCCACGGGCTCGTCTTCCGAGCCTGCCTCGCGCTCTACCAGCAGGGCGAGCCGGTCGACGCGATCACGCTCGTCGACTCGCTCGAGGAGCGCGGCGAGCTCGAGCAGGTCGGCGGCCGGGCCCGCATCCACGAGCTCGCGGCCCTCGTCCCGGCCACGGCGAACGCGGCCCACTACGCACGGATCGTGCGTGAGATGGCGACGCTCCGCGGGCTCGTTCGGGCGGGCGCTGAGATCGCGCGGCTCGGACAGGACCGGCCCGGCGAGACCACGGACCTCGTCGACCGGGCGGAGCAGATCGTCTTCGACCTCGCCCAGCAGCGGGTCACGAGCGACTTCAGCCACATCGAAGGGCTGCTCAAGGAGAGCTTCGAGCGGATCATGCACCTGTACGAGGCCGGCGCCGACGTCACGGGCTGCCCCACCGGCTTCAAGGAGCTCGACAAGCTCACGTCGGGCTTCCAGCCGGGGAACCTGATCATCATCGCCGCCCGCCCGTCGATGGGGAAGTCGGCGCTCGCGCTGAACATGGCGCAGAACCTCGCCGTGCGGCACGACGTCCCCGTGGCGCTCTTCACGCTCGAGATGTCGAAGAGCGAGGTGACGCAGCGGATGATGTGCAGCGAGGCGAAGGTCGAGTCGCAGAGCCTGCGCACCGGCAAGCTGAAGCCGGAGGACTGGCCGCGCCTGACGGCGGCCTGCGACAAGCTGATGAAGGCGCCGATCTGGGTCGACGACACCGGCTCGATCACGATGATGGAGATCCGTTCGAAGGCGCGCCGGCTGAAGTCCCGCGAGCCGAAGCTGGGCCTGATCATCGTCGACTACCTCCAGCTGATGACCTCGGGCGGCAACTCCGAGAACCGCGTCCAGGAGGTGTCCCAGATCTCGCGCCAGCTGAAGATCCTCGCGCGCGACCTCGAGGTGCCGATCCTCGCCCTCTCGCAGCTCTCGCGCGCGGTCGAGCAACGGCACGACAAGCGCCCGATCCTCTCCGACCTGCGCGAGTCGGGGTCGATCGAGCAGGACGCCGACCTGGTCGGCTTCGTCTATCGCGACGAGTACTACAACGGCGAGGAGTCCGACTCCCAGGGGATCGCAGAGTTGATCCTCGCCAAGCACAGGAACGGGCCGACCGACACGATCAAGCTCTCGTTCCTGAAGCGCTACGCCAAGTTCGCCGACCTGGCCGCAGCGTGAGCGGCCCCTGGCCGGCTGCGCCTCGCGCCGCTCGCGGCGCTCCAGCCGGCGGCCCGTGCTTGAGCGGTGTTCCACCGGCCTACGCACCGCGCGCGACGCGCCAGGAACCGCTCACCCGGCCGTATGCCATGACCTTCGTTCGAAGGAAGGAGTAGGGATGATCGATCAGACGATCTGGCTCTCGCCGCGGGCGACGTCGTACACCGTCGTCTGCGAGGAGTGCGCCACAGAGCACGGATACCTCGCCGCGCAGGTGGAGGGGCGGCTGGAGCTTGACCGCGAGCACAGCGCCGTGACCTGCAGTCGCGGGCACGACATTCGCGTGGAACGCGCCAATCACGCGCCCATCGGCGTGCTCTCCGTCTAGATCCGGCAGACTGCCGCTGTGCCTGCCACCGTCATCGTCGGTGCGCAGTGGGGCGACGAAGGAAAGGGCAAGATCGTCGACCTGCTCGCCCAGGAGTCGGATGTCGTCTGCCGCTACCAGGGTGGGCCGAATGCCGGCCACACCGTGATCGTCGACGGCGAGACGTTCAAGTTCCGCCAGCTTCCTTCCGGGATTCTCTCCGGCAAAGTGAGCGTCCTCGGCGCCGGCTGCGTCGTCGACCCCGAGGTGCTGCTCGGCGAGATCGACGATCTGGAAGGGCGCGGGATCAGCGCCGACCCGCTCAAGATCTCCGGCAACGCGCACCTGATCATGCCCTGGCACATCGCGATCGACGGCGCGAGCGAGAAGCGGCTCGGCAAGCTTCAGATCGGGACGACGCGACGCGGCATCGGGCCTGCCTATGCCGACAAGGCGACGCGCATCGGGATCCGCATCCAGGACCTGCTCGACGCGAAGATCCTGCGCCAGAAGATCGAAGTCGCACTGGCCGAGAAGAACGTCTGGCTCGTGCGCGTCTACGAGCACGAGCCGTTCGAGTTGGACGACGTCGCGTCGCGGTACGAGGGCTTTGCGCAGCGCTTGCGCCCGTACGTCGCGGACACGTCACTGCTCGTCGACCAGGCCCTCCGCGCCGGCCAGCGCGTCTTGCTCGAAGGCGCGCAGGGGACGTTGCTCGACCTCGACCACGGCACGTATCCGTTCGTCACGTCGTCGAACCCGATCGCCGGCGCGGCCGCGACGGGGATCGGGATCGGGCCGACGCGCATCGACGAGGTGCTCGGCGTCTCGAAGGCCTACGTCACGCGCGTCGGCGCCGGGCCGTTCCCGAGCGAGATGGACGCCGAGATCGGCGACCAGGTGCGGGAGCTCGGACAGGAGTTCGGCACGGTCACCGGCCGGGAGCGGCGGCCCGGCTGGCTGGACCTCGTCGCGCTCCGCTACGCCGTCCGTCTGAACGGGATCACCTCGCTCGCGCTGACGAAGCTCGACGTGCTCTCCGCCTTCGACGAGCTGCAGGTGTGCGCCCGTTACCGGCTGCCGGACGGAGACGAGACGGCCGACTTCCCGGCGCACCAGAGCGACTTCCACCACGCGGTGCCCGTGATGGAAACGGTCTCCGGCTGGGGCGAGCCGCTCGACGACTGCGAGACGATCGCCGACCTTCCCGATGCGGCTCGCGCCTACGTGCAACTGGTCGAGCACGCACTCGACGTGCCGGTCCGGCTCGTCGGGACGGGAGCCGCGCGCGAGCAGGTGCTCGCGGCGGCGTGAGCTCCTAGATCACCTTCCAGGGATCGACGTAGATGTCGTCGACCTGCCACGTGCCGCTCCCGAAGAGCGTCCCGCGCGGCGTGAAGCGGAGCGCGATCTCGGACGTGAGCCCGTTCAGCGTCAGCGCGTTCACCGCACCGAGCAGCTGCAGAGCAGGGAGGCCCGGTGACCACGACTTCGAAGGCACGCCCGGGGGAAGGAGGTCGAGCGAGCGCTGGCGCCCGGAAGCGTCCGTGTAGACCGCCTCGACCCGCAGGTACGAGAGTGCGGCGCCGCCGCTGGAGAAGTAACGGACGATCGGCAGCACGAGGCCCATGCACATCGTCGGGCTCGTGGCAGAGCTGCCGGCAGGCAGGAGCAGCGAATGCGAGTCACGCGCCGACGTCGCGAAGAAGGACTCGTTGCCGCCGACGACGCGCGCGCCGCCGGAGAGGTTCCAACCCTGCGCGCCCGACTCGAAGTCGCCGCCGGGAAGGAGCGTGTAGGGGAGCGGATCGAGGAAGCGCATGAACGGATGAACCGGCTGGTAGCCGCACCCGAGCAGCGATCCGTCTGCAGCCGCGGCCGGCGAGGCCGATGCAGCCGCCAGCGCGACCAGCGCCGTGAGCAGCGCTACCAGGTTCCGAGCACTCCTCCGTGAAATCGCCGCAACGTTCATGTTCAGCCTTCTCCCTTTCGTCCGCACCGCAGTGATCTCAGTCTCCGCGGGTCCGCGTGACGGGCATCCCCCTCCCGGGTGAGGGCGAGGCTAGGTTTTAATCCCTTGATCGAGTGACCTGAGTGCCCCCGGCGGTCTCCGATACTCGAACGTGAGCACTGTGGTCGGAACTGACGCCTGGTCCGCGGAGCCGGCGGCGCGGCCGGCGGTCGATCTCGACCCTGCCCGCGACCAGCCGATCGAGGACGGGCGCGCGCGCCGGCGCCAGCGCCTCGGCAGCCGGGGGCTCTGGGCGAGCATGCTCACCGGCGGCGTCTTCCTCACAGTCGCGGTCCCGCTCGCCGTGTTGCACCACTCGGGGACGGCCGCCTCGCCGCTCCTCGTCGCGATGCTCGTCGGCGCCTACGCGCTCGCCTACAACGTCGAGTTCGAGGTCGGGCCGGGGCTCGCCGTCGGAACGCAGCTCGTCTTTGTGCCGATGCTCTTCCTGCTCCCGCTCGAGCTCGTGCCACTCTGTGTCGCGGCCGGGGTGATGCTCGGAAACGTGCTCGAGCTGGTCGAGGGCCGGATCCGGCTCGAACGTGTGCTCGGACGGCTGGGCGAGGCGCTGTACTCACTCGGTCCGGTTCTCGTCCTGGTCGTCGCCGGCGGTCCCGCACCCGGCGAGGCTGCCGTGCTCGTGCTGCTCGGGGCGCTCGCAGCCCAGTTCGCCTGCGACTTCGCAAACGCGACGGTGCACGCGCGGATCGCGCTCGGAATCTCGCCGCGGCTGTTCATCCGCGACCTGTCCGTCGCGTGGGGAGTGGACGCGACGCTCGCGCCGATCGGGCTTCTCGCCGCGCTCGCGGCCGTCGACCATGCTGGTGCGTTCCTGCTCGTGCTCCCGCTCGCCGGGCTCCTACGCACCTTCGCGGGCGAGCGACGCAGCCGGGTCGATCACGCACTCGAGCTCAGCCATGCCTACCGCGGTACCGCGCTCCTGCTCGGGGACGTCGTCGAGGCCGACGACGCCTACACCGGCTCGCACAGCCGCGATGTCGTCTGGCTCTCGATCGCCGTGGCCGAGGAGCTCGGGCTCGACTCGCGCGATCGCCGCGATACCGAATTCGTGGCGCTGTTGCACGACGTCGGCAAGATCCGGATCCCGAACGAGATCATCAACAAGCCCGGGCCGCTCACACCGGAGGAGCGCGCGATCGTCGAGACGCACACGGTCGTCGGCGAGGCGATGCTCGACCGGGTCGGCGGTGTGCTCGGCAACGTCGGCAGTCTCGTTCGCTCCTGTCACGAGCGCTACGGCGGCGGCGGCTACCCCGACGGGCTCGTCGGGGACGAGATCCCGCTTGTCGCCCGGATCGTGTGCTGCTGCGATGCCTACAGCGCGATCACGACCGACCGGCCCTACCGCGCTGGACGCTCGGCGGAGGAGGCGCTCGAGGAGCTCCGCCGCTGCGCCGGGACGCAGTTCGATCCGGATGTGGTCGAGGCGCTCGCCCGGGTCGCCGCCAGGCCCGTCTAGGACTCCTAGCGCATGATTCCGGTCACGAGCACGACGAGCGCGACTGCGGGGATGGTCGTGCCGACGACGATCCGGTTCAGCAGCAGGGGCCGGACGTCGTAGACGCGCGCGAGGATCAGGACGTGGAACGCGCTCGGCATCGCTGCGAGCAGGAAGAAGACGCCGGGGACGTTCGCACCGAGGAGCGTCGCAGTCCCGAGTAGCGCCAGCGGCCCGCCGGCGAAGCGGATCGCGACCGCGCCCGCGGCGCGCCGTAGCTCCTGCGGCCGCTGTGGAGCGCGTTCGCGTATCAGCGACAGCCCGAGCAGGAAGAAGCCGTAGGGGCCGATCACGGTGCCCATGAGATGCTGTGCCGACGCCGTTCCGGGGACGTCGACGCCGGTGGCTCGCAGCACGAGCGCGAGCCAGAAGGCATGCAGCGGCGGGTTCGCAAGCAGCGCCCGCAGTCTGTGGCGCGGCGACACCTCGAGCCTCCGCCGGCCGTGCAGGCGGGCGATCGTCGTGGAGATCGATGAAGCTGGGACGAGCCAGGCGAGCCGGTCGTAGAGCACCGCGAGCGCGAGGCCGTCGGCCCCGAAGGCGAGCTGCGCGAGCGGGAAGCCGACGAAGCCGGTGTTGGCGAAGCCCGCAGCCAGGGTCAGCGCGCCGCGCTCGTCCCGCTCGGCCGCGACCCGGCGCGCGTAGGCGTAGCCGGCCAAGCCGACGAGCCAGCTCGCGAGGATCGCCGCCGCGAGCGCACGGCCTAGGCCCTCGTTCAGGTTCACCGTCAGGAAGGTGACGAACACGAGGACAGGCGAGAACGTCCAGAAGAACGTGACCCAGACCGCGTCGCGCAGCCTCGTCGGCGCGCCGGCCATCTGCACCGCGGCGCCCGCGAGGAGGAAGACGAGCAGAAGGAGGCTCTGGCCGAGCACTCCCGGAGGCTACTTCGGCGCGCTCCCGAGAGACCGGTCCCAGCGAGACCGGTCTAGGTGAGGCCGGTGGGGCCGATCGCAGCGTGGATCGTGCGCAGGTTCTCGACGGCGGCGCCGATGTCGCCGGGGTCGACGTCCTCGCCGCGCTCGATCCGGTCGGCGGTCTCGCGCGCTGCCTCGAGAGCCGCCACGAGGTCGCCGATCGTCGACGTGAGCTCGGCGTCGGTCTCTCGCACTACGAGGAGCTCTTCGATCTCGTCGCACGCCTCGACGAGCGCGCCGGCAGGATCCTCCGCGAGAGCTTCCTCGAGCTCCGCCCAGCGCGTCTCCCACTCGTGCAGGTCGAGCCCCGGCTCGTTCATGCTCATGCGTCCCTCATGCGCGGCGGCGCCGCCCGTCAAACGCGGGGAAGTAGACTCGGCCGCCGTGAAGGTGCTCCTGGTCGGTTCGGGCGGGCGCGAGCATGCGCTCGCGTGGAAGCTCGCGCAGGCCCCTGGGCTGGGGTCGCTGCACGCTGCCCCCGGCAATCCCGGGATCGCCCGGCTCGGCGACTGCCATCCGGTTCGGGCGGAGGACGCCGAAAGCCTACTCGGCCTCGCGCGCAGCCTCGACGTCGATCTCGTCGTCATCGGGCCGGAGGCGCCGCTCGTCGCCGGCGTCGCGGACATGCTGCGCCGCAACGGCGTCGCCGTCTTCGGGCCCGGCCGCGCAGCCGCGAGGATCGAGGGCTCGAAGACCTTTGCCAAGGCGGTGCTGGCCGCCGCCGGGGTTCCGACAGCCGAGACGCTCGCGGTTGCCCGCCCGCCGTGCGTCGTCAAGGTCGACGGGCTGGCGGCTGGCAAGGGTGTCTTCGTCTGCGAGACGGCGGAGCAGCTCGACGAGGCCTTGCGCGCGGCCGCGGCCTTCCCGGGACCGATCGTGATCGAGGAGTTGCTGGCGGGCGAGGAGGTTTCGGTGTTCGCGCTCGCCGACGGGCGTGCCGTCGTGCCGCTCGCGCCGGCGCAGGACTTCAAGCGGATCGGCGACGGCGACACGGGCCCGAACACCGGTGGCATGGGCTCCTTCTCCCCGGTTCCCGGAATGGGGTCGGACGAGGTCGCGGAGCTCGTCGAACAGGTCCACCGGCCGGTTGTCGAGGAGCTGGCGCGGCGCGGCGCGCCGTTCGTCGGCGTGCTCTTCGCCGGGCTGATGCTGACGGCAGACGGGCCGAAGGTGCTCGAGTTCAACTGCCGCTTCGGCGATCCCGAGACGCAGTCGATCCTGCCTCGTCTGGAGGGCGACTTCCTCGGCGCCCTCACGGCTGCGGCGGGAGGCGACCTCGAGGGCGTCGAGCTCAGCGCCACCGACGACGCCGCGGTCACCGTCGTGCTCGCGGGCGGCGACTACCCGGAGCGCTCCGACACCGGCTCGACGATCGAGGGGATCGAGAACGCCGAGGCAGCGGGGGCGCTCGTCTTCCACGCCGGCACGGCACTGCACGGCGACCGGCTGGTGACGAACGGTGGGCGGATTCTGGCCGTCACCGGCACGGGTACGACGATCGGCGAGGCGCGCGATCGCGCCTACGCGGGCTGCGAGCAGATCACCTTCGCCGGCGCGCAGTACCGGGCCGACATTGCTCTGACTGCATCGGGCACGCCGGGCTGATCTTCCGGAGCGGGCGGTAGACTCGCTCAGGTGATTCCGCGCTACTCCCGCCCGGCCATGTCGGCGATCTGGTCGGACGAGGCGAGGCTGGTGCGCTGGCTCGAGGTCGAGCTTGCGGCACTCGAGGGCTGGGCGGAGAGCGGGGTCGTGCCGCGCGCGGCGATCGAGGCGATTCGCGAGCGAGCCGTCGTCCCGACGCCCGAGCGCGTCGCCGAGATCGAGGCGCGGACGCACCATGACGTTGCCGCATTCGTGGACGCAGTCGCCGAAGGGCTGGGCGAGGAGGGGCGCTGGTTCCACTACGGACTGACGTCGTCGGACGTCCTCGACACGGCTCTCTCGCTCCAGATGCGCGACGCCGGCGCGTTGATCCTTGCCGGGATCGACCGCGCCTTCGCCGCGGTCGTGGCCCGCGCGGAGGAGCATCGTGAGACCGTGACGATCGGTCGCACGCACGGCGTCCACGCCGAGCCGACGACGTTCGGCCTCAAGCTCGCCGGCTGGGCCTTCGCGCTCGAGCGCGACCGGGCACGCGTGACGCGGGCGCTCGAGGGAATCCGGGTCGGCAAGCTCTCGGGCGCCGTCGGCACCTACTCCGCCGCCGATCCGGAGGTCGAACGGATCGCGTGCGAGCGGCTCGGGCTCGAGCCTGCTCCGAGCTCCACGCAGATCCTCCAGCGTGACCGGCACGCCGAGGTGCTGAACGCACTCGCGCTCCTCGCGGCATCGCTCGAGCGGTTTGCACTGGAGATCCGCCACCTCGCCCGGACGGAGGTGCGCGAGGTCGAGGAGCCCTTCGGAAGCGGCCAGAAGGGGTCCTCGGCGATGCCGCACAAGCGGAACCCGATCGTCTCCGAGCGGATCTGCGGGCTGTCGCGCGTGGTTCGCGCGGCCGCAGGCGTAGGACTCGAGAACGTCGCGCTCTGGCACGAACGGGATATCTCCCACTCTTCGGCCGAGCGGATCGTACTGCCCGACGCCTTCCTTGCCGTCGACTACATGCTCGACCGGCTCGCCTGGCTGCTGGAAGGCCTCGTCGTTCGCACCGAGCGGATGCGAGAGAACCTCGATGCGAGCCATCGGCTGTACTTCAGCCAGCGTTTGCTGCTCGGGCTCGTCGAGGCAGGCCTCTCTCGCGACGACGCCTACCGGCTGGTGCAGCGACATGCGATGCGTGCGTGGGACGAGGGGCTGGACTTCCCGGAGCTCGTGCGCGCCGACGCCGAGATCGCCGGTCGCGTCGACCTGGAAGCCGTCTTCGACCTCGGCGCGTACACCAAGCACGTCGACGTCGTCTTCGAGCGGCTCCGCGCCCTCACCAAGGAGCACGTCCATGCCTGAGGCTGCCGTTCATCTCGGCAGTGGCAAGGTGCGCGAGCTCTACGCCCTCGATGACCGGCGCCTGCTGCTCGTCGCCTCCGACCGGATCTCGACCTTCGACGTCATCCTCCCGACCGAGGTTCCGGACAAGGGCCGCGTGCTCACGGGTCTCTCGGCTTTCTGGTTCGCGCGGACGCAAGAGCTCGTCCCGAATCACCTGCTCGCGCTCCGCAGCGACGGCCGCTCGCTCGAATGCCGGCGTCTCGAGATGCTCCCGCTCGAGATCGTCGTCCGCGGCTATCTGTCCGGATCGGGCTGGAAGGACTACCTCCGGAGCGGGGCGGTGTGCGGACACCAGCTCCCCAAGGGCCTGCGCGAGTCCGACCGCCTGCCCGAGCCGATCGTCACCCCGGCGACGAAGGCGCAGTCCGGCCACGACGAGAACATCGACGGGAACGCCGCAGCCGCCCTCGTCGGCGCCGAGCTCTGGGCGAAGGTGGAGTCGGTGGCTCTCGCCCTCTACCGCTACGGGGCTGCGCACGCCGAAGAGCGCGGAATCATCCTCGCCGACACGAAGTTCGAGCTCGGCACGGACCGCGACGGCGCGCTCGTGCTCGGCGACGAGGCGCTGACGCCGGACTCGTCTCGCTTCTGGCCCGCGGACGACTACGAGCCCGGTGGCCCGCAGCCGTCCTATGACAAGCAGTACGTGCGCGACTACTGCGAGAGCCTGGGCTGGGATAAGACCTACCCAGGCCCCGAGGTCCCGGCCGACGTCGTCGCCGGCACCCGCGCCCGCTACGTCGAGGCGTTCGAGCTGCTCACGGGCCTGGCGTTCGACGACTACCTCGCCGACCCGCAGGTCGTGCTCCGATGAAGGTGACCGTTCTTGTCCGGCCGAAAGCAGGGATCCTCGATCCGCAGGGGGAGGCGGTGCAGGGGTCGCTGCGCAAGCTCGGCTTCTCGGTGGGAGGTGCCCGCGTGGGCCGGCTCGTGGATCTCGAGGTCGACGCCCCGTCGACACACGAGGCGAAGGCCCAGGTCGAGCGGATGTGCCGGGAGCTGCTCGCGAACCCGCTGATCGAGAGCTTCGAAATCGAGGTCGCAGACGCGTGAGCGTCAGGCCGCGCATCGCCGTGCTCGTCTTCCCCGGCTCGAACGACGACCGGGACGCCGCCTGGGCGCTCGGTGCGCTGGGCGCCGATCCGCAGCTCGTCTGGCATGCCGAGTCGGAATTGCCGCGTGACACCGAGGCGATCGTCCTGCCGGGCGGTTTTTCGTACGGCGACTACCTGCGCTGCGGCGCGATCGCCCGTTTCGCCCCGATTCTGGACGCGGTGCGCGAGTTCTCCGCGGCCGGTGGTCCCGTGCTCGGGATCTGCAACGGCTTCCAGATCCTCTGCGAGGCCGGCCTGCTCCCCGGGGTGCTGCGCCGGAACCGCGACCTCGAGTTCATCTGCCGCGATGTCCCGCTGCGCGTGGAGCGCACGGACACGCTCTTCACCGCGCGCTGCGAGGCCGGGCAAGAGCTGACGATCCCGGTCAAGCACGGGGAGGGCAGCTGGTACGCGGACGAAGAGCTGTATGAGGAGCTCGAGACATCCGGCCAGCTCGTGCTGCGCTACGCGGAGGACTGCAATGGCTCGGTCGGCGACGTTGCAGGCGTGTGCAACGAAGCGCGCAACGTCTTTGGCCTGATGCCTCACCCCGAGCACGCCGTCGATCCGCTGCTGGGGCCCGGCGACGGCGCACTCCTGCTCGCGGCCCTCGTCGACGCCGCGCGCGAGCGCACGTTCGCTGCCGCCTGACTGTCCACCGCCGGCCTCAGAGTCGCAGCGTCTCAGAGTCGCAGCGCCTCCTCCAGCCCGGGGTGCTTGGCGAGCGCCGCCCGAAGCCGCTCGAGGTCCTTGACCCGTAGCGTCACCGGTCCCCGGCGCGCGACGCCGTCGGTGGCGTAGGCGAAACGGACGAGTCGCTCGCCCTTGCCGGTCTCCAGCAGCTGCACGAACGAGGCGAAGCGCTTGTCGCCCGCTTGCTGCGGCAAGACGAGCTCCTCGAGCAGCGTTGCCGAGCCCCAGGGAGTCGCGGCTGTGGTTGTCGAGGCTCGCGTGTTTCCGTTCTTCATGCCGCAGACGCTACGCATCGACCTGTAACGCGTGTGTGACGCGTTCATCGCGAATCCGAAACGAGTGCTCCACCGTTCCATTCGCATGCCGAGAGCGATCTGGAGCGGCGCGATCTCGTTCGGGCTCGTCAACGTGCCCGTGCGCATGTACAGCGCGATCGAGGAGAAGGATCTCCACTTCCATCTGATCCACGAGCCCGACGGCGGCCGGATCGGCTTTCAGAAGTTCTGCAAGAAGGAAGAGAAGCTGGTTCCCGACGACGAGATCGTGAAGGCGTTCGAGATCAAGAAGGACAAGCTCGTCGTGCTCGGCGACGAGGACTTCGAGGCCGTGAAGGCCGAGGGCGTCAAGACGATCGAGATCTCCGACTTCGTCCCCTACGAGGAGATCGATCCGATCTACTTCGACCGGACCTACTTCCTCGGCCCGCAGGAGGGGGGCGAGAAGGTGTACGCCCTGCTGCGGGAGGCGATGGAGCAGACGGGGCTCGCCGCGATCGGCAAGTACGTAATGCGCGAGCGCCAGCACCTCGGCTGCCTGCGCGTGCGCGACGGCGTGATCGCGCTGGAGAAGATGTTCTTCCACGACGAGATTCGACCCTCGGACGACCTCGCCCCGGGCAAGCGCAACGTTCCGAAGGCGGAGCTCGAGCTGGCAACCGCGCTGATCGCACAGTTCACAGGCACGTTCGAACCGGAGAAGTACGAGGACACCTACCGCGAGGCGCTCCTCGCAGTCATCAAGGCGAAGGAGAAGGGGAAGACGATCACGGCCCCGGAACCCGAAGAGGAGCCCACGGATCTGCTTGCCGCGCTGAAGGCCTCGGTCGACGCCGCGAAGAAGAGCAGGGGCTCGGTGCGCACGACCCGCCCGCCGGCTCACAAGACCCCCGCGGCGCGCGGGAAGAAGACTGCGACGCGCTAGCGCGGGGCGGTTCTAGGACAGCTTGCGGATCGTATCGCCGCGGCGGACGGTGCCTGGTTGGACGACCCGCGCGTTGATGCCGCGCAGGTGCAGGTGCCGGTGCTCCTTGGCGTTCACGAACCGGTGCGCCGCGTTGCCGAAACGTGCGCTGAACTTGACACAACCTGTGTGCGGGAGGTCGGTGACCTCGATCACAGCCGTGCCGAGCGCGAGCCGGGTCCCGGCCGGAATGTTCGCTTCCGACAGGTCGAAGTCGACGTAGAACTGGTCGCCGGCGAGTGCCCAGCGCTCCCGCTCGCGTGCGGAGACGAGGTCGACGACGCGCACGTTCATCACCGTCAGCTGCATCTCGGGGTTGGCGGAGCCGTCGCTCGTGCTCTTGCTGCCGCGGGTGTGCCAGGAGTCGCCGACGAGACCTTCGTCGAGATCGAGCTCGGCCTCCTCGAGCACGTCGCGCTCGCCCTCGGCCGGGCGCCGCGCGATCAACGCGACCATTCCCTCGTCGGCCGGCGCGCGCAGGATCTCGTCGAGACCGGACTCGAGCTCGTCGGCGGTGAGATGCACCACGTCGGGGATCCGGCTCGGAGCGACCATGTCCATCTTGTATCACGCGCGCGCCTCTGATCAGGTCTTGCGGCCGGCGAAGATCGCCCAGCCGAGGCGGGCTCGCCGCGCGCGGAGGTAGTCGTCGCGAGCGGCGAGGTGGCGTGCGCGGATCGCAGCCGCCTCCGGATGCTCGGCGTGGTCGGCGAGCCACTCCTCGAGCGCGCGCCAGTGGAGGCTCTCGTAGCGGTCCCAGTCGTCCTCGGAGGCCGCGACCAGCCCGGTGAGCGCGAGTCCGGCCGACTGGAAGCGCTCGGCCGTCGCGGCGAGGTCGACGCAGTCGGACTCGGCGACACCGGCCTCGCGCGAAAAGGGTTCGCCGATCGCGACGAAGCCCCCGGACCGGACCGCCGGCGCGAGCATCCTCGCGGCGTCGCCGATATGGCCCCAGACGAAGCTGGCGCCCAGGCAGAGCGCGGCATCCCAGGCGTCGGGCTCGAGCGGGTAGTTCGCGGCGTCGGCCGTCTCGATCGACACCAGGCCGTCGAGCCCGCGCTCTGCGACTCGTGCCCGCGCGGCGTCCGCGAACTGCGGGCGCAGCTCGACGCCGTGGATCCGGCAGCCGAACGCCTCCGCGAGCACGAGCGCAGGCCCGGCTTTCCCGCAGGCGACGTCGAGCACGCGGCTCGAGCCGTCGAGACGCAGGTACTCGCCGAGGAGCCGGATCTTCTCGGCGCTCGTCGGGTCCTGGATCTCGTGGTCGCGCTCGGCGACCTCCCACGACCACGTCACGGGGCGCCCTCGTCGGCAAGCTCGAGCAGCTTGGTCACTGTCGGCCAATTGCGGTTGGTTCCCGCGGCGCTCACACCTGTCTTGGAGAGGAGCTTCGCGAGCGGCGAGCTCTGGATGCCCTGTGGGTGCCAGGAGTAGACCTCGCGCCGCTCACGACGACCTGCTCCGGCTCGACGTCCAGGTCGTGCAGGAGCTTCGCTGCGGGCTTCGCGGCGAGGAAGGTAACGAGAGAGAGCGAGGGATCGTTCGCAACGCCGGCGAGCGGGTCGCGGGCGATGACGCCGGCGAGCCCGGCGCGCGTGCACACGACCACCTCGACGTCGAAGCCGAGCCCGGCCGTGAGCTCGCGCTCGAGCCGTGTCCGGAGACGGTCGGCTGAGGCGTCGCTGGTCAGCAGGGACGTTGCCGCTCTGGAGGTGGGTGCGCACGTCCTCGTAGCCGTGGCCGTCGAGGAGCTTGCGGAGGTCCGCCATGCCGACGCGCCGGCGGCTCCCGAGGTTGATCCCGCGCAGGAGCACGATCCGCCGTCGCGATGCCGGGACGTCAGCCACGGACGAATCCTACGAGGGAGGGGCCGCGGGCCGACCCCTCCCTTGATCGCAGCGCTAGGCGTGCGCGGCCGCAGGCGTCTCCGCCGTCGGCTTCACGGGCTTCACCGGCAGTCCGGAGAGCACGACCTTCAGAGCCTCGGTCTTCGCCGCGTCGGAGAAGACGTCGTAGGCTTCCATCGTCTCTTCGAGCTGGAACCGGTGCGTCGCGAACGGCGTCGCGTCGAGCCGGCCGCCCTCGATCAGCTGGAGCAGGCGCGGGGTCGTGAAGGTGTCCACGAGCCCCGTCGTGATCGCCACGTTGCGGATCCAGAGCTTCTCCAGGTGCAGCGTGACCGAGCAGCCGTGGACGCCGACGTTGGCGACCCGGCCGCCGGCGCGGATCAGCTCGGTGCAGAGCTCGAACGTCTCCGGGACACCGACAGCCTCGATCGCCGTGTCGACGCCGCGTCCGTCCGTGAGCTCCATGACGCGGGCGAGCGCATCCTCGGCGCCGTTGTTGATCACGACGTCCGCGCCGAAGTCGAGCGCACGGGCGAGCCTCGAGTCAGCAAGGTCGATCGCGATGATCTTCGCCGGGCTGCGCAGCCGCGCCGTCATGATCGCGGCGAGGCCGATCGGGCCCGCGCCGACGACTGCGATCGTGTCGCCCGGCTCCACCTTGCCGTTCAGGACTCCGACCTCGTACGCGGTCGGAAGGATGTCGGCGAGGAAGAGCACCTGCTCGTCCGTCAGCCCCTCCGGCACCTTGTAGACCGAGGTCTCCGCGAACGGGACGCGCGCGAACTCAGCCTGGAGACCGTCGATCAGATGACCGAAGATCCAGCCGCCGCCGCCCGTGCACTGCCCGTAATGGCCCTCACGGCAATAGCTGCAGCGGCCACACGAGGTGATGCAGGAGACCAGCACGCGGTCGCCGACCGCGAGGGTGGTCACCGCCGAGCCGAGCTCGGTGATCGTGCCGACCGCCTCGTGGCCGAGGATCGTCCCCGACTTCACCGCGGGCACGTCGCCCTTGAGGATGTGCAGATCTGTGCCGCAGATCGTGGAGGAGTCGATGCGGACGATCACGTCCGTCGGCTCCTGAATGACCGGGTCGGGCACGATCTCCCATGCCTTCTGGCCAGGCCCGTGGTACACGAGCGCCTTCATCGGGACGCCTCCTTCTTTCGGGTACGCCCAGTCTCCGGCGGCTCCGGCCAAGCCGCATCGGGGGCTGCCCTGACGCCGTTGCGGGGAATCACTGTCCTGCGACCGCTACACCGGCTGCTCCTCGCGCCGCCGAGCGCGAGCCCACCAGAAGATACCGCCGGCGAGCCCGAGCGCTACGAGAGGGGCGATCAAGATCGGGTTGAAGCTGCTCTTCGGCGGCGGCTGGTAGTCGAGACTGCCTCGGATCGCCAGCGGCTGACCCTCGACGCTGCCGGGGACGTTCCAGTCGAAGACGTGGTGGGGCTGATCCTTCGCCTGGCGCACCTTCGGCGGGTCGATCGTGCTCATCCAGTGGATCCGATGGTCGTGCCAGTCGTACGAGTTCCCGCGGGCGACCCGTTTCCAGCGCGGGGTGGCGGTTTTCGACGCTGACGCGGGCACGGGGACGTCGCCGTAGCGCACCTCGTTGAGGTAGGTGGCGGGCGAGTTCGCGTTGCGGTAGACGCCGCCGTGGGCGTCGAAGCGGAGGTACGGCTCGCCCTCGTAGCCCTCGACCACGAGCTCCCGGCCGCTGTCGTTCCGGACGTGGAGCTGGTCGTCACCTTGCACTATCTGCACTGTGAGACCGTCGAGGTTCGGCGTGATCGTCTTCACGGTGGAGGTGAAGCCGCGTGCCGCCCCGCCGCCGTGCCCTGCAGCAGCAGGGCAGGCGACAAGGGCAGCGACGACAGCGGCAGCGACGAGGCGAGGGCTCACGCGGCCCTCGGCCGCCGGACGAGCGCTATCCCGAGCGCAGCGAGACCGGTCACGAGGCCCGCAATCGCAAGGCCGAGCGTGAGGCCGTCGCGTCCGCCGCTGTCGCTCGACCCCGCCGAAGCAGAGGTGGCAGTCGCCGTGGCCGCGACAAGCTTCGGCGTCACGATGACGCGCGGCGCGGGCGTGTCCGAGTCGGGCGCGCCGATCCAGCGGACGACCTCGCCGTTCGAGTACGTCTGCAGGGCCTGGAAGACGAGCGTTCCCTGCCGAGCGGTGACATGGGCGCTCATTCCGAACTCGTCGAACTCACCGGGCGCGATCTTGCCGCCCTCCCAGGTGACGGTGGAGATCCGCTCCGTCACGGTCTCACCGTCATCGTTCTTGATTGGTTTGGCGAGCTTCTCCGTCGTGACGCTCCGATTCCAGCCCGGCTTCGGCTGGAAGCTGACGGAGTCGAGCCCCGACGGCAGCTTCAGCACGATTTTCGTCGTGTTCGCGCCGGGACGCTCGTTTGGAACGCGGATCGCAAAGCGGGAGAAGCTGTCCGCCGGGACTTCGTTGGGGTTGACGGTGATGTGGGCGCTCGCCGCGGGCACGAGCAGCAGTGCGCCCGCGAGGGTGAGCAGGGTCAGCGTCTTCTTCATCAGTGAGGTTCCTTTCTGATCGGGACCGAGACCGTGGCCGCAGCCGCGCCGAACTCGCCGCGGCGAGTCTCGACACGTAGCTGCCAATCGCCCGCGAGCGCCAGTTGGGCGCCGTGCACGATGAAGTGTCCGGGGCCGGCTAGGTGCGCCGTCAGGCGGAGCGGGCCGATCTGGCGGCTGGCGAGCGTCGCCGAGACGGACGCCTCGTCGACGTTCGTGGGCTGTCCCGAGGCATTGGTCAAGTAGAGGTGGATCTGGTTCAGCCCTGCGGTCGCCGGGTCGACGACAAGGTTCAGCTCGAGTTGGCCGAGCTGTGCGGTGGTCGCGTACGGGCCGCGTGGTGAGACCTCGGCTCGTGCGGGCGGCTCCGACACGAGCACCGCCGTCACGCTGACGATCGCCACCATGAGGGCAAGCTCTCCCCCCGCGGTGCGGAGGAAGCGTGTCCGCTCCGCGGCCGTCGCAAGCCGCTCGCGCAGGCGTGGGACAGCTCGGCGGTTGTTGTAGAGGCCGAGTGCGAGCAGCGGCAGGACGAGGGCGATCTTGACGAGCAGGAGCTGGCCGTACGTCGTCTCCCAGAGCCCGCGAAGGGCGCGGACCTCGAGGTACCCGCTCGTGGTGCCGCTCACGAGCAGCACCGAGACGGCGCCGACGGCGAGCAGCGAGAAGCGAGGCACGGCGTGGACCGCGAGCTCCCACCGCTCCGCCCCGGCCCACAGGAGGGCGAGGACGAGCGCGGCGAGGCCGCCGACCCAGACCGCAGCGGCGGCGACGTGGGCGACGTCGGCGACGAGCGCGATCCCCCCGGAGACGCTTGCATGCCCGGACAGCGAAGGCGTCAGCAGCAACAGCGCCGCCGGCACCAGCGAGGGCAGCGGCAAGTGCCCGCTCGCGGCGAGCAGAAGCGCACAGGTCACGGCGAGCCCGGCTTGCACGAGCCAGACGGTGCCGAACCGCGTCCCGAGCACCGTCGAGACAACGTCCCAGTGGACCGCCTCACCGAGGCCGAACCCGCCGGCCGCGGCTCCCTGAAGCACGATCCCGGCACACGCCACGACCGCGAGCAATATGGACGCTGCCGAGAGCAGCCGGGCCAGCCTCGATCGCGTCTCTGGGGAGGCATGCCCGAGCCCGACGATCAGCATCAGGGTGCCGCCGCCGACCAGCAGGAGAAGGAGAAAGTCGACCGCCCGCACGATCGAGAACAGCACCGACACCGACGTGGGGGTCCCGCCTTCGAGCACCTGCGCCGCGACACCCGCCGGATCCGCGCTCGGGGCGCCGACATGGAAGACGAACGCTCCGGAAACCGGATGCCCGTCCGCCGACACCACCCGCCACGTCGCCGTGTAGGTACCCCGTGCAAGCCGCCGGTCGAGACGTATCCGCACCTCGGCCCCGCTCGGTCGCTGGATCTTGCCCGAGTCGACACGGTGCGCCCGCGCGTCGTACACACGGATCGCGCCGAACGCGGTCTCGACCCCCTCGTCGAACCGGAGCAGCACGGATCGAGGGCTCTGCTCGAGCACCGCGTCGTTCGCCGGCTGGGTTGTCATCAGCCGTGAGTGCGCACCCGCGGCCGGCACCATTGCGAGCGCCACCAAGACAGCGGCTACCGCGACGAGTACCGGCCGGCACGCACGACGGCTCGGGTGATCGTTCATCTCTCCTCGCTTCCATCAGCGGCCGGAAGGTCGACCGCGCCTCTTCGGCTAGGCGAGAAGCGGAGGACCGCGACCGGCATAGCCGCGGCCGAGAACCGGCTGGCGCGGACGATCGACCGGCAGCCAAGAGAGGAACGTCGCAGCAACCGCGCGCGGTCGCGGACGACGCGAGGGTCTGATCGCCTGCGCGACTCGTTGCGCCGCCGTCGCGAGCGCGAACGCGATCGACGCCGCAAGAAGCGCAAACGGCAGCTGTGTCGCGAGACCGAGCAGGAACGGCGCAGACACGACGAGCTCCCAGTGGACATGCCCGTCGTGCGCATACCGCTCGATCACCTCCTGCAGCACGAAGGCAACAGGCACGAGCGCGGCGACGAGCTTGATCTGACGCGTGCCGCCGGTTGTGTCGCGTCCTCCGAGGGCCGCGAGCACCGTCGCGACGAATCCGAGTGCGGCGAGCGCGAGGCAGAGCGCGATCACGAGCGGGGCGTACTCGAGGTAGCCGTGCCCGGTCGAAGCGAGCAGGTGCGCGCGCTCGTGCGCGTCCGGCACAGCCGCCCGGTAGCCCACCGAGTGGCCGGCAAGCGTCCCGACGACGGCGAGCGGCATCGCGATCAACCATGGAAGCCGACGCCTCATGTTGGAATCGTTGCACATTGTCGTGGGACCTTCGGTCGCCGGGCGGACGCGGATTCCGGCGCCCGGAGTCTGGGATAGGTTTCGAGCGTGGCTGAACCCGGCCTGGGAAGTGCGACAGGGCTGACGCCGATGAAGCGGCTGCGGCTCTTCTCCGGCCGCTCGAACCCACAGCTCGCGAAGGCGATCGCGACGAAGCTGGGCACAGAGCTCGGCGGGATCCAGCTCGAGACGTTCGCGGACGGCGATGCCTACTGCCGCTACACCGAGTCCGTTCGCGGTGCCGATGTCTTTCTAGTTCAGACTGCCGTTGCGCCGGTCGACGCTCACCTGATCGAGCTGCTGATGATGATCGACGCCGCCCGGCTCGCGTCGGCCAAGCGGATCACCGCGGTCGTTCCTCGGTTCTTCTACGCCCGCCAGGACCGGAAGTCGGCGCCCCGCGAGCCCATCACCGCTCGCATCGTCGCGGACATGATCGAGAACGCCGGCGCGGATCGCATCCTGACGATGGACCTCCATGCAGGCCAGGTGCAGGGGTTTTTCGACATCCCTGTCGACCACATGACCGCGTTGCCGATGTTCGCTGACCGGTTCCGCGAGATCGCCGCCGGCCGCGACATGGTCGTCGTCGCTCCGGCGACGACGCGCGCCAAGCAGGGCTCGTGGCTGGCGGAGCTGCTGCAGGCGGAGCTCGCGATCATGAACGACGAGCCTGGCGCCGGCGGGCGCGGAATGACGATCCTCGGCGAGGTCGAGGGGAAGATCGCCCTGGTGCTCGAGAACGGGATCGGCGACGGCCAGTGGTTCGCCCGTGCTGCGGAAGAGCTGATGGAGATGGGGACAGCGTCCGTCTATGGCTGTGCGACCCACGCAGCGTCGACCGCCGGAGCCGCGGAGCGCCTGGCTCGAAGCCCGCTCGAAGGCATCCTCGTCACCGACACTGTGCCGATCCACGAGGCGATGGAGTCCGCGCGGCTCGAAGTGCTGTCAGTGGCCGGGCTCCTCGCGGACACGATCGCGAACGTGTTCACCAACGAGTCCGTCTCGGCGATCTTCGTCGGCGACAACCAGCTCTTCTAGCGGGCGCTACGCTCCACTCGTGATCGACCGCTCGCTCTTCGGCCAGGAGCACGTCCGCCGCTACCGGGAGACCGACGGCGAGGTCGGCTACCTCTGGAACGGCGCGCCGACGCTGCTGCTGACGACGACGGGGCGCCGGACCGGCGAGCCGACGACGACGCCGCTCATCTTCGGCCGCGACGGCGACAACTTCGTCATCGTCGCCTCCCAGGGCGGCGCCCCCAAGCATCCCGGCTGGTACCGAAACCTCTCCAAGCAGCCGGAGGTCGAGCTGCAGGTGAAGGGCGATCGCTTCCACGGGCGGGCCCGTACGGCCGAAGGCGAGGAGCGGTCACGGCTCTGGCGGGAGATGGCCGAGATCTGGCCGCACTACGACGAATACGCGACCCGCACCGACCGCGAGATCCCGGTCGTCGTGATCGAGCAGGCCGCGTCCTAGATGGTGCCCGAGGCCGAGCTTCGGCAGACGGAGGCCGGGCTCGTGCCGGCGAGCGTCGGCTGGTTCGTGATGAACGCGCGCGACGCCCGGTGGTTCCATCGGCCCGGCCGGGGCGACAGCCTGCCGTTGACCGGTTCCGACGAGTTCGAGGCCGAGACGTACTTCCCCATGCTCGGCATGTCGATCCAGGTGCTCCCGCCGGGCGAGCCCAACTCGACGTACCACTGGGAAACGGAGCAGGAGGACTTTCTCGTGCTCTCCGGCGAGGCGTTGCTGATCGTCGAGGGACAAGAACGGGCGCTCAAGCAGTGGGACTTCGTGCACTGCCCGCCGCACACGCAGCATGTGTTCGTCGGCGCCGGCGAGGGCCCATGCGTGATCGTCGCGGCTTCGTCGCGGGAGTTCCAGAAGGGCGGACCGTGGGGCTTCTACACCGTCGACGAGACCGCGCGCCGCTACAACGCGAGCTCGCCCGAGGACACGCAGGACGGCGGAGTCGCGTATGCCCGGTTCTCGCCGTCGCACCCGGCGCGCTACCGCGACGGCTTGCTGCCGGACTAGGCGCCTGCGCGCTCGATCAGCTCGATCCGGTAGCCGTCCGGATCGCGGACGAAGCAGAGGAAGGAGCCGCCCTCACGGAGCTGGTACGGGGGTCGTTCCGGCTCGATCCCCTGTGCCGCCAGCTGCTCGAGCGTTCCGTTCATGTCGTCGACCGTGATCGCGATGTGGCCGTAGCCGGTGCCGATCTCGTACGAGTCGACGCCGAAGTTGTAGGTCAGCTCGAGCCGGTCGCCGTCCCCGGGCAGGCCCATGAAGACGTTGATCGCCTCCTCGCGGATCGGCATCCGCCGGCGCTCCTCGAAGCCGAGCGCCGTGTAGAAAGCGACCGAGCGGTCGATGTCGGTGATCCGGTAGCAGGTGTGGATGAGCTCCATTGCGTGCAATCCTCCGCTGGTCGTGGCGATTTCGGAGCAAGAGTACGCGGAGCGGCGTGACCGGCTCGGAGCCTTGCTCGAGCGACAGGGCATCGACGCGCTCTTCGTTCCCCCGTCCTCCGACCTCGAGTATCTGACCGGGAGCGAGCGCGACCTCCCGAGCTTCGGGAACCTCTCCTACGCGCACGGCTGGGTGGCCGGCGCGTTCATCGCGCCCGGGCGGGAGCCGCTCTTTGTGCTGCCGCGGATGGTCGTCGCCTTCCACCTGGACGGGAAGCCGCCGCCGGGCGCCGTCGTCGTGAAGGAGGATGCCGACGGACGGGCGCTGTTCGCCGAGGCGGTCCGCAGCCTCGGCCCGCTCGGGCGGATCGCGCTCAGTCAGCGGGTGTGGGCGGAGACGGTGATCGAACTGCGTCGCGTCGTTCCCGCCGCCGAGCTCGTCGAAGGGTCCTCGCTCGTGAACGAGCTCCGTCGGATCAAGTCCGAGGCGGAGCTGAAGCTGATGGCGCGCGCGTGCCTGATCGCCCGTGAGGCGATGGACGCCGTGACGCCGTCCGTTGTCCCCGGCGTCTCGACGGCGACTCTGGTCGAGGAGATCGAGCACGCCCTCCGCGTCCGCGGCTCGCGCTGCCCCTCGTTCCCGACGCACATCTTCACGTGGGGGGAGCGGCGGCTCGACTCGGGGGACGGGACTGCGCTCGACGCGCTGCGCGAAGGCGAGGTCGTCCTCTTCGACTTCGGCGCCGTCCTCGACGGCTACTGCTCCGACTTCGGGCGCACGATCCCGTGCGGCGAGCCGCCGGCCGGCTACGAGCAGGCGCGCGCCGCGATGCTCGAGGCGCAGGAGGCCGGACGGCAGGCAGCCAAGCCGGGCGTCCTCGCCCGCGACGTGAACGCCGCCTGCCGGGCGCCGATCGAGGAGGCCGGTCTCGGTGACCGCTTCCGCCACCGGATGGGGCACGGGATCGGGCTCGACGTCCACGAGCGGCCGTTCCTCTCGCCCGAGGACGAGACCCCGCTCGAGCTCGGGATGACGTTCACCGACGAGCCGTCGATCCTCGTCGACGGGAGGTTCGGCGTCCGCGTCGAGGACGTGATCGAGGTGACGGCGACGGGCGGGAAGGTCCTCTAGCTTGCCAAGCTGATGTAGCAGTGCTAAACAGAAGGTTGATGAGACGCGCTTTGCTCGTGCTGATGCTCCTCGCCTGCGGCCTGGCCTCGACGGCTGACGCCGGCTCGGAGCGCACGGGTTACGTGTGCGCCTCCGGCCCGGACGTGTCGTTCCGCGCCGCGGACGGGACGAAGCTCGTCGGTCACTTCTTCGGCAGCGGTCGGAACGCTGTCATCCTCGGCCACCAGTCGAACGGGAACCTCTGCGACTGGCTCTCCTACGCCCACCGGCTTGCGCAACTCGGCTACACGGCGTTCGCAATCGACTTCCGCGGCCACGGTCTCTCGCAGACCCGACAGGGCGCAGCCGGAAACAGCCTCGCGGCCGACCTCGCCGCGGCAGTGCGGGTCGTCCGCACGCGAGGCAAGCGGAAGGTCTTCCTCGTCGGGGCCTCGATGGGCGGGATCGCGTCCCTCGTCGCCGGCACGAGCGTGAAGCCTGCGGTCGACGGAGTCGTCAGCGTCTCGGCACCGGCCCGGTTCATGGGCCTGAACGCGGCCGCGACGGCGCCGAGGCTGCGCGTGCCGGTGCTCTATCTCGCCGCGGAAGGCGACGACAACGCCGGCTACGACTTCTCGGACGACGCGCGCGAGATGTACAAGGCGACTGCAGCCGGCGACAAGCGGCTCGAGGTCCTCCCGGGCAGCCGGCACGGTGTCGACCTCGTGGCCGGCTCGCCCCGGGTGAGGGCGTTGATCGAGGTGTTCCTCAAGCGGCACTGAGCCCTAGCTCGGGTCGTCCAGGTCCTCCTCGACAAGTCCGTAGAACACGCCGTCGACCCAGCCGCCGTCGCGGAGGTACGCCTTCCGCTTGACGCCCTCGCGCACGAAACCGGCACGCTCGGCATGTCGCTGCGCCCGCTCGTTGAAGCCGTAGATCTCGAGCTCGATCCGGTGGAAGCCGCGCTCGCGGAGCAGGTGCTGCTGGAGGAGCCGCGCGGCGTCGTCGGCGAGCCTGCGGCCCCGGAAGGCGGGATGGATCGCGATCCCACCCACATGCGCGATCCGGCTACGGACGTTCCGCCGCTCCCAGAACATCGCGCCGACGCGCTCGCTTTCGAGCTCGACCACGAGCAGGCCGCCTTCCTCCGGATCGCGCTCGAGCTGCTCGGCGATCCCGTCCGGCTCGTACCGCCCTCCGGCGGCCAGGAAAGGGCGGACGTCCTCGTCGGCGTAGAGCTCGGTCAGGAAGTCGACGTCGCCGGGCCCCGCGGCTCGGATCGAGACACTCACGGCCGGGCAGTGACGGCGGGACGCCACGGGAGCCGGACGGCACCGGAGGCGAGCGCGACGCCGCCGAGGATCAACGCGAGCCCGATCAGCGTCGCGGCGGTAATCTTCTCGTCCAGGATCGTCGCCCCGTACACGAGCGCGAAGCCGGGCATCAGATAGGTGACGAGCGACAGCCTCGCCGAGCCGTGAAGCGCAAGCATCCGGTAGAGAATGAGCTGCGCGAGCGCGGTCCCGAGCAGGCTGAGCGCGAGGATCGACGCCGTCGCCTCCAGGCTGGGGACGCTGTCCGGCAGCTGGAAGAGCGCGAGCGGCAGCAGGAACACGCCGCCCAGCAGCATCGAGCCTGCAGCCAGCACCGGTCCGGTCGTGCCGGAGACCGCGAGCTGCCCGTAGACGCCCGCACTCGCGTATGAGAGCGACGAGAGCACGACCGCGAGCGCGCCGGCGATCGCCAGCCAGCCGCCGCTCGGATGGATCCCGGTGACGACGGCGACGCCGACGATCCCGATCGCGAGCCCCAGCGCGCGCGTGCCGGTCAGCCGCTCGTGCGGGAGCACCTTGAGCGCGATCAGGGCGTTGAAGATCGGCACGGAGGCCTGCACGACGGCGGCAAGACCGGAGTCGATGTGCTGCTCGCCCCAGGCGATCAGCCAGAACGGGACGGCAGCGTTGAAGGCGCCGAGGATCAGGAAGTGGCGCCAGGCCGCTCGTGCCTCGGCGCGTGTCCGCTCCCAGCCGAAGCGCCAGGCGACGTACGCGATCAGCACCGCCGCGGCGAGCAGCGTGCGCGCCGCCATCATCGGCGCCGGCGCGATCTCGTCGACCGCGACCTTGATGAAGAGGTACGACGCGCCCCAGAGGGCGGCCAGGACGAACAGCATCGGGGCGTAGCGGTTCACCGTCGCACGCTACCCGTCCCGAGCGCGACGCCCGCGAGCACCAGCGCGAGGCCTGCGAGGGAGAGCGCCGTCACCTCCTCCTCGAGGAAGACGGCGCCGTAGACGAGCGCGAGCAACGGCACGAGGTAGGTGACGAGGACGGCCTTCGAGGCACCCGCGCCCGCGATCAGCCCGAAGTAGAGGAGGTACGCGACGCCGCTGGCAGCGACGCCGAGGTAGAGCACCGAGACGAGCGACTCCCACCCGAGTGAGCTGGCCTGCGCAACCCCGAACGGGAGCACGAAGAGCGTCGCCCAGGCGAGCGTCCCGAAGGCGAGGAGCGACGGCGGCAGGCCCGGGAACCGTCGGCCCGCAAAGAGGCCGCCGAGCCCGTAGCAGGCGGCGGCCGCGACCACGGCAAGGCCGCCGGCAACCGCGCGCTCGCCGCCGGAGAGCTCGAAGCCGACGAGCAGGACGATGCCGCCGAAGCCGAGGAGAACGCCGGCGAGCCGCATCCCGGTCACGCGCTGGCTCTGGTCGTAGGCGATCGCGAACAGGGCCGTGAAGAGCGGGGCGGAGGCATTGAAGATCGCCGCCAGCCCGGTGTCGATGTACTGCTGCCCCCAGGCGATCAGGAAGAAGGGCACGGCGGTGTTGATCAGGCCGAGCAGCGCGAGCGGAACTGCGTACGGGAGCAGCTGCCGGAAGCTGCGTCGAGTGGCCTTGATGTAGACGGCAATCGCGAGCGCGCCGGAGCTCATGCGCAGGAGGATCAGCGTCGAGGGGGCGAGATCGCGCAGCGCGATCTCGATGAACATGAAGGACGACCCCCAGAGCGCAGCGAGTGCGAGCAGCATCAGTAAGTGCCGCCGGCTCATGGTCTCTGACAACGCGACGGCTGCCGTCGTGCTTCCCGACTACACTGTCTTACCTGACCGAGGTCGTCGATCAGCCGCTGCACTCTCTTCCCGTACACCGCGCCCTCGGTTTGACGGACGGGGAGTACGCGCGGATCGTCGAGCTGCTGGAGCGCGGCCCGAATCACTTCGAGCTGGCGGTCTTCTCGCTCCTCTGGTCGGAGCATTGCGGCTACAAGCATTCGGCCCTCCTGTTGAAGCGGCTTCCCTCCTCTGGTAAACGCGTGCTGCAGGGCCCAGGTGAGAACGCGGGCGTGATCGATCTCGGAGAGGGCGAGGCCGTCTGCTTCAAGGTCGAGAGCCACAACCATCCATCGGCGGTCGAGCCCTTCCAGGGAGCTGCGACCGGAGTCGGCGGGATCCTCCGCGACATCATCGCGATGGGTGCGCGCCCGATCGCGCTGCTGGACGGGCTGCGCTTCGCCGACGGCGACCCTCGTTTCGACCGCGCGGTCGCCGGCATCGGCGCGTACGGGAACTCGGTCGGGGTGCCGACGATCGGCGGCGAGGCCGTCTTCGACGACACCTATCGGGACAACGTGCTCGTGAACGCGATGTGTGTCGGGCTCCTGCCCGCCGACCGCGTGACGCGGGCAGCGGCCACCGGTCCGGGAAATCTCGTCGTCCTCTACGGCGCAACGACCGGACGGGACGGGATCGGCGGCGCCTCGGTGCTCGCGAGCCAGGAGCTCGGCGAGGACGACGCCGACAAGCGTCCCACCGTCCAGGTGGGCGACCCGTTCATGGGCAAGAAGCTGATCGAGGTCTCCGTCGAGCTCGTCGAGTCCGGTCTCGTCGAGTCGCTGCAGGACTGCGGCGCCGCGGGCCTCGCCTCGTCGCTCTCGGAGATGGCGCGCGACTGCGGGATCGACCTCCGGCTCGATCAGGTGCCGTTGCGCGAGGGCGGAATGGAGCCCTGGGAGGTGATGATCAGCGAGAGCCAGGAGCGGATGGTCGCGGTCGTTCGCCCGCAGATGCTCGACGCGGTCGTCGCTGTCTGCGAGCGCTGGGAGCTCCACAACGCCGTGATCGGCGACGTCACCGAGACGGGTCTCCTGCGCGCGCTCTGGGACGGCGACGTCGTGGGCGAGATCCCGGCCCGCCTGCTGACCGACGAGTGCCCGCGCTACGCCGTCGAGCCGACACCGCGCCCGGAGCCCGACAACGCCTTGCTCCAAGGCGTTCCGGACGCGCCGGAAAACGCCGCTGCGCTGCTCGAGCTGCTCGGCTCGCCGAACATTCGCAGCAGGGAGTGGATCTTCCGCCGCTACGACCACCTCGTCGGCTCGCGCACCGTGCGCCGGCCGGGGCTCGACGCGGCCGTGCTGCGGCTCCGCCCCGGCTACCGCGGGCTGGCCGTCTCGCTCGACGGCCAGAGCCGCATGGGCCGCCTCTGGCCGCGTACCGGCGGCGCCCTCGCCGTGCTCGAGGCCTCGCGCAACGTCGCCTGTACGGGTGCCCAGCCGCTCGGACTGACGGACTGTCTCAACTTCGGCAACCCGGAGAAGGGCGAGATTGCGTGGGAGCTCGCCGAGTCGATCGAGGGGATGGCCGAGGCCTGTGAGGTCCTGGGCATCCCGATCGTGTCGGGCAACGTCTCGCTCTACAACGAGACCGACGGCCGCGCGATCGATCCGACCCCGGTCGTCGGCTGCGTGGGGCTGCTCGAAGACGTGCGGTCCGTGCCCGGGGCGTGGCGCGAGGGAGACGTCATCCTGCTCGCGGGAGCCTCGCCGGTCGCCCTGACCGGCTCCGAGTACCAGGCCCGTTGGGGCGACGTCGCCGGCCGGCCCGCTCGGCTCGATCTTGCTGCCGAGGCGTCGCTCGTCGAGTTCCTCTGGCGTGCGGCACCTCAGTGCTCGCTCGTGCATGACGTGTCGCACGGCGGGCTCGCGGTCGCGCTGAGCGAGGCCGCAATGCACTCGAAGCTCGGCGCCGACCTGACGCTTCCGGAGGACCCGCGCGCCTGGTTCGGGGAGGGCGGAGGACAGGCCGTGCTCGCGTGCTCGCCCGAGCTCGTCGACAGGCTCGGCGGCGTCCCGATCCGTCGCCTCGGCGTCGTGGGCGGCGACCGCCTGCTCGGGTTTACGGTCGACGAGCTGAGGGAGGCCTCGAGCTAGATGTGCGGCGTCTTCGGCATCCGCTCGGCCGAGCGCGACGTGGCGCGGCTCTCGTACTTCGGCCTGTTCGCGCTCCAGCATCGCGGCCAGGAGGCCGCGGGGATCGCCGTCTCCGACCGCGGCCGGCTGACGGTGCTGCGCGATATGGGCCTCGTCGCGCAGGTCTTCGACGAGGAAAAGCTGCAGGCGTTGCCCGGCGAGGTCGCGATCGGCCACACGCGCTACTCGACGACCGGTGCGAACGCCTGGGCGAACGCGCAGCCGCTCGTGCAGCACGGCCGCGCCCGCACCGTGGCGCTCGGTCACAACGGCAACCTCACGAACACGACGGATCTCCGCGCAGCCCTCTCGGCCGAGGGCATCGCGCTCGGGGCGACCTCCGACACCGAGGCGATCGCGGCCCTGATCGCGCACGATCCGTCGCCGCTGCCGCTCGCGGTCGCGCAGGCGATGGCCAGGCTCGAAGGCGCCTACTCGATCGTCGCGCTCTCCGAAGGGAAGCTGGTCGGCTTCCGCGACCCCCACGGCATCCGCCCGCTCGCCATTGGCCGCCTGACGAATCCGGAGGGCGGGATCGACTGGGTGCTCGCGTCCGAGACGTGTGCGCTGGATCTGATCGGGGCGGTGTTCGAGCGCGACGTCCGTCCCGGCGAGGTCGTGGTCATCGACGAGCACGGCCTCAGCTCGACGCAGGCGCTCCTGGAGGGAAGACAGGCGCTCTGCATCTTCGAGCACGTCTACTTCGCCCGGCCCGACTCGACGCTCGGAGGCTCCGAGGTGCACGGTGTTCGAGTCCGGATGGGTGAGCGGCTCGCGGTCGAGGCGCCTGCCGACGCCGACCTGGTGATGCCGATCCCCGACTCGGGCACGCCGGCCGCGGTCGGGTTCTCGCGGGCGTCCGGGATCCCGTACAGCGAAGGGCTGGTCAAGAACCGCTACGTCGGCCGAACCTTCATCCAGCCCGACGAAACCCTGCGCCGGCAGGGGATCAAGATGAAGTTCAACCCGCTCGCCGAGGTGGCGGGAAAGCGGCTCGTCATCGTGGACGACACGATCGTTCGCGGGAGCACGACGCACCAGCTCGTGGCGATGCTCTTCGACGCCGGCGCTGCCGAGGTGCACGTGCGTGTCTCCTCGCCGCCGATCGTCTCGCCCTGCTTCTACGGGATCGATATGGCCGACGAGGAGCAGCTTGCCGCCGCTCACCGTTCGGTGGAGCAGATGCGCGAGCTGATCGGCGCCACCTCGCTCCACTACCTCTCGCCCGAGGGAATGCAGGCCGCGACGAGACTGCCAGAGGCGTCGGTCTGCCGTGCCTGCTTCACCCGCGACTACCCGACGAGAGTCCCAGAGAGCCGGAACCTGGCCAAGCTGCGCTTCGAGCCCGCCACGAGCTGATGCGGGTCGATTCGGTGAACGTGGGCCGGGCGGAGCCGATGAAGATCGGCGTCCGCAGGGTCTCGACCGGGATCCGCAAGGCGCCGGTCGAGCGCGGCCACGTCGGGACGCTTGGCCTCGCCGGCGATGTCGTCGCGGACGAGGAGAACCACGGGGGTCTGGATCAGGCCGTCTACCTCTACAGCTCCGAGGACTACGCCTGGTGGGCGGGGGAGCTCGGAGCCGCGCCGGCGCCCGGGACGTTCGGCGAGAACCTGACCCTCTCGAGCTTCGGCTCCGAGACGGTGCGGATCGGAGACCGCTACCGCGTTGGGGCGGCGCTGCTCGAGGTGACGGCGCCGCGGATTCCGTGCGCGGTCTTCGCGACGAGAATGGGGGAGCCGAACTGGGTGCAGCGGTTCGCCGACGCGCGGAGGCCGGGGCTCTACGTCCGCGTGCTCGAGCCGGGCGAGGTCGCTGTGGGCGACCGTGTCGACCGGATCGGGAGCGAGGATGGCCATCCGTTTGTCGTCGACCTGATGGACGTCTGGTACGACCCGGAGCCCGACCCGCAGCTGCTCGAACGGCTGCTCGACTCCCCACTCGCCGAGCGAGCCCGCAGCAACGTCGAGAGAAAGCTCGCCCGGACGCTCGCCGGCCGGTAGTTACTCTCAGGTGAGAGAACACTGGCCCAGGTAGCTGCTCCGTCGCTGACCGTCGGCCAGCGGCACCCGACCGGTGCGTCGACGGTCGCGTGCATCGGGAGCGCGTAGCGTTTCAGTAGCATCGTGCCGTGCGCGAGTTGCGTCGGGGCCTGTGGCACTGGGAGGCGCCGCACTCGCAGTGGCGGCCGACCGAGCCGTGGAGCGAGAACGTGTCGTCGTACGCGATCGACGACGGAGAGCGGCTGCTGCTCTTCGATCCGCTGGCCGTGCCGAGCGAGCTTGGGGACCTCGCGGCCGGCCGCGAGACGGCGATCGTGCTCACCGCGCCGTGGCATGAGCGCGACGCGCAGAGCCTGGTCGAGCGGCTCGGCGCGCCGGTCTACACCCCGCTGCCCGACACCGCGCAGTACCTCATGGACACGTACGGCCTCACCGCCGAGCAGGCCGGCGACGGCAGTCCCGACGTCGTCTGGCTGCTCCGCGAGAAGAAAGGCGAGGCACGCCCGTACTCGTCCGGCGACCGGTTGCCGTTCGGTGTCGACGTGTTCCCTGGGCACAAGGCGAACGACACTGTGCTCTGGGTCGAGAGCCAGCGTGCGGTGATCTCCGGCGATACGCTCGTCGACTTCGGCCGGGGCCTCGAGGTCAACGAGAGGTGGCTCCACGCTGGCGTGACGCGCGAGGAGATTGCCGAGGGGCTGCGCCCGCTACTCGCACTGCCGGTCGAGCACGTGCTTGCGACGCACGGCGGGCCGACCGACCGGGCCGCCCTCGAGCGCGCGTTGTCTTCCTCCTAGACCCAGGCGGCGTTTCTTGAATCTGATCGACGCCAGTGGTGTAGTTCAGTCGTGAGTCGCCGCTTAGCTCTCCTCGTTCTCGCGGCGGTGGCCTCCGTCCTCGTTCCGTTGACCGCGTCGGGGTCGGATCGGTGGTCGAAGCTGCACAGGCCGTTGCACATTCCGACGCTGACGGCGGGTGCGCCGTGCCCGGTTACGCCCGCGATCTCGACGGGGTTCGGACGAGGGCAGGGCAAGGGGCCGGTATGGCCCGTTCTCGCGTTCCCGAAGTTGAGCTTCAGCTATCCAGTGCGACCCGAGCAGGTCTACTACCCCAGTGATTGGAGCGGCAACAAGGTTCTATGGATCGCACGCAGCTACCGCGGGCCGGTATTGATCCGAGGAGCGCAGCTCGATGGCCCAAACGAATTGCGCTTCGGGCTTGGTCGCATTCCCGCACGAGAGATGCGCCTCTCGTCCGTCGGTGGAAGCTCTCCAGGGGGCTGGCAGAACAGGCCATCGACGACACGGCTCCGCGCAGCGGGTTGCTATGCATGGCAGGTGGACGGCACGACATTCAGCCGGGTGATCGTGTTCAGGGCCGTGCTCCCATCGTAGGCGGCTAGCGCTCAGGGACACCCCCGGACGCTGGAGCAGATCAGCATCGGCGCTCAGCTCGACTGCTCCTCGGGCTTTGGGTGGTTTCCGATCGTTGCGTCCCACCTGTCCCGGACGCCCTTGGCAAAGGACGGTAGAGGCTTGAACACTTCCACCGAAGTCTCGATGCCGGCCGCGTCGATCCAGGCCACGAGGAACGGACCGTCGAAGAGCCAGCGGTTGTCCTCGGGTACGTCGTCGAAGACGGCGAACGCACAGCCGTGTTCGACCCCTGCCACCAGCTTGCGGCTGTCGTAGACGAACCGGGCCGCGACTGCTTCATCGGGTGCCTCGGCCCAGACGACGGCGGTTCCCTTTCCGCCACCGCTGTCCAAGAAGCCTGAGGTTCCGTTGCTGCTCATCCCCTCGGTCCACGAGCCATCCCGGTCGCGGTGGCAGAACGACGTCTCAAATTCAAATGGCGGCCCGTCATTCATCAACTGCGCCACGATTGCATTGTCCCCACGGATGACGACGCCGATCGGCTGAACATGGCGCGCCGGGATCGTGCCGCGTGCTGCCTCCTCGGGTGTGCGGTATCCGGCAGGCATCCCTGGAGGGTGCCAGGGTTTGGCAGCCGGGAAGGCGCTGAGTTTTCGTACAACCCTCCTGGGCTAGAGATCGAGCTCGAACCAGACGCAGATCTCGCCGTCGTGGATGACGCCCCACCGGTCGGCGATCGCGTCCAGAAAGGCAAGCCCTCGCCCTGACTCGGCCTCCGCGTCCGGCATCGGCACGTGGACTTCCGTGAAGCCGCGGCCGTGGTCGCCGACCTCGCCGCGGACGTGCGTGTCGCCGATCTCAAGGGAGAGGCGGACGCGGGCGTCGCCGGGTCGCCCGTACTTCACGGCGTTCGTAAACAGCTCGCTGACCAGTAGCCGCACGGCGAAACGTGCGTCCGGATAGGACTCGAGCGTCTCGAGCTGGTCGACCGCCGCCCGGGCCTGCGCCACAGCCCTGCCGGTCGCGGGCAGGTACAGCTCAAGCCTTCCTCGGTCGAGTCCAGCGGCCATTCCGCACGCTTTACCCAGGACGCACGATCTCTACCGGTTTAGAGTCACATTCGTGCAAGCGCGCGAGCGGCAGATGGCGGAGAACGAGGTACGCTTCCGCGCCCTCAACGAGCGGCTGCAGGAGGGAGCCGGCACGTGGCAGGGGGGTGAGGGAGAGCTCAGCCTCGTGTGCGAGTGCGGGGACGAAGACTGTACGGCGGCAATCGAGCTCAGCGGGCGCGAATATGAGGCGGTGCGGGCGGTTGAGACGCAATTCGTCCTCATTCGCGGTCACGAGCGCGCCGAGGTCGAGGATGTTGTCGGCGGCGCTGAAGACTGGCTGATTGTGCGCAAACGGGGTGAAGCTGGCGAGATCGCCGCAGGGACCGATCCTCGGGCCTAAACTTTCGGGGGTCGTATCCGTCCGGTCCGTTGCCGATCATTCAGATATGCGCATCGTGATTCGTCACGACAATGCGGGTCAGTGGTGGTGGGCCGCAACGGCCGAGAACGGCGGCACGGCCGCTATCTCGACGCTCTATGCGAGCCGAACCGACTGTCTGCGCGCGGTCGCGGAGCTGAAGGTCGAAGGGCCGGCCGCGTCCGTCACCTTCGAGGAGCCCTACGCGGCCAGACCCGGCACGTGGACGATCTCGAGCTTGATCCCGTCGGGGTCGTAGAAGAAGACAGCGTAGTACCCGGGCACGTAGGTGTACTCGCCCGGAGGCGACTCGATCGCCGCGCCCCTCGAGACGAGCCAGTCGTGGCGCTCGTCGACGACCGAGCGCGAGACCGCCTCGAGCGCCAGATGGTGGAGCCCGATCTTGTAGCGGTCGACGCCGCCGAAGCCCTGTTCCTGCTCTGAAAGCGTTTGGCGGAGGCCGACCGTGCTGCCCGGCCCGCCGATGTACCAGATCGTCTCGCCGCGCTCGCCCTCCACCTCGCTGATGCGGTGATAGCCGAGCGGCGCCAGCAGCTCCCGGTAGAAGGGCAGGCTGCGCTCGATCGACGAGACGACGAGGTCGACGTGATGCACACCACTCGAGCGCATTGAAGGTTCGTGTTCAGCGCCGGCCGGCAAGCTCCTGCGCCCGGCCGTACCGAACAGCGCGGCGCACCGCCCGCGGGTCGAGCCCTCGCTCGAGCAGCTCCTGCCGCAGCTCGCCCTCCTGTGCCATGCGCAGGAAGAGCCACGCGAGCGCGACGATCGTGACGATCGACCCCTCGATCATCATCACCGCGCCCGCGAGGCCCTGATCCTGCAGCGGCGAGATCCCCCAGAGCTCGTCCCCTCTGGCATAGACGCCGTAGAAGACAGCGCCCGACCAGACGAAGACGTTCCCGAGCACCGTCTCAACGACGCGCACGCCGGCGACGTACGCGAGCTTCGGGCCCGTGCCGAACCACTCGGGCGCCGGCAGCGTCTCGAGCACTGGTAGCCAGACGATCAGACCGGCCGTGAAGAAGCACGCGTGCTCGAGCGCGTGAACCGACGAGTGCCGGACGGCGGCCTCGTAGAGGAACGGCACATGCCAGACGTAGAGGTTCGCCGCCCAGATCGGCAGCGCCACGACTGGGTTCGCGAGCACGCGCAGCCGCTCGACCGGCCGGAATGCGAGCAGCGGCCGCAGCATCGGCCCCGAGAGGCCCGCGAGCAGGCACAGGGGCGCGAGATCGCCGATCAGGATGTGCTGCACCATGTGGAAGCTGAAGAGCTCCTCCTCCCCGATCGCGGCGATGGGGGAGGCGAACGCGAGCAGGAGCAGCGCGATCCCCAGCGTGAAGAGGAAGACCCGGTAGCCGGCCATCGGCGTTGCCCGCCGGCGCAACGTCCGCGCCCGCATCCCGTAGGCGAGTGCCATGAGCAGAACGGGCGCGAGCTGCAGCGGGTCGAGCGTCCAGTCGGTCAGCACGGGTCCACTCTAGGAGGGATCGGCGAACGGGCGCTATGCCGCGGGGCCGCGCTGCTCGGAACGACCATCGCACCCCGGCGACGAGCGACGTTCCACCGATCCCTCCTAGAATCCCCCGCCCGTGCAGCTCTTCCACTACCACCTCGTCACGAACCGGGTTCGCCAGGTTGAGGCGCGCTACATCGGCAAGCTCGCATTCGCCCTCGTCGCCCGGCACGGCCGGATCGGCGAGGAGTACCAGTCGTTCGAGCCCGGGATCTCGTGGGAGGAGCTCGACGAGATCGGCTTCAAGCTCCGGCTTTCGGAGCTCGAACGCGGTGCCGTGAACGTGGTCGTGCAGCCGGGGCAGTGGGAGTTGCCGCGGCTCGACCACTTCGGGCTCGCGCTCGACGAGGACGAGTTTGCCGACCTGATCGACCGGGCCGTGGAGCGCGAGCTGCGAATCCAGGCCCACGGCGGACGGCGCACCTTCATCGCGACGAACGCCGGGTTCCGGCTCGAGGTGCACCCGCCCCGCGAGTGGCTCGACGAGCTGCTGCAGGGGCACGACGAGCTGATGCTGGGCGAGCTCCACCTGCTCGCGGACAACCCCGAGGCCAAGGCCACCGTGCTCGCGGAGCTGCTCGACTCGGAGCGGGACGGGACGAGCGTAAAGGTGGGGGACTCGGTCGTCCGCTTCCTGCCGGGCGGGCCACAGGGGCGCCCCCAGCTCCACGCCGAGCTTCTCATCTAACTCGGTGGCTGCCGCCACGATCTCGCGCCCCGAGACGGACGATCTCATGGCAGCAACCACCTGGGGTACTCCGGCGGACCTCGTAGAGTGACGCCGTGAGTGACGACCGGACGTACGCCGCCACCGGGGTCTCGCTCGCGACGGCCGAGGGGATCGTCGGGCGGCTGCGCGCAGCCGTCGAGTCCACCGGCGCGCAAGGCTTCGGCGCCTTCGCGGGCCTCCACCCGCTCGACGACCGGCGGCTGCTGGCGGCTTCCACGGACTCGATCGGCACGAAGCCGATGGTGGCGCGCCGGCGTGGAGCCCTGCGCGCCTGCGGCGCCGACATGGCGGCACACTGCATCAACGATGTGATCACGTGCGGCGCCGACCCGCTGATCCTGCTCGACTACGTGGCCGCGAACCACGTCGACCTCGAGCAGGTTGCAGAGCTGGTCGAGGGTGCGGCCGAGGTCTGCCGCGCTGCTGGGGTTGCGCTGATCGGCGGCGAGACCGCCGAGCTGCCGGGGGTCTATCGCGAGGAGGAGCTCGACTTCGCGGCTACATGCGTCGGCATCGTCGACCGCGACCGGCTGATCGACGGCTCGGCCGCGCGCGCGGGCGACTACGTGATCGGCCTGGCCTCGGCCGGGGCTCATGCGAACGGGTTCACGCTCATCCGGTCGGTGCTCGAGGTCGAGGACTACGACGGGCCGGACCTGCTGGCGGCGACACGGCTCTACCTGGACGACGTGCGGCGACTCCGGGAGACGGCCCACGCGTTCGCCCACATCACCGGCGGCGGGATCGAGGGCAATCTGAGCCGCGTCGTCCCGGAGGGGCTCCGGGCCGAGCTCGACTGGGACGCCTGGGAGCGGCCGCCCGTCTTCTCCTGGCTCGCCGGCCACGTCGAGGAGGAGGAGGCGCGCCGGGTGTTCAATCTCGGCATCGGCTATTGCGCGGTGGTGCCGGAGCCGGGCGACGACCTCGTGATCGGGCGGATCGTCGCGACGTGATCGGAGTCTTGGTGAGCGGTGAGGGGACGAACCTGCAGGCGCTGGTCGACGCCGGTCTGCCGGTCCGCGCGGTTGCCTCCAACCGGGCAGGCGCCCGCGCGCTCGAGCGGGCGAAGCGGGCAGGCATCGCGGCCGGCGTCTTCGAGCTCGACGCCTATGACTCGCGCGACGAGCGCGATCGCGCGATGGCCGCCTGGCTCTCCGCGCAGGGGGTCGAGCTCGTTGTCTGTGCCGGCTACATGCATCTTCTGACTCCTGTCTTTCTCGACCGTTACCCCGGGCGGATCGTCAACGTGCACCCGTCGCTGCTGCCGGAGTTTCCCGGTGCGCGCGCCATCGACGAGGCGCTCGAGGCCGGGGTGGAGACGACCGGGGTGACGGTGCATCTCGTCGACGAGGGTCTCGACACCGGCGACGTGATCAGGCAGGAGCCCTTGCCGGTCGAGCCGCGCGAGACGCTCACCAAGCGGATCCAGGCGATCGAGCACCGGCTGCTGCCGGAGGTGGTGAGGGAGCTATGCGTGCGCTGATCTCCGTCTGGGACAAGACCGGCTTGGACGGGTTCGTGAAGGGCTTGTCCTCGCTGGGGTGGGAGCTCGTGGCCAGCGGGGGAACGGCCGCGTACATCGAGGAGCTCGGACTGAAAGTGACCTCCGTCGAGGCCGTGACCGAGTTTCCGGAGATGCTCGGCGGCCGCGTCAAGACGCTGCATCCGCACATTCACGCCGGCATCCTCGCGCGCCGCGAGGTGGAGACGGACATGGCCGCCCTCGAGGAGCACGGGATCGAGGCGTTCGACCTCGTCTGCGTCAACCTGTATCCGTTCGAGCGGGTCGCGCGCGAGCACGGCGTCCGCGAGGAGGAGGCTGTCGAGATGATCGACGTCGGCGGGCCTTCGATGCTACGTGGCGCCGCGAAGAACTTCGCGCACGTGACGCCGGTGTGCCGGCCTGACGACTACGAGTCCGTGCTCGGCGAGCTACGCGCGTCGGGTGAGGTCTCGCACGAGACGCGTCGCCGGCTCGCGGCGACGGCGTTCGCGACGTCGGCGTCGTACGAGGCGGCGATCGCCACCTGGTTCGCGGGCCGCGAGGCGTTTCCGCCCGTCTTCGTGCCGGTGTTCGAGAAGGCGATGGACCTCGCCTACGGCGAGAACCCCCACCAGGATGCGGCGTACTACTCGGAGCGGGGCGCTCGGACGCACCTGCTCGCACGCGTCGAGCAGCTCCACGGCCGCGAGCTCTCGTTCAACAACCTGAACGACCTGAACGCGGCACGACTGCTCGCACGCGAGTTCACGCTGCCGGCCTGCGTAATCGTCAAGCACGCGAACCCGTGCGGGGTGGCCGTCGGCGCCTCGATCGAGGAAGCCTATGACGGCGCTCTCGCGGCCGACCCGATCTCTGCCTACGGCGGCGTCGTCGTCTTCAACCGTGGCGTCAGCGCGGCACTCGGCGAGCGGCTGGCCGAGCAGTTCGTGGAGGTGGTGTTCGCGCCGGGCTACGACGAGGTGGCGCTCGAGGCACTCGTGCGCAAGCAGTCCACGCGGATTCTCAATGACCTCGAGCGGCGCTCGCCCGAGGCGTCCGAGCGCGACTACAAGCGGGTGCTCGGAGGCCTGCTCGTCCAGGACCGCGACTGGGACGTCGCCGACCGGGAAGGAATGCACGTCGTCGTCGGACAGCCCTCGGAGGCGCTGTGGGGCGACCTGCTGTTCGCCTGGCGCGTGTGCAAGCACGTCGCCTCGAACGCGATCGTGATCGCCAAGGACCTGCAGACGGTCGGGATCGGGGCCGGTCAGATGAGTCGCGTCGACGCCGTCCGGATCGCCGTCGAGAAGGCGAACGAGCTCGGCCACTCGCTCGAGGGCGCCGCGCTCGCCTCGGATGCGTTCTTCCCCTTCCCGGACGGGCCGAGGCTCGCCCTCGATGCGGGGGTGACCGCGCTGATCCAGCCGGGCGGCTCGAAGCGGGACTCGGACGTGGTCGCTGCGGTGGAGAGCGCCGGCGCCGCGATGGTGTTCACCGGGCGCCGGCACTTCCGCCACTGACTTGAGCTACGTCCCGGTCGTCCCGCCGGACGACGAGCCGAACGTACGGTCTCCCATGCCGAGCGCGTCGACGAGGAAGCTGCCCGCGAAGGCCGTGAGGCCCAGCGCGAGAAGGTCCCCGTAGCTGTCGTTGATCAGCCAAGCGAGTACGAAGAGAACGACCGCGGCGATCAGCAGGATTGTACGTAGGCCAAACTGCATCGATTTCTCCTTTTCGCGGATACCCGTCTCTTGGACGAGTCGAACTGCGTATTCGCAACGAGGTCGATTCGTCCTTTATGTGGCTTCGGCGATCGGGCGACCGGTGACCAGCGCCTCCCGCAGCTCCGGCGCCAGCGCTGCGTACTCCGCGTCGGGCCGAATGCCGAGCCCGTCGAGGGTCTTGCTGAGGAAGCAGCGCGCCGCCGCCGCGGCGACGATGTCGAAGATCTCGGCGTCGGAAAGGCCGAGCTTCCGTAGCTCGCCGACGTCTTCAGACGAGACCGAGGTTGCATCCTCGACGACCTTGCGCGCGAGCCGCATCGCAGCGGACTCCACCGCTGTGAGGGACGCGGATTCCGGCTCCAAGGCGAGCGCGAGCAGCTCGGGCTCCGACACGTGCCGCTCGAGCAGCACCCGGCCGTGTGCCAGCGAGCAGTAGCTCGAGCGCAGGCTGCCGGCCGCGGCCAGCGTCACGAGCTCGTACAGCCGCTCGTCCATCGTGCCGGTGATTGCCCCGAGGAGCTGTCGCCAGGCGGCGTACACCGCAGGCCGATGGGCGAAAGTGCGCGTCATGTTCGTGGCGGATCCCGGGTCGCTGGTCTCGTCGATCAGCTCGATGAAGGCCATCGGCACTCCTTTCTGCGGCTGCGCGGACGGTAGGCTTGCGCCCGTCATGGCGCGCGAGTATCCGACCCTACTCAACCTCGTCGGCGAGACGCCCATCGTGCGGCTGGACCGGATCAGTCGCGACATCCAGCCGACGCTGCTCGCAAAGCTCGAGTACCTGAACCCCGGCGGCTCGAACAAGGACCGGATCGGATTGGCCATGATCGAGGCTGCCGAGCGGGAGGGAAAGCTCAAGCCGGGCGGGACGATCGTCGAGCCGACCTCCGGCAACACCGGCGTCGGGCTGGCGATCGCCGCAGCCGCCCGCGGGTACCGCTGCATCTTCGTCATGCCGGACAAGATGAGCCAGGAGAAGATCGCGATGCTGCGCGCCTACGGCGCCGAGGTTGTGATCACGCCGACGGCCGTCGAGCACGACTCCCCCGAGAGCTACTACTCGGTGTCCGATCGTCTCGCCGAGGAGATCCCCGGTGGCTACAAGCCCAACCAGTATTCGAACATGTCGAACCCGCAGGCCCACTACGAGACGACGGGGCCGGAGATCTGGGAGCAGACCGGGGGCGAGCTCGACGCGGTCGTCATCTCCGTCGGCACCGGCGGCACGATCTCGGGCGCCGGGCGCTACCTGAAGGAGCGCAACCCGGACATCCTGATCGTCGGCGCCGACCCGGAGGGCTCGATCTACACCTCGCAGGAGACGCACCCCTACCTCGTCGAGGGGATCGGCAAGGACACGTGGCCGGAGACGATGTCGCGTGACGTCGTGGACCGTTGGGTGCGCGTCTCGGACCGCGACTCGTTCGTGACAGCGCGGCGGCTGGCGCGGGAGGAGGGGATCCTGGCCGGCGGGTCCGCCGGGACGACCATCTGGGCGGCGCTCGAAGTCGCGAAGGATCTCGGCCGGGCCGCGACGATCCTCACGCTGCTCCCCGACTCCGGGCGCTCGTACCTTTCGAAGTTCTACGACGACAACTGGATGCTCCAGTACGGCTTCCTCGAGCGCCGGACGCCCACGCCGACGATCGACCAGGTGCTTCGCTTCAAGCGCGCCGAGGAGCACGAGGTGCCGGATCTCGTCACGATCGAGTCGCACGCGAAGGTGGGGCAGGCGATCGACCTGATGCAGCGCTACTCGATCTCACAGCTCCCGGTGGTGCGCGACGGCGATACGGAGTCGCTCGCGGACGTGGTCGGCTCGCTGCAGGAGCGGGGCGTGCTCGATCGCGTCTTCAAGAATCCGGACGCGCTGAACGAGGACGTGGCCGCGCTGATGCAGCCTCCCCTTGCCACGGTGGACGTCGGCGACTCGCTCGATCAGGTCTTCGCGGACCTCTCCGGCCCGAATGCGGCGGTCGTCGTCGCGGCGGCGGGCCGGCCGACGGCGATCCTGACGCGGTCCGATCTGCTCGACTACCTCGCACACCAGCGCTCCCAGGTGAACGGGGGCTAGCCGTGATGCTGAAGGGAGGCTGCCTCTGCGGCGCGGTTCGGTTCGAGGTGACGGAGCCGCTCGTCGCGGCGTCGTACTGCCATTGCACCCGCTGTCAGCGGCGCACCGGCACGGCTGCTGCCGTGTCGGCCCGGGTCGCGCCCGGATCGTTCCGGCTCGTGAGCGGCGAGGAGTCGCTCGGCGCCTGGCGTCCGCCGGACGGATTCGCGAAGGTCTTCTGCCGCGAGTGCGGAGCCGCGCTCTGGAGCGAGGATCCCGTCAATCCGGAGGTGAAGGGCATCCGGATGGGGGCGTTCGACGAGGATCCCGGGATTCGCCCCGGCTCGCGCGCGTACGTCGACTTCGCCGCGCCGTGGGAGCCGATCCCCGACGACGGGCTACCTCGCTTCGGCGGCGCCCGGCGCTAAGGCGTTCGTCCGCTCGACGGGCGGACGTTCCTGCCGGACGGCGACGAAGACCGCACCGACGATCAGCGCCGCACCGAGGCCGGTCGTCAGCGTGATGTGCTCGTCGAGCAGAGCGGCGCCGAGCGCGATCGCGACGAGCGGGTTCACGTACTGGTGCGTGACGACCTTCGAGATCGGGGCGTTCCGCAGCAGCCAGGCGTACGCCGTGAAGCCGATCAGGGAGCCGACGACGCCGAGGTAGAGCCAGGCCGCGACGGACTCGAGCGTGAAGCCGGCCGGCTCGGCGGTGCCCAGCTCGCCGGCGGCTACTCCGAGCAGGAGCAGGAAGAACCCGGCGCCCAGCATCTCCCAGGTCGTGGCGACGAAGCCGTCCTGAGGCAGTGGCAGCCGGTGAGCGAAGAACGATCCGAGCGACCACGAGACAGTCGCACCGACCATCAGCGCGAGGCCGATGGCGCTGGATGAGCCCTCGCCGCCGGGGATCACGATCAGGCCGAGCCCTGCGAGGCCGGCGAGCACGCTCAGCCGCGTGGCGAGCGCGATCCGCTCGCGTGCGAGTGCCCGCAGCAGAATGACCTGCAGCGGCACGGAACCGGCGATCATCGCAGCCGTGCTGGAGTCGATTCGCGTCTCGGCCAGCGTGACGACGCCCACGCCAAGCCCGAGCAGCGAGATCCCCAGCAGCGCCGAGGACGCGAGCTCCCGGAGCGTCACCCGGATGCTTCGTCCGCGCAGGGTCAGGATCAGCGCCAGCAGCGCACCGGCGAGCAGGAAGCGAAGCCCGGCGGACAGAAACGCAGGCAGGGTCCGAACCGTGATCTTGATCGCGAAGTACGTCGACCCCCAGACCAGATAGACGGTCCAAAGGGCGGTGAGGAGTTTCCAGCGGGCGGCCATGTCTCTTTGACGCAACGTAGGCGCCCGGCGAGAGATTCCGTTACCGAGGGATGAAGCTGGCCTCGTGCCCACGGCGGTTCGCCGCCGCGAGCTCCTCCGGCGTGAGCGCGCCGATCCGCTCGAGCAGCTCGAGCTCGTCCCGCAGGTGGGTGTGCATCATCTCCGGCCCGTCGGTTGCGATCGTGAAGGCAACGCCGTGCTCGACGAAGGCCCGGAACGTGTCACGGACGGCGTCCTCGTCCGCCAGGGCCTTCGTGAGCAGGTTCGACGTGGGACAGATCTCGAGCACTGTGCCGGCCTCTCGGAGCAGGCGCATCAGCTCGGGATCGCGCGCCGCGAGGATGCCGTGGCCGATCCGCTCCGGCCGCAGGTGCTCGATCACCTCGCCGAGCTCCTCGGCGCCGGTCTCGCCTTCCTCGCCGACGTGGATCGTGACGCCGAGACCGGCCTCGCGCGCGGTTTCGACCATCGGGGTGAGCTGCTTGTAGTCGTACCGGCCGCCGCCCGGGCGGGGTCCTGCGATGTCGACGCCGACGACGCCGCGCGAGGCCCAGCGGATCGCCTTCTCGACGACGATCTCGTTCTGACGCGGCGCGAACGTGCGGTCCATCATCAGGATCAGCCCGCACCGCACCTGCGGGTACTCGAGCCGAGCGACGTCGAGGCCCCGGACGGCCGCGAGGATGATGTGATCGAGATCCCGCTCGCCGCCGCGGTTGCGCTTCATCGGGTTGAAGCGGAGCTCGAGCGTCGTGATCCTCTGCGAGCGGTAGGCGCCGCCGATCGCAGCGTGCACCGAGCGCTCGACCGCGAGCGGCGAGGATTGGATCAGCTCCGTCCAGTGGTAGATCCGGTCGAGCGCGTCGAGGTTGGCGACGCCACGCGGGTCTGAGACGGTGACCAGCGCGTCGAACTCCCAGTAGTCCTTGACCGGCAGCGCGATCCCCTGCTCGTGCGCGAGCGACCAGAGGATCTCGGAGGCGACGGAGCCGCCGAGGTGGGTGTGGAGCTCGGCGAGTCCCTCGTCCAGCATCCGCGCGAGCTTACCCAAGTAACAGACTGTTACTTGGCCTCGAACCCGAGGTGTGGGTGTGGCTCGGCTACGCCGTTCGCCGACCGTCCCGGCGACCTCTTCCAAGTAACAGACTGTTACTTGGCTTCGAGCGCGTGCGCGACGAAGCCTCGAACCGCGGGGATGATCTCCGGGTCGATCGTGTGTGGGAGCAGCGGCGACTCGTGGTAGGCGACGTCGGCACCCGCGGCGACGAGCAGGTCTCGGGCGGCCCGGCTCCAGTCGACCGGGATCACCGGGTCGAGCGTGCCGTGGGCGATCGCGACCGGATAGCCGTCCATGTCCGAGACGTCGATCTCGAGACCCTCGACGTTCGGTATGAATCCGGAGAACGCAACGATCGTCCTCGGCCGCTTTGCCGGTCCCCGGCCCAGGCCGAGCGCCCAGCTCATCACGGCTCCCTGCGAGAAGCCGCCCAGCACGAGCGGCTGGGGCAGCCCGTCGAGGAGCTCGACGAGCGCTTCGAAGCTCGGCCAGAAGGTCTCCGGCTCCGGGGTCGGAATCCCGCCGAGCCGGTACCAGTGCGCGCCTCCCGGCGGCAGCGCGAGCGGGCCGCGCGGACTGACGCCGTGCAGGCGGCGCTGCGGGTCGAGCGCATCGAGGAGCGGGTGCAGGTCGTATTCGTCGGCCCCGCGCCCGTGCAGGAGCACGAGCGACCCTCGCGGCTCCCCGGCGGCGGGCCGCTCGAGGACGCGCAGGTTCATCCGCGCGGGTTCGGCAGCGGAGTCAGCGCGGGCTCGATCTGCTCGCGCAGATGCTCGAATGCCGGCGGGAGGGAGAGCCGTTCGCCGAGGTGCTCGGGGTCCTCGTCGGTCGCGAACCCAGGGCCTAGCGTCGCGAGCTCGAAGAGGATCCCGTTCGGCTCGCGGAAGTAGACCGACTTGAAGTAGAAGCGGTCGATGACGGGGGTCGGTCGCAAGCCCGCCTCGGCGACGCGCTGTTGCCAGGCCTCCTGCTCGTCCATGTTCGTCGCCCAGGCAACGTGGTGGACCGTGCCCGCGCCCGGGATGCCGCGGCCCGGCGGCGGGGTGTCGTACGCGTAGAAGCCGCCGCGCTTGTCGCCGCGGGCCTCCCAGGTGTAGTCGCCGCGCGGTTCGAAGCCGAGTGTGTCTTCCAGCATGGCACTGCTTCGCTCAGGGTCGATCGCGTACGCCCGAACGCCGGCGAATCCCCGGAGCGCATGCTCCTCGGGGATCTCTGGATGCTTGGCGGTGAGCGGCTCGTCGCCGGTCTTGTCGACCGCCAATTCGTGCCGCACCCCCTCCGGATCCTCGAACGAGAGCACTTCCCCGGAGCGCGTGACGTTCTCGGCTTCCCCGTCGAGTCGCTGCTCCCAGAAGTCGAGCGCCTCGTTGGAGTCGACGCGCCAGACGATCGTGTGGACCATGCCGGGACCCGCGGTTCCACGCGCCGCGCCGGGATACTCGAAGAACGTGATGTCCGCGCCCGCGCTTCCCTTTTCGTCGGAGTAGAAGAGGTGGTAGACGGTCGGGTCGTCCTGGTTGACGGTCTTCTTGACCAGCCGGAGCCCCAGCACGCGCGTGTAGAAGTCGACGTTCCGCGGCGCGTCGCCGGTGATCAGGGTGACGTGATGGACTCCCTCGAGGCGCACAGGTGCATTGTGCAGGCACGCATAGACTCCGTGCGAGATGAAGGTGGGCATCGTCGTCCCGTTCTCGTGGTCCTTCTGGGGCGCCGTCGTGGAGCATGCGGAGCTGCAAGCGGCCGCACTCCGAGATCTCGGACACGAGGTGCGACTGATCATGGGCAACGACCCGCCCGGCCAGTTCACACGGGTCCTCCATCCACGGGTCGGCCGGCACGGGTTGCCGCCGCCCGAGGTGATCCCGATCGGACGCTCGGTGATCGTCCCCGCGAACGGCTCGCTACCGAACATCATCCTCAGTCCGCGCTCGATCCTCCGGATGCGCCGCGTGCTTCGGGAGCAGTCCTTTGACCTGCTGCACCTGCACGAGCCGATGACGCCGACGCCGTGCATCGCAGCGCTCGCGCTCTGGGACGGCCCGATGGTCGGCACCCACCACGCGAGCGGCGAGCTCGGCTGGATGCGGCTCGCAACGCCGGTCTGGGGCTTCCTCGAAGAGCGTCTCGATCGCAGGATCGCCGTCTCCGAGCAGGCGCGCGCCTCGGCACAGCGATGGCTTCCGGGCGAGTACGAGATCGTCCCGAACGGCGTGCTGATCCCGGACGGCGTCGAGCCGGGAGGCCGCGAGCACCACGTGGTCTTCGCCGGCCGCCAGGAGCCGCGGAAGGGCCTGCACGTGCTGCTCCGCGCCTGGCCTGACATTCGCAAGCGCACGGGGGCACGGCTCCGCATCGCCGGCGCCGACCCGCTGGCGGTACGTCTGCTGCTCACGCGTCTGCGTGTCCCTGACGAGGGCATCGACGTGCTCGGCTTCCTCAGCCAGGACGATCTGACCGCGGAGCTCGCCTCTGCCAAGACGCTCGTGGCGCCGTCGCTCGGAGGCGAGAGCTTTGGAATGGTGCTGACGCGCGCGTTCGCCTGCGCCACGCCGGTGGTCGCGTCGGACATCCCCGGCTACCGAGACGTGATGACGCCGGAGACCTCCGTCGCCGTCCCTCCGGACGACGTGGAGGCGCTCGCAGTGTCAGTCGCCGCCCTGCTCGAGGACGAGCCCCGGCGCGAGGCGCTCGGCGCCGCTGCACGGCAACTCGCGATCGACCGCTACTCCTGGGCGGACATCGCCCGCCGTCTCGTCGCGATCTACGACTCGGCCCGTGGGGTCGAGTCGAGGGCGGCTGCATGAGTCTCGTGCCGCGCAGTCGCTGGGTCCGCGCTGCGCTCGTGCTCCCCCTCCTCTCCGTCGTCGTCGTCCTCCTCTGGTGGCGGGGTCCCGACTGGAACGTCGTCTACCACGCCTTCGATCTCGTCAACTGGGCGTGGGTCGCCTTCGCGATCGGCCTCAACCTGGCGTCGGTGCTCGTACGCTCGCTCGCCTGGCGGCTGACGATCGACCAGGCCCTCGACCCGCCCCAGCCGCCCTTCGGCCGCGTCTTCTCGGCCTTCTCGATCGGGCTGCTCGCGAACGCCGTCCTGCCGGGCCGGATCGGCGAGCTCGCACGCGTCGCCGTGCTTCGCAGCCATCTCCCTCACGGCCGCGGGACGACCGGCGCTCTCGTCGGCACCGTCTTCGCGCACCGGCTGTTCGATCTCTTCCCGGCGCTGCTGCTCGTCGGCTACGTGCTCACGACAGCGAAGATCCCGCACTGGGCCGTGACGAGCCTGGCGATCGTGGCGGCGGTCGGAGCCCTGCTCTTCACCGTCGCCGTCGCGAGCGCGAGGCGGGGGCAGCGGCCCAAGCTCGAAGGGGCGCGCCCGCTCCGGCGCCTCCTCGCGATGGCGCGGCAGGGGCTCGCGGTGCTCCGTTCGCCACTCCCGGCTGCCGCCGCGATCGTGCTTCAGTGCGCAGGCTGGGTCCTGCAGCTGTTCGCCGTCTACGTCGCGATGCGCGCGTTCGACATCCACGCGCCGCTCCCGGCGGCAGGACTGGTCCTGCTGCTGATGAACGTCGCGACGATCTTCCCGCTCTGGCCCGGCAACTTCGGCCTGCTCCAGGCTGCCGTTGCGTTTCCGCTCGTCCAGTACGGCGTCGCCTACTCGACCGGGTTCGCGTACGCGCTCGTGCTCCAGGTCGTGGAGATGTCCGTCGGCGCCGGGGTCGGCCTGCTCTTCCTCGCGCGCGAGGGCCTCTCGTTCGCGACGCTGCGCGGGATGCCCGATGCGAGCGAGATCCCGGACGAGCTCGAGGAAGAGGAATCGCACCCGGAGGCGTCACGTGCGCGCGCTGGCGTGTCCGGCTAGCCTCAAGGGCGTCCTCGCGGCGGCTGCTGCAGCGGGCGCGCTCGCGGAGGGCTTTCGCGAAGGTGGGACGGAGGCTGACGAGCTGCCGGTCGCCGATGGCGGCGAGGGCACCGCGGAGGCACTGTGGCTCGCGCTCGGCGGCGAGTGGCGCGAGCTCGACGTGCACGACGCGTTCGGCTGCCCGCATCGGGCGCGCTGGCTCCGGCTGCCGGACGGGACGGCCGTCGTCGAGGCTGCGGCCGCGATCCCTCTCGACCCGCGCCGCCTCGACTCGCTCGCCGCGTCCAGCCGCGGCTTCGGCGAGCTCGTCGCCGCCGTGCTCGACGACGGGCCTGCGGCGCTTCTGCTCATGCTCGGCGGCACCGCGACGATGGATGCGGGCGCGGGCTTCCTCGAGCTCGTGCAGGAGCTTGCGGTTCCGACCCGGGTCGGCTGCGACGTGACCGCCACGCTGGCGGAGGCGCCGCGCCTCTTCGGGCCGCAGAAGGGCGCCGGACCGAAGGAGATCGCCGAGCTCGAGCGCCGTTTCGCCGCACTTCCCGATCCCGGCCCGGGCGGTGGCGCCGCCGGCGGGTTGGGCGCCGCGCTCGCATCGCTCGGCGCGACTCTCGTTCCCGGCGCGCCGCTCGTGCTCGACGCGATCGGCTTCGAGCCTGCGGCCTACGACCTCGTCGTCACCGGCGAAGGGCGAGTCGACCTGACGACCGTGCTGGGCAAGGCCCCTGGCGAGGTCGCGCGCCGGTCGGTCGAGGCCGGTACGCGCTGCGTCGTCTTCGGCGGCCTGGTAGCCGAGCCGCTCCCGGATGTGGAGACGGTGGCGCTCTCGGGCGACCCGGCCCGCGCCTACGACGATCTGGTCGCCCTGGGACGAGACTTAGCGTTCCGCGGTTTTGGAGCCGCTGGCGGTCCCCTGTAGGGATCTTCGCGCGCTGAGCATCCGCTTCCGCGGGTGCTCAGCTTGCGCAGCACATCAGCGGGCGTCGGCCTCGCGCAGCTTGCGCGCGAGCGCCTGGACGAGCTTCCACGCGATCCGGGCGTCGGTCTCGACGATCGGCCGGAACTCCCAGAATGTCATCGCGTAGGTCTTCATGTCCGTGTCGGCGGTGACCGTGGCCGTGCGAGCGCCCTCGTCGATCAGCGCGATCTCGCCGAAGTAGTCGCCCGGGCCGAGCGTGGCGCGGTCCTCGCCGTGCACGGTGACCTTCGCGGTGCCGTCGCCGATGATGAAGAAGCCTGCGCCGCCCTGGCCCTCGCTTGCGATCGTGTCGCCGGCGGAGTAGTTGCGCTCCTTGAACGAGTCGGCGATCCGCTCGAGGTCGCGCTTCTCCAGACCTGCGAACAGGGGCACCTTTGCGATCGTCTCCGTCGAGGGGCGGGCCATCGGCGCGATACTAACCGCCGTCGCCCGCAGGTGGAAGCGGTTCTGCCGCAGCGGCGCGCTGGGCGAGCTCCTCGATCTTTCCCTCGGCGGTCTCCAGCCGGGCGAGGCAGAAGCGGAGCAGCTCCTCGCCGCGCTCCCAGAGCTTGATCGCCTCGTCGAGCCCGGCGTTGCCGCGCTCGAGCCGGTCGACGATCTGCTCGAGCTCCTGCTGTGCCGTCTCGAAGCTCAGCTCAGTCACGGCCGCACGTCCTCGACGAGCGCGCCGAACCCGCCTTCGGCCAGCTCGACGTCGATGCGGGCGCCCGGCGACAGGCCGTCCGTGTCCCGCAGCACGGAGTCGCCCGCCCGCACGATCGCGTACCCGCGGCCGAGCGTTGCGCGCGGGGAGAGCGCCGCGAGCTGCCCCGCCGCGCGCTCGAGCGTCGAGCGCCGGCGCTCGACGAGGAGCGCCGGCCCTCGGCGGAGCCGGTCGCGCAGGAGCGAGAGCCGCTGCGCGTCGCGGTCGAGCGTCTTGCGTGCGCCGCGCTCGAGCGCCGAGCGGGTGCGCGTGAGCCCTTCCCGCTCGCGCTCGATCAGCCGGCGCACGCAGCTCTCGAGCGAGCTGCCCGCGCGGACGAGCTCGACGCGCAGAGCCTCGAGGTCGGGCACGACGAGCTTGCCGGCCGCCGTCGGCGTGGAGGCACGTACGTCCGCAGCGAGGTCGCACAGCGGCGTGTCCTGCTCATGCCCGACCGCGGAGACGACGGGCACCGGGCAGGCGGCGACAGCGCGGACGACGCGCTCGTCGCTGAAGGGGAGCAAGTCGTCGAAGCTGCCGCCGCCGCGCGTGAGCACGATCACGTCGATGCCCGGCTCACGGCTGATCGACCGCAGCGCCTCGACGATGCCCGCCGCGGCCCGGGGTCCCTGAACCAGGGTCTCCGCGACGAGGATGCGTGCAGGCGGAAATCGGGTGTGGATCGTCGTGATCACGTCCTGGCGCGCAGCTGCGTCCGTACCCGTGACGAGCCCGATCCGGCGAGGGAAGCGGGGCAGCGGGCGCTTGCGCGCGGCGTCGAAGAGCCCCTCGTCGGCGAGCGTCTGCTTCAGCCGCTCGATCGCCGCCAGGTGCGCGCCGAACCCGAAGCGCTCGAGCGAGAGCGCGCGCAGCCTGAACTCGCCCTTCGCCGCGAAGAGCTCGGGGCGCCCGAGTACGTGGATGCGCTCTCCGTCCGCGAGGTCGAGCTTGAGCGCGTCGAACGTCCGCCGCGGGATCGAGGCGGGCAGGCTGGCGCCGTCGGCCGGATCCTTGAGGGTGAAGAAGACGCTGCCCCAGCGGTCCGACCGGCGCAGCTCCGTCACCTCGCCTTCGATCCACAAGGTCGGCAGCCGCTGGAGCCAGTCGGCGACGCCGCGGTTGAAGTTCGCGACGGTGTAGACCTTCCGGTCGCCGTAGAGCAGTGCTTCGACCTTCATCTCAGCCGAGCGTAGATGATCGGTTCCGTGACGGAAGCCGTCCCGCCGCTCGGTCTCGCGCGCTACCGCGCCCTCTTCCAGGTTCCCCACGTCAAGCGCCTCGTCCTGAGCGGGCTGCTCGCGCGGCTGCCGATGGGGATGATCGGGCTGGCCCTGTTGCTGCTCGTCCGCGAGAACGGCGGCAGCTACGCGGCCGCGGGAGCGGTCTCTGGCGCGTACTTCGTGGCGACCGCGATCGGAGCTCCGATCGCGGGCCGGCTGGTCGACCGGCGCGGCCAGACGCGGATCCTGCTTCCTCGAGCTCTCATCTTCCCGGCCCTGATGCTTGCCGTCTGCGGGCTCGCGCTCGTCGACGCGCCGCTGCCGGCGATCGCGGTCTGCGCTGCGGCTGCAGGCGCTCTGATGCCGCCGGTCGGTGCGTCGCTGCGCGCGCTGTGGCCGCGAATGTTTGCCGATGCCGACCTCCGTTCGGCCGCGTACGCGCTCGAAGCCTCGTTGCAGGAGATCATCTTCGTCGCCGGCCCGCTCCTCGTTGCGCTGCTCACCGCCGCGGTCTCGCCGGTCCTCGCTCTCGCCGTCGCGGCAGCGGCAGGGGGTGTCGGGACGACGCTCATCGCGCTCGCCGACCCGGTTCGGGCGTGGCGGCCGGAGGAGAGACATGCGGGCTCGATCCTGGGCGCACTCGAGTCACGCGGCCTCATGACGATCATCAGTCTCTCCGTGTGCCTCGGCCTGGGGTTCGGCGCGACCGAGGTCGGGTTTCCCGCCTTTGCGGAAGGTCACGGCGGGGCCGAGCTCGGCAGCATTCCCCTGGCTCTGTTCGCGGGTGGCAGCCTCGTCGGCGGGCTCATGGCCGGCGCGCTCGTGACCGTTTCGCCCGTGCGCCTCTTGCGTTTCGCCGCACTGCTGCTCGTGCTCGGCATCGCGCTGCCGCTGCTCGGGTGGTCACTTCCGAGCATGGCGGTGCTCGCGTTCTTCGCCGGCGTGCCGATCGCACCCGTCGTGATGGCCGCCTACGGGTTGATCGACGCCGTCGCCAAACGTGGCACCGCGGCGGAGGCATTCGCCTGGGTCACGACGGCGGTGTTCGTCGGGTTCTCGGCCGGGATGGCGCTGGGCGGAACGCTCATCGACGCCTTTGGTGTCAGGGCATCGTTCGGGCTTGCGGTCGCCGCTGTGTCCGTCGGCGCGGTCCTGGTAACGATCGGGCCCGGCCTAGACGACAGTTAGAGCAGAATCTCGGCGGCGGTGCGGGGGTCGCAGCCCTGGCCGACGAGCTCGACCGCCTCGTGCAGATCCGCGTCGAGTGCCACCGCGAGCTTCTCCGCGAGCGGGAGCGGATACCCGGCCTCGATCAGGACGTGCAGGCGCCAGGACTCTACTTTGGCCCGCTCGCTGTGCCGGTCTATCAGCTCTGTCGTATCGGTCATCGGTCGCGTGTTCGTGCTGCAGAAGACGTTCCCTGCGCACGGTTGTTAGCCGGGACCTGTCAGACCTGGCGGAGGCGTGACGCCTCGTCGACGCGGCGCGCGAGCTCGGCGAGCCGCTCGGCGAGAGCGGCGCGCTCCGCTTCGGCTTCCGCGACGAACGCGCCCAGCGTGCGCCGGAGGTCCGAATCGGCGGCGGCGATGCGCTCCGCAAAGGACGCCGCGAGCTCGTCCTGCTGCCGCTCGAAGACGGACTGCGCCTGTCGCTGACGAGCCTCGAGCCGCTGCTGACCGGCTTCGCCCGTCTGCGAGAGCCGTTCGGCGAAGACCATGTCGGCCTGGCGCACGAACGTCTCGACTGCGCGGTCGAGCTCGCGTGAGAGTCGCACTGCCGCCTCCTCGCGTGCGGCGCGCATCGTCGACTCGAACTGCACGCCCGCCGCCTCGGCGTAGCGCTCGGCCTCGCGGGCGATCACGCGCTGCAGCTGCTCGACCTGGCGGCGCTCGATGTCCGCGAACGACGCCTCGATTCTGCGCGCAGCCTCGGTCTCGCCTCGCTCGACCTGCTCCGTGAGAGCCTGCTCGCGGCGCCGCAGCCGCTCGGCGATCTCCTCGATCACCCGGCGGCGCTCGGCGGTGTGAGCCTCGAGCTCCTCGAGCGCCTCGGAGACGGCGGCCTGGGCCGAGCGCTCGAGCTCCTCGCGCAGGCGGACCACCGACGCCCGCTGCTCGTCCGAGGTCGTGATGAGCTCGGAGGCCTCGGCCTCGATGCGAGCCTCCGCGTCGGCGATCAGCTGCTTCTGCCGCTGCTCCAGCCGCCTCAGGTCCGTCTCCAGGCTCTGCTGCGCGCGGTCGAGATCGTCTCCCCACGTGCGCAGCCGCTCGTCGACGCGGCGTGCGGCGACTGCGAGCGCCTCCGCAAGCTCCACGCCCGCGGCGCGCTCCCGTTCGGCGAATTCACGGCGTCGCTCGTCCGCGATCTTCCGCTCCTCCTCGATCAGTAATGACAGCGCGTCGGCACGCATCCGGGCGAGGCGGGACTTCAGCTCCTCGGCAGCCGATGCGGTCTCCTCGGCGACGAGCGCCTGCAGGCGTGCGAGTGCCTCGTCGGTGGGATCGCGGCGGCGCGTCCGCGCTTGAATGATCGCGAACAGGGCCAGCGCGAACGCGAGCACGGCCAGCGCGAGTGCGACCCGTTCGACCACGGTCGCATGGTAGTCCGGCCCTACGATGACGCGATGGCGCTCGCAGACGAGCTCGAGCGGATCGCTGCTCGCTCCGGCGCGAACGCGGTCCTCGCGTCGGAGGCGCATCCGGGCGACAGGGTCTACGTCTGCTCGTTCGAGGAAGCCGGCGGAGAGCGCACGTGGCTCGCCTATGACGGCGACGGCGAGCCGGTCGGCGAGCGGTTACGAGTCCGGGACGCGGTCTCGATCATCGCGCTGTGCGAGCTCGCCGCGGAGACTGCGGCAGGCGGCGACCTCGACGAGCTGCGCTCGCAGCTCGCGGCCCTCCGCGTGACCGAGAACCCGCCGGGAATCGAAGAGGCCGAGGAGACCTCGCTCGAGCTGCAGCGCGTGATCGGCGCACCGCCCACGCTTGCGACCCCTGCGCGGCTCGACGAGATCGGTGCCGCGACGCGCAGGCTCGAGGTCACCCTGGGAAGCGCGGTGCACGGCTCGCCGTTCGCCGAGGCGATGAAGGGCGCCGGCGACGTGATCGAGGCCCTGTTCGGCGAGGTGGAGCGCTCTTACCGGATCGACCTCCGGTAGCCTTGGGGCATGGAAGGTGGCAGTTTCGGCTTCCCGTTCGGCGGTGACCCCGAGGAGCTCCTGCGGGGCATCCAGGAGTTCGCCGCCCAGCAGGCCGAGTCGGTACAGGAGGCGCAGCGTGAGCAGTTCGCGACGCTGACGCTGAACACGGCCGTCGAGCTGACCTCCGCCGCCCTGAAGCAGGTGCAGCCGAGCGGCAGCATCGACGAGCAGGCGGTCGCGCTGCGCGACGCCATGCGCGTGCTCTTTCCCGAGGCCGTTGCGCTCGTGAGCGCTGCACGCCAGGGCTTCATGCGCGAACGCTAGCGGTCGTGTGCGAGCGAGCCGGGCCGCGAAGCGGCCCCTTTTAGGGGTCTTCGCGCGATGAGCATCCGCTTCCGCGGATGCTCATCTTGCGCAACCAAGTAGAGTCGCGCGCCGTGTCTCTGGTCGACCGTGCCGTCGTCACGCTGCTTCCGGCCGTCCCGAAGCGGGTCGTGCGCACCCTCTCGTCCCGGTACATCGCCGGCTCCGACCTGGAGGACGCTCGGCGGGTCGTGGCCGAGTTGAACGCGGCCGGCAAGCTCGCAACGGTCGACGTCCTCGGCGAGGAGATCACGCGCCCGGAGGAGGCCGAGGAGATCACCCGCGCCTACCTCGACGTGCTGGACGCGGTCGACGAGGACAGACTCGACGCGAACGTCAGCGTCAAGCTGACGGGTCTCGGGCTCAAGCTCGATCCCAACCTGGCGCGCGACAATCTGAAGCGGATCGCCGAACGGGGGACGTTCGTCCGGATCGACATGGAGGACTCGTCGACGACCGATGCGACGCTCGAGCTGTACCACGAGCTCACGGCCGGGGGCTACGGAAACCTCGGCGTCGTCCTCCAGGCAGCGCTCAAGCGGACGGTCGACGACGCGCACGCGCTCGCCGGTGCGAACGTCCGCCTCTGCAAGGGGATCTACATCGAGCCGCCGGAGATCGCCTACCGCGACTTCGACGACGTCCGCGCGCACTACGTCCGAGCGCTCGACGCTCTTCTCGACGGAGGCTGCTACGTCGGCATCGCGACGCACGACGAATGGCTGATCGATGAGGGGCGGCGCGCCGTCCGCGAACGCGGGCTCACGTCCGAGGAGTACGAGTTCCAGATGCTGCTCGGGGTGAGGCGGGACCTCGGCGATCGAGTCGTCGCCGACGGTCACCGGCTCCGTCTCTACGTGCCGTACGGCCGCCAGTGGTACGAGTACTCCCTCCGGCGGCTGCAGGAGAACCCGAAGATCGCCGGCTATGTGGCCGGCGATCTGGGACGTTCGTTGTTCCGCAGGCGCTAGCGGGCGCTACGGAGGCGGTGGACCGGGAGCGACCTCTTCGACTTCCTCTTCGACCACGGTCGCCCGGCGGCGTGGCATGCCCGCTCGACGTACAGGGCCGCCCTCGACATACGCGGTGCGGCGCTGGAAGCCGCCCCAGCTCGACCAGAACAGCGCCGAGATGACAAGGCCCAGGAGGCCGACGATCATGAGGATGACGCCGATCGCGTTGACGTCGAGGCCCTGGGCTTCCGCCGTGACCCCCCACGTCAGGATCGCACCGACGGCGATCAACAGGATGCTGACTGAGATTCCCATGCCCCCGTTGTCCCCGCGCGTCGTGCTTTCTAAGCTTCGGGTTTCTCGGCCGCCAATACCAGGTGACCGGGCACTTTGGGGTCCTTGCCCGGCCACTCCTCGAGCCCGCGCAGCGCGAGCCCGGCGCCCGCCACCGCGGTGACGACCTCGCCGAGCACGGGGCGCGCGAAGTAGTCGTCGCGCCAGCGTCCGAACGCGTCGAGGCACGCGCCTGCAGGGTGCTCGTCGTGGAGCAGGAGCACGCCGCCGCTCCGCAGCGCCGCGGCGACGCCCGCGGCCCAGGCGTTGACGTCTCGGAGACGGGCGAGCGAGCCGTAGCCGAGGTACACCAGGTCCCAGCGGCCGAGCAGGAGCTCAGGCGGCAGGGCGTGCACGTCGGCGTGCACCCAGGGCAGCTCCGGCAGCCGCCGCCGTGCGGCCCCGATCGCGCCCTCGTCGTCGTCGACGCCCGTGACGAGGGCGCCCAGCTCGGTCAGGTCGAGCGACTCGCGCCCGCTGCCGCAGAAGAGGTGCAGGACGCGGCTGCCCTTCGCACCGTGCAGCCGCTCCCGGATCCGTTCCGGCATCCCGGGCGTCGCGAGCACGTTCTCCGAGGTGCGATGAGCGTCGTCGAACGCGCGGCGGTTGTGGTCGGTCGGTTCCACGGCCTGCATCTTGCCCCGGAACGGGGGTACCCTGTGAGCAGGATGAGACGGAGAGTCGTCTTCGCCGCCGTCGCGATCACCACAGTGGCCTGGGGGTCCGGCGCTGCCGTCGTCCTGCTCGGCTTCGTCGGCCTCGCGTGGCTCCTCGTGCACAGCGCCGCCACCGGGGGCGAGTGGTTGCGGAACACGAGCCGCGCGCGCTTCGACGGCCACCACCAGCGTTAGCCCGCAGCGGGGCTAGGCCCGCAGAGAGAAGCCGCCGTCGACGATCAGCGTCTGCCCGCGGATCATCTCCGCCTCGGGCGAGCAGAGGAAGGTGACAGCCTCGGCGATGTCCTCGGGCTTGACCAGGCGGCCCGCCGGGTTGTTCTTCCCCAGGCGGAGCATCTCCTCCCGGTTCGGGAAGTGTTCGAGCGCACCCGTGTCGACGACCCCGCCCGAGACGGCATTCGCTCGGATCCCGAGCGGCGCGAGCTCCACGGCGAGGTAGCGGATCAGCGCCTCGAGCGCGGCCTTCGACGTGCCGACCAGCGTGTAGTTCTCGAGCACTCGCTGCGCACCGAGGCTGGAGATGCCGATGATCGACGCGCCCGGCAGCATCTGCGGCGCAACCACGCGGGTAAGGGCGAGCAGGGCACGCGTATTCGCGGTGAGCGTCCAGTCCCAGTGCTTGTCCTCGGTTTCGAGCGCGGGCCGGATCACGCCCGTGGCGGCATTGTGGACGAGCACGTCCAGCGCTCCCAGCAGCGCGACCTCCTCCAGCACGCGGTCCGACGAGATGTTTCCGCGGATCAGGATCGGCGCGGCTCCGAGAGCCTCGAGCTCCTCGGCGGTCTCTTCGGCCGCTTTGTCCGAGCGCATGTAGCCGATCGCCACGCGGGCCGCTCCCAGGCCGGCGAAGCGGAGCGCGATCGCCTTCCCGATCCCCCGTGAACCCCCCGTCACGAAGACGGAGGCCCCGGAGAAGGTCATGATCGGGGAGGCAGCGGCTCGTACGCCGGCGCAGCGCTCGGCAACTGCTCCCAGCCGAGCCGTGTGCGCGGTTCCTTCTCGCCGCCCTCGGCCTTCGAGGACGCGTGCCCGAGCGCGTCGAGCAGCCGCATCTTCTCCTCGCCGTAGCGGCGGACCGGATGGTCGGCCGGCAGGTCCTCGATCAGCTCGCGGATGCGGGCGCGCAACTGGTAGGCGAAGTGCGGTGTCGCGGGCCCGACGAGGGCGTCGATGTCGCGGATCGAAGGCTCTGCCATGGCGCAAGCGTAACGGGTCTGGACGGGAGCGAAGCGACCCTGCAGGGGTTTTCGCGCGGGCACGGGCTGTGCCCGTGACCTTGCGAAGCGGGGATAGGGTCGGCGAATGCGCCGTCCGCTCAGCGTCGAGGTGATGTTGGTGACGACCGTCGTTCTGTGGGCGCTCAACCTCACGGTCACCCGCTACATCCTCACCCACGGGCTCCACCCGCTGGCGTACGCGACCGTTCGCTACGGCACCGCCGCGGCCATCTTCGTCGGCATCGTCCTGGTCGCGGAGCGGTCGCTGCGCCTCCGGCGCGCCGACCTCGGGCTCGTTGCGCTGGCGGCGCTGTGTCTCTGGCTGAACCAGCTCTGCTTCGTCTACGCACTCGAAAAGACGAGCGCGTCGACCATCGCGCTGATCCTCGGCGCGACGCCGATCTTCGCGGCGCTGATCGGGCTTGCGTTCGGGCTGGAACGCCTGTCGCGGAAGTTCTGGCTGGCCGCAGCGATCTCGTTCGCCGGCGTCGGGCTCGTGGCGGCCGGCTCGCCTGCCGGCTTCTCCGGCGACCTGCGCGGCAACCTCCTGGGGATCGGGGCCGCGGGAACGTGGGCGGGCTATTCGGTCGCGATCGCGCCGCTGATGGAGCGCTACAGCGCTTCTCAGATCAGTGCGGTCGTCTTGTCGATCGGGTGGGTGTTGATCGTGCTCGTCGGCTTCCCCCAGGTGGCGGAGCAGGACTATGACGTGGGCTGGAAGGTGTGGTCCCTACTCGCCTTCGCGACCCTCGGCCCGCTCGTGCTGACGAACGTGCTCTGGTTCCGCTCGCTGCACCGGATCGGCGCCTCGCGCGCGACCCTCGTCGCCAACCTACAGCCGTTTGTCGCCGCGGTCTTCGCCCTCGTGCTCTTGTCCGAGCGGATGACCCTGCTGCAGATCGTGGGGGGAGTCCTGATCGGCGGCGGGATCCTGACCGCCCGCCGCCGCCCGCCCGCACCAGCCTCGGAGTAACATCGGGACCCGTGTCCAAGCAGGACTTCATGCCTCTCGACGGCTGGGACCACCTCGAGCTGTGGGTCGGGAACGCCAAGCAGGCGACCTACTGGTACGAGCACGCGTTGGGCTTCGAGCGGGTCGCGTACGCCGGCCCGGAGACGGGCGTCCGCGATCGCGCGTCCTACGTGCTCGAGCAGGGCCAGATCCGCCTCGTGCTCACGAGCGGGGTTCGCGCCGACAGCGACATCGTCCGTTTCGCGGCCAGGCACGGCGATGCAGCACGGGACGTCGCACTGACCGTGCCGGATGCCGCCCACGCGTACCGTGAGGCAGTGCAGCGGGGAGCCCGTGGGGTCTCGGAGCCGCAATGGTTCGAGGACGAGCACGGGCGCGTCGAGCTCGCGACGATCGGAACCTACGGCGAGAACGTCCACACCTTCGTCAACCGGACCGAGTACAACGGCCCGTACCTCCCCGGCTATGTCACGCTCTCGCCGAACGGGCATCGCGGCCAGGGCGCCGGCCTGATCGCCGTCGACCACGTCGTCGGGAACGTCGAGCTCGGGCAGATGAATCGCTGGGTCGAGTTCTACGAGAGCGTGTTCGGGATGACGAACATCGTCCACTTCGGCGACGACCAGATCCAGACCGAGTACTCGGCGCTGATGAGCAAGGTGATGGCGGACGGGTCCGGCAAGATCAAGTTTCCGATCAACGAGCCGGCCGAGGGGAAGCGCAAGAGCCAGATCGACGAGTACCTCGAGTTCCACGAGGGCCCCGGCGTGCAGCACATCGCGCTTCAGTCGGAGAGCATCGTCAAGACGATCGAGGTGCTCAAGGACCGCGGAGTGCTCTTCCTGGACACCCCGGAGGCCTACTACGACGAGGTCGAGGGCCGCGTCGGCGAGATCGAGGAGGACTATGCCGACCTGAAGCGGCTGCGCATCCTCGCCGACCGCGACGAGGACGGCTACCTGCTACAGATCTTCACGAAGACGGCGCAGGACCGGCCGACGCTCTTCTTCGAGGTGATCGAACGGCACGGCGCGACGACGTTCGGCGAGGGCAACTTCAAGGCGTTGTTCGAGTCGATCGAGCGCGAGCAGGCCCTGCGCGGGAATCTCTGACGGTTCCGCGTTTCCATTCCGGCGGCACGTGAGATAGTGCGCGCATGGGAATCGGCGCCGTTCTCGTCATCATCGGCATCGTGCTGCTCGTCACCGGTCACGTGATCTGGGGGCTCGTTCTCGCGATCCTCGGGCTCGCTTTCGGTGGTTTTCGGCGCGGTCGCTGGTACTAGAGCCTCACACGCACTGAGGCTCGTCTAGCCTTCGCGGCATGACGCCGCAGCGCCGAACCGCGCTCGTCTCGATCGGCGCGGCGGCGGTGCTCGCCGCTCTGAAGCTGGTCGCGGGCCTCGTCAGCGGCAGCCTGGGGCTCATCTCGGAGGCGCTGCACTCCGGGACGGATCTCGTTGCCGCGCTACTCACGTTCTTCGCGATCGGCGTCTCCGGACGGCCCGCCGACGAAGGCCACCAGTACGGGCACGGCAAGGCCGAGCATCTCGCTGCGCTGGCGGAGGCGACGGTGCTCTCGCTCGTCAGCGTCGCCGTCGCGGCGCTCGCGGTGACTCAGCTCACGGGAACGACGAGCCACGTGGTCGACACGGCCTGGTGGCTCTTCGTCGTCGTGGCGGTCGTGCTCGTCATCGACCTCTCTCGCACGCTCGTCTCGCTTCGCACGGCGCGCCGCTACGGCAGCGAGGCCCTGCGTTCGAACGCTGTCCACTTCGGCAGCGACTTTGCGGGGACGCTCGCGGTGCTGGCCGGCCTCGCCGCGTCGGCGGCGGGCTACCCGGCGGGCGACTCGATCGCGGCGCTCTTCGTCGCCGCTCTCGTGCTGATGGCGGCCGGGCGGCTGATCCGGCGGAACGTCGACGTGCTGATGGACCGCGCGCCGGCTGACGCTGAGTCGGCGGCCCGCGCGGCGATTGCGGGCATCGAGCCGCCGGTCTCACTCTCACGGCTCCGACTTCGGCAGGCCGCGGGGCGCACGTTCGCCGACGTCGTGATCTCCGTCCCGCCCGGCGCTGCGGTCGGTCAGGGCCACGCGATCGCAGACCGGGTCGAGGCCGAGCTCGAGGACGCGCTGCCCGGCAGCGACGTCGTCGTCCACGTCGAGCCGCGAGCCGACGAGGCAGCACTCCGGGACCGGGCGCTCGCGGCGGCGATGAGCGTCCCGCAGGTGCGCGAGATCCACAACCTCAGCGTCGTCTCGCTCGGCGGCGACGTGGAGGTGTCGCTCCACCTGAAGCTGCCCGGCGAGCTGCCGCTCGACCAAGCGCACGAGATTGCGGAGCAGGTCGAGCGCGCAATCGTCAGCTCGGTCCCCGAGATCACGTCGGTGCAGACCCACCTCGAGCCGCTCGCCGAGGTGGGAGCCGGGGAGCTCGTCGAGGCGGACGAGATCGAGGCCGCGGCGGAGCGCGCCGCCGGTGGTCCGCTGCGCGAGCTGCGGCTCCTTCGGACGGAGAAGGGCGTCGTCGCCTTCCTCACGCTGGGGCTCGATCCGGCCTCGACGCTCGCCGATGCTCACGCGTGGGCGAGCGAGGTCGAGGAGCGGCTGCGCCGCGCCCGTCCCGACGTGGCGGACGTGATCGTGCACACGGAACCGTAGGTGCACACAGGTTTACTGTTTTGAATTTGTATGGATCGCGCTTTCCGGGTGTGCCGCGCGACCCAGCGGACACACCTTCTGTAACGACTACAGGGGGAAGACGGAATGCGAAAGCTGATCACCATGCTCGCTCTCTCGCTCGGCGCGCTTGCGTTGAGCGCGACGGCGTTCGCTCACGATGGCCGGGGCGACCGCGACGACCACCATGGTCACCACAAGGGCCATCACAAGCACGGCCACGCGATCAAGCGCACGTTCACGGTTACGACGACCGACAACGGCTCGTGCGGGACTCCCTGGGCGACGGACACGGTTAAGCGGACGTTCTTCGTGCAGAAGAAACGGGACGGCTCGTACACGCTGACTCGCTTTGACCGCGGCGACTTCGTGACGCTTGCCGGCAAGAGCCCCGGCGCGTGCGACACGACCGGCGACCACGGTCAGACGATCCGGGCCGGCGTCCAGGGTCGCCTGGTCGGCTTCATCCGCGGCACCGTCACGGGCGGCACGTTCGACAAGAACGCGACCTGCACCGGACCCCAGTGCGGCTTCACCGACGTCTTCCTGACGACGTTCTTCGGTCCGACCGCGCAGTTTTCGTGCTTCACGAACTCGAGCGACTGCAAGTTCAACTTCAACTACGTGGCCCGGGACCAGGGGCTCCTGTTCCACCACTGGCAGGACAAGGGCAAGGGCGCCGGCACGATGCTGAATGAAGAGTTCAACGGCGACATCGCCGACGCGTAACCGCTCCGCCACGCTGCTCGATCGAAGGGCCCGCCGCGAGGTGGGTCCTTCATCTTTACGCTCAGTCGGATGCGGCTTTGCATGTTCACTCCGGCCGAGCAGGAGCTCGAGCGCGGCTGGCCCGGCCGGATCGAGGGCGACACGGTCGTGCAGCTCGCCGCGCAGACGCTGCAGTCCTTCTTCACCGGCGGCTCGGCGGCGCGCGAGCACGCCCAGTACAGGCTCGACGAAGTGCTGCTGCGGGCTCCCGTGCTCGAGCCGCCCGCGGTGCGGCTGTTCGACGACGCGAGCAGCTTCGCGTTCGCGAACCCGGCCGCGATCCGCTCGCCGGGCGCCTTCATCACGCGGCCCGGGGGACGCTTGGACGTCGCAACCCGGGTCGCGGCGGTAGTCGGACTGGACGGGGCGATCGGCGGTTGGACCGGGCTAGCCGAGTGGCGCGCGCCGGAGCTGGCGTCGCCCAAGGATCGCGATTTCGCGCTCCTCCTGGGCCCGGTCATCGACACCGAGCTCGACTACGATTTCGACTCGGACTTCGACTGGGAGGCCGCGCGCGCCCTCGCGGAGCTTCACACCCGCCTGCGCCCCGGCGACCTGCTCGCCGGCCCGCCGCTCGAGTTGCACGAGAACGTCGCGAGCGGCCCGCTCGAGCTCACGATCGACGGCGTCGGCACCCTGAGCGCCGTCGTCGCTTGAGGAAGCCCGGCCGGCGATCGGCGCTGCTCCTGCGGGCCGTGTGTCAGCCTCTGCTTCTGCGCTCCGCGATCACTCCCAGGCCGATGAACAGAGCCCCGAGCGCCGCGAAGATGAGTGGAATCCAATCGTGGTTGGCAACGGCAAGAGCGACTCCCAGCACGACAAGGAGCACGCCGGTGCCTCCGTACAGCAGCCGCGGCTGCGACGCCGCGGTCAGTCCACGCATGACTCGCGCTGCTGACCGGCAGTCCGGTTGCTCGCACGTCAGGCGGTTACCGACGTCGGTCGCGCACCCTTCGCACACGCCACGTCCGCAGATGCTGCAGACGCCGACGGCCATCGCATCGCCGTGCGCGAAGCAGCGCATTCGCGCACCTTAGCGCCGGAACGCACGGGTATCCTCCTGTCCGTGCCTTTCTACCAGCGTCTCGGCGACGTCCCGCGCAAGCGGCACATCCAGTTCCGCGACAACGGCACCCTCCTGACCGAGGAGGTGATGGGGCTCGAGGGCTTCACCGGGAACGAGTCGATCCTCTACCACCTCCAGTCGCCCTGCCGCGTGCAGGAGATCGGCAATTTCGAGCCGATCGTGCGCGAGGAGTGGGTGCCGGACACCCACCAGCACCGGATGCTGCACACGAAGGGCGTCGAGGCCGGGGGCGACCAGGTCACCGGCCGCCGGCTCCTGATGTGGAACGCCGACGTCGAGATCTCGCTCTGCCGTCCGTCCGAGCAGATGGACTATTTCTTCCGGAACGGCGAAGGCGACGAGGTGATCTTCGTCCACGAGGGCTCCGGGACGCTCGAGACGATCTTCGGCGAGCTCCCGTACAAGGAGGGCGATTACGTCGTCGTCCCGCGCGGAACGACATACCGCTTTCGTCCTGAGGGTGACCAGCGGTACCTGATCTTCGAGACTCCCGGCCTGATCGAGATCCCGCGCCGCTACCGGAACCAGTACGGCCAGATCATCGAGGGCGCGCCGTACTACCACCGCGACATCCACCCGCCCACGGAGCTGAACACGCGCCGCGAGCGCGGTGAGTTCCCGGTCAAGGTGCGCGTCCGCGACGGGTACCAGACCTACGTCCTCGACTACCACCCGTTCGACGTCGTCGGCTGGGACGGCTATCTCTTCCCGTGGACGTTCTCGATCCACGACTTCGAGCCGATCACGGGCCGGATCCACCAGCCGCCCCCGTCCCATCAGACCTTCGCCGGCCGCAACTTCGTGATCTGCTCGTTCTGCCCGCGCAAGCTGGACTTCGACCCGCTCGCGGTCCCGATTCCGTACCACCACTCGAACCTGCAGAGCGAGGAGATGATCTATTACGTCTCCGGCAACTTCGGCTCGCGGAAGGGCGTGGACGTCGGCTCCATCACGTTGCATCCCTCGGGCCTCCCGCACGGGCCGCACCCCGGGCTCGCGGAGAAGTCGATCGGCCTGCACGAGACGACTGAGCTCGCGGTGATGTGCGACACGTTCAACCCGCTCAAGCTCTCGAAGCTCGCCGCCGACCTCGACGACGGCAAGTACGCGCTCTCGTGGTACGAGACGGGCGGCGAGGCTCCGTCGGACGCCGGCCTCACCTCGCACCTCTAGCCCTGTTCGGCCACTGGCTCAGCGTCAACCGCGATTGCGGTGCCTGGCACGGTGCCAGGCACGAGTCTGCCAGGCACGAGTCTGAACCGCGATTGCGGTGCCAGGCACGAGTCTGTCGGAGACGAGTCTGACACCGGTACCGTGCTGCGATGCGAGTCGTCGTCGACTGGGACGGGACGGTCACCGTCCGGGATTCGCTCGTGCAGGTGATCCACGAGTTCGGTGACCCTGCGCTGCTGGCCGAGCTCGAGCCGCGCGTCGGCGTCGACCTGACGCTCCACGAGGAGATCGCGCTCGAGTTCCGGGCGATCACGGCCCCGCTCGCCGAGGTCGTGCGTTGGGTCGTCGAGCACGTCGAAGTTCGGCCGGGCCTGCGCGAGCTCGCCGAGCTCGACCCACTCGTGATCTCGGCCGGCTTCCACGAGCTGATCGAGCCCGTGCTGGCGCGGGAGGGGGTGGAGCTGGAGGTGCTCGCGAACCGGCTCGACACGCGCCCCGACGGCTGGGTCGTCCGCTTTCGCGACGAGACGGCGTGCACGACGTGCGGCGAGCCGTGCAAGCGCGGAAGCCTCGCGGGCGAGCCCTACGTCTACGCGGGCGACGGGTACTCCGACCGCTGCGCCGCGCTCGCGGCCGACCGGGTTTTCGCGCGCGACTCCCTCGCGACACACCTCGACGGGCTCGGCGTCGCGTACGAGCCGTTCGAAGATCTCTACGAGCTGGCGGCGCCGTTGAGCGGCGCGGTCGAGCGGCCGAGCTTGAGGCGCGGGCGGAAGACGTAGTTCGGCAGCGACTGCGAGCCGTTCTCGATCAGCGACCGGAGTGCGCTCACCGCAGTCTCGGCGATCTCGTCGATGGGCTGCTCGACCGTCGTCAGCGCCGGCTCGTTCCACGTCGCGGCGTCGATGCCGTCGAAGCCGATCACGGAGAGGTCGCCGGGGACGTCGACTCCGTGCGCCTCGGCCTCGCGGATGACGCCGATCGCCATCAGGTCGTTGGAGCAGATGACTCCCGTGGGCGGGCCGCCGGGCAATGAGACGAGGCACCGGAACGCCTCGCGTCCACCGTCGACCGTGAAGCTCGCATGTGCCACGAGCCCGTCCGGCTCGATCCCCGCGGCCCGCAGCGCCGCCTCGCGACCCTCGCCCTTCTCCCGGGTCGGGCTGAAGAGCGCGTCGCCGGCGGCGAAGCCGATGCGCGTGTGGCCGAGGCCGAGCAAGTGCTCCGTCGCGAGCCGGCCCGCGGCTCGCTCGTCAACTCCGACCGAGGTTACGTCGAGCTGGGGCGAGCCGCCGTTCACGAAGACGAGACGCGCGCCTTCCGCGAGGAGGCGTCGGTAGTGGGAGTGGTCGGAGCGCAGGTCGGTGACCTCGCTCGAGATGAAGATCATCCCGTCGACGCGACGCTCGAGCAGCATGTGCACGTACTCGGCCTCGCGGCTGGCGGAGCCGGCGGTGTTGCAGAGGATCGTCGCCAGGCCGGCCTCCGTCGCTCGCCGTTCCATCTCTTCGGCGAGCGCGGGGAAGATCGGGTTGCCGAGCTCGGGTACGAGTAGCCCGATCGCCCCGGTCGTCGTGCCGGGGCCGGGAGCGACGTACAGCAACTCACGCATCGCGCGCTCGACGCGAGCCCGGGTCTCGGCGCGAACGGCGGCCGAACCGCTCGCCACGCGCGAGGCGGTGGCGAGGCTGACACCTGCGTGTTGAGCGACGTCGCGGAGATTGGCCATGTCACATTCGCCTGCGGCGAGAGTTTCAGGAATCTACACGTATTTGTTAGCGCTTTCCAAGCTTGACTTTTCTCACGCAGGCTCATACCATCGCCCCGGCGTTTCACCACGATGAAACAGTTTTCGGTAGTCGGTGGCTGTCACCGGCGACCTCGGAGAGAGAAGGGAATCCGCACATGAGCAAGCGCAGCTCGCGTCTCGGTCTGGGCCTGATGATGGTCTTCGCCGCGGCGCTCCTCCTGGTGGCCGGCCCGTCCGCCGCCGCCCCGAGCAAGCAAGGGGCAGCCGCAACGACGATCAGGGTCTGGACCGACAAGGACCGCAAGACGGCCGTCGAGAAGGTCGTCGGCGAATGGGCCGCTTCGAAGGGTCTCACCGTCGAGGTCGTCGAGAAGGACTTCGGCAAGATCCGCGACGACCTGAAGACGGTTCAGCCCGAGACCGCACCTGACGTGATCATCGGTGCGCACGACTGGGTTGGGCAGCTCGCGGCGGACGGCAGCGTCCTGCCGCTCTTCCCGACCAAAGCCACGCGGGCACAGTTCCCCGCGTATGCCCTGGGCGCGTTCTCGTACGGCACCGCCGTCAAGCGCCTCTACGGCGCCCCGGTCGTACTGGAGAACATCGGCCTCGTCGTGAACACGAAGCTCGCCAAGGTCCCGACGACCTTCGCGCAGTTCCAGACCTCCGCTCTCGCCTTCAAGAAGAAGGCAAGCGGCAACCTGGCCGTGGCCGTCCCGCAGGGCGCCGCCGGTGACGCGTACCACATGTACCCGTTCTTCTCGGGCCTCGGTGGCTACGTCTTCGGCGTGAACAAGGCGGGCAACCTCGACGCCTCCGACATCGGGGTCGCGAACCGCACGTTCCTCTCGAACGCCGCGATGATCGACACGTGGAACAAGACAGGGTTCCTCAACTCGAAGATCGACTACGGCGTCGCCAAGGAGGCCTTCCTGAAGGGCAAGGCCGCCTTCTGGATCACCGGGCCGTGGGAGTCGGACACGCTGAAGACGAGCAAGCTCTCGTTCAAGATCGTCCAGGTGCCGGCGATCAAGTTCAAGTCGGTGCCGTTCCTGGGCGTTCAGGGCTTCATGGTCACGAAGTTCGCGACGACGCACGGGCTCGAGAGTGCCGCCAAGGACCTCGTCGGCAGCTACATGATGCGCCCTGCCGGCCAGGTTGCCCTCGCGGCCGCCAACGGCCGCTTCCCGGCCAACACGGTCGCCGGCAAGTCCGTCAAGGACCCCGTCCTCGCGCAGTTCGGCGTGGCCGGTGCCGGTGGCGTCCCGATGCCGAACATCCCCCAGATGTCGAGCGTCTGGAGCGATCTCGGTGGCGCGTGGGTGAAGTCGACGAAGGGCTCCGGCGCGACGAAGGCGCGGGTCGCCTTCTCGACCGCTGCCCGCAACATCGCGAACAAGATCGGCTGATTCTTTGCGCGCGATGGGCATCCGCGGGAGCGGATGCCCATCGCGCGAAGACCCCTAAAGGGTGCCGCTTCGCGGCCCCACGACCCTGTCATCCGGGAGGGCAGTTGCGCTGAGTACCACAGCCGTTCCGCACGAACCTGCCTCTCGGCTGGGCGCCGCCACCGCAGCCGCCTGGTCGGCGCCGGCACGTCTCGTCGCCGTCTTCTCGGGCACGGTCGGCCTCGTCCTGAAGATCGTCCTGCTCGCGGTCGTCAACGCGCTGGCGGTCTGGGGCGGCACGGTGCTCGCGGGACAGGAGAAGTGGTTGGCGCTCGGCCTGCTCGCGGCCGCGACGCTCGCGCTCGATGCCATCTACCTCTCGCCGCGCCGCGCGATCCCGCTCAAGTTCCTGATCCCGGGCACGGTCTTCCTGATCGCCTTCCAGATCGTCCCGATCGTCTACAACGTCAACGTCGGCTTCACGAACTGGTCGACCGGCCACATCCTGATCAAGAGCGAGGCGATCGAGGGGATCAAGCGCAACTCGCTCGGACAGACCGCCGCCGGAACCGCATACGCGATGGCTCCGGCCCGTGACAAGGACGGACAGCTCGTCCTGCTGCTCGTGGACGAGGCCGACGGAAAACAGTACGTCGGCACGAAGAAGGATCTCCGCCCGCTCGACAAGGGCTCGATCGAGCTCGGCCAGTTCGGCACGATCGAGTCGGCGGCGGGCTACGAGATCGTCAAGGGCAAGGACCTGATCGCGCTCGACAAGGAGCTTGCGGGCTTCACGGTGCCGACCCCGTCCGGCGCGATCCGGGCGGAAGGCACCGAGACCGCGCTCGAGCTCGCTCCCACGCTCCGCTACTCCCGGCTCGACGACACGTTCACGCGGATCGAGGACGGGAAGGTCTTTCGCGACAACGGGCGAGGCTCGTTCGTCGCGGCCGGCGGCGAGGAGCTCGAGCCCGGCTGGCGGACGAACATCGGACTCGCGAACTTCAGCGCCGTCCTCAGGGATCCGCTGATTCGGGCGCCGTTCCTGCGCGTCTTCGTCTGGACGTTCGTGTTCGCGCTCTCGATCGTCCTGATCTCGTTCGCGCTCGGTCTCTTCCTGGCGATCGTGCTCGACAAGCCGACGCTGCGCTTCCGGCGCATCTACCAGCTCCTGCTCGTCGTCCCGTACGCGCTCCCCGGCTTCCTGGCGGTGCTGATCTGGGGCGGCCTTCTGAACGACGATTTCGGCGTGGTCAACAACCTGCTGCACGCGCACATCCCCTGGCTCTTCGACGCGTGGTGGGCGAAGGTGTCGGTGATCGCGGTCAGCGTGTGGCTGACCGTCCCGTACTTCCTCCTGATCTCCCTCGGCGCGCTGCAGTCGATCCCGGGCGAGCTCGTCGAGGCGGCGCGTGTCGACGGCGGCGGCGGCTGGCAGATCTTCCGGCGAGTGACGCTGCCACTGCTCCTGATCGTCGTCGCGCCGCTGATGATCGCGTCCTTCGCGGTCAACTTCAACAGCTTCGTCACCATCTACCTGCTCACAGGAGGCGGCCCCGCGTCGGACGACCAGTCGGTCGCAGGCGCGACGGACATCCTGATCACCTACACCTACAAGCTGGCGTTCGAGGCCGGCAAGGGCAACGACTTCGGCCTCGCGAGCGCCGTCTCGATCTTCATCTTCATGATCGTGGCGGCGATCACGGGTGCCGCGTTCTGGAAGACAGGCTCCCTGGAGGAGGTCCGATGACGACGGCCGACCAGTCGATCGAGCGGGTCGAACCCCGCGTCGCCGAGCGCTCGCGCCGGCCTCGCCTGAGCTTCAAGGGAGACTGGTGGCGCCACCTGGTCGCCCTGGTCGCCGTCGCCGTTGCGCTCTTCCCGATTGCGTACGTCGTCTCGGCCGCCTTCAACGCCGACTCGTCGCTCGGCGGCGCATCGCTGATCCCGCGCAGCGTCACGCTCGACAACTTCCGCGAGCTGCTCTGGCCGGACCCGGCGAAGAGCCAGCTCCAGTCCTCGACCTCGCACTACGCGCGCTGGCTTGGCAACTCCCTGGTGATCGCACTGTCGGTGGCGCTGCTCAACGTCCTGCTCGGGGCGCTGGCGGCGTACGCCTTCAGCCGCTTCCGCTTCCGCGGACGGCGCCTGGGCCTGCTGTTCCTGCTCCTGATCCAGATGTTCCCGCAGGTGCTCGCGCTCGTCGCGATCTACCTGATCGTGCTGCGAACGGGCGCGATCTTCCCGTTCATGGGCCTCGACACGAAGACGGGACTGCTGCTCGTCTATCTCGGTGGGGTGATGGGGATCAACACCTGGCTCCTGAAGGGGTTCTTCGACACGATCCCCTCCGAGCTCGACGAGTCCGCGCGGGTGGACGGGGCGACGCCGGCGCAGATCTTCTGGGGCGTGGTGCTGCCGCTCGCGCTGCCGATCCTCTCGGTGATCGCGATTCTCTCCTTCGTCGGGATCTTCAACGAGTACATCCTCGCGAGCACACTCCTGCAGTCGAACGACAACTTCACGCTTCCCGTCGGGCTGAAGGGGTACATCGACAAGCAGTACTCCGAGCACTGGGGGCCGTTCGCGGCAGGCGTGATCCTCGCGGGCATCCCGATCATGGTCATCTTCATGTCGCTGCAACGCTTCATCGTCAGCGGCCTGACGCAGGGGTCGGTGAAAGGGTGAGCGCGACCGGGATCGAGGCTCCGGCGACGCTGCTCGACCGGCCGCACCACGACGGCTCCGAGGCGTACGTGCTCGAGCGTCCGAAGGAGCTCGGCGGCAGCGCGACGGTGCGGCTCCGCGTTCCGCACGCGACCCGGGTGGATGACGTCGTCCTCCGCGCCGTCGTCGACGGCGAGCCGCGGAACGTCAAGGCCGTGCTCGACGAGGAGACCGAGACGGATGCCTGGTACCGCGCGACCTTCACGCTCGACAACCCGTCGACGCGCTACCGCTGGCTGCTGTCGGGGGGCACGGTCGGCTACGCGTGGGTGAACGGGGTCGACGTGATCGGCCACGACGTCGCCGATGCCGACGACTTCGTGCTCACGACCGACCCCGGCGGGCCGGACTGGCATCTCGGCTCCGTCGCCTACGAGATCTTCCCCGACCGCTTCGCGACGACCGGTCTGGACGTCGAGGCGCCCACCTGGGCCGTCCGGCGAAGCTGGGACGACCGCCCGACCGGGCGCGGCAAGGCGACGCCGTTCGAGCTGTACGGCGGAGACCTGCCCGGGATCGAGGCGCATCTCGACCACATCGAGGCGCTCGGAGCGAACCTGCTCTACCTGACGCCGTTCTTCCCCGCGGGCAGCACGCACCGCTACGACGCCTCGTCTTTCGACCGGATCGACCCGCTGCTCGGCGGCGACGAGGCGCTCCGCTCGCTCGTCCGCGCGGCGCACGCCCGCGGGTTGCGCGTCGTTGGCGACCTGACGCTGAACCACAGCGGCTCGGCCCACGAGTGGTTCGAGCAGGAGCGCGACTTCTACTTCTTCGACGACGCGCTGCCGGGCGGCTACGCGTCCTGGTTCGGCGTCCGCTCGCTGCCGAAGCTGAACTGGGGCTCGCTTGCGCTGCGCGAGCGGATGCAGGCGGTCGCGAAACGCTGGCTCGACCTTGGCCTCGACGGCTGGCGGATCGACGTCGCCAACATGACCGGTCGCCACCGCGACGCCGACCTGCTGAAGGAGGCGGCGCGCTCGATCCGCGCCGTCCTGGGCCCGGATCATCTGCTGATCGCGGAGCATGGCCACGACTTCCGCGACGACCTCTCGGGCGGCGGCTGGCACGGAACGATGAACTACGCCGGCTTCCTCCGGCCGGCCTGGGAGTGGCTGCGCGGCGACGAGCTTCCGGACGAACTGCAGCGCTCGTTCTGGGGCACGCCCGTGGGTCTGCCCCGTCTTGGCGGCGAGGCCGCGACCGCGACGATGAGGACGTTCCGCGCCGGCGTCCCCTGGCAGTCGGTCGTCCACTCCTGGAACCTGCTCGACAGCCACGACACGGCTCGCTTCCGCACCGTCTCCGGCTCGCGTGAGCTGCACGAGGTCGGCATCGGCCTGCAGATGACCTTGCCCGGCGTGCCGATGATCTTCGCGGGCGACGAGCTCGGCCTCGAGGGGGCGTGGGGTGAGGACGCCCGTCGAACGATGCCGTGGGAGCGGCCCGAGACCTGGGACGCCGACCTCTATGCGACCTACGTCCGTCTGATCGCGCTTCGCCGCTCGAGCGAGGCGCTCGCGCGCGGCGGGCTCCGCCATGTCTTCGTCGGGGAGGACGCGATCGCCTACCTGCGGGAGCACGGGGACGAGCGCTTGCTCTGCCTGGCTACGCGAGGCGAGCACGAGCCCGTGCGGATCCCGCTCGCGGCGCTCGGCTGCAGCGCGCTCGAGACCGTCCTCGGCGGCGAGGCTTCCCTGGCCGCCGGCATCGCGACCCTGCCGGGCGACGGCCCGGCCTTCCACATCTGGAGGATCGATACCAATGGCTGACGTCCTGTTCGACGGGATCGAAAAGGTCTACGAGAACGGCGTCCGCGCCGTCCAGGACCTGTCGCTCGAGATCGCCGACGGCGAGTTCCTCGTCCTCGTCGGCCCGTCCGGGTGCGGCAAGACGACGGCGCTGCGCATGGTCGCGGGGCTCGAGGAGATCTCCGACGGCACGCTCTCGATCGGCGGCCGGGTCGTGAACGACCTGACGCCGAAGGAGCGCGACATCGCGATGGTCTTCCAGAGCTACGCGCTCTACCCGCACCTCTCGGTGGCCGAGAACATCGCGTTCGGGCTACGCCTGCGCAAGACGAACAAGGACGTGATCTCGGAGCGTGTGGCGTGGGCGGCGAAGATGCTCGACCTGACGCCGTATCTCGACCGGCGGCCGAAGCAACTCTCGGGCGGCCAGCGGCAGCGCGTCGCGATGGGCAGGGCAATCGTGCGCCACCCGCAGGTCTTCCTGATGGACGAGCCGCTGTCGAACCTCGACGCCAAGCTCCGCGTGCAGATGCGCGCCGACATCTCGAAGCTGCAGCGCGACCTCGGCACGACAACCGTCTACGTCACGCACGACCAGGTGGAGGCGATGACCATGGGCGACCGCGTGGCCGTGATGAACCAGGGCCTCCTGCAGCAGGTCGACACGCCGCAGCGGCTCTACGACCAGCCCGCCAACCTCTTCGTCGCCGGCTTCATCGGCACTCCCCCGATGAACCTGATCGAGGCGGACGTGTCCGTCGACGGCGACGACGTGTCGCTCGTGATCGGCGGCCAGCGGCTGCCGGCTCCCGACGCGGCGTTGAAGCGCTATCCGGCGCTCCGCGGCGCCGGCGGGCGGCGAGTCGTCGTCGGCCTGCGCGCGGGCGATCTCCATCTCGCGCGGGATCGCCCCGACCTGCCCACCCTGACGGCTCGGCTCGAGCTCGTCGAAGTGCTCGGCTCGGAGTCGATCGCGTACTTCCGCATCGACGCCATGGCGATCCGGCCGGAGGGAGTCGACGAGGAGACCGACGACGAGATGGACGGACAGGGTGTGACCGCGGCGCGGCCCAACTTCGTGGCGTCCGTCCCGGCCGAGTCGGCCTACGGCCTGGAGATCGACACCGACGTCCCGATCGCGGTCGATGCGGCCAAGCTGCACGCGTTCGACCAGGAGTCGGGTGAACCGCTGCGGTAGAGCGGCCCTCGCAGGAGCCCTCGCGGCGGCGCTGATCGCGGCGGCGGCCACGAGCGCCGCAACAGACCTTGTGTTTCAGAAACACAAGCTCACCGCCCCGGCGCCACCGTCCGGGGCGGCGCTCGCCGTGCTCGCGAAGCCGCCCACGCGCAGTTCGATCGCGTCCCAGCGGATCTACTTCGTCATGACCGACCGCTACGCGAACGGGGACACGACGAACGACCGCGGGGGGCGCTCAGGGGTGCGGGCGGTGACAGGCTACGACCCAGCCGACACGGGCTGGTTCCACGGCGGCGACTTCCGCGGGCTCACGGGCGGCTGCACGACCGGCACCGGTCTGGCGCGCATCAAGGCACTGGGGTTCACCGCCGTCTGGGTGACGCCGCCGTTCGGCCAGAAGGCCGTCCAGGGATCGAGCGCCGCGTATCATGGCTACTGGATCCGCGACTTCACCTCGGTCGACCCGCACCTCGGCAGCGAGAAGGACTTCGCCGACTTTGCCGCCTGCGCGCACCGGCTCGGGTTGAAGGTCTACCTCGACGTGGTCGTCAACCACACCGCGGACGTGATCCTCCCGACCGGCTCGGACTACTCGAGTGCGCCGTACCGAGACTGCCGCGGCAAGGTCTTCAGCCCGGCTCGGTTCGCGGGTGGGCGCTTCTTTCCGTGCCTGAAGGCGGCCAACTTCCCGCGCGTTCCCAATCTCCTTCCGGCTGACCGCGCCGCCAAGAAGCCCGGCTGGCTGAACGACGTGCGCCGGTACCACAACCGCGGGGACATCGACTTCAACTCGTGCAGCGAGGCGTGCTTCGAGCAGGGCGACTTCTTCGGGCTCGACGACCTGTTCACGGAGCAGCCGACCGTCGTCGACGGGCTCGCACAGATCTACGCCGACTGGATTCAGCGCTACAAGATCGACGGTTTCCGCATCGACACCGCCCGCCATGTCGACCGCGCCTTCTTCTCGGTGTGGGTGCCGAAGATCCGTGCCGCGGCTCGCGCTGCAGGCGTGCGCGACTTCGAGCTCTTCGGCGAGGTGTTCGTCTCGGACGCGATCGAGCTCTCCTCGTTCGTCCGCGAGCGGAAGCTCCCGAACGTGCTCGACTTCCCCTTCCAGGACGCCGCCACGCGGTTCGTGGGCGGCGACGCGAGCGCGAAGGGAATCGCCGCGCGGCTCGACGACGACGACTACTTCGAGGGCGCGAGCGGCCTCGCGCACACGCCGCCGACGTTCCTCGGAAACCACGACATGGGCCGTGCCGCCCGAATGATCAAGGACCGCTCCGGCGGCAAGAGCGGCACCGAGCTGCTGCGGCGCGTGCAGCTCGGCTACAGCCTCATGTACCTCCTCCGCGGCGCACCCGTCGTCTACTACGGCGACGAGGTCGGGATCATCGGCAACGGCGGGGACAAGGAGGCGCGGCAGGATCTCTTCCCGACCCAGGTCGCCGGGTGGCGGAAGGACGAGCGCGTCGGATCCGGCCCGATCGGGACCGGCTCGTCGCTCGAGCTCGCCGCGCATCCGATCGCAGACCAGCTGAAAGTGCTCGCCGCTCTGCGCGAGGCGCACCCGGCGCTCTCCACGGGCTCGACCGTCGTCCGGCTGGCAACCGGCGGCGTCCTCGCGGTCAGCAGAGTCGACACGGCCGCGCGTCGCGAGTACGTCGCGGCGTTCAACTCGGGGACCACGACCGCGCGGGTGGTGGTGCCGACGTCGACCCGTTCGGCGAAGTGGAAGGGGCTGCTCGGCGTGGACTCGAAGAGCGACGCGGCTGGTGGGCTCGTGCTCTCGATCCCGCCGACCGGAGCGCTGCTCCTGCGGGCCGAGTCGCAGCTTCCCGTCACCGCGCCCGTCGCGCCGACGCTGACGGCGAGCGCCGACGACCTCACGGAGCTGCTGCGCGTCGGCGCGACTTCGGGCTCCTCCAAGATCGTCAGCATCGCCTTCGCCGTTCGCCGTGCGAAGGGTGGCTGGCGCAGGCTGGCGGTGGACGACTCGCCGCCGTACCGCGCGTTCCTCGACCCGAAGGCCTACCGCCGCAAGGAGACCGTCTACCTCGTTGCGATCGCGCGTGCCCCGAACGGCACGACCGCGGTCTCACCTGTCGTCCCGACCATCGTCCGCCGCTGAGGAGAGATCATGAGAGCTTCGAGAGTCATCGTCGCCGCGACTGCAATCGTGCTGCTGCTTGCGAGCGGCGCGCCCGGCGCGCACACGCCCGCTCCGACAGCGGTGACGGTCGCCGGCAGCCTCCAGTCGGAGCTCGGCTGCCCCGGCGACTGGGATCCGGGCTGCACGGCGACCCAGCTCGCCTTCGACGCCGCTGACGACGTGTGGCAGCGCTCCTTCTCCGTGCCCGCGGGCTCCTGGGAGTACAAGGCCCCGCTCAACGGCGGCTGGGACGAGAACTACGGCGCGAACGCGGCGGTGGGCGGAGCGAACATCGCGCTCTCGATCCCCGCAGCCCGGAACGTCACGTTCTACTACGACCACGCGAGCCACTGGATCACGGACAACGTCACGTCGACGATCGCCGTGGCGCCCGGCAGCTTCCAGTCCGAGCTGGGCTGTCCCGGGGACTGGGATCCGGGCTGCCTCCGCTCCTGGCTCCAGGATGCGGACGGCGACGGAACGTACAGCTTCTCGACCGCCGCGCTCCCGGCCGGGAGCTACGAGGCCAAGGTGGCGATCGACGAGGGTTGGGAGGAGAACTACGGTGCCGGCGGCACGCCGGGAGGCGCCAACATCCCGTTCACCGTCACGGCCGGCGCGGCCGTCACCTTCTCGTACGTCGGCTCCACGCACGTGCTCACGATCTCGGTCGTCGCCGCCGGACCGCGCCACGACGGCAACGTCGAGTGGGACGGCCTCCGGCACGACTCCCGCGATCCGCTCTACCGCACGCCGAGCGGAGCCGTGCCGGCCGGGACGCCCGTGACCCTGCGGCTCCGCACCTACCACGGCGACGTCACGTCGGCGAGCGCCCGGATCTTCGACGTGAACGCGGCCGCGCAGCGGATCGTGCCGATGGCGCTCGCCGCCGAGGACGTGTCGTGCTACGACGGGACGTCCAGGAGTTGCGACTTCTACGCGGTGACGCTGCCGAATGCGCAGCCGAACAACCTCTGGTACCGCTTCGTCGTCTCGGATGGAGCCGACACCGATTACTACGGAGACAACACGGCCGCGCTCGACGGCGGTCTCGGCCGCACCAGCGACGACCCGGTCGACTGGAGCTACGCGCTGACCGTCTACAAGCCGGGCTTCGTCGCGCCGGCGTGGGCGAGCAAGGCGTTCATCTACCAGATCTTCCCGGACCGCTTCCGCAACGGAGACCGGAAGAACGATCCGCGCGCCGGCGACGCTCGCTACGACGAGCCGGTGATCACGAAGGCGTGGAACGCGCTTCCCGAGGGGTACTGCAGGAACTATTCCGGGGCCGCGTGCGCGGAGAGCCCGCGCGGCCGCGACTACTTCGGCGGCGATCTGAAGGGCGTCCGCCAGAAGCTCGCCTACCTGCAGCAGCTCGGGGTGACCGCGATCTACTTCAACCCGATCTTCTGGGCCCGCTCGAACCACCGGTACGACACGGCGGACTACACCAAGATCGACCCCGCGCTCGGCGACCTCGAGGAGTACGTGAAGCTCGTCGTCGAGGCACGGCTGCGAGGGATCCGCGTCATCCTCGACGGCGTCTTCAACCACATGTCCTCGGACAGCCCGTTCTTCGACCGCTACAGGCGCTCTTCGACGTTGGGCGCCTGCGAGTCGCTCTCGTCTCCGTACCGGAACTGGTTCACGTTCAGGAACGCGAACGTCCCCTGCGGCGCGGCCGACTACGAGGGCTGGTTCGGGTTCGACTCGATCCCGGTCCTGCTCAAGACCAACCCGGCCGTCCAGAACTACTTCGTCAAGAACCCGCTCTCGATCACCCGGCGCTGGCTGCTGCTGGGAGCGGGCGGCTGGCGGATGGACGTCTCCGGCGACGCGTCCTTCCCGGACGGGTACTGGCAGGCGTTCCGCGACGTCGTCAAGTCGCTCAACCCGAATGTCGTGACGATCTCGGAGACGTGGCAGAAGGACACCGCGCTGCTCCGGGCGCTCCGCGGCGACCAGTTCGACACGACGATGAACTACCGGTTGCGGGACGCCCTGATCGGGCTCCTGTCCCCGAACCCGTTCGATCCCAAGGGCTTCGGCGACAGCGGCCGCAAGCTCGCGCCGTCGGAGTTCGCTTCGCGGCTGGCATCGATCCGGGAGGACTTCCCCGACGCCGCGTTCTACTCGGCGATGAACCTGATCGACAGCCACGACACCGAGCGGGCGCTCTGGACGCTGACGCCCGGTGCGGACACCCGCGCGGCGAAGGAGCAGAACGCCGCCAACGTGGCGGAGGGCAAGCGGCGGCTGCGGCTGGCGTCGCTGCTCCAGTTCACGCTCCCGGGAGCTCCGACGGTGTACTACGGAGACGAAGTGGGTCTGACCGGGGACGACGACCCGGACGACCGGCGCACGTATCCCTGGTCCGATCTCGGCGGCAGCCCCGACAACACCCTGCGCGACCACTACACCGGTCTCGCGACGCTCCGCCGGGCGCACCCGTCGCTCACGGCCGGGTCGTTCGCCGTCGTCTCGGCCGACGATGCCGCCGGGACGGTCGTGCTTCGGCGCAGCACGGGCACCGAGCAGGCGACGATCGTCCTCAACGTCGGCAGCGCTGCTGCGTCGGTGCCGGCCGCCGGCACGCTCGCGAAGTTCGTCGGCGAGGCGTCCGTCACCGGCGGCACGCTGACGCTCGGCCCGCTCAGCGGCGCGGTGCTCGTCCAGCAGGGCGACTTCGCCCCACCCGCGGCGCCAACGGGCCTCGCCGCGACCGAGGGCAACGCGCAGGTCTCGCTCGCCTGGCACGCAGTGGCGGGCGCTGCCGGCTACGAGGTCTACCGCAGCCCGCTCTCCGGCGGCGGCTTCGTACAGGTCGACGGAGCAGCGATCACGGGGACGAGCTTCGTCGACAGCGGCGCCGAGAACGCCCGCACCTCCTACTACGTCGTGCGGGCAGTCGACGCGGCCGGGAACCGGAGCGACCCGTCGAACGAGGTGTCGGCGCTGCCTCACCTGACGATCGGCTGGGCGAACACGCAGTGGCCGCCCTCGCTCACGCACACGATCAGCGTCACGAACCGCACGGACTCGGTCTACGGCCAGGTCTGGATCGACGGCGCGACCGACGCGGCCGGGGCCGCGCCGGGGCTGATCGCGCAGCTCGGCTTCGGGCCGGACGGCTCGCAACCGTCCAGCACCTGGACCTGGGAGGACGCCGAGTTCAACGCCCAGGTGGGCTCGAACGACGAGTTCGTCGCGTCGCTGCTGCCGGAGGTGGTGGGCGCCTACGACTACGCCTATCGCTACTCGACCACCGGAGGCCGCGACTGGGTGTACGCGGATCTCGACGGGATCGGGAACGGCTACAGCCCGATCAACGCCGGCAGCCTGACCGTGAACGCGAGCGCCGACGCGACGGCTCCTGCGGTCCCGACCGGGCTGCACGTCGTCACGGCGTCGCCCGCCGGTGTCGAGCTCGCGTGGACTCCGGTCGGCGGCGACGCGTCGCTGTATGGCTACGAGGTCCGCCGCAGCGACTCGGCCTCGGGGCCGTACTCGACGATCGCCCGCGTGACCGGGACGAGCTACACCGACACGGCCGTCGTACAGAGTGCGACGTATCGCTACGTCGTGCGCTCGCTCGACGGCTCCTTCAACCGCTCGGCCGACTCGGCGCCGGTCTCCGCGACAGCGGAGCTGCGTACCGTCGCGCTGACGATCACCCTGACGGTCCCGGCGGCCACCGACGCCACCGGCCGCTCCGTCTACATCGCCGGCTTCCTCGACCGGCTCGACGGTGGCCTCCCGCAATGGGATCCGGCTGGCGTCGTGCTCACGCGGGTGGATGCGACCCACTGGCGGATCACGCTGACCGGCAAGGAGTTCACGCAGATCGAGTACAAGTACGCGCTCGGCGCCTGGGAGTACGTCGAGAAGGACGGCGCCTGCGGGGAGATCGGCAACAGGCAGTTGACGCTCGCCTACGGAGCCGGCGGCACGCAGAACGTGGACGACGCGGCGCTCAACTGGCGCAACGTGGCGCCCTGCGGGAACTGAGGAACGCGGCCCGGGCGTAGACGGTGGGCGCCCGGGGCGATTGACTCGTCAATCGGGGATCGAAAGAGCCGACTGATTCATCAGTCAATTTGTCGCTTGCAATTGCACGTTTGCTTTGCGCAGCAGCAGTGCATTTAGAGGCGTCAAACAACTCACCCGGCGGCAGGTCGCTCCACGCATAGGTGCCTGGCCGACCGGGGACCCCCGAACAAGGAGGAAGTGTTGAACCGACGGTCTCTCCGGCTGCGCACGCTCATCGCGCTGACAGCAGTCGCGACCACGCTCCTGGCGCTCCAGCAGGCCACGGGCCCCGCAGGCGCCGCTCCCGCGAGCGCCGCCGCCGGCGGGTGGACGGTGACGAAGTATGTCGCCGGCGGCCCGGCCTGTAGCGGCGCCGGCTTCGCAGGCTCCTACCTCGACAAGCTCGACTGCGGCTTCGGCCGCGTGAAGGTGAGCGGCGCCGCCACGACGAGCGTCGTGCGAGTGCTCGCGATCGCCGAGGACGGCACCGTCGTCGACACCGAGCCGGCCACCTTCTCGGCGACGACCGGCGCGTGGCAGTGGAACGTCGCTCCCACCGCCGCCTGGATGCCCGGCAAGATCACGCTGCGCGTCACCGTCGACGGCGCCCCGGCGACCGGCGACGGGGAGATCTTCTACCAGCAGCTCGGCGCGAGCATCGCTCCCGACCAGCGTCTCGGCGGGTACCGCCCCGGCGATCCGATCCCACTCGGCGGCCACCTCTACGAGCAGGACGACGTCGGAGCCGACACGGCGAAGAAGGACGTCGCAGGACGCTACTTTCTCCGCGTGCGCACGGCCGCAGGCGCCGTCCGCGGCCCCTACGGCCCCTTCACCGCGAACCGCGGCGGCGAGGGCCAGATCCGCGAGACGCTGCCGGCAAGCGCGACGGCCGGCCTGACCGCGACCAAGGCGACGAACTACGAGACGACCGTCGGCCTGGAGGTTCTCGACGCCACCTACACCGACCTCGCCACCGGCGTCTGGAAGGCGTCCTCCGGCACCGCCGGCTACGTGACCCTCTCGGTCGCGCCGAGCCAGCTCGTGCTCGAGAACACCTTCGTCTCGGCCGTCGGCTGGGTGAAGCCGGGCGAGACGTACCCGTTCCGCGTCTTCGTCAAGAACTTCGACTGGACCGCCCGCAGCGGCGCGGTCGTGCGGATCCCGGCTGTGGACGGCGTCACGTTCACGCAGGTGACCCCGACCGCCGGCTCCGGCACGGCGACGATCGCGAGCGGCGGCACCGCCCTCACGTGGACCGTGGGCAGCGTTCCCTCCCGCACGGACGCGGGCCCCGGCCTGCGTGCGCTCGTCGTCGAGGCGAAGGCCGACTCGCTCGCGCAGGACCAGCAGATCGTCTGGAAGAACCTCTCGACCACGGCGACGCTGACCTACACCGGCGGCACCGCGGTGACGGACACGTCCAAGGGACCGAAGGTGATCCCGCCGAAGGCGACCTACGACACGGCCCGCTACGGCTTCAGGCCGTTCCCGGTCGTTCCGGTCGACTACCGCGACCGCAAGCACGACCCGTCGCGGAGCGCCGAGCGGCTCCTGTCGGTGATCAACTCGCCGGACGTGCCGGGCTCGACCTTCAACCTCTTCCAGGAGATGTCGTACGGCCAGCTGTTCCCGAGCGGCGCGGTGCCCTCCGCGGCGATCGGCTCGGCCGACTTCGGCGTCCAGTGGAAGAGCCCGCACCGGAAGGCGCGCGGGTTCGACTTCTCGCTCGGCACTCCGGGCGGCGCGTGCTACGGCGCCACCGTCGGGAAGCTGGCCGGGACGCCGGCGTACGGCGAACGGATCCGCAACGGGTGGTACCAGCTCCCGGGCGACACGGCCTACTACGGCGGAGACAAGTCGAGCGTCGCCAACGTGCTCGTGCCGAATGGGGCCTTCATCGACAGCGCCTGCGGCACGATCGCCAAGGGCGTCTACGACGCGGCGCTGGCCGCGGACCCGGAGATCGACTACTCCGACTTCGACACCGACAAGGACGGCGTCGTCGACTTCTTCATGATGGTGTTCGTCGGCTCGGGCGGCAACGGCGCCTCCCAGGTGTCCGCGTCCCCGTACGACAACATCTGGCCGCACTCCTCGAGTCTCGAGCACTACTTCGAGGATCCGGAGACGAAGCAGCCGGGGTACCTCTCCGACGATCACCTGCGCGACAACGAGGGGCGGCTTCTCTACTACACGAACGCCTCGCGCGGGCAGATGACGACGACCGCGACCGACTACCCGGTCTACGTTCGCGTCGGTCCGTACAACGTCAACCCCGAGTCGGCGATCGAGAAGGCGAGCGTGATCTCGCACGAGTACGGCCACTCGCTCGGGCTGCCGGACTTCTATTCGAGCCCGGGTCGCGGCACGTACGGCGACTGGAACCTGATGGCGACCGACAAGTCGCAGCACATGGACGTCTACTCGAAGCAGGAGCTCGGATGGATCGTCCCGCGCGTGCTGAAGCCGGGGGAGACGACCGTCTCCGGCTGGCGCGACTCGAAGGTGAACACCCGCCGGATCGACTGGGTGACTCCAGGCGGCCAGCCCTACACGCTGACCGGCCCGACCGTCGCGAACGGTGAGGCCTACACGGCCAAGCTGCCGGGACGGAAGATCATCTCCGCCGAGAAGGTCGCGGCGACCGCGTCGGGCTCGCGCGTCTGGTGGTCGCAGTCCGGGAACGACTTCGGCTGCTCGCCGACGGCGGGCCACAACCTCGACATCAACCTCCCCGACCTGGCGACGGTGCCGGCCGGCACGCCGGTCACGCTGACGTTCAAGTCGTACTGGGACATCGAGTGGGACTACGACTACGGCTTCGTGCTCGCGAGCACAGACGCGGGCTCCACGTATCAGTCGTTTGCGTCGAGCAAGGGCTACACGACGCCCGGCGCCGTCAACCCGAACGACAACGCCTGCCAGACGAAGTACGGCAACGGCCTGACCGGCACGACCCAGTCGTACCTCGACGCGACGTTTGCCGTCGACCGGAACCCGCTCGAAGGCGGATACCCGGAGGGCGGGTTCACAGCCGACGAGTACGACCTGTCGTCGCTGGCCGGAAAGGCCTCTGTGCTGCGGTTCTCGTACGCGACCGACCCGGGCCTTGCGCGGCCAGGCTGGTTCATCGACGACGTGAAGGTGACCGCGGGCGACCGCGTCCTCTACGACTCGGACTTCGAGGACGGCGCGGACGACGCCCGCATCTTCAACGGGGGCTGCAGCGAGAACCTCCAGGTCGCCATGTCGTGCACCGCCGGCTGGCAGTACGTGGACGCGGCCGACGACGCGGCGCAGGACCACGCCTACTACCTCGAGCTGCGCGATCGCTCCGGGTTCGACGCGTCCGGGAAGGATCAGAACGACCGGGCGCCGATCGGGTTCTTCCCGGGGCTGCTCCTGACCTACACCGACGAGGCCGCCGGGTACGGCAACACGGGCGAGACGAGCACGGACACGCCGAACCAGTCCCCGCTCGACTCGCAGCCGCAGCCGGGCAACGTCACGCCCAATCTCGACGACGCGGCGTTCTCGGCGGCCGTCGGGGACAGCCGCTTCTCCGACGGAGGGCCGGGCGGTTGGATCGACAACTACGTCGACGACCAGAGCGCCTACGGCGACGACCGCTGGCATCTCGACTTCAACTGCCTCACGTTCGACGTCCTCGCGATGGCGGGCGACGACGTGGGACCGGAGACGGCGCCCGGGAACCTGACCGCGGACGTCCGCTTCGCGCTCGGAGCGGGCTGCGGTGCGTTCGACTACGGCTCGGGCGCGGACACGAACGTCAAGCCCACTGCGGCGGCGCAGGCGAAGCCCACGTCGACGCGGGTGGGCGAGCGGGTGCGCTTCGACGGAAGCGGCTCGTTCGACGACCGGGACGCCCCGACGGCGCTCCAGTACGCGTGGGACTTCGACGGCAACGGCGTCTTCGACGCCGCCGGCCGGAGCGCGACCCACCGCTACAACCTGGCCGGGACGTTCGCGGCGACGCTGCGCGTCACGGACTCGGCCGGGCAGACGGACACCGCCACGATCTCGATCGAGGTCGCGCCGAAGAGCTGATCCCTCGAACGTGGGGGCGGTGCGGCCGCGCGCCGCCCCCACTCACTCCTTTCGGGTACCCCGCACACGCTTCGCTGACGTTTCGTTGACCGGACCCGTACGTCGGACCCTCGATTTCCGAATCGCCGCCGCCCTCACTGCGTCTGAGGCAAGACACAACGACCTAGGAGGACGGCATGACCAGCTTCAAGACGATCGCGGCGGCGGCCCTCGTCGCGCTCATGATCCCCGTTGCCGCGGTGGCGAAGGACGGCACGGTGACGGGCCCCGTGCAGCTCGCGGGCAAGGGCTTCTTCGGCGGCGAGCTGACGATGGCATCCACCGACAAGCAGCGCCCGGTGCGGATCGCGGGCCGCGGCGGCTACGTCGGGATCCTCGACCTCGGCGGCGACCTGAAGGTGCGCTGCACGGGCAAGGGCCGCGTGCAGAAGAAGCAGACGGAGCGCGGTACCGTCTACCTCTGCGCCGGCCGTGCGGGCGCGGCGGTGGTGCTCGGCAGCCACTTCCTCTTCCGCGGCTTCGCCGTCGCCTACCGGGTCCAGATCCCGGGCGGCGTGGAGGGCACCTTCCACGGCCGCGCTGCGCAGCGCGGCGCCGACGAGGAGAAGCCGACGCGGGCGGAGCCGGGCCAGCGCGGCTCGGCGCCGATCCCTGCTTCTCCGGAGGACGAGGAGATCCCGACGCTCGCCGAGCTCGCGGCGATGCTCGCCGGGAAGTAGGAGTCGCTAGGCGAGCCCTGCTTCGCGCAGCGGCCGCCGCGCCCAGGCGAACCGGTCGCGGTACCACCCTTCGAGCTGATGGAGGGTGGTGCCGTTTCCGGACGAGTGGACGAACCAGCCGCCGCCGAGGTAGATGCCGGCGTGGTCGACCTGGGCCGGCTTCGACTTGGGGCCGTTCGCGCCCTGGAAGATGACGTCGCCGGGCTGCAGGTTCTCGACCTTGCGGATCCTCTGCCCCGCCGGAACCTCGCCGGACATCTCGTAGGTCGTGCGGCCGCGCAGGACAGTCGCGAGCGCGGACGCTCCTGCGAACGGCTCGAGCTTGAACACCCGCCAGACGAACCCGGAGCAGTCAAAGCCACCGGGCACCTGTTTGCCGAACGACTGCTGCGGTGCCTCGGACGTCCCGCCCCAGACGTAGGGGTAGCCGACGAACGAGACGGCGCGGCTGAGCACCTGGCGCTGGAGCTCGCTCAGCTCCGGCAGGTAGAGCTCCTCGCTCGCGGCGCGGATCGAGTCCTGCTCCCAACCGGAGAGAGCGAGAAGCGCGGCCAGGGAGTACGCGGCCTCGGCGCGCGAGGCCGGATCGTTCAGGCCTGGCTCGAGCATGTCCTGTCCGGCTGGATGATTGATGCGGAGCCCGAGCGAGCGCGCGATCGTTTCGGAGCCGACGCCCGGCTTCGGCGCCAGGCGGGCGTCGTTGAGCGCGGCGGTGATCGAGCGCGCAGCGTCCCCGAGCCCGAGGAAGCCGACGAGCGCGGCGTCGAGCTCGCGAATCGTGACTGCTCGTCCGGGCACGACGACGGGATAGCTGGAGGCGGCGGGCGCCTCTCTGGAGAGGGAGAGCGTCTCGAGCGCGTTGGCGAGTGCGCGTTGCGTCAGCGGCTGCTGCGGCTTGAAGGCGGCGACGGTGTCGGCGAGCAGGCCTGCCTCCACGACCGTCTTGATCTGCGGCTGAGCCCAGGAGCGGTCGGCCCCCGAGGCGGCGGCAGGCAGCGCGAGAGCGCACAGAGCGATGGCGGCGAGGCGGCGCACGAGGGGTCTATCGGCACCACTCCTTAGCGACTTGAAAGCATGGTGTCGTGCTCGTTCGCTTGCCCCAGCCGTACAACTTCGAGCTCTCGACCGCCCGCTTCGAGGTGTACGGCCGCGACCGCGCCACCCTCTGGCGGGACGGCGGCATCCACCGCGTCTTCGACGGCCGCGAGGTCCGGATCGAGGCTGCCCCGGGCGGCGTCGACGTCTCGCCGCACGACGAAGCGATCGAAGCCGAGGTGCTCCGCTTCCTCGGTCTGCCGTTCGATCTCGATGGCTTCTACGCCTGGGCGACGGAGGACGAGACCCTCGCGCGCCTCGTCGCAGCGGTGCCGGGCTTCCGGCCGCCGCTCCAGCCGAGCCCGTTCGAGGCGCTCGTCACCTCGATCACGGCCCAGCAGGTCTCGCTCCAGTCGGCAGCCGCGATCAGGAGCCGGTTCATCGAGCGCTTCGGCGTTCCCGCGGTGCACGCGCACGCCTTCCCCGAGCGCGAGCACGTCGCACGGGCCAGCGAGGAGGAGCTGATCGGCGTCGGCTTCTCGACCCGCAAGGCGGAATACGTCGTCGGCCTCGCCCGCAGCGACATCGACCTGGACGAGCTGGCTTCGCTCCCCGACGAGGAGGTGACCGCGCGCCTCGTCGCGCTGCGCGGGCTCGGAGAGTGGACCGCGGATTGGTTCCTCGCTCGCCACCTCGCGCGGCCGCATGCCTGGCCGGCCGGCGATCTGGGACTGCGCAAGGCTGTCTCCGCGTTCTATGGTGACGTGCCCGACGTTCGTGCCTTCGCCTCCCGCTTCCACCCGTACGAGAACCTGAGCGCCCACTACTTCCTCACCGGACTCCGTCTGTTTCCACCCGCATGACGATTCGCCACGGCACAGACGCCGACCTCGAAGCCGTTCAGCGGCTCTGGGAGCAATGGCAGTCCGAGAGCCCGGCCCCGCGGCCCTGGGCGAACACCGGCTGGGACGCGAACCGGGCCGAGTTCGAGCGTGCCCTGGGCGCGAACGGCCTCTTCCTCGCCGAGGAGGACGGTGAGGTCGTCGGCTTCGTCTCCTCCTGGCTCGAGGAGCACGTGGGCCGGATCGGTGACCTCTATGTCGGAGAAGCCGGCCGGCGCCAGGGAGCGGGGCGGGCGCTCGTGGACGCGGTGATCGAGAACCTGCGAGCCCGAGGCGCCACGCACCTCTTGCTGAACGCAAACCTGGACGCGCTTCCGTTCTACGAGCGGCTCGGCTTCCGGGAGGAGTCGCGCAACCTCGTCCTTCCACTCGAAGTGCGCACGGTCGGCGGCGGCCGCTCGTTCGGCTCGATCCACGTCCAGACGGACGACATCGGCGCGATCGAGCGCGCGGTGCGCCAGTTCGTGCCGCGGCTGCCCGGCGGCTCGAACGGCAGCATCGTCTCGCCGCCCCGCCACGGCTGGATCGCCGTCTACGACGACGTCTGCGACCGTGATCCCTCGATGCTGCGCCGGCTGGCGCGGGAGCTCTCGGAGCGAACGGGCGCGGTCGTCCTCTCGCTCGGCGTCGAGCACGAGCAGGTCGTTCGCTTCGTCCTGCTCGAAGCCGGCCGCGTCGTCGACGAGTACCTCTCTGTTCCCGAGCACTACGGCGCGCTGCCGCCGGGCGACGTGATCGCGCTCGCCGCGAACCCGCGCGTCGTCGCGAGGCTCACGGGAGCCGACCCTGCAGCGGTCCGCGCCGTCGCCCGCACCGCCACCTCCCCCGAGGAGCTGCCGCCGCCGCAGGAGCTCCTCACCGGCATCGCCGCGGCGATCGGGCTCGAGGGCGCCGAGCACGGCTGGGCCGACGCTCCAGAGATCCCGGGCGCGGTCGCGGTGCAACGCCAGTGATCACTCTGTACGACGCCGCTCGTTGCCCGTACTGCGCGCGGGTCCGGATCGTCCTCGCGGAGAAGGACGTGCCGTACGACGCGATCGAGATCGACCTCGCCGACCGGCCTGCCTGGCTGTACGAGAAGAACCCGGTCGGCAAGGTGCCGGTGCTGGAGGAGGACGGTTGGGTGCTGCCCGAGTCGGCCGTGATCGCGGAGTTCGTGAACGAGCGCTACCCGGAGCCGCCGCTGTGGCCGGACGACCCGGGCGAGCGCGCGGCCGGTCGGCTGGTCGTGTTCCGCTTCGAGGACTTCTCGAAGCCGTACTACGCGTTCCGGCGCGGGGAGGAGGGGGCGCTGGCGCTCTTCGAGGACGAGCTCGGCTTCCTCGACGTGCTGCTTCAGGGCACGCCGTGGCTCTCCGGGCGTGCATTCGGGCTCGCCGACATCGCCTTTCTCCCCTGGCTCCTGCGCGCCCGGGACATGCTCGGGATCTCGCTCGAGCCGTGGCCGTCGCTCGGCGAGTGGGTCGAGCGCTCGTGCGCCCGGCCCTCGGTGGCGGCCGAGCGGGAGCTCGTCGCGCGGCTGTGACGATGGATGTGAGCACCGAAGAGGTCGCACGCCGCCTCGGCGAGCAGGGCCTGGTCGTCCTCGACGTCCGCAGCAGCAGCGAGTACACGGGCTCGGCGGTCGCGCCGTGCGATCCGCGGCCCGGACGGATTCCCGGAGCGCGTCACCTGGACGTGCAGGAGTTGATGACGCTGACGCAGGAGCAGATCCGCGACCGGCTCGGCCCGGTCGAGGACGTCGAGCTCGTGGCCTACTGCCACTCCGGCTCCCGCTCCGAGCTCGCGACGGAGATTCTCCGGGCCGCGGGCTACCGCGCCGCGAACTACCGCGGCTCGTGGCACGAGTGGTCGCGGGACGAGTCGCTGCCCGTCGAGACCGGCTAGGCCGCAGCGAGGAAGGCGCGGCAGAGCTCGCGGCCGAGCTCGTTCCAGGCTGCGATCCGCTCGCCGGTCGCGCGACGCAGGCCCTCGGGGTCAGCGACGTCCGCCGGATCCTCCGCGAGCCACGTCTTCACCTGGTCGGCCCGTACCTCCGGGTGAAACTGGACGCCCCACGCATTTCCGAGCCGGAAGGCCTGCGTGCACACGCGGCTGCGGGCGAGCTCGACCGCCCCGGCGGGGAGGGTGTGTGTGTAGTGATGCCACTGGAAGGCGTCGAACCGTCGGGGCAGCGATGCCGCAATGGGGTCGTCAGCAGCCGCCTCGGTGAGCTCGACCGGCAGCCAGCCCACCTCGGGCTCGGTCGAGCGGAAGACGTCCGCGCCCGCCGCTCGGGCGACGAGTTGCGAGCCGAGGCAGATGCCGAGCAGCGGCGTGCCGCGGGCGAGCATCCCGTCGAGCCAGTGCAGCTCGGGCTTCAGCCACCCGTGCCGCTCCTCCTCGTCGGGGTGCATCGCACCGCCGAAGACGATCACGGCGTCTGCGCTCTGGGGCGGCCTGCCGCCGAGCTGCACCGGCCACTCGGCGAGCTCGTGCCCTGCATCCCGCACCGCGTCCGCGAAGACGCCAGGGCCGACGCTCGGACCGTGGGTGACCGCGAGGACTCTCATCCGCCGAGCCTAGCGATGGTGACCGGCAGGCGGCCTCCCTACAATCCCGCCATGGACCAGCGGCCGATCGGCGTGTTCGACTCAGGGGTGGGCGGCCTGACGGTGCTGCACGAGTGCCTCGTCACGCTCCCGCACGAGGACTTCGTCTACCTCGGCGACGGCGCGCGGCTCCCGTACGGCCCTCGCCCGCTCGGAGAGCTGCGCCGCTTCGCCCGCGAGATCGGCCTCTTCCTCGAGGCGCAGGGGGTCAAGCTGGTCGTCGTCGCCTGCAACTCGGCGACCGCCGCGGCGCTGCCCGAGCTCCAGACCGAGCTGCACGTGCCGGTGGTCGGCGTGATCGCGCCGGAGGCGCACGCAGCCGTCCAGGCCACGCGGAACCGCCGGATCGGGCTGCTCGCGACGCAGGCGACCGTGTCGAGCGGACGCTACGAGGAGCTCGTGCGGGCTCTCGACGCCGGCGCCGAGGTGCTGTCGGTCGCCTGCCCGCGCCTCGTGCCGCTGATCGAAGGCGACGACCCGTTCGCCGAGGAGACCGCCGCCGCGGTGCGCGAGTACGCCGCCCCGTTGAAAGCGGCCGGGGTCGACACCGTGATCCTCGGCTGCACGCACTACCCGCTGATCCGGCCGATCCTGCAGCGCGTGTTCGGCCGCGAGGTCACGCTCGTCTTCTCGGCCGAGGAGACGGCGCGCGAGGTGGCGGAGACTCTCGCCCGCAAGCGGATCGAGAACGGTGCCGCCCGCGAGGGCGCCTATCGGTTCCTGACGACCGGCGATCCGGACGCGTTCCGCGCGATGGGACGCCGGTTCCTGCAACTCCCGATCGAGGAGGTGGAGCAGGTGGAGATCTCGACGCTCGAGGCAGCGGCAGCATGAGGAACGACGGGCGGCAGCGCGACGACGAGCTCCGCGAGCTCGACCTGATTCCCGACTTCATCGAGCTGGCGCACGGCTCCGTCCTCTACTCGCAGGGCAAGACGCGTGTGCTCTGCACGGCAATGGTCGAGGAGGGCGTGCCTCGCTGGCTCGCCCGCTCGGGCCGCGGCTGGATGACCGCGGAGTACTCGCTCCTCCCGGCCTCGACGGGCGAGCGTGTGGCGCGCGAGGCGGCGAAGGGCAAGCAGGGCGGCCGCACCGTGGAGATCCAGAGGCTGATCGGACGGGCGCTCCGCTCGGTCTGCGACTTCAACGCGCTGGGCGAACGGACGCTCTGGCTCGACTGCGACGTGATTCAGGCCGACGGCGGCACGCGCTGCGCCGCGATCTCTGGTGCCTACGTGGCGGCGCGGAGGGCCCTCGACCGCTTCGGCCTCTCGAAGGCGCTCACGGGCCAGATCGCGGCCGTGTCGGTCGGCGTCGTCGACGGCAGGCCGCTCCTCGACCTCGATTACTCCGAGGACTCGGCCGCCGAGACCGACATGAACGTCGTCATGACTGCCGACGGGCGCCTCGTCGAGGTGCAGGCGACGGCGGAGCGCGAACCGTTCACGCGCGACGAGCTCGACGGCCTGCTCGACCTCGCGGGCGGCGGAATCGAGGAGATCATGGCCGCGCAGGACGAGGCGGTGGCGGTCGAGCATGCCTGATCTCTCGACGACCGAGGCGCTGCTGCGGCTGCTGCTCGCCGCAGCGCTCGGCGGCGCGATCGGGCTCGAGCGTGAGCTGCGCGACCACGAGGCAGGCTTCCGGACGCACCTGCTCGTGTCGCTCGGATCCTGCGCCTTCACGCTCGTCTCGTCGTATGGCTGGGCGGATTGGACGTTCTCGAACACGAAGGGCATGGTCTTCGATCCAACCCGGATCGCGGCGCAGATCGTGACCGGCATCGGCTTCCTCGGTGCGGGTGCGATCATCGTGCGCGGGATCTCCGTCCGCGGCCTGACGACGGCGGCGACGCTCTGGGTCGTGGCAGCGATCGGGATGGCGTCCGGCACCGGCTACTACGAAGTCGGGATCGGCGCGGCCGTGCTCGTGCTCGTTTCGCTCGGTCCGCTGAAGCTCGTCAGCTCGCGCCTGATCTCGCGCGTGCGGCCGGAGGAGGCGGAGCTCATGATCGCGCTCACCCCCGAGGGGCAGGGAGCGCACGTGCTGGCCCGGATCGAGGAGCTCGGCGGCCAGGTGAACAGCGTCGAGTTCGGCGACGACCGCACGATGGACGTCGTCCTGCGCGCCTCGCGCCGGTCGGAGTCGGCGCGGGTCGCCGAGTTGGTCTCGAAGCTCGAGGGTGTCGAGCGCGTGCAGTGGCGCCCGTGAGGGCGCTCCTGGCGTCGGGGAACGCACACAAGCTGGAGGAGCTGCAGGCGGCGCTGCCCGGCTGGGATCTCGAGCTGCTCGGCGTATCCGGCTTCCCCGAGGAGGTGGGGGACACCTACGAGGAGAACGCGCGTGGCAAGGCGTTGTTCGGGCGCTCGGTCGCTGGGCGGGAGGACTGGATCCTGGGCGAGGACTCCGGCATCGAGGTCGAGGCGCTCAGCGGGCAGCCGGGAGTGTTGTCGGCGCGCTACGGCGGCTCAGGCAGTGGCAAGGAAAGACTGCTGCGCGAGCTCGAGGATGTCGAGGACCGCCGCGCACGCTACGTCTGCACGATCGTGGCCATCGGGCTGAGGGGCGAGGAGGTCATCGCGCGCGGCACGCTGGAGGGGACGATCGCGCACGACCAGCGCGGCGACGAGGGCTTCGGGTACGACCCGATCTTCGTGCCCGCGGGCGAGGAGCGCACAGTCGCCGAGCTCGGGAATGCCTGGAAGAGCGCCCACTCCCACCGCGCCCGCGCCGCAGCCGCCCTCCTCAGGTCCATTTCAGCCAACCCCTGATCCAGACGTGTCCGGGGTCAGACCCAGACATGTCCGCGGCGGGCATGTCCGTCTCCGTTCTCCCCGCAAATCAGCGTAATCCTGTGTCCGTCGCGGACACGACGGGGTCTGACCCCGGACATGGCCGTTCAGGACAGGCCGACGATCTCTTCCTCGTCCCGGCGGGCATGCCACCAGTTGACTTCTGCGCCGAAGACGATCACGTTCGCCATCACGTAGAGCCAGACGAGGAGCAGCACCGAGGCGCCGAGCGCACGGACGGCGATCACCTGGCTCGAGAAGCGGACGAAGAGCGGCAGAACCTGGAAGGTCACCTGCAGCAGCACCGCTGCGAGCGCAGCGCCCGGCCACACCTCGTCCAGCGTCAGATCCGCGTTCGTCAGCCGCTCGTACGCCGCGACGAGGAAGAGGAACACGGCCACAGTCGAGACGAGGACCGAGACCGCATAGGCAACGATGCCGTTACCGACAAACCCCGGCGCGAAGCGGTTGAGGACCGCGTAACCGACCGAGCCCACGAAGAGGGCGGCGACGAGGAACACGAGCGAGCCGGCCATGAACAACGTCGCCAGGAACTTGCCGCGCAGGAAGGAGCGGTTCGGGCGGCGGTAGACGATGTTGAACGCCGACTCGAGCACGCTGAAGAGCGACAGCGACGTCCACAGCAGGAAGGCGCTGCCGATCAGGCCGAGCGTCGTCGCGTTGCTCGTGATCGCCTCGACGACCCGCACGATGTCGTTGATCCCCTGCGACGGGAAGAGCCGCTGGAGCTCCTTGACCAGATAGCTCGACTCCTCGGCGCGGCCGGTGAAGCCGAGTATCGCGAGCGCAAGAAAGATCAACGAGACCGACGAGAGCAGGCCGAAGTAGGCGATCATCGCGGCGAGGTGGGGCCCCCGGTCGGCGTAGAACTTCGTCAGGGGTTGCGCCAGCGGTCTCCGCACGCCCGCAGTATCGTCTCGTCGATGGACGCCGCGTCTGCCCTGGCCGATTTGACGGAGATCTCAACGCAGGTCGAGGCCGCTGTCCTCTTCGACGAGTCGGGTGCGGTGCTTGCCGCGGCGCCGGACGACACTGCACGCAGCGAGCGGCTGGCGCGCACCGCCGTCGACCTGCTCGCCGTCGCGCACGACCGCTTCGAGAGCTCGGGCCGCACCCTCACGCAGCTCGAGGCGGCGCTCCGCGAGGGGAGCGTCTTCGTCGCTCGCGAGGACGGCCGCAGCATTGTCGCGGTGACGGGGGCAGCGCCCACGTCCGGCCTCGTCTTCTACGACCTCCGGACCTGCCTGCGCACCCTGGCCGAGGCCGAGAAGAAGCCGCAGAAGAAGCCCAGAGTCCGGCGGCCCAAGGACGAGCCCCATGCGTAGGCTGCTCGCTCTGTTCGTCTTCGTCGGCGGTCCGGCCCTCTATCTCGCGCGCCGCCGCGTCCCGCACCGCGAGCACGTCCGCCTCTACTACGACGACGGCTCGATGATCACGCTCGAGCGCAGCGCGCCCGAGGGCGAGCGCCTGCTCGCACTGGCCCGCACGGTCCTGTAGATGGACGAGCTCGGCGCGCAACTTCGCGAGCATGCGCTGCTCGAGGGGGACTTCCTGCTGCGCTCGGGGAAGCGGTCGAGCTACTACCTCGACAAGTACCGCTTCGAGACTCTCCCGGAGCTGCTCGGCCCGATCGGAGAGCGGCTCGCCGCGGCCGTCCGCGAGTACGAACCCGACGCCGTCCGGCTCGCCGGCCCCGCGCTCGGCGCGGTCGCGCTGGCCGCAGCGGCCTCGCTTTCCTCGGGGCTGCCATTCGTGATCGTCCGTGACGCTGCGAAGAAGTACGGGACGGCGAATCGGCTCGAGGGCCCCTTCGAGGAGGGCGAGCTCGTGTGCCTGATCGAGGACGTCGTCACCTCGGGCGGAGCGCTCGCGGAAGCCGTTGCGGCGCTCAGAGAGGGCGGGCTCGTGGTCCGAAACGCGGTCTGCGTGGTCGATCGCGAGGAGGGCGGAGCCGACGCGCTGGCCCGGCTCGGCGTCCGACTGCGCTCCCTCTACCGTGCAGGAGAACTCGTGCCGGCGGCAAAAACCGCCGCAAACCCGCATGGTTGAGCCGTAAACAGTTGAGCCAGTCCGATCAGGCTGTTAGGGTGCGCCGCGGGTTTGGAAACGTCCCACCGACAGGAGGAGTGGCAAAGTGACGAAACAGGAGTTTGTTGACGCGGTCGCGTCGAGGGCGAATCTTTCCCGCCGCGATGCAGGCGCTGCGGTCGAGGCGGTTCTTGACACCGTCACCGATGCGCTGAAGAAGCGTGACACGATCACGTTCACGGGGTTCGGCAAGTTCTCGACGAGCGATCGTGCGGCCCGTGAGGGCGTCAATCCGCGCAATCCGTCCCAGAAGGTGCATATCCCGGCTGCGACCGTGCCGAAGTTCTCGGCCGGAAGCCAGCTGAAGGCGGCCGTCAAGGGCGGGTAGCGCGGGCCGCTCCTCCGAGACCTCGAGGGCCGCACGCGTGAGCCAAACGCTGCGGCCCTCTTTGTGCGCTTGCAGGCGAACATCTGTTCGCCTAGGCTCTCGGGATGCAGCTCTCGTTCGACGCCGCCGACCGACTCGTCGAGCTGGTGGAGGCGCGCCACGGGCCTGTCCCTGCCGAGGACGCGGCCGGCGCGCTCTACGCGCTGCGCCACGTCCCCGTAGGGCTCGCGCGGTCGCTCCTCGCGGACGTGGTCGAAGGGGATGCGAGGCTCTGCTGGCGCGGGGCGAACGTCGGGCTCGCTGCACCGCCGGGCACTGAGCTTTCGCTCGAGCTGGCGACCTATGTCGTGGTCGATCTCGAGACGACGGGCCTCTCTCCGGCAACCTCCTCGATCTGCGAGATCGGCGCCGTCCGGGTACGCGGCCTCGAGCTCGAGGAGCGGTTCGAGACGCTGGTCAACCCGCGCCGGCCGCTCCCGGCTGCGATCGCGGCCCTGACCGGGATCGACGCGCTCGAGCTGCGCGGCGCGCCACCCGTCGAGCTCGCGGTCCGCCGCTTCCTCGACTTCGCCGGCGACGCCGTGCTCGTCGCGCACAACGCACGCTTCGACATCGGCTTCCTGGATCGCGAGGTCGAGCGGCTGACCGGCCGGCGAATCGCTGCACCGGTCGTCGACACCGTCTGGCTGGCGCGAAGAGTCCTCGCCGGCCGGCTCGAGCGCGTCGGGCTCGCCTCGCTCGCGCACTTCTTCGGCACTGCGACGCGGCCGTGTCACCGGGCACTTGCGGACGCGGAGGCGACGGCCGAGATCCTGCTCGCGCTGATCGGGCTCGCGCAGGAGCGTGGTGCGCGCACGGTGGCGGAGCTGGCCGACCTCGCGGCGCCTCGCGCCCGCAGGCTCGCAGGGAAGCGCTCGCTCGTCGCCGGAGCGCCGCGACAGCCAGGGGTCTACCTCTTCCGCGACCGCAACGAGCAGGTGCTCTACGTCGGTCGCGCCCGTGACCTCCGCGCGAGACTGACCTCTTACTTCCGGACCGAGCGCCAGCGGCCGGCCGTCGAGGCGGCGCTCGGCGTGCTCGCGCGTGTCGAGTGGCGCGTCCTCGGCTCCGAGCTCGAAGCCGCTCTGGAGGAGCTGCGGCTCCTGCGCGAGCTGCGCCCGCCGGCGAACGCACGCAGCACCCGGCCGGACCGGCACGTCTATCTGCGCCGCCGGGGAGCCGGCTGGTGCGTCACCGAGACGCCCGGCCCGCACGGGCCGCTGAAGAGCCGCCGGCGAGCCCGTGCCGCCGCTCGGGCGCTCGAGGGGTGGGACGGCGAGCCCGCTGACGCGCTGCCTGCGCTTCGCGCGAAGCTGAAGCGTCTCTCACGCGCCCTTCGCTTCGAGGACGCCGCGCGGCTGCGCGACCGGATCGCCGCGCTCGAGGAGGCCGCCGGCTCGCTCCTCGAGCTGGAGCGGCTGCGCGCGCTCGAGCTCTGTCTGCTCGTCCCCGCGGTCGAGAACGGCTTCCAGCGCGCGTTCTTCGTCTCCGGCGGCCGCGTGGCCGCTGCGCGCACTCTGCTCCCCGGTGACGCGGGCCGCGTCGAAACCGAGGCGGGTCTGGCCGCAGCCGCCCGTGTGGAGGCCTCGCTCGCCCCGGAGGACACGGACGAGCTGCTGCTGATCGGCTCGTTCCTGCGACGGCCGCCGCCCGAGTTGCGGGTCGTGCCACTCGCACATCTCCGACGCGCCGCGTAGCCTTGCACCATGGCGACCGTGGCTACCTCGACGTTCGCCGACCGGCTCGGCGAGGCGGTCGAGCGCAAGCGCAGTCAGCTCGTCGTCGGTCTCGATCCGCGCCTCGATCTCCTGCCCGTAGAGCTGCGCGGCGAGGCCGTGCTCGGCCGCGCCGAAGCCGCAAACGCCTACGCGCGCTTCTGCTGCGGGATCGTCGACGCGGTCGGGGCCTACGTCGTCGCGGTCAAGCCACAGGCGGCATTCTTCGAGGCGCTGGGGGCAGACGGCTTCGCGGCTCTGGAGCGCGTCTGCGACTACGCCCGCTCCGCCGGGCTGCTCGTGATCGCGGACGGCAAGCGCGGCGACATCGGCTCCACGGCGCGCGCCTACGCCGCTGCCTACCTCGAGCCCCGAGGCGACGAGCCGGCGCTCGCGGATGCGCTCACCGTCAACCCGTATCTCGGTAGCGATTCGATCGAGCCGTTCCTGCAGGCATGCCGCCTGCACGGGGCGGGAATCTTCTGTCTCGTGCGTACCTCGAACGTGGGCGCAGGCGACGTGCAGGAGCTGACGCTCTCGGACGGCCGACGGGTGTGGCAGCACGTCGCCGAGCTCGTCGGCGAGTGGGGTGCGGATCTCGTCGGCGAGCGAGGCCTCTCGAGTGTCGGCGCCGTCGTCGGCGCGACCGTCCCGCGCGCGGTCGCAGAGGCGCGGAAGCTCCTGCCCCAGTCGGTGCTGCTGCTTCCGGGCGTCGGCGCGCAGGGAGCAAGCCCGGCCGATGTCGCGCGGGCTTTCACGAGCGGTCCCGCCAGCGCGCTCGTCACCGCCTCGCGCTCCGTCATCTTTGCGTACCGGGCCGGGAACGACGACTGGCGCACGGCCGCGGGCGCCGAGGCGGCGCGTCTGCGCTCCGAGATCTGGTCGGTGTCCGGCTGGTGATGCGCGGTCACTCCACGCTTGCGCGGTACGCAGCGCCTATCGCGTTCCTCCTCGCCGCGACGATCGCAGTGCTCCTCGTTCGCGCGGCTCTGAACGGCGGCGAAGCCGCAACGCCGCCCGCAGCCACGACACCGGCGGCGACCACCACCGAGACGCCGAGCGGCACCGGCACGGCGCCGACGGGCACCGCGGGCGCGGAGTTCTACAGGATCCAGCCCGGCGACACGCTCGCCGTGGTGGCAGACGAGCACAACACGACGGTCGAGCAGTTGCTGGTCCTCAACCCGGACGTCGACCCGGTCGCGCTCAGGATCGGCCAGCGGATACGCGTCAAGTAGAGTCCGCGCCGCGTGAAGCGGGTCGCCTTTCTCCTGGCTCTCGCGACGATGCTTGCTCTTGCCGTCGTCGCGACGGCCGCACCACCGCCGGTCGACGCCGAGGCCTACCTCGTCCAGAACTCCGGAACCGGAGAGGTGCTGGCGTCGCACGGGGCAAACGAGCGCCTGCCGATGGCCTCGATCACGAAGCTGATGACCGCGATCGTCGCGCTCGAGCACGCATCGCCGGACGAGGTCGCCACCGTGACCGCCCGCGCAGCCGGCGTCGGTGAGTCGACGATCAATCTGCGGCCGGGCGAGCGAGTCGCGCTGGGGGACCTGATCCGCGCCGCGCTCGTCCAGAGCGCGAACGACGCCGCAAATGCGATCGCGGCGCACGTGGGGCGCGGCTCGATTCCACGGTTCGTTCGCCTGATGAACGTCCGCGCCCGGCAGCTCGGCTTGACCGACACCCACTTCGCCAACCCGGACGGGCTCGACGCGCCGGACCACTACTCGAGCGCCAGCGACGTGACGAAGCTGGCGCGCGTCGCGATGAACAAGCCGTTCATCCGCGCGACCGTTCGGCTCGTCGACGCGCGGGCTGCCGGCCGGCAGCTCCGCACCTGGAACGACCTCCTTTCGACCTTCCCGCATCTCATCGGCGTCAAGACCGGCCACACGAACGGCGCAGGCTGGTCGGAGGTCGCGGCGGCCCGCCGTGGCGGCGTCACGATCTACGCGACGCTGCTCGGGGGCGAGACCCGGGAAGGACGGAATGCCGATCTCGCCGAGCTGCTTGCCTGGGGCCTGTCGCGCTACCGAACGGTGTGGGCGATCGACGCGGAGAGAACGTACGGAACGGTGCGAACCGCGTACGGGGAGCCCGCCGTGCGAGTCGTCGCCGCCAAGCCGGCGTTGCGCGTGATTCACGTGGAGCGGCCGCTCGTCGAGCGCGTCGTCATCCCGATCGAGGCGAGCCTGCCCGTGCGTGTCGGGCAGCGGCTCGGGGAGGTGCAGGTGCTCGACCGCGGCACCGTGATCGCCCGCTCTCCACTCGTGGCCGCGACCGCCGTCGCGCGCCCAGGGACCCTCGGGCGCGTAGGGTTCTATGCGGGACGAACGCTCCACCACCTAGGGGGGCTCTTGAGATGATCGTCACCGTCACTCTCAACGCTGCGCTCGACCGCACGCTCACGGTGCCGCACTTCCAGATGGGGCAGCGCCACCGGGCAAGTCAGGTGCTCACGCTTGCGGGCGGCAAGGGGATCAACGTCGCCCGTGCCCTGAAGCGGCTCGAGGTGCCCGTCGTCGCCACCGGGCTGGCCGGGGGCCGCACCGGCACGCGGATCGTCGAGGAGCTGACAGCCGAGGCGATTCTCAATGACTTCGTCCGGATCGGGGAGGAGTCGCGTACCTCGACCGCGGTCGTCGACCCCACCGAGAGCTCGTACACGGAGATCAACGAATGGGGGCCCAAGGTCACGACCGACGAGCTCGAGATGCTGCTGGAGAAGCTGCACTACCTCTCGCGCGGCGCCGACTACGTCGTCTTCGCCGGCTCGCTCCCGCGCGGCGTGGAGGAGAGCTTCTACGCGGAGGCGGTGCGCGACCTGAACCGCCGAGGCGTCCAGGTCGTGCTCGACACCGAGGGGCAACCGCTCCGGCTCGGGACGGAGGCCGAGCCGTATCTCATCTCACCGAATCAGCGTGAGGCGGAGCACGTCGTCGGGCAGGAGCTCGAGGACGAGGAGGACTTCCTGATGGCACTCGACGCGATCGCGGAGCTCGGCGCGCGCAACGTGCACATCACGCTCGAGTCGGGCTGCTACGGCCTCTTCCGCGAGGACCGGCAGGTGAAGCGGTTCAAGGCAAGCGCCCCGACGGTCGAGGCGATCTCGGTCGTCGGCGCAGGCGATGTCCTGCTGGCGCAGTTCATCGCCGCCCGGCTCGCCGGCAAGACGGCGGAGGAGGCCTTGCGTCTCGGCGTCGCCGCCGGCGCTGCGTCGACGCTCGAGGTCGGCGCCGGCCGCTTCGACCCGCGCGATACCGGCCGGCTGCTGCCGGGCGTCGAGGTCGTCGAGCTCGCGCCGGTCGGCTAACCCCGTCCAGAGCGGCTGTTACGCTGTTTGCCTTGGAAGGGCAGGAGCTTTCGTACGACGAGAAGTTTGGCCGTGAAGGCCTCACCTTCGATGACGTCCTGCTCGTTCCCGCCGAGTCGTCCGTGCTGCCGAACGACGTGCGCACCGCGACGCGGCTGACCCGGACGATCGCGCTCGAGATCCCGGTCGTCAGCGCGGCGATGGACACGGTCACCGAGGCGCGGCTCGCGATCGCGCTCGCGCGCGAGGGCGGGATCGGAATCCTCCACCGCAACCTCTCGATCGCCGACCAGGTGGCAGAGGTCGACAAGGTCAAGCGCTCCGAGTCGGGAATGATCGTCGAGCCCGTGACGCTCCGGCCGGACGACTCCGTGGCCGAGGCGCTGGCGTTGATGGAGCGCTACCGGATCTCGGGCGTCCCGATCACCGACGACACCGGCGTGCTCGTCGGGATCCTGACGAATCGCGATCTGCGCTTCGAGTCGAACACGCGACAGCCGGTCTCCGCGCTGATGACGACGCGCGACCTCGTGACGGCGCCCGTGGGGACGACGCTCGAGGAGGCGAACCAGATCCTGCACCGGCACAAGATCGAGAAGCTGCCGGTGGTCGACGCGGACGGGCGCCTGAAGGGCCTGATCACGGTCAAGGACATCCGGAAGCGAATCGAGTTTCCGCTCGCGACGAAGGACGAGCAGGGCCGGCTGCGCGTCGGCGCGGCCGTGGGCGTCGGCCCGGATGCGTTCGAGCGCGCGGCTGCGCTGATCGACGCGGAGGTCGACGTGCTCGTCGTGGACACGGCGCACGGCCACTCGATCTCGGTCGTCGAGATGGTGAGGCGGGTCAAGTCGGAATGGGACGTGCAGGTGATCGCCGGCAACATCGCGACCGCCGAAGCGGCCGAGGCGCTGATCGACGCGGGCGCCGACGCGATCAAGTGCGGGATCGGGCCCGGCTCGATCTGCACGACGCGCGTCGTCGCGGGCGTCGGCGTGCCGCAGATCACAGCCGTCTTCGAGTGCGCCGAGTACGCGATCCGGCACGGCGTGCCGGTGATCGCAGACGGCGGCATGACTTCCTCCGGCGACATCGCCAAGGCGATCGCGGCCGGCGCCGACACCGTGATGCTCGGCTCGATGCTCGCGGGCACGGACGAGAGCCCGGGTGACGTCATCCTCGTCCAGGGCGAGCGCTTCAAGGAGTACCGCGGCATGGGCTCGCTCGGCGCGATGAAGGCGCGCTCGTTCTCCAAGGACCGCTATTTCCAGGGCGACGTCGAGGATGTCGACAAGCTCGTCCCCGAGGGCATCGAGGGCCGGGTCCCCTACAAGGGTCCCGTGCAGCAGATCCTCTACCAGCTCGTCGGCGGGCTCCGGCAGGCGATGGGCTACTGCGGCGCGCCGACCGTCGAGGCGCTCAAGCTGGAGTCGCGCTTCGTCCGCATCACCGGCGCGGGGTTGCGCGAGAGCCACCCGCACGACGTGACGATCACGAAGGACTCGCCGAACTACAGGAGACAGTGATGGGCACCGTCCATCCGCTTCCCGTCCCGGATCCCGCGGCCGAGGAGCGGCCGGTGCTCGTGCTCGATCTCGGCGGCCAGTACGCGCAACTGATCGCGCGGCGTGTCCGAGACGCGCGGGTCTACTCCGAGCTCGTGCCGCACACGTTGAGCGCGGCGGAGATCCGCCGCCGCAACCCGATCGCGATGATTCTCTCCGGCGGTCCCGCGTCCGTCTACGCGGAGGGAGCGCCGCGGGTCGACGAGGAGCTCTTCGACCTCGGGATTCCCACGCTCGGTATCTGTTACGGCGCCCAGCTGATGGCGCTCGAGCTCGGCGGCGAGGTCGCGCGGACCGGCGCCTCGGAGTTCGGCAAGACCGAGCTCGACGAGGGCTCGGGCGCGCTCTTCAGCGGGCTGCCCCCGCAACAGACCGTCTGGATGAGCCACCGGGACACGGTCACCGCACCGCCGCTCGGTGCCACGGTCACCGGACACTCCGCCTCGACGCCCGTTGCGGCGTTCGAGGATCCGGCCAGGCGCCTCTACGGCGTCCAGTTCCACCCGGAGGTCGTCCACACCCCGTACGGGCAGGACGTGCTGAAGAACTTCCTGTACGGGATCGCCGATGCGCCGCCCGCCTGGACGCCTGCCGCCGTGATCGAGGAGCAGGTGGAGCGGATCCGCGCCCAGGTCGGCTCGGAGCGCGTCCTGTGCGCGCTCTCGGGCGGCGTCGACTCGGCGGTCGCGGCCCTGCTCGTCCACAAGGCAGTCGGCGACCAGCTCACGTGCGTCTTCGTCGATCACGGCTTCATGCGCTCGAACGAGGCCGAGCAGGTGGCGGAGACGTTCGGAGGCCACTTTCAGGTGCCGCTCGTGCATGTCCAGGCGCAGGAGCGCTTCCTCGCTCGGCTCGAGGGCGTCTCCGAGCCGGAGGAGAAGCGGCACCGGATCGGCGAGGAGTTCATCCGCGTGTTCGAGGAGGAAGCGGCGAAGCTCGGAGACGTCAGGTTCCTCGTCCAGGGGACGCTCTACTCCGACGTGATCGAGTCGGGCGGGACCGACGGCGTCGCGGCCAAGATCAAGTCGCACCACAACGTCGGCGGGCTCCCCGAAGACATGGCGATGGAGCTGGTCGAGCCGCTCCGGCTCCTCTTCAAGGACGAGGTGCGCCGCGTCGGCGAGGAGCTCGGAATGCCGGAGCGGATGGTGTGGCGGCAGCCGTTCCCCGGGCCGGGACTCGCGATCCGGATCATCGGCGAGGTGACGCCCGAGCGGCTCGAGATCCTGCGCGGGGCGGACACGATCCTGCAGGAGGAAGTGCGCCGCGCCGGCCTCTACCGTGACCTCTGGCAGAGCTTTGCCGTGCTGCCCGCGATCAAGTCCGTCGGCGTCCAGGGCGACGAGCGCACCTACGCCTACCCGATCGTGATCCGCGCCGTCACCTCCGAGGACGCGATGACCGCCGACTGGGCGCGTCTGCCCTACGACCTGCTCGAGACGATCTCGAGCCGGATCATCAACGAGATCCCCGGCGTGAACCGTGTCGCGCTCGACATCAGCTCCAAGCCACCGTCGACGATCGAGTGGGAGTGACGCTACCCTACCGGCGCTCGTGGCCCGGATCTCCCTCGTTCTGTTCGTGTTCGTCCTCTTTGCCATGCCGGCCTCCGGGTCGGCAAGCGAGTTCCTCGGCGATCGTGACGTCAGCTTCCTCTCGCTGAAGGTCAACGGGCGAGGCGAAGCGCTCGTCAGCTACCGGAAGGCGGACGGCGCGCGGCGTGACGTCCTGGTCTGGGGGGCCGTGAACGCCCACGCCCCGGACCCGGATCGGGCGCAGGTGCGTTTTCGGCTCGACTACAGCGGCGGCTGGCGCTCGCACGGCTCGGCCCGGTATGCCCGCTCGTTCCGGAACAGGTGCCGGCCCTACGACGGCCCGCGGCTGGTCATGTTCGTGGCTGCCTGCAAGGCACCCGACGGCTCCTACTGGGCGCTGCAGCGCTGGCAGCGGCTCGCGGCGATGCGCGGCTTCGATCCGTTTCGCCCGGAGCAGCGGGCGATCGAGCTCCACGTGTCGCACTGGTCGGGCCCGCTGCCCGAGCTCGAGGTCTCGCCGAACTGGACGTACGGCGCCAGCCTGCAGGGGCTGTTCGGCCGTCTCACCTACCGCGGCGAGCCGGTGCACGGGTTCCGGACGCCGTCGGCGACGCGAAACGACGCCTATGCGCGCTTTGTCTACATCGACACCTTCAACTCCGTCTACGGCCCCGGCTGGAAACGCGACACCGGAATCGTCACCCATCCGCGCACCGGAGCCTTCTGTTACAGCTTCGTCGCGCAGGCCCCGCCGCCTGGCTATCCGTCGAGAGAGCCGCGCGGCCCCGGTAACGGCGACCGGCACCGGGTGACCGTGATGGGGCCGGGAGTGACGCCGGTCGTGCAGTGGGAGGGTGCAGGCTTGCGTCGCTACGACGCTGCTTCAGACCGGGCGTTCAACAGCCTCTTCGACCGGTTGGTCGGACCAAACGACAAGCTCTGCGCTCCCGAGCGCTAGCGCACGCCGAAGCCTTCGAGCCCTTCCGGCTCCTCGCTCACGACGTCGACCCAGTCGACGCGCGCGCCTCGCGGTCCTTCGCGCAGAAAGGCGACGACCCGCTCGACCGCGTCGCGTTCGCCCTCGAGCACCGCCTCCACGGTCCCGTCCGGCTGATTCCGCACCCAGCCGGCGATGCCCTCGGCGAGCGCGCGGCGGCGCGTCGTCTCACGGAAGAAGACGCCCTGGACGTGGCCCCTCATCACCACACGCCTGCGAATCATCGTCGTAGTCTCACGGGTGGTGAAGATGTCAAGCCTCGTATCCTCCATCAGGACGGCAGTCGCGCCCGGATCGCCGTGTGTGGACGATGCAGCGCCGTTTTCCTCGAGGCGCTCGTTGGTGGCGCCCGAGCGTTGCCGACTCGTCTGGATCGGCTTCGACACCGGCGGCATCGTCGCGAGCATCGTCGCCTTCGTTCTGTTCGTGATCCTGCTCGCCGTGTTCGTTTTCCTCGTCCTGCCGGGGATCTTCTTCTTCGCCGACGCGCTGATGATCACGGGTGGGCTGCTCCTGCTCGGCGGAGCGTGGACCGTCGAAGCCTCGACACCCGGTCCGCCGGCCGAGACGAGGTCCTGGCGCGTGCGGGGGATCTTCGCCAGCCGCAGCGCCGTCGCCGAGGTCGCCCGTGAGCTCGAGCGGGGAGATGTCGACGCCGCTCCCGACGCTGCGACGACGTGAGCACCTTTGTCGACGGGCTGGCGCGGGCGCGGATCGGAGAGACGTTTAACCAGTACGCGGACTCGGAGTCGCTGCGCGACCGGCTCGAGCGGTACCTCGCGGAGCGGCGATACGCGCGCCTCCTGCTCGTTGCCGAGGCGCCCGGCTACCGCGGGACGCGCATCTCCGGCATCCCGCTGACGTCGGAGCGGCAGCTGACCGGCGCCGGCCCCGCCGAGGCGACCGCGACGATCGTCCACGCGGTCCTGGCGGAACTCGGGATCGAGGGCGACGTCCTCCTCTGGAACGTCGTGCCGACCCATCCGGGCACCGAAAGCTCGAACCGCCCTCCGACGCGGCTCGAGATCGAGGCAAGCGCACCCTTCCTCGGCGAGCTCTCGGAAGGACGGCTGGCGATCGCGATCGGCAGGGTCGCGCACGCGCGCATCGGTGGCCCGTACGTCCGCCATCCCTCACGCGGCGGCGCCGTAGCATTTCGCGCCGGGCTGGCGGTGGCGCTCCGTTAGGCTCGAAGCTTGGACGGCTTTCCGATCCGTAGGAACACCGTCCTACTCGCGGCCACCCTGGCGTGCCTGTCGGGCATGGTCCAACTGGCGGTCGCCGTCGCAACCGTCACGCTCGTCCTCGTCACGGGCATCGAGCGGATCCTGGGCCTCGGACCCGCGATCTTCCTCGTCGCTGCGGCGCTGGCCGCGCTGCCCGCCGGCAGGCTGATGGACCGCCTGGGCCGCATCCCCGTGCTGGCGGGAGGCTGCGTCGCGGGCATCCTCGGCTGCGCCGTCACCGCGCTCGGCTGCGAGGTCGAGTCCGCCACGATCGTCGTCACGGGGTTCGCGCTCGTCGGCGTCGCGCAGGGGACAGTGCTGCTCGCCCGCGCCGCGGCCGCCGACATGTACCCGACCGACCGAAGGGCCCGTGGGATCTCCTTCGTGCTCTTCGGAGCGCTGTTCGGCGCCGCCCTCGGCCCGCTCGTCTTCCGGCCGCTCTTGGCGGGGAAGGGGCTCGACACCGATGCACTCGTCATCCCGTGGCTCGCCGCAGGCGGGATCATGGCCGTCGGCCTCCTGATCGTCCTGTTCGTTCGCCCCGACCCGCGCACGATCGCGCAGGCGATGCACGCGGCCGAGACCGAGTCCGCCCTCGAGCCCGCGGCGCCGCTTCGCGAGATCATCCGCCGTCCCGGCGTGGCCTCCGCCCTGATCGCAGCGGTGGCGAGCTTCGCCGGGATGGCCTCGGTGATGAACCTCACCGGCTACCTCGTGATCGACCACGGCCACCATCAGAGCGACGTCTTCACCGTGATCAGCCTCCACATCGTGGGGATGTACGCCCTCGTGCTCGTGATCGGCGAGCTCGTCGACCGGGTCGGGCGCACACCCTCCCAGGTGGCCGGTCTGCTCCTCATGGGGCTCTCGATCCTCGGCCTCGCGTGGTTCGACAGCGTTCTCTGGACGTCGGTGTCGCTGTTCGGGCTCGGGCTCGGCTGGAACGTCTCGTATGTCGCGGCTGCGACCGAGCTGGCCGATCGCGCGCTGCCGTCGGAGCGCGGCAAGCTGATCGGCCTCTCGGATCTGCTCTCGACGTTCACCGCAGCGGCTCTCGTCCTGCTCGGTGGGCTGACGTACAGCGAGGTCGGAATCGAGGCGTTGGCGCTCGGCGCGACGGCCTTCGTGGTCCTGCCCGCAGCCTGGATTCTGGTACGATCCGCCGCCGGCGCACCCGATGTGCGCCCTCTTTCTGTGAAATGAAGACCGCGATTTGAAGACATACAGCGCAAAGCCGGGCGAAGTCTCACGGGACTGGTACGTCGTCGATGCCGAGGGCAAGACCCTCGGGCGTCTCGCGACCCAGATCGCGGACACGCTGCGCGGGAAGAACAAGGCGGTCTACACACCGCATGTCGACACCGGCGACTTCGTGATCGTCGTCAACGCCGAAAAGATCGCGGTGACCGGCCAGAAGCTCGATCAGAAGCTCTACCACCGGCATTCCGGTTACCCGGGCGGCCTCCGCACACGTACCCTGCGTGAGCAGCTGGAACGACGGCCGACGGAAGTGCTGCGCAAGGCGGTCAAGGGGATGCTCCCGCGCAACCGCCTCGCGCGCCAGCAGATCAACAAGCTCAAGATCTACGCCGGCCCCGTGCACCCGCACGAGGCCCAGGCCCCGAAGACGTTGGAGGTCAGGTAGTGGCACAGCAGGCGCAATATCTCGGTACCGGCAAGCGCAAGACCTCGGTCGCCCGCGTGATCCTGCGACCCGGCGATGGGAAGACCTGGTTCAACGGCCGCACGCTGGAGGACTACTTCCCCCGCCTGACCCATCGCATGTTGGCGCTCTCGCCGCTGAAGACCGCGGGAGTCGAAGGGACGTTCGATCTCCGCGTGCGCGTCCACGGCGGTGGCCCGTCGGGCCAGGCCGGGGCAGTGCGCCACGGGATCGCCCGAGCGCTCGTCGAGGCGGATCCGGAGCTCCGGATCTCGCTCAAGCGCGAGGGCTACCTCACGCGCGACGCACGCCAGGTCGAGCGCAAGAAGGCCGGGCTGCACAAGGCGCGCAAGGCGCCTCAGTTCTCGAAGCGCTAACTCCCCGCTTGCGCCGTTACTTCGGCACGGACGGGGTCCGGGGTGTCTTTGGGCAGGACCTGACCGTGGAGCTCGTGGAGCAGCTGGGCAAGGCCGCCACCCTGTGGTCGGGGCGCGGTCGCGTCTTCGTCGGGCGCGACACGCGCGGCTCGGGGCCCGAGCTCGAGGAGGCATTCGCGCGCGGTGTTGTTGCCGCAGGTGGCAACGCGGTGCTGGCCGGCGTGCTACCGACGCCCGCGGTCGCACTGCTCGCACTCGACCTCGGCGTCGTCATCTCCGCCTCGCACAATCCGCCGGAGTACAACGGCGTCAAATTCTTCGACAGCGACGGGAACAAGCTCACGGACGCCTCCGAGGAGGAGATCGAGGCGCTCCTCGACGCCCCTGGGCCGGGAGGCGGGTCGATCGACCGCCTGAACGTCGCCGAGGACAGCTACCTGGAGCACGTGGTCGAGCGTTTCGGCACCGACCTCTCCGGGCTCCGGATCGCCGTCGATTGTGCGAACGGCGCCTACTCGGGGATCGCGCCCGAGGCGTTCGAGAGCCTCGGCGCGGAGGTGACCGCCGTGGCCGCCTCGCCGAACGGCGAGAACATCAACAAGGGCTGCGGCGCGACCGAGCTCGCGCTCCTCCAGGAGACCGTCCGCGCCGGCGGGCACGACCTCGGCGTCGCCTTCGATGGTGACGGAGACCGCGTGCTCGCCGTCGACGGCGACGGGAACACGGTCGACGGCGACCAGATCATCGCCGTCCTCGCCCTTCATCTCGACGTCGACGTCGTCGCTGTGACGGTGATGTCGAATCTCGGCTTCCACCGTTTGATGGAGGAACGAGAGATTCGCGTCCTCACCACAAACGTCGGCGATCGCTACGTGCTCGAGGCGCTTCGCCGCGAGCACGGCATCCTCGGCGGCGAGCAGTCCGGCCACGTGATCTGCCTGCGCGACCACGTCACGGGCGACGGGCTCGCCGCGGCGCTGCTCCTGTGCGCTGCGATCCAGGGAACGACGCTTGCGGAGGCAGTGGCGGTGATGCCGCTCTACGCGCAGGCGAAGCAGAACGTGCGCGTCTCCCGCCGCGAGGTGCCGGCAGCCGCGCTTGCAGAGGCTGAGCTGCTCAACGCCGAGCTGGCCGGAAGCGGCCGCGTGCTCGTGCGCGCCTCGGGCACGGAGCCCCTGATCCGCGTGCTCGTGGAGGCCGAATCCGAGGAAGAAGCGGAGGAGCTCTGTGCTAGGATCGCCTCCCTCGTCCAGAGGGAGCTCGGCTAGTCCGCGACGCTGCGGAAAAGGATGGTTTGCAGCGGAGAGCGTGCCGGGCTCTTACGCCGTTCTCGGGAGTTTTTTGCGGTTCAGATTCGGAAAAGGGGGGCTTGAATGTGCGGGATCATCGGATACGTCGGGCCGCGGGAGTGCAAGCCCCTTCTACTCCAGGGCCTCGAGAGGCTCGAGTACCGCGGCTACGACTCGGCGGGAATCGCGCTCCGCGAGGCTGATGGGCTCGAGTACGTCCGTGCCGTCGGGAACCTCCAGAACCTGAAGGAGGCCGCGGGCCCGAACGGGTCGACTGCGACCCATGGGCTCGGCCACACGCGCTGGGCGACGCACGGGGGAGTCACGGAGGCGAACGCGCACCCGCTGGCCGGCTGTGACGGCTCGAAGCTGTCGATCGTCCTGAACGGAATCATCGAGAACTACCGCGAGCTCCGCGAAGGTCTGTTGGCCGAAGGCCACACCTTCGTGTCCGAGACCGACGCCGAGACGGTCACTCACCTGATCGAGCGCCACTACGAGGGCGACCTCGCAGAGGCGGTCCGGCGCACGTTCAGCGAGCTCGAAGGGCACTTCACGTTCGTCGTCATCCACCACGACCATCCCGACCTGCTCGTCGCCGCGCGCCACCAGACGCCGCTCGTCGTCGGGATCGGCAAGGACGAGATGTTCCTCGCCTCGAATGCCGCTGCCTTCCTCTCCGAGACGCGGCGCGTCGTGTTCCCGGACGACGGCGACATCGTCGAGATCACGCCTGCCGGAGCCGTCTACTCGCGCGCGGACGGGACGGCGGTCGAGCACGACTCGGTCGAGCTCGACTGGGACGACGAGGGCGCCGAGAAGGGGGGCTACGAGACGTTCATGCTCAAGGAGATCTACGAGCAGTCCGAGGCCGTCGCCGAGACGATCGGCGACCGCGTCCGCCACGGAACACTCGTCCTCGACGGCCTCGGCCACTCGGAGGAGGAGCTGCGCGAGTTACGCCGCATCGTAATCCTCGCGTGCGGCACCGCCTACCACGCGGGTGTCGTCGGCCGCTATGTGATCGAGGAGTGGGCGCGGATCCCGGTCGAGCCGGACATCGCCTCCGAGTGGATCTACCGCAATCCGGTGATCGACAAGGACACGCTCGTGATCGGGATCTCGCAGTCGGGCGAGACACGCGACACGATCGAGGCGATGAAGCTCGCCCGCCAGCTGGGCGCCCGCACCGTTGCGATCACGAACATGATGGGCTCGCAGATCACCCGCGAGGTGGACTCCGTCCTTTACACCCGCTGCGGCCTCGAGGTGGGTGTCGCCGCGTCGAAGACCTTTACCGCGCAGGTCTCGCTGCTCTATCTGGTCGCCCTGAAGCTCGCACAGATCCGAGGGACGATGCCGCCCGGCGAGCTCTCGTTCATCCTCGACAAGGTCTACGACCTACCGAAGAAGATCGACACGTTCCTCGACGGCGACCACCCGATCGAGGAGATCGCGCAGCGCTACTACGACCGTCCGTTCTTCCTCTACCTCGGCCGCCACATCGGGCTCCCGGTCGCGCTCGAAGGCGCTCTGAAGCTGAAGGAGATCAGCTACATCCCGACTGAGGCCTACTCGGCCGGCGAGATGAAGCACGGCCCGATCGCGCTTCTGGACGAGGACACGCCCGTGGTCGTCGTGGCGACCGACATCCACGTCTACGACAAGCTCGTCTCGAACATCCAGGAGGTGCGTGCGCGCGGCGCCCATGTGATCGCGATCGCCACCGACGGGAACGAGGACATCCAGCACCACGCCGACGACGTGATCTACGTCCCCAAGACCCCGAACTTCCTGCAGGCCGTGCTGGCGATCATCCCGCTGCAGCTGCTCGCCTACCGGATCGCCCGCCTGCGCGGCCTCAACGTCGACCAGCCGCGCAACCTCGCGAAGACAGTCACTGTCGAATAGGACGTCCTAGCCGGATGCGCGAGCCGCGGCGGCTAGAAGAAGTCCGGGTCTTCCTCGACTATCGGGTCGTGCCGGTCGATGATCCCGCGGCGCATCAGGGCCCAGAGGACGAGAGTCGTCAGTGGCGGTGCGAGCAGGAGAACCGGATTGACGAGCGCGAGCGCCAGCCAGAGGACAGGCACCGCCGCGTAGGCGCTCCAGCGGAGCAGTCGATCCTCGCGGACGCGGGCGACCATCTACTCGTCAGGCGACGGTCTTCCGCCGCCGCAAGCGGGCGAGCTCGTCTTCCTCGTCGTGGACGACCCCGGTGCCGGGCAACTCGTCGTAGAGCGCCTGCGCGGCGGCAAGGATGCTGGCGGCGCGGCCCGAGAGGTTGGCCTCGCGCAGCGACAGCTGGTACTCACGCTCCTCCAGGGCGGCTTCGCGCGCTGCGAGCGCATCGACAGCCGTGGTGTCCGGGAAGTGGATTGGCTGAGCCATCGGTTGGGCGACGGGCTCGCGGGCGTGCTCGACCTTCGCGATCGCGACGTCGAGGCTCGTCGGCTCCGGCTCGTCGAGACGGAGATGGGCGCGGAGACCGGTCCCAAAATCTGCAGGGGCTTCACTCATGTGTATCCCTAGACGCCTCAGGGGTCAAGAACTTGCGCGTACTCTCTGCGCCGTGGAGCCCGCCCACAGGATGCCGCCGAGCAAGATGCCTTCAAACACTGTCGCGCGGGTGCGGGTGACGCGTGTGCCCGGCGGTGAGGCCGGAGACGTCGTTGCGGTCGAGGAGCCGCTCGAGATCAGGATCGGCGGCGCGCCGGTATCGGTGACGATGCGCACGCCCGGGCACGACGAGGAGCTCGCGGTCGGGTTCTGCCTGTCGGAAGGCCTGTCGCCCCTCGGCGCGCGCGTTCCGGACGACCTCGCGGCCAACACGATCGAGGTGGAAGCGCCCGGCGCCGACATCGGCAGCCTGCAGCGGCACTTCTACACCTCCTCGTCGTGCGGGGTCTGCGGCAAGGGAGCGCTCGAGGCGGTTGCGGTCGAGGCGGCTCGCGTCGAGAGCGGGCTGACCGTCCCTGTGTCGCTCGTCTCGTCGCTGCCCGACCGGTTGCGCACCGGTCAGGCGGCGTTCGAGGTCACGGGCGGGCTGCACGCAACCGGGCTCTTCTCGGCCGAGGGCGAGCTGCTCTACATCCGCGAGGACGTCGGCCGGCACAACGCTCTCGACAAGGTGATCGGTCGGGCCTTCCTCGACGGACTGCTCCCGCTGACAGACGCGATCCTCTGTGTCAGCGGCCGGCTCTCGTTCGAGCTCGTGCAGAAGGCCGCCGTTGCCGGGTGCCCGTTGCTGGTCGCGGTCGGCGCGCCGTCGTCACTCGCCGTCGAGCTTGCCTCCGACCGCGGGATCACGCTGTGCGGCTTCGTCCGCGGCGACTCCCTCAACGTCTACACGGAGTCTTGGCGGATCGAGCTCTGACCGGCGTCCTGCTCGTCGGCGGAGCGTCGTCGCGGTTCGGGTCACCGAAGGCGCTTGCCCGGCTGCGCGGGGAGACGCTCGCCGAGCGGGCGTGGCGGACGCTCGGCGAGGCATGTGACGAACGAATCGCGGTCGGCAAGGGCGGCCTCGCGTTGCCCTTCGACGTGCTCGTGGAACCGGCAGAGCCGCAGGCGCCGATCGCCGGCGTCGTCGCGGGGCTGCGCGCGGCCGTGCACGAGACCGCCGTCTTCCTCCCTGTCGACTGCCCACTCGTGACGCCGGACCTTCTGCGCGAGCTCGGCGAGCACATGGCGGTGCCGCAGACGGGTCCGCTCCCGGGCGCCTACACAAAGGCGGACGTGCCGGAGCTCGAGCGGCGCCTTGCCGCCCGCGACTACACGCTGCGCGGCGTCAACCTCCGAGTGCTCGAGGTCGACGCCGTCCTCCTTGCAGACGTCGACACGCCTGCCGCGCTCTCAGCGCTCGAAGAGCACCTCGCCGCTCTCGACGATCACCGGTCCTGACTCCGTCTCGACCACGAGTCGTCCGTCCCGCGCGATCATCTGTGCCGTCCCGACGACGCCGTCGACGGTGACGCGGCGGCCGCGAAGGAAGTCGCGGGAACCGAGGTCGTCGTAGACCGCGTCGATGCCACCGTCCCGCCAGGCGTCGTAGCGGAGCTCGAGCTCGAGCAGCAGGTCGGCGAGGATCGGAGCGCGCTCGTACTCGCGGCCGGTCACGGACCGGAGCGAGCCGGCAGGCGCCTTCGTTTCGCTCGGCAGCTCTCCAGGCCTCTGATTCACGTTCAGTCCGATCCCGAGCACGACTGCCCCGTCCTTCAGCTCGGCGATTCCGCCGGCGACCTTGCGCCGGTCGAGCATGACGTCGTTCGGCCACTTGAGCTGCGCGGCGAGCCCGGTCGCCCGCTCCACGACGACCGCCGTGGCGACGCCGGCGACGAGTGTCAGCTCCGCCGCCCGCCGCTCCGGTGGCGGGCGCAGTAGCACCGAGACCAGGATCGCCCTCCCGGCAGGTGCCTCCCAGCGGCGGCCCATCCGGCCGCGGCCGGCCGTTTGCTCCTCCGTGACCGCCACCGCACCCTCCGGCTGCGCCGAGTCGAGCATGCGCTGCGTCGTATCGCACTGTGTCAGGTAGAGGTACGGCCGCCCGAAGCGGCCACGAACGAGAGGTTCGAAGAATGCGGCTTCGAGCGGTCTCAGACGCGCTCCAGCCGGACCGCGGAGACCTTGTACTCGGGCGTGCCGATGAGCGGATCGCCGACGTCGTGCGTGAGGAGGTTGACCTTCGCCGCGCCGAAGTGGAGCGCCATCCAGACCAGCCCGGGATAGACGCGGTCGGAGAGCTGCGCCCGCGCTTGGATGTTGCCCCGGCGAGACACGAGCCGCACCCATTCGCCGTCGGTGACTCCGAGCGCGGACGCATCCTCCGCTGCGATCTCGAAGAACGGGTCGACCTGCTTGTCCGTGATGCCGCTTTCACGCATGGTCATCGTCCCCGAGTTGTAGTGGTACAGCGTTCTCCCAGTTGACAACACGAAAGGATATTCGGAATCCGGCTCCTCGATCGGCGGCTGGTACTCGACGGGATGGAACTTCCCCTTGCCGGACGGAAGCGAGGGGTGGCCTTCGTACAGGAACTTCGTCCCCGGATGGTCACGAGACGGGCACGGCCACTGCATCCCGTCCTGCTCGATCCGGTCGTAGCGGATCCCGAACCAGTTCGGCGAGAGGTCGGTGAGCTCGTCCCAGACCGACTGCGCGTCCGGGTACTCGGGCCAGTCGCAGCCGAGCGCGCGGGCCATCGCGATCACGATCTCGCGGTCGCCGCGCGCATTGCCGGGGAGCGGGACCGCCGCGCGCACGCGGTTGACACGCCGCTCGGAGTTCGTGAACGTGCCGTCCTTCTCGGCGAAGCTCGAGGCAGGGAAGACGACGTTCGCATGCCGTGCCGAGGTCTCGTTCAGGAACAGATCCTGGGCGACGACGAACTCGAGCTTCGACAGCCCTTCCTCCACGTGCGCGACGTTCGGCTCGGTCTGCGCCGGATTCTCGCCGATCAGGTAGAGCGCCTTGATCCGGCCGTCGTGGAGGCCGGACATCATCTGGTCGAGCCGCCAGCCGGCGCGCTCGGGCAGGTCGACGCCCCAGGCCGTTCCGAACTTCTCCCGCACTTCGGGGTCGTCCCAGGACTGGTAGCCGGGGAAGTAGTGCGGGTTCGCACCCGAATCGTTCAGGCCCTGAACGTTGTTCTGGCCGCGAAGCGCGTTCAGGCCCGTCGACTCGTAGCCCAGGTGACCCGTCATCAGCACGAGGTTCGCGAGCGACCAGATGTTGTCGACGCCGCAAGCGTGCTCCGTGATCCCGAGCGTGTAGAAGATCGCCGCGTGTCGCTCGGTCGCGTACTCCCGGGCGGTTGCGCGGATTGCGTCGGCGGAGACGCCTGTGACCCGCTCGGCCTCCTCGGGCGTGTACCGGGAGACGACCTCGCGCACCGCCTCGAAGTCCTCGCAGTTCGCGGCGATGTACGCATCGTCCTGGAGGCCTTCCTCGAGGATCACGTGCATGATCGCGTTCAGCAGCCAGACATCCGAGCCGGGGCGGAGCTGCAGGTGGCGCTTCGCGAGCTTCGTCAGCCAGATTGCGCGCGGGTCGGCGACGACGAGCGTGGCGCCGTTCCGGACCGCCTTCTTGATTCGCAGCGCCAGCACCGGGTGCGCCTCGGTGGTGTTCGAGCCGATGACGAGCAGGAAGCGGCAGTTCTCGATCTCCGGGATCGAGTTGGTGGTTGCGCCTCTGCCGAGCGACCTGACCAGGCCGTAAAGGGTGGGAGCGTGTCAGGTGGCCTCGCACGAGTGGACGGAGTGGGTCTTGAGGCCCGTCCGGGCGAGCTTCTGGATCAGGTAGTTCTCCTCGTTCGTCAGCCGCGCGGAGGCGAGCACTCCGACCGCCTGGGGCGAGTGGCGTTCCATCACCCCCTTCAGCCCGTCGGCCGCGACCTGGAGCGCATGCTCCCACGTCGTCGGCTGCAGCTCCCCATCCTCGCCGCGAACGAGCGGCTCGGTCAGGCGGTCCGGATGGTGGACGAAGTTGAAGGCGAAGCGGCCCTTCACGCAGAGGTTGCCCTCGTTCGAGACGTACTCCGGCTTCGAGGTGACCTTGACGATCCGCTTCGTCTCGGGGTCGACGTTGAGGTCGATCTGGCAGCCGACGCCGCAGAAGGTGCACGTCGTCTTCACCTGCTCGAGCGCCCGCTCCTCGACCCCGGCCCCCTCGAGGAACTTCTCGTAGATCGCACCCGTGGGGCAGGTGGAGAGGCAGCCGCCGCAGAGCTCGCACTCGGTGTCGAGCCACGATTTGCCCCAGGTCGGGACGATGCGAGCCCCCGGCCCCCGGCCCTCGAGCGAGAGGGCCGAGCATTGCATCACCTCCTGCGTGTAGCGGACGCAGCGGTTGCAGAGGATGCACGTGTCCGGCTCGTAGCCCATCAGCCGGTTGCGGTCGGCGTACGGCTCCCGCTTCGCGTCGGGGAGGATCAGCGGTGCCTCGGCGCCCAGCTCCTCCGCGAGGTCGACCAGCTCGTTCGGCCGCCCCCCGGGGTCCGCGTTCAGGTGCTCGGAGAGGAGCATCTCGGTCAGCGTCTTCCGCAGCTGCGGCACGTTCGCCGCGCTTCCATTTGATTGTGTGGAGACGATCATTCCTTCCGTGACGCGCGTCGCACAGGCGGGCAGTGGCCGCGACGCTCCCTCGACGCCGACGACGCACATCCGGCAGCCGCCGTAGGGCTCGAGCTTGTCGTCGTGGCAGAGCGTCGGGATGAAGACGCCGTTCCGCGCCGCCGCGTGCACGAGCAGCTCGCCCTCGCCGGCCGTCGCGCGCTTCCCGTCGAGCGTGAACTCGATCATGCAGGCATCTTCTCGAACAGCTCGGGCCAGTGCTTGAAGGCGTTCCGCACCGGGATCGGCGCGCCCTGCCCGAGGCCGCAGATCGAGGTCACCGCCATCGTCTCCAGCCATTCCTCGACCTGGTGCCGTGGCATCGGCGCACGCCCGTGCTCGAGCTCCTCGCAGACGTGGTGGAGGGCGCGGTTCCCGATCCGGCAGGGCGTGCACTTCTGGCACGACTCCTCCGCGAAGAAGCGAAGCGTCTCCGCGAGCAGGCGGAGCGGGGAGTAGGAGGTTGGGAAGACCTGAACCGCGGCCGAGCCCACGCCGCATCCCCACTCGGCGAGCGCCTCACGGGTGAGCGGGACGTCGAGCGCGGCAGGAGGGAGGATCCCGCTTGCGGCGCCGCCGGGCACGATTGCGCTCGGATCGGCGGTCAGTCCGCCGGCGTACCCGTCGATCAACTCGCGCAACGTGATGTCGAGCGGCGCCTGGTAGCACCCTGGCTTGCCGACCGCGCCGGAAACCGACCAGAGGCGAGTCGGCCGCCAGTCGCCGCGAAGGATCAGCGCGACGTGTGCCAGCGTCTCGACGTTGTTGATCAGCGTCGGCCGGCCCAGGTAGCCGGACTGTGCCGGGAACGGTGGCCGGAGCCGAGGCATGCCGCGCCGCCCCTCCATCGACTCGAGCATCGCCGTCTCCTCGCCGCAGATGTACGCGCCCGCTCCAATCACGAGCTTGACCGGGAGCCCGCGTGCCGCGATCGCCTCCTGCAGCACCGCGCGGGAGGTGGCGTACTCCTCGCGCAGGTAGATGTAGGCCTCGTCGGTCTCGCAAAATCGCATCGCCGCGGCGAGCCCCTCGAGCAGGAGTTGCGGGCGGAGCTCCATCACGTAGCGGTCCTTGATGGTGCCCGGCTCGCCCTCGTCGGCGTTGACGATCACGACGCGCGGGGACGGCTCGCGCCGGACTGCGTCCCACTTGCGCCAGGTGGGGAATCCCGCGCCGCCCATCCCCGTCAGGCCGGAGGCCTCGAGGCGCGCAAGCAGTTCCTCAGGCGTCAGCTGCACCGGCTCGCGCACCTCGTCGTGCTCGAGCAAGAAGCCGTTCGTCGAGTGGGTGACGCCACCGCGCACGTCGTCGCCGTGCAGGACGACCGGCGCGAGTTCGCAGTGGCCGAGACACGGCACCTCGATCGTGCTCTCCGAGAGCAGCGCCCGCGAGCCGGCGCAGTCGCAGATCGGGCCTGTGCAGACTCGGACGGCCTCGACCGGCACCTGCAGGAACGAGTAGAAGGAGACGACCTCGTGGACGTCCCCGTGACGCAGGTTCATCCGATCCGCGAGCGCGTCGGAGAGCTCAGGCGTGATCGGCCCGACCTCGCGGCGGATCCGGCCGAGGTTGTCGAGCAGCCGCGTGCGCTCCTGCGGCAGCTCGTCGAGCAAGGTCGTGAGGCGAAGCACGTCCACCCTCCGAGTCTAGAACGCTCAGTCGACGGGAGGCCGGCGCAGCTTCTTCGTCTGAGAGCGCCGTTTCTTCGTCTCGAGCCGGCGCTCGCGAGAGGCTTTCGTCGGTTTCGTGGCGACGCGACGCCGCTCCACCTTCAGGGCCTGCCGCAGCTGCTCCACGAGCCGCTCGATCGCGAGCTCGCGGTTTCGCAACTGGCTGCGCTCGTCCTGGGCGATCGCACGCAGGGTCGGCCCGGCCTTGGCAATGACCCGCCGTTTCTGCGCCGCCGTGAGGGCGGAGGAGGCCTCGACGTCGAGGACTGCCTCCACGCGCGTTTCGGATGTGTTGGCGTGCTGGCCGCCCGGGCCGCTCGAGCGCGAGAAGCGGAGCTCGACCTCCGAGAGGGGGAGTACGACCGAGCGCGTCACGCGCATAGACTCACCGGGCATGGCCGCCATTCTGCTCGACGTCGACGGCGTCCTCCATGTCTCCGGCGAGCCGATCCCCGGCGCGGTCGAGGCGATCGCACAATTGCGTGAGGACGGCCACCGGCTGCGCTTCGTCACCAACAACTCGACGCGCCCGCGCGCGCTGCTGGTGGAGGACCTGCGAGCGATGGGGGTCGAGCTCGAAGACGAGGAGTTACAGACGACGCCTACCGCGGCGGCGCTGGAGCTCGGGGGGCGGCGCGTCTACGCGCTCGTGATGTCCGCGATCGTCCCCGACCTCGCGGGCATCGAGCTCGTCGGCGAGGGCGCAGACGCCGTCCTCGTCGGCGGTTGCGACGAGACGACCGAGCCGAACCAGGTCTTCAGCCACATGAATCTGGCTCGCGCGTTCTCCGAGATCGAGGCCGGCGCCGACCTCTTCTGCCTGCACAAGAACCCGTGGTGGCAGACGGCTCGCGGACCTGTCCTCGACGGGGGCGCGTTCGTCGCCGCGCTCGAGTACGCGACCGGAGTCGACGCCACCGTCATCGGCAAGCCGAGCGCCTCGTCGTTCGCCGCCGCGCTCGCTGCGCTCGACGCCGAGCCCGAGCTGACCTGGATGGTCACGGACGATCTCGAGCAGGACGTTCGCGGAGCGCAGCTCTTTGGCATGAAGACGGTGCTCGTGCGGACGGGCAAGTTCCGCCCCGAGGACCTCGAGCGCTCCAGCACCATCCCCGATGCCGTGGTGAGCTCGCTGGCGCACGTGCCCGATTGGATCAACCGCTCGCTGTGACCCGGGTCGGTGTCGACCTGATCGAGATCGAGCGGGTGCGCCGCTCGCTCGGCCGGTACGCCGGGTTCAAGGACCGTTGTTTCACGGCCGCCGAGCAGGCGTACTGCGACTCGCGCAAGAACCCCGCCGAGAGCTACGCGGGCCGCTTCGCCGGCAAGGAGGCGGTGGGGAAGGCGCTCGGGTTCGGGGTCGCCCGCGCGTTCGCGTGGAAGGACATCGAGATCGCCGGCCGGCCGAAGCCGTCGGTGCGTCTCTCGGGCAACGTCGCCGCCTGGGCGGAGCGAGTGGGGGCGGGCGCGATCGACCTGTCGATGACACACTCACGAGAGCTGGCCTCGGCGGTCGCCATCGTCTCGGATGTTTGAGCCCCTCTACACAGCCGACGAGGCGCGGGCGGCCGAGAAGGGCCATGACGTCGCGGAGCTGATGGAGCGCGCGGGCGCGGCAGTAGCCCGCGAGGTGCTGCAGCTCTTCCCTGATGCGCACCGCGTCGCCGTCGTCTGCGGCGGCGGCGCGAACGGTGGCGACGGGCGGATTGCAGCGAGGATCCTGCGGGACGAGGGTCTCGACGCGGTCGAGACGACCGCGGTCGAGCAGGCGGACGTGATTGTCGATGCACTGTTCGGCACGGGCTTCCACGGCGAGCCTCGCGCGGAGGCCGCGGCGACGATCCAGCGGATCAACGCCGCGACAGCACCCGTTGTCTCAGTCGACGTGCCCTCGGGAGTCGACGCGTCGACCGGAGAAATCGCGGGTGAGGCCGTCAGGGCCGCGGTCACCGTGACGTTCCACGGGCTCAAGGTCGGCCTCGCGGTCGCGCCGGGCCGCTTCCATACCGGCGAGGCCGTCGTGGCCGACATCGGGCTGGAGCCTGCTGCGACGGAGGCGAAGCTGGTGACGCCCGAGGTTCTGTCGCTCGTGCCCCGCAAGCGGCCGGAGGACAACAAGTACAGCGCCGGCTCGGTGCTCGTCGTCGGGGGTGCTCCCGGCATGACAGGTGCCGTCTGCCTGGCAGCCGCGGCGGCTTTTCGCGCGGACGCCGGTTACGTCATGGTCGCAGTGCCCCAGCCGTCGCTCTCCGTGGTCGAGGTGCGGCTGCTCGAGCCGGTGAAGGTGACGTGGGACAACGCGGTCTCCGTCTCGGAGAAGGCCGGCGCGATCGCACTTGGACCGGGCCTCGGACGTACCCCGGAGGCGATGAGCCTGCGCGACGAGCTGCTCGCTGCGGGTGAAGCGCCGCTCGTGGTCGACGCGGACGCTCTGCATGGGCTCGAGCCGGGCGACTGGGGTGGCCGGGCAGTGCTGACGCCTCATGCCGGCGAGCTCGCGCGGCTCCTCGGCGAGGAGTCCGACTGGGTGAATGCACACCGGCTGGAGGCGGCGGAGCGAGGCGCGGCGCGCTTCGGCTGCATCTGCCTGCTCAAGGGAGCCGACACGATCATCGCCGCACCCGACGCGGGAACGCTTGTCTGCCTCGTCGACGCACCGGGACTCGCGACCGCGGGCACCGGCGATGTGCTCACCGGCATTCTCGCCGCCTTCCTCGCCAAGGGCGTCGAGCCGCGCCTTGCCGCGGCGGCCGCCGCGACCGCGCATGGGCTTGCCGCGCGCGGCACCGGCCGCCAGGCCGGCCTGATCGCGAGCGACGTGATCGAGGCGCTCCCTTCCGTGTTGTCGTAAGTGGACGTCGTCACAGGCGCTTTCTCGTTCACCGGCCGGGCGATCGCCGAGGAGTTGCTCGACCGCGGACGGAAGGTCCGGACGCTGACGCGTCGAGTCGCCTCCGCCGACCCGCTCGCAGCACGGATCGAGCGCGCGGAGCTTCAGTTCCGCGACGAGGAAGCGCTGCGCCGGGCGCTCGACGGGGTCGACACCCTCTTCAACACGTACTGGGTTCGCTTCGCGCACGGCGTCACGACGTTCGCGCGCGCCGTCGAGAACACGCGCGTGCTCGTGCGGGCAGCCCGCGCGGCGGGGGCGCGGCGCGTCGTCCACGTCAGTGTCGCGAACCCGTCGCTCGACTCTCCGCTGCCGTACTTCCGCGGCAAGGCGGAGGTCGAACAGGATGTCGCCGGCTCGGGTCTTTCGTACGCGATCGTGCGTCCGACGCTCGTCTTCGGCCCGCGCGACATCCTCGTCAACAACATCGCCTGGGGCCTCCGCCGCAGCCCGGTCTTCCCCATCGCGGACGACGGGAACTACCGCGTCCAGCCCGTCTCGGTCGAGGACACCGCGACGATCTGCGTCGACGCCGCCGGCGGAGAGGAGAACGTCGTGCTCGATGCCGCCGGGCCGGACACGATCTCCTACGACGAGCTCGTCCGGCTCGTGGCCGCGTCGGTCGGCTCGAATGCTCGGATCGTGCACTGGCCCGCCCGCGTCGTGCTCGCGCTCGCCCGCGCGACCGGCGCGGTCCGTCGCGACGTCCTGCTCACGGCCGAGGAGCTCGCAGGCCTGCAGGCGAGCCTGCTCGTCTCCGACCTGCCGCCGCTCGGGCGGGCGCGCTTCAGCTCCTGGGTCGCGGCCAACGGCCAGGCGCTCGGCCGGGGCTACGTCTCGGAGCTCGCACGCAACTTCCGTCCGTACGATCCACTCTAGGAGCCTCTAACGCACTGAAGCTCTGAGTCGTCGGAGCGCGCTGGGCGGCGCGATGCGGCGTCCTCAGTCGCGTCGATATGGCTACACATATCGACGCTCCCTGCGTCCTTCCCTCGCACCACCCAGCGCACCCCGACGACGAGGCCCCAGTACGTTAGGGGCTCCATGCGTTCTGAGCTGACGATCGATCTCGGCGCGATCCGGCGCAACGCGCGCACGCTCCTGCGCGCGCTCGAGGGTGCCGAGCTGTGGGCCGTGGTCAAGGCCGACGGCTACGGACACGGCGCCGTGGATGTCGGCGGTGCGGCGCTCGGAGCGGGGGCGACCGCGCTCTGCGTGGCGACTGTCCCGGAAGGGCTCGCGCTGCGGCAGGCTCTCGGCATCGCGCGCGTGCTCGTGCTCGGACCCGCCACGAGCCGCGAGATCGCCGAGGCGCGCGATGCGGGCCTGGAGCTCGTGATCGCCGACGGGGAGGTCCCCGAGGGCGTGCGCGTCCATCTGAAGCTCGACACCGGCATGGGCCGCTGGGGGATCAGTGAGCTGGACACGCCCGGACGCGAGGTCGTCGGACTGATGAGCCACTTCGCCTCTGCGGACTCCGACACCGAGTTCACGGAACAGCAGGTCGAGCGGTTCAGCGCCGCGACGGAGCTCTATACGGATCTGACTCGCCACATCGCGAACAGCGCCGGCGCGCTCCGCTATCCCTCCGCCCGCTTCGACGCGGCGCGCTGCGGCATCGCGCTCTACGGCATCTCTCCCTTCGGCACCGACCCGGCCGAGGACGGGCTGGAGCCCGTGCTGCGCTGGGATTCCGAGCTCGCCCAGGTCCGGCTGCTGCAGCCGGGCGAGTCGACCGGGTACGGCCGGCGCTGGATAGCGAGACGGCCGACGTGGATCGGGATCGTCCCGGTCGGATACGCGGACGGATTCATGCGTGGCCTGACAGGCACAGAGGTACGGGTCGCGGGCGAGCCGCGCCCGGTGATCGGCACGATCTCGATGGACGCCTTCGCCGTGGAGCTCGACCGGCAGCTGCCGGTGGGAGCTCCTGTGACGCTGCTCGGCCACGGCGTGATGGCGGAGGCCCACGCACTCGTGGCCGACACGATTGCCTACGAGGTGGTGACCGGGATCCGGTCCGACCCACTCCGCACGCGCCGCACAGTCGTCGACAGTTAGGGGTTGGGCCGCTTGTAGCCCGAGCGGGCAACAAGCCGCGCGGACAGCCCTGGCAGCAGCGCCTGAACGAGTGCGAAGGCGCGGTACCATCGCGGGACGAAGAGCTCGCGCTGGCCCGACTCCACAGCGTTCACGATTCGCTCCGCAACCAGCTCGGGCTTGATGATCGCCCGGCGGAAGAAGGCGCTTTTCAGCACCGAGCGCTGCGGGAACCCTTCGGTCTCGACGAAGCCGGGCAAGACGGTGTGCACTCGGACACCTCGCGCGGCGAGGAGCCCGGTGAGCGAGCGCGAGAACGCGAGTTGGGCATGCTTCGAGGATGCATAGGGACCCGCCGGCGCGAACGCCACCACCCCGGCGACCGAGACCACGTTGACGACGTGCGAGCCTCGCTGCAGCCCGGGCTCGAAGGCTCGGACGCACCAGACGCCGCCGAGGTAGTTCGTGCGCAGGACCGCCTCGATCCGCTCCGGGTCGAGCGAGAAGAACGTGCCACGGCCTGGGATGCCCGCGTTGTTCACGAGCAGGTCGATGCGCGGATGGCGTTCGAGAATTGCCGCGGCGGCCCGGTCGACTTCCTCCCGGTCGGACACGTCGCACAGTTCGTACTCGCCGTCGAGCTCGAACGCGAGCGGCTCGAGCCGCTCCTGCCGCCGGGCGAGGAGAACGCAGTGCCAGCCGCGTGCGACGAGCTCCCGGGCCGTTGCCTCTCCGATGCCGCTCGACGCGCCGGTGACGACGGCCGTCTTCATTGCACCGTGAACCTAGCGGCAGACGCGCACGACGCGCTGAGCCTCGGCCTTGCGGCCCTTCGCGTCCGTGACGATCGCGCGCAGCGTGTGCCGCCCCTTGGCGGCGCCGCCCCGTTTCCACACTGCGGAGTAGATGCCGGCGCCGCCCCCGCGTCTCACGGTCGCGATCGGCTTCGTCGCGTCGAGGAAGCGCACCGAGCGCAGAGCGGCGGTAGAGGAGGCGAGCGCGACCAGCGGGGTCTGCGCGGTTGCGCACTCGCTCGGCTCAGGCGTGACCCACGTGATTGCCGGGCGGTTCACGACGGTGATGTTGCCTGAGGCGAAAGCCGTGTTCGGCAGGAGCGCGTCGCCGACCGAGTCGACGTTCTTTGCCTCCTGGAAGTCCGCGGCGGAAGCCTGCAACAGACGCTTGCCCGCACGCAGCGCGGGCGCCTGGGGCGGTAGCGGGAAGAGCGCGATGCCGGTGATCGGGTCGTACGCGGCGGCTGCGACGAGCGCGCGTCCGTAGCCGATCACGAGCGAATACGGGTCGACTCCGGCGCCGAGATCGATCACGCGCAGCGCCAGCGTCGGCCGGCCGGCCGCGACCCGATCTGTGATCAGGCCGAGGAGCGGTGGCTGGAGGTCGTCCACCCAGGCCCGGAGCACGTAGCTGCCGCCGAGCGGGCGGCCCGTGAACTGGTCGCGGCCCGAGTCGACTGCGACGTAATACGCCTTCGTACGCGGGAAGACCGTCCCTGCCGCGCCGAGGTCGAGCGGGAAGTCGACCGTCAGATTGTTGACGTTGACAGGCGTCCCCGCGTATCCCTGCACATCGTTCTCATCGGGCGAGCCGAGTAGCCACGGGTGCACGAGCGAGCCGGGTGAGGAGAAGATCACGGCGGCGCCGACGTTCACGGCGGGCTCGTCGATGCGGATCCGATAGAGCGTCTCGCCGCCGTCCTCGTTCACCGGCGTGCCGATGTAGTTCGCCGCCGGGCCGAAGGCTGCGGCGGGATATCTGTACGCCGATGCGCGGGAGACGCCCTTGCGGGTATCGCCCGACTGGACTTGTCGCAGAGGCAGGACCGGCACTTGCTCGAGCCCGGGGCGCGTGACGAGCATCGCGTACGCGACCTTGCGAACGACGTCGCCGCGGCGCAGCAGCAGGAGGCCGTACGCCTCGCCCAGGCCGGCGTTCGCAGCAGCGCGCGCCATGACTGGCACCTGTAGGTCGCCGCCGGGGGCGACTGTGATCGCGCCCGGGACGAGGATCTCGACGCCGCTCGTAGTCGACTGCGGCTTCACCTCGATCGTCCAGGTGCCGGCGCCGTCGCCCGCATCCGCGACCGCGAGCAGGAGCGACTTCGACACGGAACCGTGGCTGACGTTCAGGTCCGCGTACGAGAGAGACACCGGATCCGTGAAGAGCTTCGGGTCGCTCGCCGCGACGATATTGGCGATCCCGGAGCCGGCCGTGAGCACCGGCGCCTCGACCGTGCGCGCCGTATCCGCCCAGGCGGTCGACGCGGTGGAGACGAGTGCCGACTTGACCTGGTGGGCGGTCCAGCCGGGATGCCGCTGGAGCAAGAGTGCGGCGGCGCCGGCGATGTGCGGCGCGGCCATGCTCGTCCCGTCGAAGACGGCGAAGGGGCCGCCGAAATTCTTGAGCGTGGACGAGAGGATCTGGCCGCCCGGAGCGCCGACGTCCGGCTTCAGCTGGTGTCCGAAGGCCGTCAGCCCGCCGGACGAGAAGCTGGTGACGACGCCACTGCGGCCGGTGCCGAGCTCCAGTGGCTCCCGGCCGATCCGGATCGCGGTGCGGCCGCCGCGGCTGGCGAGATAGGAGCGCAGGCTCGAGCCGTCGAGGTCGGCGATCATTCCGCCCGGGACGTCGAGCTGAATCGGAACGCCGTTGGCCTCGCCGGCGCGGTTGTCGACGAGGACGATGCCGGTTGCGCCGGCGGCGCGCACGCGCGCGGCCTTCAGCGCGAACGTGCAGGTACCGCGGGAGACGAGCGCGATCGCGCCGGTGAGCGAGCCCGCAGGCAGCGTGGACGGGCCGCCGTCGAGGTTCCCGGGCGGGCCACAGAGGTCGCGCGACACGGGAGCGCTATTCGTGCCCATGATCGTGCCGACGTCGACGAGTTGCTGATCGTCGTTCGCCCAGGCCGCCGGCGTCGCAACGCCGGCGGTGCGGACGAACGGGATGCGGGTCAGCGGTTCGGGAGCACCCGGTGCCGTGACCCGGAGCGCCGGGGCGTAGACGTGTGAGTTCGAGAGTGCGGCGACGGAGATCGCATCCGGCGCCGTCCCGGGCGATCCGGCCGAACCGAGTCCGTAATCGTCGCGGTCGTTGCCCGCCGAGATCACGGGGACGACGCCGGCCGCGGCGACGTTCCGGACTGCCTCGACGAGCGCGTCGCTCGCCGGGTCGGTCTGCGGGCCTCCGCCCGAGAAGTTGATCACGTCCATCCCGTCGCGCACGGCCGACTCGAAAGCCGCGATGATCTCCGGTGTATTGCCGACGTGACCCAAAGGCGTCGGCACGTTGAAGACGCGGTAGTTGCCGATCTGCGCGCGCGGCGCCACGCCAGATAGTCCGGTCGTCTCCGGATGGTCGGCACCCGCCGGAGCGGTGGTGCCCGCATTGCCGGCTGCGATGCCCGCGACGTGCGTGCCGTGGAACGAGGCCTGCGGGTCGAGGGCGAGCCTGCTGCGATCGTCGGCGCCGGTGCCGACGAAGGCTCGAGCGACGATCACCTTCGGCGTCGTCCACTTCCGGCCGCCCTTCGGGTAGCCCGCCGGATAGCTGTAGCCCTGCGGGTCGAAGAACCTGTTCGAGGGGTCGACGCCGTCGTCGACGACCGCGATCTTCATTCCCTCGCCGCTCCCGCCTCCTGCGCCGCCTCCCGCGCCGGCGCCGATCAGGGCGGGGCTGCGGTCGAGCGCGAGGGTATAGCGGTAGCTGGGGTAGAGCTTGCGCGTGAACGAGAGCTTGGCGACCCTCGCAAGCTCGGTCGCCGGCAGCTCGACGGCGATGCCGTTGAGCAGGATCGTGTAGTTCCGCCGGACGGATGCCTCGGGAATCGCGCGCTTCAGCGTTGCGGCAGCGGCCCGCTGCGCGCGCAGGAGCTTCGCGACGTACGCCTTCGAGGCGAGGCTCGAAGTGTCGAGGCGACGCGTCGCGCTCGAGCCGGACAGAGAGCGCGAGTAGGCGGCGAGCGGCGGGCCGGACAGCGTGAGGATCACCGTGATGCGGCCCCGGCGATGAGCAGCCGGGACGGTGATCGTTCCGGCGCGCACACGCGGGATCTCCACTTCGCCGTGCCGTCGCACGATCGGCTGGAAAGCGGCGGACGCTGTCGCGGTGGCCACGAGCGCCACGGTGAGCACCATCGATCCGGCGAGGCGGCGCACTGACACCAGACTACCCGCCATTTCTCAGGACTGCCTTAGACTCGCGGCCGTGGGCAGATTCGACGGCAAGCGCGCGCTCGTCCTCGGCGTCGCGAACAAACGGTCGATCGCCTGGGCGATCGCGCGCCGGCTCGCGAGCGAGGGTGCGGAGCTTGCATTCACGTTCCAGGGGGAGCGGATCGAGGGGAACGTGCGCGAGCTCGCCGCGTCGGTCGGCTCGAAGCTCGTGACTCCCTGCGACGTGCGTGCCGACGACGACATCGACCGCGTCTTCCGAGAGACCGCCGACGCGTGGGACGGCAAGCTCGACCTGCTCGTCCACTCGGTCGCGTTCGCAGCCGCCGAGGATCTCGAAGGACGGTTCACGGACACGCCCCGCGAACGCTTCTGGATGGCGGTCGACATCAGCGCCTACTCGCTGGTCGCCGCAGCCCGCGCTGCGGAGCCCTTGATGACTGCGGCGGGCGGTGGCTCGATCGTGACGATGACCTATCTCGGCGGCGAGCGCGCGGTGCCGCACTACAACGTGATGGGCGTCGCGAAGGCAACGCTCGATGCCTCCGTCAAGTACCTCGCCTGGGACCTCGGCGAGCAGGAGATCCGGGTGAACGCAGTCTCAGCCGGTCCGGTGCGCACTCTCGCCGCCCGCTCGATCGCCGGGTTCACCGACATGGAATCGATGTTCGTGGAGCGCGCGCCGCTGCGTCGCCACATCGATGCCGACGACGTCGCCGCCGGCGCCGCGTACCTGCTCTCCGACGAAGCGAAGAACGTCACCGGCACGACGCTGTACGTCGACGCGGGCTATCACTCGATGGGTATGTAGAGAACTCCTAGCTCAGTGTGACGCTGGTTCCAGCGGATGGTGCTGGGGTGCCCGCTGTTGAATATGTCCGCCGGCCGAAGCCTCCCCTGTGGCTTTGGGCGATCCTTCTTGGTTACCTGACGCTCGCCGTCTCGGTTGGTACTTCCTCGGCTGGTATCGGGCCGCCGCCTTCGCCGCCGTCGGTATCGCGGCATGGCCATGGGTCGCGGCAGGCGCGCTCCGACTGCAATTCTCGCCCTGCTGGGCGCGAGTGCGCTGGCGCAGCTGTTCCTCGTCGGCGTCGTGGCCTGTTTCGCCGGAGGTATCGAGCTCCAACGTGGCAACAGCGTTGACCCCCCAAGCTGCGAGCCGCGAACGCAATGCCCGGAGCGGTTGCGAATCCGTTCGTGGACCGCGAGCCGCACGAGCTGTACCTCGTCGGACTCGACGAGAAGTCGGAGGGCCGGCTTCCGCGGCTCGCGGAGGTTCTGGCAGAGCGCTTTTGGGATGGCTGCAACCCAGACCGCGCCGCTCCTCCTCGATGTCGGGGTGCTCGATCAGGCCCGCGAGCAGCTCGACGGCGAGCTGATCACCTCCCGGCTGCTGAGCGCGCACTTCTTCGGCGCATCCGCGGCGTCCCGCCATCGTGATTGCGGTTACGCGCGTGGATACGTTCTTCTCGGGCATCCCCGAATACCGCTTCGCCTTCATGACGAGCCGTGCCGGCGATGACAACGCGATCTGCGCCGGGGTCATCTCGACCGCCCGCTTCGACGTGTGGCCGGGGAGCAAAGAGCAGCGGCTAGACAAGATGGCCGGCCGTCTGCTCGGCCGCTGTCTCGGCATCGAGGAGGAGGATGTCTCGATCCTGTCGGTCGAGGACGTCGATCGGCTCGATGGGCTCGCCGGCGCCGACGAGCAGACGATCGCCCGGCGCGTCGCCGAGCGTCGTGCGCTTCCCGGCGCACCGCGCGGGTAGATCCAGCTACCGCGCGACGTCCATCGAGCGAACGGGCCTGCCGTCGCGGTAGATCACGACGACGCGGATGCCGAGCCGCCGCAGCAACGCCCGGTCGCCCGGCGCGCGGGCGAGCAGGCGCGCGGTGCGGAACGCCTCCGGCGGCGCTGCCGTCGAGTATCCGAGTGGGCGCTCCCGTTGCGCCTGAAGCTCGTAGTAGAGGTAGACGCTGCCCGCGTAGGAGTCCGGGGGAAGGGGGGGTCGCTCGAGCAGGCGCCCGGGCGGGGCCGCCTCGAGCCCCGCATAGACGGCGTTCCGCTCGTCAGCGTTCAGCGGGTCGTAGAGCGGCACCCAGAGATCGGCGACGACGAGCGCGAGCGCCATCCCTGCGACAAGCCGTGAGCGAGCTTGTGTTTCTGAAACACAAGCGATCGCCAGGGCGGCGAGGGCGGCGAGGCAGAGGCACGCGATCGGCAGGAGTCGCTCGGGCACCCGGGTCGAGTGAAGGGGCGTATGCCGCCAGATGAAGCCATATCCGCGCAGGTTCGACCCCAACGCGAGGACGACCGGAACGAGCGCGCCGAGGCCGAGGACGAGGAGCGTCGCCCGCGAGAAAAACTTTGTGTTTCTGAAACACAAGGCCGCACCGGCGAGCGCGGCGAGGGGGAGCAGCCAGCCGAGGTAGACGAAGCGCTCGAACTCGCCCGGATTGCGGGTGACGAAGTCGCCGAGCGTCGCCGAGTAGCGCGCGACCTCCGCGAACGGTCGCTCGGAGCCGTCGCGCAGCGAGAGGGCCCAGACGGCGAGACCCGCCGCGACACCGCACACGGCCGCAATTGCGCCGGCCCGCTCGCGCCGGCGCGTGATCGCGTAGGCGACGACGAACGGGATGGCGCCCAGGGCGAGGTGCACCTGGCCTGAGAGCGGGACCGAGGCGAGCGCCGCAGCGGCGAGCCACGGCAGACGTCGCTCGACCCCGTAGAGCGCGAGGGGAAGCAGCATCGAGATCGGCCCCAGGAGGTGCCCGGTCGACTGGGCCGCGCGGTAGGGCGCCAGGGCGAAGGCCAGTCCTCCCACGAGCGCGGCTCCGACGGGCAGGCCGAGCGCGCGCAGCCAGAGCGCAGCGAAGCCGCCCGCGCCGACGTAGGTCAAGAGGACGAAGAGGTTCCAGCCGACGACCGTCCCGAAGAGCGCCTCGAGCGGCCCGAAGAGGGCGGCAAACGGCCACCCGGCGAAGTTCACACGCGGCTCGACCTCCGGCTGGAAGCTGTACGGATCGACCCACGGCGCCGCGCCTCGGGCGAGCTGGTGGCCCGGCAGCCAGAGGTTGTAGATCGTCTGCAGGTGGTCGCCCGGCGTGACGCGTCCCTCCCGAGTGACTCCGTAGCCGAGGAACTGCTCGTCTGCGTGGCCGAGCGCGGGTGAGGTGGCCAGGATCCCCGCGCCGAGGTAGAGGGCGACCGCTAGCCCGGCAACGCCTGCGCGGCCGCGAGTAGCTCGTCGAAGTCGGGCACCTCCGAGTCCTCGTACTGCCACGATCCGAGCACCGTACCGTCCCTGCCGACCAGGAACGCGCTCCTTCTTGGCACGCCTTTCATTCGCCTCCGGACCCGTGCCGCGCCGAATCGCCTGGCGAGCGCGCCGTTCCAGTCCGACAGCAGCGACACGTCGATTCCGAGCGACTGCTTCCAGGCCCGGTGAGACCAGTGCGAGTCGCGGGAGACGCCGAAGACGCGCACGCCCGCGTCCTCGAAATCGAGCCTCCTGTCACGCAGGAGCACCAACTCCTGCGTTCAGGTGGGCGACCAGTCGAAGAGGTAGAAGAGGAGCAGGACGGGGCCGTCCTCGAGCAGTTCTTCGAGCTCGGCTCCTGTGCCGTTGTCGAGCCAGAACACGCCTCGAATCTACTCCGCGAGCCGGAGCACAGCGTCCGCGTAGCGGCGAGCCGCTGCATCCGGCAGCTCGCCGGCGGGGAGCTCGACGACGAACGAGACCTGGCCGATGCCGTTCTGCCAGCGTGACGCGCTCCCCGGCGGCCAGTCGATCGACCGGTACGGCACGCCGGCAAGCCGCGCGTAGCGCCGCGCAGGCGCGCGGCTCGGCCCCCAGGCGCGTACGACCGCCTGAGGCTGGTGGAACCAGAGCGTCACGTCGGGCTGAAGCCGCAGAATCAGCTTCCGGGCGATCCGCGTCTCGCGCTGCGTCGCGGCGAGGAAGTCGCGGTTGAGGTCGACGCCGTGCCCGTTCGTGCGGCTCCGGCGTGCGTAGCCGTCGGGGTTCAGCTGGTGGACGAGCCAGAGATCGGCCTTCGGCTGCGAGCGCGCGAGGAGCCGCGTCACCTCGATTCCCTCGCACTCGTTCCCGTGGATGCAGCCGACGACAAGGATCCGCTTCCCACTGCCGGCGACGTGCACCACGTCGATCGGCCTGCCCTCGTATGAGCGCCCCAGCTGCTCCGCGGGAGCCGCCAGGAGCACCGCGACGATCAGGGCACGCAGCACCACCCGCTGATCGTAGGAAACGAGCGCGAGCGGAACTGGCTCGACACGTTCGAGACCGCTCGAATCTGCCGGCCGCCGACCACGCGGACGAAGATCAGCTGGTCGGCGTCGGGCCAGCCGACGGCGAGCCAGCGGCCGTCGGGCGACGGCACCGGGTCGGCGAAATCGCCTTCGCCGAGCAGCCTCCGGACTGCGGCCTGGGGGTACTGGCGCACTTGCTTGCCGGGCTTTTCCCGAGCCAGCACCTCGCCTGTGTCGGTGTCGACGACGCGGACGGTTCCGTCGCGCCGCGTGTAGATGAGCGCATGCTCCGGGCCGGGCCTCCAGCTCGGTGCGCTCCCGGCCGCGCGGGCGTCGAGCAGGCGGTCGCCCTTCCCATCGCCGCCGACCACGCGCAGCTTGCGACCGGAGAGGTAGGCGATCCGCGTGTCGGTTCGCGTTCCACCCCAGCGCGGGAAGCGAATGTCCGGACGCGCCAGCGACCAGCGCACCTTGCCGGCCGGGGTCAGCGCGACGAGCTCGTTCGTGCGAGACGCGACCACGAACCGGCCGAACGGAGACCACGAAGCCTCCCGGTAGCTGCCGAGCAGACGCTTCGAACCGTCCCTCTCGACCACCCACGCGCCCGAGTCGGCGGTGACGAGAAGCCGCCCCGGCGCCGGCAACGAAAAGAGCGCCGGCTGCGTCTTCTCGACCCCGACGACCTCGCGAATCCCGTCGAGCACCGCCTGGCCGGGCGGGCTCACGAGGCCGGCGACGACGGCGAGCCCGGTGGTGATCGCGGCGACCGGCTTCCACGAGTGGCGCCGCGGCTGCGGCTCGCGCCCCGCGAACGCCTCGCGCACGACCACGAGCGAGCGCTCCCGTGCCTCGTGCTCGCCGGGAATCTCGATCCGCTCGAGCTCGCGCCTCATACCGTCTCCTTCAGGCTGTCCAGCCCACGGCGCAGGCGCGAGTTGACCGTTCCGCGTGGGAGGCCGAGCAGCTCGGAGATCTCCCCCGGCGTGTACTCGAGCAGATGACGAAGGACGATCACGGCCCGATGCTCCGGCGGCAAGGCCGCGAGTGCGGCGAGCAGCGATCCGTCGAGTGAGCCCGCCTGCTCGGGAGCGGCGAACCGCTCGTGCAACTCGGCCTCGCCACGCAGCGTCCGCGCTCGCGTCCAGTCGATCGCGCGGTTGACCACGATCCGGTGCAGCCAGGGCCCGAACGGGCGACCGTGGTCGAAGCGGTCGAGATTGCGCACGGCGGCGAGAAAGGACTCTTGCGCGATGTCCTCGGCAGCCCCCGCGTCGTGGACCACGAGATAGGCGGCGCGGTAGGCCCGTGGCCAGTGCAGCCGAAAGAGCGCCTCGATGCCCGAGGCGGACCCTCGCTGCGCTGCGCGCACGGAGGCGCGCTCCTCGCGGCCGGCGGCCATCCACTGACTCTACGGCCGCGGTCACCGGCGAGGTCCCTCGTCACGGGCTCATGACGAAGCAGGAGTCGTGAGAGGAGCGCGCCACGCGCGTCCGCTCCAGGGGTACGCCGCGCGCGTTGAACGTGCAAAGCGTTCCCTGGGAGAGCGACGGAGTCAGGATCACCCCCCAGCCCTGCTGCACGTTGTACGAGCCGGCGGGCACCGGCGCAGACCGGAGGCGGCGGCCGTCGAGCGCGTGCACTCGCAGGACCGCGTCGTCACCGCTCGTGACGAAGGCGCGATCGCCCAGGAACGTCACGTGCTGGGGTGGGGCATCCGCAGCCAGTGTCCGGACGAGCGTGGCCGTACGAGCTTCGTAGATCGCGATCCTGCCGCGGTCGCCCGAAGTCACCCACACGCGGCGGCCGCCCGGTGTGAAGCCCACGTCGTGGGCGAGGAACGGAGGCGTGAGCGTTCCGACGAGCCTCGGCCGAGCCGGCGCCGTGAGGTCGAGGATCGCCACGCGCGCGGCTTTCGCCCCCAGTGCGACCCAGAGCCGGGTGCCGGAGCGATCGAGCGAGAGGTGACGCGCCGGGCCGCCGACCGGCGTGCGGGCGATCACCTTGCGCCGCCGCACGTCGACCACGACGAGCTCGAGGCGACCCGAGTCCGTCACGTACGCGAGGCGACCGTCGGCCCGGACCGCCGTGTAGCGAGGCTCGCCGAAGGTGCCTGCGATATCGGAGATCTGGAGCGTGCGGGCGTCGACGAGCGTCATCGCTCCCGCGCCGGTGTGCGCGACGAGCGCGGCCGTGCCCGAGCTGCTCTCGATGCTGCGCGGCGACGCGTGGGTCGGGAGCCGGAGATGGACGCGGCCGGTTGCGAGGTTCACCGCCACGATGCTGGACTCGAGGTCCGCGGTGACGAGTGCGAGCGGCGTGCCGCCGGAGGGACGGGCGAGCGCGGGGGAGGCGCCCAGGAGGAGCGGTGCCGCGGCGGCTGTGAGGAACTGGCGTCTGTCCATGCTCCGATTACGGCCGGCCGCCCGCGAGAGGTCCGTGGACCCGAATGGGCTCGACAGGCGTAGAGGAGATGACACCGCCGAGAAGGAGGCCCGAACATGCTCAGGCTGATCGCATTCGCATTCGTCTCGCTCGCACTCGTGGCGAGCACCGCCGCCGCGGACGGAGGGCCGGCGCCGGGCGTCGTCACCGGTTGGGACGGGACGGTCGACCCGACGGGCGCCGTGCGCTACGTCGCCCTGCCCGCGGCGCGGGCCACCACCGTCGCCGCCGTCCGCAAGAGCGACGGCCGCATCCTTCGCTGGGTCACCGTGCGCGGCGTCTTCGGCGTTCCCCAGGTCGCGTTCGACGGAACGACAGAGGGCGTCTCCCGCGACGGAAAGACGCTCGTACTCGCGACCTACGGAGGCGTCGGCGGCGTCACCAGCTTCGCCGTCCTCCGCACGGTCCCGTTGCGGCTGCGGAAGACCGTGACGCTTCGGGGCAACTGGTCGTTCGACGCCCTCTCACGGGACGGGCGCACGCTCTACGCGATCGAATATCTCGGCACCGATCCGAACCCCCGCTACAACGTTCGTGCTGTCAGCCTCGTCACGGGCAAGCCGGTCGGCGGCGCGATCGTCGACAAGCGCGAGGCGGACGAGGAGATGAACGGTTCCCCCTGGGCGCGGGCTCGGAGCGCAAACGGCGCCTGGGCCTACACGCTCTACGCCAAGCTGAACGGGACGGCATTCGTCCACGCGCTCGACACCGCGAGCCGACGAGCGTTCTGCGTCGACCTGCCGTGGCGCACGAGCGCGCAGCGCCTCGCCGCGGTGCGCCTCTCGCTCGCCGACGGTGGCCGCTCGCTCGAACTGGCAAGGCGCGGCGGGAACCGGCTCGCACTCGTCGACACCACCACCTTCAAGGTGACGGCGTTTGCGAAGCCCTAGGCGGCGGTGGGATCGGCCTCGGTCGCCTTCGCGATCTCCTCGACGACCTCCGCGATGTCGCGGTTGGCGTTGAAGACGCGAAGCTGCCGATCGGAGCCGTTCCCACGCGCGAGGATCTCGCCGATCCCCTCGAGCTCCCGCTCGGAGCCGAGCTCGCGTGCATGTGGCATCAGCTCCTTCAAGGTTCGGCGAATCAGCTGCGCAACCGGGATCCGGTTCCGGGCGCCGGTGGCGAGGTCCATCACGGGCGCCTCGAGCCCGTAACGCGCCGAGAGCCACTTGTTCTCGGTCGTCAGGATCCTGTGGTACGAGGGGATCGGCTCGCCGCTCTCGTACTGCTCCGAGAGCTGCTTGACGAGCGCCTGGCAGTAGGCGGCGAGCGCGACCGCGTCCTCGACACGCGTGATCGCATCGCAGATCCGGATCTCGATCGTGCCGAGCCGCGGATGCAGCCGGATGTCCCACCAGATGTGCGTGTAGTCCGCGATGCAACCCGTGCGCTCGAGCTGGCCGACCACCTCGGCGTAGTCCGCGTAGTCGCGGAACCGCGGCGGCGGGCCCGACCGCGGGAACGCCGCGAAGACCATCTGCCGGCTCGACGCGAGGCCTGTCGGCTCGCCGCGCCAGAACGGCGAGGAGGCTGAGAGCGCGAGCAGCGGGCCGAGCTGCGGGAGGAGGCCGTTCACGACCTGGATCGCCTTCTCGGGATCGTCGACGGCGACGTGCACGTGCATGCCGAAGATCAGCTCCCGGCGCGCGATGTACTGCAGTTGGTCGACGAGGTTGCGGTAGCGGTCGCGAGCCGTGATCCGCTGGCGCTCGAAGAGGCTGAACGGGTGCGTCCCCGCCGAGCCGACGCGCATCCCCTTCTCCCGCCCGACCTGGCTCACGTACGCGCGCAGCTTCACCAGCTCGCGCTGGACGTCGCCGGCGTTGCGGCAGACGGGCGTCGCGATCTCGAGCACCGACTGCATCAGCTCGGCGTTGATCCGCGGCTCGAGCTCGTGGCCGGAGATCGCCTGCAGCACGGTGTCGATGTGCTGGACGAGGTCGAAGGTCTCGCCGTCCAGGAGCATGTACTCCTCCTCGACGCCGAGCGTGTACGGGTCGGACTCGCCGAACGTGTGCTCGAGCACGCTGCCGCCCGCGAGGGCGCCCTTGCCCGTGATCGAGTTGGGGAAGATCTGCTTCATGAGGGGAGAACGGCCTCCGCTTCGATCTCGACGCGCCAGCGTGGGTCGAGCAACGCCTTCACCACGACTGCCGTCGACGCCGGCCGGATGTCGGCGAAGACCTCACCGTGGGCGCGGGCGACATCCGGCCAGTCCTCGGCGTGGACGATGAACATCCGCGTCCGGACCACGTCCTCGAATCCGGTGCCGGCCCTTCCGAGCGCCTCCCGCACGATCTCGAGGCAGAGCCGCATCTGGTCGTAGGCGCCGTCCGGCAGATCGCCCTCCTTCGGGATCGGCGCCGTGCCGGCCACGTGGACGTGGCGGCCGGAGACGACCGCGCGCGAGAAGCCGAAAACAGGCTCCATCGGCGAGTGCCCCGGGATGAGGCGGCGCTCCACGCGGCTAGTATCGCGCGCCGTGGAGGCGCTTCGCCAGATCGAGGGCTGGTCCGCGGCTCACAAAGCGGCGGGGGTGGCGACGGCCGGAGACGCGGTCGCCGAGCACGGCGACGCCGGCCGCCGGCTCGGATGGGGATCGGTGACGAAGCTCCTTGTCGCCTATGCGACCCTGATCGCGGCCGAGGAGGGCGCGCTCGACCTGGACGAGCCGGCGGGACCCGAGGGCTCCACCGTGAGGCACCTGCTCGCGCACGCCTCCGGCCTCGCCTGGAACTCCCCGCAGCCCCTCGGCAAGCCCGGCGAACGCCGGATCTACTCGAGCTCCGGCTACGTCGTGCTCGCGAGCCACGTCGAGGCGCGCACGGAGATTCCGTTCCCCACGTATCTGAGTGAGGCCGTCCTCGCGCCGCTCGGCCTGGGCGCCACGCTCGAGGGAGACGCTGGCAGCGGGATGGTCGGCGACCTCCGAGACATGCTCCGATTCGGCCGGGAAGCTCTGGCGCCGACGCTGATCGCACCCGAGACGCTGGCCGAGGCGACCTCGGTGCAGTTCCCGGGCCTCGACGGCGTGCTCCCGGGCTTCGGCCGCCAGAGTCCCAACGACTGGGGGCTCGGCTTCGAGCTGCGCGACGCGAAGTCGCCGCACTGGACGGGATCCAACAACTCCCCGCGGACGTACGGCCACTTCGGCTCGAAGCCGGGCACGGCGACCTTCCTCTGGATCGACCCGGAGCGGCAGCTCGTCTGCGCAGCGATGGCTGACGTGTCGTTCGGGGAGTGGGCGGCGGCTGCGTGGCCGGCGCTCTCCGATGCCGTGCTTGCCGAGCAGGAGTGACTTGCTTTGCAAGATAGTGACTGCTATCTTGCTTCGCATGGGAGCTGAGCCGAACCGCCGCAGCCAGATTCTTCGTGGTGTCCTCGACGTCTGCGTGCTCGCGGTGATTGCGGACGGACCCGCGTACGGCTACGAGATGACCAAGCGGCTCGTGGAGCGGGGGCTCTCGCCCGTGTCGGAGGGATCGATCTATCCCATCCTCGGTCGCTTTGAGGCCCAGGGCCTTGTCGAGACCTACCGCGAGGGGAGCAACGGCGGTCCGCCGCGCAAGTACTACAGCCTCTCCGCCAGCGGCCGCGACGCGCTCGCGGCGTGGAGCGGCGAATGGCGCCACGTACGGACGGCGGTCGACGCCGTTCTCTCAAACCAGACGGAGGTGCGCTCGTGAACGACGCTGTCGAGACCTGCCGGAAGACGTGGAAGCGACTCGGGGTCGCGCGCGAGGTGCGGGAAGAGATGTCCGCTGACCTCGAGGCGGAGCTCGTGGCGGCTGCGCAGGACGGCGTCTCGCCGGCGGATTTCGTCTCGGGCGATGCAGCTGCGTTCGCGACAGAGTGGGCTCTCGGCCGCGGTGTCGCTCGAACGCGCCCGCGGGTGATCGGCTCGGCGATCGCGGCAGTCGCAGGCGCGATCCCCGGCACCGGCTTCGCGCTCTTCGTCGCCTACGGCTTGTCGAGCGACGCTTTTGCGGAGATGTTCCCCCGCCTGACCGCCTATCTCGGCTCGTCAGGAGCCTGGGCGCTCCTCGTCCTCTACGCCGTTGGCGCGGCTTTTGCGTACGCGGGCGCCGTTGCCGGCGTGGGCGCCTATCTCCGTTGGCGGGAAGACACCGTGGTCGCCCCGACGCTCCAACTGCTCATCGTGGCGCTTCCGTTCGGGACCGCAGCCGCGATCGGAAGCGCGATCGCGCTGGCCTGGACGCAGGAGTTCTCAACCGGCGGCGTGGTCGTGATCTCGGAGGTCGTCGTGGGCGGAGCAATCTTCGCGGCGGCTGTCGGCCTAGGCCGGGCCGCGGCGGTTAGCCGGTCTGGAGGAACCCGAGCAACAGCCGGTTGAGCTCCTCCGGCCGTTCTAGGCTCGGCAGATGGCCCGCACCCTTGATCGTCTCCAGCCGGGCGCCCGGGATCTCCACCAGCAGCTTCTCGGCCATCGCCTTGATGTCGTCGAGGTCCTCGGTGCCGACGATGACGAGCGCGGGCACGCTGATCTCGGCGAGCCGTGTCCCGGCCGAGACGTCGGGCCAGACCGCTTTCACCTGTCCCTCCACAGGCAACTGCTGTTCGTAGGAGCTGAGTGTCATCGCCTCCGTCAGCTCGCGCACCTCGGGGGCGGCGTCGCCGGCGAGCCACATCCGCGCCTGCTGGGCGGCGGCGGCCGTGAGCTCGCCTCGCTCGATCGCCTGCTCTTCCTCGGCAAAGCCGGCCCGCGCCGATTCCGACCAGTCCCAGGAGCCAAGCCCGGCGCCGATCAGGACGAGCCGCTCGACGAGCTCCGGCCGGGCGAGCGCGAGCTCGAGGCCGATGCGGCCCCCGAACGAGCAGCCCACGGCGGCGGCGGGGCCTTCGAGCTGCCCGGCCGCGAAGGCGACGTAGTCGACGACGCCGGGCTCGAGCGGCGCGTCGCCGAAACCGGGAAGGTCGGGTGCGAGTCCGCGGTGTCCGGCAGCCTCGAGCGCCTCGAGCTGCGGCTCCCACATCCGGCGGTCTGCGATCCCGGCATGTAGGAGCAGAACGTCACTCATCGGCGAACAGCGGCCTCAGCAGCTCGTCGAACGTCTCCTGGTCGCAGCTCGCCACGACCGCGGGCACGACCGCCCGCACCGACGCGGTCCGCGGGATTCCCATCGCCAGTGCTACCTCACCGAAGGTGTCACCGGGGCGCAGCATCCGCCGCTCGCCCAGTTCCTCCTGCGTGACGTTCAGCATCCCGGAGAGGACGATGTAGAAGCGATCGCCCGGCTCCCCCTGACGGACGACCGTCGATCCCGCGGAAACCTCCTCTCGCCGGAGCCGGCCGGCAAGTTGCGCGAGGCGTTCGCCGGGCAGGCCGGCGAGCAGCTCGACACGGGTCAGCTCGTGGACGGTGGCGGGGACGTGTCGTGGACTCACCGGGATACCGTAACCCCGATGGCCTTTCTCGACGGCTGGCGCGTTTGTCCTTGCTGCGGCGCGGAGGGCGAACACCGGGGCGACCACTTCGCCTGCCCGGCGTGCGGCCATCTCGTCTGGGCGAACCCGGCGCCCGCGGTGCAGGCGCTGGTGGAGCGCGACGGCCGGTTGCTTCTGGGGCGGCGCGCGTACGAGCCGAGCGTGGGGAAGTGGGACCTGCCGGGCGGCTTCCTCGAGGAGGAGGAACATCCCCTCGACGCGCTCGTCCGTGAGCTGCGCGAGGAGACCGGCCTCGAGATCGAGCCGCAGGAGTTCGTCGGCGTCTGGATGGAGCCCGACTACCAGGGCCGCACCGTCCTCTGCCTGACCTGGGACGCCCGCGTCACCGGAGGCGAGGAGCGGCCGGCGGACGACGTCGTCGAGCTGGGCTGGTTCACGCCCGACGAGCTCCCCGGCGACGAGGAGCTCGCGTTCCTTCACTTTCCGGAGCTTCTACGCCTCTGGCGCGCGCGGCACGAGCACGCGTAGCGCGCGCGGCTCGATCCGGAACCGGAGCGGCGTGTCGAGCTCGACGGGCTCGCCGTCGACCGCTGCCCTGAGGCGGGGGAGCGGCGAGCCGATCTCGAGCTCGGTGCAGCTCCGTTCGTCCCAGGTGATGCGCCGGAGTCCGTGCGGGACGTACAGGTGGAGGAGCCCTTCGTCGATCCGCTCGCGCTCGCCGAGTGAGAGCAGGTCGAGGCTGTAGTCGTTGTTCGCGACGAGTACGAGCCGCGCGCGCACGTGCTCGCCGTCGATCGTGAACCGCTGCCGGCGCCGGCGGTCCTTCACCGTCAGCGCGAGCGCGCGCAGGCGGGCGAGCGCCTCCCGCCGCCGGCGACGGTGCTCGCGACGGTGCACGAGCCGCGCGTAGAGGCCGAGCGAGACGTTGTTCAGGAAGAGCCGCTCGCCGACGCGGGCGACGTCGATTCGCCGCTCCTCGCCGTCGAACGCCGCCAGCGCGCCGATCGGGTCGTCGCGGTCGAACCCGATGTCCCGGGCGAAGTGGTTGCGGGTCCCGAACGGAACGCAGACGAACGGAATGTCCTGCTCGATCGCCACCTCGGCGACCGCGGCGAGCGAGCCGTCCCCGCCCGCCATCCCCAGCACGTCGGCGTTTGCGCGCCGCGCGACCTCCGGCAGGTCGTCGCCGTCCTCGAGGAAGCGCACCTCGATGCCACGCTCGCGCGCAGCATCGCGGAGCTCCTCGGCGCTGGGGGAGCTCGTGCCGGAGCGTGGGTTGACGATGAGATATCGCTGCATCGAGTGAGGCCCTGTCGACCCGCAAGATAGGCCGTTCGGCCCATGTACCCGCCGTGGTGGAACCCGATCATCTTGACCAGATGAGCGAGCGCGGCCTCCATACCATCGAAGCAGACCTTTCCGAGACGTGGGTCGAGGATTGGGTGGCTGTCGGCTTGAACGAGCTCGAGGCGCTGCTGGCCAAGCATGCAGCGTTCCTCGGTTTCCTCGAAACCGCCGACGAGTAGCACGCCCAAAGGGCGGGCGGCTCGCGCCGGCGCGTTTGCGGCCGCGCCGGCGCGGAAAACCTTCCGCGCAGGTGAAGCTCGAATACCTCTATCGCGGCTTTCCCGGCCATCCTCTGCATCCGCCGCTGACGGACGTGACGATCGGGACCTATTCCTTCGCCACGATCGCGGCGGTGCTGGACGTGCTGGGGATCTCCGACCACGTCGCGGCGCAGGCCTGGGCGCTCGGGCTCGTCGTCGGGCTCGTCCTCAGCGCCCCGACAGCACTGACCGGCTTCGCAGACTGGATCACGATCGCGCGCGGGACGCCGCTCTGGCGCACCGCGACCGCGCATCTCTTCGCGATGGTGGCTGCGACCGTTCTCTTCCTCCTCTCGATCGCGATCGGCTACTCGGACGGCATGGACGGCGTGCTCGAGTCGGTGCCGTTCATCCTTACTCTCGCCGGCTTCCTGATGCTGACGCTGGGAGGGTGGCTCGGCGGCTCGATCGTCTTCAACTACGGGATGCGCGTGCTGAACCTGGTCGAGGAACCGGCGCACCGAGCGGTGTCGCCGATACCCAAACCAGAAGAAGAAGCCGCGGAGAAGTAGCTACTCGGTCGTAAGACCGAGCGAGCGCTCCAAGGCGCCCTTGGGCTGTGCGCCGATCGCGGTTGCGGCCTGCTCGCCGTTCTTGAAGAGGAGCATGGTCGGAATCGAGACGATCCCGTAGCGCTCGGCGAGCGCGCGCTCCTCGTCGATGTTGACCTTCACGAGCTTTACCTCACCGTTGCGCTCCTCGACGATCTTGTCGAGCACCGGCGCGACGGCGTGGCACGGGCCGCACCACTCGGCCCAGAAGTCCACGATCACCGGCGTCTCGCTCTCGAGCACTTCCTGGGTGAAGGTGTCTTCCTTGACTGCGGTTGCCATTTCAGTGGTTCCTTTCGGTGGTTAGGAGGCGGTTCCCCGCGCTCACCTATTGAAAACGACAGGGCCACGTGGAGTGTTCCCTAGAATCGGCGCATGTTCGCAGCCCTACCGGACAAGCCCGACCATCCCGCGCTCGAGCTCGAGATCCTCGATCTCTGGGAACGCGAGGCCACGTTCGAGCGGCTTCGCGATCTGAACCGGCGCGGGCCGAGGTTCAGCTTCATCGACGGCCCGATCACGGCGAACGGATCGATGGGCGTGCACCACGCGTGGGGACGGACGCTCAAGGACGTCTTCCAGCGCTACAAAGGCTTACGCGGCTACCACCAGCGCTACCAGAACGGCTTCGACTGCCAGGGCCTCTGGATCGAGGTCGGGGTCGAGCGCCAGCTGGGTCTGAACTCCAAGCGCGAGATCGAGGAGTTCGGCCTCGCCGAGTTCGCGCGCCGCTGCCGCGAGGTCGTCGTCCAGTCGTCGGCGGACATCACCCGAGGCTCGAAGCGGCTCGGCCAGTGGATGGACTGGGGCCGCGACTACTTCACGTTCAGCGACACGAACATCGAGTACGTCTGGCGCTTTCTCGAGCGCGTCCACGAGCGCGGCTGGCTGTACCTCGGCCACCGTTCGACGGAGTGGTGCCCGCGCTGCGGCACGTCGCTCTCACAGCACGAGCTCTCACTCTCGGGCGTCTACCAGGACCGCGCCGACCCGTCCCTCTATGTCCGGTTCCCGCTGCTCGACCGGCAGCACGAGTCGCTCGTGATCTGGACGACGACGCCTTGGACGCTGCCGGCGAACGTTGCCGCGGCGGTCAAGCCGGACGCCGAGTACGGCCGGCGCGACAACGGGGAATGGGTTGCTCGGGCTCGGTACCCCGCCGAGGAGTTCATGGAGCTGAAGCGCGGTGAAGAGCTGGTCGGCTGGCGCTACTCGGGTCCGTTCGACGAGCTCGGGCCCGGCGCGGAGGTGGAGCATCGCGTGATCCCGTGGGACGACGTCTCGCTCGACGAGGGGACCGGGATCGTCCACATCGCGCCTGGCGCCGGGCAAGAGGACTTCGAGCTCGGTCGGATCCACGACTTGCCGGTGTTGATGCCGGTTGACGAAGCCGGCCGCTTCTTCGACGCGTACGGCTGGCTGCACGGGCTCTCGACGGTCGAGGCCGCCGACCAGATCATCGGCTGGCTCGGAGAGCGTGGCGTCCTGGTCGAGGCTGGGCTGTACGAGCATCGCTACCCACACTGCTGGCGGTGTGACACACCGCTCATCTGGCGAGTCACCGACGACTGGCTGATCGCGGTCGACGAGCTACGCCCGCGACTGCTCGAAGCCAACCAGGACGTCGAGTGGACGCCCGCCTACATGGGCAAGCGCATGGACGACTGGCTCCGGAACATGGGCGACTGGAACATCTCCCGGCGCCGGTACTACGGGCTGCCGCTGCCCTTCTATCCGTGCGAATGCGGGCACCTGAACGTGATCGGCTCGAAGGCCGAACTGGAGGCGCGCGCCCTCAGCGGCCTCGACCAGCTGGAGGAGCTCCGCCGCCCCTGGATCGACGAGGTGCCGATCGCGTGCGAGCAGTGCGGCGCCGAGGTGCGCCGGATCCCCGAGGTCGGCGACGTCTGGCTCGACGCGGGCATCGTCCCCTTCTCGACGCTGGGCTGGGAGAACCCGACGTTCGTTCCGGAGGGATTCGCGACGGGCGCGGCCAGGGGCCTGACGAAAGCCGATCTCCACGATCACGCCTACTGGGAGCAGTGGTTTCCGGCGGACTGGGTCTCGGAGATGCGGGAGCAGATCAGGCTCTGGTTCTACTCGCAGCACTTCATGTCGGTCGCGCTCACCGGTCGTGCCCCGTTCCGGCAGGTGCTCGGCTACGAGAAGATGCTCGACGAGAGCGGCCGCGAGATGCACAAGTCCTGGGGCAACGCCATCGAGGCGGGCGAGGCCTTCGAGCGCATGGGAGCCGACGTGATGCGCTGGCAGTACTGCGCGCAGCCACCGAACCAGAACCTTCTCTTCGGCTTCGGGCCTGCGCGCGAAATCGAGCGCAAACTGCTGACGCTCTGGAACTCGGTCAAGTTCTTCGTCGACTACGCGAACATCGAGGCCTTCCAGCCGACGTGGGGCGATCCGCCGAAACTGAAGGAGCTGCGGCCGCTCGACCTCTGGCTGATCGAGCGGACCCACTCGTTCGTCCGCGACGCCGAGGCAGCGTACGAGGCGTACTACACGGTCGACGTCGTCCGGGCCTTCGAGGCGTTCGTCGACGATCTCAGTAACTGGTACATCCGTCGCTCGCGACGGCGCTTCTGGGACGGCGACCGCGTCGCGTTGCACGTGCTCTGGCAGGCGCTCGTGCAGTCGCTGCGGGTCGTGGCGCCCGTGATGCCGTTCCTTACCGACCACCTGTGGCAGATCCTCGTTCGCGACGTGGAGGGAAAGCCGCCGCCGTCGGTGCACCTCGCCGGCTGGCCGGAGGCGCCTGCGCCCGACGAGAAGCTGCTCGCGGAGGTCGCGGAGCTCCGGCGCGTCGTCGCCCTCGGCCACCAGGCGCGCGCCGCGTCCCAGCTCAAGCTGCGCCAGCCGCTCCGGCGGCTCGTCGTCGAGGGAGCACCGCTGGCGGAGCCCCACGCAGACGAGCTGCGTGAGGAACTACGGGTGAAGGAGATCGAGTTCAGCCCGGTGGAGGCGACCGAGCTGCGCGTGAAGCCACACCTGCCGGCGCTGGGCCCAAAGCTTGGCAAGGAGCTCGGCGCCGTTCGCGCCGCGCTCGCGGCGGGCGAGTTCGAGCAGCTCGAGAACGGCGGCTTCCGCGTCCTCGGCCACGAGCTCGGCCCCGACGAGGTCCTCGTCGAACGCTCAGGCAAGGAGGGCTGGGCGGTCGCCTCGGGCGATGGTGTCACCGTCGCGCTCGACACGACGCTCGACGCCGAGCTCGAGCTCGAAGGTCGTGTCTACGATCTGATCCACACCCTGAACGGGATGCGCAAGGAGCAGGGGCTCGAGCTGACAGACCGGATCACCGTCACGCTTCCCGAGGCGGACGCAGATCTCGTCGAGCGCCACGCCGACTGGATCAAGGCCGAGGTGCTCGCGGTCTCGCTCGAGACCGACGGCGTCGCCGAGCCGCAGATCGCCAAGGTCGCGCACCAGGGCCGCCGTCGCATCGATCGCTGAGCGTCGAGCGATCCAGAGCGCGTCCGCGCACAAGGGCCGCTGTCGATTCGTCAACCGCGCGGACGGGGACAGTCCCCGCTCGGCGGGCTGACAGGCGGACATGGCCCATCTAGGCATCTTGCGCGGGTCGATGCCGGCGGTTCACGATCGGCCTGTGGTCGAGGCACACCTGTGGGGACGATCCTGGGAGGAGATCGGCCGCACGATCGATCTCCCCTTGCGGGGACTCCGTGAGCTGACCGAGGTACGCCAGACCCTGGATCGCCTCGAGCGCGAGCTGGTCACCGCCGCCAGGCGAAATTCTTCGACCTGGGAGGAGATCGGCGGTGCTCTCGGGATCAGCCGGCAGGCGGCGCATGCGCGCCACGGTCCATTCGTCAAGCGCACGGGCGGGGTCTGACCCCGGCTGGCACGTTGACGCGCGGACCTGTCTGGATTGCCGCGGCGTCGAAGGGGTATTACGCTCTCGACGAGGAGGCGCGATGCACGCGTGCAAGCACTGCGGCGGGTCGATCGGCGAGGCGTTTCGCTACTGCCCGTGGTGTGCTGCGCCACAGCGCGCGAAGCTCGTCGAGTTCTTCACCGGCACGGGCGGCGAGTCCGGCAAGGCCTTGCGCGTCTCGCGCTACACCGCGGAGGGCCACGTCCGCTTCAGCGTCTGGGACGAGAGCGGGGTTGCGGAGGCCGCAGTCTCGATCGACGAGCAGGAGGCAGAGAGGCTCGCCGCATTTCTCGGCCTGCGCGAGCGTGCCGGCTCGCTGCTCGACCGGCTGCGCGCCTAGCTCTGCGATTCGGCGAGCGCGAGCTCGCGGCGCAGCTCGACCGGCAGGCGGAAGGTGACGTCCTCGTCCACCATCCTGAACGGCTCGATCCGCTCGACTCCATGCGCGCGGAACCAGTCGCAGACGCGGTTGACCAGCTTCTCAGGTGCGGACGCGCCCGATGTCACGCCGACCGTCTTGACGCCGTCCAGCCACGCCTCGTCGACCTCCGTCTCGTCGTCGATCAGGTACGAGGCGACGCCGCCCGCCCGGGCGACGTCGACGAGGCGGTTCGAGTTCGACGAGTTGCGCGAGCCGATCACGAGCAGCAGGTCCACCTCCGCGAGCATCTCCTTCACCGCCCATTGCCGGTTGGAGGTGGCGTAACAGATGTCCTCCTTCTTCGGTGCATGGATCGCAGGGAAGCGCCGGCGGAGGACGCCGATGATCTCGAGCGTCTCGTCGACCGACAACGTGGTCTGCGTGATGTAGGCGACCTTCGCGTCCGGCGAGAGCTGGAGCGCCTCGGCCTCGGCCACGTCCTGGACGAGCACGGTCGCTTCGGGCGCCTCGCCCATCGTCCCAACGACCTCCTCGTGGCCTGCGTGGCCGATCAGGACGACGGTATAGCCGTCCGCGGCATAGCGGCGGGCCTGGACGTGCACCTTGGTCACGAGCGGGCACGTCGCGTCGATCACGTTGTGACCGAGCCCGGCAGAGGCGGCGTTCACCGAGGGCGCCACACCGTGTGCCGAATAGACGATCGTCGCGCCTTTCGGCGCCTCTTCTTCGGAGTCGACGAAGATCGCTCCGCGCGCCTCGAGGTCGCGGACGACGTGGATGTTGTGGACGATCTGCTTGCGCACGTACACCGGCGGGCCGTAGTGCTCAAGCGCGAGCTCGACCGTCTCGACGGCGCGCTCGACCCCGGCGCAGTAGCCGCGGGGCGACGCGAGAAGGACACGCTCGACCATCCCGAGGATCGTAGCTTCGCCCGCCCGAGCCGGAGTTGGGGCGTCTGGAAAGGGCCCTGCCGCGTCGGGGGGTCGTCGCGACAGGGCCCGTTTCCAATGCGTTCCGCGCCAGGCGCGGTCCGCATCGCCCAGTAGAGGGACGCTAGCCCTCGCGGCAGCTCGTTCCTATAGGCCGGACGGCCCATCTTTCAAAGCGGGGTGGCTAGCTCTATCATCCGAGGTCGCCCAGTGAACACAGAGACCCAGGCGGTGCTGTTCAATGCGGTGCCGTTGCTCCTTCTCGCGGCGCTCTACCTGGCCGTGGGCATGGCGCTGGCCCCCGCACTGTGGCGGGAGCGTGGGCGCGCGGGCGAGATCGCCGCCGCGACCGCGCTCATCTTTCCGTGCGTCGGGCTCGCCGCGGCGGTCGCGGGCGTCGAGACACTTCTCACTCGCGACGCGCTCGCCGGCCACGTGTGGATCTCGCTGCTCGGAATCCTGTTTGCCGCACTTCCGTTCGTCGTCGTCGCTCGAAACTGGCGCGAGGTCCGGTTGCTCGTAACGGGACCTCGGCGCGCGCGGGAGGCTGAGCAGCGCTCCGCGCACCGCGACCGTGAGCTCGCGGGGGTCGGCCGCCTCTCTCACCGGCTGCTCGATGCCGACGACCCCGAGCAGATCGGACGTGTGCTCCTGGACGAGCTGGTGGAGCTCTTCGAGCTCGATGTCGGCAACCTCGCGCTGATCGAAGAGGACGGCCGGCGAGCCCGCCTCATCTCGGCGCGAGTGGCCGGCCGGGACGACGAGCGGCTGATCGGCCAGTCGGTGTCTCTCGACCAGGAGGCGTCCGGGATCAGCACCGTCGTACGTGAGGGCGTCGCCTTCGCGGTGTACGACGCCGAGAGCTCTCCGATCGTGAACCAGCGTCTGAACGCGATCGCACAGGTCAAGAGCTGCGCCTTCGTTCCGGTGCGGGCTCGCGGCGAGGTGATCGGCGTGGTCTTCGTGGCCGTTCGTCGGCCGCGTCTCTTCGACCTCGACGAGCTCACGCTGCTGGAGACGCTCGCCTCCGAGGCGGGTCTGGCGCTCGAGCGGACGCACTCGGCGGGTGCGCTCGCTGACGCGCTCGAGCGCGAGCGCCTGATCGCGAGGATCTCGCGTGCGGTCCGCTCGCGGCGCAACCTTGACGAGCTCCTTCGGGTCGCGGTCGAGGAGACTGCGCGGGCCGCGCACGTGGAGCGATGCTTCATCCGTCTCGGCGAGCCCGGCGAACCGACTCCCGTGCTTGCGGAGTGGGCAGCGGAAGGCATCGGGCCGCTCGGCGACGCAAGCCTCCTGCCGGCCTCCAACCTCTGTGCGCGCGAGCGCCGAACGGTCGCCGTCGGTGACGTTCTCGACGCGCCCGAACTCGACGATCCGACTCTCGGCAGCCTCAACGAGCTGACGAATCGCGGCGTTCGAGCGGTCCTCGCGACGCCGATCGTCGCGTTCGATCGTGTGATCGGCGTGCTCGGCCTGCACCGCGCCGAACCCGGTAGTTGGACGCGATCCGAGGTCTCGCTCGCCGAGGCCGTCGCGCTGGAGGCGGCGATCGCGATCGACACGAGCCGGCTGCTGCGCGAGAGCGACCGCAGGCTTGCCGAGCAGCAGGCGCTCCTGCGTGCGGGCGAGGCGCTGACGAGCGACCTGCGCGTCGAAGTCGTGATCGACCGGCTCGTCGAACAGATGCGCGCGCTGGTGGACGGCGACGCCGCCGACTGCTGGACGTTCGCGCCGGACGGAAACGAGCTCGTCTGCCGAGCGGTGGTCGGGCTGCCCGACTCGGAGGTCGGCCGCCGGCTCCCGGTGGCCGGCACGATCGGCGAGGCGATCGCTTCTGGCAAGCCGGTCCTTCGGCGCAACTTCGCCGCTACCGAGCAGCCGCCTCCGACGGCGAACTACGCGATCTTCGAAGAGGTGATGGCCGCGCCGATCCTGTCGTTCGGGGAGACGCTCGGAGTCCTGGGAGTTTGCTCGCGCGACTCGGATCGCTTCGACGAGTCGGACCTCCGGCTGATCGAGGCCTTCGCAAGCCTGGCGTCGGTCGCGTTGCGCAACGCCGAGGCGTACGAGGAGAGCACGCGCCAGACGCGAGTCGAGCGTGGCTTCTACCGGATCGCGTCGGTGCTGAGCGAGCCGCTCTCCGCAGAGGCGACGCTCGACGCCGTTGCCCAGGCAGCGGCGGAGGCGCTCGGTGGCGCGTCCGCGGCCGTGCTCCGCTCGGGCGGCGGCGAGCTCGAGCTCGCGGGCGCCCACGGCCTCCACGGTGGCCTTGCCGGCTATCTGCGGTCGGAGGCCGCGGCGCTGACAGCGTGTGCGCGTGCAGGGAAGCTGCTCGCGGCGCGGCGGCTCGGCGGCGACGGCCGCTTCGCGCCCGGGCTCGCGGAAGCCGCCGAGAAGGCAGGGTGCGGCTCGCTGCTGGCCATCCCGCTCGTCCAGCCGGCCGCAGACGGCCTGGGGCTCGTGCTCGTCTTCTTCTCGGGCGAGACGCTGTTCGGCGACGAGCAGCTCGAGCTCGCGGGCCATGTCGCGGGCGCAGCGCGCGGCGCGCTCGAGCGCAGTGAGCTGTACGAGCGCGAGCGGCGTGCCCGCTTCCTTGCGCAGCGGCTCGCGCGCGCCGGCGTCGAGCTCGCCGGCGAGCTCGACCCGGACAACCTGCTCGATCTCGCCGCACGCTCCGCTGTCGAGCTGCTGGAGGCCGGAGGCGCCTCGATCCGGTTACTCGAGGGCGACGAGGTGGTCGGACGCGCCGCCACCGGCGACGGGGAGCTCGCTTCGATCGGTGCGCGAACACCCTCGACCTCCTGGCTCGTCGGCGACATCGTCCAGACGCGCTCGACGCGCGCGATCGCCGACGTCCGGGACGACGCTCGGATCGGGGATGCGGACGCGATGCTCGCCGCCGGTTACGCGGCGTATCTTGGCGTTCCGATGGTCGGCCCGGACGGCTCGGTGCAAGGCATCCTGGCCGTCTACGGCGTGCGGCCGCGGGTCTGGCGGGCGGAGGAGGAAGAGGTGCTGCTCGCGCTCGCAGCCACAGCCACCAGCGCGCGCCTGAACGCCGAGCTCTATCAGGGCGTGAGCCAGGAGCAGCAGCGGAGCGAGGCGATTCTGGCCAACGTCGCCGACGGGATCGTCGCGGTCGATCGCGAGGGCAAGGTCGTGCTCTGGAACCCTGCTGCCGAGCGGGTGACAGGCGTCCCGCAGGGCGACGCGCTCGGGCGGACGCCGACAGAGGCGCTCGGACGGCCACTCGAAGCCGAAGAAGGCGTTGTGGGCGGGAGCCGCCTCGTGCCGATCCGGCGCGGCGGCGAAGAGGTATGGCTCTCGCTCAGCGAGGCTGTGATGACCGACCCGGCCGGTGCAGTCGCGGGCCGGATCTACGCGTTCCGCGACATCTCCGCCGAACGGAGCGTCGAGCAGATGAAGTCGGACTTCGTCTCGACCGTCTCGCACGAGCTGCGCACCCCGCTCACGTCGATCTACGGCTTCGCCGAGACGCTGCTCCGGCAGGACGTCCACTTCGGCGAGGACGAGCGCGCGACGTTCCTGCGCTACATCGCTTCGGAATCCGAGCGGCTGACGTCGATCGTCGACCGCCTGCTCTCCGTTGCCCAGCTCGACACCGGCGACATGGCGGTGCAGCTCGCTGAGACCGACGTCGGTGCCGTCGTGAGCGAAGCCGTGCGCTCCGCCGAGAGCCAGGACGGGCAGGAGACCCATCGTTTCGTGGTCGCGCTCGAAGACGGGCCGCTCGCCGCCGAGGCGGACGGCGACAAGCTCGGCCAGGTGCTCGCCCACCTACTCGACAACGCGATCCGCTACTCGCCGGCCGGCGGCACGGTCACGGTTGCCGCGCGGCGCAAGGAGGACGCGGTCGAGGTGAGCGTGGAGGACGAAGGAGTCGGCATCCCGCACGCGGAGCAGGAGCGGATCTTCCGCAAGTTCTACCGCGGCGATGCGGCGTCGTCGGGAGCCGTCGGTGCGGGCGCCACCGGGCTCGGCCTGTTTCTCGCCGAGGGTCTCGTCACCGCGATGGGAGGCAGGATCTGGGTCGACTCGGACGAAGGCCGCGGCTCGACGTTCGTGCTCGAGCTCCGCGTCGCCGAGAGTGAGACATGACAGATACGGGTAGGGGACGGGCAGAGGGCATGACTCGGGTACTGGTCATCGACGACGAGGCGCCGATACGGCTGCTCTGCCGTGTCAACCTGGAGGCTGAGGGCATGTCGGTGCTCGAGGCGGGTGACGGCCCCTCCGGTCTGGCGAAGGCAAGCGCCGAGCAGCCCGACGTGATCCTGCTCGACGTGATGATGCCCGGGCTCGATGGCTGGGGCGTCGCCGAGGCTCTGCTCGAGGACGAGCAGACCGTGGGGATCCCGATCATCTTCCTCACCGCCCGCGCCGAGTTCCGGGACCGCGCGCGCGGGCTCGACATCGGCGGGGTCGACTACATCACCAAGCCGTTCAACCCGGTCGAGCTGGCGCCGCTCGTGCGCAGCCTGCTCGAGCGGCTGGAACGCGGCGAGCGCGACGAGCTCAGGCGCGAGAAGCTGACCGAGCTCCGGTCGCTGATGGCCGAGACCTGAGTCAGCTGCCGGCGAAGTCCGCTGTCACGACCGTGGCGCCGCGGACGCCGAGGAAGCGGCCTTTGAGGGCGCCGATGCCGATTCGGTCCCAACCCGGGCGAAGCAGATTCTCGCGGTGTCCCGGGCTGTTCATCCACGCGCCGACGATGCGGCGCGCAGACGCTCGTCTGCCGACGCCCCAGGCCAGGTTCTCGCCCAAGGCAGGGCCGCGGGCACCCTGGCGCACGATCCGGTCGGCGAAGGAGCCGTGCTCGAAGACGTTGCGGCGGAGCATCGAGGCCGAATACCCTCGAGCCGCCCGCACCAGAGCCGGGTCGATCCGAAGCGGGCGCAGGTTGTGCGCGTCGCGGACGTCGTTCACGGCTTCGACCAGGGAACGCTCGGCCCGGGTTTGCGTTGTCGCGCTCTGGCCGACAGGTGCGAGCGCCAGGGCGGCGAGGACTACGAGAACCACGCAAAACCTTAACCCAATATGCGGCGGAATCTGCATACCGCGGCAGAATGTCGGTGCCGTCGGACGGTCGCATCCCTCGATCGGGGGATAGGGGGCCCGCAATTAGCGGGAAGTTTGCGCAAGGAGAATCGCCGCCAGGACGACCGATCCGCCGATCAGCTGGGCGGTGCCGAACGACTCGCCGAGCCAGAGGAAGGCGACAAGGCTCGCTCCCACCGGCTCCAGCATCGCGACGATCCCGACCCTCGTCGCGGAGATGTGGCGGAGCGCCGCGGCCACGAGCAGGAAGGTGACCATCGTCCCGGCGACGACGACGTAGAGCAGGAGCAGCCACACCGGCAGCGCGTGGCGCTCGAGGTGGCCCAGGAGCGAGACGCTGTCGTCGAGCCGCGCGGTCGGGAAGCGCCAGAGCGGCTCCACGACGGCCCAGAAGAGCGCCGCGAAGAAGAAGCCGTAAGCGGTCAGCGACGCCGGATCCCGCCACTTGACCGCGTGCTCGGCCATCAGCACGTATACCGCATAGGCGACCGCGGCGCAGAGCGCCGCTGCGATCCCGAGCCCATCGAGGGAGAGGCCGCTCCAGACCTCCACAACGACCGAGAGGCCGCCGACTGCAAGGACGAGTGCGAGCCAGATCCGGCGTCGGATCGGCTCCTTGAAGACCGCCCAGGCCCAGATCGCGATCAGAATCGGCCCCAGGTACTCGATCAGGAGGGCGATCCCGATCGGCAGCCTGCCGATCGCGACGAAGTAGAGCCATTGCACGAGCGCCACGCCTGCGATCCCGAAGACGACGAGGTACGGGAGCTCGCGCCAGCGGAGGCGCAGTGTCTTGCGGCGCGTGACCGCGAGCATGAGCGCGAAGCCGAGGAACGCTCCGGTCGCACGCGCCTGGGTCAGCTCGAGCGCGGAGATCCCGGATTGGAGCACGACCTTGGAGACCGTGCCGTTGAGCGCGAAGAGAAGCGCAGCCGCGATCACCATCGCGTAGCCGACTGCCGGTCGCCGCTCGTGCCCCCGCTCCCCGGGGATATACGCGACGTCCGCCACTCCGCGCGACGCTACCAGCGGAGTGCGGCCCTACACTGGGGGCATCGGGGCGTGGCGCAGCCTGGTAGCGCGCTCGCTTTGGGAGCGAGAAGTCGCCGGTTCGAATCCGGCCGCCCCGACCTACTGGCGTTTACTGGGTCTTGTCGCGGCGGTCGCGCCCGGAACGGCGCTCGCTGCCGGAACGGCGCTCATCGGCGACGGCCGGCAGGCTGAGGCGCTCGCGTCGCTCGTCGCCCGAACGGCGCTCGGCGGCGGTCCGGCGGTCGTCGGGGTCTCCCGCGGAGTCCGAGCCGGAGCCGAAGAGAGACCGAAGACGACGGCGGATCGCGTCCATGCTCGTGACATTCGTCCTCAAGTTGCCGCGTCCTGCTCGGCGAAGAAGCGGGAGACGTACAACGCGAAGACGGCGAAGAAGACAACCGTTTCGGTCAGGGACATCGTGACTCCGGCGATCTGCTGGTCGAGCAGCGGGTCGAGGCCCCAGAGTCCCGGGCCCTCGACGTAGAAGTCGTAGAGCGGCTTGGGCACGAGGGCCATCACGAGTCCGATCGGGCTCGCGAGCGCGAACGCGGCGAAGACGTAGGCGGCCTTCGCTCCCGAGGAGAGGCGCGAATGCAAGACCGGCCACCAGAGAAGCACGCCGGTCGCGAAGTAAAGGGCGTGCTCGAGGTGCAGGAGGGGGTGCGGGTGCCGCAGTGCCGTGTCGTAGAGCCACGGCAGGTGCCAGACGCCGTAGTTGACGATCCAGAGCGCGAGCCCGGCCAGCGGCGGTACGCGCGGCGCGAGCTTGGCGAGGGCCGGCGGGATGCCGAGGACGAAGAGCAGCGGCGCCCACTCGGCGAGGACGACGTTCTGGACGAGGTGCATCGAGAGCAGGTAGTGCAACGCGATCGTCTCGATCGGCGTGACCGTCACGGCGAGCACCAGCAGCATCGCGCCGAGGAAGCAGGCGATCCGCCAGCGGGGGGCCGGGAACCGGCGTATCGCCCATAGGTAGCCGATCGCGAGAGCCGGAACGACAGTGAGCGCCTCCGGATTCCACGACCAGTCGTACGGATCCACGGCGGCTACGCTACGTCACCCGCGCCGGTGTAGCTCAATGGTAGAGCCCTAGCCTTCCAAGCTAGTTACGCGGGTTCGATTCCCGCCACCGGCTTCCAGCGACTCGCTAGGCCGCGGTCATGGCGGAGCACTCGGCGAGGACCGCGCTCACGGCGTCTGTCAGCTCGGTCATCCCGAAGGGCTTCTGGATGAAGTGGGCCTTCTCGTCGCGCACGTTCGGGCTCGATTCCCTCGGATGCCCCGACATGTAGAGCACGGGCAGGTGTCCGAGCTTGGCCGCGAGCTCGTGCCCGCTCATCCCCGGCATGTTCAGATCGGTGAGGAGGAGGTCGATCGCGGCGCCGGAGGTGGCGAGCAGGAGTGCCTCGTCCGCGTTCGCCGCGGTCAGCACGGTGTAATCCAGGGCACCAAGCGTTCGGGCCACGAACGTGCGCACGGAATCGTTGTCGTCGACGAGGAGGATGGTGATCCCGGTGCCGGTGGCCCGGGTCGCTTTCGAGCGCTCCTTCGCGGCGTCCAGGATCTTTGCCGACGCCGGCAAGTAGATCGCAATCGTCGTGCCGCTGCCGAGCTCGCTCTGGACGTCGATGTGGCCGTGGTTCTGGGCGACGATCGCCCAGACGGTCGCGAGCCCGAGACCCGTGCCCGCGCCGACGTCCTTCGTCGTGAAGAACGGATCGAACATCCGCTTCTGCGTGGCCTCGTCCATTCCGACCCCGGTGTCCGAGACCTCGATCACGACGCAGGGTCCGGACGCACCGCCGGTGGCGAAGGCGCGGATGTCGGAGCGCGAGGTGCGAATCGTCAGCTCGCCGCCGGCCGGCATCGCGTCTCGGGCGTTCACCGCCAGGTTGACGATCACCTGGCCGAGCTGGCCCGAGTCGCCCTCGATGCACGGAACGTGGGGGTCGAGCTCGACCTTGATCGAGATCCTCTGTCCGATCAGCCGGTCGAGGAGGCTCGCCACGTCCGACACGGTGGAGTTGGGATCGAGCACCACCGGCTGGAGCACCTGGTCGCGGCTGAACGCCAGCAGCTGGTGTGTGAGCAACGTCGCACGATCCGCGGCTGCGATCGCCTCGTCGAGATCGGCGTGCGCCGGAGCTCCCGCGTCGAGCGAGGACTGAGCAAGCTCGGTGAAGCCGCGGATGCCGACCAGGAGGTTGTTGAAGTCGTGCGCAATCCCACCGGCGAGCTGCCCGACGGCTTCCATCTTCTGCGCCTGGAGCAGGCGCTCGCTCTGCATCGCGGCCTGCCGTTGCATGCGGCGGAGCATCGCAAGCGTCAGCGCGAACGCGGCATAGAGCAAGAGCAAGAGTCCTGCGGTGCCGACGAACGTGTACCGCTTCGCGCTGTTCGCGGAGTCGCTGAAGCGCTCGGCTGCCTCGGTGAGCTCGCGTCGAAGCTCGACGAACAGGACGTTGGCCTCGTTGGCGATCTTGTTCGACTCGGTCTCGTCCGCGGCCAGGACCGCGGGCAGCTGACGCACGAGGATCGCGGCATTCCGTTTCTCGAGCGGCACCAGCCTGCGCATGCCCGGGTCGATCTCACCCAACTCGACCAGATCGGCCCGAATGTCGCGGCTGGCTGCTGCGAGGGTCGCCAGCACCTGCTTGGGTGGAAGATTGGCGCCCTCGGGATGCGCATCCCAAGGAACGTTCTGATTCAACGTGAGACGCGAGTCGATCTGCGAGACGAGCAGCTGCGCCTGTTTCTGCCGGTCTCCATTACGGTCGATCGCGAGGATCGAGAAGAGCACTGCCAGGATCAGGGCGAGCGCGGCTGCGTGTATGAGCACGCTGTGAGCGAGCCCGCCCTTGTGCTGTGCGGCACTAGCCATCGACGCGTGTATCGGCCGCACCGAATGAAGATTGAGTCGGCCCTTGACGTCCGCGACGAGGCTTATCCTCGGTGCGATGCTGGAGGAGCGCCTGGTGCACTTCCGCCCGCGCACGGTCCTCGTCGTGCTCGGGATCATCATCGCCGCCTTTCTGCTGCTCCAGGTGGTCAAGGCCGCACAGGGGATCCTGATCTGGATCTTTGTCGCGATCTTCCTTGCAGTTGCGCTCAACCCGGCCGTCGACGCCCTCCAGAGGCGCGGGATCCGGCGTCGCGGGCTGGCCGTGGCGATCGTGTTCGTCGGAGCGATCGTGCTGATCGCGGCTCTCGCAGCCACGGTCGTCCCGACGATTGTCGCGCAGGTCAACGACTTCATCGCCGCGGTGCCGGGCTACGTCGAGGACCTGACGAAGGGGAGGGGCCGCCTCGGCTTCCTCGAGCGCGAGTACCACATCACAGAGCGTGTGCGCGACGCGCTCTCCAACGGGGGAGCGACAAAGGTGCTCGGGCTCTCGGGCACAGCTGTCGCGGTCACGAAGGGCGTGATCACGGCCGTGATCGCGACCGTCACGATTGCCTTCCTGACGCTCTTCATGCTCCTCGAGGGACCGGCCTGGATGGAACGCCTCTACAGCCTCCTGCCCGAGGAGAAGCAGCCGCGCTGGCGCGCGATCGGCCGGGACATCTACCGGACGATAGGTGGCTATGTGACCGGGAACCTCACGATCAGCCTGATCGCCGGCATCGTCTCGACGACCGTCCTCGTGATCCTCGGCGTGCCGTATGCCGTGGCTCTCGGACTCCTGGTCGCGATCCTCGACCTGATCCCGCTCGCCGGGGCGACGATCGCCGCGATCCTCGTGACGACGGTCGCCTTTCTGGACTCCACGACGTCCGGAATCGTCGTCCTGATCTTCTTCGTCGTCTATCAGCAGATCGAGAACCAAGTTCTCCAGCCGATCGTCTACGGGCGGACCGTGCAACTCTCACCGCTCGCCGTGCTGATCGCGGTGTTGATCGGATCCGAGCTCGCCGGCGTGATCGGGGCGCTTGCCGCGATTCCGGTGGCCGGCGCCATTCAGGTGATCCTCGTCGACTGGCTCACGCACCGCCGCGCGCGGGGCAGCCCGGATCCGACGCCGACGACCGTGTAGCCGAACGTTTACCGATTTCGCGTAGGAAAACTCCCCGATTTGGTGATCAGGGGCTGGCGGTGAACCGCCGATGGCGTGCATGTGGGACGTCGTCTGTCTTCTCTGGTCGCCATCTGCGCGCTCGCGCTCCTCGGCGTGGGCGCCATGGGCGCGACCGCCGCAGGCAAGCCCGCGCGTAGCCTTGCAGCCGCCGATCAGCTCGAAAGCGGCGTGCTCGCCGAGCTGAACGCGATCCGGCGCTCGCACGGGCTCGCTCCGGTTCATCTGTCCAGCCCGCTCTCTGCCGCCGCAGACGCGCATTCGCGCTCCATGGCCACGTTCGGCTACTTCGAGCACGAATCGCGTGACGGCTCGGCCTTCTGGAAGCGGATCCAGCGCTTCTACGGCCCGACCGGCTACGACACCTGGTCGGTCGGCGAGAACCTGCTGTGGTCGTCCGGCGGGGTCGACGCTTCCCGCGCGCTGAAGCTCTGGATGGCCAGCCCCGGCCACCGGGCAAACATTCTCACCGCCCGCTGGCGCGAGGTCGGGCTCTCGGCGGTCACCGTCGCGGGCGCGCCGGGCGTCTACGGCGGGCGCGACGTCGTCATCATCACGACTGACTTCGGCATTCGCTCGTAGCCACTGCGGGCAGCCCGAGATCCTGCGAGTGCGCCCGGCAGGATTCGAACCTGCGACCAACGGATTAGAAGTCCGTCGCTCTGTCCTCTGAGCTACGGGCGCTCGCGAACAGGGTAACGCCGTCGCCCGCCGACGTTAGCTCGCCCGAGCCGGAGTGGCGGCCAGCGCGTCTATGGTCCGTTTTGTGCAGACCGTCGGGATCGTCAGTCCGGGTGCAATGGGGAGCGCGGTCGGCGCGGCCTACCGAGCCGCTGGCACTCGCGTCGTCGCGACAGCGGCCGGGCGCAGCGCCCGCACGAGCACGCTCGCGGAGCAGGCGGGCCTGGAGCTCCTGCCCGACCTCGACGCGGTCGTCCGCGAGTCGAGCCTCGTGCTCTCGATCGTCCCGCCCGGCGATGCAGGCGCGACCGCCGCCGCAATTGCCGCTGCCGCCGGCCGCACCGACTCTCGTCCTCTCGTCGCGGACTGGAACGCCGTTTCGCCCGCGACCGCGCGCGCCCTCGCGCAGCTGCTCGCCGAAGCCGGGCTCGAGCTCGTCGACGGCTCGATCTCAGGCGGGCCGCCGCGCGCCGACTACCGCACACGGATCTATCTCTCCGGCCCGTCCGCGGCCGAGCTCGCGGTCGCGGCGCCGTCCTGGCTCGACGTACGCGTAGTCGGCGACGAGATCGGGCTCGCCTCAGCGGTGAAGATGTGCACGGCGTCGATGTACAAAGGCTCGACCGCCCTGCTCGCGCACGCGCTGCTGACCGCCCACGCGCACAGCGTGCTGCCACAGGTGCTCGACGATCTCGGCGACTCCTTCCCGCGCCAGATCGAGGGAGCCGCGCGGCTGCTCGCGCTATCAGCGACGAAGGCCGGCCGCTTCGTCGACGAGATGCACGAGATCGCGGCGACGCAGGCCGACGCGGGCCTGACGCCCGCCCTGTTCGAGGCGATGGCCGAGGTGTACGGAGCCGTCGCGCGGAGCTCGCTCGCCGCGGAAGCACCCGAGGCGATCGCCGCTGAGCCCGAGCTCGAGGACATTCTCGCCCGGATCGCGCAGAGCTAGGCACACTGGCAACCGTCCGGCCGTGCTGCGACAGTGCGGGCGAGAGGACTTGAACCTCCAAGGGCCGAAGCCCACCGGGATCTAAACCCGGCGCGTCTGCCAATTCCGCCACGCCCGCGCACGTCAAGGATAGAACGCAGGTGAGATAACCCCTGCACGAAAGGCGAGTATAGGTTTGCAAACCATCCGTATCCGATTCGCAAATACCGACGTTAATGTGAAGTCAACGCTGGGAGCGGCGGGCGGTACCGCAGTCACCCAGGGGTCTCGAACAAGGAGCAAAAGGTGAATCGGCGACTTCTTCTGGCGCTGGCGTGCATTCTGACGCTGGCCGGCTGGTTGGTCTCCACTGCGGCCGCCTGTCATTCGGAAATTGCGGGAAGCATCGATTGCCAGGGCAGCGTGTCGTACACGGCTACGGCCTGGAACGGCTCGGACGCAACCAGCAGATCACGGACGAACCCGGACGTACGCGTCTGGGCCTCGGCCGACAACGGCTCTACTTGGACAGAGATCGCGAAGAACCATTTCGGCAGCGACAACGGCTTCACGTTCTCCGGCACGTACGCGGCGGGCTCTGCCACGGTCGTCTGGCTGAAGGTGCAGGAGGTCGCGAAGTGGGGGAACGGTGACGCTCCCGCAGCGGCGCGACTGACGAAGCTGACGAAGAACTGCTCTTCGACGCCTCCTCCGAACTGCGCCGCGCAGGTCGGCCCGAATGGCGCGGTGACGAACAGCCACCTCACGATCATGGCCGACAACCGGGCGCATGAGACGTTCACCGTCGCGGCCGGCTGCAAGGACATCGAGCTGACGCTCGTCAGCTACAAGGCGCCGGGCCCGACCTTCGACGAGCGGACTGCCGACCAGCAGGTGGTGTTCGACTACAAGACCGGGCTGTTCTCGGCAGGGACGTACGACCTCGAGATCGGGTACGCCGACTGCTACTTCCAGGTGGACTTTGTCTACGGGAAGCGCATCGAGAAGTTCGGCCCGGCCGGCACGAACAACTTCTACTGGAAGCAAGGCCGGCGAATCGACACGTTCCACGGCGGCACGAAGGCGTGCACAGAGACCAACACCCCGCCGACCACGACAACGCCCCCGACCACGAATACGCCGCCGACCACAATAACGCCGGTGACTCCGGCTGCGGTCACGCCGGCAGTGGTTCCCGCGCCGTCGGTCTCGCTCGTGAAGACGGAGCGGGTCGGCACGACGGGCGCCTTCGTCCGCGGCCCGGTCCGCGGCAAGGTCGGCCAGCGGGTCTTCTACAACCTGACGGTGACGAACACCGGCACCGCCACGATCAACGCGACGGTGAAGGATCCGGGCTGCGACGCCGGAACCCTCAAGCCCGTCGGCGCGGCGCTGCTCAACCCGGGGGCGTCGTTCACGTTCCATTGCTCGCACCTGCTGCGGGCGCGTGACGGCGGCTCGTACACGAACGTCGCCGTCGCAACGGGGACCGCGAGCAACGGCGCTCAGGCCACGGCGACGAGCCAGGTCGTCGCCCGGGTCGTCGCAGGCGAGGTACTCGGTACGCAGAAGACCGTGAAGAAGCAGGCGGCGAAGCCCAAGGTCAAGAAGGTGACCAAGAAGGCCAAGCCCGCCAAGCCGGTCGTCGTCGCGGCATCCTTCACCGGATGACCGCACCTCGAGCCGTTCGTCCAGGTGGCGACCTCTTCGGAGGTCGCCACCTCAGGACACTTCTGGCAGCGGCGGTCGCGCTCATCGCGATCGCCGCTCCGGGAACCGCGTCCGCAGCCTCGAAGGAGAGCATCGTCGCGCAGGCGAAGGTGCCCAGCGTCGCCCTCTACCGCGCGGCCGGCGCGAAACGGCCGTTCCTGCGGCTGAGCAACCCGAACCGCCACGGCGCGCCGCTCGTCTTTCTCGTCAAGGAGCGTCGGCCGGGAGGCTGGGAGAAGGTCTACGTCCCGATTCGCCCGAACGGCTCCACCGCCTGGATCCGGGGCCGCCAGGTCACGCTTGCGGTCAACCCGTACCGGATTCGCGTCTCGCTCGGTGCCCACACGCTCACCGTCTGGAAGGGCGCCCGTGTCTTCCACCGCGAACGCGCCGGCGTCGGCCGCTCGATCGTGCCGACCCCGGCAGGAACGTACTACCTCGCCGAGCTCCTGGCCCAGCCGAATCCCACCGGTGCCTACGGCCCGTATGCCTTCGGCCTCTCGGCGTATTCGAACGTCCTCTACAGCTTCGGCGGCGGCCCGGGGCAGATCGGCCTCCACGGCACGAACAACCCGGCTTCGCTCGGCACGAACGCGAGCCATGGCTGCATCCGGATCAGCAATGCCGGAATCGTCAAGCTCGCGCGGATCCTGCCGCTCGGGACGCCGGTGAGGATCGGCTACTAACGCGCTAGAGTCGGTGAAGTCATGAGCTCCAGCTGGAATCGATTCCTACAGGCTTCGGGGCCGTCGGATCACGGTGCTCAGGTGTACGGCAGCGTGAGCGAGCTCGCGGAGTCCGTGGGTACCTACCTGGCCACCGGGCTCGACCTGGGCGAGCCCGCAGTCGTGATCGCGACTCCCGAGCATTGGGACCGCTTCGCCGAGCGTCTGGCGACCTTCGGGTGGGACGAGGCAGCGATCCACGGGCAGGGGCTGGTCTTTCTCGCCGACGCGGACGAGACGTTGGCGGCTCTGATGGTGAACGGCGCCCCGTCGCGGGAGCGGTTCGAGCAGGTGGTCGGTGGACTCCTGGACCGGGTCGAGGAGCGGTTCCCTGATCGACGCATCCGTGCGTACGGCGAGATGGTTGATCTTCTGTGCCAGCGCGGTGACTCGGTGAGCGCAGCTGCGCTGGAAGGCCTCTGGAACCAACACGCCCAGCGGCGGCGCTTCTCGCTGCTCTGTGCATACAACCTCGACCTGTTCGATCGGGCAACGCAGGTGTCCGTCCTGCCGGAAGTCTGTCGCGCGCACACGCACGTCCGCCCTGCCGAAGACGCCGCCCGTCTTCAGCGAGCCGTGGATACGGCGCTCGACGAGGCGCTCGGAGCAGACGCCGGCAAGGTCTACGCGCTGACGTCCGACCGCAGGCAGACGACGAAAGACGTCCCGCCGGCCCAGCTCGCCTTGATGTGGGTCAGCGCCCAGATGCCGGCACACGCCGAGCGCATCCTGGCGTCCGCGCGCAGGAACTACCTGCGCGAGCCCGTCGGCGGCTGAGATGGCCCCGGGAGGAATTGAACCTCCGCGCGCAGGTTCGAAGCCTGCCGCTCTATCCACTGAGCTACGGGGCCGTCGCGGCCAGTATGCCTCGTCGCTCGTCGCTATCCTTTGCACGGCGAGGTGGCGGTAGCTCAGTTGGTAGAGCCCCGGGTTGTGGTCCCGGTGGTCGCGGGTTCGAGTCCCGTTCGCCACCTGCCTTGTTTGCACAGATATGGGGCATCCGCGATAGCGGATGCCCCATAGCGCCAAGACCCCTGAAGGGGCCGCTGTCGCGGCCCACGCTTCTGTTCAGGGTCGAGGTTGGCGCCTTTAGCCGGCGAGCAGGCGAATTCGCTCGGCGGCCCGTCGCAGGCCCTCTTCGTCGAAGAGGTAGGGGACGCAGTTCTCGATCTCGTGCGCGGGACGGTCGAGGCCGTCGGAGCCGGTCGCGGCGTTGAGCGCGTACCGAACTGGAATCTCGTGGCAGACGACGAGGATCCGCCGCTCTGGGCGTGCGAGCAGGCGCTCGTACGCCCTGGCGTACCGGCGCGCGGCGTCGTCGAGGCTCTCGCCGCCGGGGAAAGCGTCGGCGCGCGTATGTGCCCGCTTCCATGCCCGGTAGTCCTCGATCGTCTCGCCCTCGAGGTCACCGACGCCGATGTCGTCGAGAAGCGGCTCGACCTCGAGCGGCACCTTCCGTCCCGCCAGCGCGAGCTCGGCGGTCTCGAGCGTCCGGCCGAAGCGCGTGTGCACGCAGAGGTCGAGCCCGACCGCGGCAAGCTCGCGCCCGAGCCGCGCCGACTCGGCCTCGCCCTGCTCGGTCAGCGCTACCGGTACGGACGGGTCGCCGTTCACCCGGCGTGTGACGTTCAAGGCCGATTGGCCGTGCCGCGCGAGGATGAACAGGCGCATGCTCGCTAGCCTACGCCCGACGTGAACGTCCTCTTCCTCTGCATCGGCAACGCAGGCCGCTCCCAGATGGCACACGCCTTCCTCGAGCGTCTCGGCGGGCATGAGGTCCGCTCCGCCGGCAGTCGCGCGGAGCGGGTCCTGCACCCCGAGGTCGTCGAGGCGATGCGCGAGCGTGGCTACGACATCTCGGACCGGGTGCCACGGCAGCTCCAGCCCGATGCCGACGCGGCCTGGGCGGACGTGGTCGTGACGATGGGCTGCGGCGACGTCTGCCCTGTCCTCCCGGGCAAGAGCTACACCGACTGGAACCTCGAGGATCCGGCCGGGAAGTCGATCGAGCAGGTGCGGAAGCTGCGCGACGACATCGAGCGGCGGGTCGCCGACCTCGCCCGAGAGCTCGACTCCACTCGCACTACCTCTGCTTGAATGGCCTGATGGAGGCGCAGCTCGAAGAGCTCGGCAGCGACACGGTCCGTCTGACGGTGGACGTGCCGGCACACGACGTCCATCACGCGATCGAGCACGCTACCAACGACCTCGCGTCGTCGGTCAAGATCCCCGGCTTCCGCGCGGGCAAGGTGCCGAGGCCGGTGCTCCTACAGCGCCTCGGCAAGGAGCGGATCTACGCCGAGGCCGTCGACAGCCACATCTCCGGCTGGTTCTGGAACGCGGCGGCCCGGGCACGCATTCGCCCGGTCGCGCAGCCGGAGTTCGAGTACGAGCTGCCGACCGGGGACGACGCCGACTGGCGGTTCAAGGCGACCGTGCCGGTACAGCCCAAGGTCGAAGTCGTCGACTGGACCGGCCTCGAGGTCGGCCGGCCCGAGGCCGAGGTGCCCGAAGAGCTCGTTGCCCAGGAGCTCGAAGCGCTGCGCGAATCGGTCGCCGAGCTCGTCCCGGCCGAGGACCGCCCGGCCCAGGAGGGTGACACGCTCGTCGTCGACATCGTCTCACCGGACGGCGACGCACAACGCGACACGGTCGTCGAGCTCGGCGCCGGCAGGCTCGTCGACGAAGTCGAGGCTGCGCTCGTCGGCGCCTCGGCAGGGGAGACGAAGACCGTCCCGTACGAGCTCGCGGACGACTCCACCGCGTCGGTCGAGATCACCGTGAAGGAGATCAAAGGGAAGGTGCTGCCCGAGCTCGACGACGACCTCGCGCGCTCCGCCAGCGAATTCGACACGATCGACGAGCTGCGCGCGGACATCGAGCAGCGACTGCGGGAGCACATCGAGGCTGAGATCGAGGACGCCTTCCGCGCGAACGCGGTCGACGCGCTCGTCACCGCCTCGAAGGTCGCACCCGCGGGCTCGCTCGTCCAGTCGCGCACCCGCGAGCTCCTCACCGGGTTCATCCGTTCACTCGAGCGTCGGGGGATCGCGCCCGAGACCTACCTGCAGCTGACGGGCCGCACGGCTGAGGAGCTGACCGCCTCGATGCAGCTGGAGGCCGCGTTGTCGGTCGCGCGCGAGCTCGCGCTCGAGGCCGTCGCCGACAAGCTCGGGCTCGAGGTCTCCGATGACGAGGTGAAGGCCCTCGTGCGCGAGCAGGCTGAATCCGCGGGCGAGGATGCCGACAAAGTGATCGAGGATCTGTGGAACCACGGCCGGCACGAGGATCTGCGCGAGGACCTGAGACTTCGCGCAGCACTTGACCGGGTCGCGGCCGAGGTGAAACCGATCCCGATCGAGCAGGCGCAGGCGCGTGAGGCGATTTGGACGCCCGACAAGGAAAAGCCCGAAACAGAGACAAAGTTGTGGACCCCCGTTAGCAAGGAGACTGCATGAGCCCGTTGATCCCGATGGTGATCGAGCAAACGTCGCGCGGCGAGCGTTCGTTCGACATCTACTCGCGCTTGCTGAACGAGCGGATCGTCTTTCTCGGCACGCCGGTCGATGACCAGATCGCGAACCTGATCGTGGCGCAGCTCCTGCACCTCGAGTCCGAGGATCCGGACAAGGACATCTCGATCTACATCAACTCGCCGGGCGGCTCTGTCTATGCCGGCCTCGCGATCTACGACACGATGCAGTTCATCAAGCCCGACGTGCAGACCACGTGCATCGGGATTGCGATGAGCATGGGCGCGCTCCTCCTCGCGGGCGGTGCGGCAGGGAAGCGATTCGCGCTGCCGAATGCCAAGATTCTGATCCATCAGGTGTCCGGCGGCTTCCAGGGGCAGGCGACCGACATCGAGATCGCGGCACGCGAAACGATTGCGCTGAAGCGACGGCTCGAAGAGATCATCGCGCATCACAGCGGGCAGGAGATCGAGAAAGTCTCCAAGGACATGGAACGCGACTACTTCCTCACAGCGCAAGAAGCGGACGAGTACGGAATCATTGATCGTGTAATCGAACATCGCTAGAAGTCCCGACCTAACCCGACCTAGCCGTTTTCACGAATCCGAGGTACAACGAGACAATGGCCCGCGCATCCGAAGGCAACGAGCAGCTCCTCTGCAGCTTCTGCGGCAAGAGTCAACGCCAGGTCAAGAAGCTGATTGCGGGTCCCGGGGTCTACATCTGCGACGAGTGCATCGATCTCTGCAACGAGATCATCGACGAGGAGCTGACCACTCCCACTCAGCTCGACCTCGACAACCTGCCGCGCCCGCTCGACATCTACTCCGTGCTGAACGACTACGTCGTCTCGCAGGAGGAAGCGAAGCGGACGCTCGCCGTCGCGGTCTACAACCATTACAAGCGCGTCCGCATGGGCCAGGAGGACGGCGACGTCGAGCTCCAGAAGTCGAACATCCTCCTGCTCGGCCCGACCGGGTGCGGAAAGACGCTGCTGGCCCAGACGCTGGCGCGGATCCTGAACGTGCCCTTCGCGATCGCCGACGCGACCGCGCTGACCGAGGCCGGCTACGTCGGCGAGGACGTCGAGAACATCCTGCTGAAGCTGATCCAGGCTGCTGACTTCGACATCAAGAAGGCCGAGACCGGAATCATCTACATCGACGAGGTCGACAAGATCGCGCGCAAGGCGGACAACCCGTCGATCACGCGCGACGTGTCCGGCGAGGGCGTGCAGCAGGCGCTCCTGAAGATTCTCGAGGGGACGGTGGCCTCGGTGCCGCCGCAGGGCGGGCGCAAGCATCCGCACCAGGAGTTCCTCTCGATCGACACGACCAACATCCTCTTCATCTGCGGCGGCGCGTTCGCCGGGCTCGACAAGATCATCGGCCGGCGGATCGGCAAGAACTCGGTCGGCTTCGGCGCAGACGTGCGCTCCAAGAACGCCGAGGAGAGCGCCGAGCTGCTCACCGAAGTGATGCCCGAGGACCTGCTCAGCTTCGGCCTGATTCCGGAGTTCATCGGCCGGCTGCCCGTGATCTCCGCCGTGCACCAGCTGCGCCGCGAAGATCTCGTCCAGATCCTGACCGAGCCCAAGAACGCGCTCACCCGCCAGTACCAGCGCTTCTTCGGCTACGACTCGATCGAGCTCGAGTTCCGTGACGACGCGCTCTGGGAGATCGCCGACAAGGCGCTCCTGCGCGAGACGGGCGCACGCGGCCTCCGCTCGATCATCGAGAACGCGCTGCTCGACGTGATGTTCGAGCTGCCGAGCCGCAAGGACGTCTCCAAGTGCGTGATCACCAAGGAGACGATCTCCAAGGGCCTGAAGCCGACGCTCGTCACGAGCGCCGACGGCATCGACGACACGCCCGCGCTCGCCGAAGAGTCCGCCTAGCCCCGCTCGTCAAGCGATCTCGGCCGTCGGCCCGCGACAGCGGCGTCTGGTCTCCGCCAGAGGCCGACGCTGAGCTCGACGCCACGCACCGCCGGCCGCACGTACGGCCGGTAGGTCTTGTCGACCGCGCGCCGGATCAGCTCCGCGACCGGCAGGCCGGTGCGAATTGCTTCGTCGTTGAGGATCGCGTGCTGTCGCGTCGTCAGTAGAACGTGGAATCGCTGACTCATCGTGATGCATGTGTACCCATGCATCACCCGGGCTTTTGTCACGGATGAGTGCCGGTTCTGCAACCGCTTCCCGCTAGGGTCAGAGCGTGGCCGACGTCGACGCAGCCGATCCGCGTGAGGTCGCCGCGAAGGGCCTCAAGCTCTCCGGGATGGAGTACATCAGCGCGATCTTCGCCGGGGAGCTGCCGCCGCCGCCGATCGCGGAGCTGATGGGCTTCCACGGCGTCTCGGCAGAACCCGGGCGCGCCGTCTTCGAGATGGAGCCGGGGCCGCAGCACTACAACCCGATCGGCTCGGTGCACGGCGGTGTTGCGCTGACGCTGCTCGACTCCGCGATGGGGTGCGCCGTACACACGTTGCTCGAGCCCGGCGTCGGCTACACGACGCTCGAGGTGAAAACGAACTTCGTCCGCGCGATCACGGCCGACACGGGCCTGATCCGCTGCGAAGGGGTTGTGATCCACAAGGGTTCGCGCGTCGCCACCGCCGAGGGGAAGCTGACCGACGCGAATGGGAAGCTTCTCGCCCACGGGACGACGACCTGCCTGATCTTTCCCTCGCGCGGCTAGCAGCGTGAGCTTCAGCTCGAGCGCTGCTCGAAGCGCAGCGTGACCAGCGAGCCGGCCGAACGCACGTGCTCGACCATCGTTCGACGCGCCGCCGCCGGGTCGCGCTGCTCGATCGCCGCCAGGATCGCCCCGTGCTGTTCGACGTTTTCCTCGAGCAGCCGCGAGCTCTCGCCGAGGACGATCGAGGTCAGGTCGCGTGGGATCGTGCGGTGCAGGTCTTCGAGCGTCCGGCGCAGCCTGTCGTTGCCGGCCGCGTCGAGCACGGCTCGGTGGAAGACGTCGTTGGCGTGCGTCCAGTCCTCGATCCCGTCGGGCGCTCCGTCCCCGCCGAGACGCCGATGCTCGCGCAGCTCTTCGATCGAGCGACGGAAGAGGGTTGCTGCCTCGTGCAGGCACGCGAGCTGTCGTTCCTGGATCCGCTCGGCGGCGAGCTCGGCCGCGAAACCCTCGAGCTCGGCGCGGACCTCGTAGGCCTCACGGATCTCCCGGGCAGTCGGCTTGCGGACGACTGCGCCCCGGTTCGGCGCGAGCTCGACGATGCCGTCCGCCTGAAGCTTGCGCAGCGCCTCGCGCACCGGCGTCCGGCTGACCTCGAACTCGACCGCCAGCGTCTCCTGCCGTAGCCGCGCACCGCTTGGTATCTCGCCCCGTAGCACGCGAGTCTGCAGCGTCGCCGCGATGTAGTCGACGAGCGCGTATCCGCCGAGTTGCTCGGTCACGGCCGCGAGCGAGCGGCGTCGCGAAGGGGCGAGCTTGCCATTTCCCGGGCGACCATACCGCATCTTGGATCCATTTGACGACAAACTGGATACAAATTAGAGTGCCCGCGAGTCGTTGCCATACGAAGCTCGTAAGCGCCCGTTGTCCGAACCCAGGGAGAATCCCATGAGAGTTCCAGGTGCGCGTCTCGCGCAACTCGTCCTCGCGGTCGCCGGCATCCTCGCGCTCGGCACCGCAGTCGCCGGCGCGCGGGATACGTCCGCGACCTCGCCGCAGATCCGGAACGGAGGCACGATCGTCATCGGGCTCGCGGAAGACCCGGACGTCCTCGACCCGACGCTCGCCCGCACGTTCGTCGGGCGCGTCGTCTTCCTGCACATGTGCGAGAAGCTCTACGACCTCGACTCGAAGCTGAACATCGTGCCGCAGCTCGCGGCCGCCCTGCCGCAGATCTCGAAGGACAAGCTGACGTACACGATCAAGGTCCGCTCCGGGATCAAGTTCAACGACGGGACGGCTCTGACCGCGGCGGCGGTCAAGCAGTCGCTCGACCGGCACCTGACCTTCAAAGGCTCCACCCGCGTGAGCGAGATCTCGCCGATCAGCTCGATCGACGTCAGCGGTAGCTCGGTCGTGCTCCACCTGAAGCAACCGTTTTCGCCGCTGACGGCACAGCTCGCCGACCGCGCCGGCATGGTCATGTCGCCGAAGGCGCTCGCCGACCACGGCGACACGTTCGGGACGAATCCCGTCTGCGTCGGCGCGTTCATGTTCAAGGAGCGAGTCGCCGGCGACCACATCACGCTCGTCAAGTCGCCGAACTACTACGACAGCGCGAAGGTTCACGCGGCGACGCTCGTCTTCCGGATCATGACCGACCCGAGCTCGCGCACCCAGAGCCTGAGGGCGGGAGACATCCAGCTCGTCGACCGCGTCCAGTCCACCGACGTTCCCGTGCTGCAGAAGGACAAGGCTGTCACCGTGATCAAGACCCCGACCATCGGCTACCAGGGCCTGACGCTGAACATCGGGAACAAGAACGGCCTGCTGAAGCCGTACTCGAATGTCGGCACGCCGCTCGCCCGCTCGCAGTTCCTGCGCACCGCCTTCGATCTTGCAATCGACCGTACGGCGATCAACAGAGTCGTCTTCAACGGGTTGAACCTGCCCGACTGCTATCCGATCTCGCCGGTGAGCCCCTGGTACGTGACGACCAAGAAGCTGCAGTGCAACCTTCGCGCGAACAAGCCGCTGGCGGAGAAGCTCGTCAAGGCGTCCGGCATCCCGACACCGATCACCGTCCGCCTGATGCTCGGCACCGATCCGGTCAACGCCCGGCTGGGCCAGGTGATCCAGTCGATGGTGAAGGAGGTCGGCTTCAACGTCGAGCTCGAGCCGACCGAGTTCGTCTCCTCCCTGAACCGGGCCGACGCGGGCAAGTTCGACACGTTCGCCATCGGGTGGTCGGGGCGCGTCGACCCGGACGGGAACATCTACGGCTTCGTCGCCACGCCCGGGACGCTGAACGACGCCGGCTTCTCGCACACGAAGCTGGACTACATCCTGAACAGCGCCCGCAAGTCGGTCAGCCAGCAATCACGGATCACGCTGTACTCGGCCGCGATGAAGATCATCCATTCACAGCGGCCGCTCATCTACCTCTGGCACCCCGTGAACTACTACGGCGTGACCAAGAAAGTGACCGGAGTCAAGGTGTTCGGTGACGGCCTGATCCGGGCCCAGTTCGCCGGATACGCCACGTAGGCGAGAGTACGAAGCAGACGATCATGGGCGGCTTCTTGCTGAGAAGGGCCGGGGCCGCCCTGATCGTCATCTTTCTGGCGAGCATCCTCGTGTTCGCCGGCGTACGCGCGCTCCCAGGCGACCCGGCGCTCGCGCTCGGCGGCGAGGACCGGGACCCTGTCGTGCTCGAGCACATCCGGCACAAGTACGGCCTGGACGAGCCGGTTCCCATTCAGTACGCGAAGTGGGCGTGGCTCGCGCTGCACGGCGACCTGGGCGTCGACTCCCGCCAGCTGCCGGTGGCGCACACCATCGTGTCGCGGCTGCCGATCACGCTCGAGCTGGCAGGGCTCTCGATCCTGTTCGGCACCCTGCTCGGCGTCCTCACCGGCGTGATTGCCGCAGTGCGGCGCGGGAAGCCTTCGGATCACGCCTCCACGATGCTCGCGCTCGTCGGGCTCTCGCTGCCGCATTTCTGGCTCGGCCTGCTGCTGATCATCCTCTTCGCGGTCAACCTGGGCTGGCTGCCCGCCGGCGGGTACGTGTCGCTGCGCGAAGACCCGATCGAGAACCTCCGGCACATGCTGCTTCCGGCACTGGTGCTGGGCTCCGGTCTCTCGGCCGTGCTGATGCGCCAGATGCGCTCGGCGATGCTCGACTCGCTTTCTGCCGACTACGTGCGGACGGCGCGGGCGAAGGGCCTGTCCGAGTTCAGGGTCGTCGGCGTGCACGCGCTGCGGAACAGCCTGATCACGGTGACGACGGTGATCGGGCTGCAGCTCGGCGCGCTCATCTCGGGTGCGGTCATCACCGAGCAGATCTTCGGGATCGCCGGCTTCGGCCGGCTGACCGTGGACGCCGTGAACCAGCGCGACTATGCCTTGATCCAGGGGGTGGTGATCGTCGCGGCGGCCGGCTACGTCGTCGTCAACCTCGCCGTCGATGTCGCCTACTCGCTGCTCAACCCGCGCATCCGCGTGGCCGGGGCAGCCCGATGAGCATCGTCGAGGTGGAGGCACTCGGGCGCGCCCAGCGAGCCTCGCCCCAGGCGCTCCGTCGGCGCCTGCTCGTGCGGCGCTTTCTGAGACGTCCGTTCGCGGTGATCGGACTCGTCGTCGCCGTCGCTTTCATCGCCGTCGCCGTCTTTGCGCCGTGGGTCGCGCCCTACAGCGCGAGCGCCACCGACTTCGACGCGCTGCTGACCAAGCCGGGCTTCCACGGCCACCTACTCGGTACGGACGAGCTCGGGCGCGACATCCTCTCCCGGATCATCTGGGGCGCGCGCGCGTCGATCCAGGCGGGCGTCTTCGCAACGCTCCTGGCGATCGCGATCGCAGTGCCCATCGGCCTCATCGCGGGCTACTACCGCGGCTGGGCCGACCTCGTGATCTCCCGGATCACCGATGTCCTGCTGGCGTTTCCGTTCCTCATCCTCGCGGTCGGGCTCGCGGCGATCCTCGGCCCGTCGCTGCTGAACGCCACGCTTGCGATCGGGATCGGCGCAGTCCCCGGCCTCGTCCGGATCGCCCGCGGAGAGACGCTCGCACTCCGGGAGGAGGACTACGTCCGCGCGGCGGTCGTGAACGGGGCGTCGGACGCAATCGTCCTCGGTCGGCATATCGTCCCGAACATGATGAGCACGCTGCTCGTGCAGGCGACGGTGACCGTTCCTGCCGCGATCATCGGCGAGGCGGCCCTCTCGTTTCTCGGGCTCGGCGTCCAGCCGCCGACGCCATCCTGGGGTGTGATGCTCGCCGATGCGCAGTCGTATCTGTCCCAGGCGCCCAGCCTTGCGCTCTACCCGGGCCTTGCGATCTTCCTCTGCTCGCTCTCGTTCAACCTGCTCGGCGACGGGCTGCGCGACGTGTTCGACCCGAGGACTCGGCGCTGAGCGCGGAACCGCTGCTCGACGTACGCAACCTCTCTGTGCGGTTCGAGACCGACCAGGGCACGACGCACGCGGTCGACCGGATGTCGTTCACGCTTGCGCCGGGGGAGGTGCTCGGGCTCGTCGGGGAGTCCGGCTGCGGCAAGAGCGTCACCTCGATGGCGATTCTGCGCCTGCTCCCCGATTCGGCGGTCGTCGACGGCGAGGCCATCTTCGAGGGCAGCGATCTGCTCGCCGCCTCCGCCGCGCACCTGCGCCGGATCCGTGGGCGCAAGATCTCCTTCGTCTTCCAGGAGCCGATGACCTCTCTCAACCCCGCCTTCACCGTCGGGCGGCAGATCGGCGAGGTGCTGCGCGAGCACATGGGCCTCTCGCGGCGGGAGGCGCGGGCGCGGGCGATCGAGCTCCTCGACCTCGTCCACATCCCCGAGCCCGCGCGCCGTGTCGACGAGTACCCGCACCAGCTCTCGGGCGGGATGCGGCAGCGCGTGATGATCGCGATGGCGCTCGCCTGCGACCCGCGGATCCTGATCGCGGACGAGCCGACGACCGCGCTCGACGTGACGATCCAGGCCGGGATCCTCGACCTGATGCGCGAGCTGCGCGACCGCCTCGGCACGGCGATCATCCTGATCACGCACAACCTCGGGGTCGTCGCCGATATCGCCGACAGCGTCGTCGTGATGTACGCCGGCCGGAAGGCCGAGCAGGCGCCCGTCCACGAGCTCTTCGCGCACCCGCAGCATCCGTACACGATCGGGCTGCTCGGGGCCATTCCGCGGCCCGGCGGCGTCGACGGCAGCGGGCGGCTCCGTGAGATCCCCGGCCGGGTCCCCTCGCTCGCGGAGCTCCCCGATGCGTGCGCCTTCGCACCGCGGTGTTCCCGGGCGGACGACCGCTCGCGCTCGAGCGTGCCGGAGCTCCGCGAGGTGCGCCCGTCGCACTTCGTCGCCTGCTTCCACCCGGGCGCGGAGCCGGCCGCATGAACGTGGAGAGCTCGCCCGCCTTGGAGGTGACCGGCCTCGTCAAGCACTTCCCGGTCGGCGGGCGGCTGCTCGGCGGCACCGACGTCGTCCACGCAGTGGAGGACGTCACGTTCTCGCTCGCCGCGGGCGAGATGCTCGGCCTCGTCGGCGAGTCCGGGAGCGGCAAGTCCACGGTCGCCAACTGCATCCTCCGCCTCGTCGAGCCGACGGCCGGCACGATTCGGCTGCTCGGAAGGGACATCACGTCTCTCTCGCGGCACGAGCTGCGGCCGCACCGCCGCAAGGTGCACATGGTCTTTCAGGATCCCTACTCGTCCCTCAACCCGCGCATGACGACCGGGCAGATCGTCGGCGAGCCGCTGCGACTGCACAAGCTGGCGCGCGGCAAGGCGCTGGACGCGCGCGTCGCGCAGCTGTTCGACCTCTGCGGCCTGTTGCCCGAGCTGCGCTTCCGTTACCCGCACGAGCTCTCGGGCGGCCAGCGGCAGCGGGTGGGGATCGCGCGGGCCCTCGCGGTCGAGCCGCAGGTGCTCGTTGCCGACGAGCCCGTCTCGGCCCTCGACGTCTCCGTACAGGCGTCGATCCTGAATCTCCTGCGCGATCTCCAGCGCGACATGGGCTTCTCGTGCCTCTTCATCACGCACGATCTCTCGACGGTGGAGTTCCTCTGCGATCGTGTGGCGGTGATGTACCTCGGCCGGATCGTTGAGGTGGCACCGCGCGAGGAGCTCTTCGCGCGCCCCAGGCATCCATATACGCAGGCGCTGCTCTCGGCCGCCGTCGTTCCGGATCCCGCGCAGCAGCGGCTGCGGCAGCGGATCGTCCTCGAGGGCGACATTCCGAGCCCGATCTCGCCGCCGTCCGGCTGCGCCTTCCGCACGCGCTGTCAGTACGCGGACAAGTCGGCGCCGCGGTCGGTCGACGAGGTGCCGCAGCTGCGGCTTGTCGGTCGCGGGCACAGCGTCGCCTGTCATCTGGAGCTCGTATGAGCTTCACGACCCGTCCGGAGCTGCGCGGGACCTTCGGGATGGTTGCCTCGACCCACTGGCTCGCGTCTGCGGCGGGGATGTCCGTGCTCGAGCGAGGCGGCAACGCGTTCGACGCCGCGGTCGCGACGGGCTTCACGCTGCAGGTCGTCGAGCCGCATCTGAACGGCCCCGGTGGCGAGGTGCCGGCGCTCCTCTGGCCCGTCGAGAAGGGCGAGCCGATTGCGGTGTGCGGCCAGGGCGTCGCGCCGGCGGCCGCCACGATCGATCGCTATCGCGAGCTCGGCCACGACCTGGTGCCGGGGACCGGCGTCCTCGCGGCCTGCGTGCCCGGCGCGTTCGGCGGCTGGCTGCTCCTGCTCGAGCAGTTCGGGACGTGGCGGCTGGAGGACGTGCTCTCGTTCGCGATCGGCTACGCAGAGGGCGGGTTCCCGCTCGTGTCCGGGATCCGGGCGACGATCGAGCGCACCGAGCAGCTCCTGCGCGAGTGGCCCGGTTCGCGGGAGCTGTACCTGCCGCCGCCCGAGGTCGGCGCGCTCTTCCGGAATCCGGCACTCGCCGCGACCTATCGCCGCATCCTCGACGAGGCTCGCGGCGGCTCGCGCGAGGAGGAGATCGAGAAGGCCCGGCGCGCCTACTACGAGGGCTTCGTCGCCGAGGAGATCGACCGCTTCGTCGCCGCCGAGGGCGGCCTCCTGACCGCCGACGACATGGCGCGCTGGCGCGCGTCGCTCGAACCGGTCGCCTCGCTCGAGTACCGGGGCTTGACCGTCTGCAAGACCCTGCCCTGGGCCGCCGGGCCGGTGGGGTTGCAGCAGCTCGCGCTGCTCGCCGGCTTCGACCTCGCGGAGCTCTCGCCGGCCGAGCTCGTCCACGTCGTCACCGAGTGCGCCAAGCTCGCGTTCGCCGACCGCGACGCGCTCTACGGCGACGCAGAAGTGCCGCTCGAGCTGCTGCTCTCGAGCGAGTACAACGCGAAGCGGCGTGCATTGATCGGCGAGGAAGCATCTTCGGAGCACGTGCCCGGAATGGGGAGGCTGCCCACTGTCGTCGGGGCCGCTGTCATGCCCGGCGCCGGCGAGCCGACGCGCGGCGACACCGTGCATCTCGACGTTGTTGACCGGTGGGGCAACATGATCTCGGCGACGCCGAGCGGGGGCTGGCTGCACAGCTCGCCGGTGATCCCCGCGCTCGGTTGGCCGCTCGGAACGCGCGCTCAGATGTTCTGGCTCGAGGAGGGGCTGCCCTCGTCGCTGCGGCCCGGGGCGCGACCGCGAACGACCCTCTGTCCGGGGCTGGCGCTGCGAGACGGCAAGCCGTACCTCGCATGGGGGACGCCGGGCGGTGACCAGCAGGAGCAGTGGGCGCTCCACGTCTTCCTACGCCACGTCGACCTCGGAGCGAACCTGCAGGAGGCGATCGACGCGCCCGACTTCCACACCGACCACCTGATCTCGTCGTTCTATCCGCGCGGCTTCGCTCGGCGCTCCGTCACGGTCGAGTCTCGGTTCGGCGACGAGGTCGTCGAGGACCTGCGCCGTCGTGGTCACGATGTAGAGGTGTCGGGGCCATGGACGCTCGGTCGCGTCACCGCGGTCGCGCGTGAGCAGGACGGCCTGCTGAAAGCCGGCGCGAACCCGCGCGGTATGCAGGGTTACGCGGTCGGACGGTAAGCGGGGAGCGCGAAGCCGTCCGGTCGCGTCGCCATCCTCGGCTCGTGGAATTACCGCACCACGTGCGGCTTCTGTTTCGCCGGGAGCCCCCACACCCGCACAACGTGCTGCGCCGCCGGCTGCGGGAGGCGCTCATCCTCATCGGCATCGTCGATGCGGTCGGGACGGCTTTGATGTGGCTCTTCGAGGACGACGTGCGCTCGAGCGAGATCCACAACCTCTGGGACGCGTTCTTCTTCTCGACCGTCCAGCTGCTGACCGTCTCGTCGCAGATGAAGAACCCGGTCACGACCGGCGGGAGGGTCGTCGACATCGTCCTCGAGCTCACCGCTCTCTTCCTCGTCACCGGCATCGCCGGCGTCTTCGCCTCGTTCTTCCTGAATCTCCGCGGCGAGCGGGCTTCCTAGGCGCTCTTCGGGAGCGCCTCGTCCCGCACGGCGCGCATGTCGCGTGCGACGACGCGCTCGCCGCACTCCGGGCAGGCAAGGTGCGGCATCGCGACTGCGCCGCAGTGCTTGTGCTGCAAGGTCATCGCTTCGCCTGCGAGGTGCTTCGATCCCCAGTCCATGAGCGTCAGCAGCACGGGATAGAGGTCGAGGCCCTTGTCGGTGAGGCGGTACTCGTAGCGCTGCGGCCGCTCCTGGTAGAGCTCGCGCTCCAGGACTCCGTGGGCGACGAGCGTGTTCAGGCGGTCGCTGAGGATGTTCCGCGCCATGCCTGTGTACCGCTGCAGCTGCTCGAAACGGCGGACGCCGAGGAACGACTCTCGGAGGACGAGGAGCGTCCACCGCTCGCCGATCACGGCGAGCGTATTGCCGACCGCACAGTTGTCACGGGTCCAGTCGCTCTTCAGCATGCGCACATCATAGTTGCATTTTGCAACCCACTAGTCTAGGGTGCGTAGCGAAAAGCAACTGACAGGAGATGGGCGATGACCCGCACCCGCACGATCACCTGGCACGACCCCGCAGAGGCCGCCCTGCTCTCCCAGGGACTGACGGGACTCGAGATCCTCCACCGCATCTCGGCCGGGTTGATCCCGGCCCCGCCTGCCGCCGAGCTCGTCGGCTTCGCTCCGACCTACGTGATGCCGGGACGTGTCGTCTTCGCCTACGAGCCGCGCGAGGAGCACTACAACACGCTCGGAGCCGTTCACGGCGGGATTCTCACGACCGTCCTCGACACGGTGATGGGCTGCGCGGTCCACTCGAAGCTCGACGCGAACATCGCGCCGGTCACGATCGAGCTGAAGACGAGCTTCGTCCACCCTGTGACGCTCGCGTCCGGGATCCTTCGCGCGGAGGGAGTCGTCGTGCATCCGGGCTCCCGCGTGGCCACTGCGGAGGCCAGGCTCGAGGGCGAGGACGGGACGCTCTACGCGCACGCGTCATCGACCTGGCTGATCTACGACGTTGCAGAGCAGCTGACGAAGAAGGAGCCGATCGCGGCCTAGGGGATGGTCGTCGTCGCCGGCGACGGGCGCGTCGTGTCGCAGACGTAGGGCGCCGCGAAGGCGATCGCGTCCGCATCGGCGCGGCTCGGCGAGCCGAGCGCGACGAGCTGGTCGCCGAAGGGCGCTCCGCCCGGCGTCCGGTTGACGGTCGCCTCGACCCCGACGGCGGCGTTCGCGGACGCGTCCGGGAGCGTCTCCTTCAGGTAGAGGAGGGCTGCCCGTTGCTGCCACCAGCGGTCGTAGAAGTAGGCGTGGTTGCCCTTCTGCACCTCGAGCGTGCGTTGGAGCGGGTTGCCGGCCTCGTAGCCGGCCATCATGGTCGCGTGGAACGGCTGGACGAGCTCGTCGTCTGCGGCGTAGACGTTCAGCAGCGGCACCCTGACGGCGGTCTGCGCGTGGTAGGCCGACTCGTGGGCGAGGATCGAGTACTGGTCCTCGCCGTACATGGCCGATGCGTTCGCGAGCACCTTGCACGGATCACTCGTCGAGTACGGCGGCACGACGAGGATCACGAGCGCCTGCGTTGCCGGGTATGTGCAAAACGGCGTCTGACAGAAGGGCGGCGCGGCCGTCGAGTAGACCTGCGTGTTCTGATCGGCCGGACCGCTGAACGTGAGGCCCGCGGAGAAGACGCGGCGCTTTGCGGGCTGCCGGCCGTCGAGCGCCAGTGCGAGGACGGTGTCCTGCGCGCCGAGGCTGAAGCCCATTACGCCGACGTCGCCGACACCCGGCTGGGCGGCGAGGTAGCGGCCGGCGGCAAGGACGTCCTCCGACTCCTTCCAGCCGAACGTCTGCACCCAGGACGGCGGGCCGTAGCCGGCGTCGTGCTCGGCTGCGAACGAGCGCTGGTCGGCGGCGATCACGTTGTAGCCGTTGGCGTAGAGCATCGCGGCCCAGCGGACCACGGATTCCTTCCCGTTCGTGTTGAATCCGTGCACGACGACGACGCCGGGCCGCTTCGCGCCCGGATGGAGACCGACGCGCGCGAAGAGCGGGGCACCGTCGCCCGAGGTGATCAAGACGAGCTGGAACGCTGCCGGCCAGGCGGGACGGTCGGGGCTCTCCGGGATCGAGCCCGAGGTGTAGTCCTGCGCCGGGGCAGTGTTCGGCACGAGTGTCGGCGCGAAGGCACTGTCGTAGCCGGACGGCACGTACGCCGGCTGGTAGGGCTCCGCCACGATCCGGTCCATTGCCCGGTCGAAGCGGTCGATCTGCCGGGAGGCCGGAGCGCCTGCCGCCGCGGCGGGAACCGCGAGGGCTGCGGCAAGGGCGGCGAGCAGCAGCAGGCGGCGTCGGCGCAAGGGGGTCTCCTCCTTGAATGTGAGAGGTGATTCACCTCTCGTAGAGTTGTCACCAAGGAGTATCCCCGGCACAAGCGGTTTCCTAACCGGGGGCCGTACAATCCGCGCATGGAGCCGCTGTACAAGCCGGAAGGGGTCGAGGAGCGCTGGCAGCGCACCTGGGAGGAGGAGGGGCTCTATCGCGCGGGCGCCGGCAAGCGCCGCGACGAGACGTTCGTGATCTGCGTGCCGCCGCCGAACGTGACGGGTGCGCTGCACATGGGCCATGCGCTGAACGGCTCGATCCAGGACGTCCTGATCCGCTGGCACCGGATGCAGGGCTACGACACGCTCTGGCAGCCGGGCTACGACCACGCGGGCATCGCGACGCAGAACGTCGTCGAGAAGCAGCTCGCGAGCGAGGGCACCTCGCGCAAGGAGCTCGGGCGCGAGGCCTTCGTCGCGCGCGTGTGGCGGCATCTCGAGGAGACGGGCCGCACGATCATGGGGCAGTACCGCAGCTTCGGTGCCTCGCTCGACTACGAGCGCGAGCGGTTCACGATGGACGACGCCTACATCGAGGCCGTGATGCGGTTCTTCGTCCACCTCTGGGAGCGCGGCTGGATCTACCGCGCCAACCGGATCGTCAACTGGTGCCCGTTCCACGAGACCGCCATCTCCGATCTCGAGGTCGCGCATGAGGAGATGGACGACACGCTCACGTACGCGCGCTATCCCTTCACGGATGGGTCGGGACACATCACGATCGCGACCGTCCGTCCGGCCACGATCCTCGCCGACGTGGCCGTGGCCGTGCATCCGGACGACGAGCGCTACCGTGACGCAATCGGCAAGGAGGTACTCGTCCCGTACGTCGAGCGGGCCGTGCCGGTGATCGCCGACGAGCGGGTCGAGCCGGAGTTCGGCACGGGCGCGCTGAAGATCACCCCGGGCCATGACCCCACCGACTTCGACATCGGCCGCGACCACGGCCTGCCCGTCCTCACGGTGATCGGGCTCGACGGGCGGATGAACGAGAACGCGGGCCACCTTGCGGGGAAGACGCAGGAGGAGGCCGACCAGGCCATTCTCGCGTGGCTGAAGGAGCACGACCAGCTCGAGAAGCGGGAGCACTACCGGCATGCAGTCGGTACGTGCGAGCGCTGCCACACGCGGATCGAGCCGCTCGTCTCGCTCCAGTGGTGGGTGGCGATGGAAGAGCCGCGCAAGCCGGCGCTGGCGGCGCTGCGCGAGCGGCGCGTGCGCTACCACCCCGAGTCGCAGCACCAGTTCGCGATCCGCTCGCTCGAGGAGATCCCGGACTGGAACATCTCCCGTCAGCTCTGGTGGGGCCACCAGCAGCCGCTCTGGTACTGCCCGAACGAGCACGTGACCTGCGCCTGGCCGCCGCCGGAGGCCTGTGCGACGTGCGGCTCGACCGAGCTCGTGCGCGACCCCGATGTCCTCGACACCTGGTTCTCGTCGGCGCTCTGGCCGTACGCGACGCTCGGCTGGCCCGAGCAGACGCCCGAGCTAGAGCGTTACTACCCCGGCAACGTCAACTCGACTGCCCGCGAGATCATCCGCCTCTGGGAGAACCGGATGATCTGGACGGGGCTCGAGCTGATGGGGGACGTCCCGTTCACCGACGTGATCATCCACTCGACGATCCTGGCCTCGGACGGCCGCCGCATGTCGAAGAGCCTCGGTACCGGCGTCGACCCGCTCGACCTGATCGCAAAGCACGGCGCCGACGCAACGCGCTACGGGCTGCTGAAGATGTCGTCCACCCAGGACGTCCGCTTCACGGAGGGCCCGCTCGAAGAGGGCCGGAAGCTCGCGAACAAGCTCTGGAACGTGTCGCGGCTGCTCCTGCAGGAGCGGATGGAGCCGAAAGCCGACCCGCGCGCGCTCGAGGAACGATGGATCCTCGCCCGCCTCGACTCGACCCAGGCGGAGGTCGAGGCGGCGTGGAACGCGTTCGAGTTCTCGCCCTCGGTGCAGGCCCTCTACCGCCTCACCTTCGACGACTTCTGCGACTGGTACGCCGAGGCGATCAAGCCGCGGCTAGGCGAGCCCGAGGCACGCGCGACCGCGCTTGCCGCGCTCGAGCAGTTACTGAAGCTGCTGCATCCGGTGATGCCGCACGTGACCGAAGAGATCTGGTCACAGTTCCACCCTGATACATCCACTGGTCGCGTGATCGTCACCCCGTGGCCCGAGGCAACCGGCGCGTACGCCGCCGACCTCCATGCGCTCGACGCGGTCCAGGAGGCGGCCGCGATCTTCCGGCGCAGCGGAGTCGCGGTGCCGCTCGAGGGCGACGAGAAGAGGATCTTCGACGCCGTCGTCCGGCCGGAGCGGTCGAAGGCGAACGGGAACGCCGCGGGTGAGATCGAGCGCCTGCGCAGGGAGGTCGAGCGGGGTGAGCGGATGCTCGCCAACGAGAAGTTCGTCGCGAACGCCAAGCCCGAGGTGGTCGAGGCCGAGCGCGAGAAGCTCGCCCGCTACCGGCGTGAGCTCGATGCGCTCTCCGGCTGAGAACACGGACTGGCTCGCGAGCCTCAGCCCGTGGCCGAAGGAGTTCGGCCTCGGGCGGATGCGGACGCTGCTCGCGGCGCTGGGTGATCCCCAGCTGGCGTACCCCGCGATCCATGTCGTCGGCACGAATGGGAAGTCGACGGCCACCCGCACGATCGAGGCCCTCCTCCTCGGCGAGGGTCTCTCCACCGGCGCGACCGTCTCGCCGCACGTTCGCTCCTGGGCCGAGCGGATCACGGTCGACGGGAAGGAAGTCGACTTCGAGGCCGTGATCGAGCGCGTCCGGCCCGAGGCCGAGGCGCAGGAGGCGACGCAGTTCGAGACGATCTGCGCGGCCGCGTTCGCGGAGTTCGCGGCGCATGGCGTCGACGTGGCGGTGATCGAGGCCGGTCTCGGCGGCCGGCTCGACGCGACGAACGTCCTGCGCTCGCACGTCGTTCTGCTGACGAACGTCGGCCTCGAGCACACCGACGTGCTCGGGGGGACGCGCGAGGAGATCGCGGCCGAGAAGCTCGCGGTCGTCCAGGAGGGGACGATCGCCGTGCTCCCGGACGAGGAGTTCGCGCACCGTGCCGGGCCGAACGTCGTTCTCGGCGGCGCGCGCGAGGCTGCCGAGGCATTCCTCGGGCGTCCGATCGACCGCGAGGTGCAGATCGACCTGCCCGGCAGGCTCGAGCGGAACGGCGAGGAGGTTCGTGACGGGGCCCACAACCCCGAGGGCGCGGCCTGGCTCGTCGCGCAGCTCGACCGGTCCGACTACACCGTCGTCGCCTCGATTCTGCGGGACAAGGACGCCGGCGCGATGCTGGAGACGCTCGCGACGGCAGGCCGGCGGCTGATCGCAACGACCTCCTCGAACGCCCGTGCGCTGCCCGCGGAGGAGCTCGCTCGCCTCGCCGCACCGCACTTCGACGAGGTCGAGGCGGTCTCCGATCCACAGGTGGCGCTCACCCGTGCGCGCGAGAATGCGCCCGTGCTCGTCACCGGCTCGCTCTATCTCCTTGCCGACCTGGCGAGGAACGGCGCCTAACATGGCGAAGATGCGCGAGCGTGTCACCGTGCTCGCGTTCGCGCTCGCGGTCGTAGGCTTCATCGTCGGCTCCGCGTTCGCGATTGGCTATCTGGTGGGAAAGCTACTCCTGTGATCCTCGCCGCAACGACAACCAACGACAACCTGCTCGGAGGAGTCAACGACTTCTTCGACTCCGGCGCGTGGATGGTGATCCGCAACCTGACCATCTTCTTCGTCGCCGTCTTCTGGCTGGCGACCGCCTACTGGGTCTACAAGGACGCGCGCCGGCGGATCGAGGATCCGTGGCTCGTGGCGATGGCGACGGTGCTCGGGCTCGTGCCGCCGTTTGTCGGCCCGATCATCTATCTCTTCTTCCGGCCGCCGGAGTACATCGAGGACGTGCGCGAGCGCGAGCTGGAGATCCGCGCGATGGAGGACCGACTCTCCAAGCGCGATCTGCACTGCCCGGTCTGCCGCGCCGCGGTCGAGGCGACGTTCCTCGTGTGCCCGGTCTGCACGACCCGGCTGAAGCAGGCGTGCGTGAAGTGCAACAGCCCGCTCGAGGCGCTCTGGCAGATCTGCCCGCACTGCGCGACTCCGGTCTCCTCGCCGAACCTGCCCGGAATCGTCGAGGACACGATCGCCGATTCCTGGACTGCACCCCGCAAGCGGGCGGCTGCCGACGAGTAACATCCGCGGCCGTGGCCGTGGAGCGCACACTCATCCTGATCAAGCCGGACGCGACCGAACGGGCGCTGGCCGGCCAGCTCCTCGCACGAATCGAGCGCCGCGGCTTCAAGATCGTCGGCGGCAAGCTCCTCCGTGTCGGCGAGGCTCTCGGCAAGGAGCATTACGCCGAGCACAGCGAGAAGCCCTTCTTCGGCGAGCTGGTCAAGTTCATCGTCTCGGCACCGACGTGGGCGCTCGTGGTCGAGGGCGAGGGCGCGATCGCGACGATGCGGAAGACGATCGGCGCGACCAATCCCGCGGAGGCCGAGCCGGGCACGATCCGGGGCGACTTCGCCACGTCGATGCCGAACAACCTGATCCACGGCTCCGATTCGCCCGAGTCGGCGCAGCGCGAGATCTCACTCTGGTTCTCGCAAGATGAGCTTGTCTGAGGAGCTCCCGGAGTACGCGGTCCGCAACCGCGCGAGCTGGACGAAGTCGAACGAGGAGCACACCCACGAGCACGGCGCTCGCGCCTGGCGACAGGACGAGATCAGCTGGGGCCTGTGGGGGATAGCGGAGTCGGAGCTCCAGGCACTCCCCGATGTGGACGACAAGGACGTGATCGAGCTCGGTTGTGGAACGGCCTATTTCTCGGCGTGGCTTGCACGGCGGGGCGCGCGACCGGTCGGCGTCGACATCACGCCGGCGCAGCTCGAGACCGCGCGGCAGCTGCAGCGCGAGACGGGGCTCGAGTTTCCGCTCATCGAGGCGAATGCGGAGAGCGTGCCGCTCCCCGACGCGTCCTTCGACCTCGCTCTCTCCGAGTACGGCGCCTCGATCTGGTGCGATCCCTACAAGTGGATTCCAGAGGCAGCCCGTCTGCTGCGGCCGGGCGGCGAGCTGCTCTTTCTCCGCAACTCGACGATCTCAATGCTCTGCGCCGCACTCGACGGATGGCACGAGACCTTGCAGCGGCCGCAGCGCGGTCTGCACCGCCTCGACTGGGAGGACGAGAACACGACCGAGTTCCAGCTCGGCCACGGTGACCTGTTCAAGCTCCTGCGCGAGTCGGGATTCGACGTGCTCGATCTGATCGAGCTCTACGCACCGGCAGAGGCAGAGAACGCTGCCTTCTACCACTCGAACGCCGAGTGGGCGAAAAAGTGGCCGTGGGAGGAGATCTGGAAGGCGCGGAAGCGATGAGCTCCCATGTCGTCCAGCCGCTCCTGCTCGCATCGACGAGCCCGCAGCGGCGCATGATCCTCGACCAGCTCGGGATCCCGTACGAGGTCCTGGCGCCGACCTACGTGGAGGAAGACCCGCCGAAGGCCAACGCCGTTCGGCTCGTGCGGGCGCACGCGCGCGGCAAGGCCCGCTCGGTGGCGGCGCAGGCGGGCGAGCTGCCCGTGCTCGGAGTCGACACCGCCGTCTCGCTCGGAGGCAAGATCTTCGGCAAGCCGGCGAACGCAGCCGAGGCCGAGCGGATGCTCGAGGTGCTCTCCGGCGAGACGCACGTCGTCGTCTCCGGCCTCTGCCTGATCACGCCCGGCTGGGAGCTCGTCGAGCACGACGAGACGCGCGTCACCTTCAGAGAGCTGACGCCGCGAGAGATCGCCCACCACATGACCCACTGCGAGTGGGAGGGACGGGCGGGCGGCTACGCGATCCAGGGGCGCGGCGCGGCGCTCGTCGAGGAGATCGAGGGCGACTACCTGAACGTCGTCGGACTCCCTGCGTCGCTGCTCGTCCGCACTCTCGCGGAGCATTTCCCGGGCGCCTACGGCTTCGGATAGGTGCGTCCCACGAGGGCGTCCCAGCCTCGGTCGGGCAGGAGGCGCCGCAGCGTCAGGAAGAGCTTCGCCGAGGGCGTGACGCGGTAGCGTGTGCGCGGCCGCTTGGCCGAAAGCGCGCGTTCGATCGCCCGGGCGACGGTGTCAGGGCCGCCCCCGAGCCGGCCGAAGCCGCCGCTGTCGTACGCGCCGGCGGTCGCGGCGCCGACGGCAGCGTTGAACCGGCCGTACGGTTCCTCGCCGACCGGGATCGACCCGACCGCCGTCTCCGCGAACTCCGTTCGGATCAGGCCGGGCTCGATCACGACCACGTGGATCCCGAAGCCCTGCACCTCGAAGCGCAGCGCGTCGCTGAGCGCTTCGAGCGCGTGCTTGGAGGCGTGGTACCAGCCTCCGCCCGGAAAGGTCAGCCGGCCGCCCATCGAGCTGACGTTGACGATGCGGCCCCACCCTTGCCGCCGCATTCCCGGGAGGACGAGCTGCGTCAGCCGGGCCGGCCCGAACAGGTTTGTCTCGAACTGGCGCCGTGCGTCCTCGATCGCGACGCTCTCGACCGCGCCGTTGAGGCTGTAGCCCGCGTTGTTCACGAGCACGCCGAGAGCGCCCTCCGCGCGCTCGATCTCCTCGACGGCGGCTCGCATCGAGTCCTCGTCGGTGACGTCCAGGCGGAGCAGCCGGCAACCTGCCGCCTCGAGGCCTGCGATCGACTCGAGCCGCCGGGCGCTCGCATAGACAGTCCAGTCTCCTCTGGCGAGCCGCTCCGCCGTCGCCCGGCCGATCCCGGAGGAGCAGCCGGTGACGAGGGCGGCGGGCGCGCGGCTCACAATCTGCAGTCTCGCACGGCTAGACTCGATCCCGGGATGGGCATCTTTCGCTCGATGAGCGGCTTTGGCGGCCGCGATATGGCCGTGGACCTCGGCACTGCGAACACGCTCGTCTACGTCCGCGGCCGCGGCATCGTCCTCAGCGAGCCCTCGGTCGTCGCGATCGACCAGCGCACGGGTGAAGTGCACGCCGTCGGCGTCGAGGCGAAGCGGATGCTCGGGCGTACCCCGGGGACGATCGCCGCCATCCGCCCGCTCAAGGACGGCGTCATCGCCGACTTCGACGTGACCGAGCAGATGCTCCGGCACTTCATCCAGAAGGTGCATCAGCACCGCTTTGCGCACCCGCGTGTGGTCGTCTGCGTCCCCTCGGGCGTGACGGGCGTCGAGAAGCGCGCGGTCGAGGAGGCGACGCTCTCGGCCGGCGCGCGCCAGGCGTACCTGATCGAGGAGCCGATGGCCGCCGCGATCGGCGCCGGCCTCCCGGTGGCCGAGCCGACGGGAAACATGATCGTGGACATCGGCGGCGGCACCACCGAGGTCGCCGTGATCTCGCTGGGCGGCATCGTCGTCTCGCAGAGCCTTCGCGTCGGCGGGGACGAGATGGACGACGCGATCGTCAACCACATCAAGAAGGAGTACAAGCTGCTGATCGGGCAGCAGACCGCCGAGGAGATCAAGCTCGAGGTCGGCTCCGCCTACCGGATGCGGGACGAGGTGCAGGCAGAGGTACGCGGCCGCGACATGCTCACGGGTCTGCCGAAGACCGTGATCCTCTCCTCGGAGGAGGTCCGGCGCGCGCTCGAGGAGCCCGTGGTGCAGATCATCGACGCGATCCGCTCCACGCTCGACAAGACGCCGCCCGAGCTCGCCGCGGACATCATGGACCGCGGGATCGTGCTCGCCGGCGGCGGCGCCCTGCTGCACGGGCTCGACGAGCGGCTCCGCCACGAGACGCAGATGCCGGTCCACCTCGCGGAGAGCCCGCTCACCTGCGTCGCGGTCGGCTCGGGCCGCAGCCTCGAGGAGTTCGAGGCGATCCACCGCAGCGCCCGCGCCCGCCCCCGCCGCAACGGCCGCCGCTACTAGCCCGGCGGCCCCTGGCCGGCTACGCCTCCCGGCCGGCGGAGCCGACCTCCGGCGCGCCAGGAACCGCCGGGGCCGTTGCGGCCGTAGGTGGTTTCCGAACTCCTGGCTAGACTGAACCGCTCGTGCCACGCAACCGCACCGCAAGATCGGCGGTGCTGGGCCTTGCCGTCCGGCGCCCCGCCCCGCGACCGTTTCCCTCACGCAACCGCAGCGCCTTCCGGCGCCGGCTCGTGCTGGGGATCCTGGTCCTGCTCTCGCTTGCCCTGATCACGGTCTCGTTCCGGGAGCGCCCCGGCGGGCCGCTGCACGACGCTCAGGGCGCAGTCGCCAGCGCTCTACAGCCTTTCGAAGTCGCGGCGGAACGCGTCGCCCGGCCCTTCCGAGATGCCTACGGCTGGACGAAGGACCTCTTCAACGCCCGCTCCGAGAACGACCGGCTGCGGACCGAGAACGAGCAGCTCAAGCAGCAGGTGATCCAGAACGAATCGGCCCTGCAGGAGAACGTCCGGCTTCGGAGCCTGCTCGACTACCGGAGCTCGCCCGCCTTCCCGAAGGACTACGACGGCGTCGCGGCCGAGGTGATCTCACGCCCGTCGAGCGCCTTCGAGCAGGAGATCGTCGTCTCCGCCGGCTCCGACGACGGCGTCAAGGTCGACGCCCCGGTCGTGACCGCGGACGGGCTGGTCGGCACCGTCACGAGCGTCACCGGCGGGGCGGCGCGCGTGCGCCTGCTCACCGACGAGTCGAGCGCGGTCTCGGCTCTCGACCTGCGTACGAACGCGTCCGGGATCGTCCAGCACGGCCAGTCTGGCGACTCGCTCGTCTTCGCCCGGGTCTTGAAGAAGGAGGTCGTGCGGGTCGGGGACGAGATCATCACCGCCGGGTCCCGCTTCGGGCAGCTCGCGTCCCTCTACCCCAAGGGGATCCCGATCGGCCACGTCACCTTCGTCGGCCTGCTGAACACCGATCTGTGGCAGCAGGTGCTGATCGTGTCGGACGTCGACTTCTCGGCGCTCGACTCGGTGCTCGTCCTCGTCTCTCGCCGCCCGGCGCCGGAGCTGCCGTAATGGCCGAGAATCTCGCCGTCGCGGGCATCGTCTTCGTGGCCGCGCTCCTGCAGGTCACGCTCGTCGCCTCGCTCGACATCGCCGGCGGCGCCGCCGACGTGCTCCTGCTCGCACTACTCTCGATCGCTCTGCTGCGCGGCGCGGTCGTCGGGGCCGTCGCAGGCTTCTTCGGCGGCCTGATCGTGGACATCGTGACCCTCGACACGCTCGGGTTCTCGGCCCTGCTCTTTGCGCTCGCGGGCTACTGGACGGGACGCTACGGCGAGACGACGGGCCGCGACCGGGCGCACGCGCCACTGCTCGCCGTCCTCGTCTTCACCGTCGCGATCGCCTTCGCCGGGTTCGGCCTCCACTTCCTGCTCGGTCAAGAGGTCTCGGGGCGGCGTGCGCTCTTCGAGGCGCTGCTGCCGAGCGTCGGGCTCAACCTGATCCTCGGCGGCGCGGTCTTCTCGTTCTGCCGCGCCGTGCTGCGCCGTACCTCTCCCGCTGAGCGCGTACAGGAGGTGCGGCTGCTTGGCTAGCTCGTTCCCGGAGCGCCGGTCGCCCTCACGGCGGTTCCTGCCGCCCGACCCGAGGACCTCGGAGCCGTACCGCTTCACGCCGCAGCTCGCACTGCGGCTCGGGGTGCTCGCGGCGCTCGCGCTCGCCATCTTCGCGATCCTCTTCCTGCGCCTCTGGGCGCTCCAGGTGCTCTCGGGCGACCGCTACCTGAAGGCCGCGCAGAACAACCAGCTGCGCACGGTCTCGGTCGAGGCCCCGCGCGGGTCGATCGTCGACCGCGCCGGTAGGACGATCGTCTCGAACGTCCCCGGCACGGCGGTGCAGATCTGGACGGCCGATCTGCCGAACGAAGGCCGTTACGCGATGTTCAAGAGTCTCTCGAAGATCCTGCGCGTGCCGCTGCCGCGGTTGACGAAGGCCCTCGAGAAGAGCAAGGACGACCCGCTGACGCCGATTCTCGTCAAGACGGCGGTGCACGAGGACCAGGTGATGTACCTGCAGGAGCATCGTGACGAGTTCCCCGGCGTCGAGATCGTGGGCACCTACCTGCGCGACTACCCGTACCGTGCACTCGGGGCCCAGGTGCTCGGGTACGTCGGCGAGATCTCTCCCGAGGAGCTCAAGCGCCTGGCGAAGGACGGCTACCACGGCGGCGAGAAAATCGGCAAGACCGGGGTCGAGGCAGCGTTCGACACGTATCTCAGAGGTCAGGCCGGCGCCGCACAGCTCCGGGTCGACTCGCTCGGACGGCCCCAGGGCGCGTTCGAGCCCCGGCGTCCAGCGCAACCGGGCTACACCGTCCGCTTGACGATCGACGTCGGCCTTCAGCGTGCAGCGGAGCGGGCGATCCGCGAGGGGATCGACCTCGCCTACCAGGACAAGAAGTTCAACGCCAACGGCGGGGCGATCGTGGCGCTCGACCCGCGCGACGGCGCCGTCCTCGCCATGGCCTCGAACCCCACCTACAAGCCCTCGGTCTACGTCGGCCGGGTCGACCCGAAGAAGCTTGAGCCGCTGACGGTCGACAAGATCGCGAAGCAGCGCAACTATCCGGGCATCAACCGCGCGATCGCCGGCGTCTACCCGCCGGGCTCGACGTTCAAGCCCCTGACGGCCCTGGCGGCGATCTCGGACGGCTTGCTCTCGCCATACGAGTACATCCAGTGCACTCCGGTCGCCGAGTACGGGCTCGACAAGCAGCAGTTCAAGAACTGGAACCCGTTCATGAACGCGCCGATGGCGCTCACGACGGCGCTGTCCCAGTCTTGCGACACCTACTTCTACGACGTCGGCAACCGCTACTACACGCGCGGCGAGCACGAGCGGAAGTACTGGACGGCGATGCAGGCGTGGGCGAAGAAGTTCGGGTTCGGCGAGGCGCCCGGGCTCGACATCGGCGGTGAGGCGGCGGGTCTGCTGCCGACGCCGGCGTGGCGCAAGGCGAACTACAAGGGCATCGACCGCGCCTGGAACCCGGGCGACCTGATCCAGATGGCGATCGGCCAGAAGGACCTCACCGTCACGCCGCTGCAGATGGCGCGCTTCTACGCAGCGATCGCGAACGGCGGCAACCTCGTGACGCCCCACATCGTCTCGTCGATCGAGCAACCGGGCAACGACGGCTCACCGCCCGTGTCGCTGCACACGTTTCCGCCACGCCCGCCGCAACCGATCAAGGTCGACCCCCAGGCGCTCTCCGTCGTCCGCGAGGGCCTCTATCAGGCAACGCACGACGCCAACGGCACGTCCTCCGGAGTCTTCGGCAGCTTTCCGGTGCCGATCGCCGGCAAGACGGGCACGGCGGAGAAGGTCGTCCCGCTGCCCGGCTACCCGTTCGATCACCAGGAAGACCAGGCGTGGTGGTGCGGCTGGGGGCCGTTCGACGGGAACGAGCACGTGACCCCGAGCGGCGTCAAGCGCGCTCCGATCGTGGTCTGTGCGCTGATCGAGAACGGTGGTCACGGCGGCGCTGTCGCCGCCCCCGCGGCGCTGAAGGTGTTCGAGTACTGGTTCCAGCAGCACGCCGGAGTCCAGGGAGTCGTCCCGAGTGATTGAGTACGCGTCCTCGGGCTCACGCGCGGGCTCCCGCGACCGCGTCGACGTCGTCGGCTTCGTCCGGCGGCTCGACTGGGTCTTGCTCCTGGCAGTCGGCGCAGTCGTCGCGTACGGGCTCTGGGCCATCGCCGGCATCACGCGCCACGACGTCGCGGGCAACGAGAGCTACTACGTCGTGCGCCAGGCGATCGCAGCCGGGCTCGGTTTCGCGGGCTTCCTCGTCGCGCTCCTGATCGACCCCGACCGGTATCGGCGCGCGCAGAGGAGCATCTACGTGCTGACCCTGCTCCTGATGCTCCTCGTCTTCCCGCTCGGGGACACGACTCGCGGCTCGAAGCGCTGGATCACCCTGGGCCCCTTCCAGCTCCAGCCCTCCGAGTTCGGCAAGCTGCTGTTCGTGCTCGCCCTGGCCGGCTTCCTCGCCGACCGCGCACGGAGGCTCCACGAGCCGCAAGTCATCCTCCAGGCGATCGGGCTCGCGCTCGTGCCGGTCCTCCTCGTGTTCAAGCAGCCCGATCTCGGCACCGCGCTCGTCTACACGGCTGCGCTCGCCGCCTGCCTCTTCATCGCCGGCATTCGCTGGATCCACCTCGCCGTGCTCGCGTCGCTCGGCGCTCTCGTGATCGCGAGCGTCGTCTGGTTCCTGCCCGGGGCCGGCATCGACGTGCTCGAGCCCTACCAGACGGCGCGTCTCACCGGCTTCGCCAACCCGGGCAGCGATCCGACGGACGCGACGTACAACGTCACCCAGTCGATCACCGCGGTCGGCTCGGGCGGGCTGAGCGGGCGCGGCGTCGCGGGTGCGACGCAGACGCGCCTCGACTACCTGCCCGAACATCACACCGACTTCGTCTTCGCGGCGCTCGCCGAGCAACGCGGCTTCTTCGGCGCGGCCCTCCTGCTCGGCCTCTACCTGCTCGTCGTCTGGCGGGGCCTGCGGGTGATCGCAGTGGCGCGCGACGCGTTCAGCGCGATCGTGGCGGGTGGAATCGTGATCGCCTTCCTCTTCCAGGTGTTCGTCAACGTCGGCATGACGATGGGAATCGCGCCGGTGACGGGTATCCCGCTCCCGTTCGTCACGGTCGGTGGCTCGTCGATGGTCGCGAATCTGATCGCGGTCGGCGTGCTCCAGTCGATCCACGCCCGCGGTCACCAGGGTCGCCGCCGAGCCCGCTGATGGCAGCAACCATCTAGATGGCCGTCAAGCTGAGCCCATTCACCGTCTGGGGCCTCGTGAAGGAGCTGCGGATCGCCACCGAGGACACGCGGCCGCTGCTGATCGACGGCCCGCTTGCGGCACAGCTCGAGAAGGAGCTCTCCCGCGGCGGCGAGCCGGGCGCGGTACGCGTCGGCGACAGGGTCGAAGATGCGGCCGTGCTCGTGCGCATCCTGGCCGGCGCTCCGACGGACGAGGACAAGGAGGAGTTGCGCGCCGCAAAGCGGGCGAAGGTCCCGGTGGTGGTCGTGCAGACCGGAACCGAGGTCTTCGACGTGCCGTACGTCCTCGCCACGGATATCGTCATGTGCTCGCCGGGCACGGGCTTCCCGGTCGACGAGATCGCGCGCGCCGTGGCGGCCCGGCTCGGAGAGTCGGGCACCGGGCTCGCTGCGAAGCTGCCGGTCATCCGGGAGCCCCTCAGCGAGGCGCTGATCGAGAAGTTCTCGCGCCAGAACGGAATCGCGGCGGTCGCGATCTTCATTCCGGGCGCCGACTTCCCCGTGCTGACGCTGAACCAGATCCGGCTCGTGCTCCGGCTGGCCGCCGCGCACGGCGTCGAGATCGACCAGCAACGCTTGCCGGAGGTGCTCGCGACGCTCGGAGCCGCCTTCGGCTTCCGCGCCGTCGCCCGCCGGCTGCTCGGTTACGTCCCGGTGGCCGGCTGGCTCGTGAAGGGCGGGGTCGCCTATGCCGGGACGCGAGCGGTGGGCGAGGCTGCGCACCGCTACTTCCACCAGGTCGCGGGGGCCGAGCCTGCCGGCTAACCGATGCTGTCCGTCCGGGCCGGGTCCTATCGTTCGGGAAACCCCGACTGGAGGGAGGCGGAATGGTTGGTTCCGAGCATGCCGAGGAGTTGCTGATGATCGAAGAGGCCGACGCCTGGTTCGAGTATCTCGAGTCGACGAGAGCGCAGAGCAAGACGCGCTATTCCGAGGTCGAGCCCTGGGCGTGGGCCCGCCTCTCGCAGCGGCTGCGCGCCGTCCGCGCCCGCCGCGCGCGGCTCCGCCCCGCAGCTGCGTAGACCTCCACTGCCGGAGCGCCCTCCGCCGGGAATCCGGGCTGGCTGCTAGCCTGTGATCAGGCGATGCCTACGTTTTTCACCACCATACGCAGCGCGCGACCGGCCGCTTCCGCGGCCGTGTTTTTGCGCGCGCTCACTCTAGGAGAAGCATTTGTCACCCTGGTTCCGAAGGAAGCGCAAGGAAACGACAGAGCAGCAGGCGCCCCAAGCGCCCGCTCCAGCACCACAGCCGTCACGAGCTGAGCAACCCCCCGCCACGGCCGAGGCCGAGACGGCAACCGATGCCGCCAGAAGGCGACGCCGCGGCAACCGCGGCGGGCGCGGGCGGAAGAAGCCCGGCACGGTTGCGACCGCCGAGAAGACGGACGAGAAGCCCGAACTGAAGCCGCAGCCCGCCAAGCGGGAGCGCAAGGCCCCCGAGCGCAGTCAGCGTCAGGAGCGTCGAGCCAACCAGCAGCAGGGCAACCGCCGGCGCGTGCCGCAGAAGCGTGCGCCGCTGCCGAAGGCGAAGCGCGAGCTGCTGATCTCCGTCGACGTCGGCGAGCAGCGCGTCGCGATCCTCGAGGACGACCGCGTCGCCGAGGTCTATCTCGAGCGTCCCGAGCGCCGCTCGATCGCCGGCAACATCTACCTCGGCACCGTCGACAACGTGCTGCCGGGCATGGAGGCCGCGTTCGTCGAGATCGGCCTCGAGAAGAACGGCTTCCTCTACGTCGACGAGATCGTCGTGCCCGAGCTCGAGGGCAAGCGGCACGGCAAGAAGATCACCGACCTGATCGCCCGCGGCCAGCAGATCCTGGTGCAGGCGGTCAAGGATCCGATGAAGACGAAGGGTGCCCGGCTCACGACGGAGATCTCGCTGCCGGGCCGCTTCCTCGTGTTCGTCCCGCAGGGCGAGGGGCTCGGCGTCTCGCGCCGGCTCGACGACGCCGAGCGAAACCGTCTGAAGGACATCATCAAGAACCTCGACGCCAAGGAAGGCGGCATCATCGTCCGCACCGCCGCCGAGGGCGCGTCGGCCGAGGACATCGAGCGCGACCTCGTCTTCCTGCAGCGGCTCTGGAAGAACATCCAGGCGAAGGCGAAGAACGCCAAGGCGCCGTCGCTCGTCTACCAGGAGGCCGAGCTTCCTCTCCGGATCGTCCGGGATCTCTTCGCGGGCGACTTCGAGAGTGCGCTGATCGACCACGAGCGCACCTACAAGCGGATCGTCGGCTACCTGAAGAAGACCTCGCCGCACATGCTCGAGCGTGTGCAGCACTACAAGGAGAAGACGCCCCTCTTCGAAGGGACCGGCGTCGACGCCGAGATTCGCTCCACGCTGAACCGGCGCGTCGACCTCCCCTCCGGCGGGTACCTCGTCTTCGACTACGCGGAGGCGTTCACCGTCATCGACGTGAACACGGGCCGCTTCGTCGGGTCCCGCTCGAAGAATTCCACCGGCCGGCTCGAGGACACGATCACCAAGAACAACCTCGAGGCCGTCAAGGAGGTCGTGCGGCAGCTGCGCCTGCGGGACATCGGCGGCATCATCGTCATCGACTTCATCGACATGGCGAACCCGAAGAACCGCGCCACCGTCGAGGAGGCGCTGCGCACCGAGCTCGAGCGCGACCGGACGAAGACCTACGTGGTCGAGATCTCACCCCTCGGGCTCGTCGAGATGACGCGGCAGAACGTCACCGACGGGCCGCGCGAGATCCTCACCAAGAAGTGCCCGACCTGCGCCGGCGACGGCATCGTCCTCTCGGAGGCCTCCGCGGCCCTCGAGGTCGAGCGGCGCCTGCGCGCGCTCGCGGCCGGCTCGCGGGCACAGGCGTTCCGCATCGAGGTGAGTCCGAAGACTGCGTCGCTGCTGCTCGGAACGGGGGGCAGGCGGCTCGCCGAGATCGAGGAGGCGGCCAAGAAGCGCTTCTTCCTCGTGCCCAAGGAAGGCGTGCACGCCGACCACGCCGCCGTCCTTGCCGAGGGCAAGCTCGTCGATCTCCAGCCCGAGGCGCCGATCGCCGAAGGAACCGAGATCGAGGTGAAGCTGGTCGAGGTCGACAAGCACGACGCCGGCTCCGCGGCCGGCAAGGTCGACGGGATCGACGTCGTCGTCGGCGGCGCCGCGAAGCTCGTGGGCAAGAAGGCGAAGGTGCGCGTCGAGCGCGTCCTCGACGGGGTCGCGTACGCCGCGCTCCTCGCGGGCGCGGAGAAGCCTCCCGAGCCGATCACGTTCGAGAGCGAGGCCGAGAAGCCCACGCGTGCGCCGAGCCGGGCGAAGAAGACCACCGAGCTCGAGGCCCCAGAAACCGACACAGAGACGGACACAGAGACCGCCGAGACCGCCGAGATCGCCGAGATCGCCGAGATCGCCGAGGGCGACCTCACCGAGGAACCGTCCGAGCCCGACGTCGGCGAAGTGGAGACCGACGACGAGCCCGAGGACGAGCCGGACGAGGCGATCGAGGCCGAGGAGACCGTTGGCGCCGACGGCGCGCCGGTGAAGAAGAAGACGCGCCGAGGCTCGCGCGGCGGACGCAACCGGAAGAAGAAGCCCGCCGGCACGACGGGCGAGGGGGCCGCCGCGACCACCGACGCTGCGGAAGAGAACGTCGGCGAAGTCGTGGACGCTGAGGCCGAGGCTGCACCGGCTCCGACACCAGGGTCGCCGAGGATCCATGTTCCCGACTTCGAGCTCGGCGGCGACGAGAAGCCGGCGCGGCGGCGTTCGACTGCGAAGCCGAAGCCGGAGCCGACCGCCACGGAGGAGAGCGACGAGCGGGTTGCCGAGGCTGTCGGAAGCGAAACCACCGACGACGGCGACGCGGCTCCCGTAAAGAGGAAGACGCGCCGCGGCTCGCGCGGCGGCCGCAACCGCAAGAAGCCCGCAGCGGCTGTCGGAGCGGCGGTGGTTGCGAGCGAGAACGGCGCCGAGGCCGTGCCCGAGCCCGTCAGCGAGGAGCGCGAAGCCTCCGGCAACGGAGCCGAACCGGCCGCGGACGAGTACGTGCCGATGTCCGAATGGCTCGACGATCTGGACGCGTAATCGCTACAATCCACCGGCTCGCGGGCCTCGGCCCGCGTTTGCTGCGCTGTAACCCGTAACGACTCATGAGCACTTACGCAATCATCTCCGTCGGAGGAAAGCAGTACCGCGTCCGTGAGGGCGAGAAGCTGCTCGTGGACCGGCTTTCGCACGGTGAGGGCAAGTCGTTCACCCCGACCGTGCTCCTCGTCGGCGGTGGTGGCGACACGCATATCGCCCCGAAGGACATCACCGTCACGGCGCGCGTCGTCGCAGACGTGAAGGGCGAGAAGATCCGGATCGGCAAGTACCGCCCGAAGAACGGCTACAAGAAGCACACCGGCTTCCGCGCCAGCCTGTCGCAGATCGAGATCGAGTCGATCGGCGACGGCAAGAGGCGTGCCCCGGCGAAGACAGAGACCAAGAGCGAGGCTCCGACCGCCGCGAAGAAGACCGAGGCAGCAGCCCCCGCCGCGCCCGCCGAGGATCGGGTCAAGGGCATGCCCGCCGGCTACGAGGAGCTGACTGTCGCCGCGATCAAGGAGCAGGCTCCCGGCTGGACGCGTCCGATGCTCGAGGCGGCGCTCGAGTACGAGCAGGCTCACGGCAAGCGGAAGGGCGCTCTCGCAGCAATCGAGGGTGCGCTCGCAGAGAAGGAGAGCGACTAGTGGCTCACAAGAAAGGTCTCGGTTCCTCCCGCAACGGCCGCGACTCGAACGCGAAGCGGCTCGGCGTCAAGGTCTTCGGCGGTCAGAAGGTCAAGTCCGGGATGATCATCGTCCGCCAGCGCGGCACGCGGTTTCGCCCCGGTCCCGGCACGGACATCGGCCGCGACGACACGATCTTCGCCGTCCGCGAGGGCACGGTCGAGTTCCGCACGTCCGGCGAGAAGCGCTTCATCTCGGTCGCCGAGTCCGACCAGAACTAGTTTCCTGTGTTTCACGATCGCGCCCGCATCGAGGTGCAGGCGGGCCGCGGCGGTGACGGGGGCCTGAGCTTCCGGCGCGAGAAGCACGTCCCGAAGGGCGGCCCGGACGGGGGTGATGGCGGGCGCGGCGGCGACATCGTGCTGGCGGCAGATCCGGCGCTCCGCGACCTCTCCTCGTTCCGCGCGAAGACGAAGTTCAGGGCGGGCCGCGGCGAGCCCGGCACGGGCGCCCGCAAGCACGGCGCCGACGGCGAGACGATCGAGCTCGCCGTCCCGGTGGGCACTCAGGCCTTTGGGGTCGACGGAGACCTGATCGCGGACCTGGTTCGGCCGGACTCGCGTGTCGTGCTCGCGCGCGGCGGCAACGGCGGCCGCGGGAACGCGCGCTTTGCGACCCCGACGCGACAGACGCCTCGCTTCGCCGAGGTGGGGGAGCCACCGGGTGAGGCAGAGGTGGACCTTCGGCTGAAGCTGCTGGCGGACGCTGCGATGGCCGGCCTCCCGAACGCCGGCAAGTCCTCGCTCCTGCGGCGTATCTCGAACGCGAAGCCGAAGGTCGCCGACTACCCGTTCACGACGCTCGCTCCCGTGCTCGGCACGGTCGAGTCGCCGGACGGCGCCCAGCTCACCGTCGCGGACGTCCCCGGCTTGATCGAGGGCGCCAGCGAGGGAATCGGGCTCGGGCACGAGTTCCTCGCCCACCTGGAGCGCGCCCGGCTGCTCTTGCACGTGATCGACGCGTCCGAGGAGGACGTCGAGCAGCGCTTCCGCACGATCGACAGCGAGCTCGCGCTCTACGGGGCGGGGCTCGACGAGCGGCCGCAGGCGATCGTTCTGAACAAGATCGATCTCCTGCCCGAGCTACCCGTCTTTCCGGTCGAGGACGAGCGGATCGTGGGCGTCTTCCCGGTTTCGTGTGCCACCGGCGCCGGCATCGAGGCTCTCAAGCTCGCTCTCTTCCGGCTGTGTCCCGCGGCCCCCGAGCCGAAGGCGGACGACGCGCCCGAGCTACCCGAGTTCCTCGAGTACCGCCCGCAGCCGCCGGCGCGCCGGACATACCGGATCTACCGCACCGACCGGGGCTTCCGCATCATCGGCGACGCGCCGCAGGGCGAGGAGCTCGAGGCCGTGCTCAAGGCCGCAGGGGCACGCAAGGGGCAGGACGTCGAGATCGGCGAGGAGACGCTGGAATGGCAGTAGGCGTCTTCGGCGGAGCGTTCGACCCGCCGCACAACGGCCACGTCGCGCTCGCCCGAACGGCAATGGAGCTCCTGGGGCTCGAGGAGCTGCACGTGACGGTGGTCGTGGCGCCCGGGCACAAGGAGACCGTGGCCCCCGCCGAGAGCCGTCTGGAGCTGGCCCGGCTTGCGTTCGCGGGGCTTGGCACCGTCGAGCCGGAGCTCTACGAGTACACCGTCGACGCGCTCGAGGCCCACGACTACGAGGATCCTGTCTTCCTGATCGGCGCCGACGAGCTGGAGGACTTCCCGACCTGGAAGGAGCCGGAGCGCGTGCTCGAGCTGGCACGGCTCGGCGTCGCGACGCGCCCCGGCTACCGGCCGGAGACAACGTCGCCGCGGATCGAGATCTTCGAGCTGGAGCCGCATCCGATCACCTCGTCCGAGATCCGCGAACGGGTCCGGCGCGGCGAGCCGATCGACGAGCTCGTGCCGGGCGCAGTCGCCGCGCGCATCGCAGAGCTCGGTCTCTACAAAGACACTTGACGTCCGGGTTTCGCGGCTACAATGGATGCTCTGACTTCGCTTGACCAAGCACGCCGGATCGCCGCTCTCGCGAGCGAGAAGCTGGCAGAAAACGTCGTCATCCTCGACATGAGGCCCGTGTGCGTCTACACGGACTTCTTCGTGATCGCGACCGGCCGAAACGCACGTCAGACGAAGGCGATCTTCGACGAGGTGCACTCCCAGCTCAAGCAGGAGGCGAAGCTCCTCCCGCGCGCCGTCGATGGGGCAGCGGAGGCGGAATGGATCATCGCCGACTACCTCGACGTCGTCCTGCACGTCTTCACGCCCGACACGCGGGAGTTCTACCGGCTCGAGGACCTCTGGGGCGACGTGCCCGCGGTGGAACTCGAAGCCGCGACGGCCTAGCTACAATCGGGGTCACCCAGGGGCCATAGCTCAGCTGGGAGAGCGTCTGGCTGGCAGCCAGAAGGTCGCCGGTTCGAGCCCGGCTGGCTCCATTGTTGGCGCAGGTCACAAATCTGCGGAGCAGATTTGTGACGCGGTAAGACCCCTGAAGGGAGCCGCTTCGCGGCTCCAGGCTTCTGCGGAGGTGGCTGGCGCGCATCTGCGCGCGCGGCGTTGTCTTGCTCCGGGCATTTCTGTGAGAGGGTTTGCGTTGTGACCTGGCAGGTGGCGCTGCGGAAGATTTGCACGCGCCACCGCGTCCTGTTGGCAAGCGCACGAGGAGGAAGAAGATGACGTTGCAAATCGGTGAGACCGCACCCGATTTCGAGGCTGAGACCACAGAGGGGCCGATCAGCTTCCACGACTGGGTCGGCGATTCCTGGGCCGTGCTCTTCTCGCACCCGCGGGACTTCACGCCCGTGTGCACGACCGAGCTCGGCTACATGGCCAAGATCAAGCCCGAGTTCGACCGGAGGAACGTCAAGGTCATCGGTCTCTCCGTCGATCCGGTCGACAACCACGCCAAGTGGGCAGCCGACATCGAGGAGACGCAAGGGCACGCGCCGAACTATCCGATGATCGGTGACGCGGACTTCAGCGTGTCGAAGCTGTACGGGATGCTCCCGGCCGACACGTCGGGCGACCCGACCCAGCGCACGCCGGCCGACAACCAGACGGTGCGCAACGTGTTCGTCGTCGGCCCGGACAAGAAGATCAAGCTTCTCCTCGTCTACCCGATGACCACAGGCCGCAACTTCGACGAGGTGCTGCGCGTGATCGACTCGCTGCAGCTGACCGCCAAGCACAAGGTTGCGACCCCGGTGAACTGGCAGCAGGGCGACGACGTGATCATCGCCGGCTCGGTCTCGAACGACGAGGCGAAGGAGACCTATCCGGACGGCTGGAAGGAGCCGAAGCCCTACATCCGGATCGTGCCGCAGCCGCACTGATTGACTAGCCGCACTGTGAGAGGGTCGTCGGCGTGAACCGGCAGATCACGCTTGGCGCGCGACCGCAGGGATTCCCGCAGGAGTCCGACTTCGCGCTCGTCGAGTCGGAGATCCCCAAGCCCGGCCCGGGCGAGGTGCTCGTGCGCTCGCAGTGGCTCTCGCTCGACCCGTACATGCGCGGGCGGATGAGCGAGGCGCGCTCGTATGCGAAGCCGACCGAGATCGGCGAGGCGATGACAGGGCAAGCGGTCGGTGAAGTGGTGGAGAGCGGCGATCCGCGCTTCGCACCGGGCGACACGGTCGTCGGCCAGCACGGGTGGCAGGACTACGCCGTCGCCCGCGGCAGCGCGCTCCGCAAGCTCGACCCGAGCCTCGCTCCGGCGCAGACGGCGCTGCACGTGCTCGGCATGACGGGTCTCACCGCCTACTTCGGCCTCTTCGACGTGGGCAAGCCGAAGCCGGGTGACGCGGTCGTCGTCTCTGCCGCCTCCGGTGCCGTCGGGCAGATCGTGGGGCAGCTGGCGAAGATCGCCGGCTGCGGCCCCGTCATCGGCCTCGCAGGGTCGCCGGAGAAGGTCTCCGACCTGAAGGAACTCTACGGCTACGACGTGGGGATCGACTACAAGCGCGACGACATCAACGCCGCTCTCAAGCAGGCCTGCCCGAACGGAGTGGACGTGTACTTCGACAACGTCGGCGGCACCGTCTCGGAGACGATCTTCCGTCGCCTCGCGCTCGGCGCCCGTGTCCCGGTCTGCGGCCAGATCTCTCAGTACAACCTCGCCGAGCCCGAGCTCGCACCGCGGAACCTCGGCTTCCTGATCGTCTTCCGCGCGAGGCTCGAGGGATTTCTGGTCAGCGACTACCCCCACCGGTTCCCCGAAGGCCTGCGCCGCCTGGGCGGCTGGCTCGCGGACGGGAAGCTGCGCTACCGGGAAGACGTGACCGAGGGCCTCGAGAACGCGCCGGCGGCGTTCATCGGGATGCTCCGCGGCGAGAACCGCGGCAAGGCGCTCGTCAAGATTCGCTAGCTGCCCAGGCCTCGCGCAGGGTGCGTCGGTAGAAGAGCCAGAGCGCGGCGGCGACGAGCAGTAGCGCCAGCTCGTCGACCGGGCCGGGGATCGGCAGCAGCCCGAAGGCGGCGAGACCGCGCAGCGGCTTCGGGATCCGGCCGTCGCGCGCGAGGAGCTTCACCGCGCGGAGCAGCCGACGCATCAGGAGACGGGGACTCCGGCCGCCTGCAGCGCGCGGCGCAGCATCAGCGCGTTCGCCGGCGCCTGTGCCACCTCGCCCCTGGATGGATCGCCCGCGACCTCCTCCGGCTCCAACCCTTCGAGGCCGGTCGACGGCAGCTCGGAGCGGCCGTTGTTGTTGAACATCGCGTACACCGAATCGGTGTCGAGCGCGAGCTCCCGCAGCGGCTCCACCCATTCCTCGAGCTCCTGCTCCGAATAGAAGTAGTCGAAGCGCTCGGCGGCGCTGCCCGTGCGCTTGTTCCAGGTGCCCGCGTTGCGCCCGTGGAAGCGGACGTACGCCGTCTTGCTCGTCCGCGCGACCACTGTAGGGACGAGGTTCTTCGCGTCGGTCTTCGGCGCGTCGACGATCACGTGGGTGAGGCCGCGGGACTCCAGGAACGAGAGGGTCTGAGCGCGATTCTCGTCGTCGAGCCAGCTCCGGTGGCGGAACTCGATCAGCAGCTCGTCGCCCTGCAGCTGGTCGGCGGCCCACTCGATGTAGTCGAGAGACGCCGGCTTGTACACGACGTAGGACGGGAACTGGAGCAGGATCCCGCCGAGCTTGCCGCGCTCTCGCAGCGGCTCGACGGCTCGCGCGAAGCGGCGGAAGACCTCGGCGCGGAGCTCGCGCGGCGGCCGGTCGACGCGCCCTTTCTCGTCCACGGGCATCACATCGCGCAGCTCCTCGGGGAGCGCCTCGAGCCTCACGGGATGACGCGTCATCAGCCCGAACGCCTTCACGTGCATCGTGAAGCCCTCGGGCGTTCGCTCGGCCCAGCTCCCCACCAGCTCGGCGTCCGGAAGCCGATAGTAGGTCGAATTGGCCTCGACCGTGTCGAACCGCTCGGCGTAGTGGCGAATTCGCGCCTCGCCCGACCGAACACCTTTTGGGTACCAGACCTTCGTCAGCGTCTCGTCTGCCCAGGAGCAGGTACCGACGCGGACGGTGGCGCTCATCCCCACGATCGTAGACCGCGGGAATGAGCGCGTGTCCGCTGCGCTATCTGGCGACGAGCGTGAGCGTCCGTCGGAGCACGACGCCGCCCCCGCTGAAGACGTTCGCGTCGACCTCGACCGTGTAGGTCTTGCCCTTTACCGGCGTGAAGCCGGCGAGCGCGAATCGTGCGGTCGCGTCCTGCCCGAAGGGGGCCGTCGGCTGCGCGCTCTTGACGAGCTTGCCCTTCTCGAGCACCCGCACGTTGAAGCCGACCTTCTCGCCGGGCTTCGTCCCGGCAGCGTAGGCCCGCAGAGGCACGGTCACCGTCGGCACGGTCCCGCCCCTAACGGTGAAGAGGCCGTTGCGAGCGTCGACCGAGGCTGCGGCTGCGGTGAACCGTGCGAGCGAAGGCTTCGCCGCGCCGCTGCGCGTGCGGAGGCCACTCTGCCACTGGCTCGTGGCGTGGTCACGGAAGACGAACCAGATGAACATGTCGACCCGCGGGTCCTTCTTCGCCACCGCCAGCGCCTGCGCGGCGTACGCCGCCTGCTGGGAGCGTGAGATCCCGTTCGGCTCGCCGTCCTGCTTGACCTCGTGGCCGTATTCCGTGATCCAGATGTGGACGTTCTTGCGCTTGAACCACGTGTCCAGCGACTTCTCGAAGCGCGGGAACGCGGAGAGCGTCACGTTCGGCCACTTCACCTTCTGCAACGGCTTCTGGTTCGCGGGCACCGGGTACGGATGCTGTGCCCAGGCGTCGAACTTCAGCCGCGGATTCGCGGCGGCGACGAGCTGCGCGAAGCGGCCCGGCGAGTGGGTCTCCGACTTGCCTTTGAGCACCTTGTCACGGCCGGCCGACGAGGTGCTGCCGATCGCGACTTTTGCGCCCGCGTTGCCGGCCTTGACGCCCGAATAGCCGGCGGCTGCCAGCTTCGCGTAGTTCTTCGGCCCGACCGAGCGGCCCTTGGCGTCGAACTGCGGCGCCAGGAAGAGCTGCAGGTTCGACTCGTTCCAGATCGAGAAGAACCGCACGTACGGATACCCCGGATAGCGGCCTGAGTAGCGCGAGGCGATGGCACGCGCGAAGGCCGTGAAGTCGCTCAGCCTGGTCGGCAGGAAGTTCGGAGTCTTGCCGCCGTTCGCCCACTTCGGCGTCCCCCAGAGCGTGATGATGACCTCCATGTCGCGCGCCTGCGTGTTCCGCACGAGCTCGTCCAGGTCATTGAGCTGGTAGGCGGGGTCGAACGGGTCCGCAGCGTTTGCCGGACGGGTGGGGGCAACGTTCGCCCAGGTCACGAGGGTGCGGATGATGGTGGCGTGCGTGCCGCGCACCTGGTCGAGCATTTCCGTGCGCCGCTCCTCGTACCGGAAGTTCGGGTCGTCGTGGAAGCCGACGTACATCCGCGGCGCCGCGTTCGCGAGCGCGGGACTCAAGAGCGCTGCGAAGGCCGCGACGAGGTAGAGCTTCGTGATCCGTCTCACGGGCAATCTCCTTTGCAAATAAGGAACCCGGGCACCCTAGCGAGAGCGTGTGATGACGGTGTTAGGTGCGCGCAGACCGGCTCAGGCAGCGGTTCTCAGCGCGTCGATCTCACGTGAGACGGCCAGCCGCTCGAGTGCCGTGCGCTCGATCTGGCGGACGCGCTCGCGCGTGATTCCGAGCCTGCGGCCGATTTCCTCGAGCGATTGAGGCTCTTCCAGGCCGAGCCCGTAGCGGAGGCTCAGGACCATCTGCTCCCGCTCGGGCAGGTTCTCGAGCGCGCGGTGCAGGGTGCTCTCGGTCAGGCTGACCTCCACCTCTTCCTCGACCCCGCCCTCCGCGACGCCGACGAGATCTCCGATCGACGCGTCGTTGTCTTCCCCGAGCGGCTTGTCGAGGCTCGTCACCGCGCGCGCGGCCTCGCGGACCTCGCGCAGGTGCTTCGGCGAGATCTTCGATGCCTCGCAGATCTCCTCGTCGGTCGGCGGACGTCCGAGCTTGGCCATCAGCTCGCGCTCCGCACGGCCGATCTTCTGCTCGCGGTCCGCGATGTGAACCGGGATCCGGATCGTCCGGGACTTGTTGGCGACGCCCCTTTGCACCGCCTGCCGGATCCACCAGGTGGCATACGTCGAGAACTTGTAGCCGCGGCGCCAGTCGAACTTCTCGACCGCGCGGATCAAGCCGATCACGCCCTCCTGGATCAGGTCGAGCAGCGACAGCCCGTGACCCTGGTACTTCTTTGCGATCGAGACGACGAGGCGCAGGTTCGAGTTGATCATCCGGTTCTTCGCCTCGACGTCGCCGTTCTCGATCTTCTTCGCGAGCTCGACCTCCTCGGCGGCGCTCAGCAGCGCATAGCGTCCGGCCTCGTTCAGGAAGAGCTGGAGCGAATCCGTCGTCGCGGTCGCCAGGTCTCCGTTGACGTAGGTCGCGTCACCGGCCGCGCTGCGGCCGCAATCGTCGGACAGGCTGATTCCGCGCTCTTCGACCTCCGCGTAGAGCGCGTCGAGCTCTTCCTCGTCCAGCTCGAGATCCTGTACGGCCGCGCTGAACTGGGAGAGGTTGAGGCAGCCAGCCTCTTCACCGGCGTCCAGAATCGGCGCGAGGATCTCTCGACTCATGGACGCGATGTTCCCAGAGTGCGCCGCCTCTAACCACCTGTCCGAAACGGCCAGCTGGCGCCGAAAACCGGCAACGTGCGATCGTGACGAAGATGGCACGAAGTCGTCACCCCTCTGTTCGAGGCCCGTCTCTAGCGTCGGAGGTGTCGTCGAACAGGAGGTTCAGAGATGTCACCGATTGCATTCCGCGCGGCCGTGCTCGTATCGATCGCCGTCGCTCTCTTGCCCGCGCCCGCTTCGGCCAGGCCGCCGAGCACGCCGAAGCCGCAGGAGCCGCGAGAGGTGCAGAGGCTCTTCGAGAGCGGTGGTGGAGCGCGCATCCTGGCCGAACGCATCGCGAGCGTCGAGGAAGTAGCGGCGGTTGCGGCAGCGGTGGAAGGGCTTGCTGCTTCAGCGGCGATGTCCCGTGTCACCGGCGTGGAGCCCGAGGCCGCTGCTTCGATCGCAGCCGCGGTCACGTGCTACTGGGTCGAGTACTCCTTCAGCCGTGGCGTCTTCCCGTACCACCGCTGGATCGTCGGTCAAACCTACTGGTGCTTCCACTACGGGGGCGAGATCACGTATCGCTCGAGCAACACCTCGGCACGCGTGGACGGCGTCTGCTCCGGTAGCAACGCGCGCGACTGGAGGGTCGGCGGCGGTGCGGGCTTCTCGTGGGCGGTCGTGCATCACGAGGCCGATTTCTCGTGCGCGACGCCGTGGTGGTACCGGCTGAACGACACACTCTGGATGGAGGCGACCTTCGACTCCTACGGGAACGCGTGGCTGTCGAGGACCGCCTAGCCCGGTGAAGAACAGCGTCCGCACCGTGACCTTCGTGGTGGTCGGCGTCGTCCTGCTGACCGTCGCCGGGTGGATCGTGGCTCTCGTCCTCTTCAAGGCGGGAGAGACCTCGAATCCCCCACGAACCATCCCGGTGACGACCGCTCAGGGCTGAGGAGCGCCCCCCGCACCTCCTCAGCCCTGCGGTTAGACTCGTTTCGTGTATTGGGAGCTGATCTTCATGCTCGTGATCCTGAAGATCCCGATCGTCTACCTGTGTGCAGTCGTCTGGTGGGCGATCCGGGCCGAGCCGCAGCCGCTCGAAGGCGCCGGCAGGCTGGCGCCTCTGACGCCGACGCCACCGCAGCCCAGCTGGTCCCAGTGCGGCTGGAGTGCCCAGCGAGCCCGCGTCCTGCGCCGCGGCCCCGTTCCACGAGGCGGCCGTCGTGCCGGCAGGCCCATCCGGGTCGTTTCCGCCCGCGCCGGCAGATTGACTAGGGTGCCGATGTGAGCGTCGACTACGGCACCGCCCCATCCGGCCGCTGGTCGGCGACGGACACGGTCGCCGGCCTGCTAGCGATGATCTCGATCTTCGCCAGCTGCCTGGGAGTGATCTACCGCCCCGTCCGGATCATCCCGTTCGCGGTCGTCGTCGCGCTGATCGCGGCCCGGATGTCCGAGCGTCAGCAGCGTCTCGCAGCCTGGGCGGTCGGCGCCGCCGTGATCTGCTGGACTCTCGGGATGACGATCGCGGTCCTCACGAAGCACCCCCTCTTCTAGGAAATCCCCTTTCTAGGCTCGCCGCGGTTGCTACAACACAGTCTGTGAGCGCGCACGACGTCGATGGCCTGAACTCCGGCTACGCCCGGCTGCTGCTCGAGGACTACCTCGAGAACCCCGAAGCCGTCCCCGCGGAGTGGCGTGAGCTCTTCGAGAGCGGCGAGAGCGAGCTCGTTGCTTCCCACCCAGGGTTGCTCCGGCTCTTGGAGACGCTCGATCGCGGCAACGGGCATCCCGCGCCCCCACCATCGCCACAGACACGCGCGCCGGCTCCGGTGGCTCCTCCAGCGCCTGAGAGCGCGCCAGCCGACGGTTCGGCTCCGGTGATCGACGAGACACTGCTCGGCGGCGTCGCCGCTGCAATGGCTCTCGTCAAGGCGCACCGGATGCACGGCCACCTCGCGGCCCGTCTCGACCCGCTGGGATCCGACCCCCTCGGCGACCCGGCGCTCGACGAGACGCGCCTGATTCCGCCGCTGACGCCCGAGCTGCAGGCGCGGATCCCGGCGAAGCTGCTGCGTGTGCACGTGCCGGGCGAGACGCTGAAGGAAGCGCTGCCGGCGCTGCGCGAGGTCTACACCGGCACGATGGCCTACGAGATCGAGCACCTCTCGGACCACGCCGAGCGGGTCTGGCTCAGGCAGGCGATCGAGTCCAGCCGCTACCGGCAGCCCCTGCGGCCTGAAGAGCGTGTCCGCCTCCTGAAGACGCTCGCCCGCGCTGAGGGCTTCGAGCTCTACCTTCGCCGCTCGTTCCTCGGCCAGAAGCAGTTCTCGCTCGAGGGCCTCGACACGATGGTGCCGATGCTCGACGAGGCGATCGAGATCGCGGCAGGCGCCGGTGCCCACGAGATCGTGATCGGCATGGCGCACCGCGGCCGCCTGAACGTGCTCGTGCACACGGTCGGCCTCTCGTACGAATCAGTTCTGCGCGAGTTCGAAGGCGAGCGGACGATCGACGCCGTGGTCACGAACGACGAGGGCGGCACCGGCGACGTCAAGTACCACCTGTCGGCGACCGGCACACGCGCGACGGGGTCGGGCGAGGTCACGATCACGCTCGCGCCGAACCCGAGCCACCTCGAGGCAGTCGACCCTGTCGTCGAGGGTTGGACCCGCGCCGAGCAGACCGACCGCTCGAGCGGAGGCGGCATCCACGATCCGTCCGTCGCGCTCCCGATCCTGATCCACGGCGATGCGTCGTTCGCCGGCCAGGGCGTCGTCGCCGAGACGCTCAACCTCTCGAGCCTCGACGGCTACACGACCGGCGGCACGTTCCACCTGATCTCGAACAACCAGGTCGGCTTCACCACCAACCCGAACGAAGGCCGTTCGACCCGCTACTCGAGCGACCTCGCCAAGGGCTTCGACATTCCGATCATCCACGTGAACGCGAACGACCCGGAGGCGGCGGTCGCCGCAGTCCGGCTCGCGCTCGCGTACCGGCAGGAGTTCGGGCACGACATCGTCGTCGACCTCGTCGGCTACAGGCGGTTCGGTCACAACGAGCAGGACGAGGCCGCGTACACGCAACCGTTGATGGTCGCGCAGATCGCCGCGCAACCGACCGCCGGCCAGCTCTACGCGGCGCGGCTCGTCGAGGAGGGCGTCCTGACCGCGGAGGAGGCCGAAGCGCTCATCGACGAGACGCAGACGGAGCTGCGCGCCGCACACGAGCGTCTGAAGGCGTCGATCGCGGAGCCGCGCGTCACGAGGGAGGGAAAGATTCCCGCCGACACGGGTAATGCCGTCCACACTGCCGTCCCGGCCGAGCGGCTCGAGGCGTTGAACGAGCAGTTGCTCGCGCTGCCGGACGACTTCGAGCCGAACGCGAAGCTTCTGCGTCAGCTCGAGAAGCGGCGCGACGCAATCCGGGAGGGCGGCATCGACTGGGGGCAGGGCGAGGCGCTTGCGTTCGCCAGCCTGCTCACGGAGGGAATCCCGATCCGGCTTACCGGCCAGGACACGGAGCGCGGCACCTTCTCGCACCGTCACGCGGTCCTGCACGACCAGCTCACCGGCGAGACGTTCGCGCCGATCCAGCATCTGCCCGAGGCGCACGCCTCGATGGAGATCTACAACTCTCCGCTCTCCGAGTACGCCTGCCTCGGCTTCGAGTTTGGCTACGCGGTCGCAGCGCCCGATGCTCTCGTGTTGTGGGAAGCCCAGTTCGGCGATTTCGTCAACGGCGCCCAGATCGTCGTCGACCAGTTCCTCGTCGCCGGCCTCTCGAAATGGGGCCAGACCTCACGGCTGACGCTGCTTCTGCCCCACGGCTACGAGGGGAACGGGCCCGAGCACTCGAGCGCCAAGCTCGAACGGTTCCTCCAGCTCGCCGCCCAGGAGAACATTCGCGTCGCAAACTGCACGACCGCCGCGCAGTATTTCCACCTGATTCGCCGCCAGGCCCTCGACGCGACCGCGCGGCCGCTCGTCGTGATGACGCCGAAAGGGCTCCTGCGGCTCAAGCAAGCGGGCTCGATGCTCGCCGATCTCTCCGAGGGCAAGTTCGAGCCCGTCCTCGACGACCCCCGCGCCGAGCATGCGGAGGTGACGAGGCTCGTGCTCTGCTCGGGCAAGATCTTCTACGACATCGACGGCCACGAAGACCGGGCGGCTGCGACCTCGGTTGCGGTCGCGCGGCTCGAGCAGCTCTACCCGTTCCCGGTGGAGCAGGCCGCGGCGCTCACCGCCGCCTATCCACACCTGCGGGAGATCGTCTGGGCCCAGGAGGAGCCGCAGAACATGGGCGCCTGGCGGACGATCCGTCACCGGCTCGAGGCGGCGGCACCCGACGACGTCCCGGTGCAATACATCGGTCGCCCGTGGCGTGCCAGCCCGAGCGAGGGATACCCAACCGCGCACCGGCTGGAGCAGGACAGAATCGTGCGCGAGGCGCTGGGGACCGCTTAGAGCCGCTTAGCGCGGCTTGCGGCGGGCGAGAATCGCAGCGCCGACCTTGGGGCCGTGAGTCCGGGCCGCGCGCAACACTTGCTTGCGCTGGGCGGGCGGAAGCCGGCGCCAGAGATGGAAAGCGGTGAGAGCGATTCCGAGCGGGCTGGTGGGACGAAAGCGCGGCATCGACGCATGTTCGCACACCGCGGCGGAGCGGGGTCAGTTCCCGCGGTCGCCGTCACCATCGTCGCCGTGGCCGTGGTTACGGCTGTGGTCGTCGTCACCGTCGTCGCGGTGTTCGTCGTCGCGTCGTTCTCCCTGGTGCTCGTCCTCGCTTCGACCGTGTTCTTGATCGCCCTCGCCTTCCGGGTCCGCGGCCTGGTCGTCATCGCACGGCTGCGCAACAGGCATGACCGGCGGCGGCAGCGTCGGCAAGCGCTTGCGTCTCCGGGACTTGGCGTTCTTGTCCTTGCCGTCGTTCTGGACGGGCTCTGCAACCGAGGCGGCGCCGGCGGTGCTCCTCGGGGCCGCCGCGGGCTCGGATGCGGGGGCCGCTGTTGGCGCGGGTGCGGGAGTAGGCTCGGGTTGCGGGGCAGGAGCAGGCGCTGGGCGGGGAGCGGGAGCTGGGGTGGGCCGGGGAGCGGGAGCAGGAGCAGGAGCAGGAGTCGGAGTGCGAGTCGGGGTAGGCTTCGTCGGTTGTGCGGGCTTCGGCGTCGGCCGCACCGGGGCGGGAGTGACGACATGGACGGGCTGGGTTACGGCGTTGCGGGCGAGTACGGGAGCCGTCGGATGCGGCTTCGGCGTCGGACGCACGGGCTCGTGAACGCGCGCAGGCGCCGGCAGGTGGATGACAGTGCCCTCGTGCACCGGCGCGGACGTGCCGCCGAACAGATGAGCGAAGCGAGTGGGGGATGGGCCGTTTTCGTCGAGAACGAGCGTCGGCAGCGCCAACGCACCTCCAGCTCCTCCAATTGCGAGCGCTACGACCAGCGCGCGCGCCAAACCAGGCCTCATGGTGCTTCCCCCCCGTGCCGAAAACAGTTCCCAGGGGACATATCGGCAGATGGTGCGGGAAACTGAAGGATCAGGATGCTGGGTAGTTTCAAGTTCAAGCTGGTCGGTACCTTTCTGGCGCTCTCTGTGCTGCCATTGGCGGCTGCGTTCTGGGGTTTCAGCCAGGTCGCCGAACGGAGTGTCACGACCGGAGCGGACGACAGGCTCGCGGCGGGACTGACCGCCGCCGGCGCTGCCTTCGAAGACGAGCGGCGGGACGCCGAACGAGCTGCTGAGCGCCTCGGTCACGACCCCGCCTTCCAGACCGCGGTCGCGCAGGGCGACCGCGCCGCGATCGCCAGATTCCTCGAACCTTCGCCGGCACTCCGGGTCGAGATTCCCGGCGGCATCACGATCGGACGCGTGCCGCCGCTTGCCGCAGAGACGACGGTCGCGCTCGTCGGTCGCGGCAACCGCTCGGCGACGATCGTGGCCGCCGTTCCTCTCACCTCAGCTCTCGCCAGCAGGTTGCATGCGCGCTCGGGGCTGACCGCTCCCGACGAGCTGGCGATCGTCCGCCCGAGCGGCCGGATCGCCGCCTCTTCGAGCCCGGCGCTGAGCGGCGCGATCGACGTGACGCCGGGTCGTGTGGCGACGACGACGATCGGTGAGCACAGTTTCCGCGCGCTCGGAGCCCGACTCGTGCCGGGGAACGGGGTTGAGCTTGCGGCCCTCACGCCGACGTCGGCGATCGCCTCGGAGAAACGAAGCCTCATCGGCCGCCTGCTGCTCGGCCTGGTCGGATCGCTGCTTCTGATCGCCGTCGTCGCGTACGTCGCGGGCCGCTCGATCGTCGGCTCGCTCGGCCGCCTCGCCGACGCCGCGAACTCCATCGCCGCCGGTCGCCTCCGGGAGCGCGTGCCGATCAAGGGGCGCGACGAGTTCGCGGCTCTCGGCCGCGCCTTCAACAAGATGGCCGCCCAGCTCGAAGCCCGGATGGGGGATCTCGAGCAGGAGCGACGGCGGCTGCGCGACGCCAACGCCCGCTTCGGGGATGCGCTTGCGGCGACGCTCGATCCAGAGCAGCTCCGCCGCGTGATCGTCGAATCTGCCGTCGAGGCCACGCACGCGGACGGTGGCGTCGTCATCGCCGAGGACGGTTCGTTCGTCGAGACCGGCGATGTCGGCGCGGGCGGAGAGCGACTCGACTTCGACCTCAGGATCGGTCGGCGTAGCCTCGGTCGCATGCTTCTCGTCGGCGGCGATTTCGACGCCGAGGAGCGGATGACCGCAGCCTCGCTCGCCGGGCAGGCAGTCGTGGCGCTCGAGAATGCCCGGCTCCACCGGATCGTCGAGCGGCAGGCGCTGGTGGACGGCCTCACGGGACTCGCGAACAGGCGCCAGGGTGACGCCGCCCTGGCAACCGAACTCGCGCGAGCGGAGCGTCTGGGGGGCCCTGTGGGCCTCATCCTGGCCGACGTCGACGACTTCAAGCTGGTCAACGACCGTCATGGACATCCGACCGGCGACATCGTGCTGCGAGACCTCGCGCAAGCGCTGCAGGAAACGATCCGCGAGATCGACACTGCAGCACGGTGGGGCGGGGAGGAGTTCGCGGTAATCCTCCCCGGCACCGATCTCGAAGGCTCGGCGCAGGTTGCCGAGCGCGTCCGGCTGGCGCTGACCCAGCGCGGAATGGTTTCCGCCGAAGGTGTCCCCCTGCAGGTCACCGCAAGCTTCGGTGTCGCCGCCTCCAGCCCCACGACCACGATGTCCGAGCTGATCGAGGCGGCCGACGAAGCGCTGTACCGCGCCAAGCGGGCCGGGAAAGACCGTGTTTACGCAGGCACCGAGCCGGTAACTCAGATCTAGAGAAACGCTTGGGAGCAGGAGATTCTCCTGGCACTACGCTACAATCCCGCCCCAGCAGCATCGAAACTGTCCACCACGGAGGCCCCTATGGCGGTTGAGACCCCTTCGCTTTTCGCACGTGTCATCCAGGATCATCTCGAGCTGAAGCGCCGCAACGCCGAGCTCGAGGGGGCGATGCCGATCAACGGCTATCGCATCGACGATCCATTCGACAACCACCCGCTGTTCAAGACCGAAGAGCAGGCCCGGCTGGAGGAGACCATGGACGGCGATGAGCCGGCCGTGCAGATCGAGTCGGCCGCGCTCCCCTGGCCCGGCGAGGAGTCGTTCGAGCACGTCACCGCCGAGTCGTCCAATGGCGATCGCGAAGACACCGGTCTCTGGTCGAAGTCACGAGACTTCGACTGGGGCGACTAGCCGCCTCGCTCCGCAGCTGCCGCCGCAAGCCTGAGGTCGTCGACGAACAGCGCCTGCTCGCGCTGCCGCTCCTCGCGATCCCGCGCCCGCAGGATCGAGGAGGGATGAACCGTCGCAATCGCGACGGGTGCGAGCTCGCACTCGAGTAGCCGGCCGCGATCTCTCGTCACCCTTACCTCGCGCCCCAGGAGCGCTTGCGCAGCCGTGGCCCCGAGGCACACGAGCACGTGGGGCTTGACCACCTCGAGCTCCGCCTCTACCCAGGGACGGCACGCCGAGATCTCGCTCCAGTTCGGCTTCTGATGAATGCGCCGCTTCCCCCGCGCCTCCCATTTGAAGTGCTTGACCACGTTCGTCAGGTACGTGTCCTTGCGGTCGATCCCAGCCTCCGCGAGGCACTCGTCGAGCAGGCGGCCCGCCGGTCCGACGAAGGGCCGTCCCTCCAGATCCTCCCGGTCGCCCGGCTGCTCGCCGACGAGCAGCAGGCGGGCGCGCTTCTTCCCCTCGCCGAACACCGTCTGGGTGCCGGAGCGCCAGAGCGGGCAGGCGGTGCATTCTCGCGCCGCCTCCCGCAGGCTCGTGAGCGACAGCCTGTCTGGGAGGAAGGCGGCTGCCGAGCCGGTCTCGCTCATACAGCGTGCGTACCCCTGCCGCCGACCTTCACTCGCGCGGGGGATCGTTCGGACCGGGCGCTGCAGCCGATACAGCCAGCCACTGCTGCTGTCAGAGGAGGAAACTACGGTGCTGCGGAAAGTCTTTCTGATTGGAATCGTCGCCCTCGTAGCCGCTCTGCCGGCGCAGGCGAACGAGGGCAAGGAGTTGCGCATCTCGGGGCTTGTCGTTCGGGCCTCCGGCGAGCTCGTGTCGGTCGAGAATCGTGTCGGCGACGCGATCCTGACGTGCAGGGTCCCGAAGCGGCTTGCCGAGAAGGCAGCTGCGCTCAAGCCAGGCGACGTGGTGCGCATGGTTTGCGTTCGCTTCAAGGGCCGCCGGGCAGAGCTGCGCATGCTTGCGCGCCTTGGCGACAAGCCCGAGAAGGCCGGCGAGGGAGCGGGCGAGAAGAAGCCCGACCCGACGACGCAGGAGAAGCGAGGCGAGAAGCAGGAGGCGGCAGGGCAGGTCGCCGAGCTCGGCTTCGGCGTCATCGTCGTCCAGGCGGATGCCGGCCGGCTTGCGTGCCGTGTCCCGGCTGAGAGGCAGGCGAAGCTCGAAGGCCTCAAGGTCGGCGACAAGGTGAAGATCTACTGCCTCGACGGCGTTCTCGCCGGCATCGAGCGCGCCACGTCGGTCGAGGAGCGCAGGCTCTACGGCCGGATCACTGCGCTCTCGCGCGAGTCCGTGACCGTCCAGGGCGAGGCCGGCTCGCTCACCTGCACGGCGCCTGCCTCGATGGCGGGAAGTATCGCGGAGCACTTCGCCGTCGGCGACAGCGTGAAGATGATCTGCCGCGGCTCCGAGATCAGCTACCTCGCGAAGCCCTAGAACCGGCTTTACGCCGCCGGCGTCTCCTCCGAGAGGGGCGCCGGCAGCGTGTCTTCCACGAGCTTGTGGGCGAGGCGGCGGAACGGCCCGTCCTGCCCCATCAGCTCGCCCTCGGTGCCCCGCTGGACGATCCGTCCGTGCTCGAGCACGAGGATCTCGTCGGCGCGGCGGACGGTGGCGAGGCGGTGGGCGATGATGATCGACGTCCGCCCGGAGAGAAGCCGGTCGAACGCGCGCTCGATCAGGATCTCGGTCGGGCGGTCGATGTTCGACGTCGCCTCGTCGAGGATCAGGATGCGCGGGTCGGCGAGCAGCGCCCTCGCGATCGAGATCAGCTGACGCTCTCCGGCGGAGAGGCCGGCGCCGCCCTCGCGCACGACGTGCTCGAGCCCATGCTCGAGCCTTGCCGCGACGCGGTCGACTCCGACCGCCGCCGCCGTGGCCCGCACCTCGTCGTCCGAGGCGTCCGGCTTCGCGAAGCGGATGTTGTCGGCGATCGTGCCGCTGAAGAGGAACGGATCCTGAAGGACGACGCCGAGCTGGCGCCGGTAGCCGACGAGCTGGACATCGCGTAGGTCTGTGCCGTCGACCCGGACTGCGCCCTCGTCCGGGTCGTAGAAGCGCGCGATCAGCTTCGCCGTCGTCGACTTGCCGCCGCCGGACTCGCCCACGAGGGCGACGCAGCCTCCCGGCGCCACCGCGATGTCGATCTCGTGCAGCACCGGCTCGTCGCCGTAGGCGAACGTGACCCTGTCGAGCTCGAGCCGGCCCTCGATCCTGCCGAGCAGCCGCGCGTCCTTCCTGTCGGCGACGTCGATCTCGGCATCGAGCACCGAGCTGATCTTGTCCATCGCGGCGCTAGCCGCCTGCACCTGCCCGTAGAGCTCGGAAAGCTCCTGCAGCGGCTGGAAGACGAGCGCGAGCAGGCCGACCGCGGCGACGAGCGTGCCGATCTGCATCGAGCCGAAACCGATGAAGTGGGCGCCGGCGTAGATGACCGCGGCGGTCGCGACCGCGCCCAGCAGCTCGATCGCGGGGAAGAAGACCGAGTAGATCTTCTGCACGCGGACGTTTGCGACGCGGTTCTGCTCGTTCAGCCCGTCGAACTCGGCCTGGAACGCGCGCTCTCGGTTGAAGGCCTGCACGACGGCCATTCCGGCGACCGATTCGGCGAGTTGTGCGGTGACGATCGCGATTCGCGTCCGCACCTCGGACGCCGCCTCGTGCGAGACGCGCTGGAACCAGCGGGTGATCACGATCCCGGGCGGAAGCACGCAGAGGGCGACGAGCCCTAGCCGCCAGTCGAGCAGGAAGAGGCCCCCGACGGCGGCGACCAGCGTCAGCGTGTTGACGACGAGAGTCGTCAGGCCCTGGTTGAGGACGTCCGAAAGCGCGTCGATGTCGCTCGTCAGCCGCGAGATGATCCAGCCTGCCTTCTGCTGCGAGAAGTAGCGGAGCGAGAGCGAGGTCAGATGCTCGAAGAGGTCGCGACGGAGCTCGAGCACGATCCGCTGGCCCACGCCGGCGAGCCCCAGCCAGGTCAGCGTGCCGAGCACCCAGGCCGCGGCATTGACACCGACATACGCGATCACTGCGAGCAGCAGGTGGTGCTCATCGCCCTTGTCGATCCCGTTGTCGATCGCGTCCCTGACGAGGTGCCAGCCGACGACCGGTGCGGCGGCGGAGAGCGCGGCGAGGAGCGCGATGACCGCGAGGTGTCCTTTCCGCTCGGCCGCGTACGGGAGGAGGCGTGAGAGCCCGGTGTGATGCTTGGGCGAACGCCTACGCGGCAAGGGACTCGTCTCCGAACAGGGCGGCGAAGAGACCGCCCGCAGCGAGGAGCACGGCAGGCGACCCGTCTTCCACCACGCGGCCGTCCTCGATCACGACGGCACGGTCGGCGACGCCGATCGTCGAGAGACGCTGCGTCGCGACGAGCACGGTGCGGCCGGCGACGGCGGGGCGGAGGTTCTCGACGAGCAGCCGCTCGGTCTGCGTGTCGACGGCCGACATCGGGTCGTCGAGCACGAGCACGCGCGCGCCCGCGAGCAGCGCCCGAGCGAGCGCGACGCGCTGCCGCTGGCCGCCGGAGAGGTTGACGCCGCGCTCGCCGATGAGCGTGTCGTAACCGTCCGGCAGATCGTCGATGAACGCCGCAACGCCGGCGACCTCGCAGGCGGCGATCATCTCCTCC
>JAWVCW010000005.1:0-2849 GCA_033857955.1 Gaiellaceae bacterium | reverse complement strand
TCGCAATCGTGGAGCGCGGCGCGCGCGGGCCGGCGATCGGCGCGCTCGCCGCGGCTGTCGACTGGAGCGCCCGCGACGGCCGTCCCCGCCCCGGCAACCACGACGGCGAGATCGTGATCGTCGTGCCGAGCGCCGAAGGGAACGACGCCCGTCGCGTCGCGCAGGGCGTCCTCCGCGAGCTGGAGGCGAGCCTCTCCTCCTACCATCTTGCCGTCGCGCTCAGCCGCCCGGCGTCGGACCCCGCCGACATCCACCGCGCCGGCGCCGAGGCGCTGCTCGCCGCGAACGTGGCGGAGGCGCAGGGCACGCCGCTGCTCGCGTTCGAGGAGACAGGGGCCTACCGGATCCTGCTGCCGGCGATGAGCGAGGACCCGGCGGAGCTGCAGCGCTTCCACGACGAGACCGTGGCGCCGCTGATCGCCTACGACGAGCAGTACGACACGGAGCTCCTGTACACCCTCGAGTCGTTCCTCGAAGCCGACGGAAACGTCGCCAAGACCTCCCAGAAGCTGTTCACCCACCGCCACACGATCCGCTACAGGCTCGAGCGCGTACGCGAGCTGACCGGCCTCGACGTCTCGTCCACCGACGGTCGCGAGCGGCTGGGACTCGGTCTGAAGGCGATGCGCGTGCTCGGCATCGCACCGCCGCAGGGGCCGGCCGCGGAGGCGGGGACGGAAGCTGGCCGCGTGCCCCTGGAGGAGAAGGAACGGCTTTAGCGTCGTGAGTCGTCGGTTCGCTGGTGTTTCCGGGCGTCTGGACGCGCCCGTTGCAAGCGATCTTGCAGGCGTCCGACCGCCGCCCCACGATCCGGTCCATGGTCTACGCACTGCTGGTCTGCTCAGAGAACGACTGCACCGACGAGTTCGAGGCATGGGGCACGCTCGAGGAGGTCGAGTCGCTCGCTTGCGACTGCGGATGCGCCCTGGAGCTCATGTCGGTCTCGGACGCCGAGGCGCTCCGGCACGAAGAGCCGTTCGTGCTCGCTCGCGCGGCGTAGGGAGCCGAGGCTGGGGGGGAGGGACTCGAACCCCCGTTACCGGGACCAAAACCCGATGTCCTACCAACTAGACGACCCCCCAGCGAAGCGCCCCGCAGGATAGGCCAGTGCGAGGGGTGCGAACGCTCCCGCGAGGGGCCGAGTTGCCGGAGCCGTGGTGGCGAGCGGCGCAGCCCGGCCGCTACCCTCCCGGCTCTAATGCCCGCGCAGCTCACCGCGCTCATCATGGCCGCGGGCCACGGGACGAGGATGCGCTCGTCGCTTCCGAAGGTCCTGCACCCCATCTGCGGCGTCCCCATGGTCGACTGGGTGATCGATGCCGCGCGCGAAGCCGGCGCCGATCGCGTCGTCTGCATCACCCGGCCGGGCGAGGGAGTACACGAAGCGCTGCCGCCCGAAGCCGAGGCCGCCGACCAGACCGACGGCGAGGGCACCGCCTCCGCGATCCTGGCCGCCCGTGCAGCGATCGAGCAGAGCGACCGGGTCCTGATCCTGTCCGGCGACGTGCCGCTCACGACCGGCGAGACCATCCGGGGCCTGCTCGAGGAGCACGAGCGCGAGCAGGCCGTCGCCACCGTCCTGACCACGGACAAGATCGACCCCACCTCGTATGGCCGCGTCGTCCGCGACGAGAACGGGCTGGTGGAGCGGATCGTCGAGACGAAGTCCACCGAGGGAGTGCCCGACGAGGTGCTGGACATCCGCGAGATCAACATCGGCACCTACGTGTTCGAAGCGGCCGAGCTGCTTGCCGCACTCGACGAGGTTCCGGTCGAGGACAACGGGGAGCGCTACCTCCCCGGCGTCTTCCCGATCCTGCTCGGCAAGGGCGGGACGATCGCGGCACACCGCACCGACGACGTGCTCAGCGCGATGGGCATCAACAACCGCGCCGACCTGATGGAGGTCACCCGCCACGCGCAGCAGCGGATCCTGCGCGAACACGCGATCAACGGCGTCACGTTCAGCGCGCCCGACACGGTGGCCGTCGACAGAGATGTCCAGATAGGTGCCGACACCACCATCGCCGCGGGCGTCACCCTGAAGGGCGAGACGCGCATCGGCGAGCGCTGCGAGGTCGGGCCGCAGACCACGATCACCGACTCGGAACTCGGCAACGAGGTCACGATCCCGCACTCGTTCCTGGTCGAGTGCAAGGTCGCCGACGGCGCCAAGATCGGGCCGTTCGCGTACCTCCGCCCGGAGGCCGACATCCGCAGCGGCGCGAAGGTGGGCACGTTCGTGGAGGTGAAGAAGTCGACGATCCACGAGGGCGCCAAGGTGCCGCACCTGTCGTACATCGGCGATGCCGACGTTGGCCGCGGCGCCAACCTCGGGGCCGGGACGATCACGGCCAACTACCACCGCGGCCGCAAGACCCGCACAACCATCGGCGAGGGGGTGCACACCGGCGTCCACACGGCCCTGGTCGCTCCTGTGAACGTCGGGGACGCGGCGTACACTGGCGCCGGGTCAGTGATAACCGAGGACGTGCCGGATGGCGCGCTCGCGGTATCGAGGCCGCGCGACAGTCAGAAGAACATCGAGGGTTACGCGGAGCGCATCAGCGATGAGGAGCCGAAGTCATGAGTTCGCTTGACCTAGAGGCACGGACGTCTCCGAACATCCTCGAGATGGGCTACGACAAGCGGATGATGGTGGTGTCCGGGCGCGCCAGCCGCGACCTCGGCGCGAAGATCGCCGCCAAGCTCGGCGTCGGCCTCACCGACGCCGGCCTCAAGACCTTCACCGACGGCGAGGTGTACTGCCGCTACGCCGAGTCGATCCGCGGGGCGGACGTGTTCATCGTCAACTCGATCGTCGGCAACGAGCCCGAGGGCGTGAACGT
>JAWVCW010000004.1:0-12777 GCA_033857955.1 Gaiellaceae bacterium | reverse complement strand
GCTCCTGCGAGACCTTGATGATCTCGCGGACCTTCTCGGGCGTGACCTGGACCTCCTGGCCCTTCGACATCGCCTCGGCGATCTCCTCGACCGTCGGTTCGCGGCCGAGCTCCTGGAGGAGCTGGCGCGAGACCCGGATCAGGCGGTTGATCGTCTCCACCATGTGGACCGGGATCCGGATCGTCCGGGCCTGGTCCGCGATCGCCCGGGTGATCGCCTGGCGGATCCACCACGTCGCATAGGTCGAGAACTTGTAGCCCTTGCGGTAGTCGAACTTCTCGACGGCGCGGATGAGGCCCAGCGAGCCCTCCTGGATCAGATCGAGGAAGCTGAGGCCGCGGCCGAGGTAGCCCTTCGCGATCGAGACGACGAGGCGCAGGTTCGCCTCGGTCATCTGCGTCTTCGCGCCCATGTCGCCGCGCTCGATCCGCTTCGCGAGGTAGATCTCCTGGTCGGCCGTCAGCAGCGGCACCTTGCCGATCTCGCGCAGGTAGAGGCGCAGCGAGTCGAGCGAGGGCTCCACGGTCAGGTCGAGCTTCGGGGCCGACTTCTCGTCCTCGGCCAGCGCCGGCTGCTCGTGGGGAGGCGACTTGTACTGCTCGCCCTCGACGAGCTCGATCGAGTGGTCGATCAGGTAGGTGTAGAAGTCCTCGATCTGCTCCTTGGTCAGATCGACCTCCTCGAGACCGGCGACGATCTCGTCGTAGGTGAGGAACCCTTTTTCCTGGCCGTGCTGGACGAGCTTGTGGAGCTCCTCGACCTCAGGGAGAGCGATATCGACGGTAAGCACGTGACCTCGGCTTTCTCGCGCGGGTGGACGGGGCCGGACCTGCCTTACGAGCTACCTAGACGCACGAAGAGCCGGATCGCAGGAGCCCGGCTCGGCCATCGGTCCGGATACTACAACGGATCCCGGCCTCCGTGGAAACCGAATTTCAACCGGCCGTCGACTGCCCGGTGACAACCTCGCCGACGACGTCGCGCAGCGAGTTGACGACCGGCTCGATGCCCAGCTCGCCGGTCTCGTAGCCGAGCCGGCGGAGCATCTCGGCGAGCGCAGGGCGCATCGCGCGCATGTTCCCGTCCTCGACCTTGAGCACAACCCCGAGGCCGCCCGGGCCACTTGCGCACAGCAGTCCCTCCGCCCCACCCTTCGCTGTCCAGCCGTCGAGCTCGCGCATCAGCAGGCTGTCGGCCGCCATCGGGCCGCGGATCAGATCCGGGTGCGCGCGCATCGCAGCGGCCACCTGCGCACCTCCCTCGACCTGCTCGAAGCGGGAGAACATCAGCGCCATCCGCTCGAGCGGCAGCGCAAAGGTGAGCACGCCGCAGCCGTCGATCGCGGTCGGGATCTCGTCCGGGTCGGCATCCGCCGCAGCCGCAACCTCGGCGAGGCAGCCGTGCTGGACCGGGTGGGTCGCCAGTCGATAGCCTCCGCTCGCCCAGCCTTTTGTCCGGCAGAGCGCGAGCATCCCCGCATGCTTGCCCGAGCAGTTGTGCCGGAGCGGAGTCGGCTCAGGGCCGCATTCGAGCTCGTCCTCGTCGGCCGGCGCCTTCGCCAGCAGGCTGCGAACGGCGGCGAGCTGCTCCGGCGACGCCAGGTGCGACGCCGAAGCGATCGCGATCTCCTCTGTCGCCAAATCGTCGCGGGCACGCACGAGCGGAAGCGCCTGGAACGGCTTCGCAGACGAGCGCAGATAGGTGACAAGGCCGGGGTCGCCCGCCTCCTCGATCACCTCGCCGTCGCGCACGACGACCGCGTGCACACGATGCACCGCCTCGACGACGTCGCCGCGCCGAACGATCACCTCGATCGAATCCATCGCGCGATTCTATGGAAGTCGCGTCGTTGGACAATGGGCCACTATTCTCGTATGGTCGGGAATAGTGGCCCATTCCGCGCACCCCTACGACTACGACGCCGACGACACCCTGATCGTCTCGAGGCCCGACCAGCTCCGGGCGCTCGGCGACGAGATCCGCGGCCGCATCATCGGGCTCCTCCGCGACCGCGCTGCCTCGGCCAGCGAGCTTGCGGACCTGCTCGAGATGCCGAAGGGAACAGTCGGCCACCACCTCAAAGTGCTCGAGAAGGCACAGCTCATCCACGTCGTCCGTACCAGGCGGGTCCGGGCGGTGACCGAGAAGTACTACGGCCGTGTAGCCCGGCTCTTCCTGCTCAAGAGTGACGACGAGGTGGAGCTCGTGCACGGCGTCGGTGCGACGACTCTGCGCGTCGCCGCCTCTGAGATCGCGCAGACGACCGAGGTGGCGATGCATGCGCTCCTGCGGCTCCGCCTCGATCCGATCAGCGCCCGCCGCTTCAATCGTCGCCTCGACCGACTCGTCGAGGACGCCCGCGCAGTCGAGACACTCGACGGCGAGCCGTGGGGCCTCGCCCTGGCGCTCTACCGGGCGGACAGGGCCTGATGCGCCGCTTCCTCCCCGGTGGCCTCTGGCGGCACCGCGACTTCCGGAACCTCTGGGCCGCCGAGACCGTCAGTCAGCTCGGCACGCAGGTGTCGCAGTTTGCGCTGCCGCTGGTCGCGATCATCGTCCTGAAAGCGAGCGCCTTCGAGGTCGCGCTGCTCGGGGTGATCGAGTTCGCGCCCTTCATCCTGATCAGCCTGCCGGCCGGAGTCTGGGTCGACCGGCTCCGCCGCAAGCCGATCCTCGTCACCGCCGATGTCGGGCGCGCGCTCCTGCTCGCGTCGATTCCGATCACGTACTGGCTGGACGTGCTCACGATCTGGCAGCTCTACGGCGTCGGCTTCGCGGTCGGCGTCCTGACGGTCTTCTTCGACGTCTCCTACCAGTCGTACCTGCCTTCGCTCGTCTCGAGCAAGCAGCTCGTCGAAGGAAACTCGAAGCTCGAAGTGAGCCGCTCGGGAGCCCAGCTCGCCGGTCCCGGGCTGGCCGGCGTGCTCGTCGAAGCGGTGACCGCACCCGTCGCCGTGCTGGTGGATGCGGTCAGCTTCGTCGCCTCGGCGATCTTCCTCTTCCGGATCCGCAAGGACGAGACAGCGCCCACACGCGCCGAGCGCCAGGCCGGGCCGGGGATGAAAGCCGAGGTGGCGGAGGGCCTGCGCTGGGTGCTCGGCAACCGCTACCTGCGCTGGATCGCGGCCTCGACGGCGACCTTCAACTTCTTCGGGAACATCATCGGCGCGGTCTACCTCGTCTTCGCCGTGCGCGAGCTCGGCCTGCGCCCGGGCGTGATCGGGCTCGTCTTCGCCGTCTCGAACGTCGGCTACCTCCTCGGCGCTCTGGTCGCGAACAGGCTCTCGCGCCGTTTCGGGGTCGGCCCGGCGATCGTCATCGGGGCGCTTGGCTCAACGTCTCTCCTCCTGCTCGCGATCGCGCCGAAGTCCAACCCGATCCCGTTTCTGATCGCCGCGCAGGCGATCTCGAGCATGGGCATTCCGATCTACAACATCACCCAGGTCAGCTTCCGGCAGGCGATCACGCCGGAGCGGATCCAGGGGCGAATGAACTCCGTGATGAGGTTCATCGTCTGGGGCGTGATGCCGCTCGGAGCGCTTCTCGGCGGAGCGCTCGCGACGTGGTTCGGCCTGCGCACCGCAATCTGGGTCGGGGCGATCGGGATGTCGCTCGCGGTCCTGCCGGTGCTGCTCTCGCCGGTGCGCACGCTGCGCGCGATGCCGGAGCCCGTCGCTGAGCTGCTCCCGTCCGAGGCCGGCGCCGCCGGCGGACTGCTCCCGGCTGCGGCGGGTGCCCTGCCGCCCGCCGCCGACTGACACGTGCACCCCGGTACCGTTCGGGACATGCCCGAGCTACCCGAGGTCGAGGCGTGGGTGCGCGAGCTCGATCCGCTCGTGTCGCGGTCTCCGGTCCTGGAGGCCGGTCCCGCTCACATCGCGACGCTGAAGTCCTTCGACCCGCCGCTGCGGGCGCTCGAGGGAAAGCGCTTCGAGGGCGCGCGCCGACGCGGCAAGTGGCTCCTCTTTCCAACGGAGGACGGCGAGCTTCAGCTGCGGATCCACCTGATGAGCGCCGGTCGGATCCGCCACCTCCCGCCGGGGGCGAAGGGCCCGAAGAAGCCCGCGTTCCGGCTGCGCTTCGAGGACGGCGGCGAGCTCGTCCTGACCGAGGCAGGCTCGAAGAAGCGCGCCGGGGCGTGGCTCGAGACGCCGGACCAGACCGAGGCCGAGCTGGAGCACCTCGGGCCGGAAGCGCTCGGGCTCGGCACCGAGCGTCTGCGAGACGTGCTCGCCGGCGACAACCGGCGGCTCCACTCCCTGCTACGCGACCAGCGCGCACTCACCGGAATCGGCCGCGCCCATGCAAACGAGATCCTCAACCGCGCGCAGCTCTCCCCGTTCGCACTGTCGGGCAAGCTTGACGACGAGGAGATCGGGCGCCTCGCAGCCGCGATCGACGAGGACCTGACGCGCGCGCTCGAGTTGCGCGAGGCCGGCAAGGGCGACAAGGAGGTCTACCTCGTCCACCGCCGCCTCGGCGAGCCCTGCCCGCGCTGTGGCGAGCCGCTCCGTCAGATCGACTACGAGGAGCACACGGTCTTCTACTGCCCGAGCTGCCAGACCGGCGGGCGGCTGCTGAAGGACCGCCGGCTCTCGCGCCTGCTGAAGTGAACGGGCTCTACAGGTTCGCCGTCAGATAGCGCGACGGCTCGGCCTCGAAGCGGTTGCGACAGCCGGCGCAGCAGAAGTAGTAGCTCACGCCTTCGTGAACGACGGCGTCGCCGGACGCCTCGACGGCCACGGTCATGCCGCAGACCGGATCGATCGCCTCGAGCAGGACTGCCTCGCCCCCGGTGCGCGTGTGCCGCCAGGCGACGAGCTGCGCCAGGATCGCGACGGCGATCTCCGGCTGGGTCGCGGGTCCGAGGTCGAGCCCGGCAGGGCTGTGCACCCGCGCCAGCGCCTCTTCGCCGAGCCCGCGCTCTCGCAGGACGCCGAGCACGACGGCAGCGCGGCGGGCGCTCGCCACGAGCCCGATGTACCCGGCCGGACCGGCGAGAGCAGCCTCCAGAGACTCCTCGTCGGCGTGACCCATCGTCGCGACGACCACTGCGTCCGGCTCGCCGGTCAGCTCGGTCGCGACCCGCCAGTCGATCGTGCGCGCAAGCTCGCCAAGCGTGATGGCGGCCCCGCTGTCGCCGAGGATGATGAGCAGAGGCCGTGGCAACTGGGGCTCGACGAGCACCTCGACCGTCCCCTCCGAGGCGCAGGAGCTGTCCGCAACCACGACGTCCGGGGGCGCCTCGGCGCCGCGGCCGGGCGGCCCGATCCGCACGAGCCGCGGCTCGCCGTCGGCCAGGGCGCGCAAGGCCTCGCGAATCACGATCGGCTCCGAGCACGCGCCGCCGACCCAGCCGTCGATCTGCCCCTCGGGGGTCACCAGGGCACGGTCGCCCTGCCTCGTCGAAGCGGGGCGCTCGACACGGACGACGGTGGCGAGCACATAGGGCTTGCCCTCCTCGGCCAACCGGCCGGCACGGATCAGCACCTCCTCTCGACTCACTCTTTGAGAATAGATGCTGCGGTAGTGTCCCGTCTGCAAAATGGCCGTAGAGCTCGATCATCCCTTCTCCACCGCGAAGCCGCTCGACGAGAGCTACGCAACGATTCTCGATCTCGAGCGCGTGGTTCCGTGCGTCGAGGGCGGCAGCGTCCTCGAGGCAACCGCTCCGGACTCTGTCAAGGCCGAGATCAAGGTCAAGATGGGAGCGATGTCGATGACGTTCACCGGCACCGTCGAGATCGTCGAGCAGGACGCCGAGGCGCATCGCGTGGTGATGAGCGTCAAGTCCAAGGAGGCGGGCGGTCAGGGACACGCGAACGCCACCGTCGTCTTCGAGCTCGAGGAGGGCGGCGGGACGATCCATACCAATGCACAGATCACCGGCAAGGCCGCGTCGATGGGCGAGGGAGTCGTCGTCGGCGTACTGGACGCACTGATCACGAACTTCAGCGGCAAGCTCTCCGAACTCTGATCGCGGCGCGCGCAGCGATGGCGACGATCACGATGCGACAGATCCGCGCAGGCGAGGTGCCGCCCGACGGCGGGACCGCCGTCCAGGAGGACGCCGACAAGCCCGTCTTCCACGGCAACGGCCCGGACGACTACGTCTGCGTGGAGTGCGGCAACGTCCTCGCGACGGCGATGCACCCGGTGCAGATGACGAAGAAGGTCCGGGTCCGCTGCGGGCGCTGCTCCACAGTGAACGTCGCGGTGATCGACGGGTACGACTCGACCCCCACCTGACTCAGGAGCCCAGAAGCGTGAGCAGGGACGCCCGGTGCCGGCCGTACGCCGCCGCACCGTCGCCGTCCACGGCCGCGATGCGGACGAGTGGCGGGTGACCCATCGCGGGAGTCGCGAGGTCACGAAGGGCGTCGTGATACGCCCGTTCCCGCTGCACCCCGCCGAAGCCGAAGCCCTTGGCAGCCAGCCCGCGCGCGATGCCATCGGTCCTCGAACACCATGCGCGGCACAGCTCCTTGTGCTCGTCGAGGTCGAACCCTACGCTCGCAGCCGCCGGATAGAGCTCGAGGGCAGCCAGGCGGAACGAGGTGAAGTGCGGCGACTCGTCGACCTCGATCACGGTTCCGGTCGGTTCGTGTACCAGCTCGACAGGCAGCAGCAGGTTCTCGCGTGCCGCGTGCAGGACCGAGACGTCGCCGTTGAGACGAGCGTAGATCGCGCCGAGCAGCTCGATCGCCGTCGTCACCGGTCCGACGAGCGCCGGGTCGCGCCGGGCCTTCGCGACGCGCTCGAGTCCCACGTGTCCCTGCTCGCACAGCCAGTCGAACGACTGGCTCCCGAGCATGATCCCGTCCTCGGCGGCCGCCTGCGCGAAAGCCGACTGAACGTCGCCGGGCGCCACCGGAGGATCCTAGCCCCCCGCAGTTGACTCTCACCCCGCCGGTGGTAGGGTCGCCCGGCGGGGGCGTGAGGAGGGTTCAGATGCAAGGCAAGAGCGGCAGCCGGTCCGGAGTCCTTCAGTGGGTCGTCGTCGGCGTGGTCGGCGTTCTGGTCGTGACCGTCGTTCTCGGCCTGAGCCTGATTCCGCGCCTCAACGACGGGCAAAAGGTTCTCGACGCAGCCAGGCCGGCGTTCGCGCCTGAGCGCGTGGCCGGGGCACGAGCCGGCATCGACATCATCTCGACGAACGTCGACATGGCGGATCCGATCGGGACCGCACGTGGCTCGGGCGCAGCCGAGGTGCCGAAGCTGATCGCCTTCGTCTCAGAGAAGACGGGGCTCTCGCAGGCGGCAGTCCTGGGCGCACTGCAGCAGAACTTCCCGCACACGACGGCGCTCCTGCAGACGATCCCCCTGTCAGCGGTGACCGCGGAGCTACCTGCGCTGTTCGCGTTCCTGGAGAAGGCACTCAACGTGTCGGAGGCGGAGCTGCTCGCAGCCCTGAAGGCGAACTTCCCGGCGCTCACGCAGGCGATCACCAACCTGCCGACGCTGACCAACGGGTGGGACAACATCGCAGACATGGGCGGCTCGACGCGCTTCGACGGCACGCCCATGCAGACCGTGCCCCAGCTGAGGACGTACTTCAGCGCAGATCTGATTCCCGTCCTGGAACAGCAGCAGAGCAACTTCGCCAGTCTCGACGGGACCTCGTCCGTCAACTGGATCGCGCCTCTCCTGCTGATCGTCGGACTGGTCGTGATCCTGTTCGCCGCGCTGATGACCGCCGGGAACCTCAGGGGCTCGGTGTCGCGCGGCCAGGCCATTGCAGGCGCCTGGGTCGTGCTCGCCGTCGGTGTCGGGGTGGTGGCGCTCGTGCTCGTCGTGTCGCTCGTCCCGCGGGTCAGCAACGGGCAGGAGCTGCTCGATGCCCTGCGCCCCGCGAACGACGCAGCACGCGTGCACGGCGACCGCGCCGGGATCACCATGGTCTCCGCGATCGTCGACACGGAGGATCCGATCATGACCCCGCAGGGCGGGGCCGCGGCCGAGGTGCCGAAGCTGATCGCCTTCGTCTCAGAGAAGACGGGGCTCTCGCAGGCGGCTGTCCTCGGCGCGCTGCAGCAGAACTTCCCGCACACGACAGCGCTCCTGCTGGCGATCCCCCTGTCAGCGGTGACGGCGGAGCTGCCTGGCCTGTTCACGTTCCTGGAGAAGACACTCAAGGTGTCGGAGGCCGAGTTGCTCGCGGCGCTGAAGGCGAACTTCCCGGGGCTCACCCAGGCGATCACCAACCTGCCGGCGGTGACCAACGGATGGAACAACGTCCAGGGGATCGGCGGGGCCACGCGCTTCGACGGCACGCCCATCAAGACCGTCCCCGACGTCCGCACCTACTTCAGCTCGGACGTGATTCCTGTGCTCGAGACCCAGCGAGGCAACTACGAGAACCTCGTCTCGACCTCGACCATCAACTTCATCGGGCCGCTCGTGCTGGCCGTCGGGATCATCGTGATCATCTACGGGTTGCTCATGCTGCTCCTGGCGCGGCGCGTGGAGCCGCGCACGCGCCGGGCGGGCAGACCCTCGCCGAAACCGGCAACGTCGCCGCAGACGTAGCAGAACCGACAGCAGATACTTGCCTTGACAAGTTTTTTCCCCGCGAACTAAGGTGGCCGAGTGACAGGTTCCTCGCTGATCGCGTCTTCCACTGCATGGCAGGTGGGGCTCGCGCTCGGCATCGTCGTGGTCGCGGTGGCTGCAGTGATCGTGATCGTGATCGTGCTGCTGGCGATCAGGATCGCCCGACAGGCCAGAACGGCCGAGCAGGCGGTCGAGGTGGTGCGCCAGCAGACAGCCGAGCTCGGCGGCATCGCCCAGATCAACGACTCCGGCGTCAGGATCCTGCACGCCGCCCGGTCACTGCGAAAGGTGGCGGTCGGCAAATGACAGGCACGCTCGCCGCGCTGTCGTCGCATACCTACTGGGGAATCGCCTTGAGCATCGCTCTCGGCGCAGCGGTGATCGTCGCGATCCTGCTGACGGTGCTCGTGGAGACCGTCGGGAGCATCGAAAAGTCGGTCGACGGCTTGCTGGAGATCGCAGGCAAGGTCGCCTCGAGCACGGCGAACATCCCGCAACTCGAGGCAACGGCGCCCGTGCTGGCACTGATCGTGGACGAAGCCGTGGTCCAGGACGGCTACATGAACGCGCTCACCGACGGGTTCGGCGGAGCATGACCGGCACACACGCCCTGGCCCTCCTGACCTTCGTGCTCGCCGCGGGCGTCGTGCTCGTCTTGGCCGTGGCGCTGATCGAGGTGCGCAGGGGCCTGCGGAGGATCTCGACAGGACTCGCGACGCTGGCGACTGCGCTCCAGGGCGTCGAGTCGGAGCACCTGCGTCCGCTCGAGGGCGCGGTCACGGCGATCAACGGCCAGTTCGACATCATCCTCGGCGCGCTGCCGGGAATCGCGGGCAAGGCGGCGATCGTCGCCGAGAGAAGGCCGCGATGATCCTCTGGTGGCTCGGAGACGTCGTCCTGCTGGCGGTCGTCCTTCCGGTCGTCGTGTATCTGCTCCGGGGCGTTCTGGACGCCGCCAAGAGCATCGTCCCCAGCGTGCAGGAGATCGCGAACGTGGCCGCCGCGGGGTCGAAGGACCTCGATGCGGCCGTGCTGCTGCTGACGACGCAGGAACAAGTAACCCAGACGGTCGCGGGAGTCGCGAACTACGGCGGTTCCCTCGACGTGATCCTCGACGACGCTCGATAGGAGGAACCATCTCACCGGTGTTGGCATTTGCGGCAGCGGGTGCAGTCACAATCCTTGCAGTCCTGCTGATCGTGGTCGCGCTCGTCTTCTACCTCGTCTCCGTGATCGTGCAGCTGCGAAAGATCACGGCCGGCTTGGACGTGGTCATCACCCACGTCGGCGAGATCGTCGAGAAGAGCGCGCCCGTCAACGGCGTCGTCACGACGATCAATGAGCAGCTCGACGCCGGCGTCGAGCTGCTCGAGGGCCTGCTCGTCAAGAAGGCCGGCATCACAGACGCCGTCGGCCTCGTCGACGGCCTCTACGCCGGCGCGGGCGCGGCCGGGTTCAGACAGTTTCCGGAGAGCAGCACGATCACGGCGCCGCGCATCGGCGAGGTCTACACGCGAGGCACGCTCACGCTCGCGCGCCTCGGCCGTGAGGCGCCGATCGCCGTCGGCAACCCGGCAGGTCCTGCGCTGAGGGACGTCGAGCGCGGCAGCCTGGCGGCGCGGCAACTGTATCCCGAGGTCCGTCAGACGAGGCCTTCGTCCCTCCCGAGGTCGCCGGTCATCGGCACCCACGCGCCCGTGCAGTACGAGCAGCGGGAAGACATCGGGGCTCCGCGCAAGCGGCTCCCCGGCCACGCCCGCTAGGAAGGAGCCCTGTGCAGACCCCTGCGGCATTCGAGTACGAGCGCGCGACCAGTGTGGAGGGCGCAATCGCGTCGCTGCAGCGGCTCGGCTCGGAGGCGCGCGTCATCGCGGGCGGGCACAGCCTGCTGCCGATGATGAAGCTCCGGCTTGCGAACCCCCAGCACCTGATCGACATCAACGATCTCAAGGAGCTCTCCTACATCCGCGAGCAGGGCGACGAGGTCTTGATCGGGGCGCTGACCCGCCACGTGGAGCTCCAGAAGTCCGACCTGCTCGCCCGCCACTTCCCGCTGTTTCGCGACGCCGAGAACGTGATCGCCGACCCGGTCGTACGCAACCGCGGCACGATCGGCGGCTCGCTCTGCCAGGCGGACGCGGCCGAGGACTTGTCGGCCGTCTGCTCGGCCGTCAAGGCAAAGGTCGTGATCCGCGGCGCCGGCGGCGAGCGGGTGGTCGGGATGGAGGACTTTCACGTGGGGCCGTACATGACCGCTGTGGGCGACGGCGAGCTGCTCACCGAGATTCGGGTGCCACTGCGTCCGGGTGGTGGCAGCGCCCATGAGAAGGTCGAGCGCCGCGCCGGCGACTGGGCGATCGCGGCGGCGTCGGCGGCAGTTTGGATCGACGGCGGCAAGATCTCCGACGTGGGCATCGCGCTCAGCGCGGTCGGGCTCACGACGATCCATCTCGCGCGCGCCGAGGAGCTGCTCCGCGGCAGGGCTCCGTCGGAGGAGGTCTTTGCGGAGGCGGGCGAGATCGCTGCCGCAGACTGCTCCCCGAGCGCGGACGGTCGGGGACCGATCGACTACAAGCGCCATCTCGCCGGCGTCCTCACGACCCGTGCCCTGCGCCGCGCCGCGGCCCGCGCCCAGAACCAGGAGGCCTGAGCATGAACGTCTCGATTGCGATCAACGGCGAACAGGTCTCCCGCGAGATCGAGCCGCGTCTGCTGCTCGTTCACTTCATTCGCGAGACGCCCGGCCTGACCGGCACTCATTGGGGCTGCGATACCTCCAACTGCGGCGCCTGCGTGGTGCAAATGGACGGCGAGCCGGTCAAGTCGTGCACGATCCTCGCGGCGATGTGCGAGGGCCACGAGATTCGCACGGTCGAGTCGCTCGAGGTCGACGGCCAGCAGGACCCGATCCAGATGGGCTTCCACGAGCTGCACGCTCTACAATGTGGATTCTGCACGCCGGGGATGTTGATGACGGCTCGCGCCCTGCTGGACGAGAACCCGGATCCGACAGACCAGGAGATCCGAACGGCGATCTCAGGCGCGATCTGCCGCTGTACGGGATACAAGAACATCGTCAGCGCCGTGCGTTGGGCGGCTGAGTACGAAGCCAACGCGAAACAGGGGGTCTGAGCATGGCGACCATCGAGAACCTTCCGAGCGCCACGACCGAGCGGCCGATCGGCTTCGGGCGGCTGAAGCGCAAGGAGGACGCGCGCTTCATCCGTGGCCAGGGCACCTACCTCGACGATGTTCGTCTGCCGGGGATGGTCCACGGGGCGATCCTGCGGAGCCCGTACGCGCACGCGCGCATCCTCTCGATCGACACCTCGAGGGCGCTCGCGCACCCCAACGTCGCCGCTGTCGTCACCGCCAAGGACCTCGAGACGCTCGGGCTGGCGTGGATGCCGACGATCTCCTACGACACGCAGGCCGTGCTCGCGGGCGACAAGGTCCGCTTCCAGGGCCAGGAGGTCGCGTTCGTGATCGCGACCGACGAGTACTCGGCAAACGACGCCCTGCAGCTGATCGATGTCGAGTACGAGCCGCTGCCGGCGATCGTCAACGCGCGCAAGGCGTTGGACCCCGACGCGCCGCTGATCCGCGACGACAAGGCCGGCCAGCGCGACAACCTCGCGAGCCCGACCTGGGAGGCCGGCGATCAGGCAGCGACGGACCGCGCGTTCGCGGAGGCCGACACCGTCGTCTCGCGCGACATCATCTACCCGCGCTGCCATCCGGCGCCGCTCGAGACATGCGGCATCGTCGCCGACTTCAACCCGGAGACGGGCCAGCTGGACATCTACAACGGCAACCAGGCGCCGCACGCCCACCGCACGGTCTACGCGCACGTCGCCGGGCTCGCCGAGCACATGATCCGGATCCAGTGCCAGGACATCGGCGGCGGCTTCGGCAACAAGGTGCCGGTCTATCCGGGCTACGTGTGCGCGATCGCCGGCTCGATCGTGGCCGGCGTCCCGGTCAAGTGGATCGAGAACCGCTCCGAGAACCTGATGTCCACCGGCTTCGCCCGCGACTACCTCATGCGCAGCGACATCTGCTCGAAGAACGGCAAGATCACCGGCCTGCGGGTCGAGGTGATCGCCGACCACGGCGCCTTCGACAGCACCGCGCAGCCGACGAAGTTCCCGGCCGGGTTCTTCCACATCGTCTGCGGGTCGTACGACCTCGAGGCGTCCCACGTCCAGGTCAAGGCGGTGTATA
>JAWVCW010000003.1:0-48945 GCA_033857955.1 Gaiellaceae bacterium | reverse complement strand
GAGCGCAGGTGATGAGCGGCCACCACGGATCGGCCGATCAACGGGTTGCGCTCGACTTCAGCGACGACTTGTGCGCCCTCTTGGCCGCCTGGTAGTCGAGCAGCGCCTGCGGCGAGTCGACATCGCCGAGCGTCGGATGCGTTGGAACGAGCCCCCTTGCCGCCTCGACCCCGAACCGCTTGGCGAGCACCGAGCCGAGCGCCTTGATCTTCATCTCGCCGAAACCGGGCAGCGCGGCGATGTTCGCGCGCAGCTGCACGCCGTCGGCGGCGTCGGTCCAGACGCGCGCGGCGTCGCCGTCGTACGTGTCGCGCACGTGCTCGGCGAGATCGTGCACGCGCTGGGCCATCGCGCCGGGGAAGCGGTGGATGGCCGGCCGCTCGCGGAAGACCGGCTCGAGGTCGGCCTCGGCGAGCGCCCGCGGATCGAGCGTGCCGAGCCGCTCCTGCACGGCGAGCGGACCGGAGAAGGCCTTCTGCACGCTCACCTGCTGGTCGAGCACGAAGCCGACGAGCAGCGCCAGAGGTTCTGCGGCGATCAGTCGATCCGCCTCGTCGTTCCCGGTGAAGTGAAGCGCTTCGGGCACGGTTCGATCCTAGCGCGGGCGGGTAACCAAGTCGGCATGCCGGATCCGATCGAGAAAGCAGAAGAGCTCGCAGCCGAGGCCGAGCGGGGGCAGAGCGAGCGCACGCCGTGGCTCGTCCTGAGCGGCGTGCATCTCGCCGTCGCTCTAGTCGTCGCGATCGTGCTCGCGATCGTGTTCACCGTCTATCTGCTGGCGTAAGAACCGAACCGGACTGGAGGTGGCAGATGACGCTCGGACTGACGAAGCTTGCGCGGCTGGCGCTCGTCGCGCTCATGCTCGCTGGGGCGACGGCGGGAGCAGCTCGCGCCGGTCACGGCCACGACGACGGCCGTCTGCGGCTGCGATTCCTCGGCCAGCAAATCATCCCCACCGCGACCCAGTTCCAGGGCACCCAGTTCGGAGGCCTCTCCGGCTTCACGTACGACCAGCGTCGCCGTGTCTTCTACGCGCTCTCCGACGACCAGACCAACGTTCGCTTCTACACGCTGCGGATCGACGTCTCCGCAGGGGTTCCCGCCGTCCAGATCCTCGCGGTCACGACCTTGCGCGACGCGACCGGTCAGCCGTTCGCGCCGCTCAGCGTCGACCCCGAAGGCCTTGCGCTGACAAAGCGCGACACGCTCGTGATCACCTCCGAAGGCTTCGCGAGCCGGCTGATCGACCCGTGGGTGCGCGAGTTCGGCCTCGACGGCCGTCAACTCCGGTCGTTCCCTGTTCCCACCGCGTTCCTCCCGGTGGCCGACGGGAGCCGCGGCGTGCGCCAGAACCTCGGTTTCGAGAGCGCAGGGACGACCCCGGACGGCCGGTACGTCTTCACCGGCACCGAGGCGGCGCTCGCGCAGGACGGCTCGCCGGCCACGCTCACGAACGGCAGTCCCGCTCGGCTCCTCCGCTACGACCTCAAGCGGGGCACGCTCGACCGGCAGTACGTCTACTGGACGGATCCGATCAGGGAACCACCCGTTCCGGTGACCCAGTTCGCGGTCGGCGGGCTCGTCGAGCTGCTCCCGCTCGACGACGACGAGATGCTTTCGATGGAGCGTTCCTTCTCAGTCGGCGCGCCCGGAACCGGCAACCAGATCCGGCTCTACGACGTCTCGCTCGGGCGCGCCGACAACGTGAACGGGTTCGACAGCGTCGCGACGCTCCTCGTCGGATTGCGGTCGGCCAAGAAGACGCTCGTGCTGGATCTCGACGAGCTCGGTATTCCACTCGACAACGTGGAGGGAATGGCGTTCGGCCCCAAGCTGCGTCACGGAAGCCGCTCCCTGATCCTCGTCAGCGACAACAACTTCGCCCCAGCGCAGTTCACCCAGTTCCTGCTGTTTTCCGTCAGGGACGGCGAGAGGAACCACGAGGACGACGACTGAGCTCGGTCTAGGCATGGCTTACAAATCGCCCTAGACTGGTTTCATGGTCCGGAAGACCGTCACGCTCGTCTTCTGTGACGTCGCCGATTCGACGCCGCTGGGGGAACGCCTCGATCCCGAGGCGCTTCGTGGCGTCTGGTCCAGCTACCACGACACGGCCCGCGAGGTGCTCGAGCGTCATGGCGGAACGATCGAGAAGTTCGTCGGCGACGCAGTCATGGCCGCATTCGGGATCCCGGTCGTGCACGAGGACGACGCGTTGCGCGCGGTCCGCGCGGCGGTCGAGCTCCGCGAAGCGCTGACAGAGCTGAACGACCGGCTCGACGCTGCGTTCGGCGTCAGGATCGAGGTCCGCACGGGCGTCAACACCGGCGAGGTGATCGCGGGCGACCCGGAGCAGGGGCACGCATTCGCGACGGGCGACGCCGTGGTCGTTGCGCAGCGGCTCGAAGCCGCTGCCGGCGGAGGGGAGATCCTCGTCGGCGACACGACCATCAGGTTGGTGCGCGACGCGGTCGTCGCCGAGCCGATCCCGCCGCTCGAGCTGAAGGGAAAGTCGGAGCCGGTCGCCGCGTGGTGTCTGCACGAGGTGCTGCCCGGCGCAGCCGGCGTCACCCGCCGGGTCGATACGCCGCTCGTCGGCCGCGTCCTCGAGCTCGCACGCCTTCGCTCGGCAGTCGAGCAGGTCGTGCTGGAGCGCTCCTGCCGCGTCGTGACGGTCCTCGGCGACGCCGGCGTCGGCAAGTCGCGCCTCGCCGCCGAGCTGGTGACGTCGCTGGGCGAGGACGTTCGCGTCCTCGAGGGTCGCTGTCTGCCGTACGGGAACGGGATCACCTACTGGCCGCTCGTCGAGATCGTCCGCGGGCTCGACCTCGACGCCGTGCTGGACGGGCAGGCCGACGGCGAGACCGTGCACGGCCGCCTGTTCGAGGCGGTCGGTCGCGCCGAACCGCACTCGCGCAGCGACGAGCTCTACTGGGCCTTCCGGCGGCTGCTCGAGACGCTCGCGCACGAGCGGCCGGTGCTGCTCGTGCTCGACGACGTCCAGTGGGCGGAACCTGCCTTCCTCGACCTGATCGAGTACCTCGCCGGCTGGACGCGCGACGCGCCGATCCTCGTCTGCTGCCTTGCTCGCAGCGACCTCGCCGAGCTGCGGCCGGCGTGGGCGGGCACACCGACCATCCAGCTCTCGCCCCTGCAGCGCGACGACGCGTGGCGGCTGCTCGAGAATCTCGCCGGCCCGCTCGAGCCGGAGGCCGCCTTGGCTGTCGGCCGCGCGACCGGCGGCAACCCGCTGTTCCTGGAAGAGATGTTGCGCATGCTGGTCGAGGACGGTGTGCTCGTCGAGCGCGACGGACGCCTGCAGGCGCTGACGGACGTCGAGTCGATCCGCGTCCCTGAGACGGTGCAGGCGGTGCTCGCAGCGCGGCTCGACAATCTCGACGAGGCGGAGCGGGCAGTGCTGCAGCGTGCGGCCGTGATCGGCCAGGTGTTCTGGTGGGGCGCGGTCGCCGACCTGACGCCGCCCGAGGAGCAGCGGGAGGTGGCGGGAGTCCTCCAGGCCGTCGTGCGCAAGGGGCTGATCCGCCCGGACATGCGGACGTTCGCGGGAGAGGACGGCTTCGGCTTCGCACACAGCCTCGTGCGCGATGCCGCGTACGACTCGATGCCAAAAGGCCTCCGAGCCGAATTGCACGAGCGCTGCGCCGACTGGGTGGAGGCGCGGACCGGAGCACTGCCGGAGCTCGACGAGATCCTCGGTCACCATCTCGAGCAGGCGCACGCCTATCGGCTCGAGCTCGCGCCGCCCGGCGCCGCCGAGTCTGCGCTCGCCGCCCGGGCGGCCGAGCAGCTGGCACTCGCCGGGCGCAGGGCGCTTGCCCGCGACGACGCGCACGCCGCGGCGAACCTCCTCGGTCGCGCGGTTGCGCTGCGGCCCGGGGACGCCGAGCTGCTGGTCGACCACTCGGAGGCGTACTTCAAGATCGGGGACTTCGTGCGTGCGGAGGAGAAGAACTCGGCTGCGATCGTGGCGGCCGAGGAAGCCGGCGACGACCGCAGTGCGATCGCTGCCCGGCTGGCCTCGTCACTGATCGGCCTGCTCGTCCGCGGCGAGGGCGTCGACGAGGTCGCGGACGAGATCAACCGAGCGCTGCCCACTTTCGAGTCTGCCGGAGACGACGCCACGGTTGCGCGCCTGCTCGCACGGCTCGCCGACGGGTACTGGTGGCGCTGCCAGATTGGGCCGATGGAGGAGACCCTCGAGCGAGCGCTCGTGCACGCCCAGCGGGCCGATGACCCCCGCCGCCGGTCGGACGTCTCGATCCGGCTCGGCTTCGCGACCCTGATCGGCCCTCTCGCGATCGACCTCGGCCGCCCCCGCCTCGACGAGCTGATCGAGGGCGCGCCGCCGGAAAGCGCCGCCAAGGGATTCCTGCTCGTCGCGTCCAGCCTCCTGGCCGCGATGGCCGGCGCATTCGACGAGGCGCGCTCGCGCTGCCGGCAAGGCAAGGGGATCCTCGACGCGCTCGGTCAGGGCATCGGCGCTGCTGCGATCACGACGTGGTCGAGCGCGATCGAGCTGCTGGGCGGTGATGCCGCCGCAGCCGAGCGAGAGCTTCGTACCGCGCTGGAGCAACTCCAGGAGATCGGTGAGCGCGGGAACCTCTCGTCGATCGCCGCGCAGCTCGCCGAAGCGCTGCTCGCGCAGGGCCGTTCCGACGAGGCGCTCGCCGCCACCCTCACGAGCGAGGAAGCGTCCTCGCCCGACGACGTCCACGCCCAGATCTCGTGGCGCGTCGCACGCGCGAAGGCCCTGGCCCAGCTCGGCCGTGGCCGGGAGGCCGAGGAGACAGGACTCGCGGCGGTCGAGCTCGCAGGCGCGACCGACTCCCCGGTGCTCGCCGCCGAGGCGCTGCTCGCGCTCGCGGAAGCGCACGCGGCAGCCGGCGAGGCGGAGGAGGGGCGGGAGGCCGCGAGCCAGGCGCTGCAGCTCTACGAGGCGAAGGGCAACGTCGTCGCCGCACGTTGGGCGCGGGTGCTCAGCGAGCGGCTGGCGGCACGTACAGCGTTGACGCCGGGGTGACCGTGTCCGCGCCGACCTCGTCGAGCCGCAGGTTGCGGACGAGAGGCTCAACGCCCGGATAGGACGACGCTTCGTAGACGACCGCGGGGTGTACCGCCGGGTAGCGCTCGAGTAGGAGCTCCACCAGCTCTCCGAGCGCGGGCGCCGAGACGTGTGCGGAGTGCGTGCGCGCTCCGACGACGCCGACCTGCCACAGCACGAGCGCCGTCGTCGGCTCGGTCGTCGGCCGGCGGCGGAGGAAGTCGCTCGCCTCGTAGCTCTGCAGTCCGTTCAGCGCGGGGTCAACGCCGAGGTCTGCGAAGAGGCAGTCCTCGGCCGAGATGCCGGGCTGCATCGTGGCGTCGAATCCCTCGGCCCGTGCGCGTCTGATCGCCTCGTGCGAGGGCAGGACGAAGACGCCGGGGTGGCCGTAGAACGCTGCACAGACGCGCTTCCCGGCCCGCACCGGCTGGAGGATCGCCTCGGCCATCCGCTCGTAGGCCGCGCGGTGGGAGACGCCTTCCTCGTAGAGGCCGTGCAGCGACCGCGCGCTCGGGTTCAACGACTCGATTCCACTCGCCGAAACGGCGTCAGGTACGAGGTAGAGCACGTCCTCTGCAGCCGCGATCGCCGCGCGGGCCTCGAGCGTGATCCGGCCGAAGCCGATGCCCGTCCCGACGACGACGAGCGAGCCGCTCAGAAGGGCGGAAACACGACGGCCACGGTGGACCCACCGCCGCCTGCGCTCGCCATGCTCGCCTGGACGTTCTCGAGGTTCCTGCTGAGGATCAGCTGCGACGCGCTGTCGCCCACGACGCCACTCGCCTGCTGCGCCTGCACGTAGCCCTCGGGGTCGGCGTGGTACTCGCTCAGCTTCGACTCGTCCTGTAGGGCGGTGAAGAACTGCGTCAGCTCTTGGCCGGTCGGATCTACTGGCTCTACTCGTGGACTCATCCAAGCGACGTTACAAGTCTCTTCGCCACGCGTCAACGCCCCGGTACCCTGAGGAGGTGGACCCGCTCGCTCCATTTTCGCCGAAGACGCGAGCCTGGTTCGGGCGCGCGTTCGCCGGGCCGACCCCGGCTCAGGCAGCCGGCTGGCCGGCGATCTCGACCGGCGGCAACGTGCTGATCCAGGCTCCGACCGGCTCCGGCAAGACACTGGCCGCGTTCCTGTACGGCATCGACCGGCTCGACTCAGCACCCGGTCAGGGCCTGCGACTCCTCTACGTCTCCCCGCTGAAGGCGCTCAACTACGACGTCGAGCGCAACCTGCGCGGACCGCTCGCGGGTCTCCAGTCTGACCTGCGCGTCGGCGTTCGCACCGGCGATACGTCGCAGAAGGAGCGGCGCGAGCTCGTGAAGGACCCGCCGGACATCCTGATCACGACGCCCGAGTCGCTCTTCCTGATGCTGACCTCGCAGGCGCGCGAGACCCTGCGCTCGATCGAGACGGTGATCGTCGACGAGGTGCACGCCGTCGCGGGCACCAAGCGAGGCGCCCACCTTGCGCTGTCGCTCGAGCGCCTGGATACCCTGCTCGACAAGCCCGCGCAGCGGATCGGCCTCTCGGCCACGCAGCGCCCGCTCGAGGAGATCGGCCGGTTCGTCTCCGGCGATCGCCCGATCCAGCTCGTCAACGCGGGCACGAGCAAGGATCTCGATCTCGAGGTCGTCGTGCCGGTGGAGGACCTGCGCGAGCTCGGGACGTCGAGCGAGCTGTCGCAGCCGGTGGTGAACGACGACGTCGTGATGGGGTCCGGATACGAGTCGACCGCCCGGTCGATCTGGCCGTCGATCTATCCCGCGATCCTCGAGCTCGTGCGAGAGCACCGCTCGACGATCGTCTTCGTCAACAACCGTCGGCTGGCTGAGCGGCTGGCCCTGCGGCTGAACGAGCTGGCCGAGGAAGAGATTGCTCGCGCTCACCACGGCTCGCTGGCGCGGGAGCAGCGGATGATCATCGAGGAGGATCTGAAGGCGGGGCGCATCCCGTGCCTCGTCGCCACCTCCAGCCTCGAGCTCGGCATCGACATGGGCGCTGTCGACCTCGTGATCCAGGTCGAGAGCCCGAAGTCGGTCGCGCGCGGCCTGCAGCGTGTCGGCCGTGCGGGCCACGATCTCGGCTCGACCTCGAAGGGTCGCATCTTCCCCAAGTTCCGCGCCGACCTGCTCGAGTCGGCCGTCGTCGCCCGGGCGATGCGCAGTGGCGAGATCGAGGAGACGAAGATCCCGCGCAACCCGCTCGACGTGCTCGCGCAGCAGATCGTCGCGATCGTCGCCGACGAGGAGATCGAGGTCGCGGAGCTGCACCGGCTCGTGTGCGGCGCGTATCCGTTCGCCGACCTCTCGCGCCAGCAGCTCGAGAACGTGCTCGACATGCTCGCCGGCCGCTACCCGTCGGACGAGTTCGCCGAGCTGCGGCCCCGGATCGTCTGGGATCGAACCGCGGGCGTGATCCGCGGGCGCACCGGCGCTCGCCGCCTCGCGGTCACGAACGCCGGCACCATCCCCGACCGCGGACTCTTCGGCGTCCACCTGGTCGACGGCGCCGGCCGTGTCGGCGAGCTCGACGAGGAGATGGTCTACGAGGCGCGGCAGGGACAGACGTTCATGCTCGGAGCCTCGACCTGGCGGATCGAGGAGATCACGCGCGACCGCGTGATCGTCTCGCCTGCGCCGGGCGTCCCCGGCGCCGTGCCGTTCTGGAAGGGCGAGGGTGTGGGCCGGCCCTTCGAGTTGGGCGAGAAGATCGGGCGCGCCTCGCGCGAGCTCGTCGCCCGCACCGACGAGAGCGCGCTCATCCACCTCCGCGACGACTACCACCTCGACCCGCGCGCGGCGCAGAACCTGCTCACATTCCTGCGCGAGCAGGCGGCCGCCACGGGGGTCGTCCCGTCCGACCGCTCGATCGTCGTCGAGCGGTTCCGCGACGAGATCGGCGATTGGCGCGTCTGCATCCTCACCCCGTTCGGCGGCCGCGTGCATGCGCCGTGGGGCATGGCGCTCACGGCGCGGCTCCGCGACTCGCTCGGACTCGACGCCCAGTCGATCTGGTCGGACGACGGAATCGCAATCCACCTGCCAGAGGCGGACACGCCGCCGAGTCTCGCCGACCTGCTGATCGGGCCGGACGAGATCGAGGAGCTCGTCGTCGGCGAGGTTGGCCAGACCGCCCTGTTCGGCGCACGCTTCCGCGAGAACGCCGCGCGTGCGCTGCTGATTCCGCGCCGCCGCCCCGGCCAGCGCACGCCGCTCTGGCAGCAGCGTCTAAAGGCGCAGAACCTGCTGCAGGTCGCGCGCAAGTACGGCTCGTTCCCGATCGTGCTCGAGACCTATCGCGAATGCCTGCAGGACGTCTTCGACCTGCCGGCGCTGAAGAACATCCTCAAGGGCCTGCAGACGCGCGAGCTCGACCTCGTCGAGGTGGAGACCGCGTCGGCCTCGCCCTTCGCCTCGTCGCTCCTCTTCGACTATGTCGCCACCTACATGTACGAGGACGACACGCCCCCGGCCGAGCGGCGCGCGCAGGCGCTCTCTCTCGACCGAGACCTCCTGCGCGAGCTGCTCGGCCAGGACGAGCTGCGCGAGCTGATCGACGTCGACGCGCTCGCGGAGGTGGAGCGACAGTTGCGCGGCGATCCGCGCGACCCCGACGAGCTCCACGACGTGCTGCGTCGCCGCGGCGACCTGCGCGCCCGGGAGTACGACGAAGGCCAGGCCGCGATCCTGCTCGCGGAGCGGCGTGCTCTGGCGGTGCGTGTTGCGGGGGAGGAGCGTCTGATTGCAGCCGAGGACGCGGGCCGCTACCGGGATGCGCTTGGCGTGATGCCCCCCGGCGGCCTGCCGGAGGCGTACCTGGAAGGGGGTCCCGACTCGCTTCGACAGCTGGTCGTCCGCTTCGCCAAGAGTCGCGGCCCGTTCAGAACGGCGGAGGCCGACGAGCATTTCGGGCTCGACCTGAACGGTCTTCTGCACGAGCTCGAGCGCGCCGATCTGCTCGTTCGCGGCGAGCTCCGCCCGGGAGGCGTCGAGCGGGAATGGTGCGACCCTGATGTCCTGCGGCGTCTCCGCCGTGCATCTCTCGCCGCTCTCCGACGCGAGGTCGAGCCGGCGGAGCAGGCCGCTCTCGGCCGCTTCTTGCCCGCGTGGCACGGCATCGGGCGCCGCGCGAGCCTCCGCGAGGCACTCGTCCCGCTGCAGGGGCTCGCCCTGTCTGTCTCACTCTGGGAGACCGAAGTGCTGCCCCGGCGCATTCCCGGCTACCAGCCGTCATGGCTCGACGCGCTCTGCGCCTCGGGCGAGCTCGTCTGGGTCGGCGCCGGGCTCGACCGGGTCGCCGTCTACTTCCGCGACGACGCGGCCGTGCTCGGCCTGCCTGCGGGGGCTCCCCGGCCGGAAACGCAGGAGGCACGGGCGATTCGCGATGCGCTCGGCCGCAGCGCCATGTTCTGGCCCGACCTGCTCGACGAGACGGGTCTCGAGGCAGAGGCTGCACTGCCCGCCCTCTGGGAGCTCGTCTGGGCCGGCGAGGTGACGAACGATGCCTGGACGCCGCTCCGCGCCGGCCGCCGGTACGAGGCTCCCCGCAGCGAGCGCCGGCCGCGCCGCTTCTCGCGCACGCGGGGCGCCTCGATCACGTCCACACAGGGCCGCTGGTCGCCCACCGGCAGGCTGTTCCCGGGAGCGCCGGACCGGCGCGCGCTGGCCGAGCTGCTGCTCGAGCGCCAGGGGATCGTCACGCGGGACGGCGTGCGCGGCGAGGGGATCCCCGGCGGGTACAGCGCCGTCTACTCCGAGCTAAAGGATCTCGAGACGATCGGATCGTGCCGGCGCGGGTACTTCGTCGAAGGCCTCGGCGGCGCCCAGTTCGCACTTCCTGGAGCCGTCGAGCGGTTGCGCGAGCTCCGCTCCGCCGGCTGGGGAGGGGAGGACGATCCGGAGCCGCTCGTGCTCGCCGCGGCCGACCCGGCGCAACCCTACGGCGCGGCGCTGCCGTGGCCGAAGCGAGCCGGGGCGCGAGCTGCGCGCGTCGCGGGGGCACAGGTCGTGCTCCTCGGCGGCGAGGCCGCCCTGTTCGTCGAGCGCGGCGGCCGCACGCTCGTCCCGTTGCGCGAGCCGGACGAGGACTGGCTTCGCCCCGCGATCGCCGCACTGGTCCAGCACGTCCGGGCCGGTGGGGCCAAGCGGCTCGCAGTAGAGCGTTTCGACGGCCGTCCGGTCACCGAGACCGAAGTCTTGCCCTTGCTGGTCGAGGCCGGCTTCCTCGCCGGTCCGCGGCGGGCTGTTCTGCGCCCCTAATTTCCGTCCGGTTCCGCCCGATCACCGGGCCGTGACAATCACGTTCGCTCAGCGCGTCGGTCTTCGGCCGGTTCAGTTGACCCCCAAGGGGCGCCGCGCCCTGGTCGCCGCACGTGCCGGGGCGTTCGGCTTTCTGACCCTCGGAACGCTCGTCTTCGCATCGGCTGCCGTCGTCGGTGACTTCGACGCCCCCATGCTTGCCGGCATCGGAGCCTCCTGCCTCCTCGCCGTCGTGCTCATCTGCCTGTACGAGCGCCTTCCCCGCTCGGCGAACCGTCTGATAGCGCTGGCCGCGACCTCGATCATCGCCGAGATCACGTTCTTCCAAGATTCCGGTGACCGCTATGCGCCTCTCTACCTCGGCGTCGTGGTCTTTGTGTCGTTCTACTTCAATCGAAGGCAAGTGCTCGTCCAGCTTCTTGCTGCGGTCGGTCTCTGGGCACTGGCGCTCAGCCGGTCCCATCCGCCGGCAGAGGCCGTCCAGATGTGGGTGCTCGGCGCCGGGACGCTCATTGCAGCCGCCGGCACGATGCGGACGCTGCGCGACAGGCTTTCGCAGGCGGCCGAGGGGGCGAAGAGTGAACGCGCGCTCCTCGACGCGTTCTTCGTCCATGCGCCGGCGGGCTTCGGGTTCCTCGACCAGGATCTGCGGCACGTCCGCGTCAACCAGGCGCTCGCCGAGATCATGGGAAATGAACGGGAGGAGATCGAGGGTCGCACGCTGCGGGAGATGACACCGATCAACGGAGACATCCTCGAACCGCTTGCGCGCTCCGTGCTGGAGTCCGGTGTGGCAGTGCTGGGGATCGAGATCGAGAGCTCGGAGGGTTGCTGGCACATGGTCAGCTACTACCCGGTGCCAGCCACCACCGGCCTCGTGGGAGTCGGTACGGCAGTCACGGACGTCACCCACCTCAAAGATGTCGAACGCCGCCTCGAAGAGACGAACCGGCGCCTGACCGTGCTCGCGACGACCGACGACCTGACCCAGCTTCCCAACCGACGCATGCTCGACGAGCAGCTCGAGCTCGCCCTTGCGCGGGCTCGCCGCGGCGGCCTCGCCGTCGCCATTCTCAGCGTCGACCTCAACCGCTTCAAGGACGTCAACGACTCGCTCGGGCATGCGTACGGCGACCGGCTGCTCATAGAGGTCGCCGGTTGCCTGCGGGCGGGCGCCCGCGACACCGACGTCGTAGCCCGTGTCGGCGGCGACGAGTTCGTGATCATGCTCGCCGATCTGGACGTCCAGGAAGCGCCGGAGCTCGTCCAGACTGTCGTCGAGCGAATCCGCCACCGGCTTTCGACGCCGCTCACGGTTGACGCGGTCGAGCTCAAGGCTGACGCGTCTATCGGCGTCGCGATCCACCCGGTCGACGCTCGCGACGCCGCGGGCCTCCTCGCCTTCGCAGACGCCTCGATGTACGCGGGCAAGAACATGTTCACGCGCGTCGCCTGAGGCTGAGACCGCTCTAAGCTGGGTGCAGTGCCCGAGGGCGACTCTCTTCACCGCGCCGCGCGCCGCTTGCAACCGCTCGTCGGGCAGCGGCTCGAGGTCGAGTCGCCGAACCCGCGCGGCCAGGTGACCGGTGTCGCGGAACGCGTTGACGGGCGCGTGCTCGAGTCGGTCGAGGCCGTCGGCAAGCATCTCCTGCTCCGCTTCGAAGGTGGGATCGTCGTCCGGAGCCATCTGCGTATGACCGGCCGCTGGCGGGTCGAGCCGCGCGGGAAACAGCGGACGGGGTCGCCCTGGCTCGTGCTTCGCGGCGACGAGCTCGAGGGCGTGCTCTGGAACGGGCCGGTGCTCACCCTCGAGACGCGGACGGTCCGCCGGCTCGGCCAGGACGTGCTCGCCGCCGAGATCGACCTCGACGCCGCCGTCGCGCGCTTGCGCGGCGTTCCCGACCGGCGGCTCGGCGAGGCGCTCCAGGATCAGCGGTTGGTGGCCGGGATCGGGAACATGTGGATGGCGGAGGCGCTTTGGACGATCCAGGTCTCGCCCTGGGCGCGCGTGCGCGAGATGTCCGACGAGAGGCTGCGCGACGCGCTCGGCGCTGCGCGCAGGCTGATGCAGGAGTCGGTTGCGACCGGGCGTTCGCAGCATCGGGTCTACAGGCGAGCCGGGAGGCCGTGCCGCCGCTGCGGCACGATCGTTCGCTCACGCGGACAGGGCGATGACAACCGCACGGCGTACTGGTGTCCGGGCTGTCAGCGGGCCAAAGCAGGAGGCGGGCCGCCGGGGGAGTAAGCAAGACGGATGGCGGTACGCGCACCGCACCTGCGCCTCACCCTGCGCGCCTTCTGTCTCGGCGCGTTCGTCTTTCTCGGCCGTGCGCTCGAGGAGGGTGACGACCTGCCGTTTTCGTTCGAGGAGCACGTGCAGCGCGGCGGGCCGGCGCTCTACGAGTACCGGCCGCTCGTGCGGACGTTCGTCGAGTCGCGTGCGAGCGTGCTCGCCGGCCGCGACGACGCCAGGATCGCGCTCGACGAGCTGCTGCGCGAGCCGGCGGCGGCCATCTTCGCGCGCGCCCATGCAGGCCCGAAGCCTTCCGAGGAGCAGGCACTCTTCCGCACCGTCCTCGTCTCGCTGCTGATCTCGACCGCCGAAGCGTGTGGAGGCTTCGACTGGGACGACCGGGCGTTCGAGCGGGCGTACGCCGAGCTCGAGCACTCGCTCTTCGGTGCCTCGCGCGCGTACGCGGCCGTGGCGCCCCTCGTCGGGATCTCCGTCGTGACGCAGGTGGAGCTCGGCGCCGGAATCCGGATGCGCGCCGCGGCGACCGGCGAGCTCGCTCACCACTGGCCCGAGGCGCAGGGTCTGCTCCCGCCCGGGTTCGGGCGGGAGGTCGACCGCTACTGCGTGCTCGAGCTCGAGCGCGAGTTGGAGCCGGGCGCCGAGCCGCCGGACGCGCCCGCCGAGCTCGCGGACGCGGTCTCCGCGATCCGGCTCGCTACCGCCGCTCCCGTCGCGGCTGGCCCCGTGCTCTTCGAGCGGCTCGACTGGCGCCCGTTCGGGATCCGGCCGGTGCTCCCGATCGCTGCAACGCAACCTCCGGGCGAGGCCACCCGCCTCGACTCCTTCCGCGCCGAGCTCGCGCGCGAGCTGCTCTCGCGCCTCGCGCTCGCCGACGGCGACGCGCCGCTCGCCGAGGCGCTCGACCGCTGGGAGCTCTCGCTCTTCCAGAACGAGCCGTTCCGGTCCGAGCAGCTGCGCGGCGCGCTGGCCGGACTGCTCGGAGACACCTGGGAGCTCCGCGCCGCCGTCCTGCTCGGCGACGTCAGCGACGAGCGCCGCGCGATCCATGCCTCGTTGCAGTCTCTCGCTGCCGGCGAGCAGGCCTCGCCGCGGGCAGAGGACGCCGTTCGCCGTTCGCTGGTCGAGACGCTGCGGCACGGCGACCGCCCGGCGCTCGTCCGCTCGCTCGACGACGTCCTGCTCGGGCTGCGATCGGCGCCGCGGCTCGCGAACACCGCCTAGGCCAGATCGTCACGCTCTTGTGACGAACGCGTCGCTCTTCTGTCGCAACGGCGCCGGTAGCGTCGTTCGCATGGACGAAGCGCGCGTTCTTGCCCGGCTCGACCGGATCGACGAGCTCGACCGGAGCGGTGCGGCCCCGGCCGAGCTGCTTTCGGAGCTGCGGGGGTTGCTCCGCGAAGCCGAGGGGCTGACGCGCGAGCAGCAGGATGCGACGAGCGGGACGGAGGAGGTGATCGGGCGCCTACGCACGGCGCTGGCACGGGACATAATCGGCGGGTGATCGCCCACTGGGACGAAGCCGAAAGCCACCGGAACGAGCTCGGCCACCTCGGTGGCGTATGGACCGACCTCGGAGCCGCCGCCGGGACAAAGACGGTCGGAGTCAAGCGGATGCGGATCGATCCCGACAAGTGGTCGACGCCCCTCCACCGTCAGACCGCGGAGGAGGAGATCTTCTTCGTGCTGGGCGGTTCGGGTATCTGCCTGCTCGATGGATCGGCGTTCGACGTCCGCCCGGGCGACTGCATCGTCCACCGCGTGCGCGAGCTCCACACACTCCGTGCGGGCGAAGACGGCCTGGACGTGCTGGCGTTCGGCACCCGGGGTCAGACCGAGGCTGGGCACCTCCCTCGTGCGGGCGTGTCCTGGCTTGGCGGCTCGTGGGTCGAGGTGGGCGTCGGCGAGAATCCGTGGGAGCGGGAGGCTGCCGCTGGGGAACCGGAGCTACCGGAGATCGGTGCCCGGCCGGCGAGCGTTGTCCACGTCGACGACGTCGAGGGGCATCACGGTGGCTCATGGCGGTTACTCGCACGCACGGCCGGCGCAGAGCTGAGTGGCCTCAACTGGGGGAGGCTCCCGGCCGGCGGGGAAGGCGCGCCGCCGCACCTCCACTCCGCCGACGAGGAGATCTTCGTCGTGCTCGAGGGCGCCGGGACGCTGGGGCTGTGGCCATCCCCGCAGCACGCCCGATCGGGACGCGAGTACGAAGAGCATCCGATCAGCGCAGGCCACGTCATCTCGCGCCCCGCGTCGAGCGGAATCGCGCACGGCCTCCGCGCGGCAGAGGGCGGCATGACCTTCCTGGCGTATGGCACGCGCAATGCGAACGACGTCTGCTACTACCCGCGCTCGAACAAGATCTACTTCCGCGGCCTCGGCCTGATCGCCCGGCTGGAGGACCTCGGCTACGACGACGGCGAGCCGGCCTAAACACCGGTGCAGGAGAACCGAGGCTAGGCTTGAACGGGAGTCTCACATGGGACTCATGCGTCTGCTACCGCGCCCGAATGTTCGGGTGCACACCGCCACCGAGGAGAAGTCGTTGCAGAGGGTGATCGTGTTCGCCAACCAGAAGGGAGGCGTCGCGAAGACAACGACGACGCTGAACCTGGCCGTTGCCTTCAAGGAGCAGGGCTTCCGTGTGCTCGTCGTCGATCTCGACCCTCAGGGCAACCTGACGATGAGCCAGGGCATGAACCCGGACGCGATCGAGCGCTCGATGTTCGACGTGCTTGTCCACCGGCTTCCGATCTCGGAGATCATCCACCCGGCCGAGGTCGACGTTGCGGTCTCGTCGATCGATCTCGCCGGCGCGGAGCTTGCGTTGAGCTCGATGATCGGCCGCGAGCGTGCGCTCGAGAAAGCGCTGCTCGAGGTGCGCGACAGCTACGACTTCATCATGATCGACACCCCGCCGTCGCTCGGCCTGCTGACGATCAACGCCTTCGTCGCGGCCACCGGCGTGATCGTGCCCGTGCAGTGCGAGTACTTGTCGCTGCGCGGCCTCGTCCAGCTCGAGAACACGCTCGCGATGGTGCGCGAGAACCTCAATCCCGACGTCAAGATCGAGGGGATCCTGCCGACGATGTTCGACCGCCGCACGCTGCATTCGCGCGAGGCCGTCGAGATCCTGGAGGAGAGCTTCGGCGACCTCGTCTTCAAGACGCGGATCCGCAAGACTGTCCGGTACGCCGAGGCTCCCGTGAAGGGCTCATCCGTGCTGAAATACGACCCGACGGGTACGGCAGCAGAGGCCTACCGGGACCTGGCGAAGGAGGTGCTCGATGGCGCGAAACCGCGCGAGCATGCGTGAGGGTCCCCTCGCGGAGCTGTTCCGCGCGACCGAGGCGGCCCAGCGGCAGCAGGAGCAGCAGCCGCCGGACGCGGCGGCGCCCGAGAAGCCGGCACCGCCTCCCGAGGAGCCGCAGGAGAGGACGGTCGAGCACGTCCCGGACTTCGCCCAGGAGGCGCCGCTCGCGGCCGCCCCTGCGCCCGTCCCCGCTCCTCCTGCCCCGCCGCCTGCGACGCGGAAGCGGAAGGAACCGGCCGCCGCCGCCGCACCGGCACCCCTGGCTGCGCCGCCTCCTCCGCGTGAATCCGTCTACGAGCCGCCGGTCTCGCGCGTGATCGAGCCGCTGCCCGAGCCGGCGCCTCGGCTCGAGTACGCCGCTCCGCGTGATTCATCGTCCTACCTCGCGGTGATCCGCGTCGTGGGCGTCGGCGGCGCCGGCCTCAACGCCGTCAACCGGATGATCGACGCGGGGATCTCGCAGGTGGAGTTCGTCGCGGTCAACACCGACATGCAGCAGCTCCAGATCTCCGATGCGCCGGTCAAGATCCACATCGGCCGCGATCTCACCCAGGGCCTCGGCTCGGGAGCCGAGCCCGACATCGGCCGCCGCGCGGCGGAGGAGAGCTACGACCAGATCAAGAATGCGCTTCGCGGCTCGGATATGGTCTTCGTCACCGCGGGCGAGGGCGGGGGCACCGGCACCGGTGCCGCACCGATCGTCGCGAAGATCGCCCGCGAGCTGGACGCGCTCACCGTCGGGATCGTCACGACGCCGTTCCGCTTCGAGGGAACGCGCCGCAAGGCGTCGTCGGACGTCGGCGTCGAGGAGCTCCGCGCCGCCTGCGACACCGTGATCGTGATTCCGAACGACCGCCTCCTCGAGGTGCTCGACCGGTCGACGTCCATGCTCGACGCCTTCAAGATCGCAGACGACGTCCTCCGACAGGGCGTCCAGGGGATCACCGATCTGATCACGATGCCGGGTCTGATCAACCTCGACTTCGCCGACGTGCGGACAGTCATGCGCGACGCAGGCTCGGCGCTGATGGGGATCGGCTACGCGACCGGCGAGGACCGCGCAAAGCAGGCCGCCGAGCGCGCCCTCAAGTCGCCGCTGATCGACACCGAGATCGTCGGCGCGCGGGGAATCCTGCTCTCGATCGCCGGCGGCGAGGATCTGACCCTCATGGAGGTGAACGACGCCGCCGAGGCGGTCCGGGCGGCTGCGACCGACGACACGAACATCATCTTTGGCGCCACTGTCGACGAACGCCTCGCCGGGCAGGTGTGGGTGACCGTCGTCGCCACGGGCCTGGGCGGCACTCGCCGCCGCACGACGCCGACCTTCACCGGCCAGACGCCAAGCCCGCGCCGCGAAGACCCGCTCGAGCCGCCGAGCTTCTTGCGCAACTAAAGCTCAGCCTCGTCCGACCCGACGATAAACGGTATGGAACCGATCTCGTGCCGGCTTTGTGGCACCCGCTGGCCGGCTCGGGCGCATCGAGGGGTCATGGAAGGAAGCGGCTGCCCGACGTGTGGTGGCTCTCCTCTCTGTGACGGATGCGGCCATCCACGCCGCGACCATGTCCGTGTGTATGTGAAGGGTGGCGAGCGCGAGTGTCGGCGTCGGATCGGTGACTTCCAGACACTCACATCGAAGGCGTGCGCGTGCAGCGGGTACGTCCCGGTCGAGGGACCACTGGCTGACGCAGGGTTCGCTCAGCCGGATCCCGTGGTCGGCGGCGAGATGCCGATAGCCCGGCTTCGCGTCGTCAAGCGGAACTAGACGAGCGGGAAGATCACGGTGACGCCGAACGCAGCGGCGACCGCGAAGCAGCCCGTTGTGGCAGCAGCGGCGATGGCAGCCGGCTGCCAGCGGCGGACGTCCGTGCGCGAGCCGGCGAAGTAGAGAAGGCTCCCGCAGCCGAGCGCGAGCGTCGTCAGGGTCTCGACGGCGCCGAATGCGATCCCGGCCGTCAATGCGACCTCCGAGCCGACGCCATGTGCCTTCAGCGCGAACGCGACGGCGGCGCTTGCGACGCCGACGTTGCCCGGTGTGAGCGGCAGGACTCCGGCGAGATCGAGCGCCGGAATGACGAGGAGCGCCGCGACGAGCGGTTGATCGATTCCGAACGCGGCTGCGATCGCCGTAGCCGCAGTGAGACGGAGCGCCATCGCGAGCCCGACCCAGCCCGTGATCTGCGCGGCCGCGCGCGGGCAACGACCGAGGACGCGGAAGACGTCGAGCGCGTGGGCGTACCGGCTGCCCGGACGCGTCGAGCGCGCTCTCCAGGCGACGGTCGCTGCCACGAGGACCCCGAGCAGCAGCAGCGCGATCGGCCAGCGCGGCAGCGCCCCACTGGCGGAGCCGAGTGCGAGCACGAGCGCGAGCCAGAGCGCCCGCACGGCTGCGATGGACGTCGCGATCCCGCCGACCGTCCAGAGCCGCCCTTCGTTGGGCAGTGTGCGTGCGAAGAGAGCGAAGCGAACCGCCGTCCCGATCCGCGCCGGCGCAAGTGCGTTCACGAGCGAGCCGGTGCAGTACCGCGCCGCGGCGTCCGGACGCGTCGTCGAGCCGCCACAGCGCGACAGCGCCGATCTCCAGACGGCTGCGGATGCCGCGAGCGATCCGGCGAAGGCAGCTGCAGCAAGCCAGATCCAGATGGGCGACGCGGTCGTCAGGCCTTCGATTCCGGCGCCCACACGCTCACCGAGCAGCTGCGGGGTCGCCGCGAGCACGACGAGTGCGCCGATCGATCCCAGGAACAGGATCAGGTGACGCTTCCCTAGAGAGAGGTCGAGGTGCATCTAGTGTGAACGTTCGGCATCGGTCATCGGTTCCTACAGGTGTTATCGGCATTTCCCCAGCATCTTTACCCTGAGTTCATGCAGGGCGCCATCGCAGCCGGCAACAGGGTCACCGCTGAGACAGGCGCGAGCGTTCTCGCGGACGGCGGCAACGCGATCGACGCCTGCATCGTAGCCGCGTTTTCCGCCGCCGTAGCCGAAGGACCACTGACTGGCCCGACGGGTGGGGGCTTCCTGCTCGCCTGGTTCGAAGGGGAGGCAACAGTGCTGGACTGCTTCTTCGCAGCTCCCTCGCAGCCACTCGGCGAGATGGAGGAGATCGTGATCGACTTCGGCGACGCGTCGACGCAGATCTTCCACGTCGGTGCCGGCTCCGTGGCCGTGCCCGGGGTCGTCGCCGGGCTCGAGGAGGCGCACCGCCGCTTCGGGAGCAGGCCATGGTCCGAGCTCGTTCAGCCGGCGATCGAGCTCGCCCGCGCCGGACTAGACACCACAGACGCGCAGCGATTCCTCCACACGATCCTGACGGGAATCCTCGAACGCGACGAGGGAGGCCGGCGGATCTATGGGACCTCGGGCCGGATCGAGACGGGCGAGTTCGTCGCCACGCTCGAGCGCATCCGTGACGCCGGCTCCGATGCCGTCGGCGAGCTGCTGCCCGAGCTTGCCGGCGACATCGCGGCCTACGAGGTCGCCCAGCCGGAGCCTCTTCGCACGTCGATCGACGGCCACATCGTCCTCACGACGCCCGCACCTTCGCGCGGCGGCACCATCGTCGCGGCTGCACTCGAGCGGCTCGCCGGCGCCGAGAGCCTCGCCGACAGAGCGCAAGCGCTCCGACACGGCTACGAGTCGGCCCCGCCGTTGACGGTCGCCGGCACCACGCACATCTCCGTCCTCGACGCCGACGGCAACGCTGCTGCGTTCTCCTCGACGCTGGGGTCCGGCTCGGGGGTCTTTCGCGGCGGGACGCAGCTGAACAACATGCTCGGCGAGCTCGACGTGATCGGGGAGGGCCCGCAGGTTCCCGGCGCGCGGCTTCCGAGCATGATGACGCCGACGATCGTGCTCGACGACGGCACCCCGCGGCTCGCTCTCGGCAGTGCCGGCTCGGTTCGCCTGGCCGGCGCGATCGCGCAGGTCGCCGACGCGGTCTTGCGCGGCGCCCCGGTCGAGGAGGCGATCGAGCGCCCGCGCATCCACGTCGAGGGCAACGTCCTCCACCTCGAGGGCGGCCTGACAGAGCGGCCACCGCCCGGCTGGAAGCACGTGCGCTGGGCGGGTCGCAACCTCTTCTTCGGCGGTGTTGCGGCTGTCGAGCGCCGCGCGGACGGCACGCTGGCAGCGGCCGGTGACCCCCGCCGCGGCGGGCACGGAATCGTCGTCGGGTGACCGTTTCGGTTCGCCCCGCTCGACCCGAGGACGCCGCGACGCTCACGGCGCTCGCTGCCTCGGTCGGCCGCGAGCCCGGGGCGTGGCTTCTGAACACGGACGGCTGGCGCAGCGTCGCCGACGAGCGTCGCTACCTGCGCGCGCTGAGGCGCCATCCCGACGCGGCGGTCTTCGTCGCCGAGGACGACGGCGCGATCGTCGGCCGGTTGTCGATCGCCCGCGATACGCACCAGGCGAGCCGTCATGTCGCCGACCTCGGCTTGATGGTCGCCGAGGGTTACCGTCGCCGTGGCATCGGCCGGGCGCTCCTGGAGCAATCCGCCGCCTGGGCGCGCGATGCCGGCGTGCTCAAGCTCGAGCTGCACGTCTTCCCGTGGAACGAGCCGGCGATCCGCCTGTACGAACAATTCGGCTTCGAGCGCGAGGGCATGCGTCGCGATCACTACCGCCGGGGCGGTGAGTACGTCGATGCCGTGCTGATGGCGTACCGGCTGCCGCCTCTGGCCGATGACCAATGACCAATGACGAGCCGGTAACCGACTAGCTATCGCTCGCTCTAATACGTCCCTCCGGCCGACGAGGAGGCCACGGGGTCGCCTTGCGCGTAGACCGTCACGCCCTCGCGAGCCCGTAGTCGGCCGTGTTCGAGAGGACGTAGTTGGCGTTCAGGCATTGCAAAGCTTGTCACCCGACTCGCGTCCCTCGTTGTCGGGATGGAAGTCCGTGTTCGCCACGAGAGTGCCCCTGGATCTCTAGCGTCTCTGCTCGTGTGAACCAGGATGTACTGGAGAAGTTCAGCTGGCCGGCGCCCGACGTGCCTTCCGAGCCACCACAGCCGGCGAGAAGAGCGATGAGAAGTCCGACGAATGGAAGTCCAGCCGGGCGCATCGCAGCAGCATAGGAGGCGTGTCCAGGCAACCTGTGACGATCGAGCCGTTTGTGACGTATACATCAGGTGATGAACTTCCGCAAACGCGTCGCGTTCCTCGCGGCGCTGCCGATTCTCGTCGCCGCCGCGCTCGGCGGAACGACCGACCGCTCGGCCGCTGAAACCGCGCGAGAGGGCGCCGCCACGAAGGCCGGCCGCCTGGTCGCGTTCCGTTCTTGCGGCGATCTCCTGGGGTACGCCAAGTCGCAGGCCGCACGCTTCGTCGGGCCGTACGGCCTCGGCGGGCAGGTGGCGCTTAAGGGTGCTCCCGCGACGGCGCGGGAAGCGGCACCTCAACAGGGAGTCGACTTCTCCGGCACGAACGTGCAGGAGGAGGGCGTGGACGAGCCCGACATCGTGAAGACGAACGGCAACACGCTCTTCGCGATCGCGAACGGGAAGCTGAATGCGGTCGATGTCAGCAACCCGAAGCCACGCCTCCTCGACACGCTCAAGCTCGACCCCGCTCTGAGCCATGAGCTGCTGCTGCACGGCGATCGCCTGCTCCTCCTCTCTCGCGGTGGCTTCTGGATGGAGCCGCTTCCCGCGATCGCCGCGCGGATGATGCCCTACGCGCCCGCGCAATCCGTGCTGGCCGAGATCGATGTGTCGAATCCGAAAGCTCTGCGCGTCGTCCGCACGCTGAGCCTCGACGGGGCTTATATCGCCGCGCGGCTCGTCGGCAGCAGCGCGCGAATCGTCGCGACTTCGCAGGTGCCGAGTGCGCTGCCGTTCGCCCAGCCCAAGAACGGCACCAAGGAGGAGCTGGCCGCGGCCGGCAAGCGCAACCGCGCCGTCGTCGCCTCGTCGCGCGTTGGGAGCTGGCTGCCGTCCTACACGATCAAGCGAACGGGGGTCAAGGCGGCGAGGAAGCACGCACTCGTCCAGTGCCGGAATGTCCGCCGGCCGGTCGGCTTCTCGGGTCTCGGCATGCTGACCGTGCTCACGGTCGACCTCGCCAAGGGGCTCGAGCCCGTCGACTCGGTCGCGGTGATGACTGACGCGCGGATCGTCTATGCCTCGCCGGAGAGCCTGTACGTCGCGACCGAGCGCTGGGCCGAGCGCCCCTCGCCCGAGCGGCCGACGCAGGTGAAGGCGAGCGTCTCGACCGCGATCCACAAATTCGACATCTCGAGCCCGTCGCGCACGCAGTACCGGGGCAGCGGCGAGGTGTCCGGCTACCTGCTCAGCCAGTGGTCGCTCTCCGAGTACCAGGGCGTTCTGCGTGTCGTCAGCACCGAGTCACCGGCGTGGTGGGGCGCAGGCGGCGAGACCGAGTCGTTCCTGACGACGCTGCGCGACCGAGGAGGCGCGCTCGTGCAGGCGGGCCGGATCGGAGAGCTGGGGAAGGGCGAGCGCGTCTATGCCGTTCGTTTTGCCGGGGACGTCGGTTACGTGGTCACGTTCAAGCAGATCGACCCGCTCTACACGCTCGACCTCGCGGTGCCGGAGAAGCCGCGTGTGGTCGGAGAGCTGAAGATCCCCGGCTACTCGGCGTACCTGCATCCGATCGGCGAGGACCTGCTGCTCGGCATCGGGCAGGACGTGGACGAACAAGGCCGTCCCCTCGGTACGCAACTCTCGCTCTTCGACGTCTCCGATCTCCGCAAGCCGACCCGGCTGCACCGCCAGGCGCTAGGGCCGGGCTGGTCCGAGGCGGAGTCCGACCACCACGCGTTCCTCTTCTGGCCGCCGACCGGGCTCGTCGTGATTCCGTTCGAGCAGCGAGCGGTCGGTTACCGGGTCAGCCGCGCGCGTGGCATCGACGCCGTCGGGAAGATCGACCATGAGGCGGGCAAGCTCACCTACGCACCTGGGATCCGGCGGTCGCTCGTCGTCCGCAATGCCGTGCTCACCGTCTCGGAGGCCGGGGTCAAGGCGAGCAACCTCGCCACGCTCGCCGAGGTGGGCTGGGCCGCCTTCCCGGCGCCCGAACAGCCGGTACCGAAGCCCGTCCCCTAGGCTGGGGCGTGGCCTTCCGCGCGATCCGTCCCGACCAGCTCGCGTGGGCGACTCGCCCGCACGAGCCCGACGAGGCGCCACGCCATGTCGCCGAGCTGAGCGAGCTGGCCGGGTTCGCGCACACGCGCGCGAACGTCTGGCGCTACGAGCCCGGCGCCAAGGGGCGCCGCCACAAGCACAAGCTCCAGGAGGAGACGTTCGTCGTCCTCGCAGGGACGCTGTCGATGTACGTGGGGGAGCCGCCGGAGCGTCAGGACGTGCCGACGGGCGGGCTCATCCACGTCGAGCCGGGGACGCCGCTTCAGACCGTGAACCATGGCGACGAGGAGCTCGTCCTCTATGCCTACGGCACCCCGCCCGAAAACGAGCGCGCAGAACTGCTCGACTCCGCTGTGTAGACACTGCAACCGGTTTCCGTCAGCGCTTTCTCCGAGTTACGCTCCTGCAATGAACGCGAGGCCGACGATCTACGACGTCGCCCGGCTCGCAGGCGTCTCCACTGCCACCGTGTCGCGCGCCTTGAACGGAACAGGCCAGATCGCGCCGGCCACCCGCGCCGCAATCGAGGCCGCTGTCGAGCAGCTCGGCTACCGCGCGAACACGATCGCGCGTAGCCTCGTCACGAAGTCGACGCAGACGATCGCTCTGCTCCTGCCCGACATCTCCAATCCCTTCTACGCGGCGCTCGTCGGCGGCATCCAGCAGCACGCGCTGAGCCACGGCTACACGATGCTCCTCTGCACCACCGAAGGCGACCCGGAGCGAGAGGAGCAGTACCTGAGCCTCCTGCGCGCGAAGCAGGTCGACGGCGCGCTCGTCGACGGTCTGAGGCTGCCACCGGACCGGATCGCGAGGTTCGTCAAGGACGGCTTCCCGATCGTCTGCCTCGACCGCGACGTCGACTCAAACTCGATCCCGCTCGTCCAGGTGGATAACCGGCTCGGCGGCCGGCTCGCGACCGAGCACCTGCTCGAGCTCGGGCACACGCGCATCGGGCACGTGACCGGCGCGCATGTCCTCGGCATCAGTGAGGAGCGGCTCGCGGGCTACTGGGAAGCGCTGGTGAACGCCGGGATCGAAACCGATCCGCGGCTCGTCGCCGAGGGCCACTTCACCGAGGAGGGCGGGTATGGGGGAGCTCGGGTGCTGCTCGCCGCTTCGCCCGACGTCACCGCGGTGTTCGCGGCCAACGACCTCTCCGCGCTCGGCGTGCTGAACGCGCTCGCCGAGAGCGGCCGCCGCGTGCCTGACGACGTCTCCGTCGTGGGCTTCGACGACCTGCGCCTCTCCGCGTTCACCTCGCCGCCGCTGACGACGATCCGGCAGCCCGCGACCGAGATCGCGCAACGCGCCACCGAGCTCCTGCTCGACCTCACGCGCGGGAAGGAGGTCAAGCAGCTCCGCCACCTCCTCGAGCCGACGTTGATCGTCCGGGCCTCGACGACCGCCTTGACATGAGCTTCTGTAACCGCTTACTGTAACCGCTTACTGCGATGCCGCAGCGCGACGGTCTCCATATCGGGGTGGTCGGCGTCGGAAGGATCGGCCTCTTCCACGCGCGCACCCTGCTCGGGCTCGACGGGGTCGAGGGCCTGACCGTCGCCGACGCCGACGGCGCCCGCGCGAAGCAGGTCTCGTCCGAGCTCGGAGTCCACGCCGCCGAGACACCGGAGGCTCTGGTCGAGGCCGGCGTCGACGCGCTCGTGATCGCGACCACGACACCCGGGCACATCCCCTCGCTCGCCCTGGCGGCACGGGCGGCCCTGCCGGCCTTTTGCGAGAAGCCCGTCTCGCTGGACCTCGCGACGCTCGACGACCTGATCGAGGAGGTCGAGCACGCTGGCACGCTCGTCCAGGTCGGCTTCCAGCGGCGCTTCGACGCGGGCTACCGCGCCGCCCGCGATGCGGTCGCCGCCGGCACGCTCGGCAACCTTCTCGTCCTCCGCGCAGCCACCCACGATCCGACCCCGCCACCGCAGCAGTACATCGCCGTCTCGGGCGGGATCTTCCGCGACCTCCACATCCACGACTTCGACGCGATTCGCTTCGTGACCGGACAGGAGATCGTCGAGGTCTACGCCGACGGCGCGGTGCGGGAGACGGGGTGGTTCGAGCAATACGGCGACGTCGACACGGCGGCAGCCCTTCTCCGTCTCGGCGAGGGCACGCTTGCCGTCGTCACGGGCACCCGGCACGACCCGCTCGGCTACGACGTCCGGCTCGAGGTCTTCGGCACCGGCGACAGCATCGCCGTCGGTCTGGAGGCACGCAGTGCGCTCCGGTCCGTCGAGCCTGGTGCGATGGCGCCCCGCGTCCCCGGCTACGCGAACTTCATGGAGCGCTTCGAGGCCGGGTACCGGGACGAGCTCGCAGCGTTCGTCTCGACGGTGCGCCAAGGAGGCTCGAGCCCGTGCCCGCTGACCGAGGCACGCGCCGCTCTCGTCGCCGCCCTCGCCGCCGACCGCTCACGGATCGAGCGGCGCCCCATCTCGATCGAGGAGGTGAGTAGCGCTCAGGCCGTCACTGGTTGAGAATCGCACGAAGGTCACCTATCCGGAGTAAAGGAGACGCACACGATGAACATCGAAGACCTGTACGCAGAAGACGAGTCCGAGGACCCGACGCAGCTCACGCGACGCAGCCTTGTCGTCAAGGGCGGGCTCGCCGCCGCCGGCCTGACGATGCTCGGCGCGCCGGGCGCGGCGTTCGGCGGGGTCGGTCGGGCGGACGCCACGATCAAGGTCGCGGTCGTCACGCACGGCGACACCGGCTCGTTCTGGTCCGTCTTCAAGAAGGGGGTCGATCAGGCGGCGAAGGATCTGAAGAGCCGCGGCGTCAGCGTCTCCCAGGTGTACGCGAACAACAACGTCGCCAAGCAGGTCTCGGGGCTCAACGCCGCGATCGCCTCGGGCGCGAAGGTGATCGCGACGTCCGTGCCGGACGCGAGCGCCCTGAAGGATCCGCTCACCAAGGCGGCGGCGAAGGGCATCCAGATCATCACCGTGAACTCGGGCCTCGGCGCTTTCGACAACCTCTCGACCTACGAGGTGCACGTCGGCCAGACCGAGGACATCGCGGGCCAGGGCGCCGGCAAGCAGTTCAAGAAGGCGGGTGCCAAGAAGGTGCTGGTCGTGATCCACGAGGCCAGCAACTCGGGCCTCCAGCAGCGTGCCGACGGCGTCAAGAAGATCATGGGCAGCTCCGCCGTGAAGGTGCTGACGATCCCGAACGCGAAGTCGGACATCCCGGGCACGAAGGCGAAGGTCAAGGCCGCCTTCACCGCCGATCGCTCGCTGGACGGCTTCCTTGGACTCGACCCCGACGTCACCATCCCGTGCACCGAGGTCGTCAAGGCCGGGACGAAGGTGGGCACGTTCGACGTCGGCGGCTCGATCAAGCTGATCCAGTCCGGCAAGATGCTGTTCGCGATCGACCAGCAGCAGTACCTGCAGGGCTACCTGCCCGTGGTGTTCGCCGTCCTGTACGCGACCAACCTGAACACGGTCGGCAACGGCGCGCCGGTGCTGACGGGCCCCGGGATCATCAACAAGGCGAACGCCGCCCGCGTGGCCGCGCTCGCCGCGAAGGGGACCCGCTAGGAAGCCGGCCGGGCTCCGGTCATGGCCGAGCAGGCTGCAGCGACTGCCGACCCGGACGAGCGGCTCGTCCGGGTCGGGCCGCTCGCGCGGCTGTTGACGCGCCCGGACATCGGCGCGCTCGTCGGCGCGGTCGCGGTCTTCTTCGCGTTCGCGTACTTTGCCCGTGGGGTCAACTGGATCGGCGACCCCGGAATCGCCGCCGGCTGGACCGATCAGGCGGCGCAGTTCGGGATCGTGGCGGTGCCGGTCGCGCTCCTGATGATCGGCGGCGAGTTCGATCTCTCCGCCGGCGTGATGATCGGCAGCTCAGGGCTGCTGCTCGGCTACCTCGCCACCTTCCACGGCGTGAACATCTGGCCCGCGATGGCGATCGTGCTCCTGTTCGGGCTCGCGATCGGCTTCGTCAACGGCCTCGTCGTCGTCCGGACGAAGCTGCCGAGCTTCATCGTCACGCTCGCGACCTTCTTCGTCCTCCAGGGGGTCAACGCCGCCCTGACGCTCAAGCTCACCGGCACGACCGCGATCCAGGAGATCGACAGCGCCAGCGGCTTCGACAGCGCGCGCCGCTTCTTCGCGTCCGACCTCACGCACTACGACTTCAAGGTGAAGGTGCTGTGGTGGATCGGGCTCACGCTCATCGCCGCGTGGCTGCTCGCCAAGTCGCGTTTCGGCAACTGGATCTATGCCGCCGGCGGCGATCCCGTGGCCGCGCGCAACGTCGGTGTCCCGGTCGTGCGGACGAAGATCACGCTCTTCATGATGACCTCGGGCGTGGCCGCGCTGATGGGGATCATCACGGCGCTCGAGCTCCGCTCGATCCAGGCCAAGGAAGGCATCGGGCTCGAGTTCATCTTCATCATCTGCGCGGTCGTCGGCGGTTGCCTGCTCACCGGCGGCTACGGCTCCGTGATCGGGACCTTCTTCGGCGCCGCGATGCTCGGGATGGTCCAGCTCGGGATCATCTTCGCGCAGTGGGACAGCAACTGGACCTTCACCTTCCAGGGCGCGATCCTCTTCGCCGCCGTGATGCTCAACACCGTCATCCGCAACCGGGCGCAGAAGGCACGCTGACGTGGCGCACCTGCTCGAGACCGACGGCATCTCGAAGTACTACGGCAACGTCGTCGCGCTGAACGAGGTCTCGGCCTACGTGGACGCAGGCGAGGTCACCTGCATCCTCGGCGACAACGGCGCCGGCAAGTCGAGCTTCATCAAGATCCTCTCCGGCTCCCACACCCACGACGCGGGCCGGCTGCTCGTGGACGGCGAGGAGGTGCACTTCTCGTCACCGCGCGACGCGCGCGCGAAGGGGATCGCGACCGTCTACCAGGATCTGGCGATGGTGCCGCTGATGTCCGTCTGGCGGAACTTCTTCCTCGGAGCGGAGCCGCTGAAGGGCTTCGGCCCGCTGCAGTGGTTCGACGCGGCGACGGCGAAGCGGATCGTCCGAACCGAGCTGAAGGAGATGGGGATCGACATCCGCGACCCCGACCAGCCCGTCGGCACGCTCTCCGGCGGCGAGCGCCAGTCGGTGGCGATCGCCCGGGCCGTCTACTTCGGCGCCCGCGTCCTGATCCTCGACGAGCCGACCTCCGCGCTCGGCGTCAAGCAGGCGGGCGTCGTGCTCAAGTACATCCTTCAGGCGCGCGACCGGGGCGTGGCCGTGATCTTCATCACCCACAACCCGCACCACGCCTACCCGGTCGGCGACCGCTTCGTGATCCTGAACCGCGGCCAGAGCCTCGGGAACTTCGCGAAGAAGGAGATCGACCGGCAGGAGCTCGTGCGCCTGATGGCCGGCGGCAAGGAGCTGGCGGAGCTCGAGCACGAGCTCGAGGCGATTCAGGCCGAAGTCTCCGCGTCGTGAGACTCACTGCGGCGCAGGCCCTCGTCCGCTTCCTCGCCGCGCAGCACGTCGAGCGCGACGGCGTCGAGCACCGCTTCTTCGGCGGCTGCTTCGGGATCTTCGGGCACGGCAACGTGGCCGGGATCGGGGAGGCTCTCTACGAGAATCCGGAGCTCCTCACCTACTACCAGGCGCGCAGCGAGCAGGGGATGGTGCACGCGGCTGCCGGCTACGCGCGGATGCGCAACCGGCTGGGCGCGCTCGCCTGCACGAGCTCGATCGGGCCGGGGGCGACGAACATGGTCACCGGCGCCGCCCTCGCGACCGTCAACCGGCTGCCGGTGCTGCTGCTCCCGGGCGACGTCTTCGCCTCGCGCCGGCCCGACCCGGTGCTCCAGCAGCTCGAGGACCCCTCGGCGGGCGACGTCTCGGTCAACGACTGCTTCCGCCCGGTCTCGCGCTACTTCGACCGGATCTGGCGGCCGGAGCAGGTCGTGCCGGCGGCCGTGCAGGCGATGCGCGTCCTCGTCAACCAGGCCGAGACCGGTGCCGTGACGCTCGCCTTCCCGCAGGACGTGCAGGCCGAGGCGTACGACTATTCCGAGGACTTCTTCGAGAAGCGCGTCTGGCACATCCCGCGGCCGCTGCCCGACGAGGCGGCGCTCGCGCGAGCGGTCGAGCTGATCCGCGCGGCGAAGCGCCCGCTGATCGTGGCCGGCGGCGGTGTCATCTACTCCGAGGCGACCGACGCGCTGCGGCGGCTCTGCGAGCAGACGGGAATCCCGGTCGCCGAGACGCAGGCGGGCAAGGGCTCGCTGCCCTACGACCATCCCTCGTCGCTCGGCGCGATCGGCGTCACCGGAACGTTCGCGGCCAACCGAATCGCCGCGGAGGCCGATCTCGTGCTGGGGATCGGCACCCGCTGGAGCGACTTCACGACCGCCTCGAAGACGGCCTTTCGCAATCCCGACGTGAGGTTCGTGAACGTCAACATCGCGGACTTCGACGCCGCGAAGCACGGAGGGGTGGCCCTCGTCGGCGATGCGCGGGCGACGCTCGAGCGGCTTGCCGAGCTGCTCGATGGCTGGTCGGTCGACGACGCCTATCGCGAGCAGGCCGCGCGCCTCAACGCGGAGTGGGACGAGGAGGTCTCGCGGCTCTACGCGCTCGAGCATGACCCGCCTGCCCAGAGTGCAGTGATCGGCGCCGTCAACGACGCCTCGGCGCCCGCCGACGTCGTCGTCTGTGCCGCCGGCGCGATGCCGGGCGACCTGCACAAGCTCTGGCGGACGCGCGATCCGAAGGGCTACCACGTGGAGTACGGCTTCTCGTGCATGGGCTACGAGATCGCCGGCGGGCTCGGCGTCAAGCTGGCGGCCCCCGAGCGGGAGGTCTATGTCCTGGTCGGCGACGGCTCGTACCTGATGCTCTCGAGCGAGCTCGTCACCTCGATCCAGGAGGGGCTGAAGCTGACGATCGTCCTCGTCGACAACTACGGCTACAACTCGATCGGCTCGCTCTCGCGCTCGCTCGGCACCGACGGCTTCGGCACGCTCTACCGCCACCGGCGCAACGGCTCGCTGGGCGTGGACAGCGACGACTCGGACGACTACCTGCCGGTCGATCTGGCCGCCAACGCAGAGTCGCTGGGCGCGCACGTGATCCGGGCCGGGTCGATCGAGGAGCTTCGGGCGGGACTCGAGGCGGCGAAGGCCGAGTCGCGGACGACGGTGATCGCGATCGAGGTCGACCGCTACGAGGGCGTGCCCGGCTACGAGAGCTGGTGGGACGTCCCGGTCGCCGAGGTCTCCGGCGTCGAGTCGGTCCGCGAGGCACGCGAGCGCTACGAGGCTGCGCGGTGATCGACGCGGTGGTGATGGGACGGGTCGGGATCGATCTCTATCCGAACGAGCTCGAGACGCCGCTCGCCGAGGTGCGGACGTACACGCGCTTCGTGGGCGGCTTCGCCGGCAACGTGGCCACCGGGCTCGCCCGGCTCGGCGTCAACGTGGCGATCGTCTCGCGCGTCGGCGCCGAGGGCCACGGCGACTACGTGCGCGCGTGGCTGGCCGGCGAGGGAGTCGACGTGCGCTTCCTGGCCACCGACCCGTACTGGCCGACGCCGCCGACCTTCTGCGAGGTCTGGCCGCCGGACCGCTTCCCGATCACGTTCTACCGCCGGCCGACGGCGCCCGACTGGCAGCTCTCGCCCGAGGACTTCGACGCGGAAGAGGTGGCCGACGCGAAGCTCCTCTATGCGACCGGCACCGGGCTCTCGCAGTCACCGAGCCGCGAGACGACGCTCGCCGCCCTGAAGGCCCATAGGGGCACGACGATCTTCGACCTCGACTGGCGCCCGACCCTCTGGGACGAGCCTGACGAGTTTCCGGCGCTCGCGGCCGAGGCGGCCGCCGCCGCCGACATCGTGATCGGCAACGAGGAGGAGGTCGAGGCTTCCGGCGTGACCGACGTGCCGACGCTCGTGCTCAAGCGCGGCGAGCGCGGCGCGACGGTGTACGACCGCGGCGAGGAGACCGAGGTGCCGGGCTTCCCCGTCGAGGTCGTCAACGGCCTCGGCGCCGGCGACGCCTTCGCGGCGGCGCTCGGCCACAGCCTTCTGCACGGGTTCACGCTCGCCGAGGCTGCGCGCCGCGGCAACGTCGCCGGCGCGATCGTCGCATCCAGGCTCGCGTGCTCCGAGGCGATGCCGCGCCTCGTGGCGATCGAGGGTGCGCTCGTATGAGCGAGCTGCTGCTTCGTGCAGGCGGGTGGGAGGAGGTGACCCCGGAGTCCGCAGGCTGGAGCCATCTCTCCTTCGGCGTCCGCGAAGGCTCCTTCGTGTCCGAGACGGGCGACGTCGAGATCGCGCTCGTCCCGCTCGGCGGGCGCTGTCGCGTCTCGGCCGAGGGCGAGCAGTGGGAGCTCGGCGGCCGCGCCTCCGTCTTCGAGGGAATGCCGTGGGCGCTGTATCTCCCGCGCGACACGACCTACCGCGTGGAGGGCGACGCCCAGGTCGCGATCTGCGGAGCGCGCTGCGAGCGTCGGCGCGAGCCCGTCCTAATTCGGCCGGAGGACGTCGAGATCGAGGTACGCGGCGCCGGCAACGCGACGCGCCAGATCAACCACATCGTCAAGCCGGAGTTCCCGGCCGAGCGGCTGCTCGTGGTCGAGGTCTTCACGCCCTCCGGCAACTGGTCGAGCTACCCGCCGCACAAGCACGACGAGGATCGGCCGCCCGGCGAGGTCGTCCTCGAGGAGACCTACTACTTCCGGACTGCGAAGCCCGAGGCGTTCGCGGTTCAGCGGCTCTACAGCCCGCGTCACGGGCTCGACGTGACGGAGACCGTGCGCGACGGCGACCTGATGCTCGTCCCGTACGGCTACCACACGACCGCCGCGGCGCACGGCTACGACCTCTACTACCTGAACGCGCTCGCCGGAGATCAGCGCTCGATGGCCTCCGCCGACGATCCCGACCTGGCGTGGATCCGCGCGTCGTGGGAGGAGCTCGAACCGGATCCGCGCGTCCCGCTCGTCCGGTGATCCGCGTCGCGAACGCGCCGGTCAGCTACGGCGCCTTCGAGCTCACCGTCGGCGTGCTCCCGAATGTGCCGGGGCCCGACGAGGTGCTCGACGCGATCGCAGCTGCCGGGTACGAGGGAACGGAGCTCGGCCCGATCGGCTACCTCGGCCGAGGCGAGGAGCTGCGGTCGCGGCTCGACTCGCGTGGACTCGCGCTGGCGGGGGCGTTCGTGGAGCTCCGGTTCGGCGACGGCGACTTCTCGGCGCTCGAGGAGACGCTCGACCTGCTCGAGGGCTTCGACGCCAAGCCGGTGCTCGCCGACAAGGGCCCGCGGGACGGCGACGTCGATCTCGCCGGCGTCGAGCGCGCGGTCGAGCTGGCGCGCGCACGCGGCTTCGAGCCCGCGTTCCATCACCACATGGGCACGCGAGTCCAGACGCCGGCCGAGATCGAGCGGCTGCTCGAGGGCACGAGCGTCGGCCTCCTGCTCGACACCGGTCACCTGACCGCGGGCGGCGGCGATCCCGTTCGCGCCCTCCGCGAGTGGCGGGACCGGATCGATCACGTGCATGTGAAGGACGTGCGGCTCGACGTGCTGCGCGACGCGGCCGGCTGGGACGATGCGTGGCGTGGGGGAGCCTTCTGCGAGCTCGGCGCCGGTGACGTCGACCTCGAGGGGTTTTTCTCCGAGCTCGATGGTTATTCGGGCTGGCTCGTCGTCGAACAGGACTGGGTTCCCGGGCCGGACGACGACGTGGCAGAGCAGGCCGAGGCCCAGGTGCGAAATCGGCGCTGGCTCGCGGAGCACGCCGGTCTCTGAGATCAGCGGGCGGCCGCCGCTCTCCGACGCCGGACCCGTGGTGCGGCGAAGCCGTTGGCGGAGGCGTGGTCGATCCACGCCGAGAAGCCTTTCGGCCACCAGTCGATCCGGTTGCCGAAGAGTGCGCGATAACGGCGACCTACCGGATGAACGTCGAGCGCCGCGCCCTTTCCGGTCCCGGCATGCTCGACGACCGTGACGCGCTTGACATCCACGAGGCCTCGCTTGAAGAGGTAGATCACCTCCACGTCGTCCTCGGGCATGCTGTAGCCGATGAAGATGACGTGCTCCGCTTCGCGAAGCGCACGGGCCGCTTCGTACCAGACGCGGGCGATGTGCGGGTTGCGGTAGTCCTTCATGTGGGTCGGCGTGATGAGGACGGGTCGCACGAACGTCCCGCACTCGCTGCAGGGGCTGCCATGGCACCCGTACTTGGCATTGAGGTCGTCCAGGTACAGCGAGTTGAGCACCTTCACCGTCCGCCGTCCGCTGGGAGCGACACCCAGGTCGAGCCGGTGACAATTCGGGCAGTAGAGCCAGTTCAGCGAGCCGTGGAGCTTGATCAGCTTGCCGAACTTGTCGGCCTGCCGATACGCGTCGGTGGCGATGTCGCAGCAGTAGTCGGGAAGTGCGAGCCGCCCCTGGTACTCCGCGAGAGCCGGTAGCGCGTTGTCCGCGATGATGTCGTAGTTGAGCGAGAGCAGGGTTACATCCTCCGGGGACGCTGCGTAGAGGTTTCCCAAGAAACGCTTGTAGTGAGGTGCGATCGCCCGGAGGCGATGCTCGAGCAACGCGAAGATGCCGTACTCGAGACCTTCGCGCACCGTGCGGAGTCGATCCGCACCCCAGCTAGGGCCGAATGCGTCCCCCCGATCCACCGCCGTGTCGACCAGACTGAGGACGAGCGGGAGCGGCGGGAAGTGCTCTGGCCGGCGACCGGTGCGCGGCACATTGAAGTTCTCGATGAGGAACCGATCGACCAGGTCGAGGTACCCCTCCCGCTCGAGCTCTCGCCGCAGAGCAAGCAGGTCGGGAAGGATCTCGTTCGTCAGCGGCCCACCGCACGCCTTGGTGGCGCCTGCACCGAAGACTACGACCGTGCGACCGAGCATTCCCCGGACCCTCCGACGACACGTGGAGCATGCCTCAGTCGTCGGACGCCTGCAAGGTCGTTGGCCGAGCACGCCGGTCTCTGAGAAGATCGCGGCATGGCCGAATTCACCTCATACGCGCATGGGACCCCGTGCTGGGTCGACGTCACGAGCCCCGACCTCGACAAGTCGATCGAGTTCTACGAGGGTCTCTTCGGCTGGGAGGCCCATCGGGCTCAGCAGCCGGAGGCGGGCGGCTACACGATGTTCTCGCTGAAGGGAAGGCAGGTCGCCGCCGGCAGCCCACCGCAGCAGGAGGGGATGCCGTCGTACTGGACGACGTACATCGCGAGCGACGACGTCGACGACACCGCGGTGAAGATCCGCGACACGGGCGGCACCGTGCTGATGGATCCGTTGGACGTCTTCGACTCCGGCCGGATGATTGTCGCGCAAGACCCGACCGGCGCGACCTTCGGCGTCTGGCAGGCGAAGGAGCACATCGGCGCGGAGCTGGCGAACGAGCCCGGCACTCTCCTCTGGAACCAGTGCCACACGAGCGACCCCGCCCGCGCGGCCGAGTTCTACCGGGCCGTCTTCGGCTACGAGATCGACGAGATGGACATGGGGGGCGAGCAGCCCTTCCGGGTGCTCAAGGTCAACGGCAGGGGCATCGGCGGCGTGCGCGAGGTCGTCTCGGAGGGCGAGCCGCCGAACTGGTCGACGGTGTTCGCCGTCGCCGACACGGACGAGACCGTCGCGAAGGCCAGGGATCTCGGCGGCACGGTGCTGATGGAGCCGCTCGACCTGCCGGAGATCGGCAGGCTCGCCGTGCTGCAGGATCCGGCCGGAGCCGTCTTCCAGGTGATGAAGCCCGCGGGTTCGCCCCCGCCGCCGCCCTCCTAGAGCTCGCGGCGCAGAACCGAGGCGACGGCCCGGAGCGCGACCTGCGTGTCCGCGAGCGCGGGCTCGCGCGTCGTCAGCCGCTGCAGCGCGAGGCCGGGGAGCAGCAGGCCGCGGAGGAGTCCGGACGGATGTTGCACGGCCTTCCAGAGCTCCATCGTCACGCCGATCGAGACGACCGCGACGAGGGCGCCGGTCAGGGTGGGGGTGAGGACGCTCGGCGCGGCGTGGTCGAAGAGTGCGGTGACCGGAATCGCGAGCGCGGCGAAGTTCGTGCCGCAGCGGGGCGAGAAGCGGCTCGGCCTGACGGCGCCGGCCCACGCGGCTTCGAGCGACCGTGATTCGGCCGCTGCGATCGCGCGATGCTCGGCGCCGTGCAGGCGGAGTGTGCGCCCTCGAAAGATCCAAAGGATGATCAACGCTGTCGAGAGCAATCCGGCCGGGAGCTGGAACCGGCTCGGCAGCAGGACGAAGAGCAGCGGCGTCAGGAGCGCGAAGAGGAGAAAGAGGCGCTCACGCGGGCGGGCCACGCCGCGGCCGCGCACGAGCGGCGCCATCGAGGCCGCCAGCTGCATCAGGCCGCGGAGGAGCGGGATCCGGACGACCGCCAGGCGCCGGCTCGGCATCTCGCCCTCGTGCAGCTCGCCCTCGCGCGTCGCGAACGCCCAGTAGTGCTCGCTGACGATCACGACGCCGTTCGGGCGGGCCATGCCGCCGAGCCGCGGGAGCGAATCGGCGCGGTCGGACCGTGCGAGAACGTCGGCAACGAGGGAGTCCACTTGTACATGGTCGCCGAAAAAAGGCCGCCCGGCGAGTGCCGGACGGCCTATAGGCACTCGTGATGCGGCCTACTAGAAGCGGCCGCGGCCGAAAAAGCCGAGCAAAGCAAGGACAAGCACGACGATGATGATGATCCAGAGCAAGCTCATTCGGTGCTCCTTTCGTGGCCCAGTGGATACGACACGCCCTCGTTAGGTCCTCTTTTCCGCACTAGGCTCTTTTCTATGCGCGCCTTCATCGCGGCCATGTTCGTCCTCGCTGCGCTCGCCGGCTCGGCGTTCGCCGCCGCCGGCGAGCACGTGATCCAGGGCGACCGGAGCGCGGGCGGGATCCGGATCGGCCGCAGCACGCCGGCGAACGTCAAGGCGCTCTTCCGCGTGCCGTCCACGGTGCGTACGCCCTTTGCTCAGTCATGCGTGCAGACCTGGAAGAGCGCGCGCCTAGCGGTCGAGTTCTTCACGTTCGAGGACAAGCCGTGCACGAAGGGTGTCGCCCTGATCGTGACGGTGACGGGCAGAACCGCATGGCGAACAGCCGTAGGCCTGCGCGTCGGCGACACGACCGCGCGAGTGCGGGCGCTCTACCCGCGCGCGCGTCTGCGAGGCGTCGGTACGGACCGCGGCTACTGGCTCGTGACGAGGCAGATCTGCGCCGAGGTAGGCGGCGGCTCGTATCCGGGACTCCTGGCGCGGATGAACAGCGGCCGCGTGTCGGCTTTTGCTGCTCGTATTTCCGTCTGTGACTAGTGCGTCAACGAGATGAGCGCGTCGTCGCCAACGACCGGCGCGGAACGTTCGTCTGGAGAGAAGGCCCGATGGTCTGGCGCTCGGCGCGTTCGTGGGCGCGACTTCGTCCCAGGACTTCGGTTTGCTCTGGCCGCCCCGCCAGCGACGACAGAGGCAGCCTCAGAGGGATGCCGTAATACGCGCTCTCTATGATCGGATACTGATGGGATTGACCTCAATCGAAATATGTGCCGGTGCGGGCGAATGATCCGTCCTCTCGGCGATCCGGCGAGAGGGTTAACGACGAGCGAACGCGCTACGTTTTCGCGAGCAGGGACCTCCTGCAGCGATATGGAGGCGGGCCGATTGCCGGTGTAGGGTCTGGCAGTCAGGCAACGGAGCCGTTCCCGGGTTGGGGCGCTCGGAAGAGAGGCGAATCGTGCGAACCATGGTGATCGCTGTGCCGGTCGCGGCGCTCCTGCTCCTGGGAGCGGGATGTGGCGGTAGCTCGACGGACAGTGCAGGCAACACGACGGCGACGATCCCGAGCGCCGACACGACCTCCTTGACCGACACGAGCGGCGGCACCGACACGAACTCGGGCACCGACACCGGTGCTGAGGCGTCGATCGCCGGCTGCACGGAGCTGACCGACCTGTCCGTGAAGTTCAGCCAGGCGATGGCGACGGCAGCGAGCGGCAGCGGCACGCCCGACATGGAGACGACCGCCAAGGCCTACCAGGAGTTCGCCGACCAGGTGCCGGAGGAGATCCGCGACGCCTTCAAGACGGTCGCGGCGGCGTTCGCGAGCTACGCCGACGTGCTCAAGGACGTCGACCTGTCGTCCGGCGCGACGCCCGATCCCGACACGATGGCGAAGTTCGCGGATGCAATGAAGGAGCTCGACAACACCGAGCTCACGGCCGCGACCGCAGAGATCGAGGCGTGGGCGAAGAAGAACTGCAACACGGGCGGGTAAAGCGCTCGAGCTTCGTCGCCATGCGCTCCGGACTGCTCGGTCTCTCCGTCGGGCTCGCGCTGGCGGACTCCTCGATCGTCACGCTTGCGCTTCCGGAGATCCTCGGGCGCTTCGACGTGGGGATCACGACGGTTGCCTGGGTTCTCACCTCCTTCAACCTCGTGCTCGCGCTCGTCGCCGTGCCGGCCGCCTTCGTGGCCCGGCGCCGGCCACGCCTAGCGTTCCTCGCCGGCGCTCTCGTCTTTGCCGCCGCGTCGCTTGCCTGCGGGCTCGCCGGGTCGTTCGAGTTGCTCGTTGCCGCGCGCTGTGTCCAGGCAGTCGGGGCAGCGTTCGTCGTCGTCGCCGCCCTCGATCTCCTTGCCGAGACGACCGGTAGCGGGGCCCGCGCGGCGCGCGTCTGGGTGGTGGCGGGCGTCCTCGGCGCGGCGTTCGGGCCGGGCGCCGGCGGCATCCTGACCGAGCTCTTCGGCTGGAGGTCGATCTTCCTCGTGCAGGTACCGCTCGCTCTCGTGCCGCTGCTGCCCCTCGTGGCGCTCCACGGCATCGTCGAGCGGCCGCGCGCGGCCGCCGGACGGCCGCACCTGAGCGCCAACGCCGCGCTGCTCTTCCTTTCCGGCGGACTTGTCGCTGCGCTCTTCCTCGTCGTGCTCCTGCTCGTGTCCGGTTGGGGCATGTCCCCGGCAACGGCGGGGCTCGTCGTCACGGTGCTGCCGCTGGCCGCCATCGCTGCGGCGCGCGTCCCGGCGCGCCCGGGCGGCATCGGCGTGCGGACGGCCAGCGGCGTCGTCCTGGTCGCCGGGGGGCTGACGGCACTCGCACTCCTGCCACGGGCCGGCTGGGTCTGGACGATCGCGCCGCAGCTCCTCGTCGGGGCGGGAATCGGCCTCACCCTCGCCGCCCTCACCCAGAGAGCCGTCGCCGGTCGCGCCGAACAGATCGTGCACGGCGGCTGGACGCTCGCGGCACGGCACGCCGGAGTCGTGCTCGGCCTGCTCCTGCTCGCGCCGATCCTCACATCGGCGCTCGACCAGAGCCGCGACGAGGCGGTGCGTGCGGGCGCCGCCGAAGTCCTCGACAGCCGGATCCCGGCGCTCGACAAGCTGAGCATCGTGCAGGACGTGCTCGACGAGGTGGACAAGGCCGAGGCGAGAGGGGAGCTGCCGGACATCTCGGCGGCGCTCGCCGACAGGCCGGACGACGCTCACTACCGAGCGCTGGTCGCGGCTCTGCAGGATCAGCTCGACCGCGCCGTCACGGATGCCTTCTCGACGCCCTTCCTGCTCGCGGCCGCCCTTGCGCTCGCCGCCCTCGTGCCGGTGGCGCTCTCGCGAGGAGAGCAGCTCTGACTCGAGCCGCGCCTCTCCTGGCCGCGATCGCGGCGGTGGCGGCGGTCGTCGTTCCCTACGTCGCGCTCGGCGGCGGGTCACTCGAGCCCACAGCGGTCGCCGACCCGTGCGTGACGCGTGAGTCGCCAGACTCCGGCGAGCTGGAGCGCGTTGCGCTCTCGGCGCTCGACGGAGCCGCATGCGAGCTCGGGACGTCGCGGGAGGAGCTGGTGCTGGCCCTACGCGACGAGAAGGCGTGGGACGCCTTCACCGCCGACCGTCACATCGCCCGGGCGGATGCGGAGCGTGCCGTCCAGGACGGGCTCCAGCGAGCCATCGCCGCGGCGGTCGCGGCAGGGGACATCCCCGACTTCGCAGGGTCGCTCATCGCAGGAGCGGTCAAGTCCCTGCCGCCATGGCGCATCCTGCAGACGCTGGAGCGCTTTCGCGCCTTCCTGCCCGAGGGCTAGTGGAGGCGCTCGAGGAGCGCCCGCGCGTCCCGGAGATCGGGGGTGTCGATGCCCTCGTCGAACCACTCGTACGCCGGTGCCAGCACCTCGAAGCCCTTCCGGCCCTCGCCGCGTCGCTCGGCCAGCCGAGCCAGGCTGGTGGCGGCCCTCAGCTCGAGCGACCTCGCGTGCTCGGCGCGGGCCAGCGCGAGTGCGCGTTCGAAGAGCACCTCGGCGGAGTGCTCGTCGCCAGTGCGCGCGAGCGATACCTCACCTTTCAGACGCCAGAGCTCGGCGGCGAAGAACGTCTCCAGATTGCGGTCGACCAGGCTCAGCGCCTCGTCGACCGCCCGCTCCGCCTCCTCGAGCCGTCCCTCCGCAAGGCACAGCGCCGCGACACCGCCCAGGACGAACGCCGTGTTGGTCTGGCCGCCCGTGGCCCGGTAGAGGGCGAGCCCTTCCCGGACTCGCTCCATGCCCTCGTCGAAGCTGCCGAGCTCCGCGATCGCGTTGCCCAGTCCGCAGAGCGCGCCGCCGATCCAGAGCGGGAAGCCCTGTTCGGTGGCAATGCGGAGAGCCTCCTCTTCCAGCGGACGAGCCGAGGCGGGATCGCGACAGAGGTGAAAGACCATCGCGCCCATCACGTCGACGCCCGCGAGCGTGAAGGGATGCCGGTCGTTCCGCGCAGCTTCGACGACCTCCTGGACGAGGTGACGCGCACGGTCGGGGTAGCCGAGGAACCAGAGACACGCGGCTGCGTTCGCGCGCGCGACGCCGCCGGTGCCGAGCGAGTACGTGACGGCGAGTTGGCTGTGGAGGTGCGGTTCGTACAGCGCGAAGGCGCGGTCGATGTAGCCGACAGCAGGCTGGAAACTGCCCTCGAAGAAACGCTGGATTCCCGCCACCGTCAAACCGAAGAGACGCGCTGTCGTGTCGTCCGAGGCTTCGGCGATCGCGAGGAGTTGATCGGCCAGCTCGTGGGTCGGTCCCCGGTCGCCGCGCACCATGTGAAAGAGCCAGAGACCGTGGAGCACGGGCACGAGCTGCGGGCTTTCGCCGGCCGTGCTCGCCAGCTCCCGCGCCCGCGCGAACGTGTCCTGGACCTCGTCCGACGCATAGCCGCGGATCGCAATCAGGGCCACGCCCCGGAGCGTGAAGAGCGCCATTTCGAGCTGGCTTCGCTGCGGCGATTCGGGCCAGCCGCTCAGCACCTCGAGGGCCCGATCGGCGTCGTGGATGGCTTCCACGTTCGCCGAGGTGGTCACCGCACGTCGCGCGGCCATGGTGAGGTAGAGCACTCCCTTCTCGCCGTCGCCCGCCTCCAGGAAGTGGTGCGCAACGAGCTCGGGTCGGGCCTCCGTCTCCTGCGGAAAGTGTGCCTCCAGCGTTTCGCCGATCCGTCCGTGGTACTTCCGCCGCGCGGACCTGAAGAGCGACTGGTAGGCCTCGTCGCGGATCAGCGCGTGCTTGAACCGGTACCTGGCGTCCGGGGGCTCGCCGACCTGGAAGACGAGCTCGCTCTCGACCAGCTGGGCGAGCCCGGCTCGCAAGCCGATCTCCTCGCCGGGCGACGCCGCGGCGATCAGCGGGTACGAGAACTCGCGCCCGATCACGGAGGCGAGCAGCGCAAGCTCCTTGGCGGGACCGAGCCGGTCGAGGCGGGACATGAGCGAGTCGCGCAACGTTGCCGGGGTGGTGAACGGACCGGGTGGCCCTTCGAGTACCGCTTTCGTGAGCTCCTCCAGGTAGAGCGGCACGCCTTCGGCTCGAGCGACGATCTCCTGCGTCCGCTCGGGCGGCAGACCTGCTCCGGATGCGACGTCCGCGACAACGCGCCTTGCCTCGTCCTCGACGAGGCGGTCGAGCCGGATCGCCAGCTGCGCCTGCGTAACCCAAGGGGGCGAGTAGTCGGGGCGATGCGTGAACAGCAGCAGCAGAGGCCGCTCTGTGATCTGCTCGATCAGGAGCCCGACCAGCTCGGCGGTCGATGGATCGATCCACTGCACGTCCTCGATCAGGAAGACCACCGGCCGCTCGTCACCCAGGCGGAGCACCCAATCGCAGAGAGTTTCCAGCGTCTTCCGCCGCTGTGCCTCGCGGCTCATCGGCGGAGGCTGACGATCCTCCGGCAGCGCGACGCCGTGGAGTGCCGCGAAGAGGGGAAGCGCCTCGTCGATCGCCAGCCCAGCGTCCCCGAGCGCGGTCTCGAAGCGCGCGAGCGTCTCCTCCGGCGGATCCTGGTCTCTGACGCCGAGCAGGCGCCGGTGCAGCTCGATCACGGGGTAGAAGGCGGTGTTCTCGCTCCACGGCGAGCATTGCGCTTCGAGCCAGGTGTGGGAAGTGTCGGTGAACTCCTCGCGTAACGCGCGCGTCAGGCGCGACTTGCCGATCCCCGGCTCGCCGCCGATCAGGACCAACCGACCCCGCCCGCCGCGCACCTGCTCCCACTCCTCGAGCAGCAGGCGGAGCTCCGCGTCGCGGCCGATGAACGGCGTGAGGTTGTCCGCCCCGAGCAGGTCGAGCCGGCCGCGGACGCCCGTCGCACCCGTCACCTGGTACGCCGGAATCGGACGCGGGAGTCCCTTCAGCAGTTGCGGCCCCAGGTCCTGGATCACGAACAGACCCCGTACCAGCCGCTCGGAGTCGCCGCTGATCACGACGGCGTTCGGCGCCGCGATTGCCTGGAGACGGGCAGCGAGGTTCACCGTCTCGCCCATGGCGAGAACCTCGCGATGCTGTTCACCGCCGGTCTGGCCCAGCACGACGGCGCCGGTGTGGATGCCGATGCGGAGCGACAGCCGCACGTTCCTGTCGCGCTCGAACTCATCGAGGGCATCGATGAGCGCGAGGCCCGCGCGGACGCCGCGCTCGGTCGCGTCTTCGTGCGCCTTCGGATAGCCGAAGTAGGCGAGCACACCATCGCCCAGGAGCTGAGCTACATGACCCCCGTAGCGCACGACCAGCTCGCCCGCGCGCTCGTGATAGGCCCGCACCACCTCGAAGTAGTCCTCCGGGTCGAGACTGGCCGAGAGCTCCGTCGCGCCGACCAGGTCGCAGAAGAAGGCCGTGAGCTGGCGTCGCTCCCCCGAGGCGTCCGCCGCCATCAGGCGCGCTCCACCACGGTGACGCGGTAGCAACCCGGAGCCGTCGACGGACCGTCGCGGAAGCACTCGCCCATCAGGATGGCCGCCAGCGCGTTCTCCATCAGCTGCGGCGCCAGTCGCTGCACCGCGGCCCGTCCCCACGAGATGCGGCGCCAGCGGAGCGCCTGCCGGCGCAGCTTTTCGAGGTTCGGGAGCGCCGCGGCGGTTACGTCTTCGCTCAGGATCGGCTCGAACCCGAGGGTGGTCGTCCGCTCGAGCCACCGGTCGAACTCCTGCAGGTTCGGCAGGACGAAGACCGTTTCGACAAGCCGCACGACGTCTCTCGCCGCCTCGCCCAGGGCCTCGAACCCCGGACGCCGCCAGGGCTCGATAGTCACGAAGCGACCGCCCGCACGTAGCACGCGGCGCACCTCTTCCACGACCTGGTAGACGTCCGCCGCGTGGCAGATCGCTTCGACGGAGAAGACCAGGTCGAAGGATTCGTCGGCGTACGGGAGGCGGTGAAAGTCCCCTTCGTGAATCTCGAGGTTGCGCCTTCGCCGCGCGACGGCGCGCGCGGCGCGCACGTGCAACGGCGTGAGATCGACGCCGACGAACCCGACGTCCGAGTTCCGCCGGGCGAGGCTGAGCAGGTTGAAGCCTCGGCCGCAGCCGATCTCGAGCACCCGGCGCGCGCCCTGCCTGCGAATGTGGCGCTCGACGATGAGCGACTGCGCCTGGTAGCCGCGACGGTGGAAGTTGCCGTCCGGGTTGAGCGCCATGTGCATGGCGCCACGCATCGAGTGCGCGAAGAAGTAGAGCGGCGCGCTCCGCGTGAAGTAGGAGACGACCGCGTCGAGACCGCGCCGCTCCGAGAGCGGCATAGGAAGGTCCTGGGCGATGCCGGCTTCGGTGATCGGCGCTCCCATGCGTTCAAACGTAGATGGTTTGCTCCCGGCCGCCTAAGCCGTCGTCCGCGTCCGGGAGACTTCAGAGGATGCGCGTTCACGCTGACCGGCTCCAGCTGTCGCCGTCCGACGTCACGGCCTTCCTCGCCTGCGAGCATCTGACGACGCTTTCGCTCGCGCACGCGCGCGGGAAGCTCGCCCGGCCCGACGTCGAGAACGAGCAGGCGGAGCTGATCTTCCGCAAGGGGCTCGAGCACGAGCACGCCTACCTCGAGAGCCTCCGCGCGCAGGGGCTCACCGTGCTCGAGATCCCCGACCCGGACGGCGACTACGAGGGCGCCGCCCTCGCTACCGCCGATGCGATCCGCGCGGGCGACGCCGACGTCGTCTACCAGGGCGTCCTCGCGAGCGACGGCTGGCGCGGCGTCGCCGACTTCCTGATGAAGCAGCCGGACGGGGCCTACGAGGCGCTCGACACGAAGCTCGCGCGCTCGGCGAAGCCCGCCTACATCCTCCAGCTCCTCTTCTACAACGAGCAGCTCGCGCGGATCCAGGGGCGCGAGCCCGAGCACATCCACGTCCTCCTCGGCAACGGCGAGCGGGCGACCTTCAAGCCCGGCGAGTTCGCCGCCTACTACCGGCGCGTCCGCTCGCGGCTCGAGCGCTTCGTCGCCGACCCGCCGCCGACCGAGCCGTACCCGGTCGACCACTGCTTCATCTGCGCCTTCAAGCCCGTCTGCGACGCGCGCTGGGATGCCGTCGACCACCTCTCGCGCGTCGCCGGGGTCTACCGATCCCAGATCGAGAGGCTCACCGCGGCCGGGATCACGACGCTCGCGCAGCTCGGCAGCGCGCCCGCCGAGCCCGTGCCCGCCGGCGTCAATCCCGACAGCTGGGCCAAGAACCGCGAGCAGGCCGCGCTCCAGCTGCACGCGCGCGAGACCGGCATCGACACGTTCCGCCTCCTCCAGCCGGAGCCGGAAGCAGGTTTCGCGCTCCTGCCCGACCCCTCGCCCGGCGACCTCTTCTTCGACTTCGAGGGCAACCCGTTCTGGGACGCCGACGGCTCGCTCGAGTACCTCTGGGGGATCCTCGACGTCGACGGCAACTTCGAGCCGCTCCACGCGCACGACCACGAGACGGAGCGGATCGCGTTCGAGCGCTTCGTCGACCTCGTGCACGAGCGCCTCGCGCGCCACCCCGACCTGCACGTCTACCACTACGCCGCCTACGAGATCACCGCGCTCAAGCGCCTGATGGGTCGCTACGGCACGCGCGAGCGGGAGCTCGACGACCTGCTTCGGCGCGACGTCTTCGTCGACCTCTACCGCGTCGTCCGCAACGGCGTCCGCGTCTCGCGGCGGGGCTACGGGCTGAAGGAGCTGGAGGCCTTCCTCGACTTCCAGCGCCAGGCCGAGGTGAAGGACGGCGCTGCCTCGATCGTGATCTTCGAGCAGTGGATGCAGACGCGCGACGAATCGCTCCTGCGCCAGATCGACGAGTACAACCGCGAGGACTGCATCGCCACGCGCCTGCTGCGCGACTGGCTCCTCGAGCGGCGGGAGGAGGCGCTCGCGCAGTTCGGGCCGTTCCCGCTGCCCGAGCCGGTCGAGTCGAAGCCGCTGCCGGAGGTGAAGGAGGTGCGCGCCGCACTTCGCGCGGAGCTGCTCGACGCCGGCGAGGAGCTCGCCGCGCAACTGCTCGACTACCACGACCGCGAGCGCAAGCCGATCTGGTGGGCCTTCTTCGACCGCGTCGAGATGACGCCGGCGGAGCTCGTCGAGGACGCGGAGTCGATCGGCCGGGTCGAGCTCGTCAGCGGGCCCGAGCCGGTGAAGAAGTCGCAGGCCTACGTGCTCGGCTTCCCCGCGCAGGAGCACAAGATCGGGCAGGGGCAGAGCGTGATCGACCCGGCGACGGGCGAGGGGGCGGGGGAGATCCTCGAGCTCGACCGCGAGGGCAGGAGGCTGACGCTGAAGCGCGGGCCGAAGCTGGCGGAGGTGCCGCTACCGGAAGCGCTCATCCCGGGCAATCCGTATCTGACGAAGGATCAGGAGGACGCGCTGATGCGCCTCGGCCGCTCGCTCCTCGCCGGCGACCGGCGCTACCCCGCGCTCGAGTCGATCCTTCGCCGCGAGCCGTTCGACCGCCCCGTCCAGACCTCCGAGCTCGACGAGATGAAGGAGCTCGCGCTCTCGCTCGACGGGCGCCACCTCGTCATCCAGGGGCCGCCCGGCTCGGGGAAGACGTGGACGTCCGGCCGGCTGATCGCGCACCTGATGGCAAACGGCAAGCGCGTCGGCGTCGCCTCGACGAGCCACAAGGCGATCCACAACCTGCTCAACGCGGTCGAGGACGCGGCTGCCGAGCTCGGGCTCGACTACCGCGGGCTGAAGAAGGCGAGCGCCGGCAATCCCGAGTCCGAGTACACGAGCGCGCACATCGAGAGCGTCGAGACGTCGGAGGAGTGCGTCGACTGCGACCTCGCCGCCGGCACGGCCTGGCTCTTCTCGGATCCAGACAACGACAGCACGCTCGACTACCTCTTCATCGACGAGGCCGGGCAGGTTTCGCTCGCGGATGCGCTCGCGATGGGGACTGCCGCGCGCAACGTCGTGCTCGTCGGCGATCCGCAGCAGCTCGATCAGGTGATCCAGGGAACGCACCCGTTCGGCAGCGGCTCATCGGTGCTGCGGCACCTGCTCGGCGACGACGCGACGGTGCCGCCCGACTGCGGCCTCTTCCTCGAGCGCACGTACCGGCTCCATCCGGACATCTGCGGCTACATCTCGGAGGAGTTCTACGAGGGCCGGCTCGAGCCGGCACCGGTTGCTGCGGCGCGGACGACGCCGCTCGGGACCGGCCTGCGCTACCTCGCGGTCGAGCACGACGGGCACCGGCAGGAGTCGCCGGAGGAGGTGACGATCGTGCGCGCCGAGGTCGAGCGGCTGCGCGCCGCCGGGATCGAGGACGTGATCGTCGTCTCGCCCTTCAACGCGCAGGTGAACGCGCTCCAGGAGGCGCTGCCGGGCGTCCGCGTCGGCACGGTCGACAAGTTCCAGGGGCAGGAGGCCGACGTCGTGATCTATTCGATGGGAAGCTCGAGTGGCGAGGACGTTCCGCGCGGCCTCGAGTTCCTGCTCTCCCGCAACCGGCTGAACGTCGCGATCTCGCGGGCGCGCTGCCTGGCGTACCTGGTCGCGAGCCCCAAGCTGCTCGAGGTCAACTGCCGCTCGATCCCGCAGATGCGACTCGCGAACGCACTCTGCCGTTTCGTCGAGCTGGCCGAATCGGATGCCTAATCGTCCGGTTCGAGCTCGAGCTTCAGATCGGTGAAGCTGTAGACGACCAGGTAGCCGACCAACAAGAAGCCTGTCAATGCGGTCAGCGCTTCGGCCATCCGTGCCGCCGGTGACGAGAGTTGCTCGTTGATCACGTCGGCGACGCGGATCGGGTGCAGCAGCGCATCCCAGCTGTTGAAGCGGATGAAGCGGCCGAGGTAGACGCCCGCGCTCGCGAGGCCGAGCGAGAGCACGACACCGAGCCACGCGACCCTCTTGCCGAACGCGCGGCGGATGATCATCTGCACGAGGAAGAGCGAGCCGAAGCCGAGCAGCAGGCCCGTCCACGCGAATGCTGACAGCATCAGCGCGTCGTACCAGAGCGGCGCAGGCCCTTCCCCGAGGTGGATGAAGTCGGTGAGCAGATACGGCGCGTTCGGAAAGAAGAGGAGCCAGGGAACGAGCAGCACCCATGTGAGCGCGTCGACCTGCCAGCGCGCCCGCGAGTAGGCGGCGGCCGCGAATCCCAGCGGCACCCAGGCCAGGATCAGGTTCCAGACGAGGAAGCGGTAGTAGGAGTCGCCCGTCTCGTGCGTTCTGATCTCGACCGTCGCGACGCACAATGCGGACGCCGCGAGCAGAGCCACGATCGCGAGCGTGCGCCGGCCGGGCATCGTCTGGACTGTATGGAATGTCGCCGCTGGCGGCGCGCCTCCACACTGGCTCACACGAGGACATCGTCGGTGCGGCGGTAGGACCTTTGGAGAGGAAGACAGGACGTTAGGCCCATAGACGCCGCTCGCTTCGTGGGCTACTAGTCCCTTTGGGACGTCTCGGGCCGATTCGCCGGCGCGTCTCTCCTGAACTCCAAGGCAAGCGTCTTCTCGACCTTGGTGAACCGACATCAAGGAAGGAAGTCATGAGAAAGCGCCTCGCCACAGTCATTGCCACCTCCGCACTCGCCTTTGCTGGCGGTGCCGTCTCTCCGGCACAGCACGTTGGGTCGCCCGACTCCGCCTACGCAAAGTCGTGCGGCGCCGGATATGTCCACGCAGCGCTGAGCTGGGGTCACAAGTGCTTGCGCGCGGGCCAGTTCTGCAAGGTCGGGAACAGCGAGTACCGCAAGTATGGGTTCGTCTGTCCTTCGAGTGGACACCTTCGCCGTCGCTAGGGAGGCGACTCCCTACACCGGGCTCTCGGCCGTGAAGTAGTTCATCCTCTCCCGGATGGCCGCATCGAAGAGCGCCCCCGAGCGATGGCCGGCTGATCGCGGCCGCGTCGCGCAGATCGCGTCGGAGCTCGTTGCGATCACGAGTGTCAACCCCGCGCTCGGAGGATCGGACGGTGGCGAGGCGCGCGTGGCCGAGCGGATCGGAGCTTTGTGCAGCGCGATTGGGTGCGAGGTCGACTTCGAGGAGGTGCTGCCCGCTCGCCCGAACGTGATCGCGTCGCTGCACCGCGACGACTCCTACCCGACGCTCGTGATCGAGGGCCACACCGACACGGTGGCCGCACCCTCCGTCGAGCTGTTGACGCCGAGGATCGACGGCGGCCGCCTCGTCGGGCGCGGTGCGTGCGACACGAAGGGCGGCATCGCGGCGGCGCTGCACGCGCTCGAGCGGTTGGCGGCGATCGACATCCGGCTGAACGTTCGCTTCGTCGGCACGATCGATGAGGAAGTGGCCTTCCGGGGCGTCACGCATTACCTCCGGTACCACCCGCACGCCGACGCGGCGATCGTGATCGAGCCGACATTGCTCGTTCCGGTCGTGGCGCACGGCGGCGTGATGCGCGGCGAACTGCGGGCCGAGGGTCGAGCGGTGCACAGCGCGACCCCGGAGCTCGGCGAGAACGCGATCACGGCCCTCGCCGAGGCGATCCCCGGCGTCGCGTCGTGGGCCGAGCAGCGAGAGCCGCACGAACACGAGCTCTGCGGCCGCACGTCGTTCTCGGTGACCACGATCCGCGGTGGCACCGGGATCAACACGATCCCGGCCGAATGCGTGGCCGAGTTCGACTGGCGTCTGCATCCCTCGGACGACGCGGAAACGGCGCGCGCCGCGCTCGTTGCGCATCTCGCCGAGTCCACGCCTCACGTCTCGCTCGCAACAGTTTTCCTGCTCGACGGCGGGCTCGATCTCGACGTCGGCGAGCCTCTCGTCGCGGCGGCGCGCGCCGCCTGCGCCCGCATCACCGGCAACACGGAGGTCGCCGGTCTGCGCGCGAACACCGACGCGAGCAAGTTCGCCCGCGCGGGCATCCCGGCGATCGTGCTGGGCCCGGGCTCGCTGGCGCAGGCTCACACCGCGGAGGAGTGGATCGAGATCGAGGAGCTGGCGCGCGCCGCGGAGCTCTACGTCGCCCTCTGTCTCGGGTTCGCCGGCGCGCGGTGACGCCCGTGATCGACAGCCACGTCCATGTCTTCCGCGAGGGGTCGGAACCCTTCCCCGGCGACGCGCCCGTCGAGAATCTGCTGGCGAAGATGGAGAGTCACGGTGTCGCGCGCGCCGTGCTCGTCGGGCTGTCGCGACACGACGAGTACGTGACGGAGTGCCTGCGGGCCGATCCGGACAGGTTCCGGGCGATCCTCGTCCAGGATCCCGCACAGCCGGACTCGATCGATGCAATACGGCGGCGGGTCGAAGGGGCCGGCGCGCACGGCGTGCGCGTCTTCGAT
>JAWVCW010000002.1:0-81961 GCA_033857955.1 Gaiellaceae bacterium | reverse complement strand
CGCGGCCGGGGTTGCTTCGGGCAGACAGCTTCCCATCTCAGTCAACTCCCGATCAGGGTCTGCCAACGCTCGATGTAGTCCTGGTTCTGGAGCGCCTTCGAGTCGAAGATCGAGACCTTCGAGAGGGTGTCCGCGTCGGGGAAGACGAGCGCGTTGGCCGCGAGCTTCGGATCGATCTTCTGCATCGCCTCCTTCGCCCCCTTCACCGGCGAGACGTAGTTGATGTACGCGGCGATCTGGGCCGCGATGTCCGGCCGGTAGACGAAGTTCATGTAGGTCGAGGCGGTGAACGCGTCGCCGCCCTTGGGGATCAGCATGTTGTCCGTCCAGATCGCGCCGCCCGTCTCGGGCAGGTGCCACTCGAGGTTCTTGTTGTCGAGCGTCAGCTGCACGACGTCGCCCGACCAGGAGATCGCCGCCACGAGGTCGCCCTTGGTCAGCGGGCCCGTGTAGTCGTTGCCGGTGAACTGGCGGATCTGTCCGGAGTCGACGGCCGTCTGGATCCGGTCGACCGCACGCCCGAACGAGGCGTCGTCGACCTTGGTCGGATCGTCTCCGTTCGCACGCATCACGAGCGCCACGGAGTCGGCCATCTCGGTGAGGAACGTCACCTTCCCCTTCAGCTTCGGATCCTCCAGCAGCTGATCGATCGTCGTCACGGGCTTGCCGCCGGTCAACTTCGTGTTGGTCGCGATCCCGGTCATGCCCGACTGCCAGGGCAGGCTGTACTTCCGGTCCGGATCGAAGCTCGGCTGAGCGAGCGAGTCCTGCAGATTCGCGATGTTCGGGATCGCACTCTTGTCGAGCGGCTCCGCCCAGCCCTTGTCGATCAGCAGCGCCGGAAAGCGCGAGTTGTCGGTGAGGACGATGATGTCGCGGTCGATCGACTGGCCCTGCGAGAGCGGGCGCTGGATCTTGCCGAAGTACGACGCGTTGTCGTTGATGTCCTCGAAGTAGTCGACCTTGACGCCCGTCTCCTTGGTGAACTGCTCGAGCGTCGGCCGCTTCTTCGTCTTCTCGTCGACGTCGATGTAGAGCTGCCAGTTCGAGAACCGGAGCGTGTCCGCGAGCTGTTTCCCCCCGGCTGCGGTTGTCGTCCCGGCAGCCTCGCCGCCGCCACCGCCTCCGCAGGCGGCCAGAAAGCCGGGCAGGGTCAGGGCCGCGCCGCCGAGCGCCGCGCGCTCGAGCAGCTGCTTGCGTGTCAGCGAACGGTTCATGCAGGCTCCTTCTCGTCAGGATCGAGGACGAACGTCGATTCGGGTCTCCAGCTGAGCAGCGCAACGGACCCCGGCCCAAGCGGCCGGCTGCCATCGGTGTTCTGGGCGTAGACGACGACGTCGCCGGCACCGGTCGTGATCACGTACTGGGTCGCAACGCCGACGTACGCAGTCTCCTTGACGGTGCCGGAGAGCGTGTTCTCTCCCCCCACCGCCGGCCCGAGACGAAGCTTCTCCGGCCGGATGCCGATGGCGACCTCCCCTGTGCGGCCGCCAAGCGGAACGTGCAGCTCGTCGCCCGTCTCGATCCGGACTCGATCGGGGGCGGTGACGGTGCCGCGGAGCAGATTCGAGACACCGAGGAAGCCCGCGACGAATTCCGTGCGCGGCCGGTCGTAGAGGTCGGCCGGCTCGCCCAGCTGCTCGACGCGGCCGCGGTTCATGACCGCGATCGTGTCGGCCATCGTCATCGCCTCCTCCTGATCGTGCGTGACATGAACGAACGTGATCCCCAGGTCGTGCTGGAGGGCCTTCAGCTCGAGCTGGAGCTGCTTGCGCAGCTTCAGGTCGAGAGCGCCGAGTGGCTCGTCGAGGAGCAGCACCTGCGGCCCGTTGACGAGCGCCCGCGCGAGCGCGACCCGCTGCTGCTGACCCCCGGAGATCTGGCTCGGCTTGCGCGATCCGTAGCCTTCGAGGCCGACGCGGCGCAGGATCTCGGCTACACGTCCTTGCAGCTCGGAACCCTTGATCCCCTTACGGCGCAGCCCGAACGCCACGTTCTCGAAGATCGAAAGGTGGGGAAAGAGGGCGTAGCTCTGGAAGACGGTGTTCACGTCCCGCTTGTGCGGAGGCAACCCGACGACGTCACGCCCGCCGAGCAGGATGACACCCTCGTCCGGCTCCTCGAAGCCGCCGATCATCCGCAATGTCGTCGTCTTGCCGCAGCCGGAGGGGCCGAGCAGCGCGAAGAAGGAGCCGGCCGGGATCTCGAGCGAGATGCCGTCCACCGCGGTGACGCCGTCGAAGGTCTTGACGACCGACTCGAGCCGGACGTCGCTAGCCGAGGACATCGCGCACCCCCTCGGTGAAGACGCGCGTGTGCAGGTCGACGTCGGCCTCGCTCGTGGCGGGCGACATGAGAGCCATGTTGTGGAAGGGGGTCATGAGGATGCCGCGATTGAGAGCGTAGAGGTGGAGAAAGCGCTCGAGCTCGTCGTCGCCGGCGGCGGCGGACTCGGCGCCGCTCCGCGGAGGCACGGCGGAGAAGCGGTATTCGGCGCGGCAGCCGAGCTCGGTCACGTGCCAGGGGAGGCCGGCTTCCTCGATCACGTCCGCCACGCCCGCGGCGAACCGGCAGGCGAGGTGGATCATCCGCCCGAATGCCTCGTCGGTGAGCACCTCGGCGAGCGTTGCGCGAACGGCCGCGAGCGAGAGCGCGTTCCCGGCGAGCGTGCCGCCGATGCCGCCGACGTCCTCGTAGTCGGCTTCCTCGCGCGCCGCGATCCGCTCAGCCACCTCGTCCGAGACGCCGTACGCGCCGGCGGGCACGCCGCCGCCGATCGCCTTCCCGATCGTGAGCAGGTCCGGCTCGAGGCCCCACTCGGCCGTGCAGCCCCCCGGCCCGGCGCTGAACGTATGCGTCTCGTCGATGATCAGCAGCGTTCCGGTCCGGCGCGTCACCTCACGGAGGGCGTCGTGGAAGCCTGGATCCGGCAGGACGATGCCGATGTTCGTCAGGGCAGGCTCGGCGAGCACGCAGGCGACGTCCCCAGGCGCGAGCGCCCGTTCGAGGGCATCCGTGTCGTTCCACTGGACGACCTTCGTCGTCAGCGCCAGATCGACCGGCGGACCGACGTTGCCGGGACGGGCAACGACCCGATCTCCGTCCAGCGTCGCGAAGGCCTCGTCGACCGTGCCGTGGTAGCAGTAGTCGAAGACGAGAATCGTCGGGCGCTGCGTGATCTCGCGCGCGAGCCGGATTGCGAAGCGGTTCGCATCGGTCGCCGAGAGCGTGAACTGCCACGCGGTGAGCCCGAAGCGGCGTGAGATCTCCTCGGCGGCCGCGACCGCGTCCTCGCTCGGAAGCATCGCGGTGATGCCGCGCGCCGCCTGGGCCGCCACGGCCGCGACCGTGGCCGGCGGCGCATGCCCGGCCATGGCGCCGGTGTCCCCGAGGCAGAAGTCCACGTACTCGTGGTCGTCGACGTCGACGACCCGGGCGCCGGTCGCCTCGCGGAGGAAGAGCGGAAACCCTCCGGCCCACTTCGCCATCCAGCTCATGGGCACGCCGCCCAGGAGCGAGCCCTTCGCCCGCTCGAAGAGCTCCAGCGAGCGCGGATTCGACTCCGCGAAGCGTTCGAGCTCGCGTGCCAGCAGCCCCTCGAGCCGGGAGCGATCGATTGGCGGTGCGGTGCGCATCGCCGCAGACGTGTCCACGGTCAGGAGAGCTTCACCGCGACGTGCTTGATCCGCGTGTACTCCTCCATCGAGTAGAGCGACATGTCCTTGCCGTAGCCGGACTCCTTGAAGCCGCCGTGCGGCATCTCCGACGCGAGCGGGAAGAGGTGCTCGTTCACCCAGACGGTGCCGAACTCGAGCTTCCGCGCCGCGGCCAGGGCCCGGCCGACGTCGCGGCTGAAGACCGACGAGGCGAGGCCGTACCGGACGCCGTTCGCCATCGCGATCGCCTCGTCGTCCGAGCCGAAGCGCTGCACGGTCACCACCGGGCCGAACACCTCGTTCTGGACGATCTCGGAGTCCTGCTCGACGTCCACGACGACGGTCGGCTTGACGAAGAAGCCGCGGTCGCCCACGGCCTCTCCTCCGGTCACGACCGTCGCCTTCGCGTCGACGGCCCGCTCGAGAAAGCCGAGCACGCGCTCCTGCTGCTCGCGCGAAATGACGGGGCCCATATCGACATCGTCGCCCTCGGCCGGATCGGCCACCTTCATCGCCTCGAGCACCTTCACCGTCTCGGAGAGCACGTCGTCGTAGATCCGCTCGTGCACGATGATCCGCGAGGAGGCCGTGCAGTCCTGGCCCGAGTTCCAGTAGCCGCCGATCTTGATCGCCTCGGCGACCTGCGCGGGGTCCGCGTCGTCGAGGACGATCATCGGCGCCTTGCCGCCGAGCTCCAGGTGCACGCGCTTGAGGTTGCTCTCGGCCGCGTTCTTCGCGATCAGCCTGCCGGTGGCGACGTCGCCGGTGAGCGAGACCAGGCGGATCTCCGGATGCCGCACGAGTGTGTCGCCGACGGGCACTCCGTCGCCGGTGACGACCTGGAGCACGCCCGGCGGCAGGAACTCCTGCGCCAGCTCGACGAAGCGAAGGGTGGTCAGCGGCGTTTGCTCCGCCGGCTTGAGGATCTGGACGTTGCCGGCGGCGAGGGCAGGCCCCAGCTTCCAGACGGCCATCATCAGCGGGTAGTTCCAGGGGGTGATCCCAGCCACGATCCCGAGCGGCTCCCGCCGGATGATCGACGTGTAGCCCTCGACGTACTCGCCCGCGGCCTTGCCCTCGAGCGTTCGTGCTGCCCCGGCGAAGAAGCGGAGGTTGTCGGCCGAGAACGGCACCTCGTCGCCGGCGATCGACATCGGCTTGCCCACGTTCTGGGACTCCAGCCGCGTCAGCTCGTCCGCATGCTCGTCGAGCACGTCCGCCAGCTTCAGCAGCAGCTCCATGCGGTCCTTGGGGGTCTTGTCGAGCCAAGCCGGCAGCGCCTTCTGGGCGGCCTGGACGGCACGCTCGACGTCCTCCGCCGTCGACCGCGGAACCTCGGCGATCGTCTCGCCGGTCGAGGGGTTGAGCACCTCCATCGTCTCGCCGGAGGCGGAGTCGATGAACTCGCCGCCAACGAAGTTCTTGTACCTGGTCACCGACACGCTCACGCTGCAGCCTCCGTTCAGGGGGATCTCGGCGCGAGCCTAGCTCTCATTCGACCGCATGGACAAGTTCGAAGCCGCGAAGACACCGTTCATAGGCCGCAGTGTCCATAGAGCGGGCCTGCAATCAGCCCGCTCGGACATTGCGGTTCGACCACGGCAGGTTCATCGTCTCGAGCATGGCACGGACGCCGCTCGCTCGAGCCGTTCAGGACGCCGCGCTGGCGGCCGCCGCCGATGCCGACCCACGTCGCACGACTCGCAGGACGTTCGTGAAGGAGGCGGGTGTCGCGGCGTTCGGCCTGACCGCACTCGGCAGGCTCGCCGGGTCCGCGCAGGCATTCGGCGGACCGAACATCGTGGTCGTCGGGGCGGGGCTCGCCGGCCTGACGTGCGCCTATCGCCTGCGACAGGCCGGTCACCGCGTGGAGCTCCACGAGGCCTCGGAGCGGGCCGGCGGACGTTGCTGGACGATCCGCGGCGCCTTCGCGGACGAGCAGATCGCCGAGCACGGCGGCGAGTTCATCGACACGGGCCATGACGCGATGCGGGGCCTCGTGCGCGAGCTCGGCTTCCGACTGGACGACCTGCCCCGGGCAGAGCAGAAGGGCACCGACATCCTCGGCTTCTTCGACGGCAGGCCGTACACCTTCAAGCAGATGGCGGCCGACTTCAAGGTCGCGTGGCCCGCGATCGACCAGGACGTGACCGACGCCGACTACCCGACGACCTACTACAACTCGACGCCGCGAGGCCGTGAGCTCGACGCGATGTCGATCACCCACTGGATCGAGGCGACGATTCCGGGCGGCAACTCCTCGCGCCTCGGACAGCTGCTCGACGTGGCCTACACGATCGAATACGGCGCGGACTCGGCGGTGCAGAGCTCGCTCAACCTGCTCTACCTGCTCGGATACTCCGGGCCCAAGCTCAGGATCTTCGGCGAGTCCGACGAACGCTTCCACGTCGCCGGAGGAAACGACCAGGTTCCCGCCGCACTTGCATCCGAGCTCGGCGACGACATCACCTACGACTCCGAGCTCGTTTCCGTCGCCCAGCGCTCCAGCGGCGATTTCTCGCTGGGCTTCCGAGAGCACGGCAGAACCAGGGAGGTAAGCGCCGACAAAGTGGTGCTCGCACTCCCCTTCGCGATCATCCGGCGGTCGGTCGACATCTCGAGGGCCGGCTTCTCGAACCGAAAGCGAACCGCGATCGCCGAGCAGGGCATGGGCACGAACTCGAAGCTCCACGTCCAGTTCGACCGCCGTCACTGGCGCGACCTCGGCTCGAACGGCGAGACCTACGCTGACACGGGGTACCAGAACACGTGGGAGGTCACGCGAGCGCAGCCCGGGAAGGCCGGCATCCTCGTCGACTACACCGGCGGCACGATCGGTGCGAGCTTCGGCTTCGGGACGCCCTCGTCGCGCGCGAAGCAGTTTCTGGCGCAGATCGAGCCCGTCCTGCCCGGGATCACGAAACGGTGGAACGGCCGCGCGACGCTCGATTACTGGCCCGGCTACGAATGGACGAGAGGCTCGTACGCCTACTGGAAGGTCGGGCAATACACGCGCTTCGGCGGCGTCGAGAGCGAGCAGCAAGGGAACTGCCATTTCGCCGGCGAGCACACGTCGCTTGACTACCAGGGGTACCTCAACGGAGCGGTCGAGTCGGGCGAGCGCGCCGCGGACGAGATCCTCGCCGACCTCGCCTAGCTATTCGACTCCGATGGGCTCTACCCGCTCGGGTGCGATCCGCACGAGGACTCGCTGCTCCCCTTCCTTGAGCGGGTACTCCTCCTTGCCGAGGTAGACGCCCGCCTGCCTGACGATGTGCTCGTAGGCTCCCTCGGTCGTGATCTCGGCGACCTTCCCCTCGATCCCGATCCACCGGAACGGGTTGTTCCGGTCGAGCACGAGCACCGACACCCGCGGGTCCCGCCGCATGTACTCGAGCTTCTTGCGGGTCGTGGTCAGGTTGAGCAGCACGTGCCCCCCGTCCCAGTCCACCCAGACGACCGACTGGTGCGGCGTTCCGTCCTCACGCAGCACGGCGACGACGGCGACGTTCGGCTCCTCATGCAGGAACGCAGCCTGACCATCGGTGAGCTTCGGCACGTGGTTCTCCTTGTCGTTAGGGTCGTCCCGTGGGCGTTCTTCTCCTCATCGGAACGCGGAAGGGGCTCTTTCTCATCCGCGGCGACGACGAACGGCGGTCGTTCGAGCTCGAGGGGCCATTCCTGCCCGGCTGGCAGATCAACCATGCAACGCTCGATCCGCGCGACGGAGCGCTGTACGCGTGCGCCAACAGCTGGGTGTACGGGGGCACCGTGCAACGCTCGACCGATCTCGGCAGGACGTGGGAGCGTTCGGAAGGCCTCGGCCTGCCGGAAGAGAGCGGGCTGAAGCTCGCCTCGACCTGGCATCTCGAGCCCGGCCACGCCTCGGAGCCGAAGACCCTCTGGCTGGGTGGTGAGCCGGCCGTGCTCTTCCGCTCCGACGATTCTGGCGCGACCTGGCAGGTGAACGACGGCGTGCTCAACCACGAGACCCGCGAGAAGTGGGCGCCCGGCGCCGGCGGCTTGATCACACACTCGATCACGCTCGATCCGGAGGACGCGGCGCGGCTGTGGATCGGGATCTCGGCGGCCGGAGTCTTCCGAACCGAGGACCGCGGCGAGAGCTGGCAGCCCGCGAACGCGGGGACGGAGGCATGCTTCCTGCCCGAGGATCCGTATCCCGAGGTGGGCCAGTGCGTGCACAAGGTGCTCGCCCACCCCGGCAAGCCCGGGCGGCTGTGGCAGCAGAACCACTGCGGTGTGTACCGCTCGGACGACCACGGGGCGAGCTGGGAACGCCTCGAAGGGAACGGGCTTCCGTCCGGATTCGGGTTCGGCCTCGCACTCGATCCAAGCGACCCCGACCGCGCGTTCGTCATCCCCGAGGAAGGCGCCGAGAACCGGGTCACGTGCGACGGACGACTCGGGATCTACACGACTGCCGACGCGGGAGCGAGCTGGGAGCTCATCGTCGCGGCCGAGCCGGCGTGGGTCGCCGTGCTGCGCGAGGGGATGAGCCAGGACGACGAGGCGGTCTACGTCGGCGCCCAGAGCGGCCACGTCTATGCGCTTCGGCACGGCGAGGTCGTCGTGGCCGCCGAGAACCTGCCACCGATCCTCTCGGTCGAAGCCGCCGCGCTCCAGTAGCCCGTGGCGATCGTCCTCCTCCCCGGACTGCTGGCCACCGAGGCGGGCGGACAGAAGCGCTTCGAGGTCGACGCGACCACGATCGGCGATGCCCTACGCGGGCTGCCCGTCTCGGATCTCGTCCTCGACGAGCGCGGCGAGGTGCGCTCGCTCGTGCACGTCTACGTCGACGGCGAGCGCGCCGGGGACCTCGGCGCCGCGGTGGAGCCCAAATCCCGAATCCGGATCGTCGCCGCGATCGCCGGCGGCTGAAACAGCCACGACGGGGTCTGACCCTCGACACGTCCGTGAAGGGCATGGCCTTCTGGGCGAAATCGACTGGTCAAGCGGTTTTGGCGAAACCAGCCGTGTCGACACTGGCCATGACGGGGTCAGACCCCGTCATGGCCCGAACGGACATGTCGGTCTCAGCTCTTGCCGACAGTCGTCGGGATGCCGGTGATCGTGCCGGCCGCGATGTCCTGCTTGATCGCGTCCACCTTGTCGACGTCCTCCTGCGGCACCTTCGAGCTCACCTTGCCGAGCCCCACCCCCTCCTCCTTGAGGCCGAAGGTCACATTGCCGCCGCCCTTCCAGCTGCCGTCCTGCACCGCCTTGATGGTCAGGAAGACCGCCGCGTCGACGCCCTTCTGGGCGCTCGTGAGGATGTGCGGGCCCAGGAACGACTGGTCGGCATCGACGCCGATGCCCCAGCGGCCGCGCTCGCCGGCAGCGTTCAAAGCGCCGAGGCCGCAGCCGCCGGCGACCTGGAAGACGATGTTCGAGCCGCGCGCGATCTGGTTCAGCGCCAGCTCCTTGCACTTGGCCTGATCGTCCCAGTCCTGCGAGTAGTCGAGCAGTGTCTTGATCCCGGGGTCCGCCTTCTCGGCGCCGGCGAAGTAGCCGGCGACGAACCGGTCGACCGGCGGCTCCTTCATTCCGCCGACCGCGCTGACCACGTCGGCGCCGTCGCGCCGCTTCTCCTGCAGCCCGGCGAGGTAGCCGACGAGGTAGCCCACCTCCTGCTCGCGGAAGAGCAGGCCCTGCACGTTCTTCGGCTTGCCGGGCACGAACGCCTGGTCGACGTCGATGATCGCGAACCCGACGTCCGGAAACTTCTGCGCCACCTTGCCGATCGCGTCACCCTGTGCGAAGCCGACCCCGATCACGAGGTCGTAGCCTTCCCTGGCGAGCGAGCTCATGTTCGGGATGTAGTCCGCCGCAGATGCCGACTCGATCACGCGGCCCTTGATCCCGAGCTCCTTCTCTGCCCGCTTGAGCCCCCGGAACGCCAGCTCGTTGAAGCCGTTGTCGTCGAGCTGACCCTGGTCGGTGATCAACCCGACGCGGATCGGCTTCTTCGCCGGCGCGGCCGTCGTCGTCTGGCTGGCTTGGTTGTCGGAACCGCCGCAGCCGGCGAGGACGAGAAGCGAGACGAGCAGTACCAGCGAAAGCGGACGACGCATGAGGAGAGCCTTTCGGATAAGTTTTAGACTGTGAGGCACAAACCTGGGGCCGATCCTACCACACCCCCTGTCCAGGTCACGCTCGCGGTCGTGCTGCAGGTTCGAGACGGGCTGCTGCAAGCCCTGCTCTGGCAGCGCGCGCGCGAGCCCGATGCGGGCGCCTGGGCACTGCCGGGAGGCACGGTCGAGCCCGACGAGACGCTCGAGAGCTCGATCCGCCGACACCTCGCGGCGAAGGTCGATGTGCGCGAGGTCGCGCACCTGGAGCAGCTCGGCTCGTGGAGCGAGCCCGGCCGCAACCCCGCGCAACGGGAGCTCGCCACGGCGTTCCTCGGCCTCGTCCCGGCCGGCGTCGATCCACAATTGCCGGCGGACACTGCCTGGCAGCCGGTCGACGACCTGCCCGCGCTCGCCTTCGACCACGGCGAGATCGTGCTCGCGGGCCGCGAGCGGCTCCGCGGAAAGCTCTCCTACACGAACGTCGGCTTCGCGCTCGCGCCGCCCTCATTCACGCTCTCCGAGCTGCGCAACCTCTATGCGGCGGCTCTCGGACACGACGTCTCGGCGACGAACCTGAAGCGCGTGCTGCTTCGGCGCAACGTGCTCGAGGCGACGGGATCGCGCCGTGAGCCCGGGCGCGCCGGCGGCCGGCCGGCGGAGATGTACCGGTTCCGAGTCACGCAGCTGGAGATCACCGATCCGTTCGCAACGCTCCGTCCGCCCGGCTGAGCCATCCCCGATTCGGGTGATGGACGTTTCGCTGAATCGAGCGGTGGGCAAAGCGGGAGCGTGGATACACGCCCGGGCGGCTCCGGACGACGAACAGAGCAGATGCTTCGCCGACTCGCAGCCCTTGCGGTAACTGCTCTCGTCCTGCCGGCGTCCGCCCTCGCGGGCGGCGGCAATTACGGCTTCGACGGGGCCGGGCCGGCCGAGCGCTCGACAGTGCGCGCCGCGCTCAACGCGAGCTCGTTCGACTGGGGCATCGCTCCGGAGCACGTCACGATCCACGTCGGCCCCTATGGTGTCTCGCACTCGACGCCCGGCGACATCTGGCTCGACCGCGGCCTGCTCGGCGCCGGCCGATTTGCCTGGGCGACCGTCATGGACGAGTACGCGCACCAGGTCGACTTCCAGGTGCTCGACGCGCCGCGCCGCGCTCTGCTCCAGGAGCGGCTCGGAGGCAACGCCTGGTGTTACGAGGCCGCCAGTCTCTCGCACGGCGCGAACGGATGCGAACGCTTCTCCTCCATGGTCGCGTGGGCGTACTGGCCGTCGAAGGACAACAGCTACCGGCCCACGTCGCCGACCGACGAGTCCGCGTCGATGCGGCCGGCCGAGTTTCGCGCGCTGCTCTCGTCGCTCGTCGGCGTGCCGTCCGCGCTCAAGCGCAACTCCTAGATCGTCAGGCGATCAGGCTCTGCCGGAGCGCCGTGGCGACCGCTTGCGTGCGTGTGTCGGCCTCGAGCTTGGCCATCGCCTTGCGGACATGGGTGCGCACGGTTTCAGGCGAGATGAACAGCGCCTTCCCGATCTCCTCGTTCGACATCCCGTCCGCTAGCAGGCGAAGCACGTCACGCTCGCGCTGGGTGAGGTTCTTCATCTTCTCCGTCGCGGCCGAGCTCGAGAGGACCCCCGCGAGCACCGGGTCGACGTAGGTGCGCCCTGCTGCAACGAGCTCGACGGCGCGGACGACCTCCGCGAGCGGCGCTTCCTTGAGGACGAACCCGCGTGCACCCGCGTCGAGCGCCTCGGTGAGAAGTGCTCTGTCACCGAAGGCCGTGTACAGGATAACCGCGGTCTCCGGCACCGTCCGTGCGACGTGGCGCGCGACCTCGATTCCGGACATGCCCGGCATCCGCAAGTCGAGGATCGCGACCTGCGGCTTGCGGAGCTCGATCTGCTCGACCGCGTCCCTGCCGTCGCGCGCACGGCCGGCGATCTCGATCCCGTGCTCGCCGAGCACGTCGGCCACCGCTTCGACCACAGCCGGGTGGTCGTCCGCGACGAGGCAGGTCGTCACTGTCGCCCGCTCAGACACGGGACTCTAGGATGCCGGGTTTGGTTTGTAGAGTGAGAGGGTTCCGCATGACAGTTGTCGGAGTCGAACTCCGGTCCGCGTGGGGATCATAGAGCGCGTGGCCACCGACGCCCCCGACGCTCGCGCGCTGCAGACCCTCGGGCTGCTCACACGAGGCGCGTTGCACGAGATCTCGAACCCGCTCGTCGCGCTCGTCGGCACGGCTGAGCTTGCACTCTCCGACGCGGAGCCCGGCACGAAGCCGTACGACCGGATCGCGCTGACGCACCGGACCGGTCTCGAGATCATGGAGATCGTCCGTGCGCTGCAGGCGTTCATCCGGCTGCAGGCGGAGCCGGAGACCGAGCTGTCAGTCGGCGCGGCGGCCGCAGACGCGATCGCGCTCGTCTCGAAGGTGGTGCCCACGCACGACACCGAGCTGAGGGTGAGCGGCGACGCGGTCGTCGTCGCGAGACCGGGCGAGACCCAGCGCCGGTTGGTGGAGCTGCTGATCGAGGAGCTCGGGGGCGCCGAGCGCGGCGACGTCATCGAGCTCGAGGTGCGCGACGGCGTCGTCACAGCCAGCGGCGGCGGGGAGTTGCGGCTGTGAGGATCCTTGTCGTGGACGACGAGCCCGTCGTGCGCGAGCTCACGGTCGAGATCCTGCGCCGAAGCGGGTACGCGCCGCAGGGAGTGCCGTCAGCCCGCCGCGCACTCGAGCTCCTCGACCAGGAGTCCTTCGACCTCGTCGTCAGCGACGTCGTGATGCCGGAGATGACCGGCGTCGAGTTCCTCTACGAGCTACGCCTGCGCCGGCCGGACTTGCCCGTCATTCTGATGACCGGCGGCTCGCAGGAGCCGGAGCGCACGTCGAGAGCGGTCCAGCTCGGAGCGGCAGGCCTGCTGTACAAGCCGTTCTCGCATGCCGAGCTCAGGGCGATGGTCGCGTCCGCGCTCGAGCGCGACTAGGAGGGTTTGGCGGCATGTCGCTCGTCGCCCGGGTGCGATGGTCGTTCCGAGGCAAGGACGCAGGGAGCTCCGATACCTGCTGCTACCGGCGCGACTGAGGAGGCGGCCTCGGAACGAGCAGCGCGGCCGGGCGGCTCAGCCGATCATTTCGTCAAACCCTCCTCCTGCTACTAGCCCCGCAGCCGCTCGCCTTTCGGATCGTAGAGCGGCTCCGCCGCGACCTCGCCACCGACCCACTCGCCGAAGATCTCGACCTCGACCGGGGTGCCCGGCTCGACACTCCCCTCGGGCAGATAGGCGTACGCGATCGAGCGGCCGACCGTGTAGCCGTAGCCGCCGCTCGTGACGCGGCCGGCCAGCTCGCCGCCGACGCGCACCGGCTCGGAGCCGAGCGCGACGGCGTGCGGCTCGACGAGCGTCACACAGGCGAGACGACGCTCGGGCTCCCCCGCCGCTGCCAGAGCCGCCTGACCGTGAAAGTCCTTGTCGAGCTTGACCGCAAAGCCGAGTCCGGCCTCGTACGGCGTGTCTCCCGCGGTGATGTCCGCCCCCCACACGCGATAGCCCTTCTCGAGGCGAAGCGAGTCGATCGCCTTGTAGCCGCCTGCGACGAGCCCGTGCTCGCGGCCGGCAGCCCACACCGTGTCCCAGAGCCTGAGCCCGAACTCCGACGGACAGTAGAGCTCCCAGCCCAGCTCGCCCACATACGTGACCCGGAGGGCGAGGCACGGCACCGAGCCGACCGCGAGCTCGCGCGCGCGCATGTACGAGAAGTCGAGCGGGTCGGTCGTGAGCTGCGCCAGGATGTCACGGCTGGCGGGCCCCCAAAGCCCGAGGCACGCGTAGGCGGATGTCACGTCCGCGACAGTGACGGAACCGTCGTCGGGAGCGTGCTGGCGGATCCAGGCGAGGTCGTGCCGGCCGAACGCTGTGCCGGTCACGATCCGGAAGCGTTCCTCCGCGAGCCTTGTGACCGTGAAGTCGCACTCGATCCCGCCCCGCGCATTCAGCATCTGCGTGTAGGTGATCGCGCCGACGTCCCGGGCCACACGGTTGTCGCAGAGCCACTCGAGCAGCTCCGCGGCGCCCTCGCCCGACACCTCGATCTTCGCGAACGACGACTCGTCGAAGAGCGCCGCCGTCTCGCGGCACGCAGCGTGCTCGGCTCCGATCGCAGGCGACCAGTGCCGGCCCGCCCAGCCGCGGGGGCGCAGGCTCGTGTCGCCGGCCGCCGCGTTCGGCTCGAACCAGTTCGCGCGCTCCCAACCGGACTTCTCGCCGAAGGACGCGCCAAGCTCCTGCAGGCGTGGATACGCCGGCGAGAGGCGCAGGGGCCGCCCCGCCCCACGCTCGTGCCCCGGATACTTGACGTCGTAGTACGTCGAGTAGACCTCGGTGGTGCGGGCGAGGGTGTACTCACGACTCCGGTAGGCCGCGCCGAAGCGGCGCGAGTCCATCTGCCACACGTCGAGGCTCGGCGTCTCCTCGACGATCCACTCGGCGAGCAGCTTTCCCATCCCGCCGGCGCCTGCCAGACCGTGGGCGCAGAATCCCGCCGCGACCCAGAACCCGCGCACATCCGTCGGCCCGAGGATGAACTCGCCGTCCGGCGTGAACGCCTCGGGACCGTTGATCAGGCGAACGGATTCCATCTCCTCGAGGCTGGGGACGCGGCGGATCGCGTTCTTCAGCAGCGGCTCGAATCGCGGCCAGTCCTCCTCGAGCAGCCGTCCGTTGAAGTCCGCCGGGATCCCGTCGAGCGACCACGGCGCGGGGTCGCGCTCGTAGCCGCCCATGACCAGACCACCCGACTCCGGCCGGAAGTACACGAGGAGCGAGGGGTCTCGCATCGTCGGCATCTCGAGTGGCAGCCCGGCGGGGCGGGTGACGAGGTATTCGTGCGCCATCGGCACGATCGGGACGTTGACGCCCGCGAGCGCCCCGAGCTCCTGCGCGAACATCCCGCCCGCGTTGACCACGACGTCCGCCTCGATCTCGCCCTGGTCGGTGGTGACTCCCGTGACGCGGCCCCTCTCGACGTGGATCGCGATCACGCGGGTGTTCGTCGCGATCTCGGCGCCACGTTGCCGCGCACCCGCGGCGAGCGCGAATGTGAGCTGCGAGGGGTCCACGTAGCCGTCGGTGGGGAGGTATGCGGCGCCGAGGACGCCGTCGGTGGACATCGGCGGGAAGAGCTCCTGCGCCTCCGCGGCGGAGATCAGCTCGAGCGGCAGGCCGAACGTCTTTGCCCAGCCTGCTTGCCGCGAGATCTCCTCCATCCGCTCCGCCGACGACGCGAGACGGAGCGAGCCGACCTCGCGCCAGCCCGTCTCGAGCCCGACCTCGTCTCCGATCGAGCGGTAGAGATCGACGCTCGCCATCATCATCTTCGTCAGCGAGAGCGAGCCGCGCAGCTGCCCGACGAGCCCTGCGGAGTGAAAGGTCGAGCCCGAGGTGAGATCGGCGCGCTCGACGAGCACCAGGTCGTCCCAGCCGAGCCGCGCCAGCCAGTAGAGAATCGAGCAGCCGCCGACACCGCCCCCGATCACCACCGCTCTCGCCCGGGCCCTCATCGCACGGAGAACCTAACCGGCGGCCGCGAACCGTTCGGCAGTGGCGGGCGTAAGGTCTCGTGAAACCAACCGAGAGGGGGAGCCGTGACACGCTCACGCGCTGCGCTGATCATCCTGCTCGTCCTGCTGGGCCTGGTGCTGTCCGGCTGCGGCGGGGGCAGCAACGACACGAGCGGGACGACCGCGACGACTGAGGCGGCGACGACGACCGAGGCGAGCGGCTCCGGCGGCGGCAAGACGCTGAACGGTAGTGTCGGCCCCGGTTTCGACATCAGCCTGGCGGGGACCGACGGTCTGACCGCGGGCAGCTACAAGCTCGTCGTCAACGACCAGTCATCCGCTCACGACTTCCACCTGACCGGTCCGGGCGTGGACGTTTCGACCGACGTCGCAGGCACCGGCGAGAAGAGCTTCGACATCACGCTGCAGGCGGGCAAGTACACGTTCGTCTGCGACCCGCACGCGAGCCAGATGAACGGGAGCTTCACCATCGGTTAAAGCCGTATCTCCGCGTTGCCGATCATCGTTCATGTGGCGATGAACACAACGCTCAAGATCGTGGCAACGGTTTCGGTGCTCGCGCACGCGGCCGCTGCTGCCGCGCTGCTGCTCCCCCAGCGCTAGCCGGCGAGCCGCGGATCGGTACGGCGGCGAACCGCCGCCCGCTCCGGTGCGCGCGTTAGGTCGGGGTCGGCGAGGTCGCCGCCTCCACGGCAAGCGCCTCGCCTTCGGGTGCCACGAGGCGTATGGGCTTGTTCCGCTGCACGAGCAGGAAGTAGAGGGCGCCCACGAGCGTGATTGCGATTGCGACCGTCCACAGCACCGGCTGGCCGTTGAGCCAGCCCCAGTGGAAGTCGAGCAGGAGGTCCGTTTGATCCGGAGTCGGGTTCGTCGCCGCCCGCGGCCACGCGAAGTTGACGAGCATGCTGCCGCCCCACGCGAGCCCGACGAGCGACACCGGGATCCCCCAGCGGCCGAGCGAGAAGGGCGCCTTCGTCCTCGGCCAGCCACGGAGCCGCGCTCGCAGCACCGCGACCCCGCCGAGGAAGTACGAGAGGTAGATCATTCCGGTCGCCGCGATCGCGATGATCCCGGCGCCCGCGTACTGGAGCATCGGGATGAACGAGAGCACGCCGACCACGATGCACGACCCGATCGGCATGTGCTGCCCGGCAAAGACGCGCGAGAGCGCCTTCGAAGCGGGCAGCACGTCGTCGCGGGCCATCCCGAACATCAGCCGGATCGTCGCCGTCTGGATCGCGAGGCAGCACACGTAGATCGCCGCCGCGACGACCAGCAGGTACACCGTCGCGAACGCGTTCGAAAAGTTCGCGTCGATGATCGCGGCGGGCCCGAGCCCGTCGGCCACGGCCTTCTTCAGGTCGCCGGGAACGGCCATCAGTGTCGCCCAGAGGAAGATGCCGCCGATCACGAACGCGCCGGCGATCGAGGCGAGCACCGCCCTCGGCGCCTCGCGGCGCGGATCCTTCGTCTCCTCTGCGAGCGTCGAGGCGGTGTCGAAGCCGTAGATGACGAACAGCGACATGAACATCGCGACGAGGAAGAGGCCGAGCGATGCGTCAACCCCTCCCGTGTCGAAGATGACGCCGACGCCCTGATGGTTGTGGAAGAGGGCGAGCACGAACGCGAAGACGACCATGCCGAGGATCTCGAAGAGCACGCCCGTGTTGTTGACGAGCGCAACGAGCCGGACGCCGAAGATGTTCAGGACCGTGATCGAGATCAGCGTGATCACGGCGATGATCCGCTGGTTGGAGAGGGTGTTCTCGATCTGCCAACCCATGTTGTCGAAGGCGGGGATCAGCGCCAGCGGCAACGTGACGCACACCGCGGTGACCGTCAGCACGCCGGCGAAGAGGTAGATCCAGCCGGCGAACCACGAGTAGGTCTTGCCGGCCAGGTACTTCGTCCACTGGAAGACCGACCCGGCGAGCGGGTAGTGGCTCGAGAGCTCGGCGAACGTGAGCGCGATCATGAACTGGCCGAGCGCGACGAGCGGCCAGCTCCAGAAGAAGACTCCGCCGATCGTGCTCAGGCCGAGGGCGAAAAGCGTGAAGATCCCCGTCGACGGCGAGATGTAGCTGAACGCGACCGCAAACGAGCTGAACCCGCCGAGTGTCCGCTTCAGCTCCTGTCGGTAGCCGAACCTCGCAAGATCCTCTTCGTCCCGCGAGACACTCCGTGCCGCATCGTCCATGACGATTCCTCCCGCGTAGAGCGGCGCGCGAGCGCGCGCCCGTCCTGGCAACGCTACGCCTGCCGGCGGACGGTCTCAACCCGCAGCGTCAGCCCGCGAGCGCCTTGCCGAACGAGCGCTCCGAGGCAGTGCGCTCCAGCCGCTCGAAGTGCTCGTCCGCGTAGCCGCGGAAGTCGAAGTCCAGGTCCGAAAGGGCCTGCTGGACGACGCCCCACATCGCCTCGCGGAAGTCGGACATGAATCGCATCAGCGTCAGCGCCCGCTCGTGCTGCGGGCGAACGTCGCCGAAGTACGCCCGGAGCAACTCAACGGTCTGCTCGTCTGACAAGGCGTTGTTGACGGCGAAATTCGCCAAGTCGAAAAAGATGTCGCCCATGCCGGCGTACTCCCAGTCGACGATCCGGATCCGGGTGCCGTCGTCGATGAAGTTTGCGGTGAGCAGGTCGTTGTGACACGGGCGCTCGGCCGCCGGGCCGCGGGCCCGCGCGACAAGTGCCGCCGTCTTCTGAGCACGGTCGAACGCGTCGGGCACCACGACGCCGTGAGCCGTCGCGGTCGCGGCGTAGGCCTGGACGACGCGGAACGGGTCGAACCGGGCTGGGATCGGCGGCCCGCCATGGACAGCCCGGAGCGACTGCGCGACGCGGCGGAGCGATCCGGGCTCCCGGATCGCCTCCGGCTCGACGACCTTGCCCTCCAGGAAGCGAGTCACGAGGTAGCCCTCGGGCTCGACGAAGGCGATCACCTGCGGCCCGACGCCGACGGCGGCGGCTGCGAGCGACGCCTCGTGCTCGACGCGGCGATCGATGCCGAGCAGCTCCGTGTCCCGGCCGCCCACGCGGAGCACGTAGGCGCCGTCGTCGAGCGTGATCTTGAAGTTGCGGTTCGTGATCCCGCCGCCGAGCACCTCGATCTGCGGGCGGGCACCCGGCCAGACTCTCTCGACCATCTCCTCGACCCGCATGGTCCGATCCTAGAAGAGGCGGATCAGCGCAGCGACCGTGGCGGCGACGACCATCACGACGATCAGCGGCGCGCGCAGCCGGACCGCGATAGCCCCGGCCGCGACGCCGGCGAGCCGCTCGTCGAAAACGAGCTCCCGGTCGCCGCCCACGGTCTGTGTGACGACGAGCGCCGCCAGCATCGCGGGCGCGAGCACCTCCACGAGCGCGGCCACGCGCGGCGGCAGCGCGCGGTCGCCGAGGAGGACGGGTCCCGACGCCTTGAACAGAATCGTCACCGCGCCGACGACGGCGATCACGACCCAGGTCACCGGCGCAGCCCGATCAGGCAGGCGACGCTTGCGGCGACGATCGGCACCCCGGCCGGCGCGAACGGCAGGAGCGCGAGCGTGATCGTACCGGCGACGATGGCGGTGGCGAGCGCGCGGCGGCTGCGCAAGTAGGGCGCGAGGAGAGCGAGGAAGAGCGCCGGGAATGCTGCGTCGACCCCGATCGCCTCGGGGTCCAGCAGGTCGCCGACGACGGTCCCGAGCGCGGTGCCCCCGACCCAGACGACGTAGAGGAGGATCCCGACACCCGCGAGGATCCCGTACTCGAAACTGCCGCTGCGGCCCGAAAGGGCCCACGACTCGTCCACGATCAGCTGCGACTCGAGCAGCCGGCGCTTCCTCGAGCCGGGGAAGATCGACGCAACGGCCAGGCTGAGCGGCACATAGCGGGCGTTCAGGAGCAACGCGGCGACGATCGCAGCGGCAACCCCGCCGCCGGAGTCCAGGATCGACGCGGCCGCGAACTGCGCAGAGCCCGCGAAGGTCGTCGCCGACATGGCGACCGCGCCCAGGCGTCCCATTCCGGCGTCGACGGCGAGCAAGCCGAACGAGGCGCCGAAGAGGAGTGGCGCAAGCGCGAGCGGAAGTCCGGCGCGGATGCCGTCCCTGATGCGCGAGGTGTCCATCGCCTCGACGCTACAGAGAGAGGAAACGGTGGGGGCGGCCGGAGCCGCCCCCACCTCTGATTCGGATCAGTCGAGCCTGGTGATTCGCGTGAGCGGCGGCGGAGCCAGAGGCGAGTGCGCCTGCAGGTACCGCGCGAACGCGTCGATGTCCACGTCGCCACCGAGCGGCGCCGTGCACGCCCTGAAGACGCTGAACCCGTCACCGCCGTCGGCGATGAAGTTGTTCAACACCACGCGGTAGCTCGCCGCCTTGTTGACCACCGTTCCCGCGACCTTCAGCGACCCGTCTGTGATGCGCTTCGCGCCCACCGGGACGTTGCGGGTGTACGAGTACGTGACGCCCGAGACCGACATCACTCGCATCTGGCCGGCAGCCGGATTCTCGAACTGCTGCTCGAGCACGTCGTACAGTTGCTGCCCGGTGCAGGTCTTGACCACGAGCGTGTTTCCGAACGGCTGCACGGTGAAGGCCTCCGCGAAGGTAACCTCGCCCGGCTGCTCGCCGCCGCTGATCTGGTTGAACAGCAGGCTGGCCCTCACGCCGCCGACGTTCATGAACGCGGCGACCGCACCGCCGAAGTCCGTCGGCGTCGCCGCCTCGAGCATTCCGTCGGCGATGACGTCGCCCATCGGCTGCTCGCCCGCAGCGTTCTGGCCGCTGGGCGTGCCGCGGGCCGAGAGGATATCCGCCGTGATCTTGCCGATCACGCGGTTGCCGATCGGATCGGCGATGGCCTTGTACCGCGTCAGGATCTCGGTCGCGCCCGCGTCCTTCGCCACGGTCTGCGTGACGACGTTGTTCACGGCGCTCGTCGAGACGACCTTGTTCGCCCTCTTGTCGATCGTGAGGTCGATCGAGGTGATCAGGCGGCCGAACGACGCGGCCGAGGTCACCAACCGGTTGTTCAACGTGCAGACGTACGGCTGATGCGTGTGGGCGCTGACAACGACGTCGACCCGCGAGTCGAGCCGGTTGACGATGTCGAGTAGGTCAGGCCCGGTGAAGTTCTCGCACTTGTTCGCGTCCATGAACTTGCCCGCGAAGGGAGCGTTCTGGCTGCCGCCCTCGTGGAGCAGCAGCACGATCGCGCTGACCTTCTTGTCCAGCCGCGGAACGAGCGCATTCACCGCATCGGCTTCGTCGAGGAAGCTGAGGCCGGCGACGCCCGTCGGCGTGACGATCAGCGGCGTTCCCTGAAGCGTCTCGCCGATGAAGGCGATCTTCTCGCCGTCGAAGGTGCGGACGATCTGGTACTGGGGCAGCAGCGGGTTGTCCGTGTCCTCGTCGATCACGTTCGCCGCGAGGTACTGGAAGACCGAGCCGGCGAACGGCGTACCGTCCTGGCAGCCGTCCACAGGGTGGCAACCGTCCGGCCGCGCGGGGCGGTACGGAGAGCCCTGGTTCGAGAACTCGCTTAGGTCGTCCCCGTCGTCGCTCTCGTGATGCCCGTAGCTCTCGTTTTCGTCGCCGCGCGTGCCGTGCTTGTGGAGCTTCCCGTGGCGCCTATTTCCGTACTGCATCCGCAGAAGCTCGGCCTTGCCCTCGTCGAACTCGTGGTTCCCCACGCCGATCGTGTCGAGCCCGGCGTAGTTCATGAAGTCGATCGTCGGTTCGTCGTGCATGAGCCCCGAGAGAAGCGGGCTCGCGCCGATCAGATCGCCGGCGCTGACCACGAGCGTGTTCGGGGTCTCCGAGCCGAGCGCCTTCAGATGGGTGGCGAAGTACTCCGCGCCGCCCGCCGGCACGCTGACGACCGCATTCGTGGTCGGGTTGAAGCCGACCGCGATCGTGCCCGGTGTGTTCGCCTCCAGGTGCCCGTGGAAGTCGTTGAACGCGAGCAGCTTCACCGTCGTCAGCTCCGGAGGCTTCGGTGGCTTCGGTGGCTTGTTGTGTCCGAACGCCGTCGGCGTGGCTACGACCGCAAGCGCGAGCGCAGCAAGTGCGAGAACTCTCTTCTTCATCTCATCTCCCTTTCGTCTCCCCTGTTGTCTCCCATCAAAGCCCCCTGGACAGAGCGATCAAGCTGGCCGCCTCCGCTGCAGTCAGCGCCTTCCCGGACTGCGAGCGCGCGAGCTGCACGTACGCGGCCAGGGCGAGCCTCTTGCCGAACGAGGAGCCGTGCGCGTCGGCCGTCTCGGCGAGACGGAGCAGCGCGCAGAGGGCGGTTCCGATCCCCCGGTTCGAGGAGAACTGCCTCGAGAGGTTGCAGAGGCTCGTGTACGTCACACCGACGGTCAAGGTCACCGCGCCGCCGGCGATGTTTCCGGCCTTATCGGTCGCACTCGCCGTGAACGTGTGCGAGCCGAGGCCGAACGAGTACGCGAGCCCGCTCACGTTGGCGCACGTCGTCGAGGCGACGCCGGACAGGGCGTCGGCCGCGGTGCACGTGATCGAGACCTGCTCGTCGACCTGATAGCCGGCCTTGCCACCGGCGTAGGTCACCGTCGGGTTCGTGAGGTCGATGTCGATGTTCGAGACGCCGTCCGAGAGCGAGAGCCCGCCCTTGGTCGCCGCCGTGCGCGAGACCGACTGGTCGACGCCCTCGGTACCGAGCGTCACCGGCCCCGGGCAGCTGCCCACGATTGACGACAGCGGATCGACACACGTGAAGCTGACGGTCACCGGCGTGTTGTTCCACCCCGCGGCGTTCGCGGCCGGCGACGCGGACGCCGAGATCGCCGGCGCCGGCATCGTCAGCTGCACCAGCTGCGGATCGTGGTCGGACGCCTGGTCGAGGAACTCGGAGTTCACGTGCACGATGTCGTAGCCGGCGGCGGCCGACGCGTTATTCAGCAGGTTGCCGCTGACCATGATGTGGTCGAGCGCCTGGCTGTTGCCGTCGAAGACGTAGCTGTACCGCTCGTTCGGCGGCAGGGTCTCGATCAGCGCGGTCAGCCCGGCAGCCTTCAGCTTCTGCAGCGGCGGCGAGAACTGGAAGTCGTTCAGGTCGCCGACGACCGCGATGTTCGCGTTCGCATCAGCCGCGAGGATGTCGCTGACGAAGCCCGCGAGCAGCGTCGCCTGCTGGTTCCGCTGCACCTCGGAGCTGAGAACAGGCGGCTGCTGGGGGCCGAAGAGCCCCTGGTCGCCGCCCTTGGAGTTGAAGTGGTTCGTGATCACGAACAGCTTGTGGCCGTTGTAGGTGAACTCGGCCGCGAGCGGTTTCCGGCTCGAGTTCCAGGCCGGGTCGTTCGGTGCGACGCGGCCGGGGCTCGCCGAGAGCTCAGGCCCGGCCGGGCCTGAGACCACCGAGACCGGCGTCGTCGAGTCGCCACCCGGACGCCCGACGAACGCGAGGCCGCGATCCGTTCGGAAGATGAAGCCGACGCGGATGTTGCCGCCGGGCTGCCCGCCGTCCTGGTCGTCGACCGGGTTGATCTGCTGGTAGCTGTACGCCGGTCCGCCCGCCGCCGAGATTGCAGCGACGAGCCGGTCGAGCGTTACGTTCGCGTCGACGACGGAATCGTTCGTCGCGCCGTTGTTGTCCTGGATCTCCTCGAGGCTGACGATGTCCGGCGCCGCGAGGTTGTTGACGATCATCCCGGCGAGGGTGTTGTACTTCGCGTCCGGCTCGTTGCCGGCGAGGTTCTCGACGTTGAAGGTCGCGATCGAGACCTTGCCCGGGCCCGCGGCGACCGCGGACTCGCGAACCGAGACGCCGCTCGAGCCGACCACCGGCTTGTCGCGCAACTGGATCCGGTACTCGCCGAAGGCCCAGTCCATGATCCCGACGTGCGCACCCGGGAACGTGCCGCCCACGTTCACAGGCGGCATCGCGGGCGGGCCGGACTTGAACCACTCGTCGTCGATCACGATCCGCTCCGGGTTCAGGTCTCCCGCGCTGATCACGATGCCGCCGCGAGGCGTCATCGTCGTCGCGTTCGCGCCGTTGTCGCCAACGACGAAGATCTCGCCGAAGTTGGTGAACGTGAAGCTCGTCGCGACGAGGTCGTTCACCTGGACGAGCATCGCTTCCAGGCTCTCGTAGAAGTCGAGGCCGTCCTCGGCGGGATCGAAGAGCACGCCGGGCGCCTCGACGTTGCCGGTCGCGTCGTCTTCGATCACCTGGTTCGGCGGGATGCGACCACCCGTGCCGACGACGGTCGGCGCCGGCAGCACGTTGCCGCTCGAGATGACTGTGACGACCGGGCTCGTGAGCTCGGTCAGCGTCAGGCTCGTCAGGCCGGAGCGGAACTCGCTCACCCTGCCGCGCACGCTGACCTCGTCGCCGACGCTGACACCGGCGGCAGCGGCAGCTCCGAACACCTGGAGCCCTTCCGAGGTGTCCGGGTTCGCGTCCGGCGTCGGATCCTGGATGTAGAAGCTGCTGCCGATCTTTCCGATCACGATGCCGGTGGTCGTCACCGTGTCGCCGTTGTGGGGCGAGATGTGGGCCGCGCCCTGGATCTCGCTGATCTCGATCGGCGGCGCGGGCGGCTCCGCGACCGTGAGCGCGATCGCGCCGGAGCCGTTTCGCTCCTCCGCGTCGGCGATCCCGAAGGGCAGGCTCTTCGCCCCCGGGGTGGTCGCGGCGGCAACCGTCGCGCTGTAGGAGAACACGTTGTTGCCGGCAGCCACGTCGCCGTTCGTGCCGTCGTCGAAGAAGGTCTGGGCGGCGGAGCCGCCGATCTGGCTCAGGTCACCGGTGACGTTGATCCCGGTGCTCGCCGGGTTCGCGCCCGGCGTGACCGTGACAGTGAGGAGCGTGCTGCCGCCCGCCGGCACCGAGGCCGGCGTCGCGGCGCCGACGCCGGCTGGTTCGGTCGGCGCGGGCGCGCCACCGCAGGCGAGTGTCGGGCTCGCCGAGTTACGGGGAGCTGGAGGTGAGAGTGCAGCGAAGTCGGCTCCGTTGTTGTCGGAGTCGGTGCAGCCGTTGCCGGCCCTGGCGGCCGACGAGGTCGCACTGAGAGTCGGAGCCGCCGCTGCGCCCTCGAAGAAGTTCGCGTTCCCGTAGCCGACGAGGTCGACGATGCGTCCGAGCGTGCCGGCCGTGGTACAGGTCGCCGCGGTATTGCAGCCGAGCGAGGCCGTTCCGGTCGCAAGTGCGACCTTGCCCGCGCCGGCCGCCATCGAGATGGTGGTCGGATCGACGATGTCGGTCGCCGGCGGAGCAGCGCCGTTCGTGCCCGAGGCCTCGAGGATGAGCAGGTACTTACCGGGCTGGATCGTCCCGGAGAGCTCGGTCAGCTGGCCGGCGTTGACGCCGAGGTTGCCGGTTCCTGTCGCGCTCGCGTACTGCACGGACATGCCGTCCAGCACCACGGGTGTCGTGCCGCGGTTGAAGAGCTCGATGAAGTCGTGCGTGTACGACGCGCCAGTGTTGCCGCCGGCCCCGTAGACCTGGCTGATGACGACGCCGTCGCTGGCTGCGAGACCGCTCGTGGATCCGGCCAGCGCCAGCAGCGCCCCGACCACGACGGCCAGACGCAGACGAAGATAAGACACCCGTTCCCTCCCCTAAGTTGTCGTGCTCCCCAACATCGCCGCGGCCTCCCCGGCCACGACCCCGGGCGGGACTCTACTCGGTGCTCGGGCGAACGCCAAGGCCAGATTCGACTTCGTTACACCCTGTGTGCATACTTTGTGATGTCCCGACGACGAAGGAGGTTCGAACTCATGATCGAGCTTGTTGCCTTCGCCTCAAGAGCTCTGCGGCTCTAAGGCCGTCGGTCCACACTTCCGGCAGCTCCTGAGCCGCGCAGGCGCGCACTTCGTCCGCCTGCCTCTCGGCCAATCTCACGCTCAAGGAGCCTCGCTTGTACGCATTGCAGGATCTCGGCTGGACTGACAGCCACACAACCGATTTCGAGCCGCACGCCGTCGAGGGCTTCCTCCCGGCGCGCGTCGCCGAGCAGCACCGCGGCGCCTACATCCTCTTCACCGAGCTCGGCGAGCTGCGTGCCGAGGCAGCCGGACGCCTGGAGCACGAAGCCGACGCGGACGGGATGCCGGCCGTCGGCGACTGGGTCGCGATCGCCGCGCGTCCGGACGAGAGCGCTGCGACGATCCACGCCGTCCTGCCCCGCCGGACGAAGTTCTCGCGCAAGGTGGCGGGCAACGCCTCGGAGGAGCAGGTGCTCGCCGCGAACGTCGACGCCGTCTTCCTCCTGATGTCGCTGAACGAGGATTTCAACCTCCGCCGGCTCGAGCGCTACATCACGATGGCGTGGGAGAGCGGCGCCCAGCCGGTCGTCGTCCTGACGAAGACCGACCTGTGCCCCGAGTTCGCGCTCCGCGTGCTCGAGGTCGAGGCGATCGCCTTCGGCGTGCCCGTGCACGCGATCTCGAGCCTGACCGGCGATGGGGTCGAGCTCGTCCGTGCACACCTTGCCCCGGGAAGGACGATCGCTCTGCTCGGCTCCTCCGGCGTCGGCAAGTCGACACTCGTGAACACGCTCGCAGGCGAGGAGGTCCTCGCGACGCAGCCGATCCGCGAGGACGACGGCGAGGGCCGGCATACGACCACGCACCGGCAGCTCGTGCTCCTCCCCGACGGCGGGCTCGTGCTCGACTCGCCCGGGATGCGTGAGCTCCAGCTCTGGGCGTCGTCCGACGGCCTCGCCGAGACGTTCGGGGACGTCGAGGACATCGCGGCGCAGTGCCGCTTCTCGGACTGTGCCCACGGGACCGAGCCCGGCTGCGCCGTGCAGGCGGCGCTCGACGACGGCACGCTCTCGTTCGATCGCTGGACGAGCTACAAGAAGCTGCAGCGCGAGCTCGCGCACCTCGAACGGCGGCTCGACAAGCGCCTCCAGGCCGAGGAGACGAAGCGCTGGGCCAAGGCCGGCGCCGTGGGCCGCGCAAACATGCGCGCGAAAGGGCGGCGCTAGGGGACGCTTGGCCCTCCCGGGGTGACCGTGGTCGTGAAGGCCCAGTCGGTCGCGGCGTCGTCCGTGTCGCTCCCGTTCGGAATGCGTGCGAGCGACCCCGTCACGGTGTTCGAGTCGGCCACCGAGGCCGGAAGCGCCCTGCCCTCGACGAGCGTATGTGCGAACGCGCCGATGAAGGCTCGCTCGATCGGACCTTCGTACGAGAGCGCGTCGATCACGCCTTCGTAGCGTGTGTCGTAGAGCGCGACTCCGTCGGGGGAGCCGTTCTGAGCGTCGACGGAGATGACGCGGTAGGCGCCTGCGGCGAGCGCGCCGCTCAACGGCCGGCGGCGGTACTCGGTCCCGTTGGCGCCGTCGACGAAGACCAGAGCGAGCCCTTCCAGATCGGCGGGGCTGAGGCCGGCGTTGTAGAGCTCGACGAATCCACCGACGTCGGCTCCGACCTGGTCGTAGTCGATCTCGTTGATCACGAGGACCGGGAGTGCCTCCGAAGGCGGCGCGTACTGGCACCAGGACCTTGTGACGCCACGCGAGTCGGTCCAGACGACGACGGTTCCCGGCAGCCCGGAAGCGGTCGTGCAGGACGACCCGGGCACAGGGCCGTCAGGGACCGGGTGTGCTGCGCCGGCGACGCCGGCAGAAAGGGCGAGAACTGCGGCGGCGATCGCGCCGATGCGGCGTGGCCGCTGCGAAAGTGGTGCCTTCATCGATCCTCCTCGTGAGCTTTGGAGGAGTCGTGGTATCTGCCTCCGTTGTCGGCGCCTAGTGTCCGAAACGGCCCCACCCGTCCCGAACAGACGGTTCTGCGCGTGAATTGGCACGCAATCGACACACTCCCGTGATCGAAATTCGCTTCCAGCTCCCCGATCCGCGCCGTCGTCTCGCCGCCGTCCGCCTCGTGCACGAACTGCGCGACCGGCTGCCGCACGAGCTCGTGCGCCGCAGCACGTCCTGGGAGCTGACCGCGGCCGCACCGGACGTCGCGCGCTTCGAGTACCAGTTCGAGCTGATCGACAGGCGTGGCCGCAGCGAGTGGGTGCTCGACCCCGACAACCACAAGACTGCGAGCGGCCCGTGGGGGGACAAGTCGGTGTGGGAGGAGCCCGGCTACGAGCCGCCGGCCTGGCTCGCCGCTGCGCCGGTGGGGAAGGCCAAGAGTGTGACGATCCCGAGTCGCATCCTCCGGGCGGAGCTGCCCGCCCTCGTCTGGGCTCACCCTCACGCGACCGAGAGCAGCCCGCTGCTCGTCGCCCACGACGGGCCGGAATACGCAGAGCACGCCTCTCTCCTGACGCTGCTCGGCCGGCTGCCGCCGCTCCGCGCGACCCTGCTCGGCCCGGTCGACCGCAACGAGCTCTACTCGGCGAGCGCCCGCTACTCCCGCGCGCTCGCCGACGAGATCCTCCCCGCGCTCCCCGCCGCGCCCGTCCGCATCGGCCTCGGCGCCAGTCTCGGGGCGCTCGCGCTCTTCCATGCACACCGGCGCTACCCCGACAGCTTCGACGCGCTTTTCCTCCAGTCGGGCAGCTTCTTCCGCCAAGCCGAGTCGTACGAGCGAACCTTCCCGCGCTACGAGCGGATCGCACGATTCGTCGGCGGCGTCCACCGAAACCGGCCCGAACGAACGATTCCAGTCGTGCTCGGCTGCGGCACGGTCGAGGAAAACCTGCCGGCAAACAGGGCGCTCGAGGAGTCGCTGCGCAAGCGGGGCTACGACGTGCGCTTGCACGAGTTCCGCGACGGGCACAACTGGGTCGCGTGGCGGGATTCCGTCCAGCCGCACCTGCTGCAGCTCCTCGAGCGGATGACGTGACGTGAACGGCCGCCACCACTCGCTCTGGTCACCCGCGATCGGTGCGGAGGCGAACGTCCTCTCGTACGGTCACTGGGGCCGGCCGCTGCTCGCCTTCCCGTCGCAACAGGGCCCGTCGTGGCAGTACGAGGAGAACGGGATGATCGACGCGATCGGCGACCTGATCGAAGCCGGGCGTGTGAAGGTGTACGCGGTCGACAGCTTCGACTCCGGCAGCTGGTACCGCGAAGACCTGTCGCTGGACGAGCGCGCGCAGCAGCACGGGCGCTACGAGGACTGGATCGTGAACCAGGTCGTACCGTTCATCCGCGCCGACTCGGGCGACCCCGCCGAGATCGCACTCACCGGGGTCAGCTTCGGCGCCTACCACGCTGCCAACTTCGCGCTCCGGCATGCCGATCTCTTCCCGCTCGCGATCTGCCACAGCGGCGTCTACGACGTCTCCGTCGTGGCCGGCGGCGACCGCGGCGACGCCGTCTACTTCAACAACCCGGCCGACTACGTCTCCCACCTGGGCGGCGACCATCTCGACTGGCTGCGCAGCCGGGTCAACCTGCTGCTGATCTGCGGCCAGGGATCCTGGGAGGACTCGACCGGTGCGCTCGAGAGTACGAAGAGCTTCGCCGCGCAGCTCGGCGAGAAAGGCATCCGGCACGAGCTCGACGTCTGGGGGCACGACGTGCCGCACGACTGGCCCGCGTGGAGGGCCCAGATCGCGCATCATCTCCCCCGCTTCGTATGAGTAGCCGCACTCATTTGATCGGCTTGCTCCTCGGCACGGAGGAGGACTGGCCCCGTGCCTTCGAGCATCTCCTCGCGCGCGTCGGGCCGATCGCGTACGACGGGACGACGCACGAGCTCACCTGCGAGCGGATCACGAACGAGCCGTTCGACCTCCGCTACCGGCCGCGCTACTCGCTCGTGATCGACCGGCTCGGCTGGTGGTACACGGTGCCGCGCGAATGGCTGAAGAAGGTCTCGCTGATGGATGACGTCTACCTGCTCAACAACCCGTTCACGTTCCAGGCGATGGAGAAGCACTCGGCCTACTGCGCGATGATGCGGCTCGGGTTGAAGGTGCCCGAGACGTGGCTGATCCCGCACAAGAGCCCACCCGCGAACGAGCGCTTCCAGCCGACCGCCGAGCGCTACAACCTCCCGTTCGACCTCGAGGAGATCGCGGGCAAGATCGGCTACCCCCTGTACATGAAGCCATTCGACGGCGGCCAGTGGGTCGGCGTCACGCGCATCCGCGACGCGACGGAGCTGCACGCCGTCTACGACACGTCGGGCGAGCGGCTGATGCACCTGCAGGCCTCGATCGAGGACTTCGACGTCTTCGCCCGCAGCCTCTCGATCGGTGCCGAGACGATGGTCATGCACTTCGAGCCCGACCGGCCGATGCACGACCGCTACGAGGTCGACCACGATTTCCTCTCGCCGGAGACGGGAGACGAGGTCGTGACGATCAGCCGGGTCGTCAACGCCTTCTTCCGCTGGGAGTTCAACTCCTGCGAGACGATCGTGAAGGACGGCGTGGCCTCGCCGATCGACTACGCGAACGCGTCGCCGGACGTCGCGCTGACCAGCCTGCACTACTACTTCCCGTGGGCGATCGGGGCGCTCGTCCGCTGGTCGGCGTTCTGCTGCGCGACCGGGCGGCAGATGCGGATCAACCAGTCGACGCGCGACTACTTCGAGATCGGCGACCGCGAAGACCTTTCCTACGAGGAGAAGCTGGCCGAGTATCGGAAGCTCGCGGACGCGTACTTCCAGGTCGACGAGTACGACGAGTTCTGCGCAAGGAAGCTGCCGCATCTCGATGAGGCGCTGCTCGAGTGGGTCGAGGGGACCGACTTCGATCGCGTGCTGGTCGAGACGGTCAAGTCGACGTTCCCGGACCACGAGCACGAGCACTTCGTCGCCCACTACCGCGGTCTGCTCGCGGCCTGGGCGCGTGACCAGGCCTGACGCCGACGTGCGCGCCGCACTGGCGGGCGTCGCGGCGGCGGCGGTGTGGACCGCAGCCGAGCCAGTGCTCCGGCGCCTCTTCGGGACGCCGTACACCGACGTCCGCCTGATCGGCGCGCCGCTCTCACGCCGGCACTGGCGCCTCGCGGGGACGGCGCTGCACCTCGCAAACGGCGCCGCGGCCGGCGTGCTCTTCCGCCGGCTCGGCCTGCGCGGCTGGAAGGCCGGAATCGCCGCGGCGCAGATCGAGAGCGCCGCGCTGTGGCCCGGGATGGCCGTCGTCGACCGGTTCCACCCCGACCGCCGCAGCGGCGCCTGGCCGCCCCTCCTCCGGAACCGCAGGGTCTTCGCGCAGGAGGCCGCGGCGCACGCGATCTTCGGCGCCGTCCTCGGCTCGCTCGTCCGCGACTAGACAGGCACCGGCTGCTCGGCGCGCAAGGGCAGGCGCAGGACGAAGGTCGCCCCCTTGCCGGCCTGCGAGCGCACCTCGATTGAGCCGCCGTGCGCCTCGGCGATCTGCCGGACGATGGCGAGACCGAGGCCGCTGCCACCGCCGGGTCGCGTCCGCGCGTCGTCGGCGCGCCAGAAGCGATCGAAGATCGACCCCTGGTCCTCGGGGGCGATCCCCGGCCCCTCGTCGCTGACGGCGAGCCAGGCCCAGCCGTCCTCCTCGCCGTGGTCGAGCCGGACGCTCGACCCGGGCGGCGCGACGCGGACCGCGTTGTCGAGCAGGTTGACGACGGCGCGCTTCAGCACGTCGCGGTCGCCGGAGACGACCCAGCCCTGACCGTCCGCGGCCTGCAGCACGACGTTGCGTGCCGCCGCAGCGGCCGCGAACTCGTCGCGCGCGTCGGCGACGATCTGCTCGAGCGGCACGGGCTCCCTCCCGACTGCGGGCGCGTCCAGGCGCGCGAGCGCGAGCAGGTCGTCGGTGAGGCGGGCCATCCGGCCGATCGCCCGCTCGATCACGGCCGCGGCCGCCGCGCGGCTCTCGTCCGTCGCCTCCTTGTCGGTCAGCGCCAGCTCGAGGTTCGTCTTGATGATCGCGAGCGGCGTCCGCAGCTCGTGCGATGCGTCGGCGACGAAGCGACGCTGCGACGCGAACGCGAGGTCGAGCCGCCCGAGCATCGAGTCGAACGTGTCCGCCAGCCGCTTCAGCTCGTCGTCCGGCCCGGCGAGCTCGATGCGGCGCGACAGCTCCGCCGCCTGGATCTCACGCGCCACCTGCGTGATGTGCGCGATCGGAGCCAACACTCTCCCGGCGATCACCCAGCCGACCGCGAGGCTCGCGAAGAAGAGCGCGGCGAGCGCGCCGAGCGAGAAGTTGCGCAGGTTGCGCAGCGTGCGCGCGTTCACCTGCTGCTCGAAGGCCTGCGCGTCGACGAATGTCCGCTCCTCGGTCTGGCTGCCGTCGTTGACGGGCACCGTTGCGCGGATCGCCCCACCCTGCGAGAGCGGCTGATCGCGCAGGCTCAGCGAGAGGCCGATGTAGAGGCCGGCGACGAGCAGCGCCGCGACGACGAAGAGAACGCCGGAGTAGAGCAGCGTCAGCCGCACCCGGATCGAGCGCAGGAAGCCTTTCATGCGTCGTCCTTCAACCGGTAGCCGGCGCCGGGAACCGTCTCGATCGGGTTGCCCGCGAGCTTGCGCCGCAGCGTCATCACGGTCACGCGCACCGTCCTCGTCAGCGGGTTCGCATTCTCGTCCCAGACGTGCGTCAGCAGCTCGAACTCGGAGAGCGCCTCTCCCGGCCTCGACATCAGGTAGCGGAGGAGCGCGAACTCCTTTGGCGTGAGCGCGAGCGGGGTGCCGTGCTGCGTCGCCTCGTGCCGGGCCGCGTCCAGCTCGAGCGAGCCCACTTGCAGCGGCGCCTTGCTCCGGTCGCCGTTCCGGCGCAGGAGCGCACGCGCACGCGCCGCGAGCTCCTTGAGCTCGAACGGCTTCACGAGGTAGTCGTCCGCGCCGTCGTCGAGCCCGGCAATCCGGTCGTCGACACCGCCGCGCGCCGTCAACATCAGGATCCGCGGCTGCGGCGCTCCGTCCGAGCGCTCCTCGGCCCGGAGCGTCCGGCAGACCTCGCGCCCGCCCGTGCCCGGCAGGGAGAGGTCGAGGCAGATCAGGTCGTAGGGATAGACGCGTGCCTTGACGAGCGCCTCGTCGCCCGCATGAGCCAGATCGACCGCGTACCCCTCCCGGCGCAGGCCGCTCGCAATCGCCTCGGCCAGGTCCCGCTCGTCCTCGACCACAAGCACGCGCATCGTTCACCCATCGTACTCCCCGCCTTTATCCAGGCTTTACCGGCGGATTGCTTCACTTGCCTGAAACCGCGAGCAAGGAGCGTTCCGTGACCGAGACGTTGACCGTGGAGGAGCAACGGGAGCTCCTCGAGCAGGCGCTGTTCGAGATCAAGCGCGTGATCGCCGGGCAGGACGCGATGCTGGAGCGGGTGCTCGTCTGCCTGCTGGCCGGAGGCCACCTCCTGATCGAGGGTGTGCCGGGCCTCGCGAAGACCCTGACGATCAAGACGACCGCCCAGGTGCTCGGCGGCAGCTTCCAGCGGATCCAGTTCACACCGGATCTCGTGCCGTCGGACCTCGTCGGCACGCGGGTGTATCGGCCGAACAGCGGCACGTTCGACACGGAGCTCGGGCCCGTGTTCTGCAACTTCCTGCTCGCGGACGAGATCAACCGCGCGCCGGCCAAGGTGCAGTCGGCGCTGCTCGAGGTGATGCAGGAGCGCCAGGTGACGATCGGCCAGGAGACCCACCCGGTTCCGGAGCCGTTTCTCGTCATGGCGACGCAGAACCCGATCGAGTCCGAGGGGACGTACCCGCTGCCGGAGGCCCAAGTCGACCGCTTCATGCTCAAGATCCTGGTCGACTACCCGGAGCACGACGAGGAGCTGACCGTCGTGCAGCGGTCGCTCACCGCGCCGCCCGAGCTGCGCCGCGTGCTCGAGCTGGAGCGGTTGCGCGAGCTGCAGAGCGCGGCAATCGCCGTCTACGTCGACCCGGGCATCGTCAGCTACACGGTGCAGCTGGCGACCGCGACGCGGGTTCCCGGCACGTACGGGCTGGACGAGCTGGCGCCCTACATCTCCTACGGCGCAAGCCCGCGCGGACCGATCAGCCTCGTTCAGTCGGCCCGGGCGCTCGCGTTCATTCGCGGCCGCGACTACGTCGTCATCCAGGACGTCGAGTCGCTGGCGAAGGACTCGCTCCGCCACCGGCTCGTGCTCAGCTACCAGGCGCTCGCCGAGCAGGTGGATGCCGACAAGATCCTCGACGCGGTGATCGAGAAGGTGAAGGCGCCGGAGCTCGACCTGAGCAGAAGAGAGACCGCGGCTTGACCGTAGCGCCCGAGGCCAGAGACTTCACGCGTACGCCCGACCGGCCGGGCCCGGGGCCGCTGCCGGAGACGCTGCTCCGGGCGCTCGACCTGACGATCGGACGGCGGATCGAGGGAATGCTCGCGGGCGACCACCGCTCGTCGGTGCTCGGCGCGGGCAGCGAGCTCGCCCAGGTGCGGCCGTACATCCCCGGCGACGACGTGCGCCGGATCGAGTGGAACGTAACCGCGCGGACCGGCGAGACGCATGTGCGCATCGACCTCGCCGAGCGCGTGCTCGTCACCTGGCTCGCCCTCGACATCTCGGCCTCGATGTCGTTCGGGACGGCCGAGCGACGGAAGGCCGACGTGGCGGAAGGCGTGGCGCTCGCGCTCGGCCATCTTGCGAGCAGGCGGGGCAACCGGCTCGGTCTCGTCGGCTTCGGCGACGATCGGTCCCAGGTCATCCCACCGCGTGCCGGCCGAGCCGGAATGCTCGGCCTCCTGCTCTCGCTGCGACGCGAGCCCGTACTCGAGGGCGGCGGCGCGACGTCGCTCGGCGCAGCGCTCGCGCTCGTCTCCCGTATGGCGAGGCAGCGCTCGCTCGTCGCCATCGTCTCCGACTTCCGTGGGCCGCGCGATTGGCGCGTGCCGCTCCTCCAGCTTGCAGGCGGACACGACGTGCTCGCGGTCGAGGTTCGCGACCCGCGCGAGGAGACGCTGCCGAACGTGGGCGAGCTCCGGCTCGTCGATCCCGAGACCGGGCGACAGCTGCGCGTCGACACCGCTAGCTCGCGATTGCGCGAGCGGTTCAAGGTGGCCGCGGCAGCGGAGCGGGCCGAGGTCGCACGCGAGCTCACCTCGCTCGGCGTCGGCCACGTCGTGCTCTCGACCGAGGGCGACTGGCTGCGTCCGCTCGCACTCCATCTGCGCCGCCGCCGAGGCCGCCGGTGACGTTCGCCTGGCCGCTCATGCTGCTCACCCTGCTCGCCGTCCCGCTGGCGGTGGTCGGCTACGTCCTGCTCGAGCGGAGACGGGGGCGCCAGGCGGCAGCCTTCGCAAACCCGGCGCTCGTCCCGAACCTGATCGGCCGTAGCCCCGGCAGGCTGCGCCACCTCCCGCCCGTGCTGGCGCTGCTCGCGCTGGCGGCACTCGCGACCGGTCTCGCCCGCCCGCACGCAATGGTCTCGGTGAAGCGCGAGGAGGCGACGGTGGTGCTGGCGATCGACACCTCTCGCTCGATGGTCGCAAAGGACGTGCCGCCGAGCCGCCTGGCTGTCGCGCAGCGCGCGGTCCGCCGTTTTCTCGACAGCCTGCCCGAGGGCTACCGGGTCGGCATGGTCTCGTTCGCGCAATCGGCCTCGACGGTGCTGCCGGCGACGGCGAACCGGGATGCGGCAAAGCGGGCTCTCGCCGGGTTGCGCACGGGCGACGGCACGGCGCTCGGCGAGGGGATCGCCCGTTCGGTCCAGGTTGCACAGGGCGTCCGGGCCAAGGGAAACCGCCGCCCGCCGGCCGCGATCCTCGTGCTCTCGGACGGAGCTCAGACGCAGGGCGTGCTCGAGCCGCTGCAGGCGGCACAGCGCGCGAAGCGGCTCAAGATCCCGGTCTACACCGTCGCGTTCGGTACGGCGCAGGGCGTCGTCGAGGTGGTCGACGACAACGGCTTCACCCAGCGCGTGACCGTGCCCCCCGACCCGCCGACACTGCGCCAGATCTCGCGGCTGACCGGGGGGCGGTTCTACGCAGCGCCGGACAGCGCGCGACTGAACGCCGTCTACGAGGAGCTCGGGTCGCGCCTCGGGCACGTGAAGAAAGACCGCGAGATCACCGCAGCCTTCGCCGCAGGCGGTGCATTCCTGCTGCTCGCGGCGGGCGCCGTCTCGGCCCTGGCCTTCGGGAGGCTGCCGTGATCAAGCGTGTCCTCCTCGTCCTGGTCCTGTGCGTCGCCGTCGCCGGCGTCGGTTCCGCCACCGCCGAGGCGGGCAGGGAGTGCGACGGGCTGATCGTCTGCATCCCCGTCGCCGGGCCGTGGGTGCAGGTCTTCGGCCGGGCCGAGGCCACCAACTACCAGCTCGCCTGCCCGGGCCGCGGCCAGGTGATCGGCGGCCTGGACGCCGACCGGGCAGGCCCGCTCGGAATCTCCTTCCTCGGCACCCTAGGGGGTCCGGTCGGGCCCGGCGTGACCACGGGCCGCGCCGCGGTCTTCGTTGCGCAGACGACGCGCGCCCTCTCCGGCTTCCGGCCCCGCCTCGGCTGCATTCCCGGTGGCGGCGGAGGCGGCCGCGGACGCACCGTGTACAAGCCGAAGCCTGAGCGGCGGCTGACCGCCGCCGCGCCGGTGCCGGAGGCGACGGTGTGGCGGGTCAAGAACGTCCGGCTGAAGAATGCGCCGAGCGAGCGCGTGTCACACGGCTGCCTCGCAAGCGAGCGGCTGCTGTCCTTCTCGAGCGCTGTCGCGTTTCGCACGGCCAAGCCTCCTTCGCTCGCGACGCTCGGCTCCGTGCGCGCGACGCCACGCCGCGCCGGAGGCCGAGTCGTCGTGAGCGTCCGCTCCGCGATCGCGCGACCGGTCGCCACGCGCGTCGAAGTGCAGGTCCTGGCCGTCTGCGTACGGGGACCACGTTGAGCTTCGCGTCCCCGCTGCTGCTGCTCGGGCTGCTGCTGTTGCCGCTGCTTGTCCTCGGGTACCGGCTCCTCCAGCGGCGGCCCAGCCGCTACGCGGTGCGCTACACGAACCTCGAAGTGCTGGCAGCCGTCGCGGGCAGCACGCGCTCGTGGCGCCGCCACGCCGGGCTCGCGCTCTTCCTGCTGGCGCTCGCGGCGCTGCTCGTCGGCTTCGCGCGCCCGAGCATGAACCGCCTCGCCGATCGCGAGGAGGCGACGATCGTGCTCGTGATCGACGTCTCCGGCTCGATGCAGGCGAAGGACGTCGAGCCGACGCGGCTCGCAGCCGCGCAGAACGTCGTCCGCGACTTCCTGAAGGGCCTGCCCGATCGGTTCCAGGTCGGGGTCGTCGCGTTCTCGGAAACGGCCGAGGTCGCGGCGCCGGCGAGCGACGACCGGCAGCTCGCGATCGACGCGATCGACTATCTCTACCCCCAGCGGGGCACGGCGATCGGAGACGGGATCGCGAGAGGAGTCGAAGTCGCGCGCGCCGCCGAGGCAGGCCGGGCCGGACGGGAACGGCCGGCCGCGATCCTCCTGCTCTCGGACGGCTCCCAGACCGAGGGCGTGCTGCTGCCGATGGAGGGAGCCGCGCGGGCCAAGTCCTTCAAGATTCCCGTCTACACGATCGCTCTCGGCACGCCCGAGGGCGTGGTCGAGTTCAACAACTTCGGTGGCACGAGGATCATTCCGGTCCCGCCCGACCCGGCGACGCTGCGGCAGATCGCGACCACCACCGGCGGCCGCTTCTACGAAGCCGAGAGCGTCGGCGATCTGCGCGATGCGTACAAGAAGATGGGCTCGCTCGTGAGCAAGGAGAAACGGAAACAGGAGGTCACGTTCGGGTTCCTCGCCGGCGGGCTCGTCCTCCTGCTCGCCGCGTCGGGGATCGGAGTCGTCACCTTCCCGAGGCTGCCATGAAGTTCCTGATCGCCGTGGTCGCGGCGCTGGCTCTCGCCGGCTGCAGCGGCGGCGACAAGCAGGCGTCCCCGGTCTCGACGGCCGCGCAGACGGTCACCGTCACCGAGCCGGTCGCGACCGAGACGAGCACCGCGCCGGCTCCCGACCGGGCGGGCTCGCTCGCCGACGCCGTCGCACGCGTCCTCCCGTCGGTCGTGAACGTGCGCACCGAGTCCTTCGGCGGCGGGCGCGGCGAAGGCTCCGGGTTCGTGCTCGACCGGCGAGGAATCATCGTCACGAACAACCACGTCGTCGAGGGGACGACACGGGTCACGGTCGTCTTCACCGACGACCGGCACAAGGGGATGGCCGGGACGGTGATCGGGACCGCGCCGGAGAAGGACCTCGCGGTGATCCGGGTCCAGGCCAGCGACCTCGTCCCGCTCTCCCTGGCCCGCTCCTCGTCGCTGCGGCTCGGCGACGCGGTGTTCGCGGTCGGCTTTCCCCTCGACCTCGGCGGGCCGACCGTGACCTCGGGGATCATTTCCGGGCTCGACCGCACGATCGACGGGCCGAACGGGAAGCTGACCGGGCTGCTCCAGACGGACGCTGCGATCAATCCCGGCAACTCCGGCGGCCCGCTCGTCGACCGCTCGGGCCGGCTGCTGGGGATCAACACAGCCGGCATCCGCCTTGCAGACGCCGAGAACATCAGCTTCGCAATCGCGATCGACGGCGCGCTGCCCGTCATCGCCAAGATCCGCCAGGCGTCGCCGGCCTCGAAGACCTGGCTCGGAATCGCGTTCTCATCGGTCGACTCGGAAGCCGCAGCGGTGCAGCTCGGACTGGACGGCAACGTGCGCGGCGCCGCGATCACGGTCATCTATCCCGGCGGGCCTGCAGAGAAGGCGGAGCTGGCGGTCGGCGACGTGATCATCGCCGCCGACGACCAGCCGGTCGACACGGCCACCGACCTCAACGCAGTGATCGCCTCGCGTAGGCCCGGCGACAAGCTCGACCTCGAGGTGATCGACACGGCCGGCCCCAGGCTCGTCACCGTCGCGGTAACCCGGAGGGCGCCGGGCGCGCTACCGTAGGAGGCGTGAACCCGCAGCGTCCCTCGGGTCGACGCTCCGCCGCCTCCCTGGCTGCGGTCGCGGTTGCCGCGAGCGCCTTCGGCGCGCTCGTGCTCCCGCGCCTCGCGGACGGCGACGTGCCCGCCTCGCTCAGGGCACCGGCGACGCAGCCGTCGCTCGTCGACCAGAAGCTCCAGGACGGCCTCTGCCCGCACCGCGGGCCGCGCTACCCGGGCACCTAGCCCGAGAGCCGCTGTCTCAAGCCATCCGGCACGGGAACACTCTCACCACGGTCGTAGTCGTACGAGACGAGGACGCTCTTCGCCTCTGCGACGACGCGGTCGCCGGCCGCGAGCACGTGCTCGAGGTCGAAGCTCTTCGTCCCGACTCGAGAGCAGTGTGACCGCACCTCGACCTCCTCGCCCATGCGGAGCTCAGAACGGAAGTCGATCTCGACCCGGGCGAGGATGAACTCGTTCAGGCCGCCGAGAAGGCCGATCCGGGACTCCTCGAGGTAGGTCGAGAAGACCGCGTTGTTGACGTGCCCCATCGAGTCGCAGTCTCGGAAGCGGACGCGATCGCGGTGAATGTGAGAGGAGGGCGCCACGCTTCCTTGTACCACGGCGGCTACGCTCGCCGGGTGAGCGACACGCTCGTGTTCATCCCGGCCTGGAACGAAGAAGGCAACCTCGCGGCGGTGCTCGACGAGCTCCGCCGGGAGCTCCCGGACGCCGACGTCCTCGTCGTCGACGACGGCTCGACAGACCGGACCGCGGGCGTTGCGCGAGAGCGCGGCGCCGACGTGCTGTCGTTCGGCGAGAACCGCGGCCTCCAGGCCGGCATCGCGGCTGGCTATGCCTGGGCGCTCGAGCACGGCTACGCCTTCTGCGGCCGCGTCGACGCCGACGGCCAGCATCCCGTCACGGAGCTGCGCCGCCTGCTGGAGCTCGTCCGCTCGGGCGCCACCGACGTCGCCGTCGGTTCGCGCTTCGTCAGCGCCGAGGGCTACGAGCCGTACCGCTATGAGCCCGAAGGGATTCGCAAGCTCGGCACAGGACTGCTCCGGCGGTCGATGCGCGTCGTCCTCGGGCGCCCGTTCAACGACGCGACGAGCGGTCTCTACGCGGTCTCCGCAAAGGCGCTGCCGGCGCTCGCGAGGCCCTATACGACCGGGGCGCCGGAGGTCCAGGCCCTCCTCCGGCTCCACGACGAGGGCCTGCGCGTGCAGGAGGTCGCCGTCGACATGCGTGTCCGCGCCGGCGGCGAGTCGAAGCTCCAGGGAATGAAGGCGTTCCTGCTCGTCGTGACCGTGATCGGGACGCTGCTCGGAGCGAAGCGGCTCTGGGGCCGGAATCGTGCCTAGGCTCGTCGCGGTGCTCGGCTACTCGGGCTGGCGGCACGAGAGCCTGCATCCCGTCTGCGCGGCGCGGCTCGAGGCCGGGGAGCGCGTCGCCGAGGGGGCCGACGCCGTCCTGCTGAGCGGCTGGGCGCGGCGCCCCGGGCGCGAGGGCGAGGCCGTGCTGATGCGGGCCGCCTGGCGCGGCCCCCGCGTGCCGCTGCTCGCCGACGTCGACGCCCGCACCACCGTCGGCAATGCCCGCGCCGTCGCCGCGGCCGCCCAGGAGCTCGGAGCCGACGAGGTCGTGGTCGTCACCTCGTCGTGGCACCGGCTGCGCGCGCGGCTGCTGCTTCGCGCGGCGCTCGGCCCGGACGTGAAGATCGAGCTCGTCTCCCCCGTCCGCTCCCGCCGGCACCTGCTGCTCGGCCGCGAGGCGGTGTGCCTCCTCCTACTACCGCTCCAGCTGCGGGCGGTCAGGCGACGATCGTCTGCCGCTCCACTGCCGGGTCGGTGAAGACATCGAGGTCGTCGCGGCTCGCGCTCGAGAACTCGGTCACGACCGCGCCGTCAGGCCCTGCCTCGAATGAGTGGAGGGTGTCCGGCGGAATCGTGTGCTGCTCGCCGGGCCGAAGGACGATCTCCTCGCCCGCGACCCGGAGCTGCACGAGCCCCGTGCGGCAGCGAAACGTCTCCTCCTTCCCGGGCGTGCCCTCGAAGGGCGGATGGCGGTGCTCCGGACACGTCTGCCCTGGATAGAGGACGAGCTCCTTCGCGCAATAGCGGTCGGTGTTCACGTAGACGAGCACGAGCAGGCCGATCTTGCGCAGGCGGGACAGGCCGAAGTCGGCGACCTCGATCGACGCGCGCTCGGCTTCGGTGAGCGCGATTCCGGCCGCCTCGAGCTGCGCCACCGCGTAGCGCTGAGCCTCGCGCAGCTCTTCGCGCGTGATCACTCGACCCTCCCGGCCCCGTTCACCGCGCGGCAGACGAACGCATGCGGCTTGTGTCCCGTCTCGGCCCAGTACCGGCCCGCCGCCGTCTCGACGACCGCGGCGGCGTCGTCGCGGCTCGCGAGGCCGACGACGCAGCCGCCGAAACCCGCGCCGGTGAGCCGCGCACCGAGTGCACCGGCCTCGACGAGCTTCTCGACGAGCACGTCGAGCTCGGGCGTCGAGACCTCGAAATCGTCGCGCAGGCTCGCGTGGCTCTCCGCAAGCAGCTGCCCCAGCGCCGCGAGGTCGCCCGAGGCGAGCGCCTCGGCGGCAGCCAGCACGCGGGCGTTCTCCGAGACGACGTGGCGGGCACGGGGCTCGTCGGCGACCTGCTCTGGCGTCGCGTCGCGGAGCGCCGGCACGCCCAGGCGGGCGGCGGCGGCCTCGCAGGCACGCCGCCGCTCGGCGTACGCGCTGTCGACGAGCTGTCGGGGCATGCCGGTGTGAATCACGAGCACGGCGAGCCGGGGCGGCAGCGGGATCGGCTCGATCTCGAAGGTCCGACAGTCGATCAGGAGTGCCCGGTCGCGGCTGCCGGCGAGCGAGGTTAGCTGGTCCATGATCCCGCAGGGCACGCCGGTGGCGACCATCTCCGCCTCCTGGCACGCCCGCGCGAGCTCGAGTGTCGGCAGCGAGTAGGCGGCGGCGTCGCAAAGAGCGAGCCCGACCGCCACCTCGAGCGCTGCACTCGACGAGAGCCCGGCGCCGAGCGGGATCGTCGAGCTGATCGTCGCCTCGATGCCGGCCGCCTCGCGGCCGCGCTCGGCGAGCGTCCTCACGACGCCGGCGGCGTAGCGTCCCCAGGGCGGCTCGACGGTGGTCGAGTCGGTGCTGCCGTCCGCGGCGATGTCGACTTCGCCGCCACGGTCGCCCGAGCGCAGCACGACACGTCCGTCGTCGCGCGGCTGGGCTCTGACGACGCAGTCGAGGTCGACTGCGAGCGGCAGGACGAACCCCTCGTTGTAGTCGGTGTGATCGCCGATCAGGTTGACGCGGCCCGGGGCGCGATAGGTCCGCTCAGGCACCACGGAGCGCCTCCGCTGCAGCCTCGGGCTCGACCGGGTTGGTCATCAAGCCGCTCCCCACCTCACCGGCCGCCACGTACCGCATCGTCTCGCCGCTCCGGAGCGGCGGTGCGAGGTGGACGTGCAGGTGATCGCCGTGGTGCACCCAGAGCATGTACGGGAACGGGCGCGAGAAGAGCCGGTCGTAGCGGCCGAGGACGTCGGCGAGCGCCGCAGCGAGACCGTCGCGCGCGACGTCGTCGAGCTCCGGCAGGCCGGGCACGTGCTTCTCGGGCACCACGAGGAGACCATATGGCCACGGCGACGCGAACGGCACGTACGCGAGCCAGCCGCTGCCCTCGTGAACGACGCGGCTGCGGCCCGCCCTCTCCTCGGCGACCTGGCGGCAGAGCGGGCAACCGTCGCGCGCCGCTGCGGCCTCGCGCGCCGGCACGGGCGGTACGAGCGGAAACGCGTAGATCTGGCCGTGCGGGTGCGGAATCGTCGCCCCCGCCTCGGCGCCGCGGTTCTCGAAGACGAGCACGTACTCGATCTCCGACCGGGCGAGCAGGGCCTCGGTGCGCTCGGCCCACACGTCGATCACGCGGCGAATCCCCTCCGCGCCGAGCGAGGCGAGCGAGGCGTCGTGCTCCGGCGAGTAGAGGACGACCTCTGCCGCGCCGCGGCCCGGCACTCGCGACCCATCGAGCTCGACCGGATCGCCCGGCGAGAACATCGGCCAGCGGTTCGGGAACGCCTTGACGACATACGGTTTCGGCGCTTCGAGGCCGCCGACGCAGAACGGACAGTCGTCCCTGGGCAGGTTCGGCCGCGTCTGACGCGCCCCCGAGACGGCGACCCATTCGCCGGCGAGCGCGTCCCAGCGGAGCTCGGAGCCGCTCAGCGCGCCCACTCCATCGGCTCGGGCCGGTCGAAGCTCGAGCGCACCTCGACGGAACCGCCCTCTGCGGAGGCCTGCTCGACGGCGTTCAGGATCTCGACCACGTGCGCGGCGTGCTCCGCGCTCGCGCGGTGCGGCCTCCCCTCCTCGACCGCCGCCGCGAGATCGACGAGCGGTCGGCTCCAGTCGATTCCCGGGAACGGCTCGCGGACGAGCTCGACCGGCTCGTACTCGCCCTTCCGCCGCTGCAGCTGGACGCGGGAGTCCGCCTCGCCCCACGCCGGCATCCAGAGCGAGCCGGTGTCGCCCTGCAGCTCGAGCCCGCGCTGCTGGCCCGTGCCGACGTAGAAACTGGCGGTCACGCGCGCGAGCACGCCGTCCTCGAGCTCGAGGAGCGCGACGATGAAGTCCGGTGCACCCGGCTGGAACGCGGTGCCGTCGAGCAGCTTCCGGTCGGGCTCGAGCGTGGTGGCGAACGCCTGCACTCGTCGCGCCGACCCGAACATCGCGGTCAGGATCGTGATCGGATACACCCCGACGTCGACCATCGGACCGACCGCGTAGAGCTCCCGCGGATCGGGGTGCCAGTCCTCGATCCGGTCCCAGTTCGCCTCGGCGTACACCGCCCGGACCCGGCCGATCGCACCTTCGCGAACGAGCTTCCAGAGGGTCTGCTGAGCCTCGCCCAGCAGTGTGGCCGGCGAGGCGCTCAGTCGGACGCCGCGGGCCTGCGCGAGCTCGACGAGCCGTTCCGCGTCCGGATGCCGGAGCGCGAGCGGCTTCTCGCTGTGGACGTGCTTGCCGGCCTCGAGCGCCGCGGCCGTCACCGCCGTGTGCGACTGCGGCGCGGTCAGGTTGACGACGAGGTCGACCGCATCGTCGGCAAGCAGCGCATCCAGAGTCGGATACGCAACGCCGCCGTACTCCGCCGCAAAGGCATCCGCCCGGCCCGGCACGACGTCGGTCGCTCCCGCGAGCTCGAGCCCGTCGGACGCGAGGACCCGGATCGCGTAGCGCCCGGCGATGTTGCCGGCGCCGACGAGCGCGGTCCTCACGCGAGCCACTCCCTCAGCTCGGCGAGCATGGCGCGGCACTCCTCGCTCGGATCGTGGTCCTCGGGCTCGTGCTCGACCGCGATCGCGCCCTCGTAGCCGATGCGCTGCAGCGCGCGAACACAGCTCTCCGCGTCGACGACCCCCTCGCCCCAGCGGCAGGTCTCGTGCGGCTCGCCGACGGCCTTCACGTCCTTCAGGTGGACGTGCTGGACGTACGCGCCGAGCTCCTCGATCGCCCGCGCCGGGTCGTAGCCCTGCGTCGCCCACCAGCCGGTGTCGACTGTCGCGCAGAGCGTGCCGTTGTCGCGCTCGATCTTCGCGAGCAGCTCGGCGGGAGTCTGCTCGGGATGGTTCTCGATCGCGAGCCGGACGCCATGGTCGCGCAGCACAGGCACGACCTCCGCCGGCGACGCCGACGTGCCCGCGCCAAGCACCGTCGTGCCGACCTGGAGTGCGATCTCGCAGGCCCGCTCGACCGTCTCGGCGTCCACCCAGGTCGCGTAGGTGCAGACGCGCAGCCGGTGACGCGCCAGCGCCTCGCGGGCGAGCTCCGCGTGCTCGGCCGTCGCCCAGGCCGGATTGAGATGGGCGCCCCAGAGGTCGATGGCCTCGAACCCGAGCCCGCGGACGTCGGCCAACAGCGCGTCGAAGCGCTCGCCGAACGTCTCGAGCGGGCGGAACGCCTCGTTCGTCTCCCGGTCGCCGTGGCCCCAGCCGTGCATGGCCCAGCCGGTCTCCCGGGCGACGTAGTTGGCTGTCATGAACGCGATCGAGCTCACAGCGCGAGCACCTGCCCCTCTTGTCGGAGCGCCTCTTGGAGCGCTGCGACATCGATGTCCTGAACGGCGACCTCCCGGCGGGCCGCCTGCGCCGCAGCGGTACCGGCCGCCTGCCCGAGCAGCATGAGCGTCGGCTCCATCCGCACGGAGCCGAACGCAACGTGGGACGCCGAGAGGCAGAGCGGGACGAGCAGGTTCTCGGCGTCCTCGCGCCGTGGCGTCACCGAACGGAACGGGATCGGGTACGGCGGCACGGCGACCGAGAGGTAGCCCTCGTTGAACACGGCCCCGGTCCGCGTGTACTCCGGGAGGTAGCGCCACGTCCGCTCGATCTCGCGGATGTCGATGTTGTAGGAGCCGAGCGCGACGACGTCATCCTGCGGAGCCGGCTCAACGAGGTCCTGCTCGCGGAGCACATGCGCTCCGAGCATGCGGCGGCCGTCGCGGACGTAGAGCTGGTGGGGCAGACCGCCCTCGAACTCGTCGGCTGCGAAGCCCCAGCCAGGAAGCAAGCCACGTTCCGAGAGGTAGAAGAGGAAGCCCTGGGTGTAACGGCCGTGGTGCTCGCGGACCCCCTCGCGATCCTCCTCGTCGCCGTCGGGGTAGTTCCGGTTCGAACCGTCCAGGACGTTGAGCGAAAAGGGGCCGATCGAGTTGACGTCGCACTTCCCGTTCGGGAGCAGGTCACGGACGAGCCCGAGCGGCGTCGTGTCACCGGTCACGTCGAGGTAGCGGCCGAGCAGCTCGAACTCGCCCTCGTCGTAGCCGGCCGGCGGCTCGAACGGGCGCGCGGCTTCCTCGCGGTCGGTCAGGCAGACGCGATAGCCGTACGCTTGCAGGCCGCCGTCGCCCTCGCCGAGGCGTTCCGACGGCCAGCCGCGCTCGTCGAGCTCGGGCTCGCGGACATGCGGCAGGAGTTCGTCGCCGTCGAACGGGTCGAGCAGCACCGAGAAGTTGTGCTTGCCCGGCCGGTACGCGGGCTGCCGGCCCGCCCAGGTCTCGTCGTAGAGCTCGCGCGGCTCGCGCCCGACGGCGTACGGCACGCCGAAGCGCGGCAGCAGGTCGCCCTCGTAGCTCGCATCGACGTAGACGGCTGCGTCCGGCAGCTCGGACTCCCCGAGCCGGACGTCGACGCCGTCGAGCATCCCGGTCAGCAGCGACTCCGCGACGTGGGGCTCCGGGCCCTTCACGCCCCAGAGCGGGACACCGTAGTGGTCGGCCACGAGCTCGTAGAAGCGCCGCGCCAGCCCTCCGATCACGCCGGGCTCGCCGACGTCCGTCCAGGAGAGGCCGCCGGAGACCATGCCTCCGACGTGGCGGCCGCGCTCGACGAGGACGGTGTCCGCGCCGGCACGGCGGGCGGCCACGGCGGCCATCACGCCGGCGCCCGTTGCCCCGTGGACGACGACGTCGGTCATGCGGAGAGCTCCAGCTGCGCGAGTGCGTCTTCGACGTCCACACCCGGGCCGAGCGCACGCACGGCCGCTGCGACCTCCTCGCCGTACTCGCGCAGCGCTCGCTCGAACGAGCGTGTCGGGTCGTAGCCGTCCGGGTCGCGCAGGTAGTCCGCCACCGTCGCGAGCGGCAGCTTCGAAGGGACGGCCTGCAGCATCCCGTTCGCGATCAGCCCGGCCACGCCGAGTCCCGGCTCGCGGCCCCGCAGCGGCCCGAGAAAGAGCTTGTCCGGCGCGAAGTCGTTGACCGGATAGTTGTCCCAGAGCAGCAGCTCGTGGCCGAAGCCTTCCGTCGCGGCGTCCACGTCTGCTCTCGTGATCGAGGTCGAGACGATCTCGGGGCCCGTCCAGTAGACGACGATCTCCGGATCGAGCAAGCGTCCGAAGACCTCCCGGTAGTCGGTCGTCTCCGTTCCGGCATACCCGCGGGGGCAGACGACGAGCGGCCCGTCCTGCGGGAGTGCGCGCAGGAAACGGTTGCTGAGGTCGGCCTGGGCGGCGGCACTGGGCCGCGCCTCGTGGCCGTACCGCTCGTCGTCCGCCCCGCAGTTCAGCTCCTGCTCGACGTCGTCGTACAGGAGCTGGAAGGAGCGAACGCCGATCGAGCGCAACTGCCCGCACTTCTCGACGAGCGCCTCGAGCTCCGCCTCCTGCGAGTAGCAAATGTCCAGCCCGGGAGAGATCGCGTAGGCGAAGTCGACACCGTTCCGTTCCGCCGCGTCGACGAGCTCGGCGAACAGCGCGACTTCCTCATCCGGGTACGGGTCGCGCCAGCGCTCGCGATGGAACCGGTCGTCCTTCGGCGCGTGCACCCAGGTGTTGAAGCCCTCGCGGCCGCAGAACTCGATCAGGTCGAGCCGCTCGGCGTGCGTCCAGGGCGGGCCGTAGAAGCCCTCGATCACACCCCGCGCGTTCACCTCTTCTCCCGCCACGGCCGCGCATGCTCGTCGACGATCGCGCCCAGCTGCTGCAAGCGCGGCACGGAGTGCTCGCGCAGGAGCTCCGTCGGATCCTCGGCGGCCAGCGTCAACGTCCAGAGCGCGCGTCCCGCGAGGAAGCCGGAGGCGCCGCCGCGACACGCCGCCTCGACGGCGCCGGGAAAGTCGTCTGCAGCGACGCCCTGGGAGAGCACGACCCACGGGCACGGGAGCGCCGCGTCGATCGCGCGCGCATGCCGCGTGATCTCCGCCGGATCGCCCTTGCCCTCGAGCGGCACCTGGCACTTGTAGAGCGACGGACGCACCGCTCCGAGCTCGAGCGCAGCCTCGACGATCGCCCACTCGCGGTCGTCGTGCCGCACGACAGGCTCGAGGACGGAGAGGAGGCCGTAGCGCTCGGCGAGCTCGACGAAGCTGCGCGCGAGCTCGATCCTCTCCGCACGGCGCTCGTCGTCGCGCCAGATCACGAGGAGCTTCAGCGCGACGACACCCGCGGCCGGACGCACGTCCTCGTCCAGCGACGTGTCCTCGACCGGTGCGCCGTCCTCCTGGTCGAGCACGTCCACGGCGAGGATGAGCCCGTGCGGCACGTGCGGCGCGACCGTGTCGAGATGCTCGGCCTCGATCAGGAAGCCCGAGGCGTGCGGGGCGAGCTCGCGGGCAACTGCCTCCTTGAACCTGCCGACGCGCTCGTCGTCCGCCTCGTGCCCGTGCTCCCGGAGCATCGTCCGCAGCGACTCGCGCTGGTCCATCGCGACCATCGCGAACGTGCCGCTCTCGCGGGCGATCGCGTCGAGCGTGCGTGTCACAGCGCGTTCCTCCCCACCACTTCGGCGTACCAGCGGCCGCTGTCCTTGACCGTCCGCGCCTGCGTCTCGTAGTCGACGTGAACGAGCCCGAACCGCGGCTCGTAGCCGAGCGCCCACTCGAAGTTGTCCATGAACGACCAGTGGTAGTAGCCCTGCACGTTCGCGCCCTGCTCGATCGCGGCGTGCATCGCGGCGAGGTGGCCGTGCAGGTACTCGATCCGGGCCGCGTCGTGCAGGGGCTCCGGGAAGATGCCGCCGTTCTCGGTGATCAGGATCGGCACGTCGCCGTAATCGTCGTGCAGGCGGAGCAACAGGTCGGTGAACGCCTCGGGCACGATCTCCCAGTCGCCGCCGGTCATCGGCCGGTCGCCGAGCGTGACGACCTCCCAGGGGAATGGCTCGCGGCCGGGGGCAGCCCGCATCACGCGCCGGGTGTAGTAGTTGACGCCGACGAAGTCGCCAGCCGTGGCGATGGTCTCGAGATCGCCGTCGCGGACGAAGTCGAACTCGCCGACCCGCTCCTCGTAGACGCAGCGCATGTCGTCGGGGTACGAGCCCTTCAGCACCGGGTCGAGGAACCAGCGGTTGACGTAACCGTCCGAGAGACGCGCAGCCTCCTCATCGCCGGGCCCCTCGGGATAGTGCGGGAAGAGGCAGAACGCGACGCCGATCTCGCCGCGCCCGGCCAGCTCCTGCGCGGCTCGACCGTGGGCGAGGAGGACGTTGTGCATCACCTCGACCGAGGCCCGCAGGTCGCGGACGCCGGGCGCGTGGAGACCCAACTGGTAGCCGAGCACGCCGATGATCCAAGGCTCGTTGATCGAGACCCACTTCGAGACGCGATCGCCGTACGTGTCGAAGACCGTGGACGCGTACTCCGCGAAGCGCTCCACCGTCGCGCGGTCACGCCAGTCGAGCGCGCTCGGGAGATCCCAGTGGTAGAGGGTCACGAGCGGCTCGATCCCGTGCTCGAGCAGCGCGTCCAGCAGCCGGTCGTAGTGGTCGAGGCCGCGCTGCTCGAGCCGGCGGCCGTCCGGGAAGATCCGCGGCCACGCGAGCGAGAAGCGGTACGCGCTGACGCCGAGCGACGCCATCAGCTCCACGTCCTCCCACCAGCGGTTGTAGTGGTCGCACGCGTTCCCGACCGTCTCGCCGCTCTCGCCCGCGAAGTCGTCCCAGATCGAGGGGCCGCGGCCGTCGGCGTCGGGCGAGCCTTCGATCTGGAGCGCCGACGTCGCGACGCCCCACCTGAAGTCGTCGGGGAACGTCACAGGCCGAGCTCCAACGCTTCCTCGCAGGCGTAGAGGAGGACGCCTCCCGTCCAGGCATGCGACAGGGTCAGGAGCATTCCCTTCGCCGCGAAGCAGTCGGTCTGGTAGTAGCGCTCGGTCGTCATTCCCCGCCACGCATCGAAGTCGCCGTCCTCGCGCGCCACGAACTGGCGGAAGCAGGCGAGGTTCTCGAGCGTCGTCCGCAGGTAGTGGTCGTCTCCGGTCGCACGGGCGAGGCGCACCATCTCCGGCAGGCAGATCAGCCCGAAGGAGTGCAGATGCTGGTTGGCGGGCGAGGCCTGGTCGGCGCCGCGCGTGCGGAAGCCATACCGACCGAGGATCGTGTTGTCCGAAAAGGCGACGTCGTAGGTGTAGCGGAACGTCAGCATCCAGTCCGCGGCGCGACGCGCGGTGTCCCAGTCCTCGAGCGCGACGAAGGCCATCACCGCGGCGTAGCCGTCCTCCGAGGTCGGGGCGAGGTCGACGTCCTCCGGCGCGCCGTACCACATGTCGAACTGCTTGAAGTACTCGCCCGCTCGTCTCGCCTCGTCGAGGTGTCCGGCCTCCGCGAGCGCCGGGATCCAGGCCATGCCGGCGGTGCCCTCCCAGGAGACTGCGTCGCCGGTCTCGACGTGATGAGCAGCGGGAAGCGCACCGTCGTCCCGTTGGGTGCGGAGGGCGACGGCGACGTTCGAGCGCGCCGCGTCCTGCCAGCGGCCGCCGGCGCGGAGCATGAAGAGGGTCGCGTCGGCGAGCGTGCGCGCGTGCAGCCGCGTGCGGTCGGGATGCCAGCCCGTCGTCCACCCGCGGCTCGCCGTCCATTGCGCCCAGAAGGTGCCGCCCGGGGTCAGGCTCCCGGCAACGTGGTCGAGCACCGACTCGGCCGCCTGGATGTAGTCGGCGTTGCCGACGCGGCGGCCGTGCCGCAGCAGCGCGTACGCGTACGGGACTCCACTCACCCAGGAGACGTGCATGGCGTCGCGGTCGCCCTTCTCGCCGAAGGCGTCGCGGTCGAAGGCTACGGTTTCGATCAGCCGCGGCGGCTCGGGCTTGTAGTGCCAGCGATAGAGGCCCCACGCGGCGAGCTCCGCAGCCTGCTCGACGCCGACCCAGCCTGGATCGTCGAACGGCTCGGCCGGGCGGAGCGCCGAGAGGTCGCCCTCGCGCACGTCGAGCTGCACGGACTCGCCCGGACGCCAGCGATACGTCTTTACGTCAGGCGCAGCCGGTGTCTCGGAGCCGTCGTACCGCAGCGGCTCCTCGCGGTAGGGGAAATCGAGCCAGACGACCGGAGAGCCGTCGCGCAAGGCGAAGCCGACGCCCGCCTGCCCGAGCGGGCTGACCTCGCTCGTGCGCAGGCCGCGACCGTTCGAGAAGACGGCAGGCGTCGCACAGCGATCGGCTCGAAACGACCAGGCGTCGGACTCCATCCGCTCGACGTCGACGCGTCCCGGCGTGAAGCGCGGGTAGATCCGCGTGCAGCTCTCGGGCCGGTTCTCGCCGTAGAAGACGCCCGGGACGAGCCACTTCGGGTCGTCCGTCGCGGGCAGCTCCAGCTCGAAGCGGATCCCCGCCTCGACCGGCTCGACACCCTCGTACGTCACCGTCTCTCCGTCGAAGCGGAAGCCGGCGACGGGCGAGCCGTCCGGTGCGATCGCTTTAGGCTCGGGCATTCCAGCCCACCACGCGCAGCTCGCCGACCGGCCCGCCGAGCTCGACTTCGCGCGTCTCCCCGGGCAGCAGGTCGAGCACGTTGTCCGAGAACGTCACCCAACCCGGCGCGTCATAGGGCCGCGCGTCCTCGAGCACGAGCCCGAGCGCCGCGACACCGCCAACGTGACTTAGTAACAGTCTGTTACTTGGCGTGCGCTCGACTTCGACCTGGGCAGGTTGCAGGTCCAGCAGCGGAGACAGGTCTTCGGTACGGGTCATCACATAGCGGCTCGGGCCGAGGTCGAGCAGGAAGACGTCGTGCTCGAAGGCGTCGAGAGGCGCGACGAGCTCTCCCTCCTCGACCTCCTCCACCACCGCGCCGCCGAGATCGACGAAGCGCGCCGGCTCGGTCACCGTCGCCCGCGCCTCGCCGAGTCCACCCCATGCGCTCGTCACGAACCTCGCGGTCGGCGCGTCGCGATAGGCGCGGGCGACACCCCAGTACGCGGGCTTCGGATCGCCGTGGTGGTCGACTGCGCACGTGCACCAGGCGTTCGGATACGACTCGTTCAGCTGCCAGGGGATCGCGCCGGCGCCGCGGCGCAGCGTCGCCTCGACCGCATAGCGAAGCCCCTCGTACTGGAGCCACTGCGAGCAACGCCGCATCGTCTCGACGTCTTCGATCCTGCCACCGAACGCCTGCTGCACGAGCGGCGCGTTGTTCCACCAGGCACCGAGGTGCTCGTAGACCGGATTCGTCCGGTCGGCCGGCCAGCGGTGCTCCTCCGCGACCAGCGCCTCCAGCGCGCGCCGGTTCGTCATCCCCTCGACACCGAACTCGCTGTGCAGCTTGGACGTCTGCACGTCGTAGTGGCCGTTGTGGGAGCGCAGGCCCTGGTGCTCCCACGGGCCGTGGACGTCGGACTCGCCGAGAGGTGAGGTCGGCAGCCAGTTGCGCCCGGGGTCGAGCTCGTGGACGACCTGCTTCAGCGCCGCGAGCACGGGCGTCGAGTGGTCGCCGTCGAGCTCGTTGCCACCGCACCAGATCGCGAGCGAGGCCCGGTCACGGCGCCGCGGCACGATCTGCCGCGCGTCCTCGACCATCGTCCGGACGAACTCCGGCTCGTCGGAGGGAGCGCTGTCGATCCCGGAGCTCGACTGGCTGAACTCCTGCCAGACGAGCAGCCCGAGCCGGTCGCAGAGGTCGTAGAACTCGGGCGTCTCGATCAGGCCGCCGCCCCAGACCCGGATCAGGTTCGCGTTTGCGCGCGCCGCGAGCTCGAGCAGGTGCGCGAGCTTCTCGGGCCTCGGGACGCCGTAGAGCGCATCGACGGGCACCCAGTTCCAGCCTTTGACGGGGGCCCGAACGCCGTTGACCACGAGCTCGTAGCCCTCGAACGAGACTGTACGGAAGCCGACCTGGAACCCATCGACGTCGTAGAGATGCTGTTCGCCCATCCCGTTCGGCCACCAGAGCAGCGGGGCGTCCACGCGGAGCACGACCTCGTCGTCGACCTCGACGGTGCCGACGTCGTCCTCGAGCTTCACGTGTGCGAAGTGCTCGCGCGGAGGATCGAGCGTCACCGACCGCCAGATCCCCTGGTGGATCAGCCGCGGGCAGAAGTCCCAGCCGTAGCCCATCCTGCTCTTGTGAACAGTTACCCGGCGGGTCTCGCCGACCTGCGGCTCGCTCTCTGGCGCACGGTGAACAACGACCGCGAGCTGGTGCTCGCCACCGGCGACGTCGACCTCGAAGGGCGTGAACGACCCCTCGTGGTGGGCGACCTGCTCGCCGTCGATGAAGACGCGCGCCTCATGGTCGACGCCGTCGAAGCGGATCGTCCCCGGGCCGGAGACCGGCCTCCTGTAGACCCACGAGCGCTCGGGCACCCACTCGGCGAGACGCGAGTTTCGCTCGACGTAGAGGTCGGGCACCTCACCGGCGCGCATCAGGTCGTCCTGCACGCTGCCCGGCACGCGCGCAGGGAGCCAGCCGGGCGCCTCCCAGGGCTTCGCGACGTGCCACTGCCACTCGTCGCCGAGGCAGCCCTTCACTTGCCAGTCGGCGCCGTCGAGCGAGGTCACCACTCGAGCAGGTTCACCTCGGTCACCGGCTGGGCCGGGTCGCGGGGCACGCGAAACGTCTTGATCTCGTTCGCGCCGAACTCGGCCTCGATCGTCCGGTCGGCGAGTGGGAGCTCGATCCGGGCCGAGGCGGGAGCGCCGGCGGACTCGTAGGCCCGGACGACGAGCGACCCGTCATCGTCCTCGGCCGCCTTGACGACGGTGACGACCACCGGGCCCTCGCCGTCGGCGGCGAAGGACGCCTGCTGAGGCAGCGGCCCGTCGTGAGAGGTCTCGAGCAGCGCGTACGGCGGCTGGTTCAGCTCGGCGGCGAGCCGCACGACGCCTGCCGCACGCCAGTCGCCCGCGTGCGGCACGAGCCGGACGGTGAACGACTGCTTGCCCTGATCCATGTACTCGAAGTCGCCGCCCTCCTCGAGCGCGCGCGGGTCGTGCCAGGCCCACACGGGACTGCGGACTGCGCTGATGCCGACGTCGCCGCCGCGCACGTCGTAGCCGTACTTCGCGTCGTTCAGCACTGTCAGCCCACGGTTCCCGTCCGAGACGTCGACCCAGGCCTGGCCCGGCTCCTCGTCCCCGCCCGCGACGCGTTCGAGATGCCCGTACGGCACCTCGAACGTGGCACGGCCGAGCTGGAGGCTTGTCGGATAGCGGAGCTTCAGCAGCTTCAGCCGCTCGTGCCAGTCGATTGTCACGCGAACGTCCACGTAGCCGGCGTCCGCGGCGAGCACGTAGTCCTCGCGCATCGTCGACCCGCCCCAGCGGCTGTCGACGCGCAGGATCGCCCGCACCGACCCGTTCTCGAGCAGCCGCACCGAGCTCGGCTCGAACTCGCCGAGCTCGTCGTCGTAGGCGCTGACGCCGTGTCCCCAGGTGTCCGAGAGGTCGTTCACGACGACCGCGTGCCGCGCGTGCGGCGCTGCGAGGTCGGCGCCGCTCGCCTTGTGCACGAGCCTGACGATCCGGCCGGTCGCGGGGTTGAGCTCGAGCAGGACGTGATCGTTCTCGAGCGAGCTCCTGGTGGCGCGAACGGCGTCCGCTCCCTCGATTGCGCCCTTGGAGAGCCGGTAGACGCGGTAGCCGAGGGCTGGCACGTCGGCCGGGAAGACGAGGCGTGCCCGGGCACTCGACATCGTCGTCAGCGGCCGCGTGAGCTGGAGGGGAACGCCGTCCTCGAGATGCGCGCCCTCCGTCGTGAGCGCGTTGTACTCGAGCTCGACGTCCGTCCGCAGCCGCCAGGGGTGTGGGTTGAAGACGACGATCGGCGTCAGCCCTTCCTCCGCCGGGATCTCGATCCGGCTCGAGATCGACTGGATCGCACGGTTGAACGCGAGCGCGGCGAGCGACGACGCGTGGCCGATCTGGTCGCGGGCGTCCTCGTACGCGGGCTCGATCGACGTGCCCGCGAGCGTGTCGTGGAACTGGTTGAAGAGGAGAAGCTTCCACGCCTCGGTCAGCTGTTCGAGCGGGTACGCCTGGACGCCGAGCACGTCGGCGACCGCCGACCACTTCTCCGCCCGCTGGAGGAGGTTTTCCGCGCGCCGGTTCCAGCGCTTGATCCCGGAGTGGCTCGTGTAGCAGCCGACGCCGTGATGCTGAAGCTCGCCGGCGTGCACCGGCAGGTCGCCGTTGCGACCGATGCTGTCGAAGTAGCGACGCACCGAGCTCAGCTCGAGTCGCAGCCCCCCTTGGCCGTCGAGGCGCGCGATCGAGTCGAGGTTCGCCTTCGTCGGGCCGCCGCCGTGGTTGCCGACGCCGTAGAACACCATCAGCTCCTCGCGGTCGGTCGGCAGCGTCGCGAGCGCCTTCTCGACGTGCTCGCCGAGGTCATCCCGCGGCGCGCAGTACTCGTGCGGGATCCGGTACGCGAGCACGCGCGAGCCGTCCGGCGACTCCCACTGGAAGACCGGCCCCGGCAGCTCGGCGTTCTCCGCCGGCCCCGGCCGGAGGAAGACGTACGAGTCCATGCCCGCCTTGCGCAGCAGCTGCGGGATCGACGCGTTGTGGCCGAACGAGTCGAGGTTCGCGCCGGTCGTCGCCGTGATTCCGAAGCGGTCCTGGAGCCAGCGCTGGCCGTAGAGCGCGTGTCGCACGTACGACTCCCCGGACGGGATGTTGCAGTCGGGCTCGATCCACCAGCCGCCGATGACCTGGAGCCGGCCCTCGGCGACGCGCTCGCGGATCCTGGCGAAGAGCTCCGGATCCGTCTCCTCGATCCACTCGAAGAAGAGCACGGAGTCGCACGTGAAGACGAAGTCCGGATACTCGTCCATCCGGTCGATCGCGGACTGGAACGTCGCGCGCACCTCCTGGTAGCCCTCCGGCCACTGCCAGAGCCACACCGGGTCGATATGGGCATTGCCGATCATGTGGATCACACGGCTCACCCTGCAGCCCACCGGTCGACCTGCTCGATCACGACGTGCAGGAAGAAGACGTGCAGCTCCTGGATCCGGGCTGTCGACGTCGACGGGATCAGGAGCGCATGATCCGCGTGCTCTGCCGCCGGGCCGCCGTCGCCGCCGCCGAAGAGGACGGTCGTGGCGCCCGCCTCGCGCGCAGCCGCGAGCCCGCGAACGACGTTGGGCGAGCGGCCGCTCGTCGAGAACGCGATCACCATGTCGTTTCCGCGGACGAACGCGCGCACCTGGCGCTCGAAGACCTCTTCGAACGAGTAGTCGTTCGCGATGCACGTCAGCGCGGCAGCGTCGGACGCCAGCGACTGCGCCGGCAGCGGTGCCCGCTCGCGCTGGAAGCGGCCGACGAGCTCCTCGGCAAAGTGCTGCGCGTCGACGGAGCTACCGCCGTTGCCGAACGTGTAGAGCCGGCCGCCGGCCTCGTAGACCTCGATCAGCTTCTGCGCAACGGTGTCGGCCACCGGGAGCAGCCCTTCGACGCGGGCCGCGAGCTCCAGGTGCTCAGCGAGATCGTGCTCGGCGAGATCGCTGGCGTCGTCAGCCATCCGTGCGTACGTCGTCCGCGACGGCCCGTTCGTATCCGATCGCGGCTGCTCCCACGACGCCCACATGATCGCCGAGAGCGGACTGAACGATCTGCGCCGCCTCACCTGCGGGCTTCATCGACTCGTTGCGGACGCGCTCGCGGACGGGCCCGAGCAGTTGCTCACCGGTGCCGCTGACGACGCCGCCGCCGAGGACGACGAGCTCGGGCTCGAACAGATTGACGATCGACGTCAGTCCGCAGGCGAGCGCGTCGACGGTCGCGTCCCAGACCTCGGTCGCGACCGGGTCGCCCGCGCGTGCGGCGGCGCTGACCTGTGCCGCCGTCACGTCTCCCATTCCCGCCTCCTGGGCGCGCTCCGCGATCGACGTTCCCGAGACGTACGCCTCAAGGCACCCCTTCCGCCCGCAGCCGTTGCACCGGCGGCCGTCGCAGTCGATGGTGACGTGGCCGAGCTCGCCACCGTTGCCGCTGGCGCCGCGATAGAGGCGTCCATCGATGACGATGCCGCCGCCGACACCGGTCGAGATCGTCAGATAGATCATGTTCCGCGTCCCGGCGCCCGCACCCCAGCGATGCTCGCCTGCGGCCGCGGCCGTCGCATCGTTCTCGAGCGCCACCGGCAGGCCGTACGCTCGCTCGGCGAGCGCCGTCACCGGCACATCGCGCCAGCCGGGAAGGTGCGGCGGCGCGATCAGGACGCCGCGTGACGCGTCAAGCGGTCCGCCGCACCCGATTCCAACGGCGGCGATCTCGGCCCAGCCGAGCCCCGAGTCGGCGACCGCTGTCCGGCCCAGGTCGAAGAGGCGCTCCAGCCCGCGCTCGGGACCTTCGTCCGCAAGCGTCGGATCGACGACGAACGACAGGACGCGGCCGGTCGCGTCGACCACCCCGGCGGCGAGCTTCGTGCCGCCGATGTCGAGCGCGAGCACCGGGCGTGGACGCGCAGCGGCGGAGCCGTCCTCGCCGACGGCCGCCGGAGCCCGGACCGCAGCCATCAGCCTTTCCTTCCCTGTGCGGCGATGCCCTGGACGAAGTACCGCTGGAAGAAGCCGAACAGGATGATCATCGGAATCGTCGCGATCACGGTTGCAGCGACGATCACCTGCCAGTCGCCCTGGCCGCCGCCGCCCGTTCCGAACGAGTCGAGGATCGTCTTGAGCCCCAGCGGCAGCGTGAAGAGGTTCGTGTCTCGCAGGTAGATCAGCGGGTCCAGCAGGTCGAACCACTTGGCCTGGAACTCGAAGAGGAACGTCACGATCAGGGCCGGCTTCGCGATCGGGAGTGCGATCCGCCAGAACATCGTCCAGTAGTTGTCGCCGTCGATGCGGGCGGCCTCGAAGAGCTCGCGCGGGATGCCGAGGAAGAACTGCCGCTGCAGGAAGATGTAGAACGCGCTGCCGAAGATGCCCGGCACCCAGAGCGGGTACTGGGTGTTCACGAGATTGAAGTGGTTGAAGATCAGGTAGCGCGGGATCATCATCACCTGATTCGGCAGCATCAACGTCGCGAGCACGAGCCCGAAGAAGAAGTTGCGGCCGGGGAACCGGAAATAGGCGAACGCGAAGGCGACGATAGCGCTGACGAACGTGACGAGCAGCGCTTCGAGGCCGCCGAGCCAGAGGCTGTTGAAGAGCCAGCGCGCGACCGGCGCGTCGGCGATGTCGAAGACGCTCGGGTCGCCGCCCCAGTAGTTCTCGGGGTGGAAGTCCTTGGGGATGATCCGGTTGTCGAAGACCTGGGATTGCGGCTTGAAGGACGCGCTGAGGACCCAAACAAACGGGTAGACGAAGAGCACCGACAATCCCGCGAGGACGAAGAGGAAGATGCCCTGTCCGAACCAGCTGCGGTTCGGCCGCGGCAGGGACCGGCGCGGGGGCTTCGGCGCAGCCGCAGCGATGGCGCCCTGCCTCGCCTGCACCTGGACGTCGGGCGAGACCTCGCTCATCGCCTGTCGCCCTCGTAGAAGACGAAGCGGTTGCCCACCTTCACCTGGACAGCCGTGATCACCATGATGATCACGAACAGGAGCCAGGCCAGCGCGGAAGCGTAGCCCATCCGGAAGTTCACAAACGCCTCCTGGAAGATGTAGATGCCATAGAAGAGCGCGGCCTCGGTCTGGTTCGACTTCGTGCCCGCTCCGAAGAAGGCGGTGTAGGCCTCGGCGAAGAGCGTGAAGGCATAGATCGTCTGGATGATCAGGTTGAAGAAGATCGCCGGACTGATCATCGGCAGCGTGATGTCGCGAAAGCGACGCCACGCCGAGGCGCCGTCGATGGCGGCCGCCTCGTAGAGGTGCGGGGGCACGCTCTTCAGCGCGGCGAGGAAGATGACCATCGTGCCGCCCACAGACCAGACGTTCATCAATGCGAGCCCCGGCTTGATCCAGGTCGGGTCGGTCGTCCAGAAGGGCCCCGGGACGTGGATCAGCTCGAGTCCGCGGTTGACCACGCCGACGGAGCCGTTGAAGAGGAGCAGATAGAGGATCGCCACCGCCACGGGCGGCGTGATGTTCGGCAGGTAGAAGACCGTGCGGAAGAAGCCGCCGCCCCACTTGACCCGGTTCAGGATCATGGCCAGCCCGAGCGCGACGATCAGCACGCCCGGCACCGAGAACATGGCGAAGGTCAAGTTGTTCGTCAGCGCCAGCCGGACCTTCGGGTCATCGAGCATGAACCGGTAGTTGTCGAGCCCGACGTACTTGGCGTCCTGGATGACGCTGTAGTCCGTCAGCGAGAGCCAGGCGCTCCAGCCCATCGGGATCGCCGTGAAGATGACGAAGCCGATCAGCCAGGGAGCGAGGAAGGCGTAGGCAGCCCAGGTCTCCCGCTCGCGGAAGCCGGCAGCCCAGCGCCGGGCCTTCTCGCGAAAGCCCGGCGCTGTCGTGCTACTGGCGACACTGGCCACGGTTCAGGGCCGGTGCTGGCTTACCTCTTGTTCCGGTCGATCGCGGCCTGCGCCTCCTTCTGCGCCTGGTCGAGGGCCGCCTTCGGGCTCTGGGTGCCGGCGAGGACACGGTTGATCGCATCCTGCATCGCCGTGTTGAACTCCGCGCCACCCGGCGAGGCCGGGAGGGTGAAGCCGTACCGGTTGATGCTGACGAGCAGCGAGACGGCGTTGTCGAAATCCGCGCGGCCCATCTTCTGGTAGATGTCCTCGTAGATCTTGGTGTCCGCAGCCTTGTTGGCCGTGTAGACGCCGGTGAACGGCCGGTTGAGGCGCTTCTGCGCGTCGAACCGGGCCTTCGCCGCCTTGACCCACGATGCCGGTGCGGTAACCGCCTTGATCCAGCGGCACGCGAGGCCCGGGTTCTTGGCGCCCTTCGGGATCGCCCAGCCGTTGCCGGTGATCAGCGTGATCGGGCCGCCCTTGCGGTTCTTGAAGGGCAGCGCCGTGATGTTCACCTGCGGCGAGTTCTGGGCCAGCACGTTGTAGTAGAAGCTCTCCATCGGCCAGGCGCCGATCTGGTTCTTGGCGACCTGGTTGCCGGCGCCGAAGAAGTCCCACGTGTCGCGGAACGACTTGAACGGGCCCCAGCCGCCGTGATCCTGGATCAGCGAGTAGGCGTACGTGAGGGCTGCGACCGACTTCGGGTCGTTGAGGTGAGCCTTGAGGCCGTCGGCGCTCAGCAGGTTGACCCCGTTCGCCTTCGCCCACATCGGGAAGAACTCGGGGATCTTCGGGTCGAAGCCGATGCGTGTCACCTTGCCGCCGTCGGTCTTCAGCACCTTCTTGTTCGTCGCGCGGAGTGCCGCCCAGTCGTTCGTGTTGAACGCCGCCACGGTCACGCCGGCGTCAGCCGCGACCTTGTCGTTGACGATGATCGTCCGCGGGTTCGTGAACTCCGGGATCGCGTAGGTCTGGCCCTTGTAGCGAACCTCGTTGAGCGCGGCGAGGCGGTACTGAGACGTGTCGATGCTCTGCTGCTTGATGCAGTTTCCAAGCGGGACGAGCGCACCGCGTGCCGCATACGAGGCGACCTTCTGCCGGTCCATGTAGACGAGGTCCGGCACGTCCTTCGCGGCGAGCGCCGCGAGGAACGTCTGGTCGCTGAACCCGCCGCGCGGATTCGAGACGGCCGCGCCGCCGAGGGCCGCCTCAGCCTCGGACGCGCGGATGTTGGCGATCTCGTCGCCCGGGCCGAAGCCCATGATCTTCAGCGTCGCACCGGCGTTCGGGCCGGCTTTGACATCCGCCTGGGCGGCGGCGAAGCTCGCCCAGATCACGACACACAACCCTGCAACCGTCAGGAGCACTCCGCTCCGCTTCCACCGACTCGACATTGTCATCCCTCCAGATAAAGAGGTACGGGACCCCGGAAACGTGGTGTGTGACAACGTAACCACATATGGACGATCGCTGTCAACCTCGGTGCTGCTGAGCTAGTGCTGGAGTGGTGACGGCGGCGCCGTCGAGCCACGCACGATCAGCGTCGGCTCGAGTGTCTCGAGTGCGGGCGGGCAGGCCGGATCGGCAGCCCGCCGGAGCAGCAGCTGCGCCGCCCGCCGCCCCATCTCGACGGTCGGCTGCGAGACGACGGTGATCCCCGGCTCGACCATCGCCATCCACGGGACGTCGTCGAAGCCGACGAGCGAGACGTCGTGCGGCAGCCGGAGACCGCGCCGGCGCAGCACCTGCCACGCATGTTCCGCGAGCGTGTTGTTGGCGGCGAAGATCGCCGTCGGACGCTGCTCGTCGACGAGGGCCCCGATGCGGCTTTCGGTGTCCGGCGCGTGGAACGCGATCGGGACGATCAGCCGCTCGTCCACCTCGACCTCGAACTGCGCGTGGCCGTCGAGGTAGCCCTGGAGACGCCCGGCGTCGCTCGTCCAGTCGGTGTCGGCGACGAGCAGGCCGACGCGTAGGTGGCCGAGCGCGAGCAGATGCGTCGTCGCGTCGCGGGCGCCGCGCTCGTTGTCGATCACGACGCCGTCGCACGGGACTTCCGCGAGCCGGCGGTCGACCTCCACCACGTCGACGCCGTTGCGCGCGAGCAGCGCGGCGGCCTCGCTGTCGGCGGGCGTGATGATCACTCCCGCCGTGCGCATCGCGAGGAACGCCTTCGCGCACGCGAGCTCCTGCGTGCGGTCGCTGTTGTCGGAGACGAGAACCATCTGGTAGTCCGCCTCGCGCAGCGTCTGCTCGATCCCGGCCGCGAGCCGCGCGTAGAACTGGTTGCCGAGGTCGGAGACGGCGACGCCGATCACGCGGCTCGCACGCTGCTTGAGCGTCCGGGCCGACAGGTTGGGAACGTAGCCCAGCCGCTCGGCGGCCTCCCGCAGCCGCTCGCGCGCCTCCTCGGAGACGTAGCCGCGGCCGCTGAGCGCGCGCGACGCGGTGGACGCCGACGTGCCTGCGGCGCGGGCGATGTCAGCGAGGGTGACGTGCCGGGCCGGGACCGGGGCAGCTGCGTCGAGCGGATTCATCTCCCGACCAGCTTCCACCGATCCCAGGCGTCGCGCAAGGCCTGATAGTCCTCGGGCTCGAGCGGCTCGCCCCCCGCGTCGACGTGCGTCGCGTAGTAGAGGGACGGGACGCCCAGCTCGTGCTTGATCTCGACGTACTCCCGCCACGCCGCGCGGTGGGGCATCCGCCAGTCGTCGGTGTCGATCGGCAGCTCCGGGACCGCGGCGCGGGTGACCGCGGCGCGGAACCGCATCTGCGGCACCACCGAGTCGTGTCCGCCGATGATGTCGTTGAGGCGGATCATGTCCGCGACGTCGACGAACGCGGGGTGCGGCGTCTGCGTGATCAGGAGGGCGTCCGCCTTTGCCGCCTTTGCCGCCGCGTGCACGACCGCGAGCAGCTCGTGCAGGAGCGAGATCCCCCATCCCTCCCCGTGAACTGCCAGCGCCCTCCCGCTCGGCGTCCGCGCCGTGAAGTCGATCTTGAGGCCGTCGGCATCGAGGCCGCCGGGGCTCAGGAGCTGCGTCACCTGCCGTGCGAGCACCTCGCGCGCCGCAGGGTTGGTCGGGTCGAACGCCACCGGAGCTCCGTCGGCGTTGCGGATGCAGAGCTCGGGCGGCAGCCCTTCCGGATCCCAGGCCTTCCACCACAGGACGACGCGCCGCCCCTTCTCGTGCTGCCCCGCGATCCAGCCTTTCAGGTCGGGCCACTTCGCCGTGTCCGGCTCGTTCGTGCCGTACGCCGTCTGCCACTTGTCGTCGATCGTGATCGTGCCGGGCGACAGCCTCTCCCGCTCGAGGGCTGCGAGGAAGTCGTCGTAGTTGGCCTGCGTCGCCTGTTCCATGGCGGAGACGCCCGATGCCTCGTAGAGATGGAATTGCGCGCCCCAGCCGCAGAAGATCGGCTCGGTCCACCACGCGGGCAGCTCGCGCTCCTCGACCGGCGGGGACGCGCCGCGGGCGACGAGGTCGTCTCGATGGCGCCGGAGGCCCGTGTAGGGATCCGGCACGCCCGGCGTGAGCACGACGACCGGCGCTTTGAACTCGCCGTCGACCCGGGTGTGGCCCTCGTACTCCAGCTGGAGCCGCCAGCCGCCGTCGCGCGGGGCGTAGGCGGCCTGGACGAACGTCAGCTCCTCGACCGGCGCGGCAAGGCCGAGGTCGAGCCATTCGCGCTCGTCGTCGTCCGACCACGCGTAGTAGAGCGGCGACGGCGTGAAGAACCAGTGGTGGCGGCCGGGCTCGCCGTCGCCGGTCACGCCGATCACGGCAGGCTCGAAGGCGGGACGGATTCCCGTCGCGTGTGCCGGGTTGGCGCAGAAGAGCCGAGTGAATGCGTGGCCGCTCGGCAGCAGCCCCGTGGGCCGGTCGGGCAGCAGCGAGCGGAGCGCGAAGACGTTGACCTCGGTGAGGTCGCCTCTGCCCGTGACCGAGGCGCGCACGTCGACGGCGCTCTCGCCGGGCTGGAAGGACACGACCGCGCGCTCCCAGAGGGTCGAGCGCCGCTCGACCTCGATCCGGCCCGCGACGACGCGCGGCGGCGAGACCGAGAGCGTCTCGTCCGTCCCGTCCGTCGTGTCGAAGACCGCGTGCGGACGAAGCGTGAGCCAGGGCCCGCCGTCCGGCGGGCCGAGGATCGCCTTCAGCCCGTCTGCGAGCACCTCGAGCCGGTAGGCCGGCGCCTCGACGACGACGCGTCCGTCGGCCTCGATGCGTGGCTCGCTCACTCGACGTCCACCAGCGCCTCCGCCAGCTGGCCGAACGGCGTCCCGTCGACCGTGACGTCGGCCGCGACGCGGGCGCGGCGCCTCGGCTCGCTGCCGGTGACGACCGAAAACCGCAGCACGACCTCTCCCCTCGGCTCGAGCTCGGCCTCCCGAGCTCCCGGCGCCGGCCAGCCGGCGGGGACGGCGAGCCGGACGCTTGCAATGGCAGGCCGCTCGAACGGGTTCCGCACGGCGACGTCGAGCTCGACCGTGCCGCCGGCGGGCGCGGCCGAGCGGTAGGGCTCGATCCGGGCGCCCGCGCCCTCGGCGCCGAAGTCGACCTCGTCCGGTAGCAGGTGGCGGTGCAACTCGGCGAGCCGGACGCCGTCGGCGTGCAACTGCTCGAGATAGGCGCCGTCGACCTCCTGCACGGGCCAGTGGCCGCTCACGACGAGGTCGGGACGCAGGCGGCGGTACAGCTCGGCGCTCTCGACGAAGTCGTCGATCCGGAAGCGGTTGCGGTACTGGTAGTTGAGGATCCCGCGCGGGACGCCGGTGGTCTGCTGGTCGCCGGTCGCGAGCACACGCTTGCCGTCCACCTCGAAGCCGATCGCGGCGGCGTAGAGCGTGTGGCCGGGCAGCGCGTACGCCGTCAGCTCGTACTCCTGCCATGCGACCGGCGCCTCGAGCTGCAGCACCCGGTCGACGGGGATCGGCTCGAACCAGAGGCAGGGGAGGTCGTAGCGCGTGGGCTCCTCCAGGATCGGCGCGACGTTCGCGGTTGCCCACACCTGTGTCCCCTCCACCTCGCGCAGGAGGTTCATCCCCGCGACGTGGTCGTCGTGGTAGTGGGTCGCGATCACCGCCTCGATCCGCACGACGCCGTGCTCGCGCTTCAGCACGTCGAGCGACCAGAGGAGCGGCCGCCGCGCAGTCCGGTCGGTGCTCGGGACGAGACCCGTCGAGACGTCGTAGCCGAAGTCGATCAGGATCGCGCCGCCCGATTCGGAGACGAGCGCGTAGCTGTTCGCAAAGCTCGTCCGGTTGCGCAGCAGGTGAGGCGTGACGGCCTCCCACGGCTGCCGGAACATGTGGTCGAAGCGCCAGGGCGGGTCGAGCCGCAGACGCGCGAGCTCCTCGACCAGAGCGCGGATCCGCTCGAGCGCGGCTGCAGGCTCCTCGACGGGCTCGCCGTGCGAGGGAAGGAGGACGTGCGGCTCGTGCCCTGCGAGGACACCGCAGGAGAAGTTGGTCGCGGCGAGCCCTTCGACGCCCGAGTAGGACCACTGGGTCGCGGCGAGCGACCAGACGCGACCGTCGCCGTGCGCGAGATCGCCCGAGAACGCGAGCCGGCGGCCGGCGACCTCGACGAGGTACGTCACCGAACCGACGGTGTGCCCCGGCGTCGGCAGGACGTAGACGTCGTGCTCGCCGAAGCGGGTCGTGCGGTACTCGGCGACCGCTCCCGTGACCGGGACGCCCTCGAGCAGCGAGAAGCGGTCCTGGCGAAGGTCGTAGTCGTTGTCGATCTGCCTCGTCTCCCAGCGCGTGTCGATCCCCTCGACCAGGTCGCGCTCGACCGGCGGCACCCAGATCCGCGCCCCGGCCTCGACGGCGCGCGCCAGCCCCTGCACCTGGTCGCGATGGTGGTGGGTGATGAGCACGTCTGTGACCCGGTCGACGTCGAGCTCGTCGAGGTGGTCGAGCACCGCCCCACTGCCGAAATCGACGAGAACGGCACCGCGGCCGGAGCGGAGCACGTAGACGTTGCAGGTGTCCCGGAAGCGCGAGACGCCGGGTGCCACGGGCTGGAACGAGGTCTGTTTCTGCATGTGTGGCAACGATTGCACTTTCTGCGTGCGAAGCGGTAGATTGCGGCCGTGGGCCAAATCGTCCTCGAAGACGTTCGCAAGGAGTTCGGCTCCGGCGTTGTTGCGGTCGACGACGTGAACCTAACGATCGAGGACGGCGAGTTCATGGTCCTCGTCGGACCGTCAGGGTGCGGCAAGACGACTCTTCTCCGCTCGATCGGCGGGCTCGAGGGGATCACGGACGGCCGGATCGTGATCGGCGACCGCGACGTGACGAAGCTGGCTCCCGCCCGGCGCGATGTCGCGATGGTCTTCCAGAACTACGCGCTCTACCCGCACATGACCGTCCGCAAGAACCTCGGCTACGGCCTCCGAGTGCGCAAGACGCCGAAGAAGGAGGCACAGCAGCGGATCGAGCGGGTCGCCCGCATGCTCGGCCTCGAGGAACTGCTCGACCGCCGGCCCGGACAGCTCTCCGGCGGCCAGCAGCAGCGCGTTGCGATGGGCCGCGCGATCGTGCGCGAGCCCGCTGCGTTCCTGATGGACGAGCCGCTCTCGAACCTCGACGCGAAGCTGCGTGTCGGCATGCGCACCTCGCTGCAGCAGCTGCACGCGCGCCTCGGCACGACGACCGTGTACGTCACCCACGACCAGGTCGAGGCGATGACGCTGGGGCAGCGCGTCGCGGTGATGCGCGACGGCCGGATCCAGCAGGTCGACGCACCGCAGCGGCTCTACGAGGACCCGTCGAACATCTTCGTCGCCGCGTTCATCGGCTCGCCGGCGATGAACCTCGTCGAGGCGCAGGTCTCCGGCGACGCCGTCTCGATCGGCGACCTGACGATCCCGCTCGACCGCAGCCGCCGGCCGAAGTTCGCCGAAGACGGTCGCGTCATCGTCGGCATCCGTCCCGAGGCGTTCGAGGACGTCGCGTTCTCCGAGCAGGGCCTGCCGCAGGTCGACGTCCACGTCGACGTGCTCGAGGAGCTCGGCTCCGATTCGCATCTCTTCTTCCAGCTCGGGGTGGAGCCGATCGTCGTCGAGGAGGCGCGCACCGACGACGAGGACGACGACGGACAGCTGCTGGCGGGCGGCGACCGCGGCCTGTTCGCGGCTCGCGTCGATGCCCGGACGCAGGCCAAGGTGGGCGACACGATCACGCTCTCGGTCGATCCGGCCCGGCTCTACTTCTTCTCGCCCGAGACCGGCGAGACGCTGATCACGCAGCAGACGCCGTAGTCTCGTCAGCTTGATCCGGCATCTCGAGTACACGCGCGCCCGCCTGGCGCAGGCCTCCGAGCGGCTCAAGTCGCTGATCCATCCCGAGACGCGGCCGCTGGACGAGCTGGTCGTTGCGGGGCCGGTCGAGCGGATCCCGTTCGACGAGGCGTCCCGGCTCGGCTACCGGCCGGCCGAGCTCGGCGAGCGGTTCGGCCCGCTCTGGTCGACCTGGTGGTTCCAGGGGTCGGCCACGCTGCCGGACGAGTGGGCCGGAAAGCGCGTCGACCTGCTCTGGGACTCCGCGAGCGAGGCGACGCTCTGGTTGCGCGGCATTCCGGTCCAGGGCCTGAACCGCCACCATCCGGACGCGACCCTCGTCGAGCGGGCCGGGGCGGGAGAACACATCGATTTGGCCGTCGAGCTGGCCTGTAACAACATGTTCGGGCGCCAGGACGCTCCGTACGAGCTGCACCGCTGCGAGCTCGCCGTCTTCGACCGCGAGGCCTGGCGGCTGTACTTCGACTTCGAGACGCTGCGCGCGCTGGAGGCAGGCGAAGGCGTCGATCCGAGCCTCGCCGGCCTCCTGCGTGGCGAGCTCGAGCGCTTCTGCGACGACGGCGATCCGGCGATCCTCGCGAGACTCTACGAACGGACGAACGGGACGCACGCCCACGCACTCGCGGCGATCGGCCATGCGCATCTGGACACCGCCTGGCTGTGGCCGCTCGACGAGAGCCGGCGCAAGGCGGTCCGCAGCTTCTCGACCCAGGTGCGCTACATGGACGAGTACCCCGAGTACCGGTTTGCCTGCTCGCAGGCCGTCCACTACGCGTGGATCAAGGAGCGGAGCCCGGAGCTCTGGGAGCGGATCCGGGAGAAGGTCGCTGCAGGCCAGTTCATCCCCGTCGGCGGCAGCTGGGTCGAGCCGGACTGCAACCTCCCGTCCGGTGAGGCGCTCGTGCGGCACTTTCTGGTCGGCCAGCGCTTCTTCGAGCACGAGTTCGGCAGCCGTTGCCGCGAGTTCTGGAGCCCCGATGCGTTCGGCTACAACGGCCAGCTGCCGCAGATCCTGCGCCAGGTGGGGATCACGCGCTTCCTGACGCAGAAGCTCTCCTGGAACCGCTTCAACCAGCCGGAGCAGCACACCTTCACGTGGCGCGGAGTCGACGGGAGCGAGGTGCTCGGTCACTTTCCGCCCGCGGACACCTACTCGAGCGACGCAACCGTGCCGGACCTGCTCCGCAGCGCGCGCGAGTACAAGGATCACGAAAGCTCCGCGACGAGCCTGCTCATATTTGGCTACGGCGACGGCGGCGGCGGCCCGACGCGCGCGATGCTCGAGACACTGAGGCGCGCACACGACCTGCAGGGGCTGCCGCGGACGCGCGTGGCGACGAGTGACGAGTTCTTCACGGCGCTCGAGGACGAGCCGGCCGCGCGGCCGGTCGTCGTCGGCGAGCTCTACTTCGAGTACCACCGGGGCGTCTACACGACCCAGGCGCGGACGAAGCGGCTGAACCGCCGCTGCGAGCAGGCGCTCCACGACGCAGAGTTCCTCGCCTGCCTCCGCGGCGGCGACTACCCACGTGCCGAGCTCGACGGGCTCTGGAAGCGGTTGCTCGTGAACCAGTTCCACGACATCCTTCCCGGCTCCTCGATCCGGCTCGTGCACGAGGAGTCGGAGCGCGCCCTCGCCGGCGTCGAGGCCGAGGCGAACGCGCTCTGCGGTTCGGGCGAGACACCGGTGAACACGACCGGGTTCGCGCGGCGTGAGGTCGTCCAGGCTCCGGCCGGCGATCTGCACGTCGTCGAGGCGCCGCCCTACGGCGCGGGAGCGATCGTGGCCGCGGGAAAGGAGGTGCGGCTCGACGGGCTGACGTTCGAGAACGAGCACCTGCGCGCGCAGCTCACGCCGGACGGCACCGTGCTCAGCGTTCTGCACAAGGCGACGGGACGCGAGACGCTCGCCGCGCCCGGCAACCGGCTCGAGCTCTACGAAGACCGGCCGGTGCAGTTCGATGCGTGGGACATCGATCCGGCCCATCTGCGCACGCGCCGCGACGCTCCGCCGTTCGAGTCGCACGAGGTCGCGACCGACTCGCCGCTGCGCGCGGAGATCGCCTTCGAGCGGCCCGGGTACCGGCAGGTCGTGCGGCTCGACGCAGGCTCGCGCAGGCTCGAATTCCATGCGTCCGTCGACTGGCGCGAGCGGCACACGCTGCTCAAGGCATGCTTTCCGCTCGCCGTGACCGCCCCGAACGCAACCTATGAGATGCCATACGGCTACGCCGAGAGGCCGACGCACTACTCGACGAGCTGGGATCGCGCCCGCTACGAAGTGCCCGGCCATCGCTTCGCCGATCTCTCCGAGCACGGCTTCGGCGCTGCCCTTCTGACCGACTCGAAGTACGGCTACAGCTGCCTTGGCGGCGATCTGCGCGTCAGCCTCCTGCGCTCGCCGACGAGCCCGGATCCGGACGCCGACCAGGGCGCGCACGAGTTCTCCTATGCCCTGCTGCCGCACGCCGGCGGCTGGCGCGAAGCCGGCGTCCTCGCCGACGCGGTGCGGTTCAACGCGCCGCTGCGCTGGACCGACGCCGAGCCCGGCTCGTTCGCCTCGGTCGACGACCCGAACCTCGTGCTCGACACGATCAAGCGGGCCGAGGACTCCGTCGCGCTCGTCCTGCGGCTCTACGAGGCGCACGGCGGCCGCGGCACGGCGCGTCTCCGCCTCGGCATCCCCTTCGCCTCAGCCCGGCTTGCGAACGCGCTCGAGGACGACGGCGACCCGCTCGAGCTCGACGGCGACGAGATCGTCATGCCCTACCTCCCGCACCAGCTGCTGACGGTGAAGGTCTCGTGAGCGCCCGCGTCGTCTGCGTCGGGCTGGCCACGCTCGACTCGATCTTTGCGCTGCCGCGCCATCCGGCCTCCGACGACCGCGTGGTCGCCACCGAGCTTGTGGTCGCAGGGGGCGGCCCTGCCGCAACGGCGGCCGTGACACTTGCCCGGCTGGGCGTCGGCGTGGCTTTCGTCGGTGCGGTCGGCGGCGACGCGACGGGCGACGCGATCCGGGACGGCCTTGCGGTCGAGGGCGTCGACGTGTCACACCTCGCGACGGTCCCGTGGGCTCGCTCACCGCAGAGCTCGATCCTCGTCGGCGACGGCGGCCGCGCGATCGTCCACTACCCGGGCTCGCTGCCGCCGCTCGCGCTGACGAACGAGGCGCTCGATCTTTGCCGCAGCGGCGACTGGGTCCACGTCGACCACGCCGGCTACGCCACCGCGCCGCGTGACGTCCGGCTCTCAATCGACGGCGGCAACGCGATCCCAGGGCTTGATCTCGCCGGGGTCGCTCTCTACGCACCGACCCAGGAGGGTCTCGAGCGCGACTTCGGCACCGCGGCGGCCGCGCTGGACGCCGGCGCCGAGCTCGTCGTCGTCACTCGCGGCCAGGACGGATCCGTCGCCTACACAGGCGACGAGGTCATCGGCGTTCCCGCGCGACCCGTCGACGCCCTCAGCACGCTCGGCGCCGGCGACGTCTTCCACGGCGCGCTGCTCGCGCAACTCGTGGAAGATGTCCCACTCGGCGACGCGCTCGCGTTCGCGAACGCGTGCGCCGCCCTGTCCTGCCGGGCGCTCGACGGGCGCTCGGCGATCCCCACCCGCCAGGAGGTTCGATGACGCACCGCATCGCCGTGATCCCCGGCGACGGCGCCGGCCCCGAGGTCGTCGCCGAGGCACGGAAGGCCGTCGACGCGGTCGGGCTCGACCTCGAGTGGGACGAGCTTCCGTGGGGCTCGGCCTACTTCCACGAGACCGGGACGATGATGCCCGCCGACGCGCTCGATGTTGTGCGCGGCTACGACGCGGTGCTCCTCGGCGCGGTCGGCGATCCAAGCGTCCCGGACCACGTGACGCTGTGGGGTCTGCTGCTGCCGCTCCGCCAGGGACTGGATCTCTGGGCGAACCTGCGGCCGGCGCGCCTCCTCGACGGCGTCCCGTCTCCGCTGGCCGGCTCGCCTCCCGTCGACATGCTCTTCGTCCGCGAGAACACCGAAGGCGAGTACGCGGGGGTCGGCGGCCGCGCACACACCGGGCATCCACACGAGGTCGGGATCGAGACGGCCGTCTTCACGCGAGAGGGCGTGCGACGCGTCGTCGAGCATGCGTTCGAGCTAGCCGAGAGCCGCCGCGGGATCCTGACGAGCGCGACGAAGTCGAACGCCTCGCGCTACGGCTACGTCCTGTGGGACGAGGTCGTCGAGGAGGTCGCCGCCGAGCATCCGGACGTGACGGTCGAGCGGGCGCTCGTGGACGCACTCGCGGCGCGGATGGTCCGGAACCCGCTCAGCCTCGACGTCGTCGTCGCCTCGAACCTCTTCGGCGACGTGCTCACCGACATCGCGGCCGAGCTCCAGGGCGGGATGGGCATGGCGGCGAGCGCCAGCCTCGCGCCGGGCTCGGACACGCCCGGAGTCTTCGAGCCGGTGCACGGCTCGGCGCCCGACATCGCCGGCAAGGGGATCGCGAACCCGGTCGGCGCTATCTGGAGCGCCTCGCTGCTGCTGGAGCACCTCCGCGAAGACGACGGGGCGAAGCGGCTGATGGCCGCGCTGGAGTCGGTCTGCAGTGAGGGCATTCGCACGCGCGACCTCGGCGGCACGGCGTCGACGACGGAGGTCGGAGAGGCGGTGGCGGCCCGTGTCTGACAACCAGTGGTGGCGAAGCGCGGCCTTCTACCAGATCTACGTGCGGAGCTTCCAGGACTCGAACGGCGACGGCGTCGGCGACCTACCCGGAATCCGCTCGCGCCTCCCCTACCTGAAAAAGCTCGGCGTCGACGCGCTCTGGCTGACTCCGTTCTACCCCTCGCCGCAGGCAGACCACGGCTACGACGTCGCCGACTACACGGACGTCGATCCTCAGTTCGGCACGCTCGAGGACTTCGACGCGCTCGTCGCCGACGCGCACGAGCTCGACATCAAGGTGACGATCGACATCGTCCCGAACCCCACGTCGGACCAGCACGAGTGGTTCCGGAACGCGATCGCCGACCCGAAGCACCCTCACCGCGCCCGCTATTTCTTCCGCCCCGGCCGGAACGGTGGGCCGCCGAACGGCTGGACGTCCGCCTTCGGCGGCCCCGCGTGGACGCGCGACGAAGCCACCGGCGACTACTACCTCCACTTCTTCGCCCCGGAGCAACCGGACCTCGACTGGCACAACGACGACGTGCAACGCGAGTTCGAGCAGATCCTCCGCTTCTGGCTCGACCGGGGCGTCGACGGCTTTCGAATCGACGTCGCACATGCGCTCTTCAAGGCCCAGGACCTGCGCGAGATGGTCGAGCCGGTGCCGCGGCCGCACTTCGGCGACTGGCTCTCCGCGCTGATGCAACCCGAGCTGCATCCGCTCTACCGCCGCTGGCGGGAAGTGGCGGACGAGTATCCCGGCGACCGGATGTACGTGGGCGAGATCGTGATCGAGAACCAGGACAAGATCGCGAGCTACGTCGGCCCCGATCAGCTCCACCTGTCCTTCAACTTCGCGCTCCTCTTCGCACCCTGGGAGGCTGAGCACATGCGCGAGACGATCGACCGGACGCTCGTCGCGCTCGGCGTCGTCGGCGCGCCAGCGACCTGGGTGTTCGAGAACCACGACGTCACCCGGCTGCCGACACGCTACGGCGGCGGGGAGCTCGGGCAGCGCCGCGCACGCGCGGCGGCCTTGCTCCTCTTCGGCCTGCCGGGAACATCGTTCACCTACCAGGGCCAGGAGCTCGGGCTCGAGGAGGTCGAGCTTCCGGACGACGTCCGCCAGGACCCGATCTTCTTCCGCACGAACGGGGCCCGGAAGGGGCGCGACGGCTGCCGTGTCCCGATTCCCTGGACGACCGACCCGCCGACGTTCGGGTTCACGGAGGGGCATCCCTGGCTGCCGATGCCGCAGGACTGGGGCAGCGTCAGCGTCGAGGCGCAGGAGGACGACCCGGCGTCGATGCTCTCTCTCTTCCGCTCGGCCCTCCGGCTGCGACCGCGCGGCGACGACTTCGCGTGGCGCGAGAGCCCGCAAGGGACGATGAGCTTCGACCGCGGCGAGCTGACATGCGTCGTGAACTTCGATGCGCCGCCGCTCGAGCTGCCGGAGGGGGAGCTCGTGCTCGCGAGCGAGCCTGGCATCACGACGACACTGCCCGAGAACACCGCAGCCTGGATCAAGAGAGGAGCTGGAAGATGAAGACGTCACTCGGCATCTGGGCGTTCGGCAACATGGCGACCAGGTTCAACCCCGGCGGCTACAAGCCCGAGCTCGCCGGCCAGACGACGACCGACAGGATCCGGACCGCAGTCGCAGGGCTCGGCGACCTGATTGACGACTACGAGTTCCACTACCCGCAGGAGCTCTCGCCCGAGAACCTGGACGAGGTGCGGGAGGCGCTCGACGGCCACGGCATCTACTGCGTCGCGAGCGGGCTCCATCTTGACCCGCGCTTCGCCAAAGGCGCCCTCTGCTCGCCCGACGACACGACGCGCGAGGAGGCCCTCCGGCTGACCCGCGAGGCGATCGACCTCGCCGCCGAGGTTGGCGCCCAGATGATCATCTGGCCCGGGATCGAGGGCTACAACTATCCGTTCCAGACGCCGTACAAGGAGTCCTGGGCGAGGTTCGTCGACGGAGTCGGCCAGGCCGCGCAGCACGCGAAGGAGCAGGGCGTCACTGTCTTCCTCGAGCACAAGAACTCCGAGCCGGCGATGAAGATCCTGATGCGCAACGTCGGCATGACGCTGCATGTGATCCACTCGCTGCGCCGCCAGGGGATCGACAACGTCACGGTCAACATGGACTGGCAGCACCTGATCATGAACGGCGAGAGCCTGGCCGAATACGCGGCGATGCTCTCGGCGGAAGGCCTGCTCGGCCACCTGCACGCGAACGACGGCTGGGGCACCTTCGACGACGACAACATGGTCGGGACGATCCGCTTCATGGAGACGATCGAGCTGGCGGTCGAGCTGCGGCGTGCGAAGTACGGTGAGAACGGCGAGCGGCTCGGCTTCGACCTCTACCCCTACACCGAGGACGCGGTCGGCTCGGTCAGGCGGAGCATCCTGCAGTGGAACTTCATCGACGGGATCGCGTCGCGGATCGACGACGCGGCGCTGCGCGCGGCGCAGCATGAGAAGGACGCGGTGCGGGCCTACGAGCTCGTCTACGCCGCGATGGGTGCATGAGGTAGTGCGCATGAGGCTGCAGCACGTCTCAATCGCGATCGCCGCGGACGGGGCCGACGCCGCGCGGGCGTTCTACGGCGGGTTGCTCGGCCTCGAGGAGAAGCCGGTGCCGCCGAAGCTCGACCCGAACGAGCTCGTGTGGCTCAGCGTGGGCGGCGACCTCGAGCTGCATCTGATGCGGACGGGCGACGAGCCGCCGCGGAACGCGCACTTCTGCCTCGCGGTAGACGCGGGTCTGGACGAGCTGCGGGGCAAGCTCGAGGCTGCCGGAATCGAGACGCGGACGCCGACGGAGATCGTGGGCCAGCCGCGCTTCATGTGCCGCGACCCCTTCGGGAATCTCGTCGAGCTGACCGAGCTTCCCGGGTGACGGCAGCGCTCGTCGGGATCGACGTCGGCACGAGCGGCGTCAAGGCGCTCGCGCTGACCCCCGAGGGCGAGATCGTCGGCCGCGCAGAACGCGAGTATCCGCTCTCGATCCCGCGCCCCGGCTGGGCTGAGCAGGATCCGGAGGACTGGTGGCTCGCGACCGAGGCGGCGCTCGCCGGCCTCGACGTCGAACCTGCGTCGATCGGCCTCTCGGGCCAGATGCACGGCCTTGTGACGCTCGACCGGCACGACCGGGTTCTTCGCCCGGCGATCCTCTGGAACGACCAGCGCACCGCGGCCGAGTGCGCCGAGATCGAAGAGCGCGTCGGACTCGAACGGCTGATCCAGCTGACCGGGAACCGCGCGCTGACCGGCTTCACAGCGCCGAAGCTGCTCTGGCTGCGGAACCACGAGCCCGACACCTACGCGCGAATCAGGCACGTGCTGTTGCCGAAGGACTACGTCAGGCTGCGGCTGACGGGCGAGCGCGCGATCGACGTCGCAGACGCGTCGGGAACCCTCCTCTTCGACGTGGCGAACCGCCGCTGGAGCGAGGAGGTACTCGCCGCGCTCGATCTCTACGAGGAGTGGCTGCCGCTCGCACACGAGTGCACGGCGATCGGCGCGGCGGGCGACCAGGCAGCGGGAGCGCTGGGCGTCGGCGTCGACCGGCCGGGCCCGCTCTCCGTGGTCCTCGGCACCTCGGGCGTCGTCTTCGCCGCGCTGCCCGAGTATCGGACGGAGCCGGAAGCGCGATTGCATGTCTTCTGCCACGCGGTTCCCGGCACCTGGCACGCGATGGGCGTGATGCTCTCTGCCGCGGGCTCGCTCCAGTGGCTGCACGGCACGCTCGGCGAGCCGCCGTACGAGACCCTGCTCGCCGAGGCCGAGGGCTGGGAGCCCGGGACGGAAGGCCTTCTCTTCCAGCCATACCTGCAGGGAGAGCGGACGCCGCACGCCGACCCGGGCGCCCGCGGTGCCTTCGTCGGCCTGACGCTCCGGCACGATCGCGGCGCGTTGACGCGGGCGGTGCTGGAAGGCGTCGCGTACGGGCTGCGCGACTCGCTCGAGCTCCTGCGCGGACTCGGCGTCGAGGCGGAGGTCGGCCGCGTCTCCGGCGGCGGCAGTCGCAGCAACCTCTGGCTGAAGATCGTCGCCTCGGTGCTCGGCCTGCCCCTCGAGCGGACGCGCGCGGACGAGGGCGCCGCCTACGGCGCGGCACTGCTCGGGGGCGTCGCGCAGGGCGTGTTCGCCGACGCGCACGAGGCAGTTGCCGCCTGTGTCCAGGTCGGCGAACGGATCGAGCCCGACCCCGCCTGGGAAGCGGCGTACGAGGATGGCTACGCGCGCTACCGCGAGCTCTACCCCACGCTGAGGAGACTGACATGACCGAGTACCGGCTCTACATCGGCGGCAAGGACGTGGATGCCGCCTCCGGCGCCACCTTCGAGGCGCTCGACCCAACCTCCGGGAAAGCCTGGGCCCGGCACGCGCTCGGTGGCGCCGAGGACGTCGACCGCGCGGTCCGGGCCGCGCAGCAGGCTTTCGAGAGCGAGGCCTGGCGCAACCTCTCCGCCACGCGCCGCGGCCGCCTGATGATGCGGCTCGCCGACCTGATCGCCGGCCGCGCCGAGGAGATCGCCGCGGTCGAGGTGAGAGACAACGGGAAGCTCTACAAGGAGATGGTCGCGCAGCTGGGCGCGATCCCGGAGTGGCTCTACTACTTCGGCGGGCTCGCAGACAAGGTCGAGGGGCGGACGATCCCGCTCGACCGGACGAGCGTCCTCAACTACACGCTGCGGGAGCCACTCGGCGTCGTCGGGATCATCGTGCCGTGGAACTCGCCCGTGCTGCTGACGATGTACGCGCTCGCGCCGGCCCTGGCGGCCGGCAACACGATTGTCGTCAAGCCTTCCGAGCACGCAGCGGCGAGCATCGTCGAGACGCTGAAGCTCGCCGACGAAGCCGGCTTTCCGCCGGGCGTCATCAACGTCGTCACCGGCGCGGGCGAGGCAGGCGCCGCGCTCGTCGACCACCCCGTCGTCGCCAAGATCGCCTTCACCGGCAGCGAGACGACCGGCAAGCGGATCGCCGCCCAGGCCGGCAGCCGTCTCGCGCAGGTGACGATGGAGCTCGGCGGCAAGAGCCCGAACATCGTCTTCGCGGATGCGGCGATGGATGCGGCCGAGGCGGGGATCCTCGCCGGCATCTACGCAGCCGCCGGGCAGTCGTGCGTGGCGGGCTCGCGGGCGCTCCTGCAACGGCCGGTCTACGACGAGCTGCTCGAGCGCGTGACGAGCCGTGCGGCGAGCGTCGTCCTCGGCGACCCGATGGCCGAGGCGACGCAGATGGGCCCGATCGCGAACGTCCCGCAGCTGCAGCGGGTCGAGGCGATGGTCGGCGCGGCGCGCGAGGAAGGCGCACGGGTCGTGACCGGCGGCGAGCGCGCGGCGCTCGACGACTTCCCCGACGGCCTCTTCTACCGCCCGACGATCCTCGACGGCGTCGGCAACGACGCCACGATTTCGCAAGACGAGGTGTTCGGGCCGGTCCTGACCGCGATCCCGTTCGAGACGGAGGAAGAGGCCGTGGCGCTCGCGAATGCCACGCGCTTCGGGCTCGCTGCCGGCGTCTGGACGCGCGACGTGAAGCGGGCGCACCGCGTCGCCCGCGGGCTCAAGGCCGGGACGGTCTGGCTGAACACCTACCGCGCGATCACCTACAACTCGCCCTTCGGCGGCTACAAGGAGAGCGGCTTCGGCCGCGTCAACGGCGCAGAGTCGATCGACGGCTTCCTGCAGACGAAGAGCGTCTGGGTCGAGCTCTCCGACGAGGTCTCCGACCCCTTCGTGATGAAGATCTAGCTTGCGAAGGACTCCGTTTCGGCTTTCGCGAACGGCACGACTCCCGGCTTGCCGGGCTTCGCATTCGGCGGGTAGATCTCGAACACGATCTTGAACGGGCCGGGAGCCTCCGGCAGCGCGACCCAGAACGGCCATGTCAGCGGCGTCACGTTCCGGTCCGGCTGGAACGTGTATTTCTTGCTCTGCTCGTCGACGATGTCGTGTGTCTTGAGGTCAAGGACGTACCACCGCAGCGGCAGGCTCTTGTCGCGATAACCCTTGATCGTGAGCTGAACGGCCGCGATCACCCCGGCCTGCTGGAGCTTCTTCGCCGTGTAGCCCGTCTGCGGCAGCTCCACACGACGCAGGTATTGCCCGAAGGTGACGGGCTGCTCGAGTGTCGGCTTCTCGAACGTCGCCGAGCCTTCCTGCGGGGTGGGCTCCGGACGAAGATTGGGCAGCAGCAAGAAGAGGACTCCCAGCACGGCCGCGATCGCGCCCGCGACGGCGCCGATCGTCTTGACCCCCGTCGAGAGCTCTCCGAGCCACTTGCGGAGACCCCGCTTCGGGGCAGGCTCGGGAGCAGGCGTCGCGTCCGCGCTCACGGGCCTACCTTCAGCACGCGGAAGTAGGTGCGACCGCCGCCGAGACCGTCGCTGATGGAGATCGTCAGCCGCAAGCGGCCGGCCTTGACCTTTCCGGGAACCGCGAGAGCGACCGCGTTCGCGCCACCCTTGAGGTCGAAGCGGCGATCGGCGAGAACCTTCGCGGCGCCGTTGCGCCGGAGCTGCAGCCTGACGAAGGCGGCGTGACGGACCGAGAGTCGGACCGTCAGCTTGCGAGCCGCCCTCTTTCCCGTCGCCTTGACGCTCTGCAACTGTGGCGCGAGGTTCTCCGTGAACAGAGCTCCGAGGGTGGTGACCGGCCCGATGTAGAGCGAGCACGCCGCGGCCTTACCGCATGCTCCGTTCCACCCCGTGAAGCGCCATCCGTCTGACGGACGCGCACGCAACTCCTCTCGTGTTCCGAACACGTAGCGATGCTCGCATTTCGCGCCGCAGTCGAGCTCGAGACCGGTGATCACTCCGTTCCCCACCCGCGCAACGTCGAAGAGCACCGCCAGCGTGGTCGGAACGCCGATCTCGGCGTCCTCGCCGAGCGCGACGCCGACCCAGTTCGGGCGATTCGTCGCCGTGAGCGTGCAACGGCGCGGGTCGGAGCTTGACACGGTGCAGCCGAACTTCCACTTGAGGAAGGGCGTGGCCGGGTCGGGCGTTGCGACGAGCGTCACCTGCGAGTCGGCCTGGAACGACGCGGTGCACGTGGGCGGGCAGGAGATCCCCGCCGGCTCGCTGACGATGCTGCCGGTGTCGTTGCCGTCCCGGATCACGCGGACCTCGAGCGGCGAGAAGCGTGCGACGAGCGACGAGAAGTCGCGGCTCAGAGTGATGCTGCAGAAGCTGCTGTTGGAGCAGACGGGCACGCTCCAGCCGAGGAAAATGCTCGGCGCAACGGGGCTCGCGGCCCCAGTCACCACGGTTCCCGGGAGGTAGTAGAACTCGCAGCCCGTGCCGTCGGGGGAGTTCGAGCGCTTGCAGGAGGCAGGTGTCGGCTCGCCGCGCCAGTCGGCAGGCGGCGGCGAGACGGCGATCGCTCCGTCGCCGTTCGGCCACAGCTGCAGCTTCGCCCTGGGGCGGAAGTAGACGTCGAGCGTGTAGGTGGAGTCGTTCAGGGAGACGGTGCACAGGTCGACCTCGCTGCAGAACGCGAGCTCCGCGGTCGCGTACCCGCTCGCCGGCGCGGCCCGCAGGGTCAGTGCCCTCGGCCCCGTGAACGAGAGCGAGCAGCTGGTGGGGCAATCGATCGCCCCTGCGGGGTCGCTCGTAACCCGGCCCTGACCGTGGATCACGATCGTCACGCTTCCCGCGACGACGGTCGGGACCCGCGAGCCCGACGCCGGCAACGCCGAGACGAGGAGCCCGAGCAGCGCCAGCGCGGCGACCGTCCACGCGCGCGGCCCGAACCGGCCCCACGTGAGGATGCCGCAGCGACTGCCCTTTCGGTACATGAAGGCCTCCTGCTGTCGCGGTTCGAGGGTTGCACGGACACCCGGGCCTGTCAATCTTCGGAGGCAGTGGCCGATCCCCTCGCTCGCGAGAAGCTCACGCTCTACGGCCTGCCGCGGGCGGACTTCACCGCCGCGCGCAACGCGCGTGCGAAGGAACTGCGCAACGACGATCCGGAGCTCGCGTCGGCGGTCGCTGCCCTCCCGAAGCCGAGCGTCGCCGCGGCCGCGCTCAACGAGCTCGTTCGCGAGGATCCGTCAGAGGCGCGAGCGCTGATCCAGTCGGGCAAGCGGCTGCGCCAGGCTCAGGAAGCGGCTGTCGCGGGGAAGCGCGGGGCCGACCTGACGAAAGCGATCGAGGAGCACCGCTCCGCGCTCGACCGTGTGCAACGCGACCTGCGGCGGCGCAAGCTGAGCGGCCCGACGCTGGACAAAGCGGCCCAGACGATGCGCGTTGCCTCCGTCGACCCCGCGCTGCAGCCGCTGCTCGAGCGAGGAACCTTGTCCGAAGACCTGACGGCAGCCGGATTCGGACTCGATCCCGGCATCGTCCCGGCGGGGCGAAAGCGCGGGCCCGCGCAGTCCGCTCCGGACCGAGCCGCGCAGGAACAGCGCAGGGAGAAGGCGCGCAAGCGCCTGCAGGACGCTCGCTCTGCGCTCACCGAGGCGAAGCGCGCCGCGCGCAAGGCCGAAACCGAGCGGAAAGAGGCCGAGCGGCGTGCCGCGACTGCGCAGCGAGAGGTCGAGCGCGCGACGAAGGAGATGGAACGCGCTCAGGAGTCTTCAGCCGACGCCTGATGGAGCATGATCCCGGCCATCACAAGCGCGATGCCGGCCAGGTCGACGGGGGAAGGCAACTGCTGTAGCACGACCACGCCGACGACGGTCGCCGTCGCCGGTAAGAGCGCGACGAACAGGGCGTAGGTCGCGCGGGCGAGGCGGGCCATTGCGAGCTGATCGAACACATAGGGGATGACCGAGGAGGACACGCCGACTCCGATCCCGGCCGCGATCGCGATCGGATCCGAGAAGGCGTGTGCGGCGCCCGACAATCCGATCGGAGAGACGAAGAGGAAGGCGAGCAGCATGGCCGCCGCCAGGCCGTCGATCCCGCTCAGTCCCGAGCGCCGCGCAACGCGGTGGGCGAGGACGATATAGGCGGTGAAGAGCGCTGCGTTCGCAAACGCGAACGCGACTCCGACCGGATCGCCCTCGAAACGCACGCGCGTCAGCAGGTAGACGCCTGCGGCCGCTGTCCCGACCGCGGCGAGGTTGCGAGCGGTACGCGCACCGATTACCGCGAGGAGTATCGGCCCGATGAACTCGATCGCTGCAACAGTCGCCAGCGGCAGACGGTCGATCGAGACGTAGAAGCAGGCATTCATCACTGCAAAGACCGCTCCCAACGCAACGAGCAATATGCGTCCGCCGCGATCGAGCGCGAGAAATGTCCGCCAGGGCCGCCGCCAGAGGGCGAAGATCGCGGCGGCCGAGGCGATCCGCAGCCACGCGACGCCGAGCACGTCGACCCGGGCGAAGAGCAGCACCGCGAAGGAAGGCCCGAGGTAGTGGAAAACGGCGCTTGCGACGAAGTACGCCTCTGGCGGCCAGGCGTCGATCCGGCGCGCGTGTCGAGGGCGATCGGCGATGGTCATAGTGTTCCCGACCGGCGATATGATCGCCATGACCAATCGAAGGCGTTATGCTCTTCCCGCGCCATGAAAAACGGAACTTTGACCGGAGCAGCCACAGGTCTTCCCAAATTGGACGCGACTGACCGTAAGATCATCGGCGAACTCACGGTCGACGGACGTGTCTCGTTGGCAGAGCTCGGCCGGCGGGTGAGCCTGTCTTCCCCGGCGGTTGCCGAGCGCGTCCAGCGGCTCGAGCGGTCGGGAGTGATCACGGGCTACCGCGCCGAGATCGACCCGCGCCTGCTGGGTTACCAGCTGACCGCGATCGTCCGGATCAAGCCTGCGCCGGGCCAGTTGCCGCGAATTCCCGAGCTCGCGGCCGAGATCCCCGAGATCGGCGAATGCCATCGCATCACCGGCGAGGATTGCTTCTACCTCAAGGTCTACCTCCGCTCGATCGACGACCTCGGCACCCTGCTCGATCGCTTCCTCGTCTACGGCGAGACCACGACCTCGCTGATCAACGCTTCGCCGATTCCGCGCCGCGATCCGCCGCTCGACGAGCAGGTATAGGTCCAAAAATCTGGTCTTGAAACACAGAAGCCGCGCAGTAGCGTGGACTGATCGGCGACGCCTCCTGCACTGCGGCCAGGCGGGCCCGGCTCGTCCGGGCGCTGCTCGTCGTACCCGCGGTGGCCCTGCTGCTGGCCGGTGCGACGAAGGGCGAAGCAGCCCGCGACCCCGCCGGCGCGGGGCTTGCCGAGGCTCCCTCCGAGCTCATCGTCGGACTTGCGGCAGGCGTCTCGGACGCCGAAGGCAATCAGCTCCTCGCGGCGGCCGGCGCCCCGGCGGAACGGAAGCTCCGCCGCGTCGCGGCGAGGCTCGCGCGGGTCGATCCGGCCCGGCTCGACGCCGTGCTCCGACGCCTCCGCAGCGACCCCCGCGTCAGGTTCGCGGAGCCCAACTACAAGCTCCACGCACTCGCGATGCCCAACGACACAGCCGTCGGACAGCTCTGGGGCCTGGTGAACTCCGGCCAGGCGATCAAGGGCGTCGCGGGCACGCCGGATGCGGACATCGACGCCGACCAGGCCTGGGGCGTCTCGACCGGCAGCTCGTCTGTCGTCGTGGGCGTCATCGATACCGGCGTCGACTTCTCGCACCCCGACCTCGGTGGCAGCATGACGTCGAGCTCGGTGATGTGGACGAACCCGGGCGAGACCGGCGGCGGGCGCGAGTCGAACGGCGTCGATGACGACGCCAACGGCTACGTGGACGACTGGCGCGGCTGGGACTGGGCGAACGACGACAACAACCCGCAGGACGACATGAGCCACGGCACGCACGTCGCGGGCACGATCGGCGCCCTCGGCAACAACGGCCAGGGCGTCGCCGGCGTGAACTGGAACGTCAAGATCATGGCGCTCAAGTTCCTGGACTCGGTCGGCAACGGCGACCTTGCAGACGCCGTCGAAGCTCTCCGGTACGCGACCACGATGGGCGCGCGGATCACCAACAACTCCTGGGGCGGCGGCGGTTTCTCGCAGGCGATGTTCGACGCGATCAAGGCTGCCGACCTGCGCGGCGCGCTGTTCGTCGCCGCAGCCGGCAACAGCGCAGCGAACAACGACGCGGCGCCGGTCTATCCCGCTTCCTACGACGTTCCCAACGTGATCTCGGTGGCGGCAACCGATCAGGACGACGTTCTTGCGTCGTTCTCGAACCGCGGCCGGGCAAGCGTCGATCTGGGTGCGCCCGGAACACAGGTGTACTCGACCATTCCGGGCGGTGGTTACGACTGGTACAGCGGCACCTCGATGGCGTCTCCGCACGTCGCCGGCACGGCCGCGCTCGCAGCAGCGGCCTTCCCGGGTGCGACGGGCGCCGGACTGAAAGCGCTGCTGCTGCGAACCGTCGATCCGAAGGCCTCGCTCACGGGTGTCACGGCGACGGAGGGGCGGCTCAACGCGGGCCGCGCGCTGACGTGCGTGGGTTCGCCGAAAACGTGGATCGAGTCCCCGAAGCCAGGCTTCAGCGTCGCGCTGAACGACTCGGTTGCGGTGACCGTTCTCGCCACGAACTGCGCGGATCCCGCGGGCGTGAACGTGACCGCGAACGTCGCCGGCTTCCCGGTCGCGCTGACGGCGCGCGGAGACGGCCTCTACACGGGCACCTACACGCCGGCGGCCGGTGGCGCGGTGACACTCACCGCGACGGCGACGGTCGGAGCGCTCACCGACTCGCAGTCGGTCGCCGGCACGGTCGACGGCGGCTACCGCCTCCTGCAGGAGCCGTTTGCCTGGTTGGACGCAACAGTTGGGGGGACGCGGTTGACCTTGGCCGATGACGCGCAGGCCACGGTCGCGTTGCCGTTCAGCTTCCGCTACTACGGGCAGCC
>JAWVCW010000001.1:0-76142 GCA_033857955.1 Gaiellaceae bacterium | reverse complement strand
CCGTCGCCTCGGGAACGCCGACGATCCGCGTGATTGCCGGCTCCTCGTAGAGTCGCCGCCAGAGAAGCTCGAGCCCGAGCAGGCCGCAGTAGAACTCGAGTGAGCGGTCGAGGTCTGAGACGGTGATCCCCGCGTGACGAGGCCCGGTGATCGTCCACGCACTCATGGGGTTAACGTACTTCGGAGGAGGGGTGGATGCTGAAGAACCGGGTTGTGCTGGTCACGGGGGCTGCGAGCGGGATCGGCCGCGAGATCGCCGAGCGCTTCCTGCGCGAGGGCGCCCGCGTGACCGGCTTCGACCGCGTGGGCGAGGTGGCGATCCACGGCGACGTCCGGTCACCCACCGACGTCGAGCGCGCCGTCGACCAGGTCGTGGACTCAGAGGGGCGCATCGACGTCCTCGTGAACAGCGCGGGCGTCCGTGAGATCGGAGACGTCTACACGATGGCGACCGAGGAGTGGGACAACGTGATCGCCGTCAACCTGAGTGGAACGTTCTACTGCTGCCAGGCCGCGGCCCGACGGATGCGCGAGAGCGCTGGGGGCGTGATCGTGAACGTCTCCTCCGTCGGCGGCCTGATCGGGCTCGCGCGGCGCCCGGCCTACACGGCGGCGAAACACGCCGTGATCGGGCTCACGAAGAGCCTGGCACGCGACCTTGGCCCGGCAGGGATCCGCGTCAACGCACTCTGCCCCGGCCTGATCCGGACACCGTTGACCGAGCACTACTTCGCCGAAGACGCCTTCGAGGAGGGCCTGCGCACGGTCGTCCCCCAGGGCCGCGCCGGGACTGCTGCCGACGTCGCCGACGCTGCGCTCTTCCTCGCAAGCGACCAGTCCGCGTACGTGAACGGCGTTGCACTGACGGTCGACGGCGGCTGGCTCGCGGAGAAGAGCTTCGCGGCGGGCGAAGCCGCCGCCGCCACCTTCCTGGCCACAAACGAGACGGCTGACGGCCGCGACACGCGAAGGCCCGCCTAATGCGTCAGGCGGGCCTTCCGTGCGCTAGGCGGTCGGCACCGGAGTCGTCGACACTGCCGTGTCGGTGCCCGTCGCCGCGGGGGGCTCAGTGCTGCCGGGGTCGAGCCGAAACGGCGGGTAGGTGTCGGTCATGAGGCCCGCGTAGGCGGCGACTCGGAAGACCCAGCGGTTCAGACCGAGGACGAAGTCGTAGAGCGGTCGGGGGTAGCGACTCGTGAAGAGCAGGGCAAGTCCGGCAAAGAGCACGAGCAACCCGATCAGGCCACCGCCGGTGGCATAGAGCCAGCCGTCGCCGTCACCTGTCCAGGCAGACCATGCCCCGCCGGTGAAGATCGCGACGATCAGGTACTGCGGGATCGCGAGGAGCCACCACTTGACGAGGACGAGACCGCGCGAGAGCCGCTCGGGATACTCGACTTCGAGCCTCGCCGGGTACGCCGGCTCATCGGCAAGGGAGAAGGGCGGGTATTTGTCTGTGCCGAGGGCGCTGTAGGAGTAGAAGCCAACGCGCCACGACCAGCGGAGGACGCCGACGTTGAAGTCGAAGATTCTGCGGGGGTAGCGGCCGGTGAAGAGGATCGCAAAGCCCGCGACGACGGTCGAGACCGCGAAGCCGATCCAGAGGAAGAAGAGAACGATGAAGTGCGGGATAGCGAGCAGCCACTTGAAAAGCCACTGCCAGCGTCCCACGTCGGGGTCGAGCTCGCCGGTCAGGCGAACCGGAAAGGCGGCTTGCGGGGAGGTCATGTTCTGGTGCTCCTTCGAGTCGAGTTATTGGTGGGGGCGACGCATCTGCCACCGCGAAGCGAAGCGGGTGCCTTCTGCGATCGTCGAGACCAGCCTCGCAGCTCTAACCGCCCGGCAGGGTGCGGCTAGCACCCGTATTTCGAGCAGGCCCGGTCGTGACGCGTCTCGGTCGCGCCGACGGCCATCAGCGTCTCGACCTAGGCTTCGGCGTGTGGCGTCTGAGCCATACGCCGGATTGGCTGAAAAGCACGGGTTCCTGCGAGCGACGTTCCGGCTGATGACCACCGACGAGGGTGGCCGTAACCATCCGCTCGCGATCGGCGACTACCGGGCGAACTGGAGCATCGACGCGCCCGATCCGCAGAACGTCGGCGGAGCACCGCTCACGACGGACAACGGCGAGGGGATTGCGCTGGGCGAAACCGCGGCTGTGCAGCTCTTTCCGGTCTGGCCCGACTTCTGGAAGAACGTCAAAGCAGGAACTGCGCTGTTTGCCTTCGAGGGGCCGAAGCTCGTAGGAACGGCTGTCGCCACCGAGGTCGTGCCACCCTCGTCGCGCCCGAGCCACGGCGGTCGGGACGCTGAAGGTTCTGCCGTCACCGCCGAGTCCGAGCTGGCGCGGCTGAAGGCCGAAGGCGTGGGGCCGCAAGATCGGATCTGCGTCGCCCACTACTTCAGCCATCTGGGAGCGACCTGGGGCGAGAGAAAGGCGTTCCCGGACGCACTCCTCGCCGGCGGATTCGGTGGGGGTAGGTGAGGTCGACTCGGACACCGAGCACAAGGACGACTTCTACTCGCACCACTGGGCGTTCACCGTCGTCGAGGCGTCCGAAGCCGTGCTCGCGAAGCTCGATTTCGTTGCGCGGACGATCGCCGACGAGCACCGAGCGATCTACAACTCCTGGCGAGTCGCACGGAAAGACGGCGGTACGCCCAGCCTGCCGCAGGGCCGACTCTCGCCTGGGCGAGTGTGCTGTCACCCGGCTCGGCGCAGGTCGCGTGAAGGACTAGCGGCGAGGCGACGCTGCGAACGACGCGTACGCTCGTTGCAGCAGTTCTGCGAGGTCCGTCCCGCCGACGCGGAGCCCGCTCGGCCCAAGGCGCTTCAGGACCGCACCCGTCGGAAGCGGCCGCAGGGGGCGCGGCTGCGGTAGCGGTCCGGCGTCCCACGCGTCCTCGGGCATGACGGCCGGGGTTTCGGGCACCGTCGGCTCGGCCTCCTCCTGGGCCTCGCAGCCTCGCCAGCGGAGCAGGACCGACGGATCACGGTCGATCTCCCGCGCGAACGCGTATGCAAGCGCTGCGAGGTGCTCGCACCCGCCTGCCCGTCCGCACGTGCAGTCCCGAGCGAGCGCGTTCGTGCGTGGAACGAGCGGCTGCTCCCAGTCCACCATCATCAGGTGCTCCAACTGCACCGACTGCGCACGCCCTTCGACGGCAGCCTCGAGCGGCGTGTTGCCGCGTGCGTACCGAGTCATCGCGGCCCAGATGCGCGGTGGCACCGGCTCGGCGGCGATCGTCACGTCGCAGTCTGCCACGCGCGCCGCGACGGCTCCCGCCGTCACCGTGAGGTCGCGAACGGCGTCCTCTTCGACCAGCACGCGGCCACGCTCGGCGAGCGACGACCCTTCGTCCGGGAGCACCGCGCTCACGAGGAGACGCGCCCACGGTCCTCTTCCAAGGCGCTCAGTCACGCTGCTTCCTCCTCGAACGGGTCGACTGAGAGCTCGACCGCTGCCCGGATCGCGCCGAGATCGAGGTCGCCGAGCCAGTCCTCCGAGCGGCCTGCGATCACGCTCTCCGCGAGCTCGCGCTTCGAGTCGAGCAGCTGGTCGATCCGCTCCTCGAGCGTGCCGGTGCTGATCAGGCTGTGCACGTACACGTGCTTGCGCTGGCCGAACCGGTGGGCACGATCTGTGGCCTGTTGCTCGACAGCCGGGTTCCACCAGCGGTCGAAGTGGATGACGTGGTTGGCGGCCGGCAGGTTGAGTCCGCGCCCGCCTGCTCTGATCGAGATCACGAGCACCGAGGGACCCTCTTCGGTGGCGAACGAGGCCAGGAGCTCTTCGCGCTGCCGGGCGTTGAGGCGGCCGTGGAAGAAGCCGACACTTTTGCCGAGCTGCTGCTCGAGGTGGGGCACGAGCCGGTCGAAGCCGGGGTACTGCGTGAAGACGAGTGCCTTGTCGCCGGCCGGCACCAGCTCGAGTAGCTCGAGCAGCCGGTCGAGCTTGCCGGAGCGGCCGTCGAGCGGCCGGCCGGTCGCCAGCAGCATCTCCGGGTGGTTGCAGACCTGCTTCAGCTGGCTGAGCATCGCCAGCACGGCGCCCCGCCGGCCGAAGCGGTCCTCGTGGGCCTCGACGCGCGCCATCCAGCGGTCGACCGTCGCGCGGTACAGGCTCGCCTGCTCCACCGTCAGCAGGCAGTAGTCCTTGGCGATCGTGATCGGCGGCAGCTCGAGCTCGACCTCGGGCGAGTCCTTCGGCCGCCGGAGGATGAACGGCTGCACGATCGAGCGCAGCCGCTCCAGCGCCTCGTTGTTCCCGAACGCCTCGATCGGCCGGGCGAAGGTGCGGTCGAACCAGTCGCGCGAGCCGAGCAGGCCCGGGTTGACGATGTCCATGATCGCCCACAGCTCGCCGAGCCGGTTCTCGATCGGGGTGCCGGTCATCGCGAGCTTCCGCCGTGCGGGCAGCCGCCGGAGCGCACGTGCCCGCTTCGTGGCCGGGTTCTTGACGTCCTGCGCCTCGTCGAGCAGCAGCCGGTCCCACGTGACGAGCGCGAGCGTGTCGATGTCGCGGGTGGCGATGTCGTACGAGGTCACGATGACGTCGTGGGTGCGCGCCGCGGCGGTGAGGGCTGCGCCCGTGAGCCGAGCGTTGCCGTGGTGGAGGTGGACGCGCAGCGTCGGTGCGAAGCGCGCGATCTCGGCTCCCCACTGCTTGACGACGCTCATCGGGCACACGACGAGCGTGGGGCCGAGCGTGTCCGGCCCGAAGTCCTCCCGCTCGGAGGCGAGCATCGCGATCGCCTGCACCGTCTTGCCGAGGCCCATGTCGTCGGCGAGGATCGCGCCCACCCCGAGGTCGCCGAGCATCCGCAGCCAGCCGTGGCCGCGCTCCTGGAACGGAAACAGCTCGAACTGCATGGCGGCCGGCGTCGGACGCGAGCGAAACCGCTGGTCCCCGTCTTCGAGGAGCGAGGCGAGGGGGGCGTCCAGCGTCACCTCGCCGAGCTCGACGCCCGCTTCGTCGGTCTCGAGGCCCGAGACAGCGCGGACGAGATCGACGATTCCGGCTCCGGCGCGGCGGCGGTCGAGGAAGCGAAGCGCGCGCTCGACGTCCGTGCGCCGGAGCGCGTGCCACTTGCCGGCCACGCGGATGAACGGCTCCTTGGCGGCCGCGAGCTCTGCGAGCTCCTTGTCGGTCAGGACGACGTCTCCCACCGCGAGCCGCCAGTCGAACCGCGCCAGCTCCGTCGGCGAGAGGAAGCCGCTCGCGCGCCGCGCCGGCTGGCTCGAGGCCGTGAGGTTGACCCGTACCCGGCCGGTGGAGCGCATCCAGGCTGCCGGCAGGAGCACCGGGATGCCGCGCTCCTCGAGCGCCGGCATCGCGTTTCGCAGAAACAGGCGCACGGTGTCCGGCTCGAGGGTCGCTTCGTCCGGCTCGGCTGCGTCGAACTCGATCCCGATCTCGGCCAGCACGGGGTCGAGCTCGGTGAGCTGGCGGACCAGATCGCGGCGCGGGTCGCCGTCGCGCAGGAAGGAGAAGACGTCGTCGTCGCCGCTCCAGAGCAGCGACGCGGGCAGCCCGAGCGTCGGGTCGTCCTCGGCCTGCAGCCAGAGCTCGAGCACGAGCGCGTCGCCGTCCCGCTCGTCGAGATGCAGGCCGAGCCGCCAGCGAGTCGACGTGCGTTGCCCGAGGCCGGCGTCGACCCAGCCGGCCAGCTTTCGGTCCAGGGCCGAGTAGCCGGAGTGGCGCGGAAGGACCGGGTCGGCGGCGGTGAGCCCCTCGAGGAACAGGTCGAGCGCCGTCGGGCGAACCTGCTTCATCGCACTGGCCAGGCGCACGCCGTCTGCGCGCAGGCGATCACGCGCGATCTGGTCGACGAGCACGGGGTACAGGTCGTGCACCGTGGCCTCGCGGTCGCCGCCGAACGCGTCGGCGGAGACAGCGGGTAGCGCTGCGGCGATCTCGGTCAGGGTCGCCTGAACGCTCTGGTCGAGCGTCGCCCCCCAAAAGGCGTGCCACCAGCCGCCGCCGTGGTCGAGGTCGGGGTGGACGAGGCCTTCGGCGACGGAGCGATGCGCCAGCTCCACGAGCGCGAAGATCGCCCGTGCGCTGCCGCCGACAGCCGGCTCGGCCGGCGGAGCCTCTGCCAACCGGATCAGCTGGTGGACGTCCAGCCGCCGGGCTGGAAACCCGTCGCCGACGAGCGCGAGCTTCGCGACGGCAGGCTTTCCGAGCTCCAGGTCGCCGGCCGTCAGCTCTCCGTTGGCGTCGCGGACGAAGAGGAATGCGGTCGCGTCCTGCTGCCAGACGGCCTCCAGCGTCGCGTGAATGGTTGTCTCGTGCTCGGACATCAACCTTTCAAGGTAACCGCAATAGACGTCAGTCGCGTCCCCCGAACGTGGCGCGGTCCGGCAGCGCGCTTTGGTTGACTCCACCTGACAGCATCCCCCGACTGCTGCGGAAGAGGAGCACGAGATGGCGAGAGCACGACGGCAACCGAAGCGAATCCTCAATTGCATCCCGTCCCAGGAGCGCGAGGACGACTGGAAGCTCGACACCGCCGACGCGGCGGGGGTTCTCGACGCAGTGCCTCGCATTCCGCCGAAAAAGGACCTCCGGCAGACGTGGTGGCGCATCAACGATCAGGGAACGACGGGGTCGTGCGTCGGCTGGGCGAGCGTCGACGGGGTGCTGCGCTGGCACTTCGTCAAGGCGAACCTGGTCGCGCAGAACGAGCTTCTCTCGCCGCGCTTCCAGTGGATGGCAGCCAAGGAGACCGACGACAACAACTCGCGCCCGACGACGTTCGTCGAGGCGGAGGGCACGAGCCTGAAAGCGGCCCTCGACGTCTCCCGCAAGTTCGGCGCCGTGCGCGATTCGGTCCTGCCGTTCGGGACCGGCGGGCTGTTCCAGGGCAACGCGAAGACCTTCTACGCGGTGGCCGCGCAGCTGAAGATCAAGATGTACTTCGACCTCGGCCACGAGCTGGAGAACTGGCGCCTGTGGCTCGCCACCAAGGGGCCGATCCTGACCCGCCTGGACGTCGACTCCACGTGGGACAAGGCTCCGGCGAACAAGGGCAAGCTCGACGTCTACCGGCCGCAGACCCGGCGCGGTGGTCACGCCGTCGCCATCGTCGGGTACACGCCGGACATGTTCATCATCCGGAACAGCTGGGGCACGACGTGGGGCGATCGAGGCTTCGGGTACGCGTCCCTCGCCTACGCGCAGGACGCCTTCACGGAGGCGTACGGAGTCGAGCCTTAGGGGGTACCTCCGATTGCGGAACTGTTGCGCGTTCGTTAAGCGCCTAACTCCTTTGCACCGGCGGCGTTCTAGCTCACATGAGCGTCGTCCACGCAGAGCCGGTCACCCTCGAGCTCGACGCCGCCCGTCAGTTCGACTTCTGGCTCGGCGAGTGGGATTGCTCCTGGACTGACGGCCGCGGACGGCACCTGGCGACGAACTCCGTCTATCTCGATCTCGGCGGCTCCGTCGTGGTCGAGAACTTCGATGGCAGGCCGTCGCTCGACTTCCAGGGGCTCAGCTTCTCGGTCTACGACCGGAGGGCGCGCTGCTGGAAGCAAACGTGGGTCGACAGCGAAGGCAGCTACCTCGATTTCGCCGGCGCCTTCGCCGGCGGTGTCATGGAGCTGAGACGGGCGGGCGAGCACGACGACGCCGCGGCCGTCTTCCGGATGCGGTGGGAGAACATCGAGCGCGACTCGTTCGACTGGTCGTGGCAGCGCTCGGAGGACCGCGGCGAGACCTGGCGCTCCCTCTGGGAGATCGAGTACACCCGTGTCCTTTAGCTGGGTCGACCCACATTTCGCGGCGCTCTATGCGCGCCGCGAAGAGGAACGGCTCGCAGAGCGGCTCGAGACGCGCCGACGCGAGCACGCCGGCTGGGAGCCGTCCCCGAACCCCCTCGCCTGGCGCGAACCCAGCTGGATCGACCAAGAGATCGAGCTCCGCGGCCGTCTCCGCCTGCTCTAGGCGATAACGCGTTTTCTAGCGAGGCAACGGCTCGCAGGGCATCCGAATCGGAGAACTAGAATGCCCCTCCGTGAGCGCCGACTTCGTCCACCTGCACGTCCACAGCGAGTATTCGATCCTCGACGGGGCGTGCCGGATCCCGGCGCTCGCAGCCCGCGCGGCGGAGCTCGAGATGCCCGCGGTTGCGCTCACAGACCACGGTTCCCTCGCCGGCGCGGTCGACCTCTACAAGGCGGCCGGAGACCAGGGAATCAAGCCGATCGTCGGCTGCGAGGTCTACGTCGCCGACGATCGTCACGCCCGCACGCGCGGCTACGCGCACCTGACGCTGCTGGCCGAATCGAACGAGGGTTACGCGAACCTGATCAAGCTTTCCTCGCTCGGCTACCTCGAGGGCTACTACACGAAGCCGCGCGTCGACTGGGAGCTCTTGCAGACCTACTCGAAGGGGCTGATCGCTCTCTCGGGTTGCCTCTCGGGGCGTGTCTGCAAGGCGCTCGAGGAGAACCGGCCCGCCGACGCGCGCACGGACCTCGACCGGCTGGCGCAGATCTTCGGGCGCGAGAGCACCTACGTCGAGCTCCAGAACGCGGGCCTCGACGTGCAGCAGCGGGTGAACCCCGAGCTCGTCAAGCTCGCCGCCGAGGCGAAGCTGCCGCTCGTCGCGACCGGCGACGTGCACTACCTCACCGCCGCCGACGCCTACTCGCACGAGGCGCTCCTCTGCATCCAGTCGGGCGACTCGCTCAAGAACCCGAACCACTGGCACTTCGACACGAACGAGTTCTATTTCAAGACGCCGGCGGAGATGGCGCTCGACTTCCCCGGCCACGAGGACGCAATGCGGCGCACGCTCGAGGTCGCGGAGCGCTGCTCGCTCGAGATCGAGCTCGGCAACATCTACCTGCCGAAGTTCCCGACGCCGAATGGCCGCGACGCGTTCGAGTACCTCGTCGAGCTGTGCGAGCAGGGGCTCGAGCGCCGCTACGACAAGGTGACGCCGGAGCTGCACGAGCGGCTCCAGTTCGAGCTCAAGACGATCCGCGAGATGGGCTTCGCCGACTACTTCCTGATCGTCTGGGACTTCATCCACTTCGCGAAGGTGAACGGCATCGGAGTCGGCCCCGGCCGCGGCTCGGCCGCCGGCTCGCTCGCCGCCTACTCGCTCGAGATCACCGACATCGACCCGATCCGCTACGACCTGCTCTTCGAGCGCTTCCTCAACCCGGGCCGCAAGGAGATGCCGGACATCGACATCGACTTCGCCGTCGAGGGCCGCGAGCGCGTGATCAACTACGTCTCGGAGAAGTACGGCCGCGACCGCGTCGCCCAGATCATCACCTTCGGGACGATGGCCGCCCGCGCGGCGGTGCGGGACGCCGGCAGGGTGCTCGAGATCCCGTACGGCGTCGTCGACAAGATCGCCAAGCTGATCCCGGAAGGCCCCGGCCAGACGCTCGCCGACTGCCTCAAGCCCGGCTCCGACCTGAAGAACGCCTACGACACCGAGCCGGCTGCGAAGGAGATCATCGACCTGGCGAAGCCCCTCGAGGGCCTCATCCGCCAGGATTCGATCCACGCCGCCGGCGTCGTCATCGGCGCCGAGCCGCTGATCGACGTCGTCCCGCTGCAGCAGAAGGGCCCCGACCAGGAGCTCGTGACCCAGTTCTCGATGAACACGGTCTCGGCGCTCGGCCTGCTGAAGATGGACTTCCTCGGCCTGCGCAACCTGGACGTGATCGACAAGGCGGTCGAGCTGATCGGCGGCATCGACATGACGACGATCCCGCTCGACGACAAGAAGACCTACGCGATGCTCGCTCGCGGCGAGGCTGCGGGCGTCTTCCAGTTCGAGTCGTCCGGGATGCGTGAGGCGCTCCGGCAGGTGAAGCCGACCGTCTTCGAGGACCTGATCGCGCTGGTGGCGCTCTACCGGCCGGGCCCGATGCAGTACATCCCGAACTACGCGAAGCGGAAGGCCGGGCAGGAACAGGTCACGCACATCGACCCGCGGCTGAAGGCGATCACGGGCACCACCTACGGCATCGCCATCTACCAGGAGCAGTCGATGGAGATCGCGAAGCAGATCGGAGGATTCAGCCCGGCCGAGGCCGACGACCTCCGCAAGGCGATCGGCAAGAAGATCCACAAGCTGATGGCGTCCCTCAAGGACAAGTTCATCACCGGCTGCATCGCGAATCAGACCTCGGAGCAGGTGGCCCGCCAGCTCTGGGACGACATCGAGAAGTCGCAGGACTACTCGTTCAACAAGGCGCACGCCGCCTGCTACGCGCTGATTGCCTACCGCACGGCCTGGCTGCGCGCCAACCACCCGTGCGAGTACATGGCGGCGCTGATCTCCTCGGTGATGAACACGAAGGACCGGGTTCCGGTCTACGTCAATGCCTGTGACGAGTTGGGCATCGAGGTACTGCCACCGGACGTCAACTCCTCGCAGACCGACTTCGCGGTGGTGGAGGGGAAGATCAGGTTCGGGCTGAACGCGGTGAAGAGCGTCGGCGAGTCGGCTGCAAACGCGATCATCCGGGCCCGGGAAGAGGGATCCGCCTTCGAGTCGATCTGGGACTTCATCGAGCGCGTCGACCCGCAGGTCGTGAACAAGCGCTCGCTCGAGGCTCTGGTGAAGTGCGGCGCGCTCGACTCCACCGGCGCGTCCCGGATGGGGATGCTCGCCTGTCTCGAGCAGGCGCTCGCGTGGGGACAGAAGCACGCGGCCGACCGGTTGGCAGGGCAGGCGTCGATCTTCGACGTCGGTCTGACCGACACCGGTGCCAACGTCAGCGACAGCGTCGAGTCCCGGCACCATCCGGCGATTCCTGCGAGCGAGTTCGAGAAGCCGGAGCTGCTGAAGCTGGAGAAGGAGACACTGGGTCTCTATGTCTCGGAGCATCCGCTGAAGGCGGTCCGGGAGCAGCTGCGGCGGAAGACCGACTGCGTCCTCTCCGAGCTCGAGCGCCGCCGCGACGGCGAGGTCGTAACGGTGGGCGGAATCGTCTCGTCGATCAAGCAGCTGACGACCAAGCGGGGCGAGCCGATGGTCTTCCTCGCGCTCGACGACCCGACCGGCGGCGGCGAGGTCGTCGTCTTCAACTCCACCTACGCGGCGGCGCGGGAGCTGTGCGTCATGGACCGGATCCTCGTGATCAAGGGCCGGATCGACCACAAGCAGCAGGGCGAGACCAAGCTGATCGCGCTCGAGGTGTCGGCGTTCGAGGCGGTGCAGGAGCGGACGGAGATCCGCTTCAAGCTCGACGCCCGTGTGGCTCGGGCCGGCCTGATCAAGGACCTGGCGCATCTGGTCAAGGACTATCCGGGCCCGTCGATGGTGTTCGTGTCGCTCGAGACCTCGCTCGGCCCGAAGACGCTCGCGCTCGGGCCGGACTACCGCGTCGCCATCGACACGGACTTCCTCACCGAGGCCCGCACGCTCCTCGGTGCCGACGCGATCCTCTGAGCTTCTGACGTGATGACGCCTCGACTCAGAGCTTCATTGCGTCAGGAGATCGAGAATCTTCACAAACAGCACTCGGGCTGCTTACGCGGCTCACTGATACTGAGGGCGTGTGGAAGAGCCTTTCGGGCGGGATCGCGGTCGCGGCTGTTGTCGCGCTCTCGTGTGTCTCGGCGACTGCGGCCTCGCCCGGCCTTCGCGGCGGAATCACCGACAGCGGCGCCGCCTACTACCACGATCCCGCCGACTTCTACCCCGCACTCGAGGAGCTCGGCGTGCACCTGCTGCGCGTCCATCTCAACTGGGGCGGCAAGCTCGGGGTCGCGACGCGACGCCCGCACGAGGGCACCGACTTCGACGACCCGGCCTACGACTGGCACCTCTACGACCGCATCGTCCTGCAGGCGCAGCTGCACGGGGTGGAGATCGTGTTCACGGTCTTCGGCACGCCGGCGTGGGCGAACGGCGGCGGCGCGCCGACGCGGGCGCCGCGCGACGCGACGCGCCTGCGTGAGTTCGCGTACGCGGCCGCGACCCGGTACAGCGGGACGCACCTTCGCGCCGATGGAACCCTGCTCCCCCGCGTCCGCTACTGGACGGCGTGGAACGAGCCCAACCTCCAGATCGGGCTCATCCCGCAGTGGCGGCGTGTCGGCAAGCGTTGGGTGATCCAGAGCGCGGCCGACTACGCGCGCATCTGCAACGCGGTCGTCGACGGCGTGCATACGTCGATGCTGCTCGGCCAGAAGGTCGCCTGCGGTGTGACCGCGGCCCGGGGAAACAACAACCCGAGCGGGACGAAGCCGTCCGTCTCCCCGCTCGCGTTTCTGCGCGCGATGAAGAAGGCGGGCGCTCGTGACTTCGACGCCTACGCTCATCACCCGTACTACGGCGCGCCGTCCGAGTCGCCGGCAACTGCCTCGCCCGGCCGCGGCGGGGTCACGCTCGGCAACATCGACGACCTCGATCGCGAGCTGAGGCGCCTCTACGGCCCGACGCGGATCTGGTTGACCGAGTACGGCTACCAGACGAATCCGCCGGACGGGATCTTCGGCGTCTCCTGGGCGACGCAGGCCCGCTATGTGGGGGAGGCGTTCGCGATCGCGAAGGCGCACCCGCGCATCGACATGTTGCTCTGGTTCCTCCTCCAGGACGAAGGCGACCCTGCACGGTGGCAGTCCGGCTTCATCTCGGCCGACGGCAAGCGGAAGCCCTCGTTCAACGCGTTCCGCGAGGCGCTCGCCGGGCTCCGCCGCTAGAAGGGTTTCCTAGATCTCGAGCCTCGCGTCCTCGAGGTCGAGGTCGCGCTCGACGCGGCGGGCGACCTCGTCCGAGATCTCGCCGCTCCGCCGCAACTCGTGCACTGCCGTCCGCTCGGCGTTGAGCATCTCGCGCCGGAGCCGCTGGAAGTCGAGCGAGCGTGCCTCGATCGTGCCGTCGTCGCCGCCGTCGAGCCACGCCGAGAAGCGGTCGCGCCTAAATGCGTAGCCGCCGCGGACTCGCTCGGCGGTGTCGGCGCGAACCCAGTCCTCTTCGGCCAGCTCGTCGAGCCGCATCAGGGCAGCGCTCGCCGCCTGGATCCGTGCCTGCGCCAACTCGCGCGCCTCGTCCTCGCCGTCGTCCTCGAGGCGGAGAAGCCGGATCAGCGCGGGCAATGTCAGGCCCTGGACGACGAGGGTGCCGAAGATGACGGCGAACGTGAGGAAGAGGACGATGCTGCGGCCGGGAAAGGGCTCGCCGGCGTTGGTCGTGAGCGGGATCGCGAGCGCCGCAGCGAGGGAGACGCCGCCGCGCATTCCGGACCACGTGATGAGGGTCAGCGTCGCTCGAGGCGGCATCGGATCGCGCTCGCGGAGCCGCAGTAGCAGGAGCCGCGGCAGCTTGGCCGCCGGGTACACCCACAGGGCGCGGGCGGCGAGTACCGTCAGCCACACGGCTACCGCCCACCAGAGCAGGTCGGCGGTCGAATAGGCGCCGAGCTCGTCGAGGATTCCGGGCAGCTGCAGTCCGATCAGCGCGAACAGGAGAGCGTTCAGCGTGAACGTGACGATCTCCCACGCCGACTCGCCCATCAGTCGCACCTCGGGCGTCGTCAGCTCGGGTGTGTACCAACCCATGTAGATCCCCACCGTCACTGCCGCGATCACGGCTGAGACGCCGATCAACTCGGCCGGAATGTAGGCAAAATAACCCGTGAGCAGGGAAATCGTCACCTCGGCGGGCGGGAAGTCGAGGCGGCGGCGCACCTGGCGCACGATCCAGCCGACCGCGAGGCCGACCACGACCCCGCCGAGGACGTTGAACACGAACGAGATGCCCGCCTCCCAGAGCGAGAATGCACCGCTGACCGCCGCGACGACCGCGAAGCGATATGCGACGAGGGCAGTTCCGTCGTTGACCAGGCTCTCGCCCTCGATGATCGAAACGATCCGCCGCGGCACGCCGAGGCGGTGCATGATCGCCGTCGCCGCGATCGGGTCGGTGGGGGAGACGACTGCGCCGAGCACGAACGCGGCCGCCCAGGGCAGGCCCGGAACGATTTCGTGCGCGACGACCGCGACGACGACCATGGTCAGGAGCACGAGGCCGACGGCGAGCAGCCCGACCGGCCGGAGGTTCGCGCGCAGGTCGCGCAGCGACGTGAAGAAGGCTGCTCCGTAGAGAAGCGGCGGCAGCACGCCGACAAGCACGAGGTCGGGTGGCAGGTCGATCTCGGGCAGGCCGGGCATGAAGCCGAGCACCAGCCCGCCGAGCACGAGCAGGATCGGATACGGGATCCGCAGCTTCGGGACGAGCACCAGCATCGTCGCGCCAGCTGCCAGGAGCACCAGCAGGTCGAGCAGATCCTGGTGGCTGAGCTCGATCAGGCTAAGCCCTTGTCTTGCAACTCGCGCAGCGCCGACTCGCTCTTCTCGAGCTCGAGCCCCATCCCACGCAGGATCTCGGGCGTCTTCGTGAACTGGATCTCGGAGTACGCGACGATCTGCACCTGGTTTCCCCACGGGTCGAGGAATGAGTTGCCGCCGAAGATCTCGGCGCCTGCCTCACGTGCCGCCGCGAGCACGGCTGCCTGGTCGTCGACGACGAGCCCGAAGTGGCGGCTCCTGTCCGGGCGCTCGGTACGGCCCTCGGCGAACGCGAGGAACTGGTCGCCAAGGTCGACGAATGCCATCCCGCGCGTCCGGCTGCGCAGCTCGAGGTCGAACAGGCGCCCGTAGAAGTCGAGCGCCTCGTCGATCGAGCCCACCTCGAGCGCGAGATGATTGATCCCAACCGCACGAGCCATGGAACCGACATTACCCATCGGGTGTAGAAGCACCGAGTGGTGAGCCGACCACCGACAGAGGACGAGCTCGTCGAGCGCGCACGTGACGGTGATGCCACCGCCTTCGGCGCGCTTGCCCGCGACCACGAGGAGATCGCTTTCCGCACCGCGTACCTGATCACACGCAACGCCGCCGACGCCGAGGATGCAGCCCAGATCGCGCTGACGAAGGCCTGGCGGGCGCTGCCACGCTTCCGCCGCGGCGCGCCGCTCCGGCCCTGGTTGCTCGCGATCGTCGCGAACGAGGCGCGCAACCGGCGGCGAGCGGAAGGCCGCCGCGAAGGGCTCTCGCTCCGCGCGGTCCACGAGCTTCCCTCGGGGGACGCGGCTCCGTCTCCCGAGGGGAGGGCTATCGCCGCCGAGGAGCGCGCCGAGCTGCTGGCCGCGCTCGAGCGCCTGAGCGACGACGACCGGCTCATCCTCTCGTGCCGCTACCTGCTCGATCTGGGCGAGGAAGAGACCGGCGAGGTGCTGTCATTGCGCCGCGGCACCGTCAAGTCGCGCACCTCGCGGGCGCTCGGACGCCTGCGCCAGCAACTGGAACAGCAGCTGGGGGAGAGACCATGAACGAGCTCGAGCGACGCCTGCGGGACCTCGGCGGCGAGGTCGCTTACCCGGGGACGCCTCGCTTCGACCTCGGCTTCGAGCGCCGACGCGTGCGGCGCCTGCGTTCGCTTGCGCTCGGTCTCGCGGTCCTGCTCGCGGTGCTGGCCGGCGTGCTCGCTCTCTCGCCGGGCGCCCGTAGCGCCTTCCTCGAGATCTTCCACATCCGCGGCGCGACGGTAGAGCGAGTCCAGACGCTTCCGGACGTGAGGGCGCAACGGCTCGACTTCGGCGAGCGTGTCAGTCGCGAGGAAGTCGAGCGGCGAACCGGCTTCCGGCTGCTCGATCTCGGCAGCGAGCCGGACGCGATCTTCGTGCGTCCGGACGGGCTCGCGTCGGTCGTCTACGGCAATCCGTCGCGGCCGAGACTTGTGCTTTCGCAGGCGCGCGGCGCGATCTTCGAGGGGTTCGTCAAGAAGACGGGCGGCCCCGGGACGACCGTCCGCTACGTGACCGTGAAGGGCGAGCCAGGGCTCTTCATCACCGGCGCCGACCATTTCGTCATGTTCCGCGACGAGAACGGCGGGATCAGGGACGAGAAGACGTACCTCGCGGGCACCGTCCTCCTCTGGAACCGTGGCCCGCTCCTGCTCCGGCTCGAGGGCGACATCACCGTGGGCGAGGCGCTCGTGCTCGCCAGGTCGGTCGAGTAGGGAACCGGCGCACGCCGCGCGGTGTATTCCGTTCGTCACCCCACTCCGGAGGTCCGCATGAAGAAGCTCCTCGTCCTGGTCGCGACGGTCGTCGCCGCGTTCGCGCTGGCCGGCGTCGCGCAGGCAGGCTGCATGGCGACCGTGGGTCTCAGCTCCTTGCCGAAGGCCGGGCATGCGGCCGGCAAGCCATGGATCGTCACGATCCGCGTGCTGCAGCACGGCCGGACGCCGATGCCCGATGCGAGGCCGGAGGTGCGGATCCGCAACGCCGGCGGCAAGCTGTTCGTCTTCAAGGGGAAGAAGACGGGCACGGTCGGGTCGTACCGCGCCCGGGTCGTCTTCCCGCAGGCCGGCCGCTACTCGCTCGGTGTCTACGACGGGTTCCCGGTGAAGGAGTGCGCCAGAGTGCACACCTTCAAGCCCGTTCTGATCGTCGCCGTCTGAAGCTCCGCCTGCGAGGCGCGTGCCCTCCGCGGGCCGCTCAGCCCTGCCGGCGCGAGGCACGCCTCCCGGGAACGGGGACGAACTCTACCGCCGGCTCCCGCCCCCGTGGCTGCGGGTAGAGGTCCATCAGGACGCGCTCCTCGTTCGGAACGCCGACCCGGACCGGAAGCCCCAGACTCTCCAGCTCCGATGGGAGGAGCGGGTGGTCGTGCGTCCAGACGCCCTGAGACAACAGATAGGCGAGGTCGCGCGCGCGGTCCGGCGTCGTGTGGTGCTCGAGCAACTGCGTGGCGAGCACGTTCATCTGGCGCAGCGCCTTGCGGCCGGTGTCGGCCATGAGCAGCGTCCGGTCGTCGTGGCGGCCCGGCATCGACGCGACCTCGACGAGCGACGCGGCCGCGAACTCGCCGAGCTGCGGGTCGATCGGACCGAGCGCGGCGTGCGCCTCCAGCACGATCTCATCCGCCGCGAGTGCGATCAGCGTGCCGCCGCTCATCGCATAGTGCGGGACGACAGCGACCACCCGGCCGTCGTGGTCCCGCAGCGCCTTGGCGATCTGGCTTGCGGCGAGCACGAGCCCGCCCGGAGTGTGGAGGACGATCTCGATCGTACGACCCTTCTCCGTGCTCCGGATCGCGCGCAGGACACTCTGGGAGTCGTCGATGTCGATGTACCGCACGAGCGGGAACCCGAACAGCGACATCGTCTCCTGCCGGTGGATCAGCGTGATCATGGTCGCGTCACGCTTCTTCGCGAGCGCCTCCAGCGCCCGGCGCCGGGAGAGCATGAGCATCTGCTTCTGCGCGAGCGGCTGCAGCGAGCTCAGGATGAAGAAGAGCCACAGCAGACTCAGGAAATCCACGCCGACTGGATCATGGACCTCGGCGGCTGCGCGTGCGTCGCCTACGTTGCCCAGGCGCTCATCGGTGAGGGGCGCCGCAGGTCCGGCCGACCCCGAGACGGACGCTCGTGCTGCGCCCGCCCACCTGGAGGAGCAGCGGCACGCAATCAGCCCGCGAGCGGAGATAGAACCCGCCAGCGTAGGCGTTCCACGGTTTCGACTCGGACGCTCCGCAGGAGGCGATCTGGAGGGAGCTGACGGCGGGCGTATTGCCCCACGAGATCGCGACGCGGTGGCGCCAGCCTTCAGGGACCGTGATCGTGACCGGCGAGGCGCCACCGCGAACCACGATCCCGACCTGACGAAAGTACGGCCAGCGCTTCCCGTTTCTGCGGAACGCAGCCTGGCTGGTGTGACGTTCGTCCGGGACGGCGACCTTTCCCAGGAGGACGCGGTAGCCGTCCTCGCTGCCCGACTGGACCCTGAGGACGATCTGCTCGCAACCGCAGTGGACGGAGGCGCCGAGGAGGCCGACCGAGCACCGACGACGGCGAGTGCCGGAAAGATGATCAGGGCGAGGACCCGCAGACGCTTCATCGACCTCTACATCGTGGACGCGCGGCGGCAGTCCAACCACTGACCGGGCGAGGAGGTTTCTGCATCGACGCCGCCGGTGCTTTACTGCGAGCTGTGGAGACGACTGCCGGTGCCGGCATCACGTTCGAGGAGCTCCAGCTCGCAGCACGCAATCACGCTCTGCCGCTCGAAGCCCTGCGGCACGAGATCACACCGATCGGGCTGCACTACCTGCTGATCCACTTCGATATCCCGCTCGTGGACGAGCAGACGTGGCGGCTGGAGGTAGGGGGCCGTCTCCAGCGGCCGCTCGTCCTCTCTCTCGACGAGATCAAGGCACGGCCGTCCCGCACCGTCGCGGTGACGCTCGAGTGCGCCGGCAACGGGCGCGCCCTGACCTCGCCGCGGGCCGCCAGCCAGCCGTGGCTGATGGAGGCGGTCGGCACCGCCGAATGGACGGGTACGCCGCTCGCGCCGATCCTCGAGGAAGCAGGTCTCGAGACCGATGGGATCGAGGTCGTCTTCACCGGCCTCGATCGCGGATTTCAGGGAGACGTCGAGCATCTCTACGAGCGCAGCCTCCCGCTGGCCGAGGTGCTGCGCGGCGACGTGCTGCTCGCCTATGCCGTCAACGGGCAGGCGCTGCCGCCGCAACACGGCTTCCCGCTACGCGTGGTCGTGCCGGGGTGGTACGGGATGACGCACGTCAAGTGGCTCCAGTCGATCACCGTCGTCGACGAGCCGTTTCGCGGTTGGCAGCAGGAAGTCGCCTACCACGTCCGTGAATCCGAGGAGGACTCCGGCCGACCGGTCACGAGGATGCTCCCACGCGCCTTGCTGGTGCCGCCCGGGATCCCCGACTTCTTCACGCGGACGCGATACCTTGAGTCCGGACCGTGCGTGGTCGAGGGACGGGCGTGGTCAGGTGGGGGGCCGATCGAGCGTGTCGAGGTGAGCGTGGACGGGGGCGGCACCTGGGGCGGCGCGAACCTCGGCGAGCCCGTCTCCGAGTTCGGCTGGGTGGGCTGGACATTCGACTGGCTGGCCGAGCCCGGCGAGCACGAAGTCTGTTGCCGGGCGACCGACGCGAAGGGGCAGACCCAGCCGGACAGCTCGCAGTGGAACCTCGACGGCTTCTGCAACAATGCAGTGCAGCGCGTGCCGGTCGTCGTCGGCTCCGCGCCGCACTCTTGCGCCTGACGACTAGCTGTGAAGCTGGCCGCGAAGGGCCCCGGCGGGGTACTTCGCGTTGTGAACGTTGACGTAGTACGCGCCCGGGTTCTTCTTGATCGCTGCAGCGACCGCGGCGGTGGTGCATCCCTTGGACTTGTAGGTCTTGCCGAACGGGACGACGACCGGCCCGGCGACCCCTGCCTTGCCCTTGTGGATATGGGCTGCAGACAGACTCCCCACCTTCGTTGCCTTGATCTCCCAGCACACCTTCGTGCCGGTGATCTTGATCTCAGCCGTGCCGCGGCCGTCGGGGTCACCCTTGGGCACCTCGACCTTGCCGGTCAAGGTGGCATGGAGCGAGGTCCCGCCCTTCTGCAAGGCTCCTGACGCGACTGCCACGGGAAGAAGCGCAACCAGCAGGCCGGCGGCGACGTACTTGGGTCTCATTGTGATCCTTTCGCAGCTGGGTCGATAGGTCCTTCGGGGCCCGCCACGATTCGGTTTCGACCCGCCTCGGGTCAGAGCGATCGACCTTGCGAGTTTGCCACTTTGCAAAACACTTACGGAAGCTTCATCGCAATCCCCTTTCAGGGGGACAACCTCTGGGCTCTACTGGACGAAGTTACGGGTAACACGACCGGAGGCACCAATGATGGCTGCGGCAGAACTGACCAGAACGGAAACGGAGCAGGAGCGGATCGCGCGCTGGCGTGCCGAGGAACTCGAGCGGGCGGGCTTCGAGCAAGCTGCCGCCTCGCTGCTGGCGGGCCGGGGTGACGTCGATCTCCACTTCGCGATCGACCTGCTGCGAAACGGCTGCGCTCCCGAGCTAGCACTAGAAATACTGCTCTAGCGCACCGACCGCCGGGCTCCCGCCGGGCGAAGCCCGGCTCCGCCCGGCTCGCGCCGCTGAGCGCGCCCGGCTCTCCGGGTCTGTGCTTACGCACATCCCCTCCGGCCGGGCACCCCCAGCAACGCGTCGGAGCACTAGAGCCTTCGCCTCTAGCGCAGCGACCGCCCGGCTCCGCCCGGCTCGCGCCGGGCGTCGGAGCGTTAGAGGCATCGCCTTCTAACGCGCTCCGTCTGCGAGTCTCGGCAGAATGCCATCTGCCTTGACCTTCCTTGCTTCGATTCCCTCGCCCTCGTCCGGCACGATCAGCCTCGGGCCGCTGACGATCCACATGTACGGCCTGATGCTCCTCGCGGGCATCGCGGCGTGTATCTGGATCACAGGCCGCCGCTGGGTTGCCCGCGGCGGTGACTGGGATCTGATCTTCCGTGTCGCCGTCTGGGGTGTCGGCGCGGGGATCGTCGGCGCGCGCCTCTACCACCTCGCAACGAGTTGGAGCGAGGTGCCGGACCAGTGGTGGGGCCCATTCGCCGTCTGGGAGGGCGGCCTCGGGATCTGGGGTGGCATCGCCGGCGGCGTCCTCGTCGGCGGGTTCATCGCCCACCGCGCCGGGGCGAACGTTCCCGCGCTGCTCGATGCAGCAGCGCCGGGGCTCCTGGTCGCGCAGGCGATCGGACGAGTCGGCAACTGGTGGAATCAAGAGCTCTTCGGCAAGCCGACCGACCTGCCGTGGGGCCTCGAGATCGACGCCGTGCGCCGGCCCGACAACTACCTCTTCAACGACACCTTCCACCCGACGTTCCTCTACGAGGCTTTGTGGAATCTCGGTGCCGCCGGGCTCCTGCTGATCCTCGACCGGCGTTTCCGCTTCCGCCCGCCTGCGCTGTTCGCCCTCTACATCTCGCTGTACACGGCTTTCCGCTTCTACCTCGAGACGCTCCGGATCGATCCGTCCTCGGAGATCGCAGGCCTGCGTGTGAACGCCTGGGTGTCGGCGATCCTCTTCGTTCTCTCCACCGCCTTCTTCATCTGGTGGCAATTCATGCGTGGGCGCGGGGGCCGGCGCCGGCTTCGCCGCGAGCCCAAGGCCGAGCCGCCGCCGACGATGGCCGTCCCGCGCAGCCGCGTCCGACCCCGTCGCTAGCCTCACTTGAGTGGCCATGGTCGTCCGAGAACTTGAGCTGGACCTCGACGCGTTCGAAGGTCCTTTCGATCTGCTGCTCACGCTGCTCCTGAAGGAGGAGCTCGAGCCCGCCGACGTCGATATGGCGGCGATCGTGGTTGCGTTCGTCGAGAGGCTTGCGGAGCGGGAGGAGCTCGACCTGGAGGCGTGCGGCGAGTTCCTCGTCCTGATCGCCGCGCTGCTCGAGCTCAAGGCGCGCGCGCTCTTCCCGGACGAGGAGGCCGAGCTCGCCGAGCTCGAGCCGGAGGAGGCCGCAGAGGAGCTTGCGCGCCGGCTCGCCGAGTACCGGCGGATGAAGGAGGCGGCGACCTGGCTGGCGGAGCGCCTTGCCGGCGAGCGCGACCGCTTCTTCCGCGTCGGCCCAGCACCGCTCGCGCCGCAGCCGGAGCGAAAGCTCGCGGCCCAGGATCCGGAGCAGCTTGCCGCGACGCTACGCCTGCTCGCGGAGCCGCCGGCACAGGTCTCGCTCGCGCACATGGCAATCCGGTTCCCGCCGGTCGCGCAATTCCTCGAACGCTTTCGCGCGGTGCTCAGGCGCCGCCGCGTCTTCGACTTCGACGCCGAGGTCGGCTCGCTCTCCCGCATCGACCAGGCCGTCGCCTTCCTCGCGCTGCTCGAGCTGCGCAAGGCCGGCGAGATTTCCCTGGATCAAGCAGCACCGTTCAGTCCAATCAGGGTTTCGCGACCCCACGACGAAAGAGGTAGCGAATGGATCGCCCGCTCCGCCTGATCACCGCCAATCCGGTCGACCAGCTCGCCCGGACGGTCGAGGCGCTGCTCGTCGTCGCCTCCGCGCCCCTGTCCGTCGACGAGCTGGCCGAGGCCGCGGACGACGACCCCGAGCGGGTCGAACTCGCGCTCGGCCTGCTCTCGGATCGCTTCCGCGAGGGTCGGAGCGGCATCGTGCTCGAGCACGTCGCGGGCGGCTATGCGTTCCGCGCCTCGCGCGAGGCTGCGGTCGCTTGCGGGCGCCTGTTCGAGCGGCCGGTCGAGCGGGGGCTCTCGCAGGCAGCGCTCGAGACGCTTTCGATCGTCGCCTATCTCGGCCCGTGCAGCCGACCGGAGATCGCGCGAATCCGCGGCGTCGCCGCCGACTCGGCCGTGGCCGGCCTCCTCGAGCGCGGGCTGATCTCAGAGGCAGGACGCGACGACGGCCCCGGCGGTGCCGTGCGCTACCGGACGACGCCGCTCTTCGAGCGCGTTTTCGGCCTCGAGAGCGCCGCCGCGCTGCCACGGCTCGACGACCTGGGCGAGTCGGCCGCGGAGATCCGCGAGCGGTTGCACTCGGTCGCCGTCGGCAAGACTGCCTAGTCGAGGACACGCGCCAAGACATCCAGCACGAACTCGGGTCTTCGCGACCGTGTACGCCTCACGGTCGTGCGGGTGCTCGACGGCGAGGCGTAGCTTCAGGTTTTCGTAGGCGCGCGCCGTCTCCGGCTCGGTGCGGAGCGCGTCGCGGAATGCGAGCTCCTCGCGCCACGCCTGCGAGCCCGGGACGACCAAGTGCAAGTGGTGGGTTCGCTGTTCGGGCGAGGCTTGCAAAACCAGTTCATGCGCTCCTCCCGGTACGGCGCCCACCAGTAGGAGAGCTGCTCGTGGAGCGGCTCGATCGCGGCCCTGCTCTCCTCGAGGCTGCGTACCTCGGCCAGGATGTCGATCACGGGCTTGGCGGCGAGCCCCGGAACGCTCGTGCTGCCGATGTGGTGAAGCCGCCCGCAAGCCAGGGCGCGAGGATCGGTTCCAGCCGTACCTTCTCCGCTTCGAACTCATCCGGCCAGGCCGGGTCGTACGGGACGATTCGGATCAGATCTGCCACGCGCCGCCGCGCAGGACCGGTACCCGGTCGGCGTCGCCGGTGATCCCGTCCACGTCGAGCTCGTTCGACCCGATCATGAAGTCGACGTGGATGTCGCTCTTGTTCACACGCTCGCGGTCGGCCTCGTCCTCGACCGGGAACGTGTACGCGTTCCCGAGCGCAATGTGGCTGGCGGCGTTCTCGTCCAGCAACGTCTCGTAGAACACGGTGCCGAGCGGGCCGATCCGCCCCTCCTTGTCCACGAGCGCGATCTCGCCCAAGCGTGATGCGCCGTCGTCTCTCGCGATGGTCGCCCGCAGCGCGTCTGCGCCCTGGTCGGCGTCGATCTTGACTGCCCGGCCGCCCTCGAACTCGATCCGAATCCCGTTCATGTACGAGCCGTAGAGCTCGAGCGGCATCGTGGCTGACACGTGTCCGTCGACCCGTTCCGGATCCGGGGTCGTGAAGACTTCCTCGGTCGGGAGGTTCGGGTAGTGCGTGATCCCGTCCGCCGTCTCGAAGTCTGCCCCCAGCCACTGCGAGCTCGGGAGCAGGCCGATCGTCAGATCGGTGCCGGGGCCGTGCAGGTGGAGCGCGTCGAACCGTCGCTTCGTCAGCCGGTCGGCGCTGGCGACGATGACCTTCATCCGCTCCCGCCAGGCCTCGACCGGATTCTCGCTGTCGAGCCGGAGCACGTACGTGATCTCCTCCCACAGCTTGTCCAGCGCGGCCTCCGGCTCGAGCTCCGGGTGGACGCGCTCCGCCCAGCCGAGGTTCGGGCACGGGCCGGCCGTCCAGTTCGTCGTCCGCAGGTTGACGATCCGAGGGACAGCGGAGATGTACGGCAGCATGTCGCGACCGGTTCGAGCCGGGTCGAGGCCGTCGAAGACGGATGCGCTCGTCCCGGTCAGCGTCACCCGCGCCGCGCGCTCGTCCGACAGCCATTCCATGCGCTGCTCGAGCCACGGCGGGATGTAGTCGAGCGTGTCCTCGTCCGCGAGCTCGAGCCGCGCCCGCTTGACGAGCTGGTCCCACCAGAAGACGTCGACGTATTTCGCGCCCCGCTCGTACGCCGCACGGGACACGGCGCGGGCTGCGTCCTCCATGCCCAGATAGGCAGTGACTCCGACGATCTGCCCCGGCTGCACGTTCGCTCCGAAGCCGACCAGAAGATCGGCGAGGCGGTCGACGTCGGAGGAGTGGTCGCGCACCGCGCGGCAGACTACTACTTGGCGCAGGCCCCGAATCCGCTCGCGCGGATCCGGTCCGCGCGAAGACCCCTAAAGGCGACCGCTTCGCGGCCGCGGCCAGAGGAGGTGTCGTTTCATGAGGCTCAACGCTTATCTAGCTCGCGCCGGTGTCGCCTCGCGGCGCAAGGCGGACGACCTGATCAAGGCCGGCCGCGTGCGAGTGAACGGTGAGCCGGGCCAGTTGAACACCTTCGTGGAGTCGCGCGACGTCGTCGAGGTGGACGGCGAGCGGGTCGCCAAGCAGGAGCTCGGATACGTGCTCCTGCACAAGCCGGCCGGCATCGTCACGACTGCGAGCGACCCGCAAGGCCGGCCGACCGTCCTGTCGCTCGTCGACCACGAATCGCGTGTCGTCCCGGTCGGGCGGCTCGACGTCGACACCACGGGCGCGCTCCTGCTGACGAACGACGGCCCGCTCGCGCACCGGCTCGCCCATCCGCGGTACGGCGTCGAGAAGGTCTACGAGGTGGAGACCTGGAAGGAGCCGACCGACGAGGCGCTGCAGCGACTGGCCGAGGGCGTCGAGCTGGAGGACGGGCCGACGTCGCCCGCGCGCGTCCGCCGGCTCGGTGCCGCACGCTTCGAGCTCGTCCTGCACGAGGGCCGGAACCGGCAGGTGCGCAGGATGTGCGAGGCGGTCGGCTACCGCGTCCGGCGGCTGCATCGGAGCACGTACGCGGGCCTTCGCGTCGACGTTCTTGCGCCCGGCGAGTGGCGTGAGCTGAGCGAGGACGAGCTGGAGCTCATTCGTAGAACGTCAGCACCGCCAGGATGATGTAGATCGCGACCAGGGCCGAGCCCTCGAACGCGACCGCCTCGCCGTCACCGGTGATCTGCCAGACCGCGAGCGCCATGATCACGAGCGCGCCGATGTACACCGGGTTGAGCACGAACGTCAGCCGCTCGGAGAAGAAGAGCGAGAGCAGCACGAGCGCCGGAAAGAGGAAGACGGCGATCTGCGCGACCGAGTTCTTGACGACCGAGATCGCGAGATCGGATTGGCCCTTCGCGGCGAGCGTGATTCCGACGACGTTCTCGACCGCGTTGCCGGCGATCGCCACGATCACGAGCCCGGTGAACGCCTTCGAGATTCCGAGCACCTTCACAGCAGGGTCGAGTGCATCGACGAACCAGTCGGACACGAAAGCGGCGGCAACGCCGGCGAGGGCGAGGACGGCGATCGCGGACCGCAGCGACAATCCGTCGTGCGCCTGCTGCTCGATCGCCGGCTCGACAGCGGCCGGCGTGCGCAGGTACGACCAGAGCCACGCCGCGTAGACGCCGAGCAGGCAGACGGCGCCGATCGCCGAGATCGCGACCTGATGCTGGCTGGCGCGGTCGCCGGCCTGGTCGGAGAGCCCGAGCAGGACGATGATGAAGACGGCGAGCAGGAGGAGGGTCGCCGTGTCGTTCGGCAGCCGTGCCTGGAAGCGCATGACGCCGTCCTCCGCCTGGCGGGCACCGGCGACGATCGCGAGCCCGAGCACGAGGAGCGCGTTCGCGAACAGCGAGCCGAGGATCGAGGTCTGCGCGACGACGATCTCTCCCGCGGCAAGCGAGAAGAGAACGATGAAGAGCTCCGGGAGGTTGCCGAGCGTGGACTGGAGCACGCCCGTCACGGCCGGGCCGAATTGCGCGCCGACCGACTCCGTCGCGACGCCGATCGCCCAGGCGAGGCCGCCGAGCGCCGCGCCCGCAATCAGGAAGACGGCAACAGGCGCTGCGTCCGCGTAGTGGAGCGCTCCTGCAACGGCCGCGAGCGCGAACATCGCGCCGAGCAGGAGCGTCCGCCTCATTGGGGCCTCACAAACCCCATCCGCTCGTACATCTGCTCGAGCGTCGGTGCCGACGCCTCGCGTGCCTTGCCGGCGCCCTGGTCGAGCAGCCGTTGCAGCTCGGCGGGGTCGGCGCGTAGCTCGCGGTAGCGAGCCTGGACGGGGGTAACCGCCTCGACGACCGCTTCGCCCACGTCGGTCTTGAACTGGCCGTAGCCGGCGCCCTCGTAGCGCGACTCGATCGTTTCCGGCGTCTCGCCCGCGAGCGAGGCGAGGATGTCGATCAGGTTCGTGATCCCGGGCTTGTCTTCGCCGCGGCGCACCTCCGACCCCGAGTCTGTCACCGCAGACTTGAACTTCTTCCGGATCACGTCGAGGTCGTCGAGGATCCGGACCGTGCCTTGCGGCGTCCCCGAGGTGGTCGACATCTTCTTCGTCGGCTCCTGCAAGTCCATGATCCGCGCCCCGACCTCGGGGTAGACGCCCTCGGGGAGCTTGAATGTCTCCCCGTACCGGGCGTTGAACCGCTCGGCGACGTCGCGCGCGAGCTCGAGATGCTGGCGCTGGTCGTCGCCGATCGGGACGATGTCGGTCTGGTACAGCAGGATGTCGCCGGCCATGAGCACCGGATAGGTGAAGAGCGCAGCCGAGACGAACTCGCGCTCTTCGGACTTGTCCTTGAATTGCGTCATCCGGTTCAGCTGGCCCATGCTCGTAACCGAGCCCAGCAGCCACGCCGCCTCCGCGTGCGCCGGGACGTGGCTCTGGGCGAACACGGTCGCGCGTTCCGGATCGAGGCCGGTCGCGAACAGCATCGCCGCGAGGTCGAGCGTCTTCTCCCGGAATTCCGCCGGGTCGTAGTCGACGCTGATCGAATGCAGGTCGACGATGCAGAAGAAGCCTTCGCCGCGCTCCTGCGTCGCGGCGTACTGGCGGAAGCCGCCGATCAGGTTGCCGATCGTCTTGTCGCCCGTGGGCTGGATGCCCGAGAAGATGCGCATGGTGGTTTCTCTTTCCTTCAGGTTCGGTCGCGGAACGAAAAACGACCTCCGGGTGGAGGTCGGGATCGAGCGAAGCGGCGTGCGCGTCCTAGCGCAGGCTCCCGCTCCGCTCGCACGGCCAAGACCAGGCCTCGTGAGGGGGCGCGGAAGTCATGAGCCGCAAGGATAGGGACCCGCCTGGATACCCGCAACTACACTGGCGCGATGGCCGTTACCCCCACCACCTGGACGCCGTCGAGCTGGCGCGGTTGCTCCGCGTTGCACCAGCCCGAGTGGCCTGACGCCGCCGCCGCGGACGCTGCGGTGGAGCGGCTGCGGGCGCTGCCGCCGCTCGTCTTCGCCGGCGAGGCGCGTGAGCTGCAGGCCGCGCTCGGGGAGGTCGCCGCCGGCCGAGCCTTCCTGCTCCAGGCGGGCGACTGTGCCGAGTCGTTCCGGGACTTCACCGCGGTTTCGATCCGCGAGAAGCTGAAGATCCTGCTGCAGATGTCGGTGGTGATGATCTACGGGTCGGCGCTACCGCTCGTCAAGGTCGGCCGGATCGCAGGGCAGTTCGCAAAGCCGCGTTCCGAGCGGGTCGAGCGGATCGGGGACGAGGAGCTGCCGTCCTTCTTCGGACACATGGTCAACGACGACGCCGTGACGGTGGAGGCGCGGACATCAGATCCGGCGCGAATGATCCAGGCCTACCACCAGTCCGCCGCCACGCTCAACCTGCTTCGCGCCTTCACGAAGGGCGGCTTCGCCGACCTGACCCAGGTGCAGATGTGGAATCAGGAGTTCGTCGCGAGCGCACCGGAAGGGCAGCGCTACGAGGTCGTCGCAGCGGAGATCGAGCGCGCGATCGGCTTCATGCGTGCGTGCGGGATCGACCTCGTGCACGCGCCGCAGCTGCACCAGGTCGACGTCTGGACGAGCCACGAGGGGCTGGTGCTCGACTACGAGGAGGGCTTGACGCGGCGCGACTCCCTTACCGGGGACTGGTACGACTGCTCGGCGCATATGCTCTGGATCGGCGAGCGCACCCGCCAGCCGGACGGCGCTCACGCCGAATTCTTCGCGGGTGTGCACAACCCGCTCGGAGTCAAGCTCGGGCCGTCAGCGACCCCCGACGAGGTGCTCGAGCTCACCGAGAAGCTGAACCCGCTCCGACTTCCCGGCCGGCTGACCTTCATCGTCCGCATGGGCGCCGAGCCACTCCTCGAGGCGCTGCCGCCGCTGCTGCGAGCGGTGCGCGAAGCCGAGCAGCCCGTCGTGTGGGCCTGCGACCCGATGCACGCGAACATGTTCCGCACGGCATCCGGGATCAAGACCCGCAGCTTCGACGCGATCATGGACGAGGTGGTCGCGTTCTTCGCCCTCTGCCGTCGAGAGGACGTCTGGCCGGGCGGCGTCCACCTCGAGTTCACCGGCGAGGACGTGACCGAGTGTCTGGGCGGCTCGGAAGCCGTGCTCGAGGAGGAGCTGACGACCCGCTACGAGAGCCTCTGCGACCCGCGCCTCAACGCACGGCAGTCGCTCGACCTCGCGTTTCGCGTGGCCGAGCTGATGCGAAGGTAGGACGTCATGGCTGTCGTCCGTTCTCTCGCCGTTGTCGGCACCGGCCTGATCGGCGCGTCGGTCGGGCTCGCCGCGCGCCGCGCCGGCGTGGAGCGCGTCGCCGGCTGGGATCTCGACCCGTCGCACCTTGCCACCGCCGCCGAGCGCGGCGCGGTCGACGCCTCCTCCGATCTCGCGGCGGCCCTCGAAGGTGCGGAGCTCGTCGTGGTCGCCGCTCCCGTCACCGCGCTGCCGGCTCAGGTGCGCGCCGTCCTCGACGCGAGCGACGCCGGCTGCACCGTCACCGATGTCGGCTCGACGAAGGGAGGCGTCTGTGCAGCGGCGACCGGCGTCGGCCGCTTCGTCGGCGGCCACCCCATCTGCGGCTCGGAAGCGCGCGGCCCCGAGTGGGCGACGGCCACGCTGTTCGACGGTGCGACCTGGTTTCTGACTCCCGTCGCCGCGACCGACCCGGATAGTTACAAAGTGTTACATGGCTTCGTCTCGGCGCTCGGGGCGGTGCCGGTGGCGATCGACCCCGAGGCGCACGACCGCCTGGTCGCGGTCACGAGCCATCTGCCGCACGCGCTCGCGAACGTGCTCCTGAACCAGGCCGGCGGCGGTCGCGTCGACGGGCACGAGCCGCTGGCGGCGGCCGGCGGGTCGCTTCGCGACATGACCAGGGTCGCCGGTGCGAATCCGCGCATCTGGGTCGACATCTTCCTCGAGAACCGCGTCGCACTCGCCGCCTCGCTCGCCGAGCACCGGCGCCGTGTCGAGCAGGTCGAGGCGGCGCTCGCGGCCGGAGACGCAGGTTTCCTCGCGCGCTGGATCGGCGAAGCCTCCGCGAACCGGCGGCGGTTGCTGGAGACGGCGTACGAGGACGCCGGCGAGCTCCAGCGGCTGCGCGTGCACGTGCCCGACCGGCCCGGCGTGATCGCGGGAATCGCACAGGCGCTCGGGGCCGAACGGATCAACATCGCCGACTTCGACCTCCAGCACCTCTCGAGCGAGCGCGGCGGCACGATCGCGATCCTCGTCGCCGGCGAGCAGGAGGCTGCCCGCGCCGCCGCGATCCTCGAGCAGCAGGGATACGGCGTCGTCGTCGCGCCGGTGCTCGAAGACGAGTCGTGACCGCCGTCTCTCTCAGACATGGCCGCTCGGGACCGGTCCGGGGACTGTCCCCGGACGTGTCCCGCGCGGACGTGTCCGAGTTGCATCTTTTTTGCAACTCTTTGTCCACAGGGTCGGCGGCATGAAAATTGCGCCTACCGCGGCGGTGCACGGGCACATCGGCGTCCCCGGGGACAAGTCCCTTTCGCACCGGGCGCTGCTGCTGGGGGCGATCTCCGACGGTGAGACCCGAGTCTCCGGTTTCGGTCGCTCGGACGACACCGAGTCGACGATCGCCGCGGTCCGGGCGCGCGGGATCCGGGTCTACGAGGCGGACACGGAGACGCTGCGCGTCTTCGGCGGCGGACTCCGCGGCCTCACCGCGCCGGAAAGACCGATCGACTGCGGCAATGCCGGCACGCTGATGCGGCTCCTTCCGGGGATCCTCGTCGGCCAGCAGGGTCGCTTCGAGCTGACCGGCGACGACTCGCTGCGATCGCGCCCGATGGAGCGGATCGCCGAGCCGCTGCGACGGATGGGCGCTTCGATCGAGACGGAGGACGGTCATGCCCCGATCGTGATCGAGGGATCGCCGCTGCGACCGATCACGTACGAGTTGCCCGTCGCGAGCGCGCAGGTCAAGTCGGCGGTGCTTCTCGCAGGGCTCTACGCGCAGGGCGGAGAGACGACGGTCGAGGAGCCACTGCCGACGCGCGATCACACGGAGAACATGCTCGCGCAGGCCGGCGTCCCCGTCCGTCGCAAGCCCAGAAGCGTGAGCGTTGAGCCGGTCGAGCGCTTCGAGCTCGGCGACACGGAGATCCCCGGCGACTTCTCGTCCGCTGCGCCGTTTCTCGTGGCAGCGACCCTGCTCGCCGGCTCGGAGCTGACCGTGCACGGCGTCAACCTGAACCCCCGGCGTACCGGCTTGCTCGATGTGCTCAAGCGCATGGGCGCGAACATCACGGTCTTCAACCGGCGGCGGATCGGCAGCGAGCCGGCAGGCGACCTCGACGTGCGCTCGGCGGAGCTCGTCGCAACGACGATCGGAGCGGGGGAGGTGCCGCTGCTCGTCGACGAGCTGCCGCTCTTCGCGCTGCTCGCCGTGCACGCCCATGGCGACAGCGTCCTGCGCGGCGCGGCTGAGCTGCGCGCGAAGGAGACCGACCGGATCGAGGCCGTCGTCGACGGGTTGCGCCGCCTCGGCGCCCACATTCGCGCGACGCCGGACGGCTTCAAGGTACGCGGTGTGCCCACACGTCTGCGCGGCGGCTCGGTCGACGCGCGCGGCGATCATCGGATCGCGATGCTCGGCGCCGTCGCGGGCCTCGTCTCGCGTGAGGGGGTCGAGGTCGAGGGCGCGGAGGTCGCGGCGGTAAGCTTCCCCGGCTTCTTCGACCTTCTCGACTCGCTGCGAGCGCCCACGAGCTGATGATCGTTGCCATCGACGGGCCCGCCGGGGCCGGCAAGAGCACGGTCGCACGGCACCTCGCCGAGCGGCTGGGCTTCCGCTACCTCGACACCGGTGCGATGTACCGCGCGCTCACATGGCTCGCGCGCCGCCGCGGCGTCGCCCTCGATCTCGCCGACGATCTCGCGGAGCTCGCGGCCGCGAACCCGGTGGCCTTCGACGAGGCGGGGCGCGTCTTCATCGACCGGTGCGACGTGACGTCGTCGATCCGCAAGCCCGACATCGACAAGCTCGTCCCCGTCGTGGCGCGCCACCCGCAGGTACGGGAGGTGATGCGCGAGCGCCAGCGCGCACTCGCGCAGGAGGGCGATGTCGTGATCGAGGGGCGTGACATCGGCACGGTCGTCGCACCTCAAGCTCAAGTAAAGGTTTACCTCGTCGCCGACCCGTCGGTGCGGGCTGCGCGCCGGTCATCGGAGCGTCCCGGGATCGGCGCGGACGCGCTCGCGACCGACCTTCGCCTCCGTGACGAGAAGGACGCGATCAACATGCGGCCCGCCGAGGACGCGATCCAGATCGACACGACCGCGCTCGACGTGGACGAGGTCGTCGCTCGGATCGAAGATCTCGTCCACGCCCGCCAGATTCGGTGAGGGAGGCGGCATGAACCAAGTGGACGCTGTCTGGGCGGTCGGCCGCCTCACCATCGGCTCCGTTGTCCGGCTGCTGACCCCGCTGCGGAACTACGGGGTCGATCGCGTGCCGCCGACCGGTGGCGTCGTGTTCGCCTTCAACCACTTCCACTGGATCGACCCGCCCGTCTTCGGCCTCTCCTCACCGCGCACGATCTACTTCCTCGCCAAAGTCGAGGCCCATCGCGTGCCCGGGCTCGGACAGCTGATCCGCAGCTTCGGGACGATCTCCGTCCGGCGCGGAGAGTCCGACCGGGAGGCCGTGCGGCGGATGCGCGAGGTCGTCCGCGACGGGCACGCGCTCGGGCTGTTCGTGGAGGGAACGCGTCAGCGCACGGGCGTTCCGGGGCCGGTCCAGCCCGGTGCCGCGATGGTCGCCGTGCAGGAGCAGGTTCCGGTCGTGCCTGCCGCGATCTACGGCTCGCACGAGTGGAAGCCGGGCAACTTTCACCCGATCTCGGTCGCCTGGGGCGAGCCCATCCACTTCGAGGGGCTGCCGAAGGGCGCGAAGGGCTATCGCGAGGGATCGGCCGAGATCGAGCGCCGGCTCCACGCACTCCACGACTGGCTGGCGGAGATTCATGCAGCCGGCCGTCCCAAGCAGGCGGTGCCACCGCGATGAGCGAGACCGAGAACCCGCCGCAGGCTCCCGCGACTCCCGAGATCATCGGCACCGTTGCGATCGTCGGATTTCCGAACGTGGGCAAGTCGACGCTCATCAACCGGTTGACCGAGACCCGGCAGGCTGTCGTGCACGAGACCCCGGGCGTCACGCGCGACCGCAAGGAGCTCCTCGCCGACTGGAACGGGAAGCACTTCCTCCTGATCGACACGGGCGGTGTCGACGACCTCGCCACGGATCCCTTCAGCCCCAAGATCGCGCAGCAGGCCCGGGCCGCAATCGAAGAGGCCGACCTCGTCCTCTTCGTCGTCGACGCCCGCCACGGGATCACGCCCGGCGACGAGGAGCTCGCGGTCACCCTGCGTGCCTCGAAGAAGCCCGTGATCGTGCTGGCGAACAAGATCGACGATCCCCGTCGCGACCTCGACGCGGTGGAGTTCCACAAGCTCGGGCTCGGCGATCCGTTCCCGCTCTCCGCCCTGCACGGGCACGGCACCGGCGACCTGCTCGACCAGATCGTGGAGCAGCTGCCCGGGCAGGGGCCACGGCAGGTCGGCGACGAGGCGATCCGCGTTGCCATCCTCGGGCGGCCGAACGTCGGCAAGTCGTCGCTCCTGAACGCCCTCGTCGGGGCCGAGCGCGTGATCGTCTCGGACGTGCCCGGCACGACCCGCGACACGATCGACACCATCCTCGAGCGCGATGGCCGTACCTACCAGCTCGTCGACACGGCGGGTCTCCGACGTAAGCGCAAGCAGCGGCAGGGGATCGACTACTACTCGGAGCTTCGCGCCCTCGAGGCCGCCGAGCGCGCTGACATCGCTCTCGTCCTGATCGACGCGAGCGAGGGGATCGTCGACCAGGATCTCGCGGTCGCCGACGTCGCGCGCAAGGCGGGCAACTCGACGCTCGTCGTCCTCGCCAAGTGGGATGAGACCGAGGTCACGATCGAGGACGTCCGGCCCAGGATCGAGACGAAGCTCCGGCAGCGGCCGCCCCTGATCGCCGTCTCCTCGAAGACCGGCCGGGGGCTCGACCGGCTGCTCGAGTACATCGCCGACCTCTTCGAGAAGCACACCGGCCGGATCCCGACTCCGGCGCTCAACAACGCGCTCGCCGAGCTGCGGCAGGCGCGTCAGGCGCCGTCGTCGAAGGGGAAGCGGCTGAACCTCCTCTACGGAACCCAGGTATCGACGCGGCCGCCGCGAATCCGGATCCACGTCAACGATCCGGGCCTCGTCACGCGCGACTATGCGTACTGGGTCGAGAACGAGCTGCGCAAACGCTTTAACCTCGCGGGCGTGCCCGTCTCGATCGACTTCGTCAAGCGTTCGTGAGGTTCACCGTCGTCGGCGGCGGGTCGTGGGGGACGGCGTTCGCGCGTGTGCTGCAAAACCGCGAGCACGATGTGACACTCGCCTGCCGCGACCCGGACCAGGCGCGCGTGATCGCCGAGACCGGCCGGAATCCGCGCTATCTCCCTCACTGCAACCTGCGCGGCGTCAAGGCGACGACGATCGAGGAGGCCCCGCTCGCGGACGCAGACGTCATCGTCGTCGCCGTCCCGAGCGCCGTGTACAGCAAGACCGTCGAGTCGCTCGGAGGCGACGCACCGATTCTCTCGCTGACGAAAGGACTCGATCCGGCGACGGGAAAGCGGCTCTCGACGCTCGTCAACGGGCGGCCGGTCGCCGTGCTCACGGGACCCAACATCGCAGACGAGATCTCTCGGGACATGCCGGCCGCGGCGGTGATCGCCAGCGAGGACGAGCAGCTGGCGCTCGACCTACAGGCGGCAATCACCTCGATCACGTTTCGCGTCTACGCCAGCGACGACGTCGTCGGCGTCGAGCTGTGCGCCGCTGCGAAGAACGTGATCGCGCTCGCGGCCGGCGGCGCCGACGGCCTCGAGCTCGGTGACAACGCCAAGGCGGCGCTCGTCGCTCGCGGCCTTGCCGAGATGGCGCGACTCGCCGAGGCCGCGGGTGGCAAGCAGGGCACATTCGCTGGTCTCGCGGGCATGGGCGACCTCGTAGTCACGTGCTGGTCGAAGTCCGGCCGCAACCGCAGGGCGGGCGAGCTGATCGCACAGGGCACCGATCCGGACGAGGCTGTCCGGCAGATCGGGATGGTCGTCGAGGGCCTGACCACCGCCCCGGTGCTGCGCGAGCTCTCGCACCGGTTGGGGATCGAGCTGCCGATCACGGAAGGCGTTTGCGCGGTCCTCGACGGCGAGCCGCTGCACGAGCTCGTGGGCACGCTGATGCGGCGAGAGCCGACAACGGAGTAGGTACTCTTTCCGCCGATGGCAGCCCGCTCGTTCTCTTTCACCTCCGAATCGGTCACCGAAGGCCACCCGGACAAGATCGCCGACCAGGTCTCGGACGCGGTCCTCGACGCTGTCCTCAAGGACGATCCGACAGGCCGTGTGGCCTGCGAGACGCTGATCACGACCGGGCTCGTCGTCGTTGCCGGCGAGATCACGACCAACACCTACGTGGATATTCCGCGCCTCGTCCGCAAGACGATCGCCGAGATCGGCTACACCCGCGCGAAGTACGGCTTCGACGCCGAGACGTGCGGTGTGATCGTCGCGATCGACGAGCAGTCCTCGGACATCGCGCAGGGTGTCGACGACTCCTTCGAAGCCCAGCGTGGCGACGACGACCCGCTCGACCGCGTCGGCGCCGGCGACCAGGGAATGATGTTCGGCTACGCATCGCGCGAGACCGACGAGCTGATGCCGCTGCCGATCCAGCTCGCACACAAGATCTGCAAGCGGCTCTCGGAGGTGCGCAAGGCCGACGTGCTGCCATATCTCCGGCCGGACGGCAAGGCTCAGGTCACGGTCCGCTACGAGGTCGACGAGCAGGGGCGCCAGCGGCCGGTGGAGATCGAGCGCATCCTCGTCTCGACCCAGCACCGCGACGGGCTCGACTCGGAGACGCTGATCAAGCCCGACCTGATCGAGCACGTCCTCCATCCGATCCTGCCGCACTCGCTCTACGACGAGACGCGGCTCGAGGAGAAGGACTTCGTCTTCGTCAACCCGACCGGGAAGTTCGTGATCGGCGGCCCGATGGGCGACACCGGCCTGACGGGGCGCAAGATCATCGTGGACACCTACGGCGGCGCGGCTCCGCACGGCGGCGGCGCGTTCTCCGGCAAGGACCCGACGAAGGTCGACCGCTCGGCGGCGTATGCGGCGCGCTACGTGGCGAAGAACATCGTCGCGTCGGGCATCGCCGACCGCTGCCAGATCCAGGTGGCATATGCGATCGGCGTCGCGCACCCGCTGTCGGTGCTGGTCGACACGTTCGGGACCGAGGCGGAGGGGATGACGCAAGACCGGATCGAGGAGCTCGTCCGCGAGCACTTCGACCTGCGCCCGGCCGCGATCCTGCGCGACCTCGACCTGCGCCGGCCGATCTACGAGAAGACGGCTGCGTACGGCCATTTCGGCCGCGACGACCGGGACTTCACGTGGGAGCGGACGGACAAGGCCGACGCGCTGCGCCAGGCCGCCGGGTTCGCTTCCGCGGCAACCGTGTAGCGTCCGCCTCCGTTCGAACCCCATGGGTGCGGTGTCGCCGGATCCTTCCGTCGCGCCGCCGCCGCACCACAGCCGACGCCGCGGCGCTTTCCGGCCGGCCTGGTCGTGCTGGCGCTCGCGCTTCTGGGCGGCCTCCTGTTCGTCGGCTGGCTGCGCGACTGATTCCCAACTGGGGCGGCCTGTTCCAAACCGAGACCGTCGACCGGAGCGGGCCTGCGGTGCTCAGGTCGATCCAGAACCTCCACGACTTTCGCGATGCGAGCGGGCACTTCGAGGTGATCGTCGACGTCGAGAAGGACGCGCGCTTCATCCCCGCCTCGCTCAAGGCCCGGCGCGTCCTCGTCGTCGCGATCGGCTCGGTCGACGCAGGTGTCGACCTCTCCGGCCTGGACAAAGGCGCCGTCGACGTTTCCGCAGACCGGCGCAGCGTCTCCCTCGAGCTGCCGCCCGCAACCCTCAGGGAGCCCGAGCTCGACCTCGAGCACAGCTACGTCTGCGACCGCGGCGCGATCGACCGGCTCCAGTCGCCCTTCGGCGACGATCCCGGTGTCGAGCAGGATATGTACCCGCTCGCGCAGGAGAAGCTCGTCGCCGCGGCGCGCGACGGATCCGGCCTGGTCGCGCGTGCCGAGCGAAACACCCCGGCTGATGTTCGAAGGTTTGCTCCGCACGCTCCGCTTCACCCGCGTGGACGTCCGCTTCGGCGAGGTCTAGAGCAGGTCTAAACGGGCGCCGCGGGGCGCACGTACAGCCCGCCCGCAGCCTTCTCGCCGATCGCCCGCTCGTCCTTGCCGCCGAGCAGCACCTTGAACTGGGCTGCGGCGGGTTGGGCCTCGCGGATCACGACCTGCGTCCCCGGTGTGAAGCCTTCGTCGTAGAACCAGTGCAGGAGCTCGCCGTCGTGCTCGGCGAGGCGGACGATCTCCGCCTGTTGGCCCACTTTCAGGTCGGTGAGCGGGGAAAGCTCCTTGTTCTCGGCCTGCTCGAAGGCGGGGTCGACGGGCCAGCCGTGCGGGCAGCGCTCGGGATTGCCGAGTCGCTCCTCGATCCGCTCGACCATGTCCTCGGAGAACGTGTCGCCGAGCTCGTCGGCGTGCACGTGCGCCTCGGCGGCCGTGTAGCCCATGAAGTCGGTGAGGAGGCGCTCGATGATGCGATGCTTCCGGACGACGCGCTCGGCGCGCACGATGCCTGTGTCGGTCAGGAGCGCCTCCTTGTGCTCGCCGCGTTCGACGAGCCCGTCCGCCTCGAGCCGTTTCAGCATCTCGCCGGCCGAAGCGCGCGACACGCCGAGCATCTCGGCCACGCGAGACGCTATCGCCGACGTGCTGTCCGGATCGGGGCGGTATTCGCCGATCGGGAACGCGAGAAAGTAGATCGTCTCGAGGTACTCGTCGACCGAATGTCCCTGACCCTGCGCCACGCGGTTAGTCTAGCCGCACGAGTGCCCGCAGATTGGTCGCGGTCTCGCTCGCCACGTGCTCGACGAGGCCGGTCTGCTTCGTCGTCCGCACGAGGAGCTCGAGGTCGGCGAGATCGGAGAGCACGCGGTTCGTCCCGGCCGGGTCGAGCTTTCTGAGCTCGTCCTCGACCGAGGAAATCGTCTCGCGCGCGACGTCAAGCTGGTCGGCTGCCGCGGCGTGGGTCGTCGGGTTCGGCGACTCGTAGTGGATCGGGATCAACTCGAGCGCCGCCAGCGCGGGCTGAACGTCCTGCTGGAGCGACTCGAGCTTCTCCGCCTGCGACGGCGAGCCGCCCGTCGTCGCCAGGACGACAGCGACGACGGCGGCGATCGCGACCACGGCAACGGCCGCAGCGATCCAGAGCCGGCGACCCGACCGCGCTTCCCTGTACAGCGACATTGAATAGCTCTAGCGCGCGACGACGGCGACGGCGGTGCCGGTGTGACCCTCGAGCGTCCGTGCGGCTGCGAGCGCGACGTCCTCGGGGTGACGCGCGTCGGAGAGATCCAGGATCTGCGAGCCGCAGACGAGCGAGACTCGCGGCAGGAGGGTGGCGACGCCGAGATTCCGTGCGGCGGCTTCGACCTCCCGGCGGAGCTCCCTGACGAGCTCGTCCCCGCTGGCCGCCACGACGCGCCGCGCATCCTCGGCGAGCGCGACGGCGCCGAGGCCGTCGACCGCGGCCACGCGGCCCGAGCCGTTCTCGGAGTAGACGCGGTAGAAGCCGGTCTCTGCGACGAGATGCAGGGCTTGAGGCTCGAGTCCGAGCGCCTGAGCCGCCGCCTGGAGACGAGCCTCGTCTCCGGCGGGCTCGCGATCGGCCGCACCGGCCTCCAACGCGACGGCGCCGGTGGCGACGGCTCTCAACACTCCCTCGCGTGCGTCGAAAGCCGTCTCGACGGTCACGGTCGCCGGAGCCGCGCCGGACGCCACGCACGCTAGCTCGGCCTCGCGGGCGAGCTCGACGGCGGCGCCGTTACTCGTCCCGTTGCGCGTCACCTCGGCCCGGACGAGCGACACCGCCGCGCCGATCGAGGAGAGCACCTCGGGGTGCTCGGGCCGGATCAGCGGGCGCTTCAGCTGCTCCGCCACGAGCGGGACGAGCGCCTCGCCCGCGCCGCCGAGCGCGACGAGCGGCACGTCCCGACCGAGGTTGTGCTGACGCGCCGCAGCCGCGACCGCCTTGACGATCTTCTCGACGGCTCCGTCGAGCAGACGCCGAGCGGCGCCTTCCGGGGTCGTCTTCAGCCGCTCCGCAAGTGGAGCGAAGGCCGCCAGCGCCGCCTCCGGGCCCGCAAACGCGTACGCATCTCGGGCGACGAGCCCGAGCGCGTTGGCGGCGCAGGTTGCCGTCAGCGCGTAGAGCTTGCCGCCGGCCCGGATGCAGGCATAGGCCTCGGGATCGCCCTCGCGCGGCGCGACGAGCTCGAGTTGCGCCCCGGCGAGCTCCGACGGATCGGCGAAGCACGCGTAGGGCAACCCGGCAACGTGGGCGCTCCGCGGCCCCGTCTGGGCGATCGAGCGGCGCTTGAGCAGCGCCATGCTGCCTCCGGCTGCCCCGACGACCCAGCTGTCCACCGCGCGGACGCACGTGGGCCGACCCATGACACGGAGCGAGCGGACGACGGGCCTGCCACGCTTGACGACCGACACGTTCGAGCTCGTGCCGCCGCACTCGACGACGATCGCGTCCGTGAGCTTGAGCTGGTGCAACGCGGCCGCGACGCCCGCTGCCGGCCCGGAGCCGATCGTGAAGCAGGGCCGGCGGCGGAAGGCATCGACGCTCATCGCGCCGCCGTCGCCGCGCAGGACGAGCAGCGGGACGTCGAGCCCCGCGTCCGCGAGCGCCTGCTCCACGAGGGATGCGGTCTGCTGCACGACCGGAAGAATGCTCGCGTTGACGGCGGCGCTGACCGTGCGCATCTCGAGGCCATAGGCCCCGGTCAGATCGTGGCCGACGCAGGCCGGAAGCCCGCGCGCCTGAGCGCATTGCGCGACGAGGAGCTCATGGGCCGGCTCGTCGACCGCGAGGGCGCCGCTGACCGCGATGGAGGCACAGCCGGCGGCGGCAAGCGCCTCGAGCGCGGTGTCGAGGTGTTGCCGGTCGAGGCCGTGCGTCGCGTCGACGAAGGCGTGCTCCGTCTCGAGCGAGTGTCCGGGCGCGAGCGCGAGCGAGCCGACGCGCGTTCGCTTGCGCGCGGCGTTCAGATCCGGCTGCGACCCGATCCCGAGCACCCCCACCCGGCCGACGTCGCCTTCGAGCAGGGCGTTCATGGCTTGCGTGGTGGAGAACGCGACGAGTGCGACGCGCCGCCGATCCTCGCCGAGCTCGTGGAGCAGGTTGCGCAGTGCGTCGACGACCCCGTCCGCGACACCTGCCGCTTCGTGCGAGGTCGGCACCACGGCATGGGCCAGGAGCCGGAGCGGGGCTGTCTCGACCGCAACGGCCTTCGTGAAGGTGCCGCCGACGTCGACGCCGATCCGGATCGCGCCGCTCATGCCCCGACCGCCTCGGCGGCCCGACGGCGCCATGGCCGGACTCCGAAGACCCAGGTGGCGCCGAGGACGTAGACGACGAGGAGTGCCGCCTGGACCGTGAGACCCTCGCGGGTGGGGTGGATGCCGGTCAGCTCGGCGACGAAGACGGGCAGCCGCGCCCAGTCGCCGTCTACGGGCGTGACCGAGATCCAGTCGGCGCCCTGCAGCGACCGTACGGCGTTGCCGGCAAAGGTGGCCGAGAGGAGCAGCAGAATCGACGCCCCGGTCGTCAGCAGCGGCTTCACCGGGAGCCGCCTCCCGAGCTTGAGCACGGCGTAGGCGACTCCGGCGAGCGCGACGACGGCCGCGGCGAATCCAAGCGCCACGTAGATCCCGAGGCCCTTCGCGAAGATCGAGAGCGCCTGGTAGAAGAGCACCGTCTCGAAGCCCTCGCGATAGACGGCGGTGAAGCCGAGCCCGGCGAAGGCGACCGCGCTCCCGGCCGAGACGGCCGAGGCGACGCGGGCGCGCATGAACTCGAGCCAGTGCTTGTGATCGAGCCGCGAGACGAGCCAGAAGCTGACCGTGAAGAGCACGAGGACGGCAGCGATGGCGGTCACGCCTTCGAGCAGCTCGCGCTGCACCGGCGCGATCTCCAGCACCACGGTCGCGAGCACCCACGTGACCGCGGTCGCCGCCAGCGCTGCGATGACCCCGCCCGCGAGCGGCTTTCGGTAGCCGCTCGCACGGCCGGCGCTCAGCGCCCCGAGCAGGATCGCCAGCAGGAGCACGACCTCGACGCCTTCGCGGAAGAGGATCGTGAAGGAGAAGAGAAAGGCGAGCAGCGGCGCCGCGAATCCCTTGTCGGCCAGCGTGCGGTCGACGTCGAGGAGTCCGGAGCGGATGTCGGCTGCATTTGTCCGGATCTGCGAGAGGGACGCTCCGTCGCGGATCCCGTTCCGGAACTTGGCGAAGCTGAACTCGAGATCGAGCACGAGGTTCGGGTCGCGCAGCCGGAGCGGCACCTCCGCGAGCTCGAAGTGGTCGAGGTACGCGGTACGGGCGAGGTCGTAGGCGCGCTCGCGGTCGCCCGTCTCGGCCGCTGAGACGGCGTCGTCGATCAGTCCTCCGGCCTCGGCCACGCGCGCCCGCACCTCGGCGAACTGGTCGCTCGACGAGGACGCGAACGCCGGCGCGGCGAACGCGCCGGCGGCGATCAGCGTAAGGAGGACGGCGAGCCGGCGCATCAGCTCTGCAAGACCTCCACGGCCCTGTCGAGGTCGGCCTCGATCTCCGCGACCTTCGTTGAGATCTCCGCCGCGCTCTCTCCGCCCTTGATGTCGTTCCGCAGGTCGGTCGAGATCGCTTCTTCGAGCTCTTCCATCAGGTCGTGGTCGCGGTCTCCGAGCGGTTTCTCCACCGGCTCGAAGTGCTCGAGGTAGGCGTTGCCGACGGTCTCTTCGGCGGTGGTCCTGTCGCCTGCCTGCACCTGGTCGACGGCGGCCTCGAGCAGCGTCTTGATCTCGCGGATCTCGGCCACTGCCTCGGTCGGTGTGGCGGATTCCTCCTCGGCTCCGTCGGAGCCTCCGCAGCCCGCGGCGATGCCGAGCAGGGAGGCGGAAAGGAGCACGGGAAGCACGGCAGACAGTCTAAGCATGGCGAACCTTTCTGGTGAAGACGGAGCAGGCTGACAAGAGATGTAAGGCTGACCTTACATATCGCCTGATCGTCGTGTCGCACCTCTACGCTGGCCGCGGTGCTGGCGTCCGTCTATCCGCTCGTGTCCTCCCGTGCCGTCGCGCGGCCGTTCACGTACGAAGTGCCGCCCGGCGTCGAGAAAGGTGCCGTCGTTGCCATCCGCTTCGGCCGCGGCGCCGCGCGCGGCGTCGTCGTCGAGACCGGAGTCGAGGCGCCGCCGGGGATCGAGACGGCGCCGATCGAGTCGGTCCTCTACGAGCTGGCGCCGGCACTCGTCGATCTCGCGCTCTGGGTGGGCGACTACTACGGCTCGACTCCCGCCCGGGCGCTCGAGCTCGTCGCACCGAAGCTGCGCGTCCGCCGCGGCGAGCGGCGCATGACCGGCGCCGGCCTCGCAGGCGAGGCGGAGCCGGCGCAGCTGACGGACCCTCAGCAGCACGCGGTCGCGCGGATCGTCGAGGCCCTCGATGCCGGCGGCGGCCACCTTCTCCTTGCCGGTGCAACGGGCAGCGGCAAGACCGAGGTCTATCTCCAGGCCTGCGCGGCGGCGCTCGAGCGCGGGCGGGGAGCGATCGTGCTCGTCCCCGAGATCGCGCTCACGCCGCAGACCCTGGGGCGCTTCCAGGCTCGCTTCGGCGACCGGATCGCGGTGCTCCACTCGGGCCTGACCGAGGCCGAGCGGCGTGACGAGCGCGAGCGGATCGTCTCGGGAGAGGCGTCGGTCGTCGTCGGTGCCCGCTCGGCCGTCTTCGCGCCGGTGTTGCGCCTCGGCCTGATCTGCATCGACGAGGAGCACGACGCCTCCTACAAGCAGGAGTCCGACCCGCGCTACGACGCGCGCACGGTCGCGGCGAAGCGGGCCGCGCTGGAAGGTGCGGTCGCGGTCTACGGGAGCGCGACGCCGCGGCCGGAGAGCTGGGAGCGGCTCGAGCGGCTCGAGCTCGGCGCTCGCCTCGGCGCCCCGATGCCGTCGGTGAAGATCGTCGACCTGCGCCGCGAGGCCGGCTACCCGCTCTCGGCGCCGCTCCTCGCCGAGCTCGGCCGGATCTCGGAGCACGGGGGCAAGGCGATCCTGCTCCTCAACCGGCGCGGGCTCGTCCCTGCGATCCACTGCCGCGCGTGTGGGATCTCCCGTCGCTGCGAACTCTGCGACGTGTCGCTGACGCTGCACCGGGACCAGCGACTCCATTGCCACCACTGTGGATACTCGGAGGGCGTTCCCGAGGCATGTCCCGCCTGTGGCTCGTCGGAGCTGGCGCGCATCGGCGCCGGAACGCAGCGGCTCGAAGCCGAGCTGGAGAAGCGCGTGCCCGAGCTGGAACGGATCCGGCTCGACGCCGACACCGCCGCGAAGCCGGGAGCGTTGCGCGAGGCGCTGGACCGCTTCGTCGCCGCCGATCGCGCCGTCCTCGTCGGTACGCAGATGGTCGCGAAGGGTCATCACTTTCCCGGCGTCTCGCTCGCCGCTGTCGTCGACGCCGACACCGGACTCGGGCTGCCCGACTTCCGCGCCGAGGAGCGCACGTTCCAGCTCGTTACCCAGCTCGCCGGCCGCAGTGGTCGCGATGCGCCCGGGAAGGTGATCGTGCAGACGTTCCAGCCCGACGCCACGCCGCTGCGGTACGCGGCCCGCCACGACGTTGCCGGCTTCCTCGCCGAGGAGCTCTCGCGCCGCCGTGAGCTCGGGTACCCGCCCTTCCGCCATCTGATCTCGATCGTCGCCTCCGGTTCCGACTCCGACGCACCGGCGCGGCTGCTGCGCGAGTTGAACAAGGAGCTGACGGGTGCCGACCTGCTCGGGCCGGCGCCGTTGCTCCGACTCCGCGGCCGCCACCGGGCCCAGCTCGTCGCCAAGACCGATCAGCCGCGCGCGCTTGCCTCGCGTGCCGGTCAGCTGCTTGCTGCAGCCGCGCCCGCGATGCGACGAGCGGGCGTCAGCGCGGTCGTCGACGTCGACCCGCAGTCCCTGTAGCGCCACCTAGCCGTTCGATCACCCCATCGAGGGACGGAAGCTCTGTACAGCGTCACTAGACTCGTGTCATGGCGGCGGCGGGCGGCGGACCCCCGGAAGAGGACAGCGGCGACGAGCGGGACGAGCGAGAGCTCGACGCGCAGGCGCAAGCGCGCCGTCGTGTCGCGCTCGCGCAGATCCGCCAGTACCCGGACGCGGTGCTGCGGATGCGCGCCCGCGAGGTCGAGCAGTTCGACGACGACCTGGCGCGGCTCGCCGAGAAGATGGCGCACCTGATGCACGACGCCCGCGGCGTCGGCCTCGCCGCGACTCAGGTCGGCGTCCTCCAGCGCCTGTTCGTCTTTCAGGCGAGCGACCAGGAGGAGGTCACGCCAATCGTGAACCCGGAGATCACCGAGCGCTCCGGTGACACCGACGTCGCCGACGAAGGGTGCCTGTCGCTCCAGGGCGTGCTCGTGCCGGTCGAGCGTGCGGACGACGTGACGATCGAGGGCCAGGATCTCACCGGCGCGCCGCTTCGGCTCCAGCTAGAAGGGATGGACGCCCGTGTCGTCCAGCATGAGCTCGACCATCTCGACGGCGTGCTGATGCTCGAGCGCACGAACGACGACGCGCGCCGCGAGGCGCTTGCGACGCTGCGCAAGACGCTCTAGCTCCTTCCTTGGCGTAGCCTCCCTGCGTGAGGATCGCGGTTGCCGCCACGGCGCCGTTCGGCGCTGACGTGCTCGAGCGGCTCGCCGCCCGTCACGACGTCGCGGCCTTGCTGACCCGACCCGACCGGCCCGCGGGCCGCGGCCGTAAGCTTGCTGCGCCACCGGCAAAGCTCGCCGCCGAGCGGCTCGGGATCCCCGTGCTCCAGCCCGAGCGGCCGACGACCGAGGTCGAGCTTCCCGCCGAGACGATCGTGGTCGTCGCCTACGGGCTGTTGATCCCGGAGGATCTGCTCGAGCGCGGCCTCTGGCTGAACGTGCACCCGTCGCTCCTGCCCCGCTGGCGCGGAGCGGCACCGGTCGAGCGCGCGCTGCTGGCCGGTGACCCCGAGACGGGCGTGACGATCCACGAGACCGTGAAGGAGCTCGATGCCGGACCGATCGCCGCCCAGCGCGGCTTCCTCCTGACCCCGGAGGACGACGCTGGCGCGGTGTACGCCCGCGCCGGCGAGCTCGCAGTCGAGCTGCTCGACGAGGTGCTGCCGGAGCCGGTTTTCTGGCCACAGGAGGGGGAGGCGAGCTATGCCGCGAAGATCGAGCCCGACGACCGCGTGCTCGACCTCTCGCGGCCCGTCGAGAGCCTGAACCGGATTCGCGCCCTCTCCCCGCACATCGGCGCGCGCGGCGAGCTGCATGGACGTCCGGTCACGATCTGGAAGGCGCAGCTCGAGGACGGCGAGCTCGTGCCGCTCGAGGTGCAGCCGGAGGGCGGTACGCGCATGCCTTACGACGCCTTCGTTCGCGGCCTGCGGTGAGCGTCGCTCCGGCCCGCAAGGCCGCGTATGACGTCCTGCGCCGCGTGGCCGAAGAGGGGGCCTATGCGGACCGCGCGCTCCGGACCGCCTCCGCGGGGCTCGACGACCGAGACCGCTCGCTCGCCCGCCAGCTCGCGTTCGGCTCGGTGCAGCGCATGCGCACGCTCGATCACGCGATCGAGACGCTCGGGAAGCGACCGGTACGAAAGCTCGACGCGCCGGTGCTCGCGGCGCTTCGGCTCGGCGCGTACCAGCTCGGGTACCTCGACGGCGTTCCGCGCTACGCCGCCGTGAACGAATCGGTCGAGCTCGTGCGCCGCGCGGGCGTCGAGCGAGCAGTTCCGTTCACGAACGCGGTCCTGCGCCGGGTCTCCGAGGGAATCGCACAGCTCATCGCGGGACTGCCGGAGGGGCCGCTCAAGCACTCCTACCCGGACTGGATCTGGGACGTCTGGCGGCGCGACCTCGGCGAGGAAGGAGCGCTCGCGCTGATGCGCGCGCAGAACGAGTCGCCACCCGTCGTCGTCAGACATGTCCGGGGACAGTCCCCGGACGGGGCCGAAACCGACATCCCGAACGCCTACGTCGTCGATCGCGTCGACGAGCAGGCCCTCGCCGAGGGCCGCATCTGGCCGCAGAGCCGCGGCTCGCAGCTCGCCGGCCTCGTCGTTGCTTCACGGGAGGGGGAGCGAGTGCTGGATCTCTGCGCTGCACCCGGCGGGAAGGCGACGATGCTCGCGGGCGACGTCGTCGCGGTCGAGGTGAACGAAGCCAGGGCACGCGAGCTCGAGGAGAACGTCAGCCGGCTCGGCGCTGCGAACGTGCGTGTCGTCCACGCCGACGGGCTCGAGTTGCCGCCCGAGCTGACCGGCTTCGACCGGGCTCTCGTCGACGCGCCCTGCTCGGGTCTCGGAGTCCTCGCCGCGCGGCCCGACCTCCGCTGGCGCTCCTCACCGCTCCCCGAGCTCCAGCTCGGCCTCCTCCGCGCAGCCGCCGAGCGAACACGGGCGGGCGGCACGATCGTCTACTCCGTCTGCACGGTCAACGCGGACGAAGCCGAGGCGGTGGTCGACGCGTCGGGACTCGAGATCGAACCGATCGAGGGCTGGGCGCAGTTCCGGCACCCGTCCCGGCCCGAGTTCCTGCAGACGCTGCCCCACGTCCACGACACCAGCGGCTTCTTCATCGCGCGCCTTCGCGTCGCGTAGTCCTGCACCCGGCCTAAGATCGCCGTGTGGCATGGCGCGAGTGGGTTCGCACGGTCGAGATCGAGCCGTCCCTCTACGCGGCGGACTTCGCGCACCTCGGCGATCAGATCCAGGCCCTGCTCAACGCCGGCGTCCGCATCTTCCACTTCGACGTCGGCGACGGCCACTTCGTCCCGCCGGTGACGATCGGGCCGGTCGTCCTGCGCTCGATCGCGCCGATGATCCATCGGATGGACGGCCGGATCGACTGTCACCTGATGGTCGACAACCCGGCGCATCACTTCCAGGAGATCGCGGCGTCCGGTGGGGACAGCGTCACCTTCCACGTCGAGGCGGTGGACGATGTCGGCGCGGTGCTCGCGCAGGCTCGCGAGCACGGGCTCGGCGCGGGCGTCGCCTTCAATCCCGGCACCGAGGTGGAAGTCGGGGCGGAGGCCGCAAACCTCGGCGCCGACCTCTGCCTCTGCATGTCGATCAATCCGGGCTACTCGGGCCAGGAGTTCATGGAGGAGGCCTACGAGCGGATCGCGCAGACGCGCGAGCTCGTCGACTGCTTCGTGCAGGTGGACGGAGGCGTCAAGGCCGAGAACGTGCGGCGGGTGCGCGACGCGGGTGCCGACCTGCTCGTCGTCGGCAGTGGCATCTTCGAGCTCGAAGACCTCCCGCGCGCCTACCGCCGCTTGGTACAAGCACTGGCATGAGCCTGCAGCGGGCGCTCGAGCTCGCGGAGAATGCCGACGGCCGGGGGTACCCGAAGCCGACGGTCGGCGCCGTGGTGGTCGCGGACGGCGAGATCGTCGGCGAGGGCGCGACCGAGGAAAGCGGCCGGCACGGCGAGATCGTCGCGCTCGAAGCGGCCGGCGGGCGGGCTCGCGGCGCGACCCTCTACGTGACGATGGAGCCGTGCGTCCACCACGGCACGACGCCGCCGTGCGTCGACGCCGTGCTCGCCGCCGGGGTCTCGCGCGTCGTCGCCGGCTCGCTCGACCCGAACCCGGAGGCGGCGGGTGGGCTGGAGCGGCTGCGTGCCGAGGGCGTCGAGGCCGTCCACGCGGACACCTTCGAGGCCCGGCGACAGAACGAGACCTGGCGCACCTGGGTCGGGCTCGGCCGGCCCTTCGTCACCTACAAGGCCGCGATGACGCTCGACGGGCGGGTCACCGTGGCCGGAGAGCGCTGGGTCTCGGGAGAGGCGTCGCGCCGCCGCGTGCACGAGTTGCGCGCCGCGTCCGACGCGGTGGCGGTCGGGATGGGGACCGTCCGCCTGGAGAACCCGCGCCTCGACGCGCGCGAGGTCGACGTGGAGCGACAGCCGCGGCGGCTCGCCTTCGGAACTGGTCCGCTGCCCGAAGGCTCGGAGCTCGAGCTCCGCTCGGGCCCGCTCGAGGACGAGTTGCGCGCGCTGGCAGCCGAAGGCGTCCAGTCGCTTCTGCTCGAAGGCGGCCCGACGCTGGCGCGGGCGTTCCTGGAGGCGGGTCTCGTCGACAAGCTGCTCCTCTTCGTGGCGCCGACGCTCTCGGGTGCGGGGCCGCTCCTCGTCGACGCGCTCGGCCGGCCCTTCCGGCTGAGCCGGCTGACGGGCACGCAGGTCGGCGAGGACGTTCAGCTGGAGGCCTACCTGCGGGAGCCGTAACCTCCCATCATGTTCACCGGGCTCGTGCGGGAGATAGGAGAGGTGGCGTCCTTCGAGGACGGGCGGCTCGTCGTCGAATCGCAGACCGCCGCGGAAGTCGGCGACTCGGTCGCAATCGACGGAGTCTGCCTCACGGTGGTCGCCGCCGAGTCCGGCCGGCTCTCCTTCGACGTCGTTCCCGAGACGATCGCCCGCGTGAAGTCGTTCGGCGACCGCGTCAATGTCGAGCCTGCGCTCCGGGCGGGAGATCCGCTCGGCGGCCATCAGGTGCAAGGCCATGTCGACGGCACCGGCGAGGTTGCCTCGATCACGCCGGCAGGCGAGGGCGTCCGAGTGCGGATCGAAGCAGCGTCCGACCTGCTCCGCTACAGCGTCGAGAAGGGATCGATCACCGTGGACGGCGTCTCGCTCACCGTGGCCGAGGTCGACGAGACGGGCTTCGAGGTGGCGCTGATCCCGCACACGCTCGAGGTCACGACGCTCGGCGAGCTTGCTCCCGGAGACCGCGTGAATCTGGAAACGGACGTGCTTGCGAAATACGTGGAAAAGTTGCTCCCCGGTACGATGCGGCCGTGACGATGGCAGCCGAGCCCCGCACCGAGAGCCCGTTCGCGACCGTCGAAGAGGCGATCGAGGAGATCCGCGAAGGTCGCTTCGTCGTGGTCGTCGACGACGAGGATCGCGAGAACGAGGGCGACCTCACGATCGCGGCCCAGTTCGCGACTCCCGAGGCGGTCAACTTCATGGTCACGCACGCACGCGGCCTCGTCTGCCTGTGCCTGACCGAGGAGCGCTGCGACGAGCTCGGCCTCCGGCAGATGACCGACCAGAACGAGACGCCGTTCGGAACCGCGTTCACGGTCTCGGTCGAGGCGCGCGAGGGGGTCACCACCGGGATCTCCGCGCAGGACCGCGCCCACACGATTCAGGTCGCCGTCGACCCCTCGTCGGGCCCGCGCGACCTCGTCCAGCCCGGTCACATCTTCCCGCTCCGCGCCCGCCGCGGCGGCGTGCTTCAGCGCTCCGGCCAGACCGAAGCCGCGGTCGACCTCGCGCGGCTCGCAGGCCTGATCCCCGCGGGTGTGGTCTGCGAGATCATGAAGGACGACGGCTCGATGGCCCGGGTGCCCGACCTGATCGAGTATTGCGCGGTCCACCGGCTGAAGATGATCACGGTCGCCGACCTGATCGAATACCGCCGCCGGCACGAGAAGCTCGTCGAGCGGATCACGTCCGTTCGGCTGCCGACGACGTACGGCGAGTTCACGGCCGTCGCGTTTCGCGAGACGCTGACGGGCAAGCACCACATCGCGCTCGTGAAGGGCGACGTCGCCGGCGAACCGGACGTGCTCGTGCGCGTCCACTCCGAATGCCTCACCGGCGATGTCTTCCACTCGCTTCGCTGCGACTGCGGCGAGCAGCTCGAGCTCGCGCTGCGCCGGATCGAGCAGGAAGGCAAGGGCGTCGTCCTCTACCTCGCGCAGGAGGGCCGCGGGATCGGGCTGCTCAGCAAGCTGAAGGCGTACGAGCTGCAGGAGCAGGGGCTCGACACCGTGGAGGCGAACCTCAGGCTCGGCTTCGCCGCCGACCAGCGCGAGTACGGGATCGGATCGCAGATCCTCGCCGACCTTGGCCTCTCGACGATCCGCGTACTGACGAACAACCCCAAGAAGATCTCCGGCATCGCCGGCTTCGGGCTGGAGGTCGTCGGCCAGGAGCCGATCGAGGTCACGCCGAACGACGAGAACCGCCGCTATCTCGAGGCGAAGCGCGAAAAGCTCGGCCACACGCTCCATCACCAGGACCTGCGCTTCGACCCTGAGCTCTACGACGGAGCCGAGGCGTGAGCGAGCGCGACAGCTGGCCCGAGGCGCCCGAGCTCGTCGACCCTCTTGAGAGCGAGGAGCCCGCTGCCGAGGGCGTCGCGGCCGAAGAGGTGCCAGGCACGGTGCCAGGCACGGTGCCAGGCGCCGAGTCAGACACGCCCCCCGCAGCCTCGGTTGCAGAGCACGCCGAGGGCGACTTCTCGGTCCCCGATGGCTACGGTGTCCTCCAGGGGAAGACCGAGGGTGGCCGTCGCGCGGTGGGGATCGTCGTCAGCCGGTTCAACGGCGCAGTCACCTCGAAGCTGCTCGAGGGCGCCCTCGCCGAGCTCGAGACGGCCGGGGTGGCGCGCGAGGCGATCACGGTCATGCCCGTACCGGGCGCGTTCGAGCTGCCGATTGCGGCGATGGCCTTGGCAAAGACGCGACGTTACGCCTGCATCGTCGCGCTCGGCTGCGTGATCCGCGGCGACACGCCGCACTTCGACTTCGTCGCCGGCGAGGCCGCGTCAGGGCTTCAGCTCGCTGCGCTCGAGACCGGTGTTCCGGTCGCCTTCGGCGTGCTCACGCTCGAGCAGGCCGAGCAGGCGGACGATCGGCTCGACAAGGGCGCCGAAGCCGTGCGCACAGGGCTCGAGATGGCAGACGTCTTCGCCCAGCTGCGCGCCGCAGCGCAGCGCTAACAGCCGGGATAGCCGTACTCGACGGCCTTGTCGCAGAACTCCTGCTCGTCTGCAGTGAAGAAGTGATGGACGCCGTCCGGCTTGCGGACGTAGTAGAGGTAGTCGACGCTTGCGGGCTTCGCGGCTGCTCGCATGGACGGCACGCCGGGATTCGTGATCGGCGTCGGAGGGAGGCCCTTGAAGCGGTGCGTGTTGTACGGCGAGTCGCTCCGGAGGTGCGACTGCTTGAGTGGCCTCGTGCCCTCCACGCCGAGCCCGTAGCGCAGCGAGGCGTCGATCGCCAGCGGCATGCCTTGCTCGAGGCGGTTGTAGATCACTGCGGCAACGAGCGCACGCTCGCCCGGCGCCACGGTCTCCTTCTCGATCAACGACGCGATGATCAGGACGTCGTACGCCGTCCGCTTGCGTGCCTTCGCGGCGCGGAGGTCGATCGGAGCCCAACGCTGTTCGAACGTCTCCATCTGCCTTGCGACGAGGCTCGCCGCACTCGAAGACGGCTGGAAGAAATACGTCGACGGGAAGAGGAAGCCCTCGATGCTGCGGCGCTTCAGGAACGGCCTGAATGTAGCGGGAGCCTTTGCGGCACGGGTCGCGGCGGCATAGGTCGCGCCGCTCAGCCGGGGAGTGACGCCGCGCTTCCGGATCGCGATCTGCCGTACCTCAGCGGCTCGGTCGGCCATCAGCCGTGCCGACCAGCCTTCGGGGAAGTTGATCTTCAGCACCGGCCCGGTCGCAGCGGGAGCGCTGGTGGACGCAAGTCCGGCCGCTGAGAGGGCCAAGAGGAGCAGAAGACGGCGCATACGCATTCAAAATCGTAACCGCTGACCACCGGCCGCGTTCGGCTCCCGCCGGGCAGCCCGGCTCCGCCGAACGCTCGCGGCGGAGGCCAGCGGCCGAGTCCAAGTAACAGACTGTTACTTGCACGCTGCTACACTCCGCGGCCGATGTCCAAGGTCTGCGCATCCTGCGGTAAGAAGCCGTCTTTCGGGAACAACCGGAGCCACTCGATGGTTGCCACGCGCCGTCGTTTCAACCCGAACCTTCAGAAGGTGCGCGTTCTCATCGACGGCGTGGCCAAGCGCGCCTACATCTGCACCCGGTGCCTCAAGGCCGGCAAAGTCCAAAAAGCCGTCTAGCACGCCCTGACCGGTCGCATCTACGGCCGGCGGAACCGGCCTCCGGCGCGACCTCGCGCCGCTCCGGCCAGGGCCCATATTTCCCATGCTGTTCCCTCGGCCTACGCGGCACGAGCGACGCGTCATAACGCGCTAGACGCGCAACCGCTCGTCGATCCGCAGCGTCTAAGCTCGCGGATCGTGGAGCGGGAACCCCTCACAGATCAGTCCCACCTCGGGAAGATCACGATCGCGCCGGACGCGATCGCGCAGATCGTCGGGCACACCGCGGCCGAGTGCTACGGCGTCGTCGGCATGGCCGGCAAGGGAATCAAGCGGCTGCTCACCCGGGACAAGCTGACGCAGGGGATCGGCGTCTCGGCGAACGGCGACGGGCTTCGGCTCGACCTCCACGTGGTCGTGGAGTACGGCCTCAACCTCGCGGAGGTTGCTGCCACGGTCCGGTCGCGTGTCGGATACGAGGTCGAGCGGCTGACAGGGCTCACGGTCGCGGCGGTCGAAGTGCACATCGAAGACCTGCGGCGATCGACGTGAGCGAGCTCGAGCGCGCCCGCGAGCTCGGGCGGGCAGCGCTTCAGACACTCGAGGCGAACCGCCGCCGCATCGACGACCTGAACGTCTATCCGGTGCCGGACGGCGACACCGGCACGAACCTGACGGAGACCGCGCGCGCGATCATGGAGGTGCTCGAAGGCTCGACGGCCGCCGACCGCGCCACGCTCGCGAAGGAGCTCACGCGGGCAGCGTTGATGGGCGCGCGAGGAAATTCCGGGGTGATCTTCTCGCAGATCCTGAGGGGCGCCGCCGAGGCGCTCGGCGAGGCCGGACTGCTCGACGCCGCCACGATCCGCCGCGCCTTCCGCGCCGCCAGCGACGCTGCCTATCGCGCCGTGCGGCGTCCGGTGGAGGGGACGATGCTGACGGTGATCCGGGAGCTGGCCGAGGAGGCCGAGGACCCCCGCAACGCGGCGCTCGAGCCGGCGGCGCTGTTGAAGAAGCTGATCGAGCGCGGCGAGGACGCGCTGGCCCGCACGCCGGACCAGCTCGCCGTCCTCAAGGAGGCCGGCGTCGTCGACGCCGGCGGGGCCGGCCTGCTCGAGATCGTTCGCGGCGTCTCCGCGGCGCTCTCCGGCGAGGCGCTCCCGGACGCGCCCACAGCGGACGCACACGAGGCCGGGATCGACGCGGTCCACCAGGAGCTGTCCGAGTTCCGGTACTGCACGGTCTTCGTGATCGAGGGGCAGGATCTCGACGCCGAGTCGCTCGAGGCCGAGCTCGAGCAGTTGGGCGACTCGCTGCTCGTGGTCGGCGATTCGAACGCGCTCAAGGTTCACGTCCACACCGACGAGCCCGGCAGGGCGCTGGCGCTCGGAACCGCTGTCGGGACGATCGAGGGAGTCGAGGTCGCGAACATGCACAAGCAGGCGCAGGAGCGCACCGAGCGGATCCTCGAAGCAGTCCCGGACCCCGCGTTGATGCTGGAGACCGGCGTCGTCGCGGTCGTCCCCGGAGCCGGCAACCGCCGTCTCTTCGAGAGCTACGGCGCCACGCGCGTGATCGAGGGCGGGCAGACGATGAACCCCTCGACGGCAGACATCGTGGCCGCGATCGAGTCGACTCCCGCGACCGAGGTCCTGGTGCTCCCGAACAACTCGAACGTCATCCTCTCGGCCGAACAGGCCGCGATGCTCACCGACAAGCCGGTCCGCGTCATTCCGTCCCGTTCGGTTCCCGCCGGGCTCGCCGCGATCGTGCGCTACCTGCCGTCGCTCGACGCCGCCGAGAACGAGGCGGCGATGCTCGAGGCGCTCGAGCACGTCGCCACCGGCGAGGTTACGATCGCATCGCGCGACGTCGAGCTGGACGGGGTCGACGTGCGCAAGGGCGCCTGGCTCGGACTCTCCGACGGCGCCGCCGTCGCATCCTCGTCCGACTTCGAGGAGGTTGCGTACGCGGTCGCCGACCGCCTGCTGGGCAACGGCCGTGAGATGCTGACGCTGCTCACCGGCGAGGAGGAGCCGGATCTCGACGGCTTTCTACAACGCGTTCGGGAGGGGCACCCCGGCGTCGAGCTCGAGGTCCATCCCGGCGGCCAGCCTCACTACCCGCTGCTCCTCTCCGCCGAGTAGCCCTTATGGTGCCGAGCGTGGAGGCCGGCACCCCGCCAATCCGCGTCCTGCTCGTCGAAGACAACGACGTTTTCCGCCAGGCGCTCATCCTCCTGCTCGAGCTCCAGGAGGGGATCGACGTGGTCGGCGCCGTCTCGGAGGGCTCGGCGGCGGTCGGCGCCTGCCGGGACTTCAAGCCGCACGTGGCCGTGATGGACTTCCGGCTGCCGGGCATGGACGGGGTCGAGACGACGATCGCGTTGGCCCGAGACTGTCCGGAGGTGGCCGTTGTCTGCCTGACCGCCTCCGCCAGCCCGAGGGAGCTCGCCGCGCTCATGGCCGCCGGCGCGGTCGACTGCCTGCGGAAGGACCAGCCACTCGAGGAGATCGTTGCTGCGATTCGCGGGGCCGGCGAGTCGCGCCTGTGACTCTCACACGGGAGAACACGGCGGTCGTGCTCGACTCGACCGCCGATTTTCCGGACGCACAGATCCGCTTCCCGAACATGCGCGTCGTGCCGCTCTACGTGCGCTTCGGCGACGAGAGCTTCCGCGACTACGTCGAGCTCGACCCACACGACTTCTATCGACGGCTCCGCACCGCCTCGGAGCTGCCCACGACCTCGCAGCCGACCCCCCAGGACTTCATGTCCACCTACAACGCGCTCTCGGGCTACGAGCGGATCTACTCGCTCCACATCTCCTCGAAGCTGTCGGGCACCTTCCAGAGCGCGTCGCTCGCCGCGTCGGAGGTCGGCGGCGATCGGATCCGCCTCGTCGACACCGAGTCGGCGTCGGTCGGAATCGGCATGCTGGCGCTCGCGATCCAGGAGCTGCTCGCGCGCGGGACGACGGACGACGAGATCGAGGCACTCGCCGCGCGCCACCGGGAGGACGCGCGGATCCTCTTCACGGTCGACACGCTCGAGTTCCTCGCGAAGGGCGGGCGCATCGGGCGCGCCAAGGCGCTGATGGGCAGCCTGCTGAACGTGAAGCCGATCCTCGGAATCGAGGATGGTGAGGTCGTCCCGGTGAGCAGGGTGCGTGGACGCGCGAAGGCCTTCGAGGAGTTTCGCAAGCGCTTCGAGGCCGCGACGACGGACGGACCCGGGCTCGGAATCGGAATCGCTCACGCCGATGCAGAGGAAGCGGTCGAGCAACTGGAGGCGATCGTGCTTGCGAGCCGGCCCCAGGCAGAGGTCAAGCTCGTGACGACCCTCGGCGCCGTTGTGGGGGCCCACGCCGGCCCGGGCACGGTCGGCTTCTTCTGGTTCCAGGACCGCTAGCCGGACCCACTGCCATACTCGACCGATGAGCCGGCCCCAGCCCGGTTTCGCCGCCGTGGACCCGCCCGAGCAGTGGGTGCCGACGCGCGGCCGCTTCCGGCCGGAGCGCCTCGAGGCGCCCATCGATTCGCTCACGGGCGTGGGGCCCACCCTGAAGAAGCGGCTCGCGAAGCTCGGCCTCGAGCACGTCGGCGATCTCCTGGATCACCGCCCGCGCCGCTACGAGCCTCCTGCTCCGGAGAAGCGGATCGCGGATCTGTTCGGTGACGAGGAGGTGCTGATCGAGGGCGACGTGCACAGCGTTTCCCTCCGACGCGGCCGCGGCCGCCTCCAGATCCTCACCGCCCAGGTCTCCGACGGCACCGGCCAGATCTCGGCGACGTGGTTCAACCAGCCGTGGCTGAAGGACAAGCTGCCGCCCGGCACCCACGTGCGACTTCGTGGGGCACGGAACCGCTTCGGCTTCGCCGTCCGCTCCTTCGACCTGAACGGCGGCTCGGCGACAGCCGACTTCGCACCCGTCTACCCGGCGAGCGAGGAAATCTCGGCGGCGAAGCTCCGCGAGCTCGTCGAGTCGGCGTTGCCGCTCGCTACCGACCGGCCCGACCCGCTGCCGGCCTCCCTGAAGGCAGAGCGCGGCCTGCCGCTACGGGGAGACGCGCTCGCTGCGCTGCACAGCCCGCGCTCGCTCGGCGAGGCTGAGGAGGGGAGACGCCGGCTCGCATTCGACGAGCTCCTCGTCCTCCAGCTGGCGCTGGCGCGCCGGGCGGCCGAGCGCGAGCAGCAGGTCGCGGACGCGCTGCCGGAGGCCGGAGAGCTGATCGAGCGCTACCGGGCCGCGCTGCCCTTCGAGCTGACCGAGCACCAGGAAGGGGCGATCGAGGAGATCGACCGCGATCTCGCGACCACGACGCCGATGCAGCGGCTGCTCCAGGGCGACGTCGGCTCCGGCAAGACGGTTGTCGCGCTCTACGCCCTTCTGCGCGCAGTCGAGGCCGGACGCCAGGGAGCGCTGATGGCCCCGACCGAGACGCTCGCGGAGCAGCACTTCCTGACGATCGAGGGCATCTGCGCCGAGCTCGGGGTCAGCTGCGCGCTCGTAACCGGCTCGGTCAAGTCGAAGATCGGCGGGCAGGCGGACGTCGTCGTCGGCACGCACGCGCTGATCCAGAAGGGGTTCGAGTTCAGGGACCTCGCCGTCGCGGTCGTCGACGAGCAGCACCGTTTCGGCGTCGAGCAGCGCTCGGCCCTGACGGAGGGGCGCGCTCCGCACGTTCTCCACATGACGGCGACGCCCATCCCCCGCACGCTCGCGCTCACGGTCTACGGCGACCTCTCCGTCAGCGAGATCGCGAAGCCGCCGGCGAGCCGCAAACCGATCGTCACCAGGTGGGTGACCGACGAGCGCAGCTCCGAGGCCTACACCCGCCTGCGCGCGCATCTGACGGAGGGCCGGCAGGCGTACGTCGTCTGTCCGCTGATCGAGGAGTCCGCCACCTCTACCGCCCGTGCCGCCGAGCAGGAGGCGGACGCGCTCCGCGCGGGCGAGCTGAAGGGCTTCCGCGTCGGCTGCATGCACGGGCGCCTCAAGCCGGCCGAGCGCCGCGAGCTGATGGCGCAGTTCAACGCGCGTGAGCTCGACGTGCTCGTCGCGACGACCGTGATCGAGGTCGGCGTCGACGTCGCCAACGCGACGATCATGATCGTCCAGGAGGCCGACAGGTTCGGGCTCGCCCAGCTCCACCAGCTACGGGGGCGCGTCGGCCGCGGCGCCGAGCAGTCCTACTGCCTGCTCATCTCGGGGTCGAAGGAGCAGCTGACCGAGAGCGCGCACGACCGGCTCGAGGCGCTGGTGGCGTCGACCGACGGCTTCGAGCTCGCCGAGAAGGATCTCGAGATCCGTGGCGGCGGCGCGCTTCTCGGCGCACGCCAGTCCGGGCTCTCCGATCTGCGTTTCGCGCGGATCACCAAGGACCGCGAGGTGCTCGAGGAGGCACGCGACGCGGCGCGGTCGCTCCCGTCCGCAACGATGGCGGCGGAAGTCGAGGCGCTGCTCGGCGGCTCGGAGCACCTGGGCGAGTCGTAGGCGTGCACGGCCGGATCAAGGCGCCGGCGGCAGCAGTCGATAGCGGGAGTGATGGCACTCCGACTCGCAGGGATTGCTCTGGCGATCTCCGTCGTTGCGATGAGCGGCTTCGCGGCACTCGTCGGCGCGCTTTGGGGCTTCGGCCTGAAATGCGACGACTCTTGCGGCGGGGTGACTCGATGGCGCGACAATCCGGACGCGTGGCAGTGGAACGCGCTCGGGACAGTGGGACTCGTCGGGTTCGCCTGCGCGGTGGCGCTCCTCGTTGCGGTCGCCGCGCGCCGAAGGGGGCTCGCGTCTGCCGCCGCTCTCGTCTGGTGCCTGCTCGCGGTCGGGTTTCTCAGGTTCTTCCACGAGTCCGGCCTGAACTCGAATGAGCAACAGGCATGGTTCGGTCTCGCGGGCGCCGTCCTCGCCTGCGTTCTCGCGATCGCTTCGATCCCGATTCGCGAGCAGAACTCTCTCGGTCGCTAGTCCGCTTCGCGCAGGGACAATGCGCGGATGCGAGTCATCGCCGGCACACACCGCGGGGCGCGAATCGCCGCTCCCGAGGGGCTGTCGACTCGGCCGACGGGCGACCGTGTCCGCGAGGCCGCCTTCAACCTGATCGGGCCGGTCGACGACGCAACCGTGCTCGACCTCTTTGCCGGGTCGGGCGCGATGGGGATCGAAGCCCTCTCGCGCGGTGCCACCGGCGCCACGTTCGTCGAGAGCGACAAGACGGCCTGCCGGACGATCTCGCAGAACCTCGAGAAGCTGAAGCTGACGGGGGCGCGCGTCGTCTGTGCCGACGCGGTCTGGACGCTGCGGCAGGAGGCGCGGACGTACAACCTCGTCATCGTCGACGCGCCGTACGAGTCGTGGGCGGAGCTCGAGCCGAGGCTCGCCGAGCACCTGCCGCGCGTGCTCGCGCCCGGGGGCCTGCTCGTCGTCGAGACGGGCGCTCGCACCGAGCCGTCGCTTCCGCTTCCCATCCGCACCTCGCGACGGTACGGTTCCGCGCGGCTCACCCTCTTCGAGCACCCATGATCACCGCCATCTGCCCAGGAAGCTACGACCCCGTAACGTTCGGACACGTCGACGTGATCGCGCGCGCGTCCGCGATCTTTGACCGCGTCGTCGTCGGCGTCGTCGGTAGCCCACGACACAAGGAGACGTTGTTCAGCCTGGACGAGCGCGTCGAGTTCCTGAAGGAGGCGCTCGTCGACCTGGACAACGTCGAGGTCGATGTCTTCTCCGAGCTCGTCGTCGAGTTCGCGCGCCGTTGGCAGGCAAAGGTGATCGTGAAGGGGCTGCGCGTGATCTCGGACTTCGAGTGGGAGTTCCAGATGAACCAGCTCAACCGCCACCTTGCTCCGGAGATCGAGACCGTCTACGTGATGGCGAGCCCGCAGGTCAGCTTCGTCTCGTCGAGCGGAGTGAAGGAGATCGCGGCCTTCGGCGGAAAGGTGGACGAACTGGTCCCAGACACCGTGGCGCGCCGGCTGGCGGAGAAATTCCCCAACGGCAGACCCGGCGCTCCAGAGAACCCCCGGGAGTAAACTGCGAAGATGGACGTTCTCGTACTCATCGACAAGCTCGACGACCTCGTGCACAACGCGAAGGCCGTCCCTCTCACGGATCAGGTGCGGATCGACCGCGAGGAGATCTACGACATCCTCGACCAGATGCGCGCCACGATTCCGGAGGAGATCAAGCAGGCTCGCTGGATCGTCAAGGAGCGGCAGGAGATGCTGGCCGAGGCGAAGCGCGAGACAGACCGGATCCTCGGCGAGGCGCGTGAGCAGGCTGTGCGCGAGGCCTCGCAGACGGAGATCGTGAAGCTCGCGGAGCGCCAGGCGCAGGAGATCGTCGACGACGCACGCCGCCAGGCGCGCGAGACACGGCTCGAGATGGAGGACTGGGCGGACGGGATCCTCTCGACGCTCGAGGTCAACCTCGACAAGTTCCTGACGGCGGTGAAGCGCGGCCGTGAGCGGCTGCACGAGCGCTCGCAGGAGACCGTCGTGGCCGGCGTCGGCCCCAGAGAGATGGGGCCTAGAGAGCCGGAAGACGACAACAGCTACCTCTAGGGTCCCGTGACCCGTTTCCCGCTCCGCCGGCTCCGCCTTCGTCCCGGAGAGGAGCAGCGCGACGTCGTCCCGATCGAGCTCCAGCCGTTCGAGCTCGGCGGCCAGCGCTACCTGCCCGTTCCGCAGGAGGTCGAGGGCGACCTGACGGTTGCGCAGGCGACGACCGGGCTCGATCTCCGGCTCTCGTTCGACGTGCGGCTGCACGGCCCGTGCATGCGCTGTCTGGCCGACGCCGTCGAGGACGTGCACATCGACGTTCGTGAGTACCACGCAAACGAGCCCGGCGACGCCGAGGAGCTCCGCAGCGAATACATCGCCGACGACCAGCTCGACCTCTCCGCCTGGGCACGCGACGCGATCGCCCTCGCGCTTCCCGATCAGATCCTGCACGCGCCGGATTGTGCGGGGCTCTGCCCGGTGTGCGGCAAGGACCTGAACCTCGAGCCGCACTCCCACGACGAGGACACCCCGGACTCCCGCTGGTCGGCGCTCGAGGAGCTGCGCGACCGGCTTTAGCGCCGCCCGAAACGAACATGTCCGGGGTCAGACCCCGTCATGTCCGGACTCGCCATCTCCCGAAGGGCCGCCTTTCCTGCAATTGAGGACTTTCCGCCGCGGCACGAGCATTTCGGGGTCTGACCCCTGACATGGCCGAAAGCGCCGGGTAGGATGCAATGTGGCGCTACGGCGCCTTCCCATGACGGACTAGACGAGACACAGACCCATTCGCGCCCGCTGGCGACAGTCGCGGCGCTCGTTCTCGGTTCCGTCTCCGCAGGAGGTGTCCGTGCGAGTCTCGCTCGCAGGCGTCGTCCGCTCGTTCGGCGTCCGTACCGTTCTCGACCACGTCGATCTGACGCTCGGGCCGCGCTCGCGGCTCGGCCTCGTCGGCCCCAACGGGGCGGGCAAGTCGACGCTGCTCCGCCTTGCCGCCGGCCTCGACGAGCCGGAGGCGGGGACGGTCGATCGGACCCCGGACACGCTGACCGTCGGCTACCTGCCGCAGGAGCACGACCGCCGGCCCGGCCAGACGCTGCTGGCTTCTCTCGCGCGGCGCGCCGGCGTCGCCGAGGCGGAGGCCGCGGTCGAGCGGCACACCTCCGACTGGAGCCCGGACGCATACGCCGCTGCGCTCGAGCGGTTCCTCGCTCTCGGCGGCTCCGACTTCGAGGCCCGAGCGCGGACGATCTGCGCCGAGCTCGGCCTGTCAGTCTCGCTCGAGCAGGAGACCGCCACGCTCTCCGGCGGCGAGGCGGCGCGTGCCGCCCTGGCTGCGATGCTGCTGTCGCGCTTCGACCTGCTGCTCCTCGACGAGCCCACGAACGACCTCGACTTCGACGGGCTGGACCGGCTCGAGCACTTCGTCGACGGCTTTGCCGGCGGGATCGCCGTCGTCTCGCACGACCGGGTGTTCCTCGACCGCACGGTCACTCGGATCGCCGAGATCGACCCGTGGACCGGTGCGGTGCGCGAGTACGCCGGTGGCTGGAGCGAGTTCGCCGCGGCGCGCGACCTGGCGCGGCAGAAGCAGTACGACGAGTTCGAGCAGGCCCAGGGACGGCGCCGCGAGGTCGAGGCGCTGCTGCATGCGCGGCGCAACCAGGCACGTGCCGGCGGCGGTTTCCTCGCCAAGGCCACGGGTGGCTCAGACCGTCGCGGAACGAAGGCGCTCTCCGGCAAGGTCCGCCAGGCCGCACGGGCACTGGAACGGGTCGAGCACGTCGACAAGCCGTACGAGCCGTGGCGGCTGCACCTCTCGCTTGCCGCCGCTCAGCGCCCCGGCGATCGCGTCGCCTCCCTCGAGGGCGCAGTCGCTGAACGCGGGTCGTTCCGGATTGGCCCGATCGACCTCGACCTCGTCCCCGGCGAGAGGATCGCGGTCACGGGCCGGAACGGGAGCGGCAAGTCGACGCTGCTCGCGCTCCTGCTCGGCGAGTTGCCGCTGGCTGCGGGCCGGCGCGTCGTCGGCAGCGCGACGGTGATCGGTGCGCTCGACCAGCGCCGGCTCGCATACGACGGCGACGAGCCGTTGCTGGCCTCGTTCACGCGGCGCACCTCACTGCTGCCGGCGGCGGCCCGCACGACTCTCGTGAAGTTCAACCTCGGCGCAGAGCACGTCGAGCGGCCGTGCACGACGCTCTCGCCCGGCGAGCGCACCCGCGCCCAGCTCGCCGAGCTGATGACGCGCGGCGTCAATCTCCTGGTGCTCGACGAGCCGACGAACCACCTCGACCTGGAGGCGATCGAGGAGCTGGAGACCGCGCTCCAGGCGTACGATGGGACGCTCGTGGTCGTCTCGCACGACCGCCGCTTCCTGGAAGCTGTCGCGCCAACGAGATCGCTCGAGCTCTAGCTATACTCCGCAACCGCTCATGGCCGTCCCCAAGAAAAAAACCTCCAAGGCCCGTCGCGACAAGCGACGCGCGCAGCATGGCATCGAGGCTCCGCGCGTCAACGTCTGCCCGACCTGCCATCAGCCCAAGCGGCCGCATCACGTCTGCCCGACCTGCAAGACGTACAAGGGCCGCGATATCGAGCCCCTCCGCACTCCGGCCCCATAGCACCGGTGCCATTCTCTGCGCCGTCGCGGCTCGCGGGCGCTCCCGGCGCGTCACTGACGGCGCCCGGCCGGAGAGGACAGTATGAGTAATACGGACTCGGAGAGCCGGGTGCCGTCAGGGGCGCGAGGCGACGGCGGAGCCGGGCTTCGCACGGCGGGAGCCGGCGCCGGCGGGGGGCGTCCCCGCATCGCAGTCGATGCGATGGGCGGCGACCGCGCGCCGGACGAGATCGTCGCGGGCGCACTGGACGCTGCCGCTGAGGGGATCGAGATCATCCTCTTCGGCGCGGCGGGGATCGAGACGCACGGGCTCGAGCTCGTCGAGGCGTCCGACGTGATCGAGATGCACGAGAAACCGGCCGAGGCCGTGCGTGCGAAGCCAGACTCCTCGCTCGTTGCAGCTCACGTCGCGGTTGCGGACGGGCGAGCCGACGCCGTGGTCTCTGCGGGGAACACCGGCGCGATGCTTGCGGCCGGCCTCCTGCATCTACGCCGTCTTCCGAACGTGATGCGCCCGGCGATCGCCGTTCCGATCCCGAGCAGGAGCGGCCGCCCGTTCGTGCTCCTCGACAGCGGCGCGAACGCCGACGCGCGCCCCGAGCACCTGCTCCAGTTCGCTCACATGGGCGCCATCTTCGCCGAGGACATCCTCGACATCGCGCGGCCCGAGGTGCGTCTTCTCTCGATCGGCGAGGAGCCGGAGAAGGGGAACCAGCTAACGCTCGAGGCTTACGCCCTGCTACAGGCCAGCGACATCGGGTTCGCGGGCAACGCGGAGAGCCGCGACCTGCTGGAAGGCGCGGCCGACGTCATCGTCTGCGACGGCTTCACGGGCAACATCGTGCTGAAGCTGCTCGAGGGAACGATCAAGTCGATCCTCGACGCGCTCCGCACCGAGGTGCTGGCGACGCCGCGCGGCAAGCTGGGCGCGTTCCTCATCCGTCCTGCGGCCAGGCGGCTGCGCACCCGGTTCGACCCCGACACCTACGGCGGCGCGTACCTCCTCGGTCTTCGAGGTCTCTCCGTGATCGCGCACGGCAACTCCTCCCGCACGGCGATCGCGAACGCGATTCGCCTGGCCGCCCGGGGTGTCGAGCACGATGTCGTCGGCCGCCTCGCCTCGCGTCTGCCTGAACGCCGTTCGTCGGCGGCTGTATGATCGGGCGCGCTTTAGCCCAAACCAACGAAAAGCGAGGTCGATTTGGCAGCGTCGCGTGAAGAAGTCTTCGAGCGGGTCAAGGAAGTCCTCACCGAGCAACTCGGCGTCGACGAGGCGGAGATCACCGAGGAGGCGTCGTTCCAGGAGGATCTGGACGCCGACTCGCTCGACCTCGTCGAGCTGATCATGGAGCTCGAGGACCAGTTCGGGATCAAGATCTCGGATGAAGACGCCCAGAAGATCACGACCGTCGGGCAGGCCGTCGACTACGTCTCGTCGCACCAGTAGCGCGGCGCCGACAGGCGACTCGACCGAGCTCGAGCGCCTGATCGACGCGCTTCCGCCCGAGCGGATCGAGCACGTCTTCACGCATACGTCCTGGGCTCCAGACCGCGCTTCGTCGTACGAGCGGCTGGAGTTCCTGGGCGACAGCGTGCTCGAGCTGGCGATCGCGAAAGAGCTGTACGACCGCTACCCGGACGCCTCGGAAGGCCGGTTGGCGAAGATTCGCTCGCACGTCGTCTCGCGGCAGAGCTGCGCGGCCGTCGCGCGCGAGCTGCACCTCGGCGAGCGGCTCGGCGAGGCTGCCGGCAAGGAGCTCGCGGGCGACGAGCTGGGCCGCATCGTGAGGAGTGGGAACGTGTCCGCGGCGCTGCTCGAGGCGGCGATCGCGGCGCTCTTCCTCGAGCACGGGTACGAGCCGATCGCCCCGGCGATCGTCGCCGCCTTCTCCGACCGGATCGAATACGCACGGACGACCCACGTCGACCACAAGACCGAGCTGCAGGAGGCTCTGGCCAAGACGGGACGCAGCGTCACGTACGTCGTGCTCGAGGTCGTAGGGCCCCCGCACGACCGCCACTTCTCCTGCGCGGCGCAGATCGACGGCAAGGAGCTCGGCACCGGAACGGGCCGGACGAAGAAGGACGCCGAGCAGGCGGCGGCCAAGGTGGCCCTCGAAGCGATCGGCGCCACGCCCTAATAGGCGTTGACAGAAGCGGAAGGGCCGTGAGATAGTCGCCACTCGATACCTGAATCGGGTGTCAGGTTTCTCACGATGAGGAGGGTCACATGAGCAAGGCTCGGTGGATTCCGCTCGGCGCGGCCACGTTGCTGGCGGCTGTGATCGCAGGCGCGGCGAGCGGGCGGCACGAGCCCGCAGGCGGGACGGTAGGCACGTCGTTTCCGGCCGGCTTCCCGACGATCACCGACGCCTCGCTCGGCACACCCGTGCTCGGCTTCGGCGCCCAGGGGCGCGTGAAGCGGACACCCGTGATCTTCCTGCACGGCAACAACGACACGCCGTTCCCGACGACCTGCAACCCGGCGGGGAAGATCCACGATCTCGCGCAGGCCTTCGTCGACCGCGGCTACTCGCCGAGCGAAGTGTGGGGCCTCGGCTACCAGGGCGAGCAGTGCGACCTCGCGGCGTCGCCGACGAACCGGTCCGCGGCTGCGCACACGACGGCGGCGAACGTGGACGACCTGGCGCGCTTCGTGAAGGCCGTGCTCAGGTACACGGGAGCGAGGCGCGTCGACATCGTCGGCCACAGCCTCGGCGGGACGCTCGCCCGCGAGTGGATGCGCCGTGACAACGCCTACCGGCTCGTGCGGCGTCTCGTGACGATCGCCTCGCCGCACCACGGGATCATCGATTGCTCGCCCTCGCCGCTGAACTACTTCGCGCTTCCTGCGCTCGGTGGCTTCAATCCGAACAGTGCGATCTGCGTCGAGCTCGGGGCGGCCGACACGCCGTTTGTGACGCGCCTGAACCGCAACGAGACGCCCGGGCTGACGAAATACCTGGCGCTCAGGAACGCGGACGCCGACTTCGTCTACATCTCGGCGCAGGACGGGCCGTTCTTCCCGCCCGTGCCGGCGCAGGACCGGAACGGCAACCCGCACGACTTCTCGGCGAGTCCCGCGCTCAGCGGTAAGCGGGCGAGGAACGTCGCGCTCACCGGGCAGGGGGCGTTCGACGCGTTCGGATCGGGCCACCTGGGCATTCTCGCCTCGCCGCAGACGGAGCAGCTCGCCTACGACTTCGTGGCGGGCAGGGACGACGGCCACGAGGACGAGGAGGGCTAGCCCAGCAGTCGTCGGTGGAGCTCCTTCGTCTGGGCGCTGGGCGCGGCTCCGAGCTCGTCTCGGAGCCGCTGCCGCAGCGCGTCGTAGACGAGCAGTGCCTCCGCCGTGTTGCCGCGTGCGGCGAGCGTCTCCATCAGCAGCCGGTGCCCGCTCTCGCGGTAGGGCGCGCGGGCGATCAGGTTTCGCGAGGCCCGCTCCGCCGTGTCGAGCTCGCCGGCTCCGATCTCGACGCACGCCCGGCCGACGAGCTCGAGCGAGCGGATGAGGATCTCCTCGAGTCGGCCGCGCTGCTCCGAGATCCAGGGCGCATCCTCGCCGGGCAGAAAGAACCGCGACGCGACGTGCTGAGCAACGCGGCCGGGAGCCCACGCGGCGGCGAAGTCGCCCTGTGCGACCGCACTCTCCGCGCGATGGAGCCCTTCAGCCGCGGCCTCGACGTCGATCCACGTATCGGGCGGAAGCGACAGCCGGACTTCGCCACGGCCGTCCAGCGGGACGACGGAGCGCAGCTTGGAGAGCAGAGGGCTGAGGCGGTCGGAGCTCGTCGCGTCGGTCCAGAGCGCGTCTACGAGCTCGTCACGGGTCACATGCCGATGTCGATTCACTGCGAGATAGGCGAACGCGAGCCGCCCTTGACGGCCGGGGAGCTCGGCTTCGACGCGTTGCCCGTCGATCCGCGCGACGAGCCTGCCGCAAAGTTGGATTCGAGTCTCCGCCAAGGTTTCGCCAAGGTAACGGCAAGCAGCATGCGAGACCATGCGGTATGTCCACTCTCCTGATCCAGATCACGCACGGCCCCGAGGCTCCGACCCGGGCGGCTCTCGGCTTCCTCGTCGCGCGCACCGCTGCCGAGGCGGGCCATGACGTCTCGCTCTTCCTCGCCGGTGACGCGGTGCAGCTGCTGCGCGAGCCCGTGCTCGACAGCCTCGTCGGCCTCGGTACGGGCAGCCTCCGCGACTCCTACGACGCGATCGTGGAGCAGGGTGGCAGGTTCTACGTCTCGGGTATGTCCAGCAAGGCGCGCGGATTCGAGCCGAACGGCCAGGCGGAGGCGGCGATGCCGGACCGCCTCGTCGAGCTCGTGCTCCAGGCAGACCGCGTGCTCACCTATTGAGGAGGAACACATGAGCAAGGTGATCAATTGCGAGTGCGGCGAGGTCGTGCGTGCAGAGAACGACGACGAGCTCGTGCAGAAGGTCGAGCGCCACGTCGGCGAGTCCCATCCGGAGCTCGTCGGGAAGATGAGCCGGGGCGACGTGCTCGGAATGGCCGAGGAGGAGTAACACGAGCGAGGGCGCCGTCGGACCCCGTCCGCGGCGCCCGCTAGGTTCCCACTCGTGCATCTGCGCTCAATTCGCCTGCGCGGCTTCAAATCGTTCCCGGACGCGCTCGAGCTGACCCTCGAGCCCGGCGTCGCGGTCGTCGTCGGCCCGAACGGCTCGGGCAAGTCGAACGTCGCCGACGCGATCGTCTGGGCGGCCGGGTCGCTGACGCCGTCGGAGCTGCGCGCCGAGAAGCCCGACGACGTCCTCTTCAACGGCGCAGAGGGCCGCACGCCCGCGGAGAGCTGCGAGGTCGAGCTCGTTTTCGACAACGAGAGCGGCGGCTTCGGCGAACTGGACTTCTCCGAGGTCTCGATCGCCCGGCGGCTGCACCGCGGCGGCGAAGGCCAGTACCTCGTCAACAAGGCCCAGGTGCGCCGCACCGACCTCGTCGAGCTGCTCGCCGACGTCGGCCTCAGCGGCTCGATGCACTCGATCGTCAGTCAGGGCAAGGTCGAGGCGGTGCTCGCCTCCAAGCCCGAAGAGCGGCGGGAGCTCGTGGAGGAGGCGGCAGGGCTCGGCAAGTTCAAGCGACGCCGCCACCGGGCGGAGCTGAAGCTGAACCGGGTCGCGATCCAGGTCGAGCGGGCGCTCGACGTCGAAGCCGAGGTGCGCAAGCGGCTGCGCCCGCTCGCGCTCCAGGCCACGGCGGCGGAGCGCGCCGAGAAGCTCGCGGAGGAGATCGGCCGGTTGCGCGCACGGATCGCGCAGCTCGACCTCGCGGCCGCCGATGCTCGCCGCGAGGCGGCGGAGGAGCGGAGGACCGCTGCCGGGCTCGCCCGGCGCAGCGCACAGGAGAAGTTGCAGGCACTCCTCTCGGAGCGCCATGCCGCCGAGGAGGAGCTTGCCGACGCGGCCGGGCGCCGGGAGGCGGCGATCAAGGCGCTGTACCGGCTGCAGGGAGCGACCGAGCGGATCGCGCTGCGGCAGGAAGGCGCTCAGGGATTGCTCGCGCGGTTCCGCGCCGACCTCGGCGAAGTCGAGTCGGCTGCGACCGAGCACACGGATGCATCCTCACTCGAGCTCGAGCGGACCGTGGCGGAAGCGACCGCCACTGCACGCGCGGCGGCCGCGGCGAACGGCGCCGGCGCCGAGCGCGCCCGTGCCGCGCAGGAGCGCCTCGCAGCGTTGGAGCGCCTCGCGGCAGCTCATGCCGAGGAGCGTCTCGACGTGCTGCGAACCGAGCGTCAGGGCATCGAGACGGAGCTCGCCGACGCTGCCGGAGGACGCGAGGGTGCGACCGCCGCCCTCTACCGGCTTGGGGCCGCTCGGGAGCGCGTCGCAATGCGCAGCGACTCCGCCTCCGCGCTGCGCGAGCGCTTTCGCCTCGAGCTTGCCGAGGCTGAGGCCGCGTCGAAGCGGCCTGGGCTGTCGCCGGCCGAGCTCGAAGCAGCCGCGAACGAGGCGACCGCCGCCGCGCGTGCAGCCGCGCATGCGCGCGACGACCTGCTCGAGCGGGCGTCACTCGGGAAGGAGCGACTCTCGGCGCTCGAGCGCTCGCTCGCCGAGCGGGAGGGGATCCCGCCCGCCGCGCGGGCGCTGGCCGACGAAGGCGCCGAGCTCGCGCTCTCGCTGCTCGAGGTCGACGCCGGCAACGAGCGGGCGGTTGCGGCGGCGCTTGCGTGGCGGGCGTCCGCGGTGATGGCCGACGACCCGGCAGCCGGGTTGGCGCTGCTCCAGCGCGCACGCGACGCAGGGCTGGGCAGCTTGGCCGTTCTCGTGGGGAAGCCACCGGCGGAGCGTGTCGCCGAGCTCCCTGTCGTCCCGCTCGAGGCCCTGCTCTCGGCCACGGTCGCCTCGGTCACAGAGGAAGGATTCGGCTTCGATCCGCAGCGCGGCGAGCTCTGGTTCGCGGGCGAGGCGGCCGAAGCCGTCCTACTCGAGCTCGAGAGTCGGCGCCGCGAGCTCGAGCAAGAGGTGACCGAGCTGCGGGTGCAAGCGCAGACGGCCGAGCGCGAGGCCGCGGAAACCGCGACGCGCGCCGAGGCGGCCGAGGCCGCCTACGCGCGGGTCGCTCACCTCCGCGCAGCGCGCGCGGCCGATCCGGCGCTGCTCCGTCGGCTCGCCGCCGGCGCCGACCGGCTCGACGAGGCCCTGATCGCGGCGGTCGCGGTCGCGGCCCGGCTGGAACCGCCGCTGCGTCTGCGGGCCGACGCAGGTTCCGATCGTACCGCCGAGCTCGCTGCCGAACTGGCCAGAGTCGGAGGGCTCGAGCACGAAGCGCGCCGGGAGTCGACCCGCGCGAACGAGCGTGCCGCCGCAGCCGAGCTCGAGCGCGCGCGGCTCGGGGGCGAGGGTCAAATCAGGATGCTGCAGGTCGAAGAGGCAGAACGTGAGCAGATCGAGCGCGAAGCTCGCGTGCTGACCGAAGAGGTCGAGCAGCTCGCCGTGCTCGCGGCCGAGGCAGCAGAGGCCGCGCGGCTCGCGGCAGCGGCCCAGGCCGACACCGGCGCGCGTCGTACCTCCGTGCTCGACGCCGACCTCGTGCGTCGCCTGCTGGCCGGAGGTGAGCGCCTCGAGGAGACGCTTGCCACCGCGGCGGCCGCGGCGGCCCGCTTCGATGCGCCGTTGCGCGGCCGAGTCGACGCGGGCGCGACGCGCACCGGCGAGCTCGGCGCACAGCTGCGCGAGCTGGGAGCCGCAGAGGTTGCGCTGCGCCAGGGCGCGGAGGAGGCGGCCCAGCGGGCGACCGAGATCGAGATCGAGCTGACCCGGATCGAGGGCGAGGCCGCGGACGCGCGGCGGCGGCTCGGCGAGGCGGGAACGGAGCCGGCCGAGGGCGAGGACCGCGACGAGCTCGCCGCCCGGGCCGATCGGCTCGAGCAGCGGCGCATCCAGCTCGGCCAGGTCAATCCGCTCGCGAGGGAGGAGTACGACGCCGAGAAGGAGCGGCTCGCCGAGCTCGAGGTGCAGCGGGAAGACCTCGAACAGAGCCTGAAGGAGCTCGCCGACCTCCGAGACGAGCTCGCGGAGACGGTCGATCGCCGCTTCGCAGAGACATTTCACGCCGTCGCCGAGCACTTCGAGGACGTCGCGGCGACTCTCTTCCCGGGCGGAGAGGGCCGGCTCCGGCTGGTCGAAGCCGACGAGGAGGGCGGCGAGAGCGGGGTGGAGGTCGAGCTGCGGCCGGCTGGAAAGAAGATCACGCGTCTCGGGATGCTCTCCGGCGGCGAGAAGGCGCTCGGCGCGATCTCGTTCCTGTTCGCGCTCTTCCTTGCGAAGCCCTGTCCGTTCTACCTGCTCGACGAGGTCGAAGCCGCGCTCGACGACACCAACATCGGCCGCTTCGTCGAGCTGCTGCGCCGCTATGCCGACCGCGCCCAGTTCGTCGTGATCACGCACCAGAAGCGGACGATGGAAGCCGCGGACGTGCTGTACGGCGTCACGATGGGCGGCGACGGCGTCTCGCAGATCGTCTCCCGCCGTCTGCCGCGCGAGGACGCAGCCGCGGTCAGCGCCTGATGCGTCGCGTTGCCGTAATCGGGTGCGGCGGCGCCGGGAAGACAACGCTCGCGCGGAAGATCGGCGCCGCGCTCGACCTGACGGTGATCCATTCCGACTTCTACCGGCCGGGCTGGGAAGAGGCGCATCCACTGCTGATCGACGGAGACGCGTGGGTGATCGACGCGATGCGGCTCGGAACGCTCGAGGAGCGACTCGCCCGGGCCGACACAGTCGTCTTCGTCGACCGGAGCGCGCTCGCCTGTGTCTGGGGCATCTTCCGGCGCCGGCTTCGCTACCGGGGCGGCGTGCACGAGGACGGCGTGGCCGATTTCGTGAACATCGATTTCCTCCGCTGGGTGGTCTCGTTTCGCCGCCGCGTTCGCCCGCGGATCGAGGAGCTGTTGAGTCAGCACCGGGCGACCACGCGTGTGGTCGTGCTTCGCTCCGCGCGTCAGGCCAACGCTTTCGTCGACAGCGTCGCGCGCTTCTAGTCGAACTGGTACTGCGCAGCGAGGCGCTTCGGCGCCTGGATCAGCCACGCGTCAGTCCACATGGCGCTTTCATGTCGCGTCGAGAGGCCGGCGAACTTCTTCCCACCTACCGCGAAGGACGGCTTCCCCCACGAGGTCCTCTCCTCGATCTCGGGCAGCTCGCGCGCCAGCTCGGCGACCCGCTCACACGTGACCATGCGCTCAGGCTAACGTTCCGCGCCGATGGCGAGAAGCTGGTCAGAGCTACTGGGGGATGCGGAAGGTCCGGAGGAGACGGCCGCAGAGCAGCAGGGCTTTCTCGGCCGACTCCGCGACTCACTGGGCAAGAGCCGGCGTGCGCTCACGGGCGAGCTCGCTGCTGCGACCTTCGACCCAGGCAATGACGAGGACTGGGAGCGGCTCGAGGAGGCGTTGATCCACGGCGACGTCGGCGTCCGCGCGACCGCCGAGCTCGTCCGCCGGCTCGAGGCTCGCAACGAGCTCGGCGACCTGGGTTCGGCGCTCGCCGAGGAGATTGCCGACATGCTCGGCGAGTCCGGGACGTTGAACCTGCCCGCACAACCGAGCGTGATCCTCGTCGTCGGCGTCAACGGCACCGGCAAGACGACGACGATCGGCAAGCTCGCGCAGAAGCTCCGCGAGCACGGGCGGACTGTACTCCTCGGCGCTGCCGACACCTGGCGCGCGGCGGCAGAAGAGCAACTGGAGATCTGGGCAGAGCGCGCCAAGGCCGACTTCGTCGGTGCCTCGCAAGGGGCGGACCCAGCCTCCGTCGCATTTGACGCCGTCGAGGCCGCTCGAGCGCGCGGCATGGACGTTGCGATCGTGGACACCGCCGGCCGCATCCACACCCAGTCGAATCTGATGGAGGAGCTCGCGAAGGTGCGCCGCGTGATCGAGGGACGGCTCGAGGGCGCACCGCACGAAACCCTGCTCGTCGTCGATGCGACGACCGGCCAGAACGGGCTCCAGCAGGCGCGGCTCTTCGGCGAGACGGTCGCCGTCACCGGCGTCGCGCTCACGAAGCTCGACGGCTCCGCGAAGGGCGGAATCGCGGTCGCGATCGCCTACGAGCTCGGTCTGCCTGTGAAGCTGATCGGTGTTGGCGAAGGCCTCGACGACCTGCGCCCGTTCGATCCGCACGATTTCGCGCGCGCACTCGTGTCCGGTTGAGCGGGCCGACGTTCACTCGCTCTGGCGATTACCGTCACGTTTTGGCCCTAGTAGGCCGATGAAGACCTGATGCAGAAGTTGCTGGCGATTGCGAGATCGCGCAAGACGAAAGTCGCGTTCAACGCGGTCTCCGCGGCGATCGCGACGGTGGTGTGCGTGCTCCTCGTCCAGCACTTCAGGACCGAGGGCTGGCCGCTCGGCGGCGCCAAGGTCTACGGCGTCATCGTCGCCTCGGCGCTCTTCCTGCTCGGCTACGCCCTCAAGGCGCTCGGCTGGAGGCGTTTGTTCGCTCCCGGCGAACGCCCGGGCTCGGTGGCGCTCGCCGTGGCGGGCGGAGCCGCGTCGGTGACCGGCATCGCGCTTCCCGGGCGCTTCGACGAGCTCGTACGCGTCGCGGTCGTACGTCGCTATCCGGGCTCGTGCGCCGGTGTGGGCGGCGTCTGCCTCTCGCTCGTGCTCCTCGGGCTGATCGACAGTGCCGCTCTCGCGCCGCTCGCGGGCATCTCGGCGGGTGTGGTCGCGACGAGCGGACTGTTCCGCGCCGGCCTGATCGTCGTCGCCGGGGCCGGGATCGCGGCGGCCGCGGTCGTGCTCCTGCTGCCGACGATGGCCCGGGCCAACAGGGTCTCCCGCTTCCGGCTCGCGCGCTGGCTCCGCGACCACTCCACCTGTCCGCGCGAGGCCTCGAAGGCCTGGGCGCTCGTCAGCCTCTCGTGGCTCGTCCGCGGCGCCGCGCTCTTCGTCCTGCTCGACGCACTCGCCCTCGACGCCTCGATCCCACTTGCACTCGCCTTCCTCTGCGCGTCCGCGGCGGCCGCGGCGCTGCCGATTGCTCCCGCCGGTGCCGCGACCCAGGCCGGTGCCGGTGCTGCGATGCTCGTGGCGAGCGGCGTCGGAGCCTCGCAGGCGGTCGCGTTCGCGGTCGCGGCGCAGGGGCTTGCGATCATGATGGGCGCACTGATCCTCCTTGCGGCCGGACTCTGGCAGGCAAGCCTCCGCTTGCGGCCGCGCCTTAGCTTCTAGGTCTCCGCGCTCCATCGGCGGTACCAAGTAACAGTCTGTTACTTGGCGGAACGGGAACGCGGCGCGGGACGACGCCGCCTAGTAACAGACTGTTACTAGGCGGCCTCCGGGCCGTCTCTACACTGTCCGCTCGATGTTCGACACGCTCTCAGACAAGCTCCAGCACGCGCTCGGCGACCTCGGCGGGAAGGGCCGGCTCGACGACGAGAAGATCTCGAAGGCGATGCGTGAGATCCGCCTCGCGCTGCTCGAGGCCGACGTCAACTTCCAGGTCGTCAAGGATTTCGTCGCGCAGGTCAAGGAGCGTGCGAGCGGCCAGGATGTCCTGAAGGGCCTCGATGCCGGCCAGCAGGTCGTGAAGATCGTGCACGAGGAGTTGACGTCCCTGATGGGGAGCGGCGACTCGCGTCTCGCGTTCGGGAAGCCGCCGACCGTGATCCTGATGGCGGGCCTCCAGGGGTCGGGTAAGACGACGACGTCCGCCAAGCTCGCGCTTTTGCTCCGGAAGGCCGGAAAGAAGCCGGCGCTCGTCGCCGCCGACCTGCAGCGTCCCGCCGCGATCGACCAGCTCGAGCAGCTCGGTCGCCAGATCCAGATTCCGGTCTACCGCAAGGACACGAAGGACCCGGTCGAGGTCGTGAAGTACGGCATCCAGGCGGCGCAGACCGCGGGTCAGGACGTCGTGATCCTCGACACCGCCGGGCGGCTGCACGTCGACGAGGACCTGATGGACGAGCTCGTGCGCGTGCGCAATGCGGCCAAGCCGACCAACGTGCTGCTCGTGCTCGACGCGATGACCGGCCAGGACGCAGTCAACGTCGCCCTGGCGTTTCAAGATCAGGTCGCCTTCGACGGCGTCGTCCTGACCAAGCTCGACGGCGACGCACGCGGCGGAGCGGCGCTCTCGGTTCGCGCGGTCACGGGCAAGCCGATCAAGTACGTCTCGGTCGGGGAGAAGCTCGACCAGCTCGAGGAGTTCCACCCTGAGCGGATGGCGTCGCGGATCCTGGGCATGGGCGACGTACTCACGCTGATCGAGAAGGCCGAGGCCGCCGTCGACGAGGACGAGCAGGCGATGATGGAGGCCCGGATGCGCGCCGGCATCTTCACCTTCGACGACTTCCTCGCCGCGCAGAAGATGCTGAAGAAGATGGGCCCGCTCCAGGGCGTGCTGAAGATGATCCCTGGGCTCGGCAACCAGCTCAAGGACGTCGACATCGACGAGCGCCAGCTCGCGCGGGTCGAGGCGATCGTGCTCTCGATGACGCCGCAGGAGCGCCGGATGCCGCATGTGATCGACGGCTCGCGCCGCAAGCGGATCGCAGAGGGCAGCGGCCAGACGATTCAGGACGTGAACAAGCTTCTCTCCGCCCGCAAGCAGATGGAGAAGATGATGAAGCAGATGGGGAAGGGAAAGATGCCTACACTTCCCGGGCAGCTAACCAACACAGGACGGAGATAGAAGCTCTATGGCAGTACGCATGCGGCTGACGCGAGTCGGCTCGAAGAAGAACCCGATCTACCGCGTCGTCGTGGCCGACTCGCGCTCCCCGCGCGATGGACGCTTCATCGAGATCATCGGTCGCTACAACCCGCAGACCGACCCCTCGACGATCGAGCTGGACGAGGCGAAGGTGAAGGACTGGCTCGGCAAGGGTGCACAGCCCTCCGACGCCGTGTCGAAGCTGATCAAGGTCGCCGGCATCGGTGGCTGAGCTCCTCGCCTGGCTGGCGCGGCAGCTCGTCGACGACCCCGACGCGGTGCGGGTAGAGCAGGTGGAGAGAGAGGACGCAACGGTCCTGGAGCTGTACGTCTCGCCCGAGGACCGCGGCAAGGTGATCGGCCGCCAGGGCAGGCTCGCCCGGGCGTTGCGCACGATCGTGCGCGCGAGCGCAGCCCGCTCGCGCCGGCGCGTGATCCTCGAAATTGTCGAGTAATCTCGTCACGGTTGGGCGTGTTGGCAAGCCGCACGGGATCGACGGGTCGTTCTTCGTCGACGGCGGGAGCTCGTCTGCGGAGCGCTTCGCGCAGGGCGCGAGGCTGCTCGTCGACGGCGCCGAGGCCGAGGTCGTCGGCTCGAAGCGCGCCGCCGGCGGCCGCTTCGTGATCAAGCTCGATCGCGAGGTCACGCGCGGCGCGACGCTTGCGGTCCGGCGCGACGAGCTGCCCGAACCCGGGGAGGACACCTACTACGTCTACCAACTCGTGGGCCTCGCAGTCGAAGAGGACGGAGGGCGTCCGCTCGGCGTCGTCGCCGAGGTGGAGAACCTGCCGGCAAACGACGTGCTCGTCCTCGACTCCGGCCACCTCCTGCCACTCGTCGAGTCGTGCGTGCTCGACGTCGATCTCGCTGCGGGCCGCGTGCTGATCGCACGGGGCTTCGCCGACGACCAGTAACCTCATCCGACCTTGCGTCTCGACGTCTTCACTCAGGTTCCGCACGCCTTCGCCTGGATGACCGAGCAGCGGCCGCTCGCTGCCGTGCTCGGGACCGAGCTCGACCTGCGCCTCTTCAACTACCGCGACACGACGCCGCTCCGGGCCGGCCAGGTGGACGACACGCCGTACGGCGGCGGTGCCGGCATGGTGCTGCGCGTCGACGTCGTCGCGGCGGCCCTCGACGCGGTCTACGGCGATGCTCCGGAACAGCGTGTCATCGCGCTGACGCCCCAGGGCAGGCCGCTGACGCAGGCGGTCGTCGAGGAGCTCGCCGGCGAGCCGGCGGTGACGCTCCTCTCTTCACGGTTCGAAGGCTTCGACGAGCGAATCGTCACCCACCTCTGCTCGGATGCGATCTCGATCGGCCCGTACGTACTCTCGGGGGGCGAACTGCCGGCGATGGTCCTGCTCGACGCGATCGCCCGCCGCCTGCCCGGCGCGCTCGCCGAAGGCTCGGGCGAGCACGAAAGCTTCTCCCTCGAGCTCGAAGGCGGCTTCGAGTACCCGCACTACACGCGACCCGCGGAGTTCCGGGGCTGGCCGGTGCCTGACGTCCTGCTGTCCGGCGACCATCGCCGAGTCGACGAGTGGCGGCGCGAGCAGAGCCGGGAGCGGAGCACGCGTTGACCGACCACTACGCAACTCTTGGCGTCGGCCCCGAGGCAACCAGGTCCGAGATCGACGAGGCCTTCGCCCGTCAGAGCGACACGGCCTGGAGCGGCGAGCGCATCAGTGAGCTCCAGAGCGCCTACCAGACTCTCGCCGACCCGTACCGCCGCGCCGAGTACGACCGCTCGCTCGCGCCCGGCTGGTCGTTGCCGCCGGTCGAGCGCGAGCCGGAGCTCCAGCCGCCTGCGCCGCCGCCGCACCGCTCGCGCAACCCGGTCGATCGCCTGACGCAGGGCCTGCCGCACGGCCTGCGGGTCACGATCGACTGGATCGTGACCATCGTCGGTGCGATCGCGATCGTCCTTGCGATCAAGGCGTGGGTCGTCAACCCGTACCGGATCCCGTCCTCGTCGATGGAGCCGACGCTGCACTGCGCGAAGCCGGCGAGCGGTTGCGAGGCGCGCTTCTCCGATCGCGTGCTCGCAAATCGCTTCATCTACCGCTTCCGCGATCCGAAGCGCGGCGAGATCGTCGTCTTCAAGACGCCACCCGCGGCGCGCGCGCGATGTGGAGCGGGCGGGACGTTCGTGAAACGGCTCATCGGCCTGCCCGGCGAACGGCTGGAGCTGCGCTCGATCGGCGGGCTCAGCTACGTCTTCATCGACGGCAAGAAGCTCAACGAGCCGTACATCGGTCTGAACCGCCGCGACTCTCGTGGCCCAGAGACGTTCTCGGTGCCCGAGGGGCAGTACTTCATGATGGGCGACAACCGCTCTCAGTCGTGCGACTCGCGCGAGTGGGGCACAGTGCCGCGAGCGAACCTGATCGGGAAGGTCTTCGCCACGTATTGGCCGCCGAACCGGATCTCTGTCCGCTGACGCCACCGGCCGCGCTCGGCGCCGC